>NZ_CP053346.1:1130000-2330000 GCF_013113735.1 Sphingomonas sp. AP4-R1
TGAAGGAACTCGGCAAATTGCCTCCGTACCTTCGGAAGAAGGAGGCCCCAACTATGCGCAAGCACTGTTGGGGGGCACAGGCCAGGGGGTAGCGACTGTTTAGCAAAAACACAGGGCTCTGCTAAGTCGGCTTCAAGACGACGTATAGGGTCTGACGCCTGCCCGGTGCCGGAAGGTTAAGTGGAGATGTGCAAGCATCGAAATGAAGCCCCGGTAAACGGCGGCCGTAACTATAACGGTCCTAAGGTAGCGAAATTCCTTGTCGGGTAAGTTCCGACCTGCACGAATGGCGTAACGACTTCCCCACTGTCTCCAGCACATGCTCAGCGAAATTGAATTCTCCGTGAAGATGCGGAGTACCCGCGGTTAGACGGAAAGACCCCGTGCACCTTTACTGCAGCTTCAGAGTGGCATTAGGAAAGAACTGTGTAGCATAGGTGGGAGGCTTTGAAGCATTGGCGCCAGCTGATGTGGAGCCATAGGTGAAATACCACCCTGTTGTTTTCTGATGTCTAACCTCGTTCCGTGAAGCCGGAACAGGGACCCTCTGTGGCGGGTAGTTTGACTGGGGCGGTCGCCTCCCAAAGAGTAACGGAGGCGCGCGAAGGTTGGCTCAGGCCGGTTGGAAACCGGCTGTTAGAGTGCAATGGCATAAGCCAGCCTGACTGCGAGACTGACAAGTCGAGCAGAGACGAAAGTCGGTCATAGTGATCCGGTGGTCCCTCGTGGAAGGGCCATCGCTCAACGGATAAAAGGTACGCCGGGGATAACAGGCTGATAACCCCCAAGAGCTCATATCGACGGGGTTGTTTGGCACCTCGATGTCGGCTCATCACATCCTGGGGCTGGAGCAGGTCCCAAGGGTTTGGCTGTTCGCCAATTAAAGTGGTACGTGAGCTGGGTTCAGAACGTCGCGAGACAGTTTGGTCCCTATCTGCCGTGGGCGTCGATATTTGAGAGGACTTGTCCCTAGTACGAGAGGACCGGGATGAACATGCCTCTGGTGGACCTGTCGTCGTGCCAACGGCGCAGCAGGGTAGCTATGCATGGACGAGATAACCGCTGAAAGCATCTAAGCGGGAAGCTCCCCTCGAGATAAGATATCTTAGGACGGTCGAAGACCACGACCTTGATAGATCGGATGTGGAAGTGCGGTAACGCATGGAGCTAACCGATACTAATTGTCCTATTCGCGCTTGAGAGTCCCACCATCATCGACAAGGCTGATGCCTTCGATGTGGCGGTTCCAAGCTCATCATAGTGGTGCACATCGATTTCGAACCCGAACCGCAAGGCGTGACCCAACAGTCACGCCGCATCACGCAGGCTCCATTGCTTGGTGACCATAGCGTCTGTGACCCACCCGATCCCATCCCGAACTCGGCCGTGAAACCAGACAGCGCCGATGGTACTATTGCTTAAGCACTGGAAGAGTAGGTCGTCGCCAGGCATTGAAGCCTGCGTCATGCGCGCGGTTCACGAACCCATACACAATGTCTTTCGCCCGTCAGGGCCCGAACGCCCTCGATCCATATCGGGGGCGTTCGTGTTTGACGGACAAATGGTCCAGGGCTCACACCCAGGACCAACAGGTGGCGCGGGGTGGAGCAGCCCGGTAGCTCGTCAGGCTCATAACCTGAAGGTCACAGGTTCAAATCCTGTCCCCGCAACCAACATCACATAGACCAAAACCGCCCAGGACATCCTGAGGCGGTTTTTTTTATGCCTGCTTTCCGTGGCTTAGCCCCGAGTCGCGATGTCCAGCCGCGTCCGTCCGAGACCCACCGAGCCCCAGGACGTCGATTTGACGGCGGGGGTATTTTTAGCGGTACCTCCCTCGCAGACGATGGAGATACCCCCATGGCGCTCAAGGAACTGGAGGCTCGCTACGCCACGAAGCGGGCAAAGGACTATAAGCTGGCCGACGGCGAGGGCCTGTATCTGCTCGTCCGGCCCAACGGCTCCAAGCTGTGGCGGATGAAGTACCGCTATGCCGACAAGGAGAAGCTGCTCTCCTTTGGCCGCTATCCGGCGCTGAGCCTTGCTGACGCCCGGTTGAAGCGCGCCGAGGCCAAGCTCGCCTTGGCCGCCGGACGTGATCCTGGCGCCAGAGAGACGGCGCCTGCAGGGAAGACGTTTGAGGAGGCAGCGACGGCGTGGCATCAGAACCGCGTCGAGGCGCTCGACGAAGCCCATGCCAACCGGATCATGGCGCGGCTCAAACGCGATGCGTTTCCGGAGCTGGGCCCCATGGCCTTACGCCAGATCAAGCCGGCTGACGTTCTGGCGATGGTGCGGGTCGTGGAGGCGAGGGGGGCTCTCGATGTCAGCCGGCGCCTCAAGCAGCATGTCAGCCAGATCTATCGCTTTGCCATCCCGCAGGGCTGGGCCGATACCGATCCTGCCGCTTATCTGGCGGATCTGCTCAAGCCCAAGCCGCGTGTGCGGCATATGGCCCGTGTGGCGAGCGAAGAGCTCCCGGACCTCGTTCGCGCGATTGACGGGTATGACGGGGAGGAGAACCCGAAGAGGCGCGCCATCACCCGGGCGGCTTTGCTCTTCACGTTGCTGACGTGGGCACGGACCGCCGAAACACGGCTCGCCACCTGGAGTGAGATAGAGCGCCTCGACGGACCCGAGCCGATCTGGCGGGTGCCAGCCGAGCGGATGAAAATGGAGCGCGAGCATATCGTACCGCTGTCCGGTCAGGCTGCAGACCTGCTGAAAGCGCTGCGGGAGCATAGTCGCAGTGCTTATGTGTTTCCGGGCGAGAAGGCCGGGCAGCCGCTCTCCCAGAATACGATGATCTATGGCTGCTACCGGATGGGATATCGCGGGCGGCAGACCGTCCATGGCTTCCGGGGGCTGGCGTCGACCTGGGCCAATGAGGCGGAATGCTACCGTTCGGACTGGATAGAGATGGCGCTCGCTCATGCCGACGAGGATGAGGTCCGTAGCGCCTACAACAGCGCCCTCTATCTCTCGCCTCGCAGGCGCATGCTCCAGGCTTGGGCTGACCATATCACGGCGATGATTGAGGGTGGGGGGCAAGACAGCGCGTCAGCAGCCCTGCAGAGCGGTTGGCCTAGGAGGAACGCGGCGTTCCAATCCGCCGCCGCGTCCCTCTGTCGTGCAGCCGCATCGACTGCGGCCGGATTTAGGTTCGGCGAACGCGCATCCGCGAATGTCGGAGCCCGGGCCTGTCCAGCTACCGGACAGGCAGAGGCTTCCTAGCCGACCGCGCTTAACAAACCGGAACCAGGGCCACGGGAATATTGCGGTCTTTCCGCAATAATTCTGTGGAGAGGCTACGGATTTTCCGCACGGATCGGAGCAGAGCGAACGGAAACAGATCCGCCGTGCTCCTCACCCTGCCGGATCGAGCGGGTCGGCCGACACCTTCTATGACGATGCGTTTCGGGGGGCTGCCGAAGAACCCAAGATCAGGGGCACGCTTAGGCACGTGTCGGCTACCCGCCGCCCTTCAAGTCAGAAGTGGAATACCACGCCCGCCATCGGCCGGATGCTGTCGAAATCATACGTATCGATCTGCAGACGCAGGCGCGCGCCGGCCGGCAGGCTCACGCCGTCAAGGCCAACGTCCTTCGGGCCGACTTCGATACCACCGCCGTATACCCAATCCTTCTGATCACTCCAGCCGCGGCGGCCATTCACCCACTGATAGCCGGCCGACAGAAAGATCAGGCCGCTCTGGCCGGCGCGGAAGCCCGCACGGCCCTTAGCGCCATACTCCCAATCGATATCGCCGAAGCCCTTGGTCGCATTACCTTCGGCGCCGACGAAGAAGGCACCCAAAGGAATGTTCACGCCAGCAATGCCACTGAGCAGCGCGCCGTTGAAACGGCGATGGCCCGGAGCGGAGCCGAACTCGCTGTCGCGGTCGAAGCTATGATAGCCGCCGAGGACGCCGACATAAGGCTCTATTCCAAACGCCTTGCTACCGTCCGGGGCAGCGTCCTGTGCATGAGCTGCAACGGGCAGGAGGGCGGCAAGCAATGCCGCAAAAGCAAACTTCTTCATAAATAGCTCCTAGTACTTTTCTTTAGTGCGTGGGGCCACAAGCGGGCGCGCCGGGGCAGAACTGGGTCGGTTCTCGATAGTTGCTCGCGTCATCGCTTCGAAAAAAGCCGTGTCTTTCCTGCCACAACCCGCTGGCGGTCGGATCATGCCGGGCAAGCCGGTCGACTGCTAAGGCACGATCGTGGCGGCTCCGGCGTTAATGCGGAGAATGCAAGGAGCGCCCATGCCGGATAAGAAGCCCTCAGATCGCCCCACGCGAAACCTGCTCATCTACTTAGTGATCGCCGTGCTCGTCGCGATTGGACTCGTGGCGTATGCGACGCACGGTCCTGGAAGCATCTCGGTCCCCGATCGGCCGGGCTCTAACGGACGCAGCATGAGATAATCAATCGAGCGCATGGTTGCGAAGGACGGCCCCGCTACGCTGGATCGGTCGGCCTTGAGGCTACCTCTGCCATTCTTTTTAGATGCCGAAGGCCATTAGACCCGGAGGCTGATGAAAAGGAGCTCGGGAAAAGATTGAGGTGCGGCTGAGCTGCGGAGGTACTTCGGCCAGGAAGCTGGCATTCGGCCAACGTGGCACAGATCGGCGGCCAGCTGCCTGCCGCATCTCGGTGGCCTCGTTCAGCAGAAAAGGATGCTGTGCTAGCCAACCCAGCATAGCAGCTGCCCGCCAGTTGGAAGCCCGAACGTTACCCCTTAGACAGTAAGTTGTCGAAACCGAGAGCCACCCAAACGAGATGATTAGCGCTTACGACTTCACGGTTCATTCCAATGATGGGCGGGAGGTGTCGCTCGGCGACTATCGGGGCAAAGTCTTGTTGATCGTCAACACGGCCAGCAAATGCGGCTTCACGCCACAGTATGATGGGCTAGAAAAGCTGTACCGGGACCTTCGGGGTCGTGGTCTCGTGGTGCTCGGCTTCCCTTGCAACCAATTCGGCGCACAAGAGCCCGGCGATGCGATCGAAATAGCCAGCTTTTGCAAACTGAACTACGAAGTAGATTTCCCGCTCTTCGAGAAGGTCGATGTCAACGGGTCAGCAGCAAGCCCTCTCTATGAATGGCTGAAGGCGCAAGCGCCGGGCATCCTTGGCAGCAAGGCAGTCAAATGGAATTTCACAAAGTTTCTGATCGACCGCAACGGAAGGTGGCGGCTCGCTTCGCGCCAACGACCAAGCCAGAGGCAATCCGCGGCGAGATTGAAAGGCTGCTTACCTAGCGGCTAGCGAGCCGCTTTGGGAGGGAATACGCCGAGAAGCGGAAAATCGGGCCCGCGGGATCGCTTCTCAAAATCTAGCATTTGCTGATTTGAACCGTTCTCTTCAGCGGTTTGGGCGCTCCGGTCAGAACGACTTGAATTAGGACGAAGCTGCTATTCTTGTTGACCTGCGGCAACGGCGGCTCGCGCGGGAAGCGGTCGGAACTCAGCGACCCTGCAACAATTGCGGAAATATAGCGTTTAGCGCGCAATCTCAGAAGGATTTCACATGAGCATTTGCCGCAACCTCGTTTTCGCGACCGCAGCAGCGGCCTTGGTTGGCACTCCGTTTATTGCTGACGCGAGGACAACCAGCGGTAGAATCTCAATAAGTGAAACCCAGTTCGGCTTCTTGGTCGGCGGGAACGTCGGCGGTGGTACGCTCACGTACAATGGCAAAATCTACAAGTTCAAGATCGGCGGTATTTCAGTCGGCAAAATCGGTGTGGCGAAAATCCGCGGCTATGGTCGGGTTTCGAACCTGACCAACATCTCCAACTTCGCCGGGACCTATGTCGCGGCTGATGCGAGCGCTACGGCTGTCAAAGGCGCGGGCAGCATCAAGCTCAAGAAGGGTGATATTACCCTTGAGCTCGACACCAGTTCGAAAGGCTTGCAGCTCAGCGCCAGCGGAGGCGGCGTCAAAATTACACTCGAGTAACCGGGAATGCCACCCAAGATGGTGCGGTATGGCACGGTCGGCTTAGTTCACTAAGCCGCCGTTGCCCCCCGGTGCCCATTGTCACCTCCTAGGCGTTGCGACGGGCGTATCCCACCGCCTCGTACGGAGCGCTCGATCAATTGATGCTGAAGAGCGCGGGAGGACGAGCAGGGAGCCCGTCCAGCGCTATAATTGGCAATCCCATGCCCATAATAGAGGCGATTGCCGAACGTCCGCTCTACGGCGCTCGCAGGCGACTCCTGCCCGGAGTTGCCGTCTGCGGACCGTTCTCCGCACGGTAGTACTTGGTCGGTAGCCGCCGAGCCCCTCAGACCCAGAAGCAGACTTCATGCCGCCCTTTTCGCTTCCGGAAACCGGCTAACCGTTCATGCCGCCGGTCGTCCGCTATCGAGGTTGCGAACCGGCCGCTCGCAACGGCTCGAAGTGGTGGCAAGCGGACGCTCGCCCGGCGCTAAGTGCTAAGGGTCTTATACCGGCAATAGAGCTGGCTTCCCGGTTTATTGACGCTACAGGTCGCCGCGGGGACGATTTAAAGAAGGGGCGGCGATGCGCAGCGGCTATTGGGTGGTGGCGGTCTTCGCGACAGGCTGGGCCAGCGCCGGGTTAATCGCGGTGGGTTATTCGCCACTCACATGTCTGCTGCCCGCCTTAATCTCAGGCGCCATTCTTCTCTGCGCATACAGCCTGCCATCGACCGGGGGTCAGCTTGGCTCTCACACGCGCAAGGTGCTTGCGCGATGGAGCCTGCTGGAAGGACTGGCTATCGTACTTGCAGTCAATCTACTTCACCAGACGCATCATCCGGACGCAACGTTTCCTATCGTGGCGGCGATCGTCGGTTTTCACTTCCTCCCCTTGGCGCGCGGTATTCCAGTACGGCTATACTATCTCACGGCTGCCGGTTTGGTGCTGATTGGGGCGACAGGAATGCTCGTCCCGACTGGCGAACGCCCATTTTTTGTCGGCCTTGGGGCCGCTGCTGTGCTTTGGGCGACGGCGGTCTATCGACTGACCGAGGCGCGCAGGTTAGTCGCTGCCTGATACTCGCTTGCGAATGTCCGATTCTGGGCGATAGCCGCTCGGCAGGTTGGCAGCGGCAACGACCCAATCGCGGCCGCTCACGCCGCCCGTTTCGCGTCCCAAAACCAGCCGCTCGTTCACGTGAGCCGGCCGCCTGGCTAAACGATTCAGGCGGCCTCTCGACCGGCTCCGGTTTGACAAATGCTTTTCACCGCCCGCGCTCCTCTGCTGTAGCCGAGCTCTGACGTCGCACTCTTCGTCGCGCTGACGCTACGAGGTCTCGCAATTATGGTCACGCGAACGCGCGTTAATCCGATTGCAGAGCAGGAAGCGGAGTTCTTCGCCTCCTGCTCGACCCCATAAGCGGCTCATCGTTCAATCCACGGAGCCTTTCATGATCGATCCCCATGTCACGATCGAGCCGTCGATCCTCTACCTCGGAACACCGGTCGTCCTCATCAGCACGCAGAATGAAGACGGCACCGCCAACCTGGCGCCGATGTCGTCCGCGTGGTGGCTCGGATGGCGGTGCATGCTCGGTCTCCAGACCGCATCGCAGACGCCGCAGAACATGATCCGCACCGGGGAGTGCGTGCTCAATCTGGCGTCCCCGAAACAGGCGTATGCGGTAAATAGGTTGGCCCGCCTGACAGGCACCAAGGATATCCCCGAACTGAAGCAGAAGCTGGGCTATTCCTACGAGCCTCGGAAGTTCGAGGTGGCCGGCCTTACCCCGGTTCCGTCGCAAACAGTGGCTGCCCCGCGCGCGCTGGAATGCCCGATTCAACTGGAAGCCGTCGTCGCGACCCAACATGGCATCATGGACGACGATCCCCGGGTCGCCGGCCTGATCTCCGCATTCGAAGTGCGCATAACGCGCGTCCACGTGCATCCGAGCTTGCTCATGGACGGGCACGAGAACCGCATCGACCCTGCCAAATGGCAACCGTTGATCATGAACTTCCAGAAGCTCTACGGAGTGTCCAGCACCGAGATCGTGCCCTCCCGCCTCGCTGAAATCGACGAGTTGTGCTACCGCATGCCCGACGTGGATCGAGCGCGCGAGGCGTTGCTTGAGACGTGCATCTAAATGGTGTCGAGCGGCATCCCCGGCGACTTGCGAGCCGAGTATGCCCTTCACGGCGAGGCAACGTTCCAAACTCCACGAAATCAGCGGCGCCGGCTCGGGATTTGATTAGAAAGCAAGAGTCGGAGCGCTGCTCTTCCAGCCGATGTCTACCTTGGCTGAAAGATGCAAAGGACAATATCATGATCAGCCAAGATAAGCAGGCGGAAGCGACTCTCGCCGATCCGCGGTGGGCGCGCGTCGTCGCCCGCGACAAGGCCGCCGACGGCGAGTTCTGGTACACGGTCGACACGACGGGCGTCTATTGCCGGCCGTCCTGCCCCTCGCGCGCCTGTAATCCCAGGAACGTCACCATCCATGACAGTCTGGCAAGCGCCCGAGCGACCGGCTTCAGGGCCTGCAAGCGATGCAAGCCTGATGGGCCGGCGACCGAGGTCGTCAATGCCGAGATCGTCACCAAGGCGTGCCGCATGATCGAGGCGAGCGAGACCGCGCCGTCGTTGACCGATCTCGCCGAAGCCCTCGCGCTCAGCTCCGGCTACTTCCACCGCATCTTCAAGGCGCATACCGGCCTCACGCCGAAGGCCTACGCGGCGGCCCATCGCACGAAGCGCGTGCGCGAAGCACTGGTTGCCGAGAACAGCGTCACCGAAGCGATCTATGATGCCGGCTTCAACTCAAGTGGCCGCTTCTACGAAGCGTCCAGGGCCATGCTGGGAATGACTCCGTCGAACTTTCGCAAGGGCGGAGCGCAGGAGGAAATTCGCTTCGCGATAGGCGAAACGACGCTCGGCTCTATCTTGGTCGCATCGAGCGCCAAGGGAGTGGCCGCCATCCTCCTTGGCGACGATCCCGACGCGCTCGCGCGCGATCTCCAGGACCGCTTCCCGAATGCGAGGCTCATCGGTGCCGACGCCGACTATGAGGCGATCGTCGCGAGGGTCGTCGGCTTCGTCGAGGCGCCACAGGTGGGGCTCGACCTTCCTCTCGACGTGCGCGGCACCGCGTTCCAGCAGCGGGTATGGCAGGCGCTGCGCGAGATCCCCGTCGGACAGACCTTGTCCTATACCGAAGTCGCCGAGCGCATCGGCGCGCCGAGTACAACGCGTGCGGTCGCGGGCGCGTGCGCTTCCAACAAACTTGCGGTCGCTATCCCCTGCCACCGCGTCGTGCGTAACAACGGCGCGCTCTCAGGCTACGCTTGGGGCGTCGAGCGCAAGCGCGCGATCCTCGATCGCGAGCACGCCGCAGCCTGATCGCACGGTCCAGCTCTTCTTTCGATTTGAGAGCAAGAGCCGGAGCGTCAATGGCGGCGCCGCGATCTACCTTTCCTCCATGATCGATGGAGTAACTAATATGAGAGACAATCAGCGGCCCTTCGCGGCCGACCCCATCCGCTATGGCTATCGCCCAACCCCTACCGGTCTGGCGGTGATCGCCGTCAGCCGGCGCGGCGTGGCTGCGGTCCTGCTGGGCGCGGACCGGCACGAGATGAGCCGGAAGCTGGCCGAGGCGCTTGCGGGCGCCGATCTCCTCGAGGATGAGACCGCGATCGGCGCGGTTCTGGATGCGGTCGCAAGCCACCTTGATAAACCGACCGAGGAACCCGGCTTTGACCTCGACCTGCGCGGTGATGCGCGTGAGCTTGCCGTCTGGGCAGCGTTGCGCGCAATCCCGATCGGCGAGACCCGCACCTATGGCGCGCTCGCCAAGGCGATCCGCGCCGGTTTCACCGCTCAGGAGGTGGGCGCTGCCTGCGCGGCCAACCGCCTCGCCGTCGTGGTCCCGTGCCATCGCGTCCTCAAGGCCGACGGCTCGATTTCTGGCTATCGCTGGGGCGTCCACCGCAAGCTCAGGCTCCTGGCCATGGAAAAGGCGGCATGACCACGATCGGCGTCTCGGCGTTTGACTGGACCGCCGTCGCCGGCGACCTCGACCGGCAGGGCTGGGCCGTGCTGCCCAAGCTGCTGACGGCGGACCAGAGTGACGCGATCGCCGGCATGTACGGCGACACCGCGGCGTTCCGCAGCCACGTAGTTATGGCGCGGCACGGGTTCGGCAAGGGCGAGTACCGCTACTTCTCCTATCCCCTGCCTAACCTCGTTCAGGAACTGCGGACAGGGCTCTACCCGCGGCTCGCGCCGATCGCGAATGCCTGGCACGAGCGCATGGTGATGGACGTAAGATTTCCGGCGACCCATGCGGAGTTCCTCGAGCGATGCCACGCCGCCGGGCAGCGCCGCCCAACGCCCCTGCTGCTGCAGTATGGCCCAGGCGACTATAATTGCCTGCACCAGGACCTCTACGGCGAGCATGTCTTCCCGCTTCAGGTAGCGATTCTGCTATCCGAACCGCGTGAGGCGTTCGAGGGCGGAGAGTTCGTGCTCACTGAGCAGCGGCCGCGCATGCAGTCGCGGCCTGCCGTGGTGCCCCTGGCGAAGGGCGACGCGGTTGTGTTCGCCGTGAACAGCCGGCCGCATCGGGGCGACAAGGGAGAGTACAGGGTCAAGCTGCGGCACGGGGTCAGCGAACTGCGATCGGGCCGTCGCCACACCGTGGGGATCATTTTCCACGATGCCGCCTGAACGAACCTTCGGCGCCAACCTATTCGAGGAGGAGCGTGGGGCAATGCCGCTGCAGCCGGGCGCCATCCTCCTGGGAGGGTTCGCCGCCCCGGAGGCGGACCAGCTCCTCGCCGACATCCAGCGTATCGAGGAGGCCAACCCTTTCAGACGGATGGTCACGCCGGGCGGTTGGCAGATGTCGGTCGCCATGACCAATTGCGGCGAAGTCGGCTGGGTGACGGACCGCAGCGGATACCGCTACGATTGGCTCGATCCCGAGACGGGCGAGCCGTGGCCGGCGATGCCGATGTCCTTCCGATCCATGGCGGAGCGGGCGGCGGAGGTCGCCGGGTTTACGGGTTTCGATCCGGACTCGTGCCTGATAAACCGATACGAGCCGGGCTCCCGACTTTCTCTCCACCAGGACCGCAACGAGCGCGACTTCGACGCGCCGATCGTCTCGGTGTCGCTGGGACTGCCGGCGACGTTCCTCTGGGGCGGCGTGACCCGTGGCGACAAGCCGATGCGTGTGCGCCTTCTGCACGGCGACGTGGTAGTGTGGGGTGGTCCGGCCAGGCTGACCTTTCACGGCGTCGACACGCTCCACGGCGGCGCCAGTCCAGCCGGCAGCTTTCGCTACAATCTGACCTTGCGAGCCGCCCGATGATGCAACAGCCGCCGTAGGCAACGGGACAGACGGCTATTTATATGTCGAATGGAGCCGTCGCCAATGATCGGTAGCCGTCCGGCAGCTTCCGGCCGCGAGGACCCAGAAGGCGACGTTGCGGATACCCTGCCCGCTCCCGAACTCCGGTCATTGGTTCATATCAATCTCTTGGCTGCTTTCAGCGGCCTGGATTGTCATGTGGAGGTCTCCGAGTGGTGGTTAGCTGCGGCGGCGGATCAGCACTTTACCGGACAGAAGGCGGCGGCGGTGGCGGGGCAGGCTCCAAAATACAACCCGGAGGCCAGCAAGGTCCGTTCATCACCGGGTCGAATGATTTCGATACTCGCAGCTGAATGCTGACGAAGCGGACCTTGCCCTGTACGGATCGGGAATACATTTTGTCGATCCGCAAATCGTCTATTGCTGCGTTGGCGACTGCCTGAAGGATATCCGATTTCGGAGCAACGTCAGTCTTGCACTCGCGCAGCCGTCCGCTCGGTTCGATCTTCTTACATTTCAGATCAATCATTTTGTACGTGCCGCTCGCTTCTGGGATGAGTTTTAGCACACGATCGCTGATCGAGCGGCCGATTGGCACATCCTCCCATTCTTTCTGAGCCCCGGAGAGAAAAACGGTGTGATACACGATCTCAGCGCGAGGCACTGGCGATACACCTGCGCCCGCATTCGTCGAAGTCGCTATGAGCGTTGCGATCCATCCTGCTAAAACTAGCCGCATCACACACCTCCGCGATCCCATTGACCTTACTAACACTTATGCTCCGGCTCGGGATGCGGACTCTTCCGCCCTCGATTGGGGCTCGAACTGATTAAAAGTTCGGCGACCGCGAGGACCCACAAGTCGACATTCGCCACCCAAGCTCAACTATCCAACATCGGCCACTCGTTCATGTCGGCGGCAAAGCGTTTGTCTCATGGAGGGCCCGCCTCACCTATCGATAAATGCGGCAAGCTCTTCCGGTGCTGCCGCGGGAAACGACTGCCGCAGAAACTCTAGGAACGCCGCTACCCTGGCGTTGAGCAGCCTGCGGCTCGGGTAGAGAGCCCAAAGGGCGATCTCGAGACCCGCCACGTCACCCCAGTGCGCAAGCCGGCCGTCGGCGATGTCACGGCCGACGAGCGACAGCGGCAGGCGCGCCGCCCCGCCTCCGGCGCGAGCCGCGTCGCGGATCATCACCATCGATGACAGACGCATGACCGGATGGACGCTGAACTCCGCCGGTCCGTCCGGTGCGAGCATCGACCAAGTCGCCGCGGCATCCCCTCCGCGGACCAACACCGGCACGGCCGCCTCAGTCGGCCGCGGCACGTCGGGAGCAGCCACCACCACCAGTCGGTCGCGCAGGAACGCTCGCCCGACGAGCGTCTCATCGGGCGCGGGATCGACCCGGATCACGAGGTCGTAGCCCTCTTCGATCATGTCCACCGCCCGGTCGTCGGTCGTCACCTCGAGACGCACCTCGGGATGCTGCCGCACGAACGCGGCCGCCAGCCGCCCCATTGCCAGCTGCCCGAACAGAAGGGGCACGCTGATCCGCAGCAGACCCCGCACTTGGCTGCTGCCCGACGCGATCGCCGTGGTGGTCTCCTCCAGCTCGCTCAGCAACGCGCCAGCGCGCTCGAACAGCGCGCGACCTTCCTCCGTGAGCTTGATCTCGCGTCGGCCCCGCTCGAGCAGCCGCAAGCCGAGGCTCCCCTCCAGTTCGGCCACGCGCCGCGACAAAGTAGCTTTCGGCCGGCGCGCGGCGCGTGCCGCTTTTCCGAACCCGCCATGGCGGGCGACGAGCGTGAAGTCGGCGAGCGCAAGCAGGTCCATGTCGTTTCACCAGTGAGACGCTGCGTCCAGATCGCGCGTCTAGTTGCACCGTCATGGATCACTCATCTTCGCCCTGTCAGCAAGACCCAGCGAAGGAGCGAATGCCATGACCATTCTCGTAATCGGAGCCACCGGCCGCGTCGGCCGCCACGTCGTCGACCAGCTCGTCCAGCGCGACGCCGCTGTGCGTGTGCTCACCCGCGATCCCGCCAAGGCCTCCTTGCCCGCCGGCGTAGAGGTTGCGCAGGGCGAGCTGCTCGACATCGATGCGGTGCGATCCGCTCTGGCCGGCGTCCGCACGCTGTTCCTCCTCAATGCCGTCACCGGCGACGAATTCACCCAGGCGATCGTCACGCTCAACCTGGCGCGCGAGGCCGGGATCGAGCGCGTGGTCTACCTGTCAGTCTTCGAGGCCGACCGTGCGGTCAACGTGCCGCATTTCGCGGTGAAGTACGGCGCCGAGCGGATGCTGGAGGCGATGGGCTTCGGCGCCACCATCCTGCGCCCTACCTACTTCATCGACAACGAGGAGATGGTGAAGGACGTGATCCTGAACCACGGCGTCTATCCGATGCCGATCGGCGGCAAGGGCGTGGCGATGGTTGATGCTCGCGACATCGCCGAGATCGCCGCGATTGAGCTAATCCGCCGCGACGCCGCCGAGGCCGCGCTGCCGATCGAGACGATCAACGTCGTCGGGCCGGACACGCTGACCGGCGATGCGGTGGCGGCGATCTGGTCGGACGTGCTCGGTCGTCCGATCGTCTATGGCGGCGACGACCCGAGCGGCTTCGAGGCCAACATGGCGGCGTTCATGCCCAAATGGACTGCCTATGAGATGCGGCTGATGGCCGAGCGCTACGTCAGCGACGGGATGATCCCCGAGGTCCGCGACGTCGAGCGCCTGACCGCGCTGCTCGGCCGGCCGCTTCACAGCTATCGCGAGGCCGCGGCTCGGCTCGCCGGCGCCTGATCTTCCACCGTTAACCCGTCCACCTGTCGCTGGGATCGGCCGGCGTCAGGTGGACCCAATCCCGGCCATTCATGCCGCCCTTCCCACTTCCCGAAACCGGTCATCCGTTAATGCCCCCGATTGCCCGCCGACGACGCCGCGAGCCGACCGGTCGAAACGGCTTGAAGTGAGACAAAGCAGTCAGGCTGTTCTGAGGACCACGACTACCATTGCTGACGCCGTTCGCATCGGGATAAGCCGATAGGTCTTGCTTGCCGGAAACTGATCGGATATTCCCGATCTATGAATCAGGATTTGGCAATCGCTGCGCTCGCGGCTCTGGCGCACCCAACCCGGCTCAACGCTTTCCGCCTGCTCGTCCGCCACGAGCCTAACGGTCTGCCGACAGGTGCGCTGGTCGAGGCAAGTGACCTGACACAGAGCACTTTCTCAACGCACCTCGCTGTGCTTGCGAAAGCCGAGCTGGTGATTGCCGAGCGACAGGGCCGGCAACAGATCCAACGCGCCAACATCGATACGCTTCGTGCTCTCATGACCTTCCTGGCGAAGGACTGCTGCGAGGGCCGTCCCGAACTATGCGAGCCTTTGCTCGCCGACCTCGCCTGCTGCTGAAGGACCGACCGTGACCGACATCGTCATCTACCACAATCCCGCCTGCGGCACGTCGCGCAACGTGCTGGAGCTGATCCGCAACAGCGGCGTCGAGCCGCACGTGATCGAGTATCTGAAGACGCCACCGAGCCGCGCGCTGCTCGTCGACATGGTCGACCGCGCCGGGATGACGCCCCGCGACCTGCTGCGCGAGAAGGGCACGCCCTACGCCGAACTGGGCCTCGGCGATGCTTCGCTATCCGATCAGTTGCTGGTCGACGCAATGATGGAGCACCCGATCCTCATCAACCGGCCGCTGGTGGTGACCCCGCTGGGCGTGAAGCTGTGCCGTCCGTCCGAGGCGGTGCTCGACATCCTTCCGGACGCGCAGCGCGGCGCCTTCGCCAAGGAAGACGGCGAGCAGGTCGTCGATGCCGACGGCCGGCGCGTTGCCGGAGCGTGATACGCCGCGCGCTACTGTCCGAGGCGCTCGGCAGCCTCATCCTCTTCGCGACGGTCATCGGATCCGGCATCATGGCCGAGCGGCTGGCCGGCGGGAACGTGGCCATCGCGCTCCTCGGCAACACGCTCGCCACCGGCGCGATCCTGTTCGTGCTGATCACCATGCTCGGCCCGGTCTCCGGGGCGCACCTCAATCCTGCCGTCACACTGGTCATGCGCCTGCGCGGCCACGTCAGCACCAGATTGGCCCTCGCCTATGCCATCGTCCAGCTCGCCGGCGGCATCCTCGGCGTCTGGCTGGCCCACGTGATGTTCGACGTGCCGGTGTTCCAGATTTCACACCATGTCCGCACGGGTATGGGCCAATGGTTGGGTGAAGCGGTCGCCACGTTCGGATTGGTCCTGACCATCCTCGGCACCGCAAGGATGCGGCCCGAGAGCATTCCGACCAGCGTCGCGCTCTACATCACGGCAGCCTACTGGTTCACGTCGTCGACCAGCTTCGCCAACCCCGCCATCACCGTTGTCCGCTCGCTAAGCGACAGCTTCGCCGGCATCGCCCCATGGTGCGTGCCCGGCTTCGTCGCGGCTCAGGTCTTCGGCGCGCTGACGGCGCATCTCTTCGCTGACATCCTGTTCACCGAGAAACCGAAGGCCACCGTATGAGCCGCGTCCGCGTCCTTCCCGATCCCGGCCACCTGCCCGCCCTCGACCGATCGTTCGTCATCGACCGTCCGGCGCTACGCCTCGGCGCCGACCGGCCGCCGCCGCGCATCTTGCTGCTCTACGGATCGCTCCGCCAGCGCTCCTTCTCGCGCCTCTGCGTCGAGGAGGCGGCCAGGCTGCTCCAGCTCTTCGGCGCCGAGACCCGGATCTTCGATCCGTCCGATCTGCCACTTCCCGACCAGACCGCCGGGGACGACCATCCTGCCGTCCACGAACTGCGCGAGCTGTCGATGTGGAGCGAGGGACACGTGTGGTGCAGCCCCGAGCGGCACGGCCAGATCACCGGCGTGATGAAGGCGCAGATCGACCATCTGCCGTTGTCGATGGGCGGCATGCGGCCGACCCAGGGCCGGACGCTCGCCGTCATGCAGGTGTCGGCGGGCTCGCAGTCGTTCAACAGCGTCAACACGCTGCGCCTGCTCGGCCGCTGGATGCGAATGTTCACGATCCCCAACCAGTCGTCCGTCGCCATGGCCTACAAGGAGTTCGGTGACGACGACCGCATGCGGCCGTCCAGCTACTACGACAGGATCGTCGACGTGATGGAGGAGCTGGTCAGGTTCACTGTGCTGACGCGACCGCACGCAGCTGAGCTGGTCGACCGCTATTCTGAGCAGAAGGAGATAGGGTTGCGTTTGGCGCGCGAGGACCATGCTGCTACCGCGATCGCAATGCAGGTTGACTAGAGCCGGAGCGGGAAAGGTCCGGGGGTTACGACCGGGTCGCTTCGTGCTAGGCAGCCTGAAGATGCGTTCGCTGTTCGCCATTCTCGCATGCCTGATGCTGGTCGTGTCGGCGATCGGCGGCCCTGCGCGCGCTGGGGGTCTGGGCTGCAGCGAGACCGTCGGGGAAGTCGCCGTCCATATCGCAGGCGACTGCGACGAAGTGCCCGCGGACGCTCACAAGAACTATCCCCACTGCCACACCGGCTGCCATGGCCAGCACGTGGCCGCTCCGATGCCGTTCCGCGCCGTCGTGTCGATCGTCGATCTCGCGGGCGAATATGCGCCCGTTGCTTCCGTCACGTTGACTGCGCGACGCGTCGACCCCGCTCTCCGACCTCCCCAGGCCTGACATCGCCGCCGGGCGCGTCCGCGCGCCCGCACCGCACATGTCAGGAGCAATTCCATGCATCGCATACTGGCGGCCGTCCTGGCCGCAAGCGCCTGCGCGCCGTCGCTGCAGGCGCAGTCTAACCCGCCGTCATCGGCGGAGCCCGCGTTGACCCTCAATGAGGCGTTGATGGCGGCCGGCGCCACGTCGCCGGCCATCGAAGCGGCGAAATCTGGCGTGACCGCCGCGCAGGCGCAGCGCACCGTCGCCGGACTTCGTCCGAATCCATCGCTCGACACCATGGCGGAGAACGTCGCCGGCAGCGGCGTCTACAATGGGCTGCGGTCGACTGAAACGACAGTCGGCCTCTCCATTCCGGTTGAACTCGGTAACAAGCGTGGTGCTCGCGTCGCGGTCGCCGACGCGCAGCTCGATCGCGCGACGTTGGACGCCGCGATGACGCGGGCCGACCTGCGCCTGCGGGTGACGCAGGCCTACAACGACGCGGCGGCGGCCGAGCGCCGGCTCGCCAACGCCCGCGAGCAGGTCGGCATCGCGAACGAGGTCCTGCGCGGCGCGAAGGTCCGCGTGTCGGCCGGTCGTGCCTCGCCGTTGGAGGAGCAACGTGCCGACGTCGCCAGGCTGAACGCTCAAGGCGCGGCCGAACGTGCCGAACGGTCCGCCTCAGTCGCGATGGGGAACCTCGCCCGGCTGATCGGACGCGGCGCGACGGCGCTGGATGCCGCCTGGTTCGCCCGGATCGACACGATGGGCCCGCGCCGACCGGCAAGCGGACAGGACACGCTCGCCGGTGCGACTGCACAGGCCGATCTGACGACAGCCACCGCACAGGTCAGGCTAGCGCGTAGCCAACGCATTCCGACCGTGACCGCCGGGGCGGCCGCTCGCAGATTGGAAGCCACCAACGACACGGCGGCCGTCTTCAGTCTCTCCGTGCCGCTGCCCCTCTTCAATAGCGGGCGAGCGGCGGTCGATCTCGCCTCCGCCCAGCGTCAACAGGCCGATGCGCAGCGTCGGGTGGCTCTGCTAGACGTCGAACAGGCTATCGCATCGGCGACGGCCGAGGCCGACAATGCGGCGACGACTGCACGCAATGCCAACGGGCCGACGCTTGCTGCCGCGCAGGAGGCCGCGCGCATCGCGCGGATCGGATACCGCGAGGGCAAGTTCGGCCAGCTCGATCTGCTCGAGGCCGAGCGCACGCTCGCCGACACCCGTGCGGCCGCGATCGACGCGCTCGCCGCCTACCATGACGCACAGGCCCGGCTGGAACGGCTCACCGCCCCGGCGCCCACCGACGCGAAGGACGCACGATGAAGACTCAGACCAGCCGGATGCTCCTGTCCGCACTCCTCCCCCTGGCGCTCACGGCGTGCGGCAAGTCCGACAAGAAGGCCGACGACATGGCCGGGATGGACATGTCCAAGGATGGCGGGAAGCCAGCCGACAAGGACGCGGTGGCCCTCTCCGCCCGGCAGATCGCCGACGCCGGGATAGAGACGGCGCTGCCGACCGTCGGCGGCGTTACCGGTGCAATCGAACTGCCCGGCCTTGTGCAGGGCGATCCTCAAGGCGTTCAGGTGGTCTCCGCGACCATTGGCGGACGTCTGGTCTCGCTCACCCGCAACCTGGGGCAGACCGTCCGGCAGGGAGATCCGCTGGCAATCATCGAGAGCCGCGAAGCCGCATCGCTCACGGCGGAGGTGGAAGCGGCACGCGCGCGCGCCGGTCTCGCTCAATCGAATCTGCGGCGCGAGCAGCGTCTGTTCGCCGAGCGCGTCTCACCCGAACAGGATCTGATCGCTGCTCGGACCGCCGCGACGGAGGCCGGAATCGCACTCCGTCTCGCCCAGCAGCAGCTCGGCGCGACCGGCGGCAGTGGTGGAGCGCTGAACCGCATATCCATGCGCTCGCCCATCTCGGGCCAAGTGATCGCACGCCCGGCGGTGCTCGGGCAGACGGTCGACGCCAATGCCGAGCTCTACCGGGTCGCCAACCTGAAGCAGGTCACGGTCCAGATCTCGCTCCCCCCGACCGATGCGGGCCGTGTTCGACCGGGCATGCGGGTCGAGGTGTCGGCGGCCGGCCGCAAGCAGGACGGTCGGGTCACCTTCGTCTCCCCCGTACTCGACGACAACACCCGGCTCGTGCAGCTGATCGCCACGCTGAGCAACGCTGACGGCATCTGGCGCGTCGGCGAACCCGTCACGGCCGCCATCATGCTTCCCGCGATCGGAGACCGCAGCATCGCCGTTCCGTCCACCGCCGTGCAGTCGGTCGAGAACAGGACGGTGGTCTTCGTGCGGACGCCGACCGGATTCCGCGCGGCGCCGGTCGCGACCGGACGGCGGAACGGCGACCAAGTGACCATCACCTCGGGCCTCGTCGGCACCGAGCGAGTTGCCACCACCAACAGCTTCACGCTCAAGGCCGAACTCGGCAAGGGCGGCGAGATGGAGATGTGATGTGATCTCCCGCCTAGTAACATTCTCGGTCGAGCGACGCTGGCTCATCCTGCTGCTCACCGCAATCGCCGCGCTTGCGGGCATCTTCGCCCTCCAGCGCCTCCCCATCGACGCCGTCCCCGACATCACCAACAACCAAGTGCAGGTGAACGTCCTCGCGCCTTCACTGTCGCCCGACCAGATCGAGCGGCAGGTCTCGTTCACGATCGAGACGTCGCTCGCAGGCATCCCAGGCCTAAAGTTCACCCGATCGCTCAATCGCAACGGCTTCGCACAGATCACGGCCGTCTTCTCCGACAGCACCGACATCTACTTCGCGCGTCAGCAGGTCGCCGAGCGGATGCGGATGGCCCAGGAGCGGCTGCCGGCAGGCATCATGCCGGAGATGGGGCCGATCGCCACCGGGCTCGGCGACATCTTCATGTGGACGGTGGAATTCCGGGAGCTGGACCAGGTCAAGCACCGCGACGGCGAGCCCGGCCTTCAGCGCGACGGCAGCTACATCACGCCCGAGGGCGAGCACCTCGTCAGCGAGGCGGACAAGGCGACCTACCTCCACACCGTGCAGGAGTGGATCGTCTCGCCGCAGCTCCGCGGCACCGAGGGGGTCGCGGGCGTCGACTCGCTGGGCGGCTACGACCGCGAATATCTCGTCGTGCCCGACATGCAGCGCCTGGCGTCCATGCGGATCACCATCCAGGACCTCGCAACCGCGCTGGAGCGCAGCAACACGAGCGTCGGGGCGGGCACGGTCGACCTGAACGGCGCCGGCCTGTTCGTTCGGTCGGACGCACGCGTCCGCACCGCCGACGAATTGGCCCGAACGATCGTGGCCACGCGTGAAGGCGTGCCGGTCCAGCTGAGCCAGGTCGCCACCGTCCGAGCGGGTCAGGGCATTCGCACCGGCTCCGCATCTGAAAATGGCCACGAGGTCGTGGTCGGCACCGCCGTGATGCGGATCGGCGAGAACAGCCGCACCGTCGCCACGGCGGTTGCGGAACGCCTCAAGGTGATCGGCAAGTCGCTGCCCGCCGATGTGGTGGCCAAGCCCGTCCTCGACCGCACGGAACTGGTCAACTCGACGATCGCCACGGTCGCCCGCAATCTCGCCGAAGGTGCCGTCCTCGTCATCGTCGTGCTATTCGCGTTGCTCGGCAACTTCCGCGCGGCGCTGATAGCGGCGCTCGTCATCCCCATCACCATGCTGCTCACTGCGACAGGCATGCTGCGCGCAGGCGTGTCGGCCAATCTGATGAGCCTCGGCGCGCTCGACTTCGGCCTCATCGTCGATGGTGCGGTCATCATCGTCGAGAACGCGCTGCGTCGGTTGGGGGAACGCCAGCACGAGACCGAGGGGCCGCTGCCCCTGAAGGAACGGCTCGCCGTCGTGGCGGCATCCGCCCGCGAGATGATCAGGCCTTCCCTATACGGCCAGGCCATCATCATCATCGTCTACACGCCGCTGCTCACCTTCTCGGGCGTCGAGGGCAAGATGTTCGAACCGATGGCGCTCACCGTCATCATCGCGCTGCTCTTCGCGTTCGTGCTGTCGGTCACATTCGTGCCAGCGGCCGTCGGTGCCTTCCTCGTCGGTCGCGTCGAGGAGAAGGAAAGCAGGATCGTGCACTGGCTGCGGAAACGATATGAGCCCGGGCTGGAGGCGGCCATGCGCCGGCCGAGCGTCACGATCGGCGGCGCCGTCGTCGGCGTCGTGCTGGCCGCACTCGCCTTCACCACGCTGGGCCAGGAGTTCCTTCCCCAGCTCGACGAGGGCGACATCCTGGTACAGGCTTGGCGCCCGCCGGGCACGTCGGTCGACCAGAGCCAGCGCATGCAATTCGCGGTCGAGAAGACGATCAGCCGCGAACCCGAGGTTCGCTACGCCTTCTCGCGCACCGGCACGTCCGAGATCGCGTCGGACCCCATGCCGCCCAACGCCACCGACACCTTCGTCATGCTGAAGCCGCGCAAGGAGTGGCCGGATCCCAGCCTGCCGAAGGCCGAGCTGGTCGAACGGATCGAGAAGAAGGTCTCGACGATCCCAGGCAACAGCTACGAGATCACCCAACCGATCCAGATGCGCTTCAACGAGCTGATTGCCGGTGTGCGCGGCGACATCGCGGTCAAGGTGTTCGGGGACGACTTCGGCAGCATGAACGCCACGGCGGTCCGCATCGCCGAGGTGCTCCGCAGGGTGCGCGGCGCAGCAGACGTTCGGGTGGAGCAGACCGAGGGTTTGCCGCTGCTCGACATCCGACCCAACCGGGACGCCATGGCCCGGGTCGGCGTGACCGCCGGCGACGTGCAGGACCTCGTGTCCGCCACGGTAGGCGGCAAGCAGGCCGGGATGATCTTCGAAGGGGATCGCCGCTTCCCGGTCGTCATACGCCTCGACCAGTCGTCCCGCTCCGACATGCAGAGGCTGGGGCAGCTGCCGGTGCCGACCGCGAACGGATCATTCGTGCCGCTGGCGAGCGTCGCCGAGATCGCGATCGGTGACGGGCCGAACCAGATCAGTCGCGAGAACGGCAAGCGGCGCGTCGTCGTTCAAGCCAACGTGCGCGGCCGCGACGTCGCGGGGGTCGTCGCAGACGCCCAGGCGGCCATCGACGCGCAGGTCCAGCTGTCCCCTGGCACCTATCTGCAATGGGGCGGCCAGTTCGAAAACCTCGCGAGCGCACGCCAGCGGCTCGCGATCGTCGTGCCCGTCTGCTTCACCGTGATCATGCTGCTGCTCTACGGAGCCTTGGGTTCGGTGAGGGACGCGCTGATCGTCTTCACGGGCGTGCCGCTCGCGCTCGTCGGCGGCGTCCTCGCACTCTGGCTGCGCGGCATGCCGTTCTCGGTCTCGGCGGCGGTCGGCTTCATCGCGCTTTCGGGCGTCGCGGTGCTGAACGGTCTGGTGATGGTATCCTCGATCCACGATCTGCTAGATCGCGGAATGGATCGGGCGGAGGCTGCCCGCGCGGGGGCTCTCGTCCGTCTCAGGCCGGTGGCGATGACGGCGCTCGTCGCCAGCTTCGGATTCGTGCCCATGGCGCTCGGCCACGGCGCCGGTGCCGAGGTGCAGAAGCCGCTTGCGACCGTCGTGATCGGTGGCCTGATTTCCGCGACTCTGCTGACCTTGTTTGTCCTGCCGACGCTCTACGCGCGCTTCGGACAGAGGCACGGGCAAGAACCGGGCGGCGGAGCAGATCCCGCATCACCACCAATCGATCCCCGAACGGAGATGGGAAAATGAAGCTCGCCCACACAGTCGGCGCTGCTGCCGCGATCATGCTCCTCTCGACTTGCTCAGCCAATCCTTCGGCCGGCACGAAGGTCGGCCGTGCAGATGAACCGGCCTCGACCCACGCGCTTCGCGAGGTCTCTCCAGCAGGCGCTGGACGATCGAAGAGGTGTTCGTACCATATCTGCTGGACGAGTGATCTCGAACAAAATTTTACGACAGCTTTTGGGGCGCAGGCCCAGCGAGGTGATCGTCTGGCTTTGGTCGTTAGCGGTCGCGACCGTCAGGACCCAGAGTCGGTCGTTCATACCGCCTTTCCCGCTCCCCGGTTCCGGACACTTATTCATCTCGGCCGGACGGCGGCTTTCAGCGAACCGGATCATCCGCCTGAACGCCCAGATCAAGCATGAAGAACTGATTGTGAGCGCTCGGCTGATAGTTACTGAAGGCACCACACGATACGAACCCAGCGCTGCGATAGAGCGAAATTGCTGGAGCATGGAGCGTCGCGGTGCCCGTCTCCAAGCTAAGGCGTTCGTAGCCACGCTTTCGGGCTTCGGCGACGATGTGTGCGAGTATTGCTCGGCCTACGCCCTTGCCGCGAGCTGCGGGAGACGCGCGCATCGACTTCACTTCGCCATGAGACGGGCTGAGCTGCTTCAGGGCGCCAAAGCCCGCGAGCGTTTCGTCATCCCAAGCAGTCCAGAAGGTGACGCTTGGCGCAGATAGGCCGGATGCGTCGAGGGCAAACGCGTACTCGGCCATCACATCCTGAAGCTCTCGCAGATGGTGCGCCAACAAATCAGCGACATGAGGTGCCGCCGGGTCGTCTTGCCTTATTTCCATAAACGCCCCTTCCACGGGTCCTGCCATTATCGCGCCAGGGCGGTCTGGCAAGGTTTTGAAGCGCGTCGCAAAAGGGGGCGCCCTCATGCAATGCTACGATGGCCGCTTTCAAAGCGATGAATTTAACGACGAACGGGGTCAACTGGGCGCGAGCCGCCCGACAGGTCCTTAGCGATCAGACCCAGTTATGGACGCTCAGCACCTCTTTCGCCGCTCCCGAAAGCGGTCATACATTCAGATTTCGTGTTCGGCTTAAATAAGCGATGGCGGCTGTCCGCCTTCACTCGGATCGAGCAAGATGGGGGAGGTAGCAGATAGCTGACCGGCGGCTGTTCCGACATTCATGCTTGCGCAGTTATCAAACCTTTTTAAGTCCACGAACGTAGGACCGGAACTTTCGGATCAATGCCTTGATCTCCGGATCACGCACGACCTGAAGAGCCTCCTTGATGGTGAACCACCGGCGCTCGCGTTGATGCATTTCCTGCCAGACCGGGAGTTCATCGACCACTTCCAGAGGGTAAGCTTGTATAACTGCCTCCTCTCCGATCAGCGAGCGAGCGCTAGCCGGCTGTCGATACGTCCCTATTGGCTGGTGACTGATCCGACCGAGGACGCCAGCCTCCTCGAATGCCTCGCGCTCGGCGGATCGGCTGGCGAGCATTCTCGAGCCGATCTTGCCCTTCGGGACGATCCATCTCTGCCTGGTACGCGACCGGACGAGCAACACCAAAATGCCGCCCGCATCGTCGATCCGATAGGGTATCGCTGCGGATTGAAGCATCACCGAGGAAAGAGACCCATCATCTCGCCTCAATAGTATGTGACACTTTTATGACAATGCTTTTGTCTGGCACCGTAGCTAAGCCATCAACGGTCGATCAGGGCTCTTGGTCGCGTCCGACAGGCGCATGTTTGATTGGTCCCTTCGCCCAAGTGCGGTAAACTTCGGGCTGCGATGAGGACCGATCGATTGCAGCGATGGCCGCGCAACAGGTGGTTATGCGCGATCCTGGTTTCCGGATTGGCATTTCTGATGCCTCTCGCCGCCGGCGCTGCATCTGGGGCACCGCCGGGTCACCTGCCCACTCTCGTCGAACCAACGATGATGCCCCCCATTCCGCCAGCCAGCATCGATGAGGCATTGGAGGTCGGCGGCGAAGCGATCGAAGGGCGCAAGATCGATACGCGAATGACCGTCGACGTGCGATTGAACGATCGCGGCCCGTTTCGCTTCATCGTGGACAGCGGCGCCGACACGTCGGTGATCAGTGCGAGCGTCGCCCACGCCCTTCAATTGCCAGCCGGCACGCCAGTCATCCTGAATGGCACGACGGCAAGCAGCCAGGTCGATCGCGTCCATGTCGCAACCTTCGGATTGGGTTCGACCACCATCAAGGATCTGGAACTTCCCGTCCTGGAGGACCGATTTGTCGGTGCTGACGGGCTGATCGGCATCGACGCCCTTGTCCGTCAACGGCTCATGCTGGATTTCGAAGCGCGCCTCATCAAGGTCGAGGATGCGAGTGAGCCGGAGACACAATCGGATGGGGAAATCGTTGTCACCGCACGGCGACATGACGGCCAGTTGATCCTTACCCAGGCGAAGGCCAACGGCAAATCCATCAATGTGATCATCGATACGGGTTCTGAAGTGACGATCGGCAATCTGGCACTGCGCGGTCTGCTGGTGCGTAGAGGCGGCGCGAAACTGTCGCCGATTGCTGTCAGCGGTGTCACAGGCGTGAAGGTCGACCTCGAAATGGCCCAGCTCGCCGAGCTTCGGATCGGTCCGATCGTCCTTCAGAATGTGACCATCGCGTTCGCCCAGATACCCCCCTTCGTGATATTCGGACAGACCAAACAGCCGGCGCTGCTCCTCGGCACAGATCTGATGGATACGTTCCGTCGTGTTTCGCTCGACTTCCGCGCCCGCAAGGTTCGCTTTCAGGTGCGGCGCTGTGTGTCCCGGTCGATCGTTATCAACAACACACAAGCCCCCTCTTACTCGCGCCTATCGCTTGCCGACGACGGCAACGAGGCATGTCAGAGATGATTGGCCCCGCCTCAAATCTCGAACGCCCGGTCGAGCGGGTACTTGTGGCAGCTAGCTTGGCATGCCCTACTAAAATGGTATGAATACCATCAGCACCGCAGAGATTGCCGCTGTTCTGTCGACCGCGCCAGCTTGGGCAAAACATTGCCTTCCTGTCGCGGATCCCCGGCTACAGGAAAAGGGTGCGACCGAAATCGCAGTGTTCTTATGCCATGCGCTTGAGAAACAAGCGGCGTCCCAGATGCCCAGTGAGGCGTCGGATCCAGTATAACGCGGCAGCCAATATCGCCGGCCAGAGAACCGGACCAAACCGTACGGTGCCCGGCGGCCAGCTTTTTTACATTTTTATGACGCGCAAATAGCGCATGATGGGATAGGCAAGCCCGGCGGATGGCCGGATTGTTCGACCCGCCATTCGCGCTCGTCGGCCCGCGCTGGCCAAACACATTCGGAGTCAATCGACGCGATGCCACGCGTGCTAGTTATCGAGGACGATCTCGTCGTCGCCCGCTCGATCAAGACTCAGTTGGAGAAGAATGGCCACTCCGTGGCGCTTGCGGAGGATGGCGAAGCTGGACTCACCCTGGCGCTTTCCGAATATTTCGATGTAATCGCGCTTGATCGGATGCTGCCGAAACTGGATGGACTGAGCATCATCGGCCGCCTGCGCGAGCGCTCCATTCCGATCCCCGTGCTGGTGGTAAGCGCGCTGTCCGATGTCGACGAGCGGATCGCCGGGTTGCGCGCGGGCGGCGACGATTATCTGGTGAAGCCCTTCTCCCATCAAGAGCTGGCCGCACGCATCGAGGCACTGGTGCGCCGCTCGCCCGCCGCGGCCCGACGGGAAGCCACGTTGCGCGCCGGGACGATCGAAATCGACTTGCTGGATCGGAAAGCCTCACTGGAAGGCAAACTCCTGCGTCTGCCGGACATGGAGTTCCGGCTGCTGGAATTCCTCGTCCGCAACGCCGGCCGCGTGGTGGGGCGGCGCGTTATCTTCGAGCAGGTCTGGGGCCATTATTTCGACCCCGGCCCCAACTTAATCAACGTCCATATTGGCCGCCTGCGCAAGAAGATGGAGACACCCTCGCGGAGCGCCGTCATCGCGACCGTGAAGGGCGAAGGCTATCGGCTTGAGCTATCGTAGCCGGCTGAGGCTGCGGGAGGTTCAGGCAACCTCGGCCTTCCGCCTCACGCTCGTCCTGGGAAGCCTGTTCGCAGCCGCCATGGTGATCATGGCCGTCGTCATCTACACGGCGACGGCGCAGCAATTGATCGTCCGCAGCGAGGGCATGCTGCAGCGGGAATCGCTCCGGCTGCTCAATGCCCCATCACATCGGGTCGAACAGGATGTGAAAGAGGAGGTCGCGCGCAACGCGAAGGGGCTCGATCATTTCGGGCTGATCAGCGCGGACGGTCTCACTCGGCTCGCGGGCGATATCGGGCCTTATGCGAACGTCGTGCTCGATCACCCCAGCGACGTTCCGGATCTGGACGGGCAGGCGGCGATGCGCGTGCTCGCCAGCCGGCGGGGCGATGGCCGCATCGTCGTCGTCGGCCGCGACATCAGCGAGCGCCGCTATCTGCTGACGGTCGTGCTGGAAGTGATCGTCGGCGCGCTGGCGATCATCCTGCCCGGAGCGCTGTTGATCGGGGCGCTGATCAGCCGTCCCTCGCTCAGGCGCATCAGGGATCTTCAGAGCGCATGCCGGCGGATCGCGGTCGGGGAACTCGACGTGCGCATGCCGGTCGCCGGCCGCGGCGACGAGCTCGATCAGGTCGCGATCACGATCAACGACATGGTGGGCGATCTCGAACGCGTGGTGAGCCAGGTCAAGAACGTAACCGATGCGATCGCGCACGATCTGCGAACCCCGTTGACGCGGGTGAAGAGCCATCTTCTCGACTATCATGATCGGGCTCGCGACGGCGAACTGGCGGAGGATCAGGTCGCCCAGCTCAGCCACGATCTCGATCTGGTGCTTGAGCGCTTCGCGGCCTTGCTGCGGATCGCCGAGATAGAGGCGAGTGCACGAACCTCGCGCTTCGCCGAGGTAGATCTGGGCGAACTCGTCGCAACAGCCGCAATGCTGCATGCGCCCGTCGCGGAGGACAATGGTATCGGCCTTACGGCGCAGGTGTCCAGCCACGCTCCCGCGCTCGCCGACCCTCAGCTAATGCTGGAAGCACTTTCGAATCTGATCGACAACGCGCTCAAATTCGCCGGCACCGCCGTATCTGTTCTCGTTACCGAAGATGGCGACCGAATCCTCATATCGGTCAGCGACGATGGCCCCGGCATTCCTGCGGCCGAACGGGACGCTGTTCTCCAGCGTTTTTACCGTCGCGGCGAGCAGGATGAGCGATCGGGCATGGGGCTGGGCCTCAGCATCGTCTCGGCTATTCTGCATCTGCACAAATTCCAGCTCGTGCTGGAGGACGCCCACCCCGGCCTTTGCGCGACGATTATCGCACACAAAATCACGCATTCGGAAGACTAGACGACGCTTTCCTTCAAATTTTCTATGTGAACACAAATTTATTCGCCTCGGATCGCGCTATCTGCGGACAATAGCCTCGCAATGGTGCGGCGCGGCATCGGCGGTTCGAACCGAGCACCCCGCCCTGCCGACGACAAAGGGGAAATGGGTGCTCCATCTGGTGAAGCTCGCGCTGTCGCGGCCCTACACCTTCATCGTGCTGGCCATCATGATCCTGCTTTCGGGCACGATGGCATGGCTGCGGACGCCCACCGACATCTTCCCGAACATCAAGATCCCGGTGATCGCGGTCGTCTGGAGCTATAACGGCCTGCCGCCCAAGGACATGTCCGGCCGCGTCATCACCTATTTCGAGCAGGAACTGTCGACTACCGTCAACGACATCGATCATGTCGAAAGCCAGTCGCTCGCCGGGGTCGGCGTCGTCCGCATCTTCTTCCAGCCCAATGTCGATATCCGCACCGCGACAGCGCAGGTCACGTCGATCTCGCAGACGGTGCTGAAGAATATGCCGCCCGGCATCACTCCGCCGATGATCCTGAACTACAACGCATCGACCGTGCCGATCGTGCAGCTGGCGCTATCGTCGAAGAATCTTTCCGAACAGAAGATCTTCGATCTGGGCCAGACGGCGATCCGCCCCTCGCTCGCCGCCATTCCCGGCGCCTCGATCCCGACGCCCTATGGCGGGCGCCAGCGCCAGATCCAGATCGATCTCGATCCCGCCGCGCTCGAAGCGCGCCATCTCTCGGCCGCCGACGTGAGCGCCGCGCTGGCGGCCCAGAACCAGATCGTCCCGGCCGGCACCGCGCGCATCGGCCGCCACGAATTCAACATCCAGCTCAACAACAGCCCCGAAGACTTCAACGCGCTGAACGATCTGCCGATCAAGACCGGCGAAGGCGGCACGGTCTATATCCGCGATGTCGCCCACGTCCGCGACGGATCGCCGCCGCAGGCCAACGTCGTTCGCGTCAACGGCGGCCGCGCCGTGCTGATGATGGTGCTGAAGAGCGGCTTTACCTCGACCGTCGAGATCGTCGACAACGTCAAGGCGCTGATCCCCCAGCTCAAGCTTTCGCTACCCTCCTCGCTCAAGATCGATCTGCTGTCAGATCAGTCGATCTTCGTCCGCGCGGCCGTGTCCGGCGTGGTGCATGAGGGCGTCACCGCCGCCGCTCTTACCAGCCTGATGATCCTGCTGTTTTTGGGATCGTGGCGCTCGACCGTGATCATAGCCGCCTCGATCCCGCTCGCGGTGCTGGCGGCGGTGGCGGGGCTCGCCATTTCCGGCGAGACGCTGAACGTGATGACGATGGGCGGCCTCGCGCTCGCCGTCGGCATCCTCGTCGACGACGCGACCGTGACGATCGAGAACATCAACTGGCATCTCGAACAAGGCAAGACCGTCACCGGGTCGATCCTCGACGGCGCAGAGCAGATCGTGCGGCCGGCGCTCGTGTCGCTGCTGTGCATCTGCATCGCCTTTGTGCCGATGTTCTTCCTGCCCGGCGTCGCCGGATTCCTGTTCGCGCCGATGGCCAAGGCGGTGGTGTTCGCGATGATCGCCTCGTTCGTCATCTCGCGCACCCTGGTGCCGACGATGGGCAATTATCTGCTGCGCGAACATGCGGCCCCGCACACGACGGAACAGATGGTGACGCATGACGCCGAGGTCGGCCATCCGCACTCGCGCAATCCGCTTCGCCGCTTCCAGCACGGATTCGAGGTCAGGTTCGAGCGGATCCGCGCCGGCTATGTCGAGATGCTGCGCCTCGCGCTGGCCGGTCGCGGCCGCTTTCTCGGCGGATTCATGGCGGTCGTCGTCCTGTCGTTCGCGCTGGTGCCGTTCCTGGGTCGGAACTTCTTTCCCTCCGTGGACGCGGGGCAGATCAACATGCACGTCCGCGCGCCTTCAGGCACCCGGATCGAGGAGACCGCCGCGCTCTTCGACAAGATCGAGGACCGGATCCGCAAGACGATCCCGCGCGACCAGCTCGGCTCCATCGTCGACAATATCGGCCTGCCGGTATCGAACGTGAACCGGGCCTACATGAATTCCGGCAGCGTCGGCCCGCAGGACGGCGACATCCTGGTCTCGCTCACCATGGAGCATGGCCCGACCGAAGAGTTCGTGAAGCAACTGCGGCGTACGCTGCCCGTGGAATTCACCGGCACCACCTTCTCGTTCCTACCCGCCGACATGGTGAGCCAGATCCTGAACTTCGGCGCGCCCGCCCCGATCGACGTGATGATCAGCGGCAAGGATGCCGGCGCGAACAAGGCCTATGCGGATCTGCTGGTCGCGCGCATGAAGCGCGTCGCGGGGCTTGCCGACGTCCGCCTCCAGCAGGCCGACGATTATCCGCAGATCGACATCAACGTGAACCGCAGCCAGGCCAGCACCGTCGGCCTGACCGAGAATGACGTGACGCGCAGCCTGTCGATCAATCTGGCCGGCAGCCTGCAGACCGCGCCCGTCTTCTGGCTCAATCCCGAAAACGGCGTGTCCTATCCGATCGTCGCACAGGTGCCGCAGCACCGGATCGCCACGATGAGCCAGATGGAAAATCTGCCCATCTCCAGCGGGTCGGGCGATCGGTTCCAGATCCTCGGCGCGCTGGGGTCGGTTGCGCGCGAAGCGTCGCCAGCGGTGGTGTCACATTATTCGGCGAAGCGCTCCTACGACGTCTATGCGACCCTTCAGGGTCGCGATCTTGGCGCCGTCGCCGCCGACATCAACCGGATCATCAAGGAGACCGAAAAGGACAAGCCGGTGAGCGCGACAGTCGTGCTGCGCGGCCAGGTGCAGACGATGAACACGGCCTTCACCGGCCTGATCCTCGGCCTCGCGGGTGCGATCCTGCTCATCTACATGCTGCTGGTCGTCAATTTCCAGTCGTGGACTGACCCCGCCGTGATCGTCTCGGCGCTGCCGGCAGCACTCGGCGGCATCGCCTGGATGCTGTTTGCCACGGGCACTCCCTTGTCCGTCCCGGCCCTAACCGGCGCGATCATGTGCATGGGCGTCGCCACCGCCAATTCGGTGCTGGTCGTCACCTTCGCCCGCGAACGGCTGACCGAGACGGGTGACGCCCTTCTGGCCGCGATCGAGGCGGGCAGCACGCGCTTTCGCCCGGTGATGATGACCGCGCTCGCGATGATCATCGGCATGGGGCCGATGGCGCTGGGGCTGGGTGAAGGCGGCGAGCAGAATGCGCCGCTCGGCCGCGCCGTGATCGGCGGCCTGATCTGCGCCACCATCGCCACCCTCGTCTTCGTGCCCTCCCTCTTCAGCCTTGCCCATCGCCAGCGCCTCCACGCGCCCGCGCCGGGCGATGCGGCCGACGCTTCCGGAGATATCGCCTATGCAGAATGACCCTCTTCCCGATCAGAAGATCCGCAAGCGGCTCCGGGTCGCGGGCGCCGTCGCGGCGATCGCCGCGATCGGCGTAGTTGCGGCGGGCACCATCTCACGCGCCAGCCAGACGAAGGAGGCCCAGCAGTGGGCGGACAATACGGCCGTGTCGACCGTCCACCTGATCACGGTCTCGGGCAATGAAGAGGGCCAGCCGCTGATCCTGCCAGCCACCATGCAGGCCTGGGTCGGCTCAAAGCTCTATGCGCGGGTGCCCGGTTATGTCCGCTCCTGGCAGCACGACATCGGCGCGCATGTCTCGGCGGGCGAGTCTCTAGGCGTGATCGACACGCCGGAACTCGATCAGCAGATCGTCGCCGCGCGCGCCCAGCTCGACATGGCCACCGCCGCCCAAAAACTCGCGACCAGCACGGCCGCGCGCTGGAACGATCTGCTTTCCGATCGCTCCGTTTCGAAGCAGGAGGCCGACGAGAAGAATGGCGACCTTGCGACCAAGAAAGCAGCGGTCAATGCGGCCAAGGCCAATCTCGGCCAGCTGATGGCGATGAAGGCGTTCGCCGTCATCCGCGCGCCGTTCGCCGGAACGCTCACCGCCCGAAATGCCGACATCGGCGATCTCGTCGGACCCAATGCGAGCGCGCAGCGCCCGATCTTCGCTGTCGCCCAGACCAGCCGGATACGCATTTATGCCAATGTCCCGCAAAGCTATTCGGCGCAGATGCGGCCGGGCGTGAAGGCCCAACTGGTTCTGCCCGACTATCCGGGCCGATCCTTCACCGCCGAGATCATCGGCAATAGCGGCGCGATCGATACCCAGACCGGCAATCTCCAGATTCAGCTCGCCGCCGACAATGCCGATGGCGCGCTCAAGCCCGGCGGCTTCGCGCAGGTGAAATTCGCTTTGCCCGCGCGAACCGACGTGGTGGAGGTGCCGTCCAGCACGCTGATCTATCGCGGCACCTCCCCCCAGGTGGCGACGGTGGACCCCACCGGGCATATCCATATGCGCCCGCTGATCCTCGGCCGCGATCTGGGCCGGACGGTGGAAATCCTGTCCGGCCTCCACAGCGGCGACCACATCGTCGACAATCCGCCGGACTCGCTGGCCGAAAAGGATCTCGTGAAGGTCGGGGCGGCGAGCAATGCCTGATCGCCGGTTGCGGCGCTGGGCCGTCCTGCTGCCCGCTCTGCTGGGCGGCTGCTCGTTCGCGCCGGACTATCATCCGCCCAAAACCGAGCCGGTCGCAGCCTTCAAGGAAAGCGGCCTGTGGCAGCCCGCGCAGCCCGCTGACACTACGATCGCCGCCGATTGGTGGCGGCAGTTCGGAGATCCGACACTCGATCAGCTGGAGACGCAGGTCGCCTCCTCAAATCCCACCCTTGCCGCGGCGCTAGCCCGTTACGATCAGGCGAGAGGCTTCCTGACGCAGACGCGAGCAGCCACCCTGCCCGATGTCGGCGTGACGGCCGATCTGTCGCGCAACCGGCAATCGGATGACCGACCTCTCCGCAGCGACGCCCAGCCAACCTATTATGGCGCGCATACCCTCGAAGCGCAGTTTGGCTTCGAACTCGATCTGTGGGGGCGGATCCGCAACATGGTCGCGGCGGGAAAGGCCGAAGTCATGGCCTCGGCGGACGATCTCGCCGAGATTCGCCTGAGCCTCCAGACCGAGCTCGCTCGCCAATATTTCGCCCTGCGCGGCTACGATCGCCAGATCGCGGTCCTGACCCAGACCGTGGATGCCTTCGCACAAGCCGATCATCTGACGCGGAGGCGCGTGTCGGGCGGGGTCGCATCCGAGCTGGACGCCACCCGCTCGGGCACGCTGCTGGCGGAAGCGAGAGCGCAACTGGCCGACGTGCAATCGCAGCGCGCGCAGACCGAGCATGGGATCGCGACGCTGATCGGGGAAAATCCGTCCCGCTTCACGCTTGCCGCCGCCCAGATCGATCTGCAGCGCCCCCAAGTGCCGACCGCCCTGCCCTCCACGCTGCTCGAACGCCGGCCCGACATTGCGGCAGCCGAACGCCGCATGTTTTCTGCCAACGCGCAGATCGGCGTAGCCCGTGCCGCCTTCTTTCCGGCAATCCGTCTCGGCGGTGGGATCGGTTATCAGGGAACCGCCCTTTCCAGCCTGATCACGGCACCCAACACATTATGGTCGGCGGGCGTCTCGAGTCTTCTGCCGCTCTTCGATGGTGGGCGGAGACGAGGATCGCTCGCCGTGGCCCGCGCCCGCTGGACCGAAACGACGGCCTCCTATCGTGGCAAGGTGCTGCAGGCATTCCAGGAGGTGGAGGACAATCTGGCCACGCTCCGTTACCTCCAGACACAACTGGACGCCGAGCAGGATGCGGTGCGGCAAGCCGCTGCCGGTGAATCCCTTTCGCTGAGCAAATATACGAAAGGCGCGGCTATCTATCTCGACGTCGTAACCGCGCAAACAACAGCACTCCGAACGCGCCTGACACTGATCAGCCTCGAGACACGTAATCTCCAGGCCAGCGCACGACTCATGACAGCGCTGGGAGGTGGCTGGACACGGTCGAGACCATCATAGCCGCTACAATGCAGAGACTCCCGCCGCGTTCATGCAACAGTTGGCGCGCTTTGCGTCATCCGACCGGTTCACTTTCGTTGCACCAACCATGGAAACGAACCGAAGCTTTACCGTGTCGGTATATCGTTCCTCGATCGTCTGCCGCTGTGGAGAGAAGCGATGGGGCTGTCATCGTTTGATCCTGCCTTCCATGAACTTCGCCCTTGGAATGAGGGGCGCGTCGTCGGTGCCAAACGTGCTCTGAAGCCGCAACAGGTCTGGGCCATCCGCTTTTGGCTCGACCAGCATCGGCGGCTACGAGACCGGGCGCTTTTCGACTTCGCCATCGACAGTAAGCTTCGCGGTTGCGACGTGGTCAAGATTCGCATCGGCGATATCGTCGCGGGTGGACGTATCCGGGATCGCGCGGTCGTGGTCCAGCAGAAGACCAAACGTCCGGTGCAGTTCGAACTAGTCGAGCCTGCCCGTAAAACATTGCTCGCGTGGCTTGAGCGGCGCGGTGGCACCTTGAATGATTTCGTCTTCCCGTCGCGCAATGACTACATGGGCCATATGAGCACGAGGCAATATGCACGTCTCGTTCGCGAATGGGTGACGGGCATCGGCCTTCAGGCTCAGGACTACGGCACGCATTCACTACGGCGCACCAAGGCGTCGATAATTTACAAGGCAACCGGCAACCTCCGTGCCGTTCAGATCCTGCTCGGTCATTCCAAGATTGAAAGCACCGTTCGTTACCTCGGCGTTGATGTCGAGGATGCCCTCGAATTGTCAGAAAGAACCGAAATCTGAGTTGGTCGGCCAGACCCAATTCCGGTCAATCATGCGGCCTCAGGCGATCCCCGAAACCTGCCATCCGTTCATGTGAGCGGCCCGGCCATTTGGGACTATCGAGCCAATAGCTCGAACGGCTTGGATTGGGACAGATCTGCCGTTCGCACGGCCATGGTTGCGCGGCGGCTTTTGACCCCACAGCAGTCATACGAAACGCCCTTACTCCATCGGGCCATGAGCTCCCGGAAGTTGGGATGGAGCGAACAGCCGTTCGGCGACAAAATCTACAAACAACCGTGTCTTAGGTGCGAGGTACCGGCTAGGCGGCCAAAGGATTCGGAACGTGCCTCCCCCGCGTAATGCATCGTCCAGCACACAGACCAGCGCGCCGCGCTCGACCTGTTGACGTACCGCGAACTCGGGCAGGCAGGCGAGCCCCAGTCCACTTTCGGCCATGCAGATCAAAGGCTCAATCGTGCTCGCTACCGCGGTGGCCGGCAGCGTCGGTCGCGTGTCTCCGGGCCAGACGAGAGGCCATTCGTCAAGCCTCCCCGTGCTGGGAAAGCGATGACGTAGACAGCGGTGCACCGCGAGTTCGGGTGCGCTCACGGGGATGCCATAAGTGGCCAGATAGTCGGGCGAACCGACCAGACGAAAGCGGAACTGGCCCAGCATGCGGGCCATCAGCCGGGAGTCGTTCGGCTCGCCGGTTCGGATGACCGCATCGAAGCCCTCGTCGATCACGTCGACGATGCGATCGGTAAAATCGAGATCGAGTTCGACCGCAGGCCAGGCGCGCATGAACGCGGTCAGCGTTGGCATCATCAGCATGCCGACCAGCGGCAGGCTGATCCGCAGCCGACCGCGCGGCGCGCCACGAGTGTGCGACAGCTCGAGTTCCGCCGCCTCCATCTCGGCCAGGATGCGGCGAGAGCGTTCGAGAAATAGTGCGCCCTCATGCGTAAGCGTGACAATGCGGGTGGAGCGATGGAACAGCCGAGTGCCCAGCCGATCCTCCAGCCGGGCAATCGCCTTGCCGACTGCCGACGCGGAAACGCCGAAGGCCTTACCCGTGGCGGTAAAGCTGCGCGTCTCTGCCGCCTGCACGAACATCGCGAGCACCCCCAAGCTATCCATCCAAGCTTCCTATTGCGGACTATTCAGTCCGGAGTATTTCGCATTACAGCCCGATTATAGCAAAACGGGAACTCGCTATTTCCGTCCTGCACCGACAATGGATCAGGACAGTATGGCGACGACGATCGATACGACGGTACGGGAAGAGGCGCGTTTCCCCTGGTCGGCCTTGCTGGCCTTGGCGATGGCAGGGTTCATCACCATCTTGACCGAGGCCTTGCCCGCCGGGCTGCTCCCGCAAATCGGCGAGGGCCTCTCGGTGTCCCCGTCAATGGCGGGGCAGATCGTCACGATCTACGCCATCGGCTCGTTGATGGCAGCAATACCCCTGACGGCAGCGACACAAGGCATGCGGCGCCGGCCGCTCCTGCTGGCCACAATCGCCGGTTTCGGGATCGCCAACACGATCACAGCATTTTCCTCATCCTACCCGCTGACGATGACCGCCCGGTTCGCGGCCGGGGTGTCGGCCGGGCTGCTATGGGCGCTGCTGGCCGGTTATGCCGCCCGTATGGTGAGCGATCGACTGCAGGGTCGCGCCATTGCCGTTGCCATGGTGGGTACGCCCTTGGCGCTGTCGCTGGGCATTCCGGCAGGCACGCTCCTCGGCGGCGTGATCGGCTGGCGCGCCTGCTTCGGGTTGATGAGCGTGCTGACGCTGATGCTCATCCTATGGGTGCTGGCAAAGGTGCCGGATTTCGCAGGCCAGGCCACGGCACAACGCCGCACGCTGTGCAGCGTGCTGGTCATTTCCGGCGTACGCCCGGTCCTGATCGTGACGCTGGCCTTCGTACTTGCCCATAACATCCTCTACACATACATCGCACCGCTTTTGGCGGCGATGGGCATCCTTGGGCGGATCGACCTCACGCTGCTTTTCTTCGGGCTCGCCTCGCTCCTCGGCATCTGGATCGTCGGTGCTCTGATCGATCATCATCTGCGCGCGCTGACGCTCAGCAGCGTCGCTCTGTTCGCGATCTCCGTGCTGGCCCTTCGCCTCGGTGAGGGCGTTCTTCCTGCGATCTACGCAGGCGTCGCGCTCTGGGGCCTCGCGTTCGGCGGTGCGGCGACCCTATTCCAGACCGCGCTGGCGCGCACGGCGGGTGATGCGACCGATCTTGCCCAGTCGATGCTGGTGACCGCCTGGAACATGGCGATCGCCGGCGGTGGGATCGTGGGTGGCATCCTGCTCGATACCATCGGCGCTTCGGCCTTCGTGCCGGCAACACTGTGCCTGCTCGTCCCCACCTTCGTCGTCGCGTGGAGTGCCCGCACACGCGGCTTCCCCACCAGCATCGGCGCGGACTGAACAAACGGAGGCGATGGAGCAAACCTAGGATCGTGTCGCCTAGGTCAACTGACCGCTTCCAACGAAAGCTGCCATGTATTTCCCAGCCCTGGACGGCTTAAATTGGTCGATAGCGACCTCCCCCGCCTCGCCCGAGGTGACCCAAAGCCGGACATACAGACCGCCCATTCCGGTTCCCGAAACCGGTCATTCGTTCATGTCCCTATCAACCGCTTTTTATGTTGCGAGCTAATCATCAACCGCGCACTGAGCGGCTGCTCCCATTCAGCTCCCGCGCACGCCAGATGCTGCCCCGCGCGGGGCCCCTCAGCGAAAAATGACGTTCGCCCGATTCCCGACGCTTGCCGATTTTGCAATCAACTCCTAGTACTTCTGTAGGAATAGGAGATATTATGGTTCGCGGGACGGTCGGTTTGTGCATTTTGCTCCTTTCCGGATGTCATTCGGCCGAGCAGCCACGCGGCAATCGGACGCTGACGGCCACGATCGGCTACCCCGAGCCCCACACGGTTTTCGCGCCCGGCGGCGGCGGCGGCGGGCCGGCCTTCACCAGCAGCAAGGTGCTGGAACGCCTCGCGCGCTATAATGCCGACCAGACCTTTTCGCCGGTGCTGGCAGAGCGCTGGGTGATCGCCCCCGACGCAAAGAGCATCGATCTTGTCCTGCGCAAAAACGTGAAGTGGCATGACGGCAAGCCGTTCACCGCCGAGGATGTCGCATTCAGCGTGCGTGATTATTGGAAGAAATATTATCCGGACAGCATCCTCGATTTCCTTGAGGACGTGACGGTCAAAAGCCCCACCGAACTGACGATTCGTTTCAGCCGCCCGGTTCCCGAATTCAGCCTCCTGAAGCTGATGGCAGGCCCGGCCAATTATGTGCTGCCCAAGCACCTCTACGAGGGCAAGGACATCCTCCTGAACCCGGTCAACAATGCGCCGGTCGGCACGGGGCCTTGGAAGTTCAAACAGTGGGTGCGCGGCAGTTACGAGGAGTTCGAGAAGAACCCCGATTACTGGGTACGCGGCGAACCGAAGCTCGACAAGCTGATCGTGCGCTGGTGGCGCGAGCCGGCCTCCCGAGCGGCGGCATTCGAGACGGGCGAACTGGATGTCGGCGTTTCCAATCCGGTGCCGCTCGGCGACGTCCAGCGCCTGCAGAAGAATCCGAAGCTGAACGTGTCCTTCCAGGAGGAAGGCCTCGCCGTCTCGGTTTATTTCAATGTCCACAACCCGGTGCTGTCGGATCGGCGCGTGCGACAGGCATTGCTGCACGCAATCGACAAGAAGTTCATCGCCGACACGATCTATCACGGGCTCGCCAAGCCCGCGACCGGCCCGATCCTGAGCTCCGACAAGCTCTATTATACCGACCAGCTGCCCCGTTACGATTATGATCCAAAGCTCGCCGCGCGCCTGCTGGACGAGGCGGGATATTCGGTGAAGGCAGACGGCACCCGCTTCCGCGTCAATCTCGTCGCCAGCGGCTGGTCCGAAGAAAATGGCAAGGTCGGCAGCTACCTGAAACAGGTGCTCGGCGATCTGAAGATTCCGGCGATCCTGCGGGTGCCGGATCGGGCCAATTCGCTGAAGGCCCTTTATACCGATTATGATTTCGACATCGCCTATTCGCAGGGCGGCGGCACGCCGGACGAACCGGTGCCCGAGCTGGCGCTGCTCTATACGAAGGCCGGTATCTCGAAGGGCCTGATCTTCCGGAATGCATCGCGCTACACCTCCCCCGCGATGGAGGATCTCGTCGGCAAGATCACCGTCGAGGTGGACCCTGCGAAACGCAAGCAGCTGATCCAGGCATTTGCGCGTCTCGCCATGACCGATGTGCCGGAGGCGCCGATCGTGGAGTGGCCAGCCCATATCATCACGCAGCGCGATGTTCGCATCAACTCGCAAGCTGCCGCCTTCTACACCGATTCCTGGGGCAGCGCGACGAAAGGAAAGTAGTCGCACAGTCATAAAAAGATCAGCTTGCCCCAGCGATAGAGATATTTGCCAAGCAATCTCCTACCAATTTGGTGGGATATATATAAACCAAAATAAGATCCGCTCGGATTATAACAATAATTGATCAGATACGATTCTGCATTGGTCGCGAAAGGGATTTCGCGGGCGGCCTCGCGCTGCCTTACAAAGGTGGGAATGATATGAACACAACTCTACTTGCACGAACAATCTCTGTCGGATCCCTGACTGTCGGGTTACTTTGGGCTGCAACCGCTGCGAACGCCGCGACCCCAGGAACCGCCGCAGCGGCGCCCGCTCCGGCCGATACTCCGCAGATTGCCAAGGACGGCGAAGGGCTGGCCGATATCGTTGTCACCGGTGAGTTCCGCAAGGAAGAGCAGCAGCATAGCCCGGTTGCGATCTCCGTGGTTTCCAGCGAGACGCTGACGTTGAAAGGGCTCGAAAATCTGCGCGATATCGCGACCCGCATTCCGGGCCTGTTCGCATCGCCCACCGCACTCACCCACAGCACCGTCAGTTACTATATCCGCGGCGTCGGCGAGACGGACTCGATCGCGAACCAGACGGTCGGCACCTATGTCGACGACGTCTACATCGCCCGTCCGATCGGCGGTACGTTCGAACTGAACGACGTTGAGAACATCCAGGTTCTGCGCGGTCCACAGGGCACGCTGTACGGCCGCAATTCCAGCGCCGGTGCGATCAAGATCACCACCGCCACGCCGGGCAACGAAACCCACTATTTCGCCGAGGGCACGCTCGGCAATTATAACTCGGTGATCATCCGGGCGGGTGCGAGCGCCCCCATCGTCGAGGACAAGCTGGCAGCCAGCATCTCCTACATTCACCGCCAGCGGGACGGCACCGTCCACGATGTCACGCTGAACAAGGACGTCGGCAAGCTGAATTCCGATTATATTCGCGCGAAGCTGAATTTCACGCCGACTGACCGGATCGCGTTCCTGCTCACCGGCGAATATTTCCACGACGCCAGCGATCCGACGCCGCTCATCAACCGTAATCAGCCGGGTGGCGTGGACCCCAATCGCAATTACAGCGATGTCGCGATCTACAATCGCACCAATCTCGGCGGCGTGTCGCTGCGCGGCACATTCGAGCTGAGCGATACCAGCACCATCAAGACGGTGACGGCGTTCCGCGCCTTTCGTCAGCCCGGCCTCTACGATCAGGACGGCAGCGCGACGCTGATCAACCGGACCTATTCGTTTCACCGCAACGAGAATACCTCGCAGGAAATCCAGTATCTGCTGGAAACAAAGCGCCTGCATGCCGTGGCGGGCGTGTTCGCGCTCTACGACAATTTTCGCTCCTACCGGACCAACTACAGCCCGTTGGCCAGCAGCAGCCTGCTTCCGGACCGGACGAGCCTGCAGAACAGCAAGGAGCGAACAAAGAACATCTCCGTCTACGGCCAGGCGACCTACGATCTGACGGATGCCCTCCATGTCATCGCCGGTGCCCGCTACACGCACGAAAGCCACAATTTCGACTTTCAGGGCAACAACAACAATGGCCTGACCGGCGCGGCGCTTCGCTATCTGCCGTCATTCTATACCGTGCACGTGCCATATGTGAGCTGGAACTCGTTCACGCCGAAACTGGGCGTGTCCTATGATCTGAACGCGCGCAGTTCGGCTTATGTCACCTACTCGAAGGGCTTCAAGGCGGGCGGCTTCGACGGGCGCGCCAACAGCCAGGTCGCAGCCGTATTGCCCTACGATCCCGAGACGGTGACGACTTGGGAAGGCGGCATCAAGACCGAGTTTCTCGATCGCAAGGTGCGTACCAACGTCGCCGTCTTCCACAACAAGATCAACGGCTATCAGGCAACCGCGCTGGACGAGAATGCGATCCAGCACCGCATCAATCTCGGCGAAGTGCGCACCCAGGGCTTCGAGCTGGAAGCGACAGTCGCCCCGCTCCGCCGGCTCATCTGGCAGAGCAATGTCAGCTTCCTCGATTCCAAGGTGCTCACCACCGGCGGCGCGGCCAGCAACAGCACGACGTTCCTCGGCAAACAGGTCACCAATGCGCCGAGGTGGCAGTATTTCACGTCGCTGGATTACGATCTGCCGATCAAGGCGGCCGGCACCTACAGGGTCGGCGCGGAATTTTTCTATCGCAGCCAGATCTACACCGACGGTCCGAACACCTATGCGGCGCGCGGCGTACCTCAGAAGCTGGTCAACCTGTCGGCAAGCTACACGACACGCGGCGGGCGCTGGCAGTTTTCGGGCAATGTCAGCAACCTTCTCGACAAAAGGTACGATCAGGGCGGCACTGCCGGCGACGGCATCACCACGATCAATGCCGCCACCTACAACGAGCCGCGCCTTTGGTATCTCCGCGCCCGCTTCAATTATTGACGGGCGGCGGCCAATCGCTATTCCCAGTTAAACGATAGGATTAGGGAAATATCCATGGAATATGTCCGGCTCGGATCTACCGGGCTGAAAGTCTCGCGTATCGCCTTCGGTTGCTCCAGTTACGGCTCGACCGACTGGATGCCGTGGGCGCTGCCCGAGGCTGAGGCTCTGCCCTTCTACGAGCGCGCGATCGAGAGCGGCATCAACTTCTTCGACAATGCCGATTCCTATTCGACCGGTCTGGCCGAAGAGATTTTCGGGCGGGCGATCGCCAAGATCGGCGTGCCGCGCGACCGCATCGTCATCGGCACAAAGGTTTTCGGGGCGATGGGGCCGGATGTGAATCAGCGCGGCCTGTCGCGAAAACATATCCGCCATGCGATCGACGACAGCCTGCGCCGGCTGGGGGTCGACTATGTCGATCTCTACCAGATCCACCGGCTCGATCCGACCACGTCGCCGGAAGAGATCATGGAGGCGCTCGACGATGTCGTGCGGGCCGGCAAGGCGCTGCATATCGGCGCCAGCTCGATGTACGCGTGGCAGTTCGCCAAGCTCCAGTCGATCGCCGAGAGGGCCGGCTCGGCCCGCTTCGTGACGATGCAGAACCGCTACAACCTTCTCTACCGCGAGGAAGAGCGGGAGATGGTGCCGCTGTGCATCGATCAGGGCGTGGGCATCATCCCCTACAGCCCGCTCGCGCGCGGTCTGCTCACCGGGAGCCGCCGGCGGGGCACCAAGCGGTCTGAAGTGGTCAAGGATTTCACACGCCCCGAGGACGAAGCCGTGGTCGATCGCGTGCTGGCCGTGGCCGAACGGCGCGGCGAGAGCCCGGCGCGCATCGCGCTCGCCTGGCTGCTCTCGCGTCCCGGCGTGACGGCACCGATCGTGGGCGCGACGAAGCTCTCGCACCTGGACGATGCGATCGCGGCGCTGGAAACAAAGCTTTCGCCCGAGGAGATTGCGGAACTGGAGGAGCCCTATGGCTGCCAGCCGCCGCAATTCGATCGCGCGACGGTCCCCTCGCACAACCATGCCGCCGCCGCAGCGTTGGCAGCGGCGCGCGGCGAGGCCTAATCCGACCATGGCGCAGCCTGCGACCGCGACGGGATTGCCGACGCCCTATTCCGATCCGCTGCGCTTCGAGGGCGCGGCGGCGGCCGCCCGGTCGCGGTTGCTCCTCGTCGCCCGTCGCGCGGTCGTGCGGCTGCTCACCCATGTCCTGCCCCTGATGCTGGCGGTCACGGTCGGGGCGTTCCTGCTGATCCATTCCGCCAAAGGCAGCGTCGTCGACGTGATGACGTCGGAGATGCAATTGTCGGATCCGGCGACGATCGCGCACCTGAATGCGGTCTACGGGCTCGACCAGCCGCTGCTGGTCCAGTTGTTGCGCTACATCTGGTCGGTCGCGCGGCTGGATCTCGGCTTCTCCTATCGGCAGGGCATGTCGGTCGTCTCAGCGATCATGCTGCATCTGCCGGCGACCCTGCTGCTGATGGCCGCCGCGATCCTGGTGGCGGCATCGATCGGCATCCTCGGCGGTGTCGCCGCGTCGCGCCGGCCCAACGGCTGGCTGGACCGTTCGATCTCGGTCGCGGCAGTGATGCTGTTCGCTGCGCCGAGTTTCTGGTTGGGCATCCTGCTCGTCGTGCTGTTCTCGGTCCATCTCGGCTGGACGCCGGTTGGCGACATGCGCACGATCGGCCTCGACGACAGCCCGCTGGCAAACCTGCTGGACCTGCTCCACCATCTCGCATTGCCTGCGCTCGCGCTGGGCCTGCACAAGTCGGCCATCTATCTGCGCGTCACGCGCAACGCGATGATCGGCACCGGGCGCGCCGATTTCGTCCGCACCGCCCGCGCCAAAGGCTTGACCGAGCGGGCGATCACTTTCCGCCACGTGCTGCGCAACGCGATGATCCCGGTCGTCACGGTGATAGGCCTACAGTTCGCGACGGTGCTGAGCGGCAGCATCGTGGTCGAGGCGGTGTTCAATTGGCCAGGCCTCGGCGGCTTGCTGTTCGATTCCGCGATGGCTCGCGATTATCCCCTGGTGCTGGGCATCGTCATCATTGGCTCAACGATCGTGATCCTCGTCAACCTGCTCGTCGATCTCGTCTATACATGGCTAGATCCGCGCATGGCTGACCGGTGATGCGCCTGCTTCTCTCGCTGCGCGCCGCCGGCCTCACTGCGTGGATCGGGCTGGCACTGACCACGCTGGTCGTCGCGGCGGCGCTCACCTCGCCGTGGATCTTCCCCGGCGATCCGCTCCGCATCGTCGGCCCCGCTTTGGAATGGCCGGGGCAGGATCCGCGCTTCCCGCTCGGCACCGATGCGCTCGGTCGCGACATGCTGGCAATGATCGCGCACGGAGCGCGGACTACGCTCATCATCGGTCTCGCCGCCGCAGGCACCGCGCTGGTGATCGGCGTGACGGTGGGCGCGCTCGCGGGCTATTATGATCGCGGCATCGGCCCGCTCGCCAGCCGTCTGATCGAGCTGTTCCAGACCATACCGGGCCTGATCTTCATCCTCGCCATTACCGCCTTTCTCGGCGCACGGATGCAGTTCATCATCCTGTCGATCGGCTTCGTGTCGTGGGATCCGATCGCCCGGCTGACCCGGGCTGAATTTCTGGCTTGGCGGCGGCGCGACTTCATTCTCGCCTGCCGCTCGATGGGGATGGGCGACGGCCGGATCATCCTCGGCGAGATCCTGCCCAATGCGCTGGGGCCGATCTTCGCGGTGTTCACCCTGTCGGTGGCAGGTGCGATCTTGCTGGAATCCGGCCTGTCCTTCCTTCAGCTCAGCGACCCCAATGTCTCGACGTGGGGAAGGCTGATCGGCGACGGGCGCGGGCTGATCCGGACCGAGTGGTACGTGTCGGCGCTGCCGGGCGTGGCAATCGTGCTGACCGTCGTTGCCCTTAGCCTGATCAGTGACGCCGCCAATGACGGCCTCGCCGCGCGAGGGAAGGGTCAATGACGGGCACGATCGTCGCCGAACTGGACAAGGTCTCGACCGCGGTCGCCACGCGCCAGGGCCAGCTGCCCGTGCTGGAAGAGTTCGATCTCGCGCTCCGCCAGGGAGAGACGGTCGCCGTGGTCGGCGAATCCGGTTGCGGCAAGTCGATGGCGGCGCTCACGCTGATGCGCCTGCTGCCGCGCGGAGAGGTGGATGTATCGTGCGGGGCCGTGCGTGTTGCCGGGCGGGACATCACCACCCTGCCCGATCGCGAGGTCGCACGTCTGCGCGGCCGGGAGATCGCGATGATCTTCCAGAACCCGATGAGCGCGCTGAACCCGGTGATGACGATCGGCCGCCAGCTGGAAGAGGCGATCGCCGTCCACGATCCGCGCCCGCGCGCGGCTCTGCGCGAACGGGCGCTGGAACTGCTGCGCATGGTTGCGATCCCCGATCCGGAGACGCGCCACGGCGAATATCCGCATCGGCTGTCGGGTGGCATGTGCCAGCGCATCGCGATCGCGATGGCCATCGCGTGCTCCCCCCAATTGCTGATCGCAGACGAACCGACGACGGCGCTCGACGTCACGATTCAGGCGCAGATGCTGCAATTGCTGCAGCGGCTGAAGGACGCAACCGGCATGGCGATGCTGTTCATCACGCACGATCTCGGCGTGGTCGCCGAAATGGCCGATCGCGTGGTCGTCATGTATGCGGGCCGCAAGGTGGAGGAGGCGAATGTCGCCGATCTCTTCGCCCGGCCGCTTCACCCTTACACCCAAGGGCTGATGGCGCTGACCTTGTCGGCCGGCCAGCCGCGCCAGGGCCGACTGCCGGAGATTGCCGGCATGGTGCCACCGCTCGGCCAGCGACCGGCAGGCTGCACCTTCGCGCCGCGCTGCCCCCACGCCTTTGTCCGTTGCCGCGAACAGGCGCCTCCGCTCGCCGATCATGGCGGCGGCCACAAGGTCGCCTGCTGGCGCGCCGAACAGGAGGACGACGCCCGTGTCACTCCTCTCCGTCACTGATCTGCAGGTTCACCTGCCGACGAAGCGCGGCACCGTGCATGCGGTCAACGGCGTCTCGCTGGACGTCGGCTATGGCGAGACGGTCGGCCTGATCGGCGAATCCGGCTGCGGAAAATCGACGTTGGGCAAGGCATTGACGCGGCTTGTGCCCTCAACCGCCGGGACCATCGCGCTGGAAGGACAGGATCTCACCCGGCTGAACGAACGCGCGTTGCGGGCACTGCGCCCGAAGGTCCAGATGATCTTCCAAGACAATTACAGCGCACTCAACCCGCGCCATAGTGTCGGCCATAGCATCGCCCAGCCGTTGCGCCTCGCTGGCTGGTCGCGCAGCGCCGCACGAGCCCGCGTCGAGGATCTGCTCGGAAAGGTCGGTCTGTCGCCAGATGCCGCACAGCGGTTGCCGGATGCCTTTTCGGGCGGACAGCGCCAGCGCATCGGGATCGCTCGCGCCATCGCCGTGAACCCGAAGCTGGTCATCTGCGACGAGCCGGTTTCGGCGCTCGACGTGTCGGTTCGCGCGCAGGTGCTGAACCTGCTCGGCGATCTGCAGACCGAGCTTGCGATCTCCTACCTGTTCATCTCGCACGATCTGGCGGTGGTCGAGCATATCGCCGACCGTATCCTCGTCATGTATCTCGGCTTCGTCGTTGAGGAAGGCCGTCGCGAGACGTTCTGGCGGAGCCCGCTGCACCCTTACACGCAGGCTCTGCTCGCCGCCGTTCCCGCCGCCCGGCCCGATGCCGCCAAAGCGCGCGACAAGACGTTGCTCGCCGGCGAGCTGCCCAGCAATCTTCACCTGCCCGAAGGCTGCCCGTTCCAGGCCCGCTGCCCGCTGGTCGAGGCACGGTGCCGGGTCGAGCGGCCGCGCCTGCGCGACGGCGCCGGCGGCAACCGCGTCGCCTGCCATCTTGCCCCCGCTGCCGATGCGGCGCGGCCGGCGCCCACCCCTCAACCGCCTGCACTCCGCATCGTCGGCACGCGGCCATAACGTCCGGGAGATCCATCTTGCCCTCCACCGTCATCACCACGCGTCAAGGTTGGATCGAGAATGCCGAAGGCTTCCTCGACGCGGTTCATTCCGCATTGGTCGAAACGATTGGGGTGAAACCCGACGACCGGACGCTGCGCCTGATCCAGCTGCCGCCCTATGCGCTGCCGTTACCGCCCCGGCGCGGCGAGCGTTACGTGTTGGTCGAGATCAGCCTGCTGCCGACACGCACGGTGGAGGAGAAGCAGGCGCTCTATGCCGCGCTCCGCCGCAACCTCGAAGCGTTCGGCACGGCCGCCGGTGACGTGAAAACCATTCTCCATGAGGTTGCTGCGGAGAATTGGGGCTGAGTACGCATCGGGTGGGCGCCAGCACGGCGACCGCCAGCTCCGCAGGCTATGCGGCGTTCGCCCATCCCGAATTCCGCCTGTTCTTTTTCGCGCGGCTTGCGAACAATCTCGGAACGAACATCATGCTGCCCGCGCTCGGCTGGCAGATCTACGCGCTGACCCACGATGCGCTGGCGATCGGGATCATCGGCGCGGTGACGTTCGTGCCGGTCGCGATCATGACGTTGCCCTCGGGGCAGATCGCCGACCGTCTGGAAAGGCGGGCCGTCTATCGATCGTTCCAGATCGTGCTGGGCGTCGGCGCCCTGATCCTGCTGGGATTGAGCTTGGCCGGCATCCGCGCGCCGCTCGGTTATTATGCCGTCGCGGCGTTGTTCGGCGCGGCCAAGACCTTCTCGGCGCCGGCGGCCAGCGCATGGATGCCGCACCTCGTCTCCCGCCGCGACTTCCCCAATGCCGTCGCGTGGATATCGTCCGCATTCCAGCTCACCAACGTCGCCGGCCCCGCCGTGGCGGGCCTGATGCTGTACGTCTCGGGCACGGCGGCGGCTTATGGCTTCGCAGCCTCGTCCTATTTCGCCTCGTTCGTGCTTGCATCTCTGATCGCGACGCGCAGCCGGGGTGGCGATACGCGTCGTGCAGGGCTGGGACATCTGTTCGGCGGCCTCACCTACATCTGGAAGAGCCGGCTGATCTTCGCGGCGACGACGCTCGACCTGTTCGCCGTTCTGTTCGGAGGCGCAACGGCGTTGCTGCCAATCTACGCCGACCAGGTGCTGCACGTCGGCGCGTCCGGCTTCGGCGTGCTGCGTAGCGCGCCCGCTGTCGGCGCGGCGCTGACCGGATTGTACCTTGCCCACCGCCCGCTCCGCAGCCGGGTTGGCGCTTTTACGTTCATCGCCGTCGCCGTGTTCGGGCTGATGACGATCCTGTTCGGGCTGTCGCGCTGGTATCTGCTGTCGGTCGCGGCGCTGATCATACTCGGCGGTGCCGACATGATGGGCGCCTTCATCCGATCGACGCTGGTTCAGCTTGTCACCCACGACGACATGCGCGGGCGGGTCAGCGCGGTGAACATGGTCTTTTCCAGCGCCCGCAACGAATTGGGCGACATGCAGTCGGGCTTTGCCGCCTCTTTGATCGGGGTTGTACCGGCGACGGTGGCGGGCGGGGGCGCGGCACTCGGCGTCGCTGCTTTGTGGGCGTGGCGCTACCCCGTCCTGCGCCGGATCGATCGCTTTCCGGGGATGGATGCGGAGACGGAAACGCCCTCCGCGTCCTGATCCCCGGCAGCGCGGCTTCTAGCTCGGCCCCTGCGCCGGTGCGGTCGCCGGGAAGCGCGCGCCGACCGTGCCGCCCAGCGGAAAGGCTGCCTCCAGCTCGGCGACCGTTGCGGCATCGAGGGCGATGTCGTTGGCCGCCCAGTTGCTCTCGAGATGGCGGATGTGGCGCGTGCCCGGGATCGGGACGACACCCTTCGACAGTACCCATGCCAGGCTCACCTGCGCTATGCTGTTGCCGAGGCGTGTCGCGACCGCCTCGATCGCCGCGCGGCGCTTCGCATTTTCGATCGCCGCATCGCCATGGAAGCGGGGGTGATTCTGGCGCACGTCCTTATCGTCCTCGGCACCGTTCGCCCCGGCGAGGAAGCCGCGCCCCAGCGGACTGAAGGCCACGAATTTGATGTCCAACTCCCGCACCAGTGGCAGGATCTCCGTCTCCACATCGCGGGTCCACAGCGAATATTCGCTCTGCAATGCGGCGATCGGATGCTCCTGATGCGCGCGCCGGATCGTCTCGGCGGTGGCTTCCGACAGCCCGATATTGGCAATCTTGCCTTCCTGCTTCAGCCGCGCAAGTTCGCCGACAGTCTCCTCGATCGGCACCGTCGGATCGATGCGGTGGACGTAGTAGAGGTCGATCTGCTCGACGCCGAGCCGCCGAAGACTGCCCTCGACCTGCTGGCGGGCGTAAGCCGGATCGCCGTTCACTCGGCGAGAACCGCCGTCGCTGCGCGGTACGATGCCGAACTTGCTCGCGATGGCCAGCCCGGTACGCCGTCCCCGGATCGCCTCGCCCACCAGCCTCTCATTGTGGCCAGCCTCGCCATAGACGTTTGCCGTATCGATCAGGGTGATGCCAAGCTCGATCACCCGATCCAGCGTCGCACGGGATTCAGCCTCGTCGGCGTGGCCGTAATTATGGGACAGACCCATGGCGCCGAAGCCCTGGGAAGTGACGTCGAGAGTACCGATCAGCGGCATGCAAAATCCTCATGGAAGGCCAGGTTTCAGCCTGCGTCCAAAGACCGCAGAGCCGCAGAACGCGGCGATTTCAAAAACCATATTGAACCTATAGGATATAGGGGTTATCGCAGCAACCCTCGCGCTTTCGCGATGCCCGTCGCCAATCCGGATCTCTCGCATGACCGCTGCTGACTCTTCGTTCCGTTCTCCCCGCCCGCTCGTCTTCGGCTATGATTATGCGCCCTTTGGCAGTCACCCCGCCGCCATCACGGGCAGCAGCCAGGCCGATCCTTTCGATCCGTCCTACGTGACCGGCGTCGCCCAGTTGGCGGAGGCCGCCGGGTTCACCTTCATTCGCTTCGGCGATCGTGCCCTGGATCGCGGCGGCGTGGACTCCGTCCTGCGGACCGAGCCGATCACAACGGCGTCCTTCGTCGCGACACGCACGTCGCGGATCGGCTTCGTCGTCACCGCCAACACCAGCTATCATGAGCCGTTCAACGTCACCCGCCTGATCGCCTCGCTGGATCACGTGACCCATGGACGCGCCGGATGGCAGTTGCTGACCGCTACTGAGCGGGCCGCGGCGGCATCTTTCGCAACTCTTGCTGCGCCGGGCGACGATCATCGCGCCCGCGCTGCCGAGACGATCGTGGTCGCCCGGAAGCTGTGGGACAGTTGGGGCGACGCGGCGTTCGTCCGGGACAAGGCAACCGGCGCCTATGTCGATGGGACCAAGATTTCTTCCATCGAGCATGAAGGTGACCTCTTCCGTGTGAAGGGCCCCCTCAACGTCGCGCGTTCGCCGCAGGGACATCCGGTCCTCGCGATCGAGGTCGTTTCCGATGAAACCGCCGCATTCGCAGCACGTGAGGCCGATCTGGTCCTGCTTGGAAATGACGAGGGCAACTGGGCCGATATTGTCCGGCAAGAAACCCGGCGGATCGGGCGTGACCCGGCCGCCATCCGTTTCCTCCGCCGCTTCGCACCCGTCATCGCGGAAACGCGAGAAGACGGGCAGGCCCTCCTGGCTACGCTGGAACAGGCAGAACCCTCCCAAGGCGGCACCCGCTGGATCGCCGGCAGCCCCACCGATATCGCCGATATCCTTGCCGAACAGGCCGATCGCGACGGTCTCGACGGCTTTCTCTTCCAGTTCGCGCAGGCGCCGGATCAGTTGCAGCGGTTCGCGGCGCTCCTCGCGCCCGAACTCAGGCGCCGTCACCTGCTTGTCGATAGCGCGCCCGGCGCGACGTTCCGCGATCGGCTCGGCCTCGCCCGCGTCGCCGACCGGTTCGCCGCCTGATATTTCCCGTACACATCGAAAGCGCACAATCATGTCCACCTCCGAGCGAGAGCTTCATTTCGGCCTGATGTTCTGGGCCGGCGGCACCCATCCGGCCGGATGGCGGATGCCGGGCTCACACGCAGAAGCCCCCTTCGACATCGAGTTCCTCCAGCACGTCACCCAGATCGCCGAGCGCGCGAAGTTTGACTTCCTGTTTCTCGGCGACCGCTTGGCGAGCGACCCCGCTTTGCAGACGACCAATCCAGCCCAGATGTCCCGGCTGGAGCCGTTCGTATCGGCGGCCAGCCTGGCGGCGGCGACCTCGCACATCGGCATCGTCGTCACCGCCAATCCGACGTATTACGACCCCTACAATATCGCCCATCTGATGGCATCGCTGGATCATCTGAGCCGGGGCCGCGCGTCGTGGAATCTTGTGACCGGCGCCGACGAGATGGCCGCCGCCAACTTCAGCCGCTCCGAACATTGGGACACCGAGAAGCGCTACGACTGGGCTGACGAATTCGTCCAAGTGACAAAGGCACTGTGGGACAGTTGGGACGATGACGTCGCCGCGACCGGCGGCGCAGGTCAGCCGATCGGCCATCGCGGCCGTTTCTTTTCCATCGACGGCCCGCTGGACGTGAGGCGGCCGCCGCAGGGCCATGTCGTGATCCTCCACGCCGGCACGTCGGACCGTTCGCGCGAACTCGGCGCGCGCGATGCCGACGTGATCTTCGCCGGCCAGCCGACCATTCCGGCAGCGCAGGTTTATTATTCCGACATCAAGAACCGCGCGAAGAAATATGGCCGCGCGGAAAACGACATCGCGATCCTGCCCGGCATGACCCCGATCGTCGCACCGACGACCGAGCAAGCTGTGGCGCTCTACGATCAGCTCAACAATTTCGTCCCGCTCGACCCGGAAGATGGCGAAGTGTTCGGCGCGAAGCGATATGGCGCGCTCGGCGGCAAGGGCCGGCGCAATCTCGGCAACGTCTCGCAGATCATCGGCGTCGATGTGCGCGGCCGTCTGCCGGACGAACTCGTCGATCCGCTGGTGCTGGCCGAGGCAAACGAGGAAGGCCAGCGTATCTTCGCCGGCATCACCGAGCGCACGCGTCGCGACGTCACCGGCTCCAACCGTCTTACCTATCGCGACCTCATCATCGGCGCGACGGGCCAGGGTGGCGGCGCATTCGTCGGCAATCCGGAGGAAGTCGCCGACCATATCCAGCGCTGGTTCGAGGTGAAGGCCTGCGACGGCTTCAACATCTTTCCGGCCTATGTGCCGGATGCGGTATCGGCGTTCGCCGATCTCGTCGTGCCCGTCCTTCAGAAGCGTGGCGTCTATCGCGCTGATTATTCAGGTACGACCTTCCGCGATCATCTCAACATTCCGAAGCCGGAGAATAGCCTGCGACATCGCGCCATTCGGGCGGCCTGACTGTGACCGAAACGCTCCCTCAATCGCCGCTGATTTCGGGCCATGCGCTCGTCGATCTGCTCGTCATCGCCCCAGATACCGTGCTGCTCGATCTGGAAGGCGACACCGACAAGGCGCTCGACGGAGCCTTCGCGGTGACGATCGAGACGCATTTTGCCAGCCCTGGTGGCGGCACCAAGGGCGCCCGCCCCCTGCCCGATATCCAGACACTGCAGGAACATGTGAGTTCGTGGAGTGTCTCCGCTTCAACCCCGGTCGTCGTCTATGATGATAGCGGCGGGCTGAAAGCGGCCCGGGCCTGGTGGGTGCTGCGCTGGGCAGGCCTTACAAACGTCCGCCTGCTGGATGGAGGCATCGGCGCGGGTATCGCGGCCGGTATTCGCACCGGCGCATTCGCGCAGCCCACCGGACATGGCGATATTGTGCTCTCAGCCGGCCATCTGCCGGTACTGACCGCCGATGAAGCCGCCGACCATGCCGCTCACGCGATTCTGCTGGATGCGCGGGCCGCAGGTGCCTTCGCCGGCGATCCCCACACGAGGCAGGGCGGCCATATTCCTGGCGCAAGGCATGCACCAGCGTCAGCCAACCTCGCAGCCGATCACTCGTTTCTCAATGAACAAACACTGCGAGGCCGCTATCACGCGCTCGGGGTGGACGGCACGATACCGATCGGCGTCAGTTGCGGCAGCGGCGTATCCGCCACACACGACATTTTGGCCTTAGAGCTGATAGGCATCAGCGCGGCTTTGTTCACAGGGTCGTGGTCCGCGTGGACAGCAGACAGCCATCGGCCCGTCGCTTACGGAGACTAAGTAGCGACAAGATCGAGCCGGCATGGCTGTGCCCAGCCGGGGTCTTAAGTTTGCGCCCCGGATTTGAGAAGGGCTCATCAGACTTGACCCATAAATGCGACATTCGATGCGCGCTTGGAGCCCCTCAAAATCAGACGCTTGTTCATAATATCACGATGCGGCTTTCGCCTTTGAGGTAGATGAGGAGTGCGTCGCGACAATCAGTCGCCCTCGCCGGCGATCTGCCTTTGGGCCATCGACCCATGAATAGCGGGACAACCGGAAATGAAGCCGCCCTACATCCAGCTCATTCGAGACATAGGCGGTGCGAACATCCCACATCACTGGATATGCGTGAAAGCAAATCATCACGGCATATCGCCTGGCGCCGAGCATGTATTCGGCTTGAAACTGCGCCGATGGCGGATCCAATCGTTTCAAGGGTCGTTCTGCGACTGCGACTTCACCGCGCACGACCGTGGGACGCGGGAGAAGAGGATGGCGAGAACGACATATACGGTGGCACGCCACATCGAGGGCGGATGGAGTGTTGAAATTCACGGCCGTGTCCTTCGCTATGAAACGAGGGATGAAGCGGTCCGCTGCGCGATGATCGCAGGTAAAACCGAGACTCTTTGCGGCAATGACGGTTTGATCGCGATTGAGCGGGATGATGGCACGTTCCGCGCGGAATTTATCCACTAGTAACGGTCAACTCACTTCTCACATCCTCGGATGAAACGCGTCACGGATGACGACCATTTTCAAGCGCACACAGAGATTCAAATACCAGCCACGCGATGAACGCATGCCATGCAGAGCAAATCGGCGTAAGCTTTCGTTTACCACAAATGGGTAAATGCCCCTGACACAATCAGGGGTAGGCTTTGCACAGAAGTTTCTTTGTCGGAATTGCGTTCCTACTGGGGATGGCGAGCCTGCCAGCGCATGCCGGGCTACTCGACGGCCTCGGCACCTGTACGCTTACGGTCAACGCATCCGGCACAATGAGGCTGGCAGGCGACGGCAAAACGCTCAGCACGACGGCGACGGGCGGGCTCAGCGCGGGAATGCTCCTGGTGGGCGTCAACATCACGCCAGAGCTTGTATTCTCGGCACCAACTGTGGTCGGGCCTACGGGTTGGCCTGGATCTCCGAAAACGGAAATCTCGATAGATACGCTGAGCGGCACGCGAACAGGATTCACGAGCAACGCGATCACTGTGCGTCCCGGCGTCCTGATCGACACACTGACTTTTCAGGCCCGCGTCACCAACAACGACGGATTCAAGGCGGGCAATTACACGGTCAATACAACCGCAACCTGCCAATCGGCTACGTAGGCCGGTATCTGTCAATGCCACGGGAGTAGCCTCAACCAAGGCGGCCGAGAATCGCACTCAGAACGGGACGGATCCTGACGACCTCATCGCGATGAACCATCGACAGGCGCCCAAGGCGACGAGTGGCTTCAGGCGTCAGACGCAACCATATTCGACGCCGATCTTCGACCTCAGGCTCGCGAGCTACAAGATCAAGGGCAATGAGCCGGTCCGTCAACTCGCTCGCGCTATGAGGCTGGATGAAAAGTTGCTCCCCCAGCTCGCCAATTGTCATTCCCCCGCGCGAATCCGCTCGCATCGCCAATAGCGCCTGATGCTGCTGCGGCGTCAGGCCCTGTTGCTTGGCGGCCTGCTCGCTGAATTGAAGAAACCGGCGCAGTTCGTAACGAAACGCAGCCAAGGCTTCGTAATCCTCCTGCGGAAGGAACCCTGGTTCATCTAGCGGCATGGCGATCACGACGCTTTGGCCGAACGCCCGCGAAGGTCAACACTATCGCCCTCCGGATCATCGGAAGCTAACGACAGGTACCCAAGCGAAAGGCTCTCAATGATGCCGTCTCCGCAAAGCCACGACCGATTTCGATCGCGCAGGAGTGCCTGCGACGTCCTCGGTCAGCGTCGATTGGGCGACTAGCGCCACGATCGACAACAATCCTCCGAACAGAAAGAACATTTGCGTGAAATCGCTGGAATGAAGGAGCGAAGCCAGCAGAATAAATAAGAGGCCAGGCGCCCATCCGGGATGCAGAGTCCAACTGGCGACCTTCCAGCCCAGCCAGGCAACTGTTGCAGCGGCCAGCGCCCCACCGACGATGGCAAGCAGCGTGTGCGCCACGATCACGACCATAGCCATGGCCCTCTCCATTTTCTTAGACCGCACTTTTGCCGGTCCTTATGCAGTCAACATATGTCGGGTTACGACATATATCAAGCTAACCGCATATGCGCGGAGACGATCTGAGGCGCAATTTATCCAACGTTAAAGGATCTCGAATTAATCTCCCATTCTTTTGTCGAATATCGCGTTTTGATTACGGAATCCGTCGCTTCATGCTGCAAGCACGGCATCAGGGCGCCGGCAACAACATGTTCAACCAGCTTGGTTGCAGACGCACGCGACGAGCCGACGCATATTAACTGGCAAGACCCAGTCTCTGAAGGCGTCACAGTATAGGCCTCGTGCCGGCGCCGATTTTCCTGCTAATCGCTTTTATCAGCTCGTTCGTCGAAAGAGCGGCGACGAGTGATCGAAATACATGTTCGGAGCATCGCAGCCGAGATGATGCCATGAAAGACAGCCGCGCGAGGGCACAAGCGTCCGCGGCCCTCAGCCTTCTCGCCGTGAGCATGTTGACCAATCCCGCCGGCGTATTGGGCGCGACGACACCGGCGATCGTCACCGCTCTGGTCACGGAACTCGGCCAGACGCTGCGCAGCGCGACAATGCTCGTCGCGATCGAATTTGTGACCATGACTCTTGCGATCATGGCCGCGCCGCTTTTGCTGTGCCGGATCGGTGGCCGGGTTCTCGCCATCGCTTCCTGGATGCTGATGCTGGCCGGGCAGTTGGGCACGATTCTCAATATCCCTGTCGCCCTGGCGGTTGCGCGCGGCGCGACTGGCCTTGGCGAAGGTGCCCTTTATGGCCTCGCGCTTGCCGTGCTCGGTCGAAGCGCCAAACCGGATCGAGCCTTTGGCGTCGTCGTATTTGCAAATCAGGTCGTGAGCGCCGTTCTTCTGGCTTTCGCCGGCTGGGCACATCAACATGATCCGCGCTCCGGAATTTTACAGCTCATAACCGCCTTTCAGTTGCTCACCGGCTTTTTCATCCTGGCCATCGACCGGCAAAGGGTGAGCTCCCGCGAGCCAACTCCAGGATCGCTCGGCGGCCTGCTTGTCATTGCGCCGGCGCTCCTCGCCATATTTCTCTTCGCCGTCGCGTTCGGCACAATTTGGCCCCTGGCCGCGTCGATCGGTGAGATCAGAAATGTGCCAACCGGCGAGATCAATTCCGCGCTTGCGGTGGCAGGAATAGGGGGCATTGCTGGAGCGGCCGCAGCCGTTGCCCTCGGAAACCGCGCAGGCAGGACCATTCCCTTGCTGACGGGATCCGTGGCGATGGCGATCGCTCTAGTTGGGGTGGTCGTTGGGCCGTTGGCGATCGCTGCTCCGGCGGCCCTCTTTCTCTGGTCGTTCCTCGTTCCCTATTATCTGGGGACCATCGCGATGATGGACGGCGGCGCCCGGTTCATGGGGATCGCTGGCGCCATGCTGCCTTCCGGCATCGCCGCCGGGCAGTTTTTCGCAAGTTGTATGTCCGGAACGATCCCCAGCACATTGGGGATCTGCGCGGCGATGTTGCAGGTCGCCTCCGCGATCGCCCTTTCGTTCTACCTGTGGATGTCCAAAAGCGACGGTCGCAATCGCGCTGGCCGTTGAAGCCGGAGCGACCCAGTCCCGGACATTCAGGCCGCCTTCCCCGCTCCCCAACTTCAGACGTTCATTCATCGCACTTGATCGATCGTGACGGCGGGCATTGTGACTTTCCCGCCGGGCGGCTTTCGGGCGCGGTAGGGCGCTAGCCGACCGGCGGCTCTAGGCGGTTCGCTGCTGAAGGAACCAACGAGAAAATTATCATTGATATCCCCTCCAGGGGGATGGCAATTTGCCAAGACGGTTTTTATGGGAAGGCATGACTTCTCTCTCAGATCTGCTCGCCCAAAGTTCGGGCCACGCCTGGCTGTTTATCCCAAGCGCTATCCTTCTGGGCGCTCTCCACGGCCTTGAGCCGGGGCATTCCAAGACGATGATGGCTGCTTTCATCGTGGCTGTTCGCGGCACCGTGAAGCAGGCGATCCTCCTTGGTCTGGCAGCGACCGTTTCGCACACCGCAATTGTCTGGATCGTCGCACTCGGCGGCACCTATCTTTTCGAGGGCCTGAGCCCGGAGAAGTCCGAGCCCTATCTACAGTTCGCATCCGGCCTCCTGATCCTTGCGATTGCTCTGTGGATGCAGTGGCGGACGCGACGCGAACAACTCCATGCCCATGATCACCACCATGGCCATCATCACGACCATGACCATCATCACGATCACGGCGACCATCACCATCACGATGATCACGACCGTCACAACGACATGGAGCGGGTTCTCGACGTTTCGGACGGTGGCTATCAGGATGCTCACGAGCGTCAGCATGCAGAGGATATCCGCCGCCGGTTCGCCGGCCGCGAGGTGACGACCGGACAGATCGTCCTATTCGGCATCACGGGCGGCCTGATCCCGTGTCCCGGTGCCATTACGGTGCTGCTCCTCTGCCTTCAACTGAAGCGGCTGGTGCTCGGCTCGGTCCTCGTGCTGTGCTTCAGCATTGGCCTTGCCATCACAATGGTCGCATCCGGCGTCATCGCGGCGATGAGCGTCAAATATGCCGAGCGACATTTCTCTGGCTTTGGCTCGATCGTCCGCAAGGCGCCCTATGTCAGCGGCCTCGTCATCCTGTGCGTGGGCCTCTACGTCACCCTTATGGGCTGGCAGAGCCTTCCTCACGCTGGATGATCACACATGAGTCACGCCGCCAATCCTGACCTTCTCAACCGCCTGCGGCGCGCCAACGGACATCTCGCCGGCATCATCAAGATGGTCGAAGAGGGCGGCGACGGCCTTAAGATCGCGCAGCAGATGCAGGCGGTTGTCTCCGCGCTCGACAAGGCAAAGACCCTCATAGTGACCGATCACATCGAGCACCATCTCGAGGAGCTGATCGGCCCGCTGCCCGGGCCTGTCCGCGCCGATCTCGCGAAGCTCAGCGAGTTCGCCAAGTATCTTTGATCCGGCACCTGCTGGAACGGGCTGGAGGCCCGGGAAAGACCCGATGAAGTCGCCCTGTATCGACATATGCGCCTTTGATCGGCGCACAGGCTGGTGTCGCGGTTGCGGCCGCACCGTGCCAGAGATCCGTGCTTGGAAGAAGGCTCAACCTCATCAACTGCGCAAAATCTCGGCTGACCTCCCGCGCCGCCTTTCCAAGCTCGAAAAATCGAACGCAAGCCACGAGCAGAATGAAGCACGGGATTAGAACGACAGCTATGGAAGGCACCGCTTGATGCTTCGGATGACAGGGTCCTGTCGTGAAGCACCCGCCCATCACGCGTGATGATGAATCGTCCGAGGTGCGAAATCGGATGAACGCATTCCGCCGACAAATAGCGGGGGCATGCTGATAGCTGATCCTGCGGAGGCGCTCATGGCCAGATTTCAATACGATCCATGAACCTACGATATAAGATCAACCCGATTATGCACCCTAATCTGACATAGATCCTGTTGCTATCTCCCGGCCTGCGTTCACGAGAACAAGGACCGTAACATGGAAAAGCGATTGCTAGGACAGAGTGGCCTCGAGGTATCCGCCCTCGGCTTCGGCTGCATGGGCCTCAACTTCAGCTACGGCCACGCCCTTGCCGATGCCGACAGCGTGACGCTGATCCGCGAGGCGGTCGATCGTGGCGTCACGTTCTTCGACACGGCCGAGGTATACGGCCCGTACACCAACGAGAAGATCGTGGGTGAAGCGCTGGCCCCGGTGCGCGACAAGGTGGTGATCGCCACCAAGTTCGGCTTCAACATCGAGGATGGCAAGATGGCTGGCCTTAACAGCCGCCCCGAGCAGATCCGCAAGGTCTGCGAAGCGTCGCTCAAGAGCCTGAAGACCGACGTCATCGACCTGTTCTACCAGCATCGCGTCGACACCAACGTGCCGATCGAGGATGTCGCCGGCACGGTCCGCGACCTCATCTCCGAGGGCAAGGTCAAACATTTCGGCCTTTCCGAGCCGGGCGCCACGACTGTCCGCAAGGCGCACGCCGTGCAGCCGGTAGCCGCGCTCCAGAACGAATATTCGCTGTGGAGCCGGGGCGTCGAGACGAACGGCATTCTCGCAGCCTGCGAGGAACTGGGCATCGGACTGGTGCCGTACAGCCCGCTCGGCAAGGGATTCCTGACCGGAGCGATGGGCAAGGACAGCAAGCTCGAGGAGACTGACTTCCGCAAGCTGCTGCCGCGCTTCACGCCCGAGGCGATGGAGAAGAATCAGGCGCTGCTCGATCGGATCAAGGAGATCGCGGACGGCAAGGGCGCAACCATGGCACAGATCGCGCTCGCCTGGCTGCTCGCACAGCGCCCTTGGATCGTGCCGATCCCCGGTACCACGAAGCTGCATCGCCTCGAGGAAAATCTCGGCGCGGTCAATGTGGCCCTGACCGCCGACGATCTCGCCAGCATCGCCAAGGCGCTTGGCGAGATCGACGTCGAGGGCAATCGCTATCCGGCGCATCTCGAAGCCACCACTGGCAACTGAGATCCCGGTGCCCCGCGCATCCGCCGCCCCCTCCCCGAGGTGGATGCGCGGGGCAATTTTCACGCACCCATGAACGCCGCTCGGCTGCCGCCGGCGCAAGGGGCTCGATCATGTCCGAACAAGCCCTGATCGAGGTCGGCGCAGAAGAAATGATCACGACGAAGTCCACGGACCTCCAAGACGCGCGTCGTCACGGCTGGCGCACGCTCGCCATTCTTTCCGCCCTGATGGGCTTCGCCTCGATCTCCACCGATCTTTACCTGCCGGCGATGCCCGCTATGGCCCGCACGCTCGGCGCCGATACGGGGCAGGTCGAGTGGACGGTCTCGGGCTACCTCATCGGCTTCAGTCTGGGCCAGTTGCTCTGGGGGCCGATCGGTGATCGGTTCGGGCGTCGTCTTCCCGTTGCCATTGGCCTGGTGCTCTTCGTCATCGGCTCGACCGGGTGCGCGGCCTCGGGCGGCATCGGTGCAATGATCGCCTGGCGTATCGTCCAAGCGACCGGGGCGTGCGCCAGCGTCGTGCTGGCGCGCGCGATGGTCCGCGATCTCTATTCCGGCGATCAGGCCGCCCGGATGCTGTCCACGCTCATCATGGTGATGGCCGTCGCGCCCCTGCTCGGGCCGGTGGTGGGCGGCGAGATCCTCGCGGTCGCCGGGTGGCGGGCGATCTTCTGGGCGCTGGTCGGGTTTGGCATTCTCACGCTCGGCGCCCTGATGACCTTGCCGGAAACGCTGCCGCCCGCCGCCCGCAACCGGCAGCCAATGGGGCAGGCTTTTCAGGTCTATGGTCGTCTCCTGCGCGACAGCCGGCTGCTCGCCTTCGCCGGTGCCAGTGCGTTCCTCTATGGCGGCATGTACGCCTATGTCGCCGGCACGCCTTTCGCCTACATCAGCTATCATCATGTTCCGGCTCGCCTTTACGGCCTTCTGTTCGCGATCGGGGTTGTCGGGCTCGTCGGCGCCAACATGGTCAATGTCCGCCTCGTGGGCCGGGTCGGCGGCACGCGGCTGCTGATGGGTGGTTGTACCGCGAGCGCCGTGGCCGGCCTTGCGACCCTGCTCGCCGCCTGGAACGACTGGGGGGGTGTCTGGGGTCTGGTCGTGCCGCTATTCGTGGTCTGGGCGACGGCTGGCTTCATCGTGGCGAACTCGATTTCGGGCGCGATGGCCGATCATCCCAAAACGGCAGGAGCTGTCTCGGCGCTCGTAGGCGCCATGCAATATGGTACCGGCATCGTCGGATCGGGCCTGGTCGGCGCGCTTGCCGACGGAACGCCAAGGCCCATGGCGGCGGTGATTGCCATCTGCGGCATCGGCTGTCTGATCAGCGCTCGGCTGATCAGGCGCTGAGCGCCCTCTCAGCGCGGCGGCAGCACCCGGTAAATCAAGCGAACGACTCCCTTGTCCAGGGTCTCGGCCGACAGGAAGCTGAGCTCGACCTTTCCGGCGAGGCCGCCGTCCGTCGTCGCCACGCCCCGCGCCCCTTTGCCACCGTCCAGCGCTGGCGCGATCAGCACACTCAGAAGGTCCACGACCCCGGCGGCGAGCAGCCGTCCGTTGATTTCGCCGCCACCTTCCAGAAGCAGGCGCTGGATGCCGAAATGCTCCGACAGGGCCTCCAGCAGCGGGGCAATCGCCATGTCTTCATCCTGAGCGACGAGGTAGGAGATGCCGTCCGCCACCAACTCGGCCAGATGGGCATCGGAAACTTCGCTCCCGAGCAGAACGATCACGTGATCGCCGCCGATATTATCCGCCGAGAAATGCAGCTTGCCTGAACGGTCGAGGGCGACAGCATAGCTGTCCGCCGTGCGGGCGATATGGACGGGGCGCTCGGCGGCCCGAGACTGTGCCGGCGGATGCGGCTCCGCCTTGCTCATCTCCGACATCGTGACGCGCCCGACCAGCCACGCGTCGCCGGCGAGCTCGGCATGGATGTGCTCGTACAGCGCCGACCAGTCCTTGCGCTCGCCATCGGGGCTGCTCGTGTATCGGCTGGGATGCAGCCCGCCATCGATCGAGCCCATCATGTGACAGATGACTTCCGGCTTCATGCTCATGTCCTTCAAACGCCAAGACGACCTCTGCGCCTCCAAAGGGAGGCGCAGAGGCCGCATTTCTTCACACGGAGACGATCAGGGTTTCACCATGACCTTGATGGCTTCGCGTGCATCCATCGCCCGGTAGCCGTCCGGCACCGCGTCGAGCCCGATCGTGCGATCGAAAACTCGGCCCGGTTCGATCCGGCCCTCCATGATGTCGGGCAGGAGCTCGTCGATATAGGCACGCACCGGGGCCGGACCGCCGGCGATGCCGACATTATGATAGAAGAACGGACCCGCGACCTCGACCGGCCCATAATGGGGTACGCCGACCCGGCCGATCCTGCCGCCCGGACGAACGATGCCGAGGCTGGTCGTGATCGACCCCTCATTGCCGACGCATTCGAGCACCGACTGGACGCCGAAGCCGCCGGTCAGCGCCTTGACGCGCTCGATCGCCTCGTCGCCGCGTTCGGCGACGACATCCGTGGCACCGAACGCCCTGGCGAGATCGGTACGGACCGCATGACGGCCCATGATGATGATCTGCTCGGCACCGAGACGCTTGGCGGCAATCACGCCGCACAGGCCGACCGCACCGTCACCGAGCACGGCAACCGTGTGACCCTGCTTCACGCCTGCCGTCACGGCGGCATGATGACCGGTGCCCATCACGTCCGAGAGCGTGAGGAGCGACGGCATCAGCGCGTCGTCCTCACCGACTTCGAGCGGATAGAGCGTGCCGTCCGCCTGCGGCACCCGCAACGCCTCGGCCTGCGCGCCGCCGGCATCGCCACCGACCCCGAAGAACCCGCCATGGACGCACGAGGTGTTGAGCCCCTCGTCGCAGAACAGGCAGCTCCCGTCGGAGAAGGCGAAAGGCATGATGACGACCTGGCCTGGCTTGATCTTGCGGACCTCGCTGCCGACCGCGACGACGACGCCGATCGCTTCGTGACCCATCTTCCGGCCACCAGGTACGGCGTCGGGCTCCATGTCATTATAGGGCCACAGGTCGCTGCCGCAGATGCACGCGCGCGTGACGCGGATCAGCGCATCGGTTGGCTTTTGGATGGTGGCATCGGGGATATTCTCGACCCGCACGTCGCGGGCCTTGTGCATGATTGTCGCAAGCATCGGGTGTGTCCTGATGATGGGAGGAAGGGTTCAGGCGTCCGTGCCGAACCAGAATGTCGCGGTCGTACCGCCGTCCATGAGGAAGTCGCTCCCGGTGATGAAGGCGCCATCGCGTCCCATCAGGAGGGCGCCAACCGTGCCGATCTCGTCCGGTGTTCCGGCGCGCTTGGCGACGGAGCTTTCGATCATGCGCCGATAGCCTTCGCCACGCGGGCCGTTCAGCTCGTCATTGGCAAGCGGTGTGATGATGATACCGGGGCTGATCGAATTGATCCGGCCGCCGCGCTTGCCCCAGCGTACCGCTTCGGCGGCGACGCGCAGCACATTGCCGCGCTTGGAGAGCTGGTAAGCGTGGAGCGTATCCTTCACCTCACCCGGTTGCAGGAAGGGCAGATTCAGCAGTTCGTCGACCGGGGTGACGGCCAGCGCCTTATTCTGCTCGACCGAAAGCGGGGGAAGCCGATACCCGGACTGCGAGGAGATGACGACGCCCGACCCGCCCGGCGCAATCACCGCGCCGAAGGTCTCAAGCAGAAGCGCCGTGCCGTAGAGATCGACCTTGAGGATCGTTTCGATCGGCGCCTGGGACGGTGACACGCCTGCGGCTTGGATCAGCCCCGTGACCGGCCCCAGCCCGGCGGCTGTCGCGACCAGCGACTCGACCGAGGTGCGTTGCGAGACATCGACGCTGGCGGTTTCCACATCGAACCCGGCATCGCTAAGTGTCTTGGCGGCAGCCTGGGCATTATCTTCCCGCAGGTCGGCAAGAAGGATCTTCTTGCCGGCACTCACCCGGCGGGCAATCGCTTGCCCAATCGAGCCGGAACCCACGATCACGATCACGTCACTCATGGTCTGTCCTTTCAATTTTGGTTAGGCGTCCGCATCGACGAATGCTTTGCGCAGCACGGGAATGGCCGTGTTGGCGGTGGGCCAGCCGCTGTAGAAGGCAAGGTGCGTGACCAGTTCGACCAGTTCCTCGCGCGTCACGCCATTGGCAAGTGCACGGGCGACATGGCCGGGAAGCTCATTGTGACGATAGCCCGAGACAAGGGCTGCCACGGTGACGAGGCTACGGTCTCGCGGGCTGAGACCCGGACGCTCCCACACCTCGCCGAACAGCACGCGATCCGAAAGATCGGCAAGGCCGGGCGCGATGTCGCCATAGGCCTTCTGTGCAGGGCTCTGCGCGTCGGCCATCAGGCGGCGCTCCCCTGATATTGGTCGTCCGACACCTTCTCCATCCAGTCGACGGCCTTGCCGTCGAGCATCTCGCAGATGGCGACGTGCGTCATCGAGCGGTCGGGCGAGGCACCGTGCCAGTGCTTCTCGCCGGGCTCGATCCAGACCTTGTCGCCGGTGCGGATCTCCTGGACCTCACCGCCCCAGCGGCCGACACGCCCGATCCCATCGGTGACGAGCAGGGTCTGCCCGAGCGGATGGGTATGCCATGCGGTTCGCGCGCCCGGCTGGAAGGTCACGGTGGCGCCGCTTAGATTGCCACTGCCGCAGAAGGGGCATTCGATCTGTACGTCGCCGGTGAAATAGTCGGCAGGACCGGCTGCGGGCGCCTGGCTGCCATTGCGGGTGATGTCCATCTGAGGCTCCTTTGATAGGAACCATGTAATCCAGCGATCTATGCCGGATTAGTAGCATATGGCGGCTTGTTACTATATCGGTGGTTCATAGATGAAACGGGAACATTTGACCGAGCTCGCTGCGTTCGCAGTCCTCGCAGAGGAGTGCAATTTCACGCGCGCCGCCGCAAAACTCGGCACCTCTCAATCGGCGCTGAGCCATACGATAAAGCGTTTGGAAGAACGACTGGGCGTCCGCCTATTAACCCGTACGACGCGGAAGGTTGCGCCCACCGATGCCGGCGAAAGGCTGCTGGGCACTTTGCGCCCGGCCCTCGACAGTATCGAGGTGCAACTCGCCGATCTGAGCGAGTTTCGCGAAAAGCCTGCAGGAACCGTCCGAATCACTACATCTCGGCATGCGGCCAATCTCGTGCTTTGGCCGGCGATCCAACGTCTTATCCCCGAATATCCCGACGTCCATGTCGAGCTGAGCATCGATTCTGCGCTTGCCGACATCGTGGGAGACCGTTTCGACGCGGGCGTCAGACTGGGCGAAGCGATCGCCAAGGACATGATCGCGCTGCGAATCGGTCCCGACCTGCGCATGTTGATCGTGGGCTCGCCCGATTATCTAGCCGCGCACGGAATTCCCAAAACGCCACAAGATCTTGCAGCACACCAATGCATCAACCTGCGGCTCAACACGGCCGGCGGCCTCTACGCCTGGGAGCTCGAGCGGAAGGGACGGGAGGTCAAGGTTCGGGTCGAGGGCCAACTGGCGTTCAACGACACCGACATGATCATGAAGGCGGCGGAGGCCGGAATGGGCCTCGGCTTTCTGATGGAGGACCAAGTGCGTTGCGCCGTCGCTGCGGGGCGGCTCGTGGCGGTCATGGAAGATTGGTGTCCGAGCTTCCCTGGCTATCATCTCTATTATCCGAGCCGTCGCCAGGCATCACCAGCCTTTCGGATCTTCGTCGATGCCCTCCGTAGTTCGTCTGGACCCCGACATCACGATCGCTCGTGAGCAATGTCGGGTTCGAGGTGATCTGGTACGGCTCTAGGAGTCTGGCCTCCCAAAAGACTTTTAGTCCGCTTTCAGGCTCTCCAAGAATGCTGACGAACGACCAGGACTGGTCGGAAGCCGCCGCGAACGCGACGACCCAGATTCGCGATTCAAAGCGCTCCCCGCCGCCCCCTACTTCAGCCATCCATTCATCTTTGGCGCGACGAGAGAAAGAGGTCACCACTACCAAAATGCCGGACGGCACAAGATCCGTCCCTTCCGAATATTCGCTTGAGGTATACAAGCTATCGAAAGCCGACATTCGCGCCCGCCTACTTGCGCTACACGGACGAAGCAGTGAAGTTGCAGATCGTGGTAAGTCTCTACGTCGCCATCACCGATCGCAGCTGGTTCGAGCTGCTCAGCCGGGAACGGCCCGACGAGGTCAATTTCTGGCAACCGAGCGGCAAGCGCAATTTCGGAGCAATCTCGGTTGGCGAAATGTTCCTTTTCAAGCTTCACGCACCAGACGACCACATCGTCGGCGGGGGCGTCTTCAGTCACGCCTCTAACGTTCCCCTGTCGCTTGCCTGGGAAGCCTTCGGCATCAAGAACGGCGTTACCTCGCTCCCTGACATGCGCCGGCGTATCGCCCGCTACCGTCGCGATGACTCATTGCTCGATCCTCGCACAGATCCGCCAGTCGGCTGCCGCATCCTGACCCAACCGTTCTTCTGGCCGCGCGAACAATGGCTGCCGGTGCCTCAGAGCTTCGCGCGCAACATCGTCACCGGCAAACGCTATGCGACCGGGGAGGTCGAAGGCCGCTATCTCTGGGATGCGGTCGCCGATCGGGCCGGGCTGCCGGTCATCGACCGTCAATCAACCGAGCGCTACGGCACACCACAGATAATGCGGCCGCGGTTGGGTCAAGGGGCGTTCCGCCTTGCCGTCACCGATGCCTATGAACGACGCTGCGCCGTCTCGGGCGAAAAGACGCTCCCTATTCTCGATGCGGCGCACATCCGCAGCTATGGTGAAGGCGGCGACCATGATCCCGCCAACGGCCTCTTGCTGCGCACCGACATCCACCGCCTGTTCGATCTCGGCTATGTCACCGTCTCAGGCGATCATCGCTTCGAGGTGAGCCACCGGCTCAAAGCCGACTTCGATAATGGTCGGCATTACTACGACCTGCATGGGGCCGAAGTACGCGGTCCGCAACGCGGCTATGCGCCGCCCGCCGCCGACATGCTCGCCTGGCACCGCGAGCATCGCTATCTCGGATGAGCATGGCCGACCCCATCGACGCCGCGATGCGACAGGCCGCGATCGCCGAGCTCGAGCGGCGCGCAGCCGGGCGACCGCTCGACTCCGACGACCTAGCCGCGGGCTTCCGATTCCAGGGCGAGCGCATCCCGTTCGTCAATCCGCAGCGCGGCATCTTCAAGCCAAGGGTGATGCGCTACCTGCTGAGTGTCCGCACTGTGTTTCCGCGCACCGGCGCGCGGGTCTGGTACGACGATCAGCGCCGCGTCCATGAGCAGATCCATGCTGGCGAGGAGCTGGTCGACTATGCCTTCATGGGCAGCAATCCCGACGCCGCCGACAATCGCTGGCTGAAAGAGGCGATGGAAGCGCAGGTGCCGATTATCTATTTTCTCGGTATCGCGCCTGGCCGCTATGCTGCCATTCATCCCAGCTTCATCGCCGATTGGTCGGCCTCTGGGTTAGTCGCCCGGATCGGGTTCGGCATGCCGCTGACATCTTCTAGCAAGGATGCCATCCCGTCCGCGCCCGAGCGCCGTTACGCGCTGCGCCTCGTCAGCCAGCGCCTGCATCAGGCCACCTTCCGTGAAGCCGTGCTCGCCGCTTATGACGGCCGCTGCGCGATCTCGCGCCTGCCCGAACGGCGGTTGCTCGACGCCGCCCATATCATCGCCGATGGCGACGAACTTCTCGGTCAGCCTCTGGTTGCCAATGGTCTGCCTCTGTCCAAGGTCCATCACGCCGCGTTCGACGCCAACCTCATTGGCATCGACCCCGACTATCGCATCCATGTCTCCGACGAGCTTTTCGCGATGAATGACGGACCCATGCTTGAACAGGGCATCAAGGCGATGCGCGGCAAGACGCTGTTGATGCCAGATCGCCTGATCGACCGGCCCGATCGCGACCGGCTGGCGGCACGGTTCGAGCTTTATCGGGCGGCGAACTGAGGCGGGATGGCGATCGCGCCGATCTTCGTGTCGTCCTGCGATCTTGCCGAACGCCTGCCGGTGATGATCGCGGAATTTCTCGACATCGAGCAGAAGCTCAAGCGCCGCTTTCGCGAAGACAGCGTCACCGACATTCTCGTTGCTTCGCTGCTGTCGCTGCCCGGCAATAACGTCGTTGTTCTGACCCCGCCGGAATCGAAGACAGGCGGAGATTTCGATCTGGTGGTGGTCGACCCGCTATTAGGTGATGCGGTCCAGTTTCGCATCCAGGCCAAGCGGCTCACACCACACAAGCACGACTGGGAGATCGGCTGCTATGCCGAACTTGCCCATCCGCATAACAGTGGTGCGCAATCGCAGACCCTGTTGCGCGGTCTGGGCAAGGAAGCGATCACCACCTTTCCACTCTACGCCTTCTACAATCCGGCGCATGTCTGCACCGCGTCGGGCGGCACGGTATCTGGTATCGAGCTCGCTAGTGGCTGGGAAATCCGCGAGCGGATCAAGGCGATCGTCAAGGTGAAACCCAAGCGCCTCCCGTACAAGCGCATCGGCTCGCTCCAGCCCCTGTTCTTTCCGCTCTCGACTATACTGTGCGCGCCTGCCACTACGCCGCGTGCCTCCGATATTCCGACCCCGGCCGACGCCCGCCAAGCGGTGGTGGACGCGATCGAAGCGCGATCGGGCCTTGCCGTCTTCGGACAGACGTTGGCGCTCCCCGAAATGACGGTGGAAGCGTTTCCACGCCCGGTCGCTACGACAGACTCGGTGGGGCCGCACAGACGGCAGCCGGCGTTACGCAGTAAACACCGGCACGATGGACTGCCGACCATCATACGCAACGCCGTCGAACGGCGCGGCGAACGCATCATCACCGTACGGGTCAAACGGCCGAAGGTGGTGCTGATTGCCGACTGATCGCGCGTCAGCTTAAGGTTTGGGCGGCCGAATGCCGTGAGGGAGGCTGCTGACCTATTCCCAGCCACGCCGTCGCGTTTCAGAGCTCCCGGAAACCGGACGCTCGTCAATCGCCTCACTCCAACGTTGCCAACGTTTTCGATGCGCGTTTGGCCTCCCACTTCTCGAACATCTCGGTCTGATGGGGTTTCAGGCCCAGATGGATCGCTTGCGTCGCATCGGCGAAGGCCCTCAGGTTGTCGCGATGGCGGTAATCTTCAAATTTGGCATACTCTCCGCCGAGCTGCTTCCAGGTCATGCCGATATCGAAGTGGCAGAAGGTTTCATGTCCGGTGAGCAAAATCACGGGATTGCGCATCCCGCCGCGCTTGTCGGGCTGCCGACACCATTTCACGAACGGGCCGAGCAGCTTAAGTTCCTCCGGGTGAAAGCGATCGCGCAGTACCGAAATCACGATCACCGCGCCTTCGATCTTCTTGGCGATCGCGCGCAGTTTGGCGAGATCCTTCGCCGCGATGAGCTGTCCCGTACCGAAAGACTTCGCTTCGCAGATGATGAGTTCCGGATCGCTTTGTGATCCGTGGCGCTCTGGCGATCGAAGCGCAACGAAATCCGCCTCGGCGTCGATCCCGTCGAAGCTCAGCGAGAGCGCGGTCGAATAGGACATCGAGTCGTGTCCCATATCCATAGTGCTAATTGCCCTGAGCGCCAGAAGAGCACCGTAGGACCCGCGTGCGTAGTCGGGCACGGCGAACGGGCCGATCACACGGAATGACCAATTGCCGTTATTCTTCTGCAATCCCGCCTGGGGAAAAGGGTATGAGCGCTGGCAACGCTCGCAGATGACGTCATAGTCAACGGCAGTGAGCGTATGCCAATTTAGGTTGGCGCAGGTCGGGCATCGTGACTGCAGGCCGAGCCGGATGACGCCGGATCCTGTGAAATCCTCGAGTCCTGAAATGCCGAACCCTTGCGCTTTGCGGCGTTCGACGAGCGAATGCCAATCCCGGACCGGCTTAGACCGGCGATCGAACAACTCCTCGGTTTCTGTCTCCCCACTGCCCTTGCGACGGATTCCGCCGGCCATCGTGTTGAGCATGTCGAGGGTTTCGGGGTCCGCCAGTAGTTGGACGCCGCGCAGTCCCTTCAGGTGACCGAGGATCTGCTTGGCGATATGGCCGGGTTCGGAGAGGCGCGCTTCGATCCCGTGGCGCTTCAGCGCCGAGATAACCGCGGCTTCGGGCGTCGGGATCGTCAATCGCGCGGACAGATCCTTGTATCGCTGGCCGAGCGTCCAGCCTTCACGGCCGATCAGAACCGGATCGCCAAAACCTTGGATCATCGTGAAATAGGGATCGAACGTGTTGAACGGCAACGTCGTGCCGACGTAGTCGCCGTAGAAGTTCAACGGCTGGATCGTATTGACCCAGCGCAGGTCGTTCGACCCGTACTTATCCGCGAATTCGGGCGACAGAGTTTCGAACGAGGCGGCGAGCGACGCTTTGTCGAGCGACAGGTTGATCCGTTTCTCGGCAGCCTTGAACACCTGCGGACTATTATCCCTCGGACGTTGGTCATGATCGCCGACCCGCCAGACCGGTCTCGGCCAGTGCCGCACCGACATCGACCCTTTGTCGAGATCGCCGGCCATCTCGCTGGCCATGGCGGTCGCACGATCAGGATCGATCGACCGCGCGAACTCGAGGGTTCCGCGGTGCATCGACCCGAACGGATTTCCTTTGATCGGGCGATGTTCGCGCCGAAGGGCATTGCGCAACTCGGACAAGATTGGCGACCACCAGTCGAGCGGTACTGGCAGCACAGATCCAGGCTGAGACCGCATGTTCCAGAGATCGATGCAGTCGAGCGGGCTGGATGGATCGAAGACGAAGAGCGTGAGGGTGTCGCGCCATCCGAGCTCCGGTTCGATCTTGTAGCGCGTGAACCGCAAAGGCGTCAGATCGCCCTTCTGGAAGACAGCAAGCCAAGCGTCGGGGGTCGCGACCAGCTGCTCGGCCTCGAAGGCCGAGCAGTAATTCTTCCGAAAATAGTCGACCAGCTTGCCGCCGGGGTAACAGCCGAACATCACCTCGGTCAGCAAAGAGCCGCTTTGAGGCTTCACGATGATGGCCTTGCGAGCCTGCTTCATCTCGAAGCGGAGCTCGCGTGAATGGATGTCGCGCATGGCGTCGAGGACGCTGAGTCCGAAGGAGGGTTCGGCCCAGTCTTGATTGTCACGTTTGGCCATCAGTCTGCCGAGCGACAGCACCCGCGGATGGATGGCATGTTGTCGGCGAAAGGCCGCGAGCCCCGCGGCCTCCAGCAGTCCTTCTTCGGCTTCGACATAGGCGTCCGGCTCGAAATAGCGGATATAGCCGCGGGTCATGTTGCGTGCGTTGAGCCTAAGACCGTGGCGATCGCGCCATGTGGCCGGCACGCTGTTCATGACCGGGATGATGGGGTTGTAGGCGCCGCCCCACAGGCAGGCTGAAATGCGCATGAACTTGCGGATCGCGCTCATGTCGTTCGGACGCGTGAGCAGCGCGATCCGCGCCGGTCGCAGCTTCAGCGTAGCGGAGAGTTCATACATCAAGCGAGATTGCCGTCAGAGACGTCCGCGCTCAAGCTCGACGACAGATAACATGGGAAGTGGAACGCGGACGTACGGTCGCTCTATACCGGCCACCGGTTGCAATGCCTGCTCAGTCGTCGGCTTCGAATCCCCCGTCCTTGGGCGGCTCGAGCCTAAAGCGACCGAAGGTCAGCACGTCGGCCCAGCCCGGGGACGCTCGGGCAGTCCGACGCGCGTGGGCGAGTTGGTGCTGCACTATCTCGACGGCGTTGCGCAGAGCCTGCAAGTGCGGGGCGTCACCTTCGATGCGAAACGATTGGAGCGCGGCGAAATCCTGCGACCAATGGTCGTTGCGCGCGTAGCGCAGAATGGTGCCGGGATAGACCGAGCCGTCGAGCAGCTGATCGAAAGCAGGGCTGTCGAGATGCATGCCGATGGTCAGAATATGCGGCTCTTCGCCGAAGGCCGATTCGAGACGGCGAATGAGGCGGCACAGGTCGAACAGCTGGCGCGCGCCGCCGCTCCCGACTTGATCGCACGCGGCGAGCGTAGCCGGGAGAATGCGCCATCGGATTGGATCCTTCTTGATCGCGATCAGCGCGTCATGATGACCGTGGCCGCCCTCGCGCTGCCGTACGAACAGGATACGCTCGGGCCGCAGCGACAGGATCGTCGCGTGGATCTCTTCGACGTCGAGGCTATAGCCGTCTTGATCCGGCGCGAACGGGGTCGACTTGCCTTGGAACAGCCAATCAAAGCAGATCCCGACATCCTCGGCCAGCGTGCGTAGTTCGGCGAGGTCGATCGGAGCGGAGCCATCCGCGATCTGCTCAAGTCGCTGCCAGCTGGCATGGCCGGCATTCTGCGCGAGCTCCTGCAGAGTGAAGCGGTCTTCATCCTCGCGGCCGACGTTCATCAGCCGCAGGGCCTCCAAAAGCCGCTCGCCGATCGCGACGGCGATCGGCGACTTGACCGGCGACGATGCCGCGATGACGGCGGTCAGATTGTAGCCGACCGCCAAGTCGATATGCTGGTCGAGATAGGTTTCCACCCAATCCCAGGCCAGCACGTCGATCGAGAAGAGGCCGTCCGCGCGATGTGCATCGCTCAGGACGCGGGCGACACGCTTGAGATGTGCATCGTTTGGTCCAGTCGTCAGCAAGATGAAACGATCGAGCGGGGGAACGAACGTCCTGGCCTTGGCCACTTCGGTCAGCAGTTCGGGTTCGGACAGAGCCGCCTGTTGGGCAAAGTCCGGATCGCTTCGACCCTTGCACTGGATGCCGACGCGCTGACCCGTGCGCCAATCGACACCGACCACATCGATCCCCGCCTGCTTCTGGCCTGAACGACCATTGAGATCGGCGCCGACATCTCCGAGCAGGCGGGAGAACAGGTCACGCGTCAGGCGCTCGAAGGCCTGCCAGTCTCGAGGCCGATTGAAAGTCCCACCGCGACCGGCCTTCATCCATATCGGTTCTGGCTGCGTCATCTTGCGACTATGGCGGATGGTGGACGCGAAGGGAAAGTGCCTGAAACGGGCTCCGTCAGACCAAGTTGCCCCGGCTCGCGGAGGCCTGCCAGCGGCGTGTGATGCGCACTACCGACGGATAACCTGACAGCCGTTATGAGCGCTTACCGGGGCTAGTCGGCGTCGAGCGACGCAAGAAGAGATAGAATCGCTGCCAGCATGTCGAGACCGTGCGCGCGATCGGAGCGACCTTCATAAGGAATTAGGCAGGGCTGGCCGCCATTCGATCAGCGACGCTGTTCCAGCACCTTGCGCACATAGTCTGGACCGATCTCCCAGCCACCGAACAATCGGGTGATCGGGCCGACGAGCGATGCGGTAACCTGGGCGAGGTCCGCCGTGAGGGAGGCAATGCCGACCTCGATCGCGACGCGCCGGGTGTTTTCACGACTGGACCGGCTCACGCTGAAGTAAGAGCCGGGCGCGACTTCGTCGATCTGTCGATCAGACAATCCGAGATAGTCGATGATCAACTCGCACCGTGTCGCCGATGGGAAACGTTGGGCGAGCGCACCAACGAACGCGAGGCGCTCTGCGGTCATATCGATCTCGAACGAGGGAGCGAGACGACCACCGGCCGGCCACTCGCGGGATCTGCGCCGCTGCAGCCATTCGCTGATCGACGGATTGTCCTCCGCGAACCCCGCGATCTCGATCCCGATACCGTCGTCGCGGACAAGCCAAGACACCGGCAGAGTACCTGCCGAACCCTCCGCCGGCTCTCGTGCCGCGTAGGCTTCCCGCCCGTCAACAAGCAGGATACCCGGCCGGGCTTCTCCCACATTCGCCCGCGCGAAAGCGCTCGTGCCTCTGTTCAGTAACTGCTCGGATGCCCAGGCGGCCTCTCTTATCGCGCGATCCAACGCCCCGAGGTCCAAGGGCGCCGGCGGATTGCCATCGTCATCTGTGAGGCGGAACGCGAAGACGACACGATTGCCGACCAGATCAACCGGCCAGTCTCGCTCTGCCGAGGCCGTGCCATTCCAGCGTTCTATCGCCCAGTCAGTCAGTCGTGGGAGTGGACTTCCTTCTGGCGCTGCAACCTGCGGCCCGTCGAACAATTGGCCGATGGAAGCCAGCAACGAAGTTCGCTCGCTGAGGACGCATCGGCGCAACACGTCACGCCACAGCTCCGGCGTGTTGATCGGGACCGACTTGGGGCCTGGCGCGCGCACATAATGCACGCCGCGGACTATCCCCTGCGGACGCCCCTTCTCCTGCGGGCCATCCGCTTTCGCACAAACGGGTACGGAGCCGTGGGCCGGCACGCGAATCACCGGGTAGACCAGCCCGGACGAGGCGGTGACCAGGTGCACCTCGCAATGGGGTTGGGGCTCGAGATACTTTTCGCCGATCCCGTTGATCTGGTCCTGATCGTAGGCCGCAAGATCGCCGGGCCGGGGCATTGATACTCCACCGTCATCGTCGAAGCCGAACACCAGCCAGCCGCCACCGCCATTGGCAAGCGCACAGATATGACGCGCGATCTTGGCGCGCTCGACCGCTTCGGTCAGCGGCATCCAGTTCTTATACTCGACGTCAGGCGCCTCGAGACGCCGCTCGACGAGGTCGGCAAGCAGGTTGCGATCCAGAGGCGCACGGGAGGCCATGTCCTGGTCGTTAGCCGAGCCTGGATCGCTTGGGGAGAGTGGCATGGCCGGTCCAACCGCCCCCAACGGGACAGTGATCCGCCAACAAAGAACATAACTTGAACGTGGACCGGCTCACGTTACCATAGGAGCGTGCACGCACTTCCCGTCCGCAGCTCCCAGATCCCCGACTTCCATGCTCTTGGTTGGCAGGACTTCGAGCGGATGACGGTTGAGCTGTTCCATCACGAACAAGGCATCGACTCCGCCCATCAGCATGGAACCCCTGGCCCGACTTCAGATCGGGGCGCGGATGTCATTGGATATCGCCAGGATGACGACGGTATCGAGCTCGGATCATGCAAATGTTATCCCAGCACGACGCCCGCGCAGATCGCAGCATGGTCGAACGAGTTCCTCACGCACTGGAGTGAGTACTGGCAGGGTCGCCGGGTCCGCAAATTCACGCTGGTAACTGCTGCATCCAACACGGCCTCGATGGCGATCCTCGAGCAGATCGAGACGGAGAAGGCGCGCTTCCGCGCGCATGGAATCACCTATTCGCTGTGGGGTCCGGCCCAGATTACGTCTCGGTTACGCGGTCAGCGCGCGATCGTTGCGACCTATCTTCTCCCGCACTGGATCGAACCGCTCTGCGGCCCGGCACAGACGGTCGCCCCGACCTCCCCGCCGCGCCTTGCGCTCGATGCCGCGATCGTGGGGCAAATTGCCGACCTTCAGGTGCTCCTGTCGGATCAGTCGGCAAGGGAAGTCGACACCGCCGTCGATGATCTCCGCGCAGGTCGGACCGAGCGGGTCCGCACGCTTCTCCAGAAGTTCTACAACCCTGAATTTTGGTCTCAGATCACCGCTCCCACCCGCGCCCAGATCCTGCGCCTTGAGGGCTCGCTCGTCCTTCACCTGGGCGATCTTGATCGGGCAGACGAACTGGATCGACAGGCTGAAGCAGAGGCGCCCGGCAACGAGCCAAGGCTGCGCGCGCGCATTGCTGCAGAGCGGAGCGGATCGACACCCGGCCTCCAAATCCTCGGTCAACCGATCTCGATCGCAGGACGACAACTGCAATTGTCACTCCTGCTGGCGTCTGGAGACATCGCCGCCGCGCGCGCCTGCCTCGATCGTCTCGACGCCGAAGCCGCGGAGGACCCGGAAACGATACGGCTCGGCGCCCTGCTCAGCGTAGCGGAGAACGATAGGCCTCGGGCGCTCAATCGGATCAATGTGGCGGAGCGGGCCGCTGGCCACTGGACCGCTGTCCAGCGATCGGGCGTCGTCATCCGTTACGCGCTGGCCGCCTCCCCGCACCTGCGCAGTTCGTTCCTGCTCGCGCCGAATCCATACAGCGAAAGCCTCGTCTGCGTAGACGATGAGGCGCAGGCGTATCTACGCGACGCACTTGCCATGCTGGATCGTCTGACCGAGGTGGAGCCTGGCGATTTCGAGGACCAGCTCTGGCGCCTCGCTATCCTCTGCAATCTGCTCGACGGCCATGGCCAGGCCAGCACTCTGGCGGGCGCCATTCTGGACCAGGCGCCGGCGGAGCCGACCGTGGTGGCTTGGTGCGTCCAGCGCAATCTCGACGTCGATCTGGCTCCATCCATTGCGGCGTTACGCTCGCTCTATGAAGCCGGGACCGACCTTCCCCACGTCCGTGCACTCGGTCTGGCCATGCTGTCGACGGACGATCGTGCTGGAGCGGCGAACTTTCTCGAAGCCCATCTAGGACTGCAGGACGGCGCGCTGCACGAGGAACTGCAGGAGTGGATCGACCGATATCGTGAGATATCCGGGGATCCCGACACGATCGCCTTCGAAACTGCACGCAGGCAGGACGACTGGGGGCCTTTCGCAGAGAGACTGGATGCGCGGCTTGGCGCACATCCACCCGAGCCCTTCGGTCTCGTCATGGCGGAGCAGGCGGCCAGCTTCGGACGCTGGACCATCCTCGCGCCGTGGGCAGAGGCATTGCTTAGCTATCGCACCGCCACGGCGGCGCGGATCGCGATCATCGCCTTGTACAATATTGGCAGGATCGACGACGCTCTCGGTGCACTGGAGAGATCCCGCGCCTTGTTCGGAAGCGACCTTCCATCCGAACTGCGACGTCTGCGCATCGAGGCTCTGACCCGGTCAGGCGGCGCCCGCGAAGCGCTGCGCGAGGCGAGTGTGCTGACCGAACGATCCTCCGACCCATTCGACCAGTTGGTCTTTGCCGAGGTGAGCGCCTTTACCGGCAACCTGAGAGCCGCCACTCCTACCCTGCGCAAGGCGCTCCTGACCGATACCTTGCGGCCCGAAAACGCGCTGCGCTGGTCACGCCGGATGGCGACGGTCGACCGCCCCTTGTCCGAGGACCTCCTGCGTCATGCGATTGCCCGCGGGATCGATCCGAGCCAGCTTGCCGCAGCCGCCGATCAGGCGGCCCGCCTCGGGCTCTCCGCAGAATATTCGAAACTCCTGCCCCTTCTGGAAGCGCGCGCCGGGGAGCCAGGCAGCGATCTGACGATCATCTCAGACGAACAGCGGGCACAGATGGAGGCTGCCGACCGCGAGGATGTCGAGGCGCGCTGGCGGCATTACCTGGTGGGTGCGATACCGATCCACCTGCTCTTTGATGACGATCCAGCCAGCCTGCTGCGGCTGCTCTCGACCAACCTAGAGCCTCCAGCCGATAGCGAGCTGCTGATGCCGCGCCTTATCCGGCATGGCGGCCGCCCCGCCCGAATGGGCGGTCTTCCGCCATGGCCCGACATGCGGATCCACCTTGATGTGACGGGCCTGTTCGAGGTCGAACGTCTGGGGCTTCTCGACCGGTTGGAAGGCCACCCCCACCCGATCATCGTCTCGGCGCGGCTGCCGGATCTCCTCCATGCGATGGCCACCGCCGCAGCACCGGCGGGACATCAGCCCGGCCTGGTCCGCGACGTCATCGCGTTGATCGACGCGAGGCGGTTACGCATCACCGATCCTGGAGAGCGGGTCGACGCGTCGTGGCCCCCCTGGACCGGAATGGAGATTGACGTCGACTGCGCGGCTGCCCGGCTCGCTGCTACGGCCCGCGCCGCAGGACTGCTGGGCGAGCCTGTGCCGAGCGATTTTCCGCTTGAGGACAGGTTGCCCGAAACCTCGCTCGATCTCTCGCAAGACCTGCTGGTCCCGGCGTCGATCCTGCTGCGCTTGGCGCTGTCGGGAGACCTAGCTGCGCTCGCCCGGTCATGCAGGCTGGTCATTCCCGAAGAGGATGCCGGCATCCTCCGCCGGGCGTCCGCGCTGGTCGGCACCAACGAGAACATGACAGCTCGCGCGATCAGGCTCGCCGAGCGGATCGCTGCCGGCGTTGCCGCCGGGACTTACCGCTTCCTGCCGAGAGCCACCGATCCGGAGGAGCAAGGCGGAAAGGCTTCGGCCTTGCTGGGCGAGATGCTTTCTATCGCCCCGGTCGACGGCGGCGTGGCGTGGTTCGATGATCGCAACCTGTCGGGCTATGTTCATGCCGAGACGTTGCCGATCGTCGGGACGCCGGAGATGATCGGTGTGATGCAGGATGCCGGTCTGCTGACAGCGGCCGAGATCGCGGACCTTCAATTTCGACTCGTGGCAAGCGCGGCGACCTTCCTTCCCGCCGACGCGAGCCTCATCGCGACCGCGCTCGATGCAGCACCAATCCATGATGGACGAGTGATCGAGACCGAGGATCTGGCACGCCTGCGTCGGGCATTTGCGGCAACGACAAGTCAGGCGCGTCATCTCAAGCTTGGGCCCGCCGGCGGTCTGCTGGCGGATCGTCCGGATGAGGATGTCGCCATCCGTTCGAGCATGGGCCTGCTTGGCGACATGATGGATCATATCTGGATCGGAAGTGTGGCCTCCATCGAGCAATGCATCGCACGGTCTGACTGGGCATGGAGCGCGTTGCGCATATTGCGGGCGCCACCCAATCTGCCAGCCGCCGACAGGAAGGCGCGCGGCCGGTTTCTTGCGATGCAGATTGCCCGCTGCCTCGACAAGGCAGTCGAGGTCGGCGGCTACGCAAACGAGCGTGAGAATTTGCGCGACAACTATATCGGCTGGTGGTGGCAGCGCGCGATCCAGCCCCGTCTGGCTGTCGAGCCGGACCTGACTGACCGCATTGGCGACTGTCTGGTCGAGCTCTATCGCGCCCTCCTGAACGATCGCGACCTGTCACCCGAAGCCAGGCCACGCGAACGCGAGTATGTTTTCCTCAGGCGTGCCCAATGCCTCCCACCGCCCATTGCCGAGCGGATCAAGCAGAGCGGCCTCTTCGCGCGGTTCGTGACGACGGTCCGCAACGTCACGATCGGCGAAGTACATTTCACCCCGGCGATGTTCTGGACCGGGATGCGCAAGGCGCTTCGCTCGGGATCAGCGCAGATAGTCTCAACGCGCGGTCGCAAGCTGACCCTGCGCCGATCGGGCGCCATGGTCGTCGCCAGCGGGGTGGCGGACTCGCAGATCCAGGACGACCTTAACGAGATCCTGGTCGCTCGACCGCGAGAGCGGTCCGCAGCCCTTCGCCTCTTCATTGCGCGGTATCGCCTGGACCAGCCCGGCGAGGCACCGTTCGATGAAGCCGTTTTGCGGTCGGTGCCTGACGAGAAATTGATGGAGATCCTGTCCGATGCGCGGTCCGCCTCCACCGAGGGCCGTTACCGTAATGCCGAGAGATCGTTGCAGACCCAGCGTGGCGCGCCCACCGACTCGCTTCGACCGACAGGCCTCACGGCATTCGCCAGCTATTTCGGCGTAGCGCTTGACGAGCAGGATCCGGACAATCTGGCCGATCGGCAGTTCGCAACGTTGCAAGAGCGGCATGGAACCGCGGAGGCTCTGCGGAGGATCTCTCGGCTACCCTTGGTGCCCAGACCTGCGTGGTCGGCCCAACTCACCGATGATGAGGCCACGCGCCTCTGGACGGGGGCTCGCACACCCACCGCGATGATCGCCGCTATTGGCATGGCAGCGCAACGCGCTGTGGGCGCCGACGCGGATCGCGAAATCCTCGATCGGCTGATCGAGACAAGCCGCCTGTGGAGTGCAGCAATTTCCACGGTCCTCCGATGGACGCAAGCCTGCCTGATCGCCGATCCCGAATGGACGTGTGCATCACCGGCGGCCCGGCTCAATCTGATCTGGATGCATGCCGGCTGGTTGCTGGAGCAGTTCATCGGTGGTGGCTTCGAACCCCACATCCTGGTCGACGGGCTGAAGGAAGGTCTTGAGCAAGGTGCCGCGATCGATCGCATCGCGACCGGCTGGCTCGGTCCGATCGACCAGGCAAACCCGGTCGGCATCAGTGGTCGCGTCCTGCTCTATCACGGGCTCGCCGCGATTTGCGACGAGAAGCCCGTTTCGACGGTCCTGCCTGGGCCGATCGTCGAAGCGGCGCGGAGCTGGCTCAACTTGCCTGACAGCCAGGTCGGCATGCCCCATGTCGTTCTTCTGACTCGCAGGCCTGATGGCGCATGTAGCCTTCCGGGCTATCTCCGGATGCACCCGACAGGTTTGTATGACGAGACAGCACCTGCGATCCGCGACCTGCTCATCGACAACGCGCTCCAGGAGCTGGAAGCCGATCCGATGCAGGTGGCAAGTTGGACAGCCTTCGCCGCACTCGCCCACCGCGGGATCAGTCAGGCACAAGTCGGACGGCTGGAGGAATTGTTGTCGCGGGTGGCACTGTTCGACATCGCCTTCTTGCCGGATCCGGCCGCGCCCAATTTCCATCTTTGGCGTGGTGTTCTCGCCGCGTTGCTCGCGTCTCGGCAGGGCGACATTGCGAACGAGATCCTCGAGCTTGCCCGGCGATGCCAGCATCATTTCCGCGGTCGGCTCACCGAAGGGTCTTCCGGCAGTGACGCGCTGTGCGAACTTGCGGAAATTTCGGTAACCACCGGGATGATCGGTGCCGACACATTCGCGGACGCACGCTTTGCGAGCAATATGGTCGGCATCGCCAATCACTGGACCGATGCGATCCCGGCACTTCGCCAGATTGTCGACAACCTGCTCGCGACGGCATCTCCCGACCGCTACCCGGCGCTTTGGGAACTGGACTTCGACCTGCGCAGACGTGGCTGAGAGGATCTCGGCATGAGCGCCGCGGCCCGCGCCAGCGCGAAATTGCTCCCTTTCCCGTCCGATCTCTGCCCGATGTCGCGGCAGATATCGGAATGATCACGACAGGATCAGGCGCCAGCCCTAGTAGCGCAGAACGAAAATCGCGGGGGACAAGCGCGATCAGACCCAGCTGCCATTGCCGGACGGCCAGCACATCATAGCCGATGACGCTTCCAAGGCTGTCTCCAACGACGATCACGCGGTCGTAGCGCCCTGACGACACGACCCGATCGAAGAGTTCGAGGCCCGACGCGCGGATCTTCTGAGCCGCTCCAACAAATATCGAGCCTGATCGCCACTGATGGGGGCTGGAAAGGCCATATTCCTTTGGCGCGAGCAGCACAGACAAGCATGAACGGATGACCGGTTATTTCGTTTAGCGCTCCAAAGCCGCCAGTCCGTTTTCCACCCGAATTGCCTTCAAAGCAGTCGACGCGACGGCTTGCGGTCGGGACAACCAGGGCATGTTAAAGGTGGGCGGCTCACCAGTCACAGCCTTGATGCCGCTATCGGTGAGGCTCCTCATAGAAGATCGGGTTCTGCATCCACGCGTCGATGGCGGATTCGCGCCAGCCGACACAGCGGATGCTGATCCGGACGCTGGGTGGGAACGCGCCGCTCTGCATCTTGCGATACAAGCTTGAGCGGCTGAGCCCGGTCCGCTTGAGGACGGTCCTGATCCGGAAGATACAGTCTGGACGATCGGTCATGGCATGATCCTGTTCGTGTTGATCTGATCTGGCGCGCCCAGCTTTGCTGTGGTGGCGGTGGGCGCAAGGGCGACTAATACGTTGCCGGCCGCTTGCGGCTTTTCAGCGCCCATTGGCCTCCCCCAGGCTGGGTGGTTACGAGCAAGAACAAGCGAGCAGGGGCGTCTCCCGCCTGCGGCAGGACCGCGCTCTACGCCGCTTTCGCTCTGCCGAGTCGCTCTGCTGGCGTCTCGGTCCCTCCGGATTACGATCGCTGACGCGGGGCCGGGCATGGCTCCGGCCCTGCGGTCATCGCGCGGGCGCGATGGCGCTTGAGCCTCCAGCATCGATCTGGCGGGTGGGCGTCGCTGCCCTGTAGTCCCGCCGCGGCAGGCCACAACCGGGCTACGCCCGTGTCTTCCACTCCGTTCCAGCCCTTGATCCACCCCGTCACGCGCGCGTGACGGGGACCCCGGAGGGTGCAGCCTGCCTTCGTCGTCGGGACTGTCGGTCCGCTCCTGCCGCCCACCCGCCATTCCGGCGCCGGTTGCGGTGTTTGGAGTGAAGGACATGGGAAAGACCGACCAGACGAACCGCCAGAGCCTCTATGCAGACGTTACCGACACGATCATCGCCGAGCTGGAGGAGGGCAGGGTGCCCTGGGTGCAGCCATGGGACAGCGCCCCTTGTGCCTGCGCGATGCCACACAATGCGGGAACCGGACGTCGCTATTCAGGCATCAATATCCTGATCCTGTGGGCCGCGGCTATCGAAAGAGGCTTCAGCTCCCAGCGTTGGCTGACCTACGCGCAGGCGCAAGCCGTGGGCGGGAATGTCCGGCGCGGGGAACAGGGCACGACCGTCTGCTATGCGGACCGCTTCACTCCGAAGGACGAGCGCTTGCGCGCCCGCGAGGAGGAGCGGGACGCCCGGCAGATTGCCTTCCTGAAGCGCTTCACCCTCTTCCATATCGATCAATGCGACGGCCTGCCCGAGGCGATGACGGCCGCGCCCGAGCCTCTTTCCGAAGGTGACATCATTCCAAGCGTAGGGACGCTGATCGCGCAAAGCGGGGCAGCTGTTCGGATCGGGGGCCCGGAAGCCTTCTATTCCCCGGGAGCGGACATCGTCGCGGTGCCGCCGATGTCGGCCTTTCATGAGCCGATCAACTGGTATCGGACCGTCCTGCACGAGCTGGGGCACTGGACCGGGCATCGCAGCCGCCTGGACCGTGATCAGCGCGATACGTTCGGCAAAGCCGATTATGCCCGCGAGGAATTGGTAGCCGAGATGGCGAGCGCTTTCACATGCGCGTCGCTTTCGACCCGGCCGACGGTTCGCCACGCGGATTATATCGGCAGTTGGCTGACCGTCCTGCGCGAAGACGAGAAGGCGATCTTCCGCGCCGCGAGCGCTGCAAGCAAGGCTGCCGACTATCTGCTGGCCTTCGTGCCGAAGGCTGTGTCGTGAGCGCGCCTCAGAGTTCGACGGCTGATCGCCTGGAAGAGGCGCTGGCCCGGATGACGCCGCGACAGCGGGCGACCTTCCTCGCCATCCGCATCGATGGTCTGACCTATCCGGAGATCGCGGCCCGAACGGGGCTGAGCATCCGGCGAGTCGAGCGGGAGTTCACCGCGGGCCTGCTGATCCTGTTTCGAACGATGGACGAGCTGGCCTCTGCACACTGCAAACCGCCTCTTCGGCGACGGATGGTCGCGTGGCTTCGACGATGACGACAGCAGCCTCGTCGGATCTTCGGCGAGGCTGTTGCACGGCCTTTCCTCCGGTTAGGGTGCGGAACGATGCGGAGCGACCTCGACCATCTTCCCGAGCGGCAACAGACCGAGCTCGATCATATCCGCGCGATTCTGCTGGAGGAGTTCGACAAAGCGATCGCGACGGCAACCCAGCCGCACAAACGCGGCGGCCGGATCTACAAGATCATACTGTTCGGATCCTATGCCCGCACCGACTGGGTCGACGAGCCCGACAATGGCTACCAGTCTGATTTCGATCTGCTCGTGGTCGTCAGCCATGAGGATCTGACCGACATCGCAGATTACTGGTATCTCGCGGAAGACCGCATCGCGCGCGATGCGGCGGTCGGACGGCCGGTCAATTTGATCGTCCACTCGCTGGACGAGGTGAATGCGGCGCTCCGGCGTGGCGAATATTTCTGGGCCGATATCGCTCGCGACGGGATCGCACTCTACGAATTACCCTGTCATCCGCTGGCGACGCCCATGCTCCTTACCCAGGCCGATGCCTATCAAATGGCGAAGGGGTATTTCGATCAATGGCTACACGCTTTGGATGTGTGGATCGAGAAGGCGCAAATCTCGATCGAGAGATCAGCTGACGTTGAGTGGCGTAAAGCCGCCGCCTTTGACCTCCACCAATCCGCCGAGCGCGGCTACATCTGCTACCTTCTTGTTCACACGCTCTATTTTCCACGCTCTCACAATATCAAGTTCCTGCGTTCGCTTGCCGAGGATAAGGAGTCGCGTCTGGTTAAAGCCTGGCCGCGCGCGGAACGGCGGGACCGTGCTCGCTTCGAACGGCTGAAGCGCGCTTATGTGGAGGCTCGCTATTCGGCAAATTACGAGATCACCGCCGACGATCTCGACGCGCTAGCCGCATCGATCGCAACCTTGCGCGATATCGTGGCGGCGCTGTGCGCCGAGCGTCTCGAGCAGCTTCAAGGTGCGAGCCACCGAGCTTGATTCGTCGAAAGCGTTTCTTTTTTCTATTATTTGCAACGTCATCCCCTCTCACATCGTTTGATGGGCAGGGGTGCAACTTCGGTACTTCGAGCGTTTCACTCGACAGAGATCGCGGGCGCCATAGATCGATTGGTTGAAACGGAGATCATTTTGGCAGACGACGCGCTTCTGACGCTGACCGCTGATATCGTGGCTGCTCACGTAGCAAACAATCAGGTGACGACCCATGCCGTGCCCGAGCTGATCGCGGCGGTGCACGGCGCGCTGAGCAGCCTGGGCAAACCTGCCGAAGAATCCGCCGCGCTGACACCGGCTGTTTCCATCCGGTCCTCGGTGAAGCCGGACTATATTGTCTGCCTCGAGGACGGTGCGAAGGTGAAGGTGCTGAAGCGCTATCTGAAGACGCACTTCGATATGACGCCCGAGCAATATCGCGTGAAATGGGGCCTGCCGGGCGACTATCCGATGGTAGCACCCAGCTATACTCAGAAACGCAGCGCGCTGGCCAAATCCTTCGGCCTTGGCGGCAAATCGAAGCAGGTTGTCGAAGACGATGCAGCGCCCGTTGCGAAGGTAGCGAAAAGCGCGAGCAAGACACTTGGCATGGTTGCCGCAAAAGCAGCGGCCGCCGCTCATCTGGGCACCTCGACCGAAGTAGATACCGAGACGGGATCCGCGCCGGAAGCGAACGAGGCTGAAGCTTGATTTAGAGCGGCGGCGCCTCTGCATCTGCCGGATTTCATCGCCGCTTCGGACGTTACGGTAACGTCATCGATGCTAGCGTGCCCATCGCACGCTTGCGACCGCGCCGTCTGCGCTCCCGCAGATTCTCCTCGCGTTACAGCCGCAGCACAGCCTCTTGTGGTTCATGACCGGCCCCTCGCGTGCCGGCATGATCCCCAGCCGCCGGTAGCCGAAGCGCCGACGTTCAAGCGCGATCTCGCGGAGACGCGACCGCAGGTCGCCATTGTCACTACCCCGACGCACATAGCGCATCGACGTCCGATGGGAACGAGTAGGGGAGGAAGGCTACTTATGGTCTCACAGCACAAGTAGTCCGGATAACAAACGCTGCGGCGTCACGAGCTGCACGAGCATCCCACGCCCGGCTGAGAGATGCGAGGGTGAGCGTGAGGCTGGTTCAGCCAGCATCCCCCACACTATAGAACTTTGGGTTTCGCATCCATTCTTCGACGGCGGATTCTCGCCACCCCACGCAGCGTTCGCTCAGCGCGATCTGCTTGGGAAACGCGCCTGCCTCGACCTTTCGGTAAAGCGTCGACCGAGATAGCCCGGTGCGCTCGAGAACGCGCCCAATTCTCAGGAACCGATCGGAATGGTCTGACATGCAGGTCTCCACGACTTGAGATCTCGATCGGGCTGCACCCGATCCAGCCAATGCTCCCACCGACATCCCGCCAACACCATTACGGCGGTCCACCGCGTTTTACGGCTCTGTATGGTGGTGCACGCACATCATTGGTGCGATCTGATTATGTGCAAGGCCGTCGGGCTCGAGAGACCCCAGACAGTTATCTCAAGACCCTAGAAAGACCCCATTTTTACGATTGGGCGCGCGCTGCCTCCGTTACAGCAAAGCGCAGCACCAGGCCGGGTGGCTTGCCTCACGCCTACGCGAGGCATATCCTTTGTGTGCGCTGCAAAAAGGGCGGCGCCGGGACTGGTAATCCCGCTCGCAACGACACTTCGGTGAGAGAGCTTCTCGCCGGGGTGCCTGTGCATATGTCCAGGTCGCTTGCGGCTAAAAGCGCAGGCGCATGTGCGAGCATGTTACCAGCCCCGGCTCCCGCGCTTCAGCGCGCGGGAGCGTTGGGATAGTGCCGCATCCTCCATCGCCACCCCGCTCACCGCTGGATGCGAACCGGAGGCGATCATGGCCCATGCAAGCCGTTCATTCTCGCACCCTTCCGATACCGACGATGCCTGGACGAAAGCGCTCGCTCATCTGCACGCGGCAGAAGCGCGCTTCGATCCAATCCAGAAGGCGCTCAATAAAGCAGAGCAAGTTTGGTTTGCGATCCGAAAAGACGAAGAGCGCGCATCGACATTCGCTGAGACTGAGGCGAAAGCGATTGTCGACAAAGCCTATGAGGATGAACGCATTTTCGGCGGCCAGCTCGCCGATGCCGCGACGGCTTTCTACCATACGCCGGCACCAAATGTTGCTGCTGTTATTCAGAAGCTCGAGCTCATTACGCGGATCGGCTATGAGGGCGTGGTGGAGCAATTGATCCTTGCCGATCTGCGAAGGCTACAGCAACACATCTAGGCGATCATTGGTCTCGATCTGCTGTGCAGGTCTTGATGACTGGCGGGCCATACGCTGTGCTCTCGCGCGACTGCTCGACAGCACCTTGCTGCGCGCTAAGGTGGGTTCATCCGAAATGGAGGAAGATTTGGCAGACGACGCGCTTCTTACGCTGACCGCCGACATCGTGGCTGCTCATGTCGCGAACAATCATGTGGCGACCACCGCCGTGCCAGAGCTCATCGCCGCCGTGCACGACGCGCTCAGTAATCTGGGGAAGCCCATCGACGAACCCGCTGCTGCCAAGGCGCCGGCCGTGTCGATCCGGTCCTCGGTGAAGCCTAATTATATCGTCTGCCTCGAGGATGGCGCGAAGCTGAAGACGATGAAGCGTTATTTGCGGACCAAGTTCGATATGACACCCGAGCAGTATCGCGAGAAGTGGGGCCTGCCGCGCGACTATCCGATGGTCGCACCGAGCTATACCGAGCAGCGCAGCGCGCTGGCCAAATCCTTTGGCCTTGGCCGCAAGCCGAAGGAAATCGTCGAGGAGGTTGCCGCGCCCGTCGTGAAGGCGGTGAAGACCGCTCGCAAGACGATCGGGATTGCCGCCGCAAAAGCTGCTGCCGTTGCGCACCTCAGCACGACCCCTAAGGAAACTGCCAAGCCTGCACGCAAGCCGCGCGCGCAGAAGGCCAAGACCTGATCAGGGCGGCGGATCCTTTGGATCCGCCGCATCTCGTGCCTCGAACGCGCGCTTCCCGCGCCGGCGCCAGAGCAGGATCTGTTGCTGGCTTTCTTCGGTCCGCAACTTTGCTGCGGCCTCGACCAGCAGACCGAGCAATACCGCGCGATCGTCGTCGGCTAGTTCGACCAAGCCGGCCTTGGTGACGAGGCCGCCCAGTTCGATCAGCAGGCGGGTGCGCTCGCGCCGCTTCACGATCCACGCGCGACGATCATCACGCGCCCGGCTCGCTTCCAGACGATAGCGCATCGCGATTGTCCGGCGCAGGCTTCGGGTGACTTGAACGATCGCCGCCCGCATCTCTGCGCGCGCCTTGAAAGAAGGCCTCGCCCTTCGCGTGCCAGCCCTCCTTTACGCCCGCATCCTTGGCCGCGGCGGCGCCGATCAGCGCGCCGGCCAGAACCTCGACCGGGAGCGCATCGGCGCCGGTCGCGATCACCAGTTCGCCCAGCTGCTGCACCTTGCGGGCGTGCAGCTTGCGCGCTTTGTCCGCGAGCGCTTTTAGGTCGTCGTCATAGTTGCGGGGTTTTCGCATGATCTGTCCTTCCGTGCAGGTGAAGGACAGATCAGTTATCGTCGCTGTCGATCAGCGGCAATGGTGTGAAATAGAGTGGGACGATATCGTCCCGAAGAAGATGAAATCTTTTGAGGGCGCGCTTATACGTCGTGCCGACGTGCTGCTTGAAGTGTAGATGGACGATCGCGATGGCGATCTACCATTTCTCGGCGAAGATGATCTCGAGGGGCTCTGGCTCGTCTGCGCTGGCGGCGGCTGCCTATCGCTCGGCATCGCGATTGCACAACCAGCGCCTCGACCGCCATCACGATTTCTCGAATAAGGCCGGCGTGATCCACTCCGAGGTGATGCTCCCGGACGGGGCGCCGGAGGAATGGCACGACCGCGAAAAGCTCTGGAATGCCGCCGAAGCTGCGGAGTTACGGAAGGACGCGCAGCTCGCCCGCGAGGTAGAGTTCGCGATCCCGCGCGAGATGGATCAGTCAGAAGGCATCCGGCTTGCCCGCGACTATGTCGAGCGGGAGTTTGTGGCGCGCGGGATGGTCGCCGATCTCAACGTGCATTGGGATGTAGGCGCTGATGGTGAAGCCCGGCCGCATGCGCATGTGATGGTGGCCACCCGCAGCGTTAGCGAGGACGGGTTCGGCGCCAAGGTTCGCGATTGGAACCGCACCGATCTGCTCGAGCATTGGCGGGAGGCTTGGGCCGATCATGTGAACGCCCGGCTCGCTGAACTCGATATCGAGGCGCGCATCGATCATCGTAGCCTGGAAGCTCAGGGGATCGATCTCGAGCCACAGCACAAGATCGGGCCGGCCGCGTCACGGATGGCAGGGCAGGGGCTCGCCTCTGAACGGCTCGACGAGCATGCCGCGATCGCGCGCGCCAATGGCGAGAAGATCCTCGCCAGCCCGAGCCTGGCGATCGACGCGATCACGCACGGGCAAGCCACGTTCACGACGCGGGATTTGGCTCGGATCGTCCATCGTCATAGCGAAGGAAGAGAGCAGTTCGACAAGGTGATGGCGGCGGTAAAGGCGTCGCCGCAGATCGTGAGGATTGGTCGCGACGGGCGCGGGGAGGATCGGTTCACCAGTCGGGATATGCTGCAGACCGAGCAGCGGCTCGAGGCCGCGACGGTCCGGCTGGATGCGCGTCGCCATTACGGTGTGGAGGAGCGTCATCGTGAGGCGGCCCTTGCGCGTGCTGCGACAAGAGGTTTGGTGCTTTCGTCGGAACAGAGCGCGGCATTCGAGCGCATGACGGATGCACGCGGGCTTAGCGTTGTCGTCGGCTATGCCGGTACCGGCAAGTCGGCGATGCTCGGCGTTGCCCGTGAGGCCTGGGAGGCATCCGGCTATCGCGTACAGGGAGCGGCTTTGTCTGGCATCGCTGCGGAAAATCTCGAGAGCGGATCGGGCATTTCCTCGCGCACGATCGCGAGCCTCGAGCGCCAGTGGGAGCAGGGATGGGAGTTGCTCGGCTCGCGCGATGTCCTTGTGCTCGACGAGGCCGGGATGATCGGCACCCGCCAGATGGAGCGGGTGATCGCTGAGGTTGAAAGGCGCGGTGCCAAGGTTGTGCTGGTTGGCGACCCCGAGCAGCTCCAGGCGATCGAAGCGGGGGCTGCGTTTCGGTCGATCCATGAGCGGCATGGTGGTGTCGAGATCATGGAGGTTCGGCGTCAGCGCGAGGACTGGCAGCGGCAGGCCACGCGCCAGCTGGCGACGGGGCGGACAGCGGAGGCGATCCAGGCTTACGACACAGCTGGCCACGTCCACGCAGCAGAAACCCGCGAGGCAACGCGCGTCGATCTGATCGACCGCTGGGATCGTGATCGGCGCGCGGCTCCGGGCGAAAGCCACATGATCCTGACCCACACCAATGACGAAGTCCGGACGCTTAACCTGGCAGCCCGGGATCGGCTGAGGAAGGCCGGGGAGCTTGGCAAGGAGGTGGTCGTCCGTACCGAGCGGGGCGAGCGGTCATTTGCGCCTGCGGACCGGATCATGTTTCTGCGCAACGAGCGAAGTCTCGGCGTGAAGAATGGATCGCTTGGGACCGTCGAGAGCGTGAGCCAGCTACGGATGGCGGTTCTGCTCGACGATGGGCGTTCCGTGGCCTTCGATATGAAGGATTATGCCGATCTTGATCATGGCTATGCCGCCACGATCCATAAGTCGCAGGGCGTCACGGTTGACCGCGTGCATGTGTTGGCGACGCCCGGGCTCGATCGTCATGCTGCCTATGTCGCGCTGTCGCGACATCGTGATGTCGTCGAGCTTCATTATGGTCGCGATGACTTCTCAGATCGGAGTGAGCTTGCCCGTACGCTGGGGCGGGAGCGGGCCAAGGACATGGCGTCGGATTACACCCGCGACTTTGCCGACCATCGGCAGATACGCCTTCCAGCTTCGGAGCAAGCGAAGCCCGCGCTCGTGCGTGACCCGTTTGCCGGCCTTGATTTGCGGCCGGTTTCGTCCGCGCCCACACGCGGCATGTTCGACGACGTGCTGCTCCCAGCGCTTGGGCCGGTGTCGCTCTCGCAGCCGGTCGGTCTGGAAAGCGCGGTCCAGCGCTTCGCGCGTGCCACCGAGGATATCGTTCGGATGCGGAAGGGAGGCCACGCAGAGCTGGCCCATCAGCGCATTGCTTTCGAGAAAGCGCGTGATGCGCTGAATGCGGTGCGCCCCCATGGGGCGCATGATCTTCGCGAAGCTTTCGTGCGAGATGGCGAGCTGATCGGCGAAGCGGCGCGGGGCCGGACGACCGCAGCCTTGCGCGCGATGGTGCTGGAGGCGGAAATGCGCGTCAGCCCGGAGCGTCGAGCCGACCGCTTTGTGGGTGACTGGCAAAAGCTGGCGAAGGCTTACAATAGGATCCGCAACGCCGGTGATGAAGCCGGCATTCGGGCGATCGGCCAACAGATGAACGCGCTGGGCAAGAGTCTGGAGCGGGATGCCCAGGCCGAGTCGTTGGTCAAAAAGCGGCTTCCGAGCCTCGGAATCCACGCCCGCGAGGGGGCCTCGTTATCCCACTCGATCCAAGATTGGATCACCCTCTCGCGTGATCGCGGGATTGGGCGGTAGCTATCGAAATATGGACCAGGACAGCACGCCCAGACCCGATGCCAGCCTCGCCGAGCATGCGTTCGGTGAGCTGCGTGGAGAGATCAGTCTGCTGCGTCGCGCGATCGAGCGATTGACGGACGAGCGCATTTCGCAGTCTGATTACACGCCCAGCCTCGAGGAGCTGTCCAAGCGATTGGATGTCCTGACGGACTGGGCACGATCGATAGCCAAGCAGCCCGCGCTGCAATTGACGCCAGAGAAGGTCGGTCGTGGCATCGCGGACGCGGGGATGACCCATCGGGAAGCGGATCGACAGCTGCTTCAGCGCGCAGTCAACGGCATGGATGCCAGCGTCAGCCATATCGATGGGCTGATCGCGCGGGCTCGAAACGCCGACGCGCAGGATCGCGAACTGCGGCGCAACCGGATCGCATTCGGCGTCTCCGGCATGCTACTGTTTTCGATCCTGCCGGGTGCGATCGCGCGGTCGCTTCCGGTCAGTTGGGCAATACCCGAACGGATCGCGGCCCGCATGCTCGGCACCGATATGTGGCACGCGGGTCAGGACATGATGGTGAAAGCGGACCCGGACAGCTGGCGAAGGATAGTGGGCCGCGATCTCAACCGTCCCGGGCACAGCGCAAAATAGCGGCTGCTGAGTGTTCTCCGGAGCTTCGAGGCGATCGAATATGCCACACTCGGATGGGTCGAATGGTTCAGGCATCGCCGCCTGCTGGAACCCATCGGCAACATCTCGCCTGTCAAAGCCGAAGAGCAATATTCTGCTGCCGCAGAAACCTTGATACGGCAGCGTAACTCACATCCCACAAACTCCGAAAAACCCGGGGCTATTCAGATTGTTAAGATGTTTTCGCTACGCAGCGGGAATGCTTACTTCGCTCGCCACTGTTTCAAGATGCATATTCACTATGCACGATCTACGGCTGATGGCCCTCGCGGCTGCTATCTGCGCGATCGGCGTCTATGCCTCTTTCGCTATTTCCCATCATGCGGCGAGGGCGAAAGGTGGCAACCGGACGCTTTGGAGCTTGGTGAGCATCATCTCGAGCGGCTGCACGGCATGGGCGACCCATTTCATCATATTGCTCGCCTTCAATCCAGGAATGCCATCGGCATTCGAGCCTGTCTTAACAGCGGCTTCGCTGGCATCCGCTATCGTCGGCATCGGTGCGGGGGTATTGATGTCGATCAATGCACGCCAGATTTGGGCCCATTTTCTAGCTGGCTTGGTACTAGGTCTTGGCATCACCACTCTGCACTATGTGGGGCAAGCCGCCTACCTCGTCGAAGGATATGTTAGCTGGAATCTTCGACTGGTAATCCCGTCGATCATAATCAGTTTGCCACTGTCGGGCCTCGGGATGGTGGCTGCAGCAAGCAGATCTCAGGCCTTGAGGCGCTGCGCTGCGCCGCTGTTGCTGGCTTCGATCGCCATACTGCATTTTTGTGGGATGGCGGCCATGAGCCTGCATTTCGACCCATCCAGGTCTTTTCCGTCAACAGCTGTTTCGCCGGCGGCTATAACACCAGTAGTGGCGGGTATATCGCTTGCTCTTATCGCGCTGGCTTTGCTCGGATGGCGGTTCGATTTAGCAGCGATCGCTCGTCTCCGCCAAGATCGGCGTCGGCTCCGCGAACTGGCTGACGTCGCGCTGGAGGGTTTGCTTATCTGCCAGTCGGACGTGATTGTCGCCGCCAACAGCAGTATCGAGCAACTGGCCGGCTACGACCCGGGAATGCTCGCTGGCGTCGCCTTAAACGCACTTTTCCCCACTATGGATTTTTCGAAGCTCCCCGAACGCGAAGAACGCGAAATCGACTTGGTGATGCGAACGTCGCGGCCCGTACCGGTCCGTGTCCTGCGCTGCGAGCTTGCACTTGGGCATAAAATGCAGACGGTGATCGCGGTCCGAGATCAGCGGGAACGACTGCGGACGGAAGCAAAAATTCGCCAGCTTGCGTTCAATGACTCACTCACTGGGTTATCCAACCGCAGTAGCTATGTCGATCGCTTGCGCCAGCTCAGTTGCGAGCAAATTCCCTTCGCTCTGCTGAGTATCGACCTGGATCGCTTCAAAGCCGTCAACGACCAGTTCGGGCATCTTGTAGGCGATCAGGTTCTAGCGCAGGTGGGAGACCGACTTCGGTCGTTAGTCGGGCCCAAGGATCTCGTAGCTCGAGTGGGAGGTGACGAGTTTGCGATTATATTGATCGGGGATGCTTCTGCAACGCGGTCGTGCGAGGTCGGGCGGCAAATCAATCGGAAGCTCGCCGAGCCTTTCACGGCCGGTTCGGTTATCGCCTATTGTGGCGCCAGCGTTGGGATCGTTTTGCCATCCGTTGAGGCCGCGACGGTCGGCGAATTGCGGCAACGTGCCGACCTTGCATTGTACCGAGCCAAGATCGAGGGGCGGGGAACAATATGCTTGTTCGATCCCGAGATGGACACAGCGTCGCGCGATCGCCGCGCTCTCGAAGGGGATCTTCGAAAGGCGATCTTTGACGGGCAAATCACCCTCGCGTACCAACCGGTAGTATCGGCGGTCACTGGCGCGATCACAAGTGTTGAAGCGCTGGCGCGGTGGACGCATCCTGTAAAAGGCCCGATACCTCCCGACATATTCATTTCTCTGGCAGAAGAATGCGGGTTGATCGAGACGCTCGGTACTGGGCTGTTGCGCGTGGCTTGCCGCGATGCCACCCGCTGGCCGGAAAATCTGCGCGTGGCTGTCAACTTGTCGCCGTTGCAATTTCAAGCCGGCAATCTTTCCGAAACTGTAGAACGAGTGCTAACGGAAACTGGTTTGGTACCCAACCGGCTTCAGCTCGAAGTCACAGAAGGTCTCGTGATTCGCGACGTCGACCGGACATTCGCAGAACTCGAGCGCTTGCGGGCGTTGGGAATTCAGATACTGATGGATGACTTTGGGGTCGGCTATTCATCACTAAGCTACTTCGAGCGTTTCCCCTTTGATAAGGTGAAGATCGACAAATCCTTCGTCGATAAAATTGTGACGTCTCGCGCTTCCCGAGCGATCGTCCAGGCCGTTGTCGGCCTGGGAGGAAGTCTCGGCATGGGTGTCGTCGCGGAAGGCGTAGAGACAGAAGAGCAGATGCGCGCGTTGGTCGGAGCTGGATGCACCTATCTTCAGGGTTTCCTTTTTAGCAAGCCGGTGAACGCGAATGATATCGATAGCATTGTCTCGCTTGGTCAAAAATATTGCGATAGCAACGTTGATCGAGCTGCTTAGCAAAACGCTGTCAGAACAAGGTCGCGAGCAGATCTTGGGCTGATCATTTTGGGACGTGAGAGGGGTTCGTCCTAACCTTCAAGCGCGACGACGTCCGCGCGAACCTTAGGCCTGATGCCAAGACCGTCATCGCGCAGCTGCCAGCGTGGCTCGCCCACTATGACAAGGTGCATCCATACCGCGCCCTCGGCTACAGATCACCTCGCGAGTTCATCGCGACAACCCGCGAGGCCCTGTCAGCTATTTAGGGGGGAAACAACAGCGGCTGGCACCGCGCCCTTATGCCGAAAATTCCTACATTGCGTGGGCAGCGCGCAGAGGAGCCCACATTCGCGACGCTCTATGGGGCTAGACCGGCGCGATGATCGTCATAAGATATTGAAGATGCCTGATTCGCCGCTCGCCGAGCCCACCACCGTCGTGATCGGTTCGACGCGGCCGGTCAGCGCGTCTTTAAGCAGAAGCTGTTGGCTGTTAGCGACGGTATCGACTAAATGATCATCCGCCCGATACCTGCCGATGACATTCTGCGGCGCCTTCCAGCAATCATGGAGGCCAAGCAGCGGCTGCGGATCGACGTTCATGTCCACTGCCACGACATCATGGTTCACGCGCTCGGGCGCCTTCGTGCGCTCTGCATGGCGGTTGACCCCCACGATGTCTCACCTTCGATGGCCGCCATGATCTTTGCGGACGCATGGTCGATTGTGGACCAGGTAGATCTGGTCCGTCACGCAATGGCCGCGATGCCAGGGCCGGATAGTCCGGCTACGGCGGCGTTCCTGGAACTTGCGACGCAGGCTCGGCTGATGCGCACTGCGATGGATCACATCAGCCAGCGTATACCTGCCATCGCCAATCGCAGCGGGGCATCCGAGGCTTTGTTTGGCTCGCTGATGTTCGTTCGCTGTGACGAAGATCAGTTTACAACGATCGAGCCAGGTGACGATCTCGAATGCGAGCTAGTGATTCTGGCGCGAGGGACCGTCCCCGGCTTCGAGGTAGCGCCCCCGGCTGTCGATGAGCAGGCGATCGACAGTGCCATCTCAAACCTGTGGCTCGGTGTTGCCGGCTCGTCCGTCCCGCTGGATCTCGCGTGCGCGCAATTTTCCCAGATTCTGAAAGCGCTGTCTAAGAACGTACGAGCGTCCATCGATGCTGAGGTCGCTGAGGCCGTGACGAAGAGCGGCGCTTCAGAGGAAGAGTTGCGTGCACCTGCGCCGGTAATTGTTGCCGCCGGCGCTCCGTTCAAAGTCGTTTTTGGATGAGCGAGAGAGGCGGACGCCAACAAGGGCCGTAGGTCGTGCTATCGCAACCATAATCGCAAACGGGCGACTTCGCGCGTCGCTTTTGGGAGTGCCCATCGCATTTTCCTCATTGCCCTGATGGCAACCTGATCGGCTCCGACTGGAGAAAAGAGCAGAAGCCTGCCGCTTCGCCCCTCAAGGCCGCGACTCGCGCTTCGTTCACGTGGATGACGCGGAGATTTGATGGGGACGTGTTTACAAACCGACCGGCCTATGTGGCCCGACCGGACGGCGAAGCGCTGACGATGGACAGCCTGCCTGATCCTGCAACGCCCCGCTGGACGCCACGCCGAAAGGCGCAAGTGATCGCAGCGGTGCACATCAGGCAGCTTGCTGTCGGCCGACGAGGCGTGCGCTCGCTACGACATCAGTGTGGACGAGTGATTATGCTGGCAGATGGCGGTCGATCGATCTGGATTGCTCGGTCTGCGTGTTACCCGCGGTCATGATTATCGTGCCCGTTATGCTCGTGAGCGGCGCTTTGCGTGACCGGTTAAGGCTTCAATAAACACGGTTAGTAAGTCGCTAATCGAAGGTTCTCGTTAACCATTGCGGCTTAGAGCAGCACTGTCCTTCTCTGCTCGGAGGTATGGCCGTGTTCGTAAATATGTTCGCGGGGGGCGAGGCCCCATATGCTGCTGCGTCGCTTTATTATGATCGTGGTCTAGCCTGTTCTGTAGGCGAAACGGCCGATCTGATCGAGGCTCATAAGTGGTTCAATCTCGCTGTTCTCGGCGGCGACAGATCCGCTGTGGCAGCGCGGTCCGATGTGGCGGACCTGCTCACGTCATCGGAGATCCTCGAAGCACAACGCCGCGCTCGCCGCTATTATCGCGCGTAAGCGTCCTAGCTATGGCAGGTAGCGCCGATGTCGGGAAAGGGGGCTGAAGTGGACCGAGAGCAAGATCTAATGCAGGTTCGCGCCACTTTCCAGGCAGGCCGGCAAACCGCGCTCGAAAACAAATCTGCCGAATGTAAGCTCGATTTAGCAGAGCCAACTTTACGATCTGCTTGGATGGACGGATATATGATAGGTCAGATCGAAGGGTGTGTCGCCGAGCGCGGCGGCTACCGTCACTTCGGCTAAACCTCGGTGCGCTAGAACACCCATAAAACTTGATCGCTGCACCGCACAAATGTGATTGCGTATCTTTGACGTATACGTCATCCATAGTGTGCCTTTCAGGCATCCTCTCCTAGACTTCCGAGCTGGCTTTCGAGCTGGCTCTTTTTTTTGGCCCGCGCCGGGGCTATCGGCGCCGCAAGACCGGGTTGGGAGGGGATGCCGTCCGGTCCCAGGCGTCTCGCAGCAGCCAAGCGCGCTGCGGGGCGCCGCCTTTGAATGCCATACGGTTCGCTTCGGCGTTCAGCTTGGCAATACGAAGAAGCTACGCCATGCCCGTCGGGCGGCGCGACTCCGGAAGGCCTATTAGAGCCGCAGGCCCCTGTATAATGCATGCCGGAGCCGATCGGCGGGCAGCAGGCTTATTCAAGAGCAGAAGCGTCACTATGACCGCATCCTCGGTGTTTCAAAGCTGCGTGTCGCGCTGGCGCGCAAGTTAGCGATCCGGCTTTTCCACATGTGGTCCGATGGGACGACCTATCGTCCGGAAGGCTCGCCGCGCCATCGACGTGAACCTGCAATGTTCGCTGGCTAGCTCGGTCAGGCGGCGAGACCCCCGGTGGGCTATATTGGACGCTCCGGCAATCTAAGATCAGATCGCCGCACCAGCCGCACCGCCAGCGTACGAAACTTCCCGCCGAGCCAACTTAATTTCACCCCCACCAGCAACATCGAATTATCAAGCCGCACCATCATCCTTTTCCGGCTCAGCCGCTGGACGCGATGGCGCTTTCTGATCTTCGTGCAGCCGGCTGTCATCGCCACCGCGATTGGTGCTGCTTTCGTCCTCGCCGCCCTGCCCGTCCGCGGGCTTCTGAGTTTGGTCGGCGTCTAGCCCGTTGTTTGGATACTCGCCGCACCTTCCCTTTCGTGAAATCGTCGTCGCCGGTGGTGATGCTTCTCACTCCTTTGCGCGATTGTAGGAGACCTTTCCTGCACATCGTAAAAGGCCTCAGCTCCGTCCTGATCGGTGGGGCCGCCATCGGTTCCGACGCTCTCGTCAAGTTGACTATCGTTGCGATCACCATTCGACTTTGCATTCGGATAAGGACCGCAGGCATAAAACATTCCTTATCACAGGATGTTAGAACACCCGACCGAGGCGCATGGGACCTGATCGCTTATCGAGGTGAGTGGGGCCGCGAGCGGTCAAGAGAGTCCTTTTCCGCAGGGACGCGTTCGATGCTTTCTAGATAGGAGTGCTCAATGGCCGATAATCTGAAAAACCGAGGTGCCCAGGATCGTAGCCGGATCGCCATGGGCGAGGAGCATGAGGTTGCCTATTGGACGAAGAAATTCCGAGTTAGCCGTGAGCGATTGGCTGAGGCAGTCGATGCGGCCGGGAGCAGTGCTCAGGCGGTCGCCGATTTTCTCAATAAACGGATCTAACTTGCGGGTTCGCGGGGCCATTGCTTCGGCGGTCACACCGCGGAAATCCATTGCTGAGAATTGCCCCAAATTATTGTTGCCGATCAGGGCCTTGGTGCCGCGTTCGTTCGTTTGGATAGTCCCCAGGAAAGGAACTGCCATGATTCCCAATTCCGAACTCGAAGAGCAGGCGGCTGATGGCATCGCGGTTGAGGGCGCCAACGACGGCGGTCAGCCGTCGACCAATCCAGAAAGCGCCGACGACGCGGACGACGACAATGCTGACCCCGCAGGTAACAACGAATCCGCCGAGATGGAGGAAGTTCAGGAGGAAGCCGCCGAGGAGCGCAAGGGCGGCGGATACCAATAACCAGCCAATGCCCGCTCGTAGTGGCAGGCACCAGCGGATCGCCCATCAAGGCGGTTCAGACGATAAGAGAGGAAGTCACCATGCCAGATGACGCATTTGCTAACCGCGCCTCCGAAGCGGGCGCTGCCGCCGGAGGTCCCAGTGAGAACGGAGTTAATGACGCGACGCTGACGGAGGAGCAGAGGGTCGAGCTTCGCCGTCGTCAGGCAATGGCGAGCGCTGTCGACGATGCTGACGCTAGCCATCAAGGCGGAATGGGAGCGCAAGGCGGGGCTGCCGATTTTGGCAAACCCAAAAACTTCGGATTGCCTGAGTAACCGAGTTGGGTCGGGCGTTTCCATCGCTCGACCCGCCTCAATCTACCTGTGTGAAGTGGTCGCTTTCGAATCCGTTGTCGGCTTCGATCCGACAAGCCTCATGAAACGCTTGGCGAGCTGGAACCATTTTTTTCGTAAAACGAGTAAAGAGTTCTTAGCTATGTGGCGACTGCCGGTCAGTACGCCAAATATTTCGCGCAGCTGAAAGTCGACGAATAGGCAGCGTTAAAGCGCAGGCTTTACTTTTTGCATCAAAATAGCGGTCGCGAGGCGCTGGTACTTAAGTCATGCCTCCGGAACAAATTATTATCTCGTTTCCATATGAAATAGCTAATGAATTAAATAGCGACATTCTATAAATTAAATTTTATGCATGAATGTTGCATGGGTATCTGTTGAGCGAATCAGGCAGAAATTTGGGGGTGCTGTATAGTTTATATCGAGCGCGGTGCCTTAGTCGCTTGTTCATCAGCCGCTCCGTGCTCACCATGATCTTCTTCCGTCGTGCCTTGGCGGTTAGCCTCATCGTCGGTTGACGGAGCAGTTTTCTTGGGTTTGAGCGCCGTGTCGTTTTCGTCCGCCATCGCATTGGAATAAGCGCCGGTATCTGTCGAAGGCGGGGTGGATTGGTGTCCCGTCGTCATCGCTGCTTCCTGTCAATTTCTGAACCTGATACCAACGCAGCTGTTGGCCTTGCGGGTCCGACGGCCGATGATGAGAGCATCTGAAGGCCGAATGCTTCCGACATATGCGACGCGGGAGCTGCGTTAGCGTGGCAGCAAAATGGAGATCGTGTAGGCGCGTATCGACCGTCAAAAAGAAAGAAGGCGTATCATTGATTTGGACATGGTCGCCGTTTCGACTGGGAAAAGTTACTATTTGTCGCAACGACCCAATTGGAGGCCTCTTTTAGGGGTACGCTGGCCTCTTGATTGATAATCCGGCATCATATCAGATGCTAGGTTACCCTCTTCACCGCTTAAGGCTCCTGTGCCCGTCAATGGCGGTCACTCGAATGCTTTTGCTTCCGATCAAGGCCCAGCAGCGGCAGCTAGGAGCGGTCTTTTCAAGGCGCGAGAAGCTGAGAAAAATGCATTTTGTACTCATAAGGCGATGACATCAATATACCCTGGCGCCGCGCCATGCTTGGAACCCACGAGGCCCAGCGACGCGCCGCCTCTCGGGGGGCGGTTCGTCGTGACCGTCAATCTTCTCCACGCCTGGGTCCGCGATAATGTCGTTGCGCTCCATCAGCCTGTCAGCCGGCCTTCGGCCCGGCGTATTGATCGCATGGCGCCAGATGAGCCCCTTTTTCAAGCCGATCGTTCTTGCAACACCCCTGACCGACTTTCCGGTTTCGGCGACCGGTTAGAAGTATTCATGACGACAAGGTTGCTGAGACTCGACTACGAACAGCTTGCAGCTCGGGAACTCGAGCGAGCAGCAGGCTGCCGAACGAATGATCGCCGCTCCCGTCATCTGAATCGCGCCGCAGCCTATGCTAGCCTAGGTGAGAAAGCCGGCCCCGGGTCTGCACGGTCGGAGGAGGTGCTATCCCTCATCGGCGACCTGTCGGTGACGCTCGACAATGCCGACGCGCTGGGCGAGATGAAGGCGGCGCTCTACATTGATCAGGCCATCATCGATCTGGGCGGGATTAGTACACCTCCGCCGGAATGGTCCGCGGGCCACGATGAGCCTATCTCAACCCCGAACAGATCAACACGACAGCCGTAACAGGCGGGCCAGTTTACCTGGTATTTGACCTCCTGTCAGAATGACTCGTCGTCGGTACATTCATGGTTGGAACCGTCACAGCCGCCGTGCTGAATCTTCAAGCCCCGGGCATCATCGCCCGCTACGTCACTGCCTACTCCAAAACCGAGACTGTCAAGACGCCTGCTGCCGATAGGCTCCCGCGTCTCGAAGACTTCTGGGCCGGCTTGGTAAAGCCAATCGCGTTCGTCCGGATCGCGCGCTCTCGTGCGAGGCCGATGGTGCGATCGCTCAATGCAATGGGGTCGAAGGTAGCCGGACCTCCTATGCGGAAGCCGTCTATATGCCGGCCCTCCACATGACCGGACGGACGCCGAAGTTTCTCGCGGCCATCCACACGAGGCCTTGCGTTGCACTTTCGGGTGACGATCGGTCTCGAACGTAGCGGTGAACCGGGAGGCGGTAAGCCGATCCGTAACTCTCGGCGCCAATCGGGAGTGTCGGCATGTTTTAAGCGTTGGCTTTAGCCGAAGGTTCGCGCTCATGAGCACCGCCGTCTCTCGGCTCGCCCTCGCCGGCGCCATCTCTTGCAAGGTTGCCGGAACGGCTCTGTAGGCCATTCCGGAACACATCACTCGGCTCGTGCCGCGCTCCCTGCCTGCCGTTTTCTACGCGAAAATCTTTTCACTTGCTGGCTCAGAATCTCGGCATGGTTCCGTTTGGTGTGGCCTGCGCGATTTGAGGGGAATTCGGCATCATCACTTGGAAAGCCGTTTAAATCCGACCGGTGGCTGCTCCAATCGGCAAACCAGCCGAACGCGAGGCAGGTGACAAGATGGACCGACAAGGCTTTATCGAATGACTGGGAAAAGCTGTTTTCGTATAAGAAACATATGCCAATCGGCTTCCTCGCAGTCCGGTTAACTCAATCTACACCAAGCCGCGATAGCGCCGAGGGATGCCGGTTTATCACAACCCACTTCTTGAAGAACTGAAGTCGCATCATTGCCGTCTACTCGAATGCTTGACTGAGATGGCCGAAGTCACAAGCAAGCCTTGTCCTGATATGACAATCTTGGCGATGGCTCGCCTACGAATCAGCAAAGCTAGCTCGGAACGATCACGGTTCATTACTGAAAAGGTGTATCCACACCTCAAAATGACAGCCGATCAAGATCTGCTGGAGAAAATCAATCTGCTATCAAGAGAAATGCTGGCAAAGCGGGAAACTTCAAGCGAACATGTGGTAGTTTGGAATTCTACTTCTATCGTCGCCGACTGGCAGGGCTATCAAGCGGCCTCCCTGCGCATCCGACGAATGATGCACCGTAGGATCGAGCAGGAGGCCGACAGCCTCTATGGCCCTCTTGCTTCATTCCCAACCGGATATGGTTAACGGAAACCGTGATTGCTTGCGGAAATCAACATCTCCAAAATGCCATGAGGCTATTTTTGGAATAAACGATGCGTCGATGGCCTATGACCAAAGCGCCCAAAGATGGAAGGGTCATTACCGTGTGCACCCGGGTCGAGGGTGTAGAGCATCTTGTGAGGTGGACACCAACAGCTGGCGGAGCTTGGGTTGATGAGACAACCGGCGCGCACTTACCCACGGACATATTCGTGGAATGGCGTCGGCACAACGAGTCCTAGCAGTTTACCGTCGAGCCCTGCAGCGATACGATCGGCTTCCCGCTCGGCACGCTCAGCCTCCCCTAAGACGATGCCCGCGTCCCGACGCGACGAAAGCGTAATCGCCATAGTCCGATGGCGGGCTGCACGCTCTCTCAGCCGATCGACAAGAAACTTCCCGTCAGGTGCGCCTTGACGTGCCATGAGCGTCGTTTCCTCCGTTAACGGAAGCCGTCATTTTGTTCACCATGGTTAAGACTTTCCTAACGGACGCGATCGATCTGTGAGCAAGTCGGCATCTTGAGACGGAACGAATCTGACGCGCGATCAATGGAGCCCGGGCGAGTGATTTTTTCAGAATACGGGCACCAGCGATTGACGTTAATGATTGGCCAGCGCGGCCCAAATGTCGAAAAGTAGCATCAGCATCGGACGCCGGTGCGGCGTTCGATCGGGGCGAATCGCATGATTTCAGAGATGCCGAATTCGGAGCTCGGAGCCGAGATTTTTAAGGACTCGAATCTGAGGAAAGGTGGACCACTTGGGGACCACATCGAAATCGACGGAAATTATCCATTTATATCCAGTAGCTTAGATAGGTGCTTCGAGTCCTCTTCTGGGCACCATTTTTTCCCGGCTTTGTCCGGGAAAAATTCCTTCCCCGATCGAGAGTGAAACATCCCTTCGGGGAGCCGCGCGGCTGTGGGCCGATCGGGCGCGTCCCGAGCCCGCCGATTGACACCGTCCGTCCCCGGAGCTTGTGAGGGTTTGCAGGTTTCGGGCGGAGGAATGCGTGGCGCAGGCATATGATGTGGTGATCGTGGGCGCCGGCCATGGCGGCGCGCAGGCGGCGATCGCGCTGCGCCAGACCAAGTTCGAGGGCACGATCGCGATGATCGGCGACGAGCCCGAACTGCCTTACGAACGGCCGCCGCTCTCCAAGGATTATCTCGCCGGCGACAAGGCGTTCGAGCGCATCCTGATCCGCCAGCCCGCTTTCTGGGAGGAGCGCGGGATCGCGATGCTGCTGGGGCAGCGCGTGACGGCGGTGGACCCGGCCGCGCACACGGTGACGACCGAGGAGGGCGCCGTGATCGGCTATGGCACGCTGATCTGGGCGACCGGCGGCGCGCCGCGCACGCTGAGCTGCGGCGGGCATGATCTGGCCGGCGTCCACACCGTCCGCACGCGCGCCGACGCGGATCGGATGATGGAGGAACTGGACGGCGTGACGCGCGCCGTGGTGATCGGTGGCGGCTATATCGGGCTGGAGGCGGCGGCCGTGCTCGCCAAGTTCGGCAAGCAGGTGATTCTGCTGGAGGCGCTGGACCGCGTGCTGGCGCGCGTGGCGGGCGAGGAACTCTCGCGCTTCTACGAGGCCGAGCATCGCGCGCACGGCGTGGACGTGCGGCTGGGCGCGAAGGTCGATTGCCTCGAAGGTGCGGACGACAAGGTGACGGGCGTGCGGCTGCACGACGGCACGGTTCTGCCGTGCGAGATGGTGATCGTCGGCATCGGCATCATCCCGGCGGTCGCACCGTTGCTGGCGGTGGGGGCCGAGGGCGGCAATGGCGTGAAGGTGGATGCGCAGTGCCGCACCAGCCTGCCGGATGTCTTCGCGATCGGCGATTGCTCGCTCCATGGCAACGGCTTCGCCGACGGGGCGATGATCCGCGTGGAATCGGTGCAGAATGCGAACGATCAGGCCAATGTCGTCGCCAAGACGATCATGGGCGCCGACGTGGCCTATGATGCGGTGCCGTGGTTCTGGTCCAACCAATATGATCTGCGGCTGCAGACGGTGGGCCTGTCGATGGGCTATGATCAGGTCATCGAGCGCGGCGATCCGGCGAGCCGCAGCTTCAGCCTGATCTATCTGAAGGACGGCAAGGTGATCGCGCTCGACTGCGTGAACGCCACCAAGGATTATGTGCAGGGCCGCGCTCTGGTGGTGAGCGGCGCGGTACTCGATCCGGCGAAGCTGGCGGATGCCTCCGTGCCGCTCAAGGAGATTGCGGCGGGATTTTAGTTCGCAGCGTGCCGGTGCCGCCATCCGCGTGAGCGGATCCGTCTCTAATGCAGCCCGCCGAAGCTGCGCACCAATGAACCCGCCACCAGCGACCAGCCATCCACCAGCACGAAGAAGATGATCTTCATCGGCATGGAGATGGTGACGGGGGGCAGCATCATCATGCCCATCGCCATCAGCACCGCCGCCACCGCCAGATCGATGATCAGAAAGGGCAGAAGCAGCAGGAAGCCGATCTCGAACGCGCGGCGCAGTTCGGAGATCATGAAGGCGGGCATCAGGGTGGTGAGTGGTACGTCTACGTTCTGGGGGGGCGCGCGCGGGGTGGCGGGCTTGCCTGACAGCTTCACGAACAAGGCGACGTCGGCCGGGCGGACATTCTTGCGCATGAATTGCTTGAAGGGTCTGGACGTCTCCTCCATCGCCTGCGCCTCGGTGATCTTGCCCTCATTATAGGGCACCACGCCCTGCTTCCACGCGGTGTCGAACGTGGCCGACATCACGAAGAAGGACAGGAATAGCGCGAGGCTGATCAGCACCGGATTGGGTGGCACGCCGGGCGCCCCGATGCCGGTCCGCAGCAGCGACAGGGCGACGACGATCCGGGTGAAGGACGTGACCGTCATCAAGATGCCGGGCGCGAGGCTGAGGACGGTGAGCGCCAGCACGAGCTGGATCGCGCGGCCGGAGACGGATCCGGCCGCGGCGGCGGCGGCGCCTGCCGCCGCGTTCTGCGCGAAAGCGGGTTCGGCGAAAAGGAAGAGGGCCAGCGCCACGCCGAGTAAGCGGGAGAGGCGCGCGATGTGAACTATCGACATTCAGCGGGCTCCCCCACAACCGTTCGTGCTGAGCCTGTCGAAGCACCGTCCTGCCTTTGGCTCCGCGCGAAGGAGAAGAAGAACGGCACCCTTCGACTGCCTGCCAAGGCAGGCGCTCAGGACAGGCTTCGACAGGCTCAGCACGAGCGGGGAGATATGTTGATCGTCCTCAGGCATCGGGCGTCTCCCCCGTGTCCGGCAGGAAAGCGGGCGCGGCATTGCTCTCCAGCAGCAGCGCGTGATCCGCGCTCAGCAGCACCAGATGTTCGGTGCTGTCGCGGCGGATCAGCAGGATCGAGCGACGCGCATCGATGGCGAGGCGATCGACCAGTTGCAGGCGCCGCGCGGGGCCGCCGCCCGTTCGTCCCGGCAGGCGCAGATCGTAGCGGCGTACCGCCCACAAGGCGCCCCACAGCGCCCCCAGAAGGAGCGCGAGCGTCCCCAGCATGCGCAGCAGCGGCAGGATCTCCATCGATCAGGACAGCCGCGTCACGACCCGCGTGATCTCCAGCGCCATCTGCTCGCCGTTGATCAGCAGGCGCCCTTCGGCGACCAGATCGTTGCCGACATAGAGCTGGGAGGGATCGTTATGCCCGCAATCCAGCGGGATCATCGCGCCCCGGCTCATCTTGAGCAGCTGGCGGATGGGGATGTCGGTGGATCCGACAACCACTGACAGTTCGACGGGAATACCCTCGATCATGGCCATGAATGTTCCTTCCACGTCGATTATAGGATAATTGTCGTCACTTCGGCGTGGGGCGGAAAAAAATTCCTATAATGAAGCCATGTCAGCCTAGCCGGGGCGGGGGAAATGGATCTCAAATCGTCTGTCGACGTGTCCGCATCGGGGCTGCGCGCCCAATCGCTGCGGATGCGCGTGATCGCGGAAAATCTGGCTAACAGCGATTCCATCGCCACCACGGCGGGCGGCGCGCCCTATCGGCGGCGCGTGGCGACGTTCAAGTCGCAGGTGGATCGCGCGACGGGCGCCACCAACGTGAAGGTGGATGCGATCGTGGGCGACAAGGCCGCCTTCACCCGCACCTATGAGCCGGGCAATCCGGCGGCCGACACGTCCGGCTACGTCCAGCGCTCGAACGTGAACGGGCTCGTCGAGGCGGCCGACATGAAGGCCGCGCAGCGCTCCTACGAAGCCAATCTCAACGCGATCGAAGCGGCGCGCGGCATGACGATGCGCACGATCGATCTGCTCCGCTAAACCAAGGGGGTTTTCCATGACGATCAAGGCTCTGGATGCGGCCGCCGCTTATGGCCGGGCGATCAAGGCCAGCGATGCGGCCTCGTCGCTCGGCGCGGCCGAGGCGCCTGCCGGTGCGGATTTCGGCGGCATGGTGCAGACGATGGTGAGCGATACCGCCACCGCGCTGCGCGGCGCGGAAAACGCATCGGCCAAGCAGGTGGCGGGCAAGGGTGACATGATCGATGTCGTCACCGCCATCGGCGCGGCGGAGAGCGCGCTGCACACGGTGGTCGCGGTGCGCGATCGCGTGATCGGCGCCTATAACGATATCATGCGCATGCAGATCTGACGCGCGATGGACGCCTTCCAGGCGATGGAGATCGCGCGGGCGGCGCTGCTGCTGCTCGTGACGTTGATCGGTCCGCTGCTGCTGGTGTCGCTGGTGATCGGCGTCGCCATCGGCCTGCTGCAGGCGCTGACGCAGGTGCAGGAAATGACGCTCACCTTCGTGCCCAAGATCGTGGGGATGGGAATCGTGCTGCTCCTGTCGCTGCCGATGATCGGGCAGGCGCTGTCGGGCTTCATGGCGCGGATCGCCGACATGATCATCTCGGGGTAAGGCGCCCATGTCCGGGTCCGCTTTCGCACTGATCGGTCTTTTGCCGGTGGATGCGGCCACGTTCCTGATTCTGTTCGCGCGGATCGGGGCGGTGGCGATGCTGCTGCCGGCTTTCTCCGAAGAGGCGATCCCACCGCAGATCAGGCTGCTGCTCGGGCTGGGCTTCGCGCTCGGCCTCTATGGGCTGCTGCACGGCAAGGTGGCGGGCGTGGTCGCGCCCCATGCCGGTGCCGGCCTTATCGCGATCACGGTGGCGGAGATCATGACCGGGCTCGCCATCGGCATGCTCGTGCGCATCTTCTTTCAGGCGGCGGCGATGGCGGGATCGATCGCGTCGATGCAGATCGGCCTGTCTTCCGCGCTCGTGTTCGATCCGGCGATGGGCGGCCAATTGCCGCTGCTGGCGCGCTTCACGAACGTGGCGGCGGCGGTCGTCTGCCTCTCGCTCGGCCTGCATCATCTGTGGATCGCGGCGATCGTCCATTCCTATGCGAGCTTTCCGGTGGGAGGCCTGCCGCCCGCCGCCGATTTCGCGCAGCTGGCGGTGATGACGACGGGACGGGCGATGGCGCTCGCCGTCAGCATGGCGGCACCGCTTCTGCTCTACGGCATCGTCTTCAACGTCGCGCTGGGCCTCGCCGCGCGCATCGCGCCCGCGATCCAGATCTTCTTCATCACCCAGCCGCTCAACATCCTGCTGGGCCTGTCGCTGTTCGCGGCCGTGATCGGCACGGCGCTGTATGGTTTCGCGACCGCGATGGGCGCCTTCCTTCAGTCGAGCGGGCTCGTCTGATCCGTGGCGGACGACAATCAGGATCAGAAGACCGAAGAGCCGACCGCCCGCCGCCTGAAACAGGCGCGCGACCGGGGCGAGACGCCGAATGTGCCCGAGGTGCGCCATGCGCTGATGTTCGTGGCGATGACGGTGGCGGTCGGCGGGGTGGGCGCGTGGAGCCTCGCGCGCCTGTCCCGGTTCTTCACGATCGTGTGGGGGAGCGCGGACGATTATGCGCTGACGCAGGACGGCTTTCAGGCCTTCATGACCGGGGTGATGTTTCGCAGCGGCATGGCGCTGCTGCCGCTGATCGGCCTGTTCTTCGGCGCGGCGTTCCTGATCGTGTTCCTGCAGGGTTCGCCCAGCCTCTCCTGGTCCCGCGTGGCGCCCAAATGGTCGAAAGTGTCGCCGATGAGCGGGCTGGGCCGCATCTATGGGCGGCGTGCCTTCGTGGAATTCGCGAAGACGCTCGTGAAGTTCGCCGTCGTCGTCTCGATCGGGCTGCTGATCGCGTGGCCCCATGCGGTGGCATTCGATCAGCTGATCGGCGCCTCGCCCGATCGGCTGGTGACGGCGGCGGGCACAATCGTGTTCGGGATGGTGAAGGCGGTGGCGATCCTCGTCGTCGCGCTCGCCGCGTTCGATTATGTCTATCAGCACCGCGCCTTCCTGAAGCGGATGCGGATGACGCTTCAGGAATTGCGCGACGAGATCAAGGAGAGCGACGGCGATCCCAAGATCAAGGCGCGCATCCGCGCGATCGGCCTGCAGCGCGCCAAGCGGCGCATGATGGCGGCGGTGCCGGAGGCGAGCGTCGTCATCACCAACCCGACCCATTATGCGGTCGCGCTCCAATATACGCATGGCGAGATGGCGGCGCCGGTGGTGGTGGCCAAGGGTGTGGACGAGGTGGCGCTGAAGATCCGCGAGGTGGCGACGGCCGCCAGGGTGCCGATCGTGGAAAGCCCGCCGCTGGCGCGCGCTCTGTTCGCGGGCGCGGACATCGATCGGCCGATCCCGGTGGAGCATTATGCCGCCGTGGCGGAGATCATCGGGTACGTGCTGCGGCTCGCCCGGCAGCGCGACTGATTGTTTTTTTGGATGCGCGTTCGGCGCATGGCCGTGCCAGCCGCTCCCCCAATCCGGCCTCCCCATCGGATTCTCGGTGTGATCGTTGCGTAATGGGTCAGAACCGGAATTCCGTTCGTGCTGAGCTTGTCGAAGCACCGTCCTTCTTCCTGAAAAGGCGAGAGAAAGGAGAGCGGCACTTCGACAAGCTCAGTGCAAACGGAGGTGGGAACGAATTGCTCACCGATCCCATATGGGTGCTCGGGTGGTAAAGGAGTCGGCGCCCCCGAAATGCGCTCTTCCTCGCATCCCGCAAACCGGCACGGACATGGAGATATTTGCCGTCCGTGACGCGATGTGCCGCCGCGCTCATCCTATAAGAAAAGCAATGTCCCGGCACCTCACCATCCTGCGCCTCACCGCCGCGATGATCGCGGCCGCGGCGCCCCTCGGCGGCGCGCCCGCTTTCGCCTCGTCGCGCATCAAGGACATCGTGGATGTCGAGAATGTGCGCGCGAACCAGCTGGTCGGCTACGGTCTGGTCGTCGGCCTCGCCGGCACCGGCGATCGCATCCGCAACACGCCCTTCACCGAAGAGACGATGCAGGCGATGCTGGAGCGGATGGGCGTGAACATTCGCGGCGCGCAGATGCGCACGCAGAATGTCGCCGCCGTCTCCGTCACGGCTTCCATGCCGGCCTTCGCGCGGATGGGATCGAAGATCGACGTGCAGGTGTCGTCGCTGGGCGATGCCACCAGCCTGCAGGGCGGCGTGCTGATCGTCACCTCGATGCGCGCGCTGGATGGCGAGATCTATGCGGTGGCGCAGGGGCCGGTCGCGGTTTCCGGCTTCAAGGCGCAGGGGCAGGCGGCGAGCATCACGCGCGGCGTGGCGACCTCGGCCCGGATATCGGGCGGCGCCACGGTGGAGCGCGAGGTGCCGTTCGCGCTGAAATCCGCCGACGGGCTGAAGCTGGCGCTGAAGAACCCCGATTTCACCACCGCCTATCGGATCGCCGAGACGATCAACAAGGGCAATCCCGGCGCGGCCGAGGTGCTGGATCCGGCGACGGTGCAGATCCATCCGCCAGGCGGCCCGGGTGCCGCGATGGCGATGGTCGCGCGGATCGAGAATCTGCCGGTCGAGGTGGATCAGCCGGCGCGCATCGTGATCAACGAAGCCTCGGGCACGGTCGTGATGGGCGCGGATACGCGGATCAGCCCTGTCGCCATCGCACAGGGCGGGCTCACCATCGGCGTCACCGAGGCGCCGATCGCCTCGCAGCCCGACGCTTTCTCGAATGGGCAGACGACGGTCCTGCCGCGCACGCGGATCGACGTCGACGACGGCAGCGGCGCGTCGCTCGCCATGGTCGAGGGCGCCTCGCTCAAGACCCTGGTGACGGGGCTCAACGCCTTGGGCGTGAGTCCGCGCGATCTCATCACGATCCTCCAGGCCTTGCGGGGGGCGGGGGCCCTCCAGGCCGAGATCGAGGTCCAGTGATGGATCCGGTCGCGCGCGCCGCTGCCGCTCTCCCACCCTCTCCCGCCTCGCCGCCCCGCCTCGCACCGTCGATGCGCGGCGTGCCCGTCGATGTCGCCCGCACGGCGCGCGATTTCGAATCGGTCTTCATCGGGCAGGTGACGAAGATCATGATGGAAAGCGCCACGGGCGGCGGCGATCTGCCGGGCGGGCACGGCGAGGAGATGTTCCGCGACATCATGGCCGAGGAGATGGGCAAATCGATCGCGCAGCGCGGCGGGCTGGGGCTCGCGCCGTCGGTCGCCGCGCAGATCATCCGCATGCAGGGAGGCTCGGCCGATGGCCGCTGACATCATCGATCTGATCCTTTCGCTGACCATGATCATGACGGAAGAGACGGCGCGGCTGCAGGCGAGCCACCGCGACGGTGCGCTGGGCGAACTGGTGACGGTGAAGCTGCGGCTGACCGGGCTGCTGGAACAGGAGATGGTGACGCTCAATCGCCGCCAGCCGGACTGGGCCGATACGCTGGACGAGGAGCAGCGCACGCGTCTGTCCGACGCGCTGGTCGGGCTCGGCAAGGCGGCGGCGGACAATGCGGCTCTGCTGGAGCGCCAGCTGGAATTGTCGTCCGAGATGATGGAGGCTTTCGCCCGCGAGGCCCGCCGCCTCGCCGGCAAGCGCGCCTCCACCTATCGCGCAGCGGGCGATCTGACCCCGATGGATCTGGCCACGCCGATCTCGATCAACTCGCATTATTGAGGTGCGGCGCCGGCCCGCTCCCCCACCCGGCCTCCCATCCAGGATATTCTGTGGGAGACCGGGTGGGGGAGCGGGCCGGCGTCGCCTCGAAATGCGCTCTTCCGCGCATTTCGGAGACAAGCCGCCTACAGGATCGCGGCGATCACCATCGCGATGCGGCCGGGCGCGATCGTGTCGATCGCCACTTCGTGATTGGGGCTTTCGCTATAGCCCATCATCCGGCCATGCCGATCGAAGGTGATGGCGAGCAGGCGTAGGCCCGTTTCTTCTTCCACCACCGCGATGCCCCCGCCGGACGGGAAGCGCGCGGGATCGACGATCACCGTGGCGCTGGCGGGCAGGCCCAGGCCGAGCGTCGGGCGGCAGACGCGCAGGCCATAGGCATCCGGGCCGGCGCTGCGCGGCGCCTCGACAGTGCCGCCGACCGACGTGCGCGCGATCAATCCGTCCGCCAGAGGCAGGCCGTAAACGGGAAGCAGGCGCACGATCGCCTGATCGGGCGCGAGCGCGGTGGCGGAGGGCGCGGTCGCTACCGGAGCCGAGCCTGGCTGTGCGACCGTCGCTGCCGGCGCCGGATCGCTTCGGAGCGTCCGGGCGACGCGCGCGGGCCTGCCCCGACGCTGCGGTGCGGCGGGTGCGGCCGGATTGGCCAGCGCGGTGCGCAATTCGGCGATGCGCTTGCGCGATTTCGCGATCCGGGCCTCGGGGTCCGCGAGAAGACGGACATAGGCGTCCAGCGCACCTTCGCGCGCCATCTCCAGCACCGTTTTGCGGAGCGCGGCTGCATCGCGCACGCCGAACAGCTGGCAGAGTGCGGCCACCGTCTGCCCGTTCCACCGCTCGAACGGCTTGAAGGCATTCTCGATGCGGGACAGGATCACCGGCGCGATCCGGTACGTCTGCTCGATCGCGGCGATCGTCAGGCCATCATCCTGCGCGCGGCGGGCGCGGACGGCGGCACCCAGCATCAAGGCGAAACGGTCCTGCTCGGGATCGACGGGCTCCCAATCCCCGAGATCGGTCGCCCAGCGGCCGATCTCGAAATCAGGGGTGTCGATGTCGATCAGCAGGCTTTCGGGTGGGACGCCGAGGACCCCGGCGACCGCGATCATCTCGTCGGGCTTGGCGAAGACCTCGCCGCGCTCGATCTTCGAGAGGCGGACATAGGGGATGTCGGGGAGGCGGCCGGACAATGCGAGCAGGCGGGGTAGGCCATGCTCCTTGCGCGCGCGGCGCACCTCGTTCGGAAACACCAGGGAGCGATAGGGATCGATCGTTACGGTGTCGCAGGCCATCCGGGCTTGGGTGCGCTTATTGGCCGGCATCACGTCCTCGTCTTGCAGCCGCTATCCTGCAGCCAGAGCTTTCTGCGAGGAGCGTGTATCCGAATAATTTCAACGACCTCTTACCAAGCTCCTATACTCGATAACTTCCTATAAGCCGGGCTCATCCAGCCGGTCGAGGCGGAAAACATTCATTTCCGTGGGATTTTCTCGCCGGATGCACCGCCGGCGCGGAGACGAAAAATGTCCGATATGGGCCAATCCAACCCGCCGAAACGGCGCGCCCGCCGCCGGTTCTGCATGCCGGCGGCGGGTGGGCGTCTTTTTCCGATCGGTGAGTCGCGTGTGTCCGGTGGATCGCCGGACGTTTCGGATCAGTGGATCGATCGGCCGGGCATGATGGAGCGGGCCGGCATGTCCCGCATGATCCCGCGCTCGTGCAGCGGATAATTTTGCGGGCCGACCGGGCGCCGCTGCGCCGTCGGCCGGCTCGGCGGCAGGATGATGATCGGGCAGGGCTGATCGGCCTGCCGCTCGGCCTTGGCCGGTTTGGCGGCCCTGGCGCGCGGGGTGAGCGCCGGGCTGCGCGACGCCTCCGCCATGATCAGGAATTTCGGCTCGCTGCCGGTGATCTCGGCGATGGTCTTGGCCGCGCGCTTGGTGATCTGGCGCATGCGCTCCTTCGTGATGTCCTGATCGTCGGGCGTGATCGCATCGGCGATCTCGAACAGGCGCTGCTCCACCAGCGCGCGGTTGCGCGTCAGGCGCTGCTCCAGCTTCTCCAGCTCTTCGGGATCGATCGCGTGGATCTTGAGGCGCGGGCGGTTCTCGCCGTCGCGCGGGGCTTCCCCGGCCTTGCGCGGGCGGGTGCGGCGGCTGAGCTGGCTCAGGCCGATCTTGCGGAGATGATCGACATAGGAGTCCGTCATCGATCGCATCGCCGAGCCGGCGAGATAGTCGGAGGCGCCCGCCTCGGTCAGCGACAGCGCATTCTCGTCCTCGATCAGCACTTCGGCGCCGCCATCCTCGCCATCCTCGCCGACGCTGAGCGCCTGGAGCGAGACGGTCGTCGCCTCCACCTTGCGGGCGGAGGGGCGCTGGTCGGTCATCAGGCGGAAGCGCAGGCTTTGCAGCTCGCCCCGGATCAGCCAGTTCACGAAGGTGGTGAACTGCGCCTTCTCCTGATCATAGGTCTGGATCGCGCGGTGCACGGCGATGGCGCAGCATTGTTCGGCATCGTCCCAATGCGCACTCAGCCCATATTGGCGGATGAAGTGGCGCACGCGCGGCGCGATCAAGCGCATGATCTGCGTGAACGCCTTGTCGATGGCGGCGCGCTGGCGCGCGGTCGGTGCGCCCCCGTCTCCGGCCGGAACCTGCGCGAGTATCATCTGAACCGCTGCTTCGATCGCCGTGGTAGTTTTCGACATGGCTCTCATCCCGTTCAAGGATATGGGAAGATATGTCCCCAGATCTCCTTTGCCCGAGGACAAATTTGGCCGCGAAACCTTACTAACCGGTAAATCCCATAATGGGATTAGGAAAATAGTCCCTCGTTTCTGCAATTTTTGCCGATATAGGATAACCGTCCGGCGCTCCAAAAAAGTGGGCGGGCGGCCCGCAGGGCATCGCTATCCGCAGCCAATCGCGAAGGATTCCAAGGAGAAGGCGCCTGGGAACGCGCGGTCGCGCGCTCAGGCGTGGAAGGCGGCGGCGAAACGGCCGGGTCGGAATTGCCGCGTGGTATAATCGATCAGCCAGGAACGATGCGCCTGCGCGGCATCCCCGCATTGGGCGATTCGCGCGCTGGCCGCGGCCGATCCGATCTGGGCGGCGAGCAGAGTTTCGGCGCGTGCCGGATCCAGCCCACGCTTCACGAATCGAATCGCGTCGCTCACGCCCAGATGATGGGCAAGATAGGCCGCCTGGCCGACGCTCTCCGCAGACGCGCCGATGGCGAGTCCCGCCGCGCGCATCGTCGCGACATTGTCGTGCGCATAATCGGCGATCGTCTCGATCGAGGCGCGCGCATCGTAGCGCAGCGCCAGCAGGTCGGACTTCGCCTCGCCTCGCACATGGCCGCGCGGATCGAGCCAGCCTTGCGCTTCGGCAAAGGCGTTGAGCCAGGAGCCGCGCCGCTCGGCCATGCCCTTCCAGGTGCCGCTCAGGAACTGGCCGAGCCCGGCGGCACTGGAGCGGGTGTTGCGTGAATGGCTGATCCAGCTGCCGTCGGCATTCTGCGCCGCCTCGGCGTTGATGATCGCCGCCAGCGCCTCGGCCGGAAAGCCGGTGCGCGCTGCGGCCGCAGAGAGCGTGTCGCGATAGCCCGCATTGGGGCCCAGCCCGGCCACGGGCGCGGAGGGGCGCGGTTGCCGCTGCGGCGGCGGATCGTCGGACCGCTCGGGCCATGCGGCGGGAGGCTGGGGCATAAGCAGGGCCCGCGCATCGGGGGCGGGGACTCGCGCCGCATCGGCCGCCGCCTGCGGCTGGGTCAGGATCGCCAGCATCGTGTTCAGATCCATGTCGCGCGCGCGCGGGACGGGGGCGGCAGCGGCCTTGCCGTCGCCGGAGGGCCCGCCGCCGATCGTGGCGGACCACAGGCTCTGCGCCATGTCGTCGCGCGCCTGCCGGTAGAGCAGGTCCGCGCGCTGCGCCGGCGGCAGGGAGCGGAAGGCGGCGGTATAGACCATCAGCGTCGCCGCTGCGGCCTGCGGCTGCCCCGTCCGCCGACGAGATCGTCGATGAAGGCCTGGTCGGCCTGCGCGGCGCTTCTTTCCACGTCCGAACGATAGTCGTCCGCCGCCGAATGGATCGCGCGCAGCGCGCCATAGGCCTCCACGGCATTGTCGCGCAGCTGGGAGAGGCGCGCGCCCGCCATCTTGCGATTGTTCGTCACCGCATCGCGCTCGGCGCGCAGGCGCGCCATATAGGATTGGGTATTGAGCAGCACCTCGCTCGCCGTCACGTCCTGCGCCTGCGCGAGCGCGGCATTGATCACGGTATGGCGATTCTCGATCGAGACGAGCTGATCGATCTGGACGCTGATAGCGATGCGCAGATCGTCCACCTCGCGCTGGCGCAGGCGCATCAGCGCATCATAGGGCGTCGGCATCGTTCGCCCCCGCATGCTCGCCCGCCACGATCTGTGCGAGCAGCGCGAACGCCTCCGCCGCCGTGCCGCGATCCTCCTTGCCCTGGCTCAGCATCGCCTCGATGCGGGGCGCGATCGATACGGCGCGATCGACGGCGTCGTTGGCGCCAGTCTTGTAGGCGCCGAGCCGGATCATCTCCTCCATTTCGCTGTAGATGGAGAGTTCGCGCCGCGCTGCGATCCGCAGGTCATTCTCCTCGATCGAATGGGCATGCGGCAGCGTGCGCGAGAGCGACTTGAGCAGGTCGATCGCCGGATAGCGCCCGCGCTCGGCGATGCGGCGGCTGATCACGATATGGCCGTCGAGAATGCCGCGCACGGCATCGGCGACGGGCTCGTTATGATCGTCGCCGTCCACCAGCACGGTGAAGACGCCCGTGATCGATCCCGATCCGCGCACGCCGGGTCCCGCGCGCTCCAGCAGACGCGGCAGTTCGGCGAAGACGGTGGGGGTATAGCCCTTGGTGGCGGGCGGCTCGCCCCCGGCCAGCCCGATCTCGCGCTGCGCCATCGCGAAGCGCGTGACCGAATCCATCAGGCACAGCACGCGCAGGCCCTGGTCGCGGAAATGCTCGGCCACGGCGAGCGTGGTCCACGCCGCCTGCCGCCGCATGAGCGCGGGCTCGTCCGACGTCGCGACCACGACGACGCTGCGTTCCAGCGCGCCGTCGCCCAGATCGTCCTCCACGAATTCCTGCACTTCGCGGCCGCGCTCGCCGATCAGGCCGATCACGGCGACATCGCAGTCCGTCCAGCGCGCGAGCATCGAGAGCAGAGTGGATTTGCCGACGCCCGATCCGGCGAACAGGCCGAGCCGCTGGCCCAGGCAAAGCGGCGCGAAGATATCGAGCGCACGCACGCCGGTCTCGATCTTGTGGCCCACGCGCGCGCGGGTGGAGGCGTGGGGCGGCATGCCCCGGATCAGGCGTGCCTCGGACCCGGCCATCATCGGGCCCTTGCGATCGACCGGGCGACCCAGCCCGTCGATCACGCGGCCGAGCCAGGCCGACGAGGGGCGCAGCGTGAACTGGCCCGCCGCCAGCTCCACGCGCGTGCCGGAGGCGATGCCCTGCGGATCGTTGAACGGCAGGCAATGCGCGATGCCGTGATCCAGCCCGGTCACTTCGGCCTCGATCGGGCCGCCGAGAGCGGCGATGGTGACGCGCGATCCGATCGAGGCCGCGCCGATCAGCCCTTCCACTTCGATCAGCGCGCCGCGCACCGCGACCACGCGGCCATAGCGGCGATCGGGCGAGAGGCCGCGCAACGCGGCGGTCACGGACGAGAGGCTCTGCACGGCAGATTATGCCGCCGTCGAAGCCGGACGCGCCATCGCCTCGGCCTCATAGAGGATCAGCACGCGGCATTCGACCAGCGCCTTGTAGAAATCCCCGCCGCTGCAATGATCGACGATCTTCAGGCAGAGCGCGCGGGCGCGCGGCAACGCGAGAACGGCGGCCAGCTCGCCCGCCAGCTCGGCCACGCTGTGGCGGTGGCGATCCACGTCGGCCGGATCGATATAGGCGAGCATGCAGGCGAAATAGAGACGTTTGGCGGGCGTATTGGCCTCTTCGGGCCGCATCACGTCGCGTCCGCGCAGGATGGCGCTGTCATTCTCCACGCAGATCATCGAGCGGCCGACCGACTGCACCACCGATCCGTTGATGATGATCCGCTCGCCATTCCGCAGGGAAATCTTCAGCATGTCCGTCCTTCCGCATGACCGTGCGAGCCTCATTATAGAGGGGGCGGCAGCCTCTTCGGGCGGCTAGGCAAGTTATTCCTATATTTGGTGCCTCATCCTTCGATCCTATAATGATCCCGAAGGCGGAAGGTCGCGGTGGCGGCTTCGCCCGGATCCTTCGTGGGAGATTAAGATGAGCCTCTACTCCGCCCTTTATGCCGGCGTTTCGGGCCTCAGCGCCCAGGCCGCCGCGATGGCGACCGTTGCGGACAACATCACCAACGTGAACACGGTGGGCTACAAGGGCGTGGCCGCCGAATTCAGCACGCTCGTCACCGATGGCCGGCTGAAGTCCAGCTATTCGGCGGGTGGCGTGAATGCCGCGCCGCAGGCGCTGATCTCAAAGCAGGGGCTGCTGCAGGCCGCCGCGCAGAGCACGGACATCGGCATCGAGGGCGCGGGCTTCTTCGTCGTCCGCACCTCCGCCGATGACGATCAGGTCGCCTATACGCGCGCCGGCTCGTTCCGGCCGGATGCGAACGGCTATCTGAAGAATGCGGCGGGCTATTATCTGCAGGGTTGGCCGGTCGATGCGAACGGCAATTATGTGAACAATGGCGATATCGGCTCGCTCCAGTCGATCAAGACGAACGCGCTGACCGGCACCGCCGCGCCGACCACCGCCGTCACGCTGCGCGCCAATCTGCAGTCGACGCAGGATCCGATCGCGGGTCCCTATGTGGCGGGCAACATGGCCAGCGGCACCGTCACGCCGCAATTCTCGCGCCCGATCACCGTCTATGATGCGCAGGGCGGCGCGCACCAGCTGACCTTCGGTTTCGTGAAGACCGCCGCCAACACCTGGCAGGCCGAAATCTACGCCCAGCCCGCCAGCGACGTGACGGCGGCGGGCGGCCTGCTCGCCAGCGGCACCGTGGCGTTCAATCCGGATGGATCGCTGGATCTGGCCGGATCCAGCCCCGCGCTCTTCGCCAATCTCACCCCCGGCTGGACCAACGGTGCGGGATCGAGCCCCATTTCGCTCGCGATGGGCTCGCAGGACGGGCTCGACGGCCTCACCCAGTCCGGCCAGCCCTCGGCGCTGTTGAACTCGTCGGTCAATGGCGGCCTGCTCGGCACGGTCGCCTCGGTGGAGATTTCGGACAGCGGCCGTGTGACCGCCGTGTTCGAGGATGGCACGACGCGCGACATCTATCAGCTGCCGCTCGCTACCTTCCAGAATCCGGACGGCCTTACCCGCCTGAGCGGCAATGCCTATGTCGGCTCGGGCCTGTCCGGCACGGTCGCGATCAACGAGCCGGGCACGCTTGGCTCGGGCTCGATCTCCAGCAATGCGCTGGAAGCGTCGAACGTCGATCTGGCGCAGGAATTCAGCAACATGATCCGCTTCCAGCGCGCCTACAGCGCCTCGTCCAAGATCATCACCACGGTGGACGAGATGCTGCAGGAAGTCAGCAATCTGAAGCGCTGATCCCGGCCTTCCTCGCGAACGCAGCCCCGGCCAACGAAGGACCACGCCCGTGTCTTTGAACGAGATCCTCAGCACGGCCCTCACCGGCCTGTCCGCCTCGCAGGCCGGGCTGCGTTCGGTTTCGAACAACATCGCCAATGTGAACACGCCCGGTTACGCCCGCGAGATCGCCACGCAGAGTACGGCGGTCACGGCCGGGCGGATCGGCGGCGTCGCGGTGGGGGAGCCCACGCGCGTCGCGGATCGCTTCCTCGAAGGCACCGTCTATTCCCGCGCCGGGGAGGCGGGGCGGAGCGACGTGTCGCTGTCTTATTATGATCAGCTGCAGGCCTTGCTCGGCAAGCCGGGCGACACGTTCGGCCTGCCGGCGCGGCTGAATGCGATCATGGCCTCTGCCGCCGAGATGACGGGCTCCGCCGATGCCACCTCGGCCACGGCGACGTTCCTCGGCAATGCCCAGGATGCGATCACCTCGCTCCACCAGACCGCCGATTCCATCGCCGCGATGCGCGCCGATATCGACACGGGCATCAGCAACACTGTCGGCCGCATCAACGATCTGCTCAAGCAGATCGACGGGCTGAACGACGATGTCGCGCGCCTTTCCGCCTTCGGCAAGAGCACGAGCGGCGTCGACGATCAGCGGCTGACCGCGCTGCAGGAGCTGAGCGGCCTGATGAGCGTCACCGTCCGCCAGCAGACGGATGGGCGCGTCACGATCGAGACGACCTCGGGCCAGGTGCTGCTCGACCAGCGCCTGCGCCAGCTGGACTATCCGAAGGGCAATGGCAGCGCGACCACGCTTTACTCGGACATCACGATCCGTTTCGCCAATGCGGATGGCACGCCGGGGGCGGCGACCGGCGACACGATCGCGTCGTCGGCGGTGGGCGGCAAGCTCGGCGGGCTGATCGACATGCGCGACAAGGTTCTGCCGCAGGCGACCAGCGATCTGAACGCGCTGTTCACAGGGCTGGCGCAGACGCTCAACGCGGTGTCGAATGCGGGCGCGCAACTGCCGGCGCCGGCCAGCCTGCAGGGGCGCAACACCGGCCTCGTCGCGACCGACCGGCTGGGCTTCACCGGCAAGGCCACGTTCGCGGTGGTGAAGGCGGACGGCACGCTGGTGGCCAAGGCCAATGTCGATTTCGACACGCTCGGGCCGACGGCGACCGTGCAGGATGCGGTCGATGCGATCAACGCCGGGCTGGGGGGCGCGGGCACCGCGAGCTTCGCGAACGGCGCGCTCACGATCATCGCCACCGACGCCACCAACGGCATCGCCACCGGCCAGGATCCCACCACGCCCAGCAGCCGCAGCGGTATCGGTTTCGCCCAGTATTTCGGGCTGAACGATGTCGTGAAGAGCGGCTCGGGCTCGCTCGTCCCCTCGGGCTTCACCGCCGCCGATCCACACGGCTTCGGCACGGGCGAGACGGCGAACATCCTGCTGCGCGATGCCAATGGCAAGGTGCTGGGCAGCTATGCCGTCACCGGCAGCGTCGGCCCGACGGTGGGCGACATCATCACCGAGCTGAATGCCAGCCCGCTCTCCGCCCATGGCAGCTTCTCGCTCGACGGGCTCGGCCGCATCCGCTTCCAGCCGAACACGGCCTCGCAGGGCGCCACGCTCTCCGTCTCCTCGGATTCCACCAACAGGCTGGGTACGGGGCTGACCTTTTCGGAATGGTCCGGTCTTTCGCTCACCAGCAGCGGGCTGGATACGGCGGCGGTCTCGTCCGCCTTGCTCGCCAAGCCCGAGGGTTTTCCGCTCGCCTTGCTGGATACGAATGCGGCGCCGGGCGCGAAGGCGATCGGCCCCGGCGACAAGCGCGGCGCGACCGCCCTGGTCAACGCGCTCAGCAGTCCGATCGATCTGGGCAGGGACGGCGTCACCACGCTCGATGCCTTCTCCAACGCCCTGTTCGGCCGCATCGGCACGGAGTCCGCGCGCGCCAAGACCGCACAGGCGGGGGCCGAGGCGCGGATGACGGATGCCGTGGCCCGCCGCGACAATTTCTCGGGCGTGAACGTGGAGGAGGAACTCTCCCAGATGGTCGTGCTGCAGAACAGCTATTCGGCCGCCGCCCGCGTCGTGACCACCGCGTCCGACATGTACGATACCCTGATCAAGATGATCGGCTGAGGGAGACTGTCATGACCAGAATCGCCACCGTGCCCATGCAGACTCTGATGCAGAGTGCGATGCTGCGGACGCAGCGGAGCCTGGCCGACGCGCAGGAGCAGCTCAGCACCACCAAGAAGGTGCAGAGCTATGCCGATCTCGGGACGGATTCGGGGCGCGTCCTGTCGGCGCGATCGATGCTCGCGCAATATGACGCGCAATCGCGCGTCGCCAGCCGCGTGGATACGACCCTGTCTTTCTATCAGTCGCGGCTGGGGCAGGTCGACACGACGGTGAGCGCGCTGCGCAAGACGCTGCTCGACGTGATCGGCACGGGCAACGCCTCCGATCTGGTGGGCGAGGCGAGCGCGGCCTTCGATCAGTTCAAGGCGGCGATGAACGCGGCCGATGGCGGCAAGTATCTGTTCGCCGGCGGCCAGACCGGCGCGGCCCCGCTCGTGCCGCAGACGCTGGCCGATACGGTCGGCCTCGATCGCGACGCGGCCTTCACGAACGACCAGACCCGCCTCTCCGCGCGGATCGCGCCGGGGGAGGATATGAGCTTCGGCATCGTCGCCTCCGATTTCGGCAAGAATTTCGTCGCCGCCTTCCGCACGCTGGCGGAGATGGGGCCGGTCGGCGAGCGGCCCACCCAGGCGCAGATCGACGCGATGACGCAGGCGGTCAGCCAGATGGACGCGGGCCTTGCCGATCTGCGCGTCGCGGACGCGGGCAATGGCCGCGCCCAGAATCGCGTGGACGATATGGTCAAGCGTGCCGACGATCGCACGCTGCTGCTGACGAGCGCGGTGGGCGATGTCGAGGATGCCGACATGGGGCAGGTCGCGATCGACATCTCGCTCCGGAAGACGCTGCTGGAATCCTCCTATTCGGCCTTCGCGCAGATCAACGGCCTGTCGCTGGCCAATTATCTGCGCTGATGGCGGGGCCGATCCGGCGGCCGGCGCGCCGGATCGGTATTTGTAGGACAAGATGGTAAGAATTTCTTAACTCATTGCCTCATAGCGGACAGTCTGTTTTCAGGATTATCCATCCTATGTGGTGCGCTCATCCATGAATGTAACGAGCCCGAGGCGCTTCGCGCTGCTGCTGGGGTTCCTGGCGCTGTGCATCCTGAGCCTCGGGCTGTTCGGAATGACGGCGTTCGAGCGCCATGCCCATAACGACATAGAGGCGGCGCTGCGGACGCAGCAGACGCTGGCGGCGCTGCTCGCGCGGCAGCGTTCGGCCGAGGCGGGGCGGCGCGGCTATCTGCTGACCGAGGAGCCGGCGCTGCTCGCCACGATGTTCGACGCTCGGGACGGCGTGGGCCAGGATCTCGCCGTCCTGGAGCAGGATTTTGCCGACGATCCCGTCAGCCTCGCCGCGATCCGGCGCGTGCGCTCTTTGTCCGTCGCGCACGATGCCTTGCTCGCGCGGATTCTGGAGCGGCGGCGCGCCGGCCAGCCTGTGCCGGCCTCGGCCATGGACCACCCGAAGCGGCTGACCGACGAGATGCGCGCCATCATTGTCGCGCGGACGGCGGCGCAGGAAAGGCAACTGGCAGCGCAGGCCGGAAAGCTCGAGCGGCGGTCGCGCGGTCTCTCTGTCGCGCTGTTCCTCGTCAATCTCTGGATCGTCGGCCTGTTCATCTTCGTCTTCCGCGACATGCAGCAGCGGCTGGCGGAGGCGATCGGCATGCAGAACGCCCTGAAATCGGCCAATGAAGGAATACGGACCGAGGCGAATCGTCGGCAGGAGCTGGAGGCGCGGCTGCATCATCTCCAGAAGATGGAGGCGATCGGACATCTCAGCGACGTGATCGCGCACGATTTCAAGAATATGATCGGGGCGGTCGTGATGTCGCTCGAAAATGCCAGGGCGCGGCTGAGCCCCGGCGAGATCGGTGTGCAGGACGATCTCGATCTCGCGCTGACCGGCACGTCGCGCGCGACCGATCTCGCCAACCGCCTGATGACGCTGAGCCGCAAGCAGGCGCTCCGGTCCGAACCCACCAGCATCAACGCCGCGATCATCGGGATTTCGGATCTGCTTTATCGCACGATCGGCCGGGATCGGCCGGTCGATGTCGTGCTGGGTGAGGATCTGCCGCTGGTGATGGTCGATCGCGAGCAGCTGGAAACCGCGATCATCAATCTGTGCCTGAATGCGCGCGATGCCATGCCCAGGAGCGGTCACATCACCATCGCCACGCGCCGCGTGACGCTGCACGACGCCTGGACGCCGCGCTATCCCGAGGCGACGCCCGGCGATTATGTCGCGCTGCTCGTCAGCGATACGGGCGGCGGGATGAGCCCCGATGTCGTCGCGCGCGCCTTCGATCCCTTCTATTCCACCAAGAGCGATGCGGACGGGCTCGGCCTCAGCCAGGTCCACGGCTTCGTCAGCCAGTCGGGCGGCCATATCGCGATCTTCAGCGCCGAAGGGCGCGGCACGACGATGAAGATCATCCTGCCCGCGCTGCCGGAGAGCGCGGGATAGTGCGCGCTCATCCTCCCCCGCCAGGGGGAGGTGTCAGGCTTTAGCCTGACGGAAGGACCGGAAGCGGGATGCTCGCCGACCTCTCCCTCCGTCGCCTTCGGCGCCACCTCCCCTTGGCGGGGGAGGATAAGAGAAGGGGGCACGCCTGCGTGGGCGGGTCGGAAACCACCCATCCTATAAAAATCCGCCCGATCATTTGGGCGGCCTCGCATTCCTTCCCAGAATGAGGGGCGGACCATCCGATCCGCCGCGGGCCAGCGCTTCTGGCCCATGGTCGAAGAAATCGGCCGTTCCATCCAAGAAGGATTCATCATGGCACTTTCGATCAATACCAATGTCGGCGCGATGGCCGCTCTGCAGAACCTGACGGCGACGAACAACGCCCTCAACGTCAGCCAGAGCCACATCAACACAGGCCTCAAGGTCGGTTCGACCAAGGACGACTCGGCGGCCTACGGCATCGCGCAGAAGCTGCGCGGCGACCTTGGCGGCCTGACGGCCGTCGGCAATTCGCTGAGCCGCGCCAAGAGCGTTCTGGACGTCGCCGTGACCGGCGCCGAGCAGATCTCCGACATCGTCAACATCATGTCGTCGAAGGCCAAGGAAGCCGCCGACGCCATCGACCAGACGAGCCGCGACGCGATCAACCGCGACTTCACCGCTTATCGTGACCAGATCGGCACGATCGTGAAGTCCTCGGACTTCAACGGCACGAACCTGCTGAAGAATGCCGGCGGCTCGCTCACCGCGCTGCTGACCATCCAGGACGGTGACACGGCCTCGACGACCTGGGATCCGGATTCGCTGACCGTCGACAACCAGGACTTCAGCTATGGTGGCGCGGTCATCACCGTGGCCGAAACCGGCGTGATCGACACGCAGGCGGCGGCGCAGGCGATGGTCGACACGCTCGACGCGACGAAGACGGCGCTGGCCACCAGCGTCAGCACGCTCGGCTCGGCCTCGCGCCGCATCGACGCGCAGATCACGTTCAACAGCAAGCTGACCGACGTGATCACGTCCGGCATCGGCAACCTGGTCGACGCCGACATGGCCAAGGAATCCGCGCAGCTGCAGGCCCTCCAGGTCAAGCAGCAGCTCGGCGTCCAGGCGCTGTCGATCGCCAACCAGTCGCCGCAGACGATCCTGTCGCTCTTCCGTTAAGGTCGATCGGCATCGCCGTCCTCTCCTTGGGAACGGCGTCGGGAGGGCCGGGGCGAGCGATCGCCCCGGCCCTTTCGGTATGGGATCCGCCCACGGCGAACGGGCACGGCGCGGGCCGGAGTGTCCCTCCGGTAAGGGGAAGCCCTTAGTTGGAGACTCGGGGGGAAGCCGCCACAGTGCCATCGGGGTGGGAATGGAGGGGAGGGGTGCGGCACGTCATCGGCCGCGTCATCCATTCGTGAAGTCCTGATCGCGGAGCCGGCGGCACGTTCGCCGGTCGTTCGCGTGAAGGGCTTCGTTCGCGTCCCGCGTAAATCGCAAGAACCTGTGCCTGCCATAGCCAGCAAGACGAGGTTTCGATGAGTTTCATGATCGCGCCTAATCGGGATATGGGTATCGAGATCGGCGACATCGCCGGGCTGCACGATATTCGCATCACGCTGACCGTCCAGAACCACGAAGCCTTGTGGGATGCGGCCTCGGCCAAGCTGAACAGCGTGGGTCTCACGGATGAGGACATTGCCGATTGTATCGGCACGCGCGCCGATATCTCGCTCGGCGATTGCCTGACGACGTTGGTCATGCCGCTGGCATTGCCGGGCTGCGCGTTGACGGACGTTTCGGTCCGCGCGCTGGTGCCCGATCTGGATCGCCTGCTGATGGCCGCGACCGAGGCCTTCCGCCTCTCCGAGGAGGCGAGTCTTCCGGCGTGCGCGGATATGCCGATCGATCGCGCATCCGCCATCGCCCCGGTGTCGCGCCATATCATGTGATAAATCGGCCGCGTTGTAACGTTATGGTTACGAAATCGCGGGAAGATCGGCCCGTTCCGGACCGTGTGGACTGTCCTGTCCGGGACGAGTGGGCCCCGTATGATATCGAACCAGCTCGACCGTGACACCATCGCGTCCGGCATGATCTATCTCGTCGACGACGAGGCCGCGATGATGCGCGGGCTGGAGATCAGCCTGTCGCGGGTGACGGCCGCCGGCATCCGCACCTTCCCTTCGGGCGATGCCTTTCTGGATGCGCTGCCGGATCTGGCGGGGGGCTGCGTGCTGCTGGATCTCGATATGCCGGGCGCATCGGGGCTGGATGTGCTGCGCGCGAGCCAGGATCGCCTGCAGGATCTGGCCTTCGTCATTCTCAGCGGACAGGGGCTGATCGCGTCCGCGGTGGAGGCATTGAAGCTCGGCGCGATCGACTATCTCGAAAAGCCGTGCCCGCTCGATCGGCTCGACACGGTCGTGACGCGCGCGCTGGCGCATATCGAGGTGGAGGCCGGCCGTGGCCGCGCGCGGGAGGAAGCGCGCGCGCTGGTGGCCAGCCTGTCCCCGCGCGAGCATGATGTGTTGCAGGGCCTGATCGAGGGCAAGCCGCACAAGGTCATCGCGCACGATCTGCAGCTCAGCTTCCGCACGATCGAAATCTATCGGCACAAATTGATGAAGAAGCTCGGCGTCCGCAGCCTGTCCGACGCGCTCGGCATCGCCTTCAAGGCCGGCCTGCGCGATCAGGGTAACTGGGGTGGCGAACTGGCGCGGTCCTGATGGCGGGCCGCTGAAGCGCGTCAGCCGCTTCGCCCCAGCGCGCTTTCGATCAGGCCCATCTGCTTGCGATAGAGATTGGTGAGCGCCGAGAAATCGGTCTGGATCTGGCCCATCTTCAACAGCTGATCCTCCAGCCCGACATTGTTGCCGTCGGGCTTGGTCTCGCTCGTGTCCTTGTCGTCGATCACGCGCGGATCGCGCGGGCGGGAGGCGCCCAGCGCCACCATCGCATCGCTGATCGCGACGAGCGGCCGATGGACATGCGCGGCCCGGCCGCGCGCCTGCTGCTGGCTGGCGAGCAGGGCCGAGAAATCCGCCGGCGCCACGTCGCGCGCCTTGTAATGCGGCGTCTCGCTGTTCGCGATATTCTCGGCGACCACGCGCTGGCGCTGGTCGAGCTGGTGCATCGATCGCGCGATCGCGTCCAGCAGCGGCGGGGTGGGGGAGAGGGCCATGGCGCGGCTCAGGCCGTGAGCCGCAGCAGGGCGGCCTGATAATTGGCGATCTGCGCCTGCATGTAGGCGTTGGGCGTGGCCGAGGAGAAACCCGTCGAGCCGTTGACCAGATTTTCCTTGGTCGTATCCCAATACAGCGATCGATAGGCGGTCTGCACGATCGACACCGCATTCTTGATCGCGGTGAGCGCGAGGCCCGCACCCGCCTTCGTCCCCAGCGTCAGCGTGTCCGAAAGCCCGAGGCCGAAGCTGCCGCCGGGGCTCACGATTGGCGCGTTGGTCGCGCGGATCGGTGCGGCATAGAGGCGCATCGGATCGAGCCCGAGCTTGGACAGCGCATCCTTGCCGTCCGGGCCGGCCAGCATGTTCAGCGAATGGCCGCTCTGCAGGCTGATCTTCAGCGTGGTCTTGCCGTCCACGGTCGGCGTGGTGACGGTGGCCGTCTTGCCGAGCAATTTCTGGATGCGCGAGGAGAGCGTCGCCATCGTGTCGGTCGCGCCGATCGTGACGGTCACGGGCTTGGCCCCGTCCAGCTCGATCTGGAAGCTGTCGCCCACGTTGAGACCCGTCTGCGAGACGAGCAACGTGGAGTCGACGGCGGCCAGGCTCCCGCGATGGAGGCCCAGCGCGCCCAGCACGTCGCCGCCGCCGCTCGCCGCCGCGATCTGCACCGCTTCGGCGCGTTGGGAGGCGCGGCCGAATTGCGAGACGCTTTCCACCGTGCCGGTGCCCGCGCCGATCCGCGCGACGAACCCGTCGACACTGCCGCGCAGCGGCGCGCCCAGAGCGCCGGCCGTGCGCCCGCCCACGTAAAGCGCGCCATTCAGATAGGCGACGCTGTCCGCCTGATCCTCCGCGCCCGTGCCGAGATAGGTGGTGGTGGCGGAGCTGAGCCCGCTGTCGATCTGGGTGACGAAGCCGTCGCGGCCGCCGCTGATCGCATTGGCCTGCGTGCCGCTGACGGCGCTGGTGGTGGCGCCGACGACGGCGATCGCGCCCGTATCGGACACGGCGATCGCGCGCGCCTCGACCGTGCCGAGCGAGAGGCTGCCGAGATCGGTGGAGAGCGCGCCGCCATCGAGGCGGCGCAGCGTGGAGACGCCGCTCTCCTGCGTCAGCGCCAGCAATGCGCCGCTGCCGTCGATCGCGAGTGCCGTCACCGTGCCGCTGCCCGGCGCCGCGATCGAGCGCCGCTCCTGCAGCCTGCCGCTCGCATCCAGCCGCGCGACGAAGGCGTCGCCGCCATTGGTGGCGGATTGGCCGCCGACATAGATCGCGCCGGCCGCATCGATCGTGACCGCCGTGGCCTTGTCGTCGCCCAGCGCCGGAATGGCGGTGAGGAAGTTCTGGTCGCCGGCGGCGGTGAAGCGCGCGACGAGCATGTCGCTGTCCACGCCCGGCGAATTGTCATGCGGGCCCTTGATCGTGCCCGCGACGACGACATTGCCGGACTCATCGATGCTGATCGCGGCGCCCTGCGCCTCGCCCGCCACGCCCAGCGTGCGCTGCCAGACGATATTGCCCGCGCTGTCGAACTTGGAGAGGAACAGATCGTCCCCGCCATCGGACAGGTTCGATCCCAGATCGCCGGCGGTGGTGCCGACCACGTAGGTATAGCCCTGCGTGTCGGTGGCGATGGCGCGCACGTCCATCGCCGCATTCACGGTCGGGTCGATCGTGGGGAGTGTGACGCCGGCGGGGACGGGCGGCTTGGGGGCGGCCGCCGCTGCGGCCTGGGCCTGCGCGGTCGCGGTGCGATCGATCGCGCCGACCGTGTTGAGCGACGTGGGCTGGGAAAGGCCCGTCGCCGGATCCACGATGCGCCCGACCCCCATCAGCGTGGAGGCGTTGAGCGTGGTCTGCCCGCCCACCACCATCAGCGCGTCGGGCGCGGCGACCTGATCGATCACGACCTGCTCGGATCCGGAAACCTCGTAAGACAGGCCCCATTGGTCGCCGGTCTTGGTCACCGTGAACTTGGTCTGCCAGCGCGGGATCACATTGCCATTGGAATCCAGGATCGGATCGCCGTTCGCGTCGACCGACGGGATCGAGGTCAACGCGGCGTTGAACGCGGCCGCCATGCCATCCAGCGTGGGCGGCTGGGGAATGGTCGAGAGATCGACCGTGAGCGTATCGGACAGGTTGAACTTGTTGAGCTTGAGCGTGAATACCTCGCTGCCCGTCAGCCCCGGAATCGTGGCGTCGCGCGCGGAGACGACGGGCTTGGCGGCGACCGGCCCGGTGGTGGTCGTGGGTTTCACGCCGATCGTCTGCGCGCTGCGCGTCGCTTCGCCAAAGGCGAGGTTCAGCGCATCGACCTGCGCCGTCGAGAGATAGGATTGGATGTCGGCCAGACCCTTCTGGAAGCTCTTTTCCAGCGTGGCCCGCTCGGTGGCGGTTATGGTGCTCTTGCCGGCGGCGTCCGCCAGCACCTGCAGGCGATCCAGCGCCTTGTAGATCACGAACGCGTTCTGCACGTCGACAGCCTTGCCGGTGTCGGTGATGCCCTTCGGATCGATGATCGAGGCCATCTTCTTGATCGCCGCGAGCTGCGAGGAGTCCGCCGCGACCGCGCCTTTCTCCTGCCAGGGCGCGGTGATGACGGGCGTGTCGAAGGCGGCTTTCGCCGCGCGCACGGCCGCGGTCTCGATCGTCGTCCCGTCCGCGCCCACCGATCCGCCCGCATAAAGCTGGCTGAGATAATCGGTGGTGCCGGTCAGGATGCTGAGCCCGATCATCTGGCCGTACAAATTTGTCATCGCCATGGTCTCCGACAGCCGCCGCGCAGCTTCTTTTCCTATAAGATAGAAGGAAGCGCCCGCGTGCAGGCGGGCCTGATCCGAATAATTTGGGGAATGTGCATGGGCATGATGGCACCGATCGCAGAGCCTGCTGAATTGAAACGATATTCCGGCCTGCAGCGCGCCGCCACCCTGATGCTCGCTCTGGGCCAGGAGCATGGCGCGCCGATCTGGGAATTGCTGTCCATGGAGGAAATAAAGGAATTATCCTCCTGTATTTCTTACCTCGGCCGTGTGCCCGCCGCCGTGGTCGAGCATCTTCTCCTGCTCTTCTCGTCCGAAGTCTCCAGCATGGCGACGCTGCATGGCTCGTTCGACAGCGCGGAACGGCTGCTGGTCGGCGTGCTGCCGCCCGATCGCGTGCGCGAGATCATGGAGGATATTCGCGGCCCGTCCGGCCGGACGATGTGGGACAAGCTCTCCAACGTCAGCGAGACCGTCCTCGCCGGCTATCTGAAGAACGAATATCCGCAGACGATCGCCGTGATCCTGCAGAAGCTGCGCGCCGATCATGCCGCGCGCGTGCTTTCGGAGCTGCCCGGCGATCTCGGCACCGACGTGATCATGCGCATGCTGCGGATGGATACCGTGCAGAAGGACGTGATCCAGGAGGTGGAGCAGACGCTGAAGAGCGAGTTCATGGGCAATCTCGCCCGCTCGCAGCGGCGCGATCCGCACGAGGCGATCGCGGAAGTGTTCAACGCGCTGGACCGCACCACCGAGGAGCAGATGCTGGCCGCGCTCGACGATCGCGCGCCGGAATCGGCCGATCGCATCCGCGCCCTGATGTTCACCTTCGAGGATCTCGGCAAGCTGCTGCCCGCCGCCGTCCAGGTCGTGGTGCGCAATTCGAACAAGCGCGAGCTGGCCTTGGCGCTCAAGGGCGCGCCGGACGACATCAAGCAATTGTTCCTGGGCGCGATGAGCCAGCGCGCGGGCAAGCTGATGCAGGACGATATGGCCGCGATGGGCCCGGTGCGCGCGCGCGATTGCGAGGAAGCGCAGGCCAATCTGGTGCGCCTCACCAAGAATCTCGGCGATCGCGGCGAGATCCTGCTCGTCGATTCCAAGAGCGACGATGCGATGATCTATTGATCAGTCGCCATCGCAGAACAGGAAAAGACAGATGGAAATCAAGCCTTTCGGGTTCAGTCGTTCGTTCGAGATCCCGGGTTCGCAGGTCGCGGCCGAGCTGGGCGAAGATCTGCTGGCGGAGATGACGACGCTGCGTGCCACGATCGTGCAGATGCGCGCGCGCCACGGCGAGGCGCTGCTGGAGGCGCGGCGCGAAGGCTTCGAAGTCGGCCGCACCCATGCCAGCGGCGAACAGTCGGGAGCGTTGCTCGCCGCGACCGACGCGCTGCACGCCGCGCTGGACAATGTGGACCTGCGCCTGTCCGATCAGATCCGCGCCATCCATCGCGACGCTGTGGATCTCGCGCTGGCGGCCGCCGCGACCCTCGCCGGCCATGCGATCGATTTCGCGCCCGGCCGCGCGGTGGACGAGGCGCTGGATCGCGCGCTGGAGCAGGTGGAGCGGGGCACCGGCCTCGTCATCCGGGTCCATCCGAAGCTGACGGAGGTGATGGAGGAAAGGCTCGCCACGCGCATCGCGCGCGAACGGCGCAAGCTCAACCTCACCCTGATGGCGGATGAGACGATCCAGCCGGGCGACGGGCAGATCAGCTGGAAGGAAGGCGCGCTCGGCGTGGACGCGGCGGCGCGGCGCGCGGCGCTGGTGGCCGAGCTGGCACCGCTGCTGGATCCCGCCGCACCCGGCACAAAAGAATCGGACACGGCAAATATTGCCGATCAAATCATCCTATAATGGGATGAATGAAGGCAGCGGCCTTCGATGCAATCCAAGGGGCCGGCCTTGAAGGAATTACGCACTCTCGCGGCGCAGCTCGGGCCTCGCCGGCTGATGATCATGGGCGGCGTCGTGCTGGCCCTGCTCATCGGCATCGCGGCGCTGGCGATGCGCGGATCCTCCTCCGAAATGGGGTATCTCTATACGGATCTCGATCCGTCGGCCGCCCAGGCGATCACGGAGAAGCTGAAGACGCAGGGCGTCCCCTTCCAGCTGTCGGCGGACGGCACGGCGGTGATGGCGCCGGTCGATCGGATGCCGGAACTCCGCATGAGTCTGGCGTCCGAACGGCTGGGCGGCAAGATCGGCTATGAGGTGCTGGATAGCGAGGAGGCGTTCGGCGTCTCCTCGTCCCGCGCCAAGATCAACGAGACGCGCGCGATCGAGGGCGAACTCTCCAAATCGATCGAGAGCCTCGACCGGATCAGCAAGGCCCGCGTCCATATCGTGATGCCGGAGCGGGAAATCTTTGCCGCCGAGCCCCGCAAGGCCAGCGCCGCCGTTACGGTGAAGACCAACGGTCGCCTGCCCAAGGAGGCGGTGCAGTCGATCCGCTACCTCGTCGCCTCCTCCGTGCCCGAGCTGTCGCCCGCCGCCGTCTCGGTGGTCGATCAGACGGGCGCGCTGCTGGCGCGGGCCGGCGAGGAGGGAAGCGGGGCGAGCGGCGATCTCGACGATCAGCAGACCGCGATCGAGGGGCGCCTGCGCAGCCAGCTGGAATCGATGATCGAGCCGATCGTGGGCGCGGGCAAGGTGCGCGCCGAAATCGCCGTCTCGCTGGATCGGGATCAGACACGCGAGGAAGCCGATGTGTTCGATCCCGATACGCAGGTGATCGCGCATCAGGTGACGGTCGACTCCAACGATCAGAACCAGGCCAACAATGCCGGCTCCGAAGGCGTCACCGTCGGCGCGCAGCTGCCCGATGCGAACGGCCCGATCACCGGCACCGGCGGCGAAAGCCAGCGCTCGGCGCGCAACGAATCCTCGGAGGAAACCAGCTTCCAGAACAGCCACAAGCAGACGGTCAGCGTCCGTGCGCCGGGCAAGATCAATCGCCTGTCGGTGGCGGTGATGGTCGATGGCGGGCCGCAGGGCCTGCCCCCGGCACAGGTGCAGCGCCTGACCCGGCTAGTGGAAAATGCGGTCGGCTTCGATGCGGAGCGTGGCGACAGCGTGGTGGTCGAGAGCATGGCCTTCTCCGCGCCGCCGGCGGACGGCTTCGGTGGCAATCTGCCCTTCGGCCTGACGGGCGGCCAACTGCTCGATTTCCTGAAGTGGGTGGTGCTGGCCGGTGGCCTGATCGGTGGCGCGGTGGTGTTGCGCCGCCGCCTGAAGCCCGACGCTGCCGCCGCGCCGGTCGCGCTCACGGCCGACGCGGAGGCGCTGCTCGCGCTGCCCGACGGCAGCGCGCCGGCGGACGCCGCCGCCGCCCAACTGGAGGATCAGACCGATCACGCGACCACGATGGAACTGCTCGATCAGGAGATCGCGCTGGCCCAGGTCGATGGCCGCATCCGTCTCTCCGCGCTGCGTCGCATCGGTGACGCGATTTCGAAGAGCCCGGCCGAATCGGCCTCGGTCATTCGCCAATGGATGAACGCTTGAAGGACGCCCTGATCATGGACACGCATTCCACGCCTCATCCCCTTCCGCTTCCTTCGGCCGAACTGCGCGACGATGCCGGCATGGCCGCCGCGCCGGAGCCTGCGGCCTCCACCACGGCACCGGGCGATCTGCAGCCGGTGATGGACATTCCCGTCCGGATGCGGGCCATCCTCGGCCGCGCGCGGATGGATCTGAACCAGCTGCTCCGCCTGAAGGCGGGCGAGGTGGTGGAGCTGGATCGCCGCGCGGGCGAGCCGGTCGATATCTTCGTCAACAATCGCTTCATCGCGCGCGGCGAAGTGGTGCTGATCGACAATGATCTGGGCGTCACGCTGACGGAAATCGTCCGGCAGGATCGTTGATGCGCGAGCCGCCTTATCCTTTCGCCGTGTCGGAGGACGACGCGGCCGAGCGCCTGCTGCTGATCGGCTATCGCCATCATGTGCTGGAGGTCGCCTTCGATGTGGCGCGCAAGAATGCCGCCACCCTTTCGGTGCGCGCTTTCAGTCGCGAGATGCTCGCTGCTCTGGCGGAGGGTGAAGGCGATCTGCTGGGGATCGAAATGCATTTCGGCCGCGTCGCCGAAAGCCTGCCGCAGGCCGCGCCTCCGCCCACGGACGGCCTGATGCCCGCCGTCGACACGCTCGTCGGCCGCAACCTCGCCGATGTGGAGCAGGCGTTGATCCTCACCACGCTCACGCATTGCAACGGCAACCGCACGTCGGCCGCCGCCATGCTCGGCATCTCGGTGCGGACGATGCGCAACAAGCTGCGCGCCTTCCTGGATGACGGCGTTGCCGTCACCCCCGCCGGGCCATGTGCCGGCGGCCCCTTCTTTTCCGGACCGCACTGATGCCCCCGATCCTCGACATGCTGGTGCGGCGCGTGGGATCGGGCCGCGATCTCGCGCTCGCCACGGGCATCATCGCCATCATCGCGATGCTCATCCTGCCGATGCCCGGTTGGCTGCTGGATTTCGGTCTGGCCTTGTCGATCACGGTCTCGGTGCTGATCCTGATGACGGCGCTCTTCATCGAAAAGCCGCTCCAGCTTTCCAGTTTCCCCACGATCCTGCTGATCGTCACGATGCTGCGGCTGGGCCTGAACCTCGCCTCCACGCGCCTGATCCTGGGGCATGGGCATGAGGGGCATCAGTCGGCGGGCGGGGTGATCGGCGCGTTCGGCGAATTCCTGATGGGCGGCGAGACGATCATCGGCCTCACGATGTTCCTGATTCTCGTGGTCATCAATTTCGTCGTGATCACGAAGGGCGCGAGCCGCATCGCGGAGGTGGGCGCGCGCTTCAGCCTGGATTCGATGCCCGGCAAGCAGATGGCGATCGATGCCGATCTGTCGTCGGGCATGATCTCGGAAGCGGACGCGCGCCTGCGCCGGGATGAGCTGGAGGCGGAGAGCGGCTTCTACGGCGCGATGGATGGTGCCTCCAAATTCGTGAAGGGCGATGCGATCGCCAGCCTCGTCATCACGGGCATCAACATCCTCGTCGGCCTCACGATCGGCGTGCTGATCCACGGCCTGCCCTTCGGCGATGCCTTCCGCAGCTATACCGTGCTCACGGCGGGCGAAGGGCTCGTCAGCCAGATCCCGGCGCTGATCGTCTCGATCGCGGCGGGCCTGCTCGTCTCCAAGGGCAGCGTGAAGGGCAAGACCGGCGCGGCCCTGGTCGATCAGCTCGGCCGCTATCCCAAGGCGTTCGGCATGGTCGCGGCGCTGATGGCCGGCCTCGCGCTCATGCCGGGCTTGCCGCTTTTGCCCTTCGCCTGCTTCGCCGGCCTCGCCGGCTGGGCCGCCTGGCACATGATGCGCAAGGAGGAGGGGCGCGTCGCCGAGGAGTGCGTGCAGGCGATGCTGCAGGAGCGCGAGGCGAACAATGTGGAGGAGCCGATCGCGCGCACGCTCGCGATCGACGCGGTCCGCATCGAGCTGGGCTATGCGCTGCTGCCGCTCATCAACGACAGCAATGCCGAGCCCCGTCTGGACGATCAGGTGCGCGCGCTGCGCCGCCAGATGGCGACCGATTACGGCTTCGTGCTGCCCTCGGTCCGTATCCTCGACAATATGGCGCTGGGACCGAACGACTATATCATCTTCATCAAGGAGACGGAGGCGGCGCGCGGCCAGATCCGCATCGACAAATTGCTCGTCATCAATCCCGACGGCGCGGACATCGGCCTGCCGGGCGAACCGACGCACGAGCCCGTCTTCAACCTGCCCGCCATCTGGATCGATCGCGGCATGCGCGACGAGGCGGGGCTGCGCGGCCTCACCACTGTCAACAGCGGCACCGTCATCACCACGCACCTGACCGAGATCGTGAAGAGCAACCTGCCGGATCTGCTCTCCTATGCGGAGACGCAGAAACTGCTGATGGACGTCCACAAGGACTCCGAGCGGCTGGTGGCGGATATCGTGCCCGCCAAGATCTCGATTTCGGGCGTGCAGCGTCTGCTGCAGAACCTCCTGTCGGAAGAGGTCTCGATCCGCGACATTCCCTCGATCCTCGAAGGGATTGCGGAGGCGGTGGCCTTCACCAACAATATCGGGCTGATGACGGAGCATGTGCGCGGCCGCCTCGCACGCCAGATTTCCGCGCAGCATATGCGCGACGGCGCGATCCCGATCCTCACGCTCGGGCCTTTGTGGGACGAGCGTTTCCATGCCGACATCATCGGCGAGGGTGATGATCGCCACCTCGCCATGGCGCCCACCTATCTCCAGGAATTCATCACGGCGCTGCGCGACAGCCACGATCGGCTGGCCGCGCAGGGCGAGATGCCCTGTTTGCTGACGAGCCCCGCCATCCGCCCCTTCGTCCGCTCGGTGGTGGAGCGCGTGCGGCCCAGCACGGTCGTCCTCTCGCAGAACGAGATCCACGCGCGTGCCCGCATCCGCACGCTGGGCACCCTGGGCGGCGTGCTGGCCCCGGAAATGGACGCGATCGCCGCGTAAGGGCGATCGACAGGGTGCGATCCGCCTCGACCAGTACATTCGTCATTGCGAGCGCAGCGAAGCAATCCAGTCCCGAACGCGACGGGCCGGATTGCTTCGCTGCGCTCGCAACGACGATGCCGGAAGATCGCGGCGGGCAGGGGGCATCAAAACACGCCGCGCGGATTTTCATCCTATAATGGAATGTAAGTTCTCAGCAGAAGGGGTCGGGCTTTTGCCGCTTGCCACGATCAGCGCACCGTCTTCCTCGCGCGCCGCCGCCGCGCTCGCGGCCGGGGGCCATGCTCCCGCGGGCACTGCCCAGCCCGGAGCCTCCGCCCCGGCACAGGGCTTTGCCGATCTGGTCGATGTCGTCGTGGCCGAGCCGGTGGTGACGGCCGGCGGGCCGGCCGGCGGGGCGGTCGTGCCCGATCTGGCGACCGCACCGATTCCCGCACCCGCCAGCAATGAGCCGCGCGCCAGCCTGCCCGTCCCTTTGCCTGTCACCCCGCAGGCCCTGCCCTCCGGCGCCGTGCTGGCCGATGCCATGACATCGGAGGCGGCGATCGCGCCGCCCGAACTGCCGCCACAGCCGGCCGCCGCGTCCAAGCCGACCCCGGAGACGCCCGCGCCCGCAGAACCCGTCCGACCCATCGAGGTCCGCACGGTCGCGGATGCGCAGAGTCCGGCCATCCCGGTCTTGGTGGTCGACGCCGCGGCGACGCCGCTCACTCCCAAGCTCAAGGCCTCCGCCGATCCCATCGCCAAGGACGGCGACGAAGCGGGCGGCAAGGATACGGGCTCGGCGCTCGCGCTCGCCACGCCGCTTGCGGATCCGGCCCCGCTCGTGCCACCCGCTGCTGCCGCCACGCCCCAGCCGCAGGTCGCGCCCGTAGCGGTGCAGGTCGCGGCGGCCATCCCGTCGCAGCCGGCCGAGGAATTCGCAGCCTCCGCGCCGCAGGTCGATCCGTCCCAGCCGCTCGCCGGCGATACCGCGCCGGCCGCGTCCCACGCGGGGCTCCGCACCACCGCGCTGGCGGAGATTCCGACCCCGGTTTCCGCCGACGCCGACGGCCTCACCGCGCCATTGTTCAGCCAGGCGCTCGGCCAGCAGGTGCAGCCCGGCCCGATTCTCGCGGGCATGGCCTACGCGCCCGGCAAGGCCGCTCCCGCCTCCGCCATGGTCCGCGCGCGCGCCGGCCAGATGGGGCGCGACATGGGCGCGGTCATCTCGCGTCACGTGGTCGAGGGGCGCGATCAGGTGACGGTGCGCCTCACGCCGCCCGAAATGGGCCGCGTCGATGTCCGCCTGTCGTTCGATCATGCGAAGGGCCTGCGCGCGATCGTCGCCACCGAAAGCCCGGCGGCGATGGACCTGCTCCGCCGCGACATGGGCGATCTGAACCGCGCGCTGGCCGATGCCGGCATCCGCACCGATGCGGATTCGTTCCGCTTTGACAGCCGTTCGTCGGGCGGCGGTTTCGCCCAGCCCGATCATTCGCGCCAGAACCCGCAGGGCCAGTCCTCCGCGCCGTTCCGCACCGCGCGCGGAGACCTTTCCGCCGATCCCTCCGCCGAGCGCGCCTGGCGCCCGCTCCGCGCGAGCGGCGGCATCGACATGATCGCTTGAGGAGCCTTCCATGACCGACGTCAGCAGCACCAGCGGCACGCAGAATAACGCCGCCACCCAGTCGACTACGAACCAGAGCCTGATCAATCCGGATTTCAACATGTTCCTGTCGCTGCTCACCACGCAGCTGCAGAATCAGGATCCGCTCGATCCGATGGATACGGCGCAATATACGCAGCAGCTCGTCCAGTTCTCGCAGGTCGAGCAGTCGATCCAGCAGTCGGGCACGCTGAAGGACATCCTCGCCAAGCTCTCGACGCAGGATATGACGCAGGCGGCCTCGTTCATCGGCCGCGAGGTGCGCTTCGACACGCCCGTCGCGGGGCTCGGGGAGGGGCCGGCCACCTGGTCCTACACGCTGGAATCCAAGCCCGCCTCGCTCACCGCCACGGTGAAGGATGCGTCCGGCAAGATCGTGCACACCGAAACGCTGACGCCCACCGAAGCCGCGCGCTTCAGCTGGGACGGCAAGCTTGCGGACGGGAGCAAGGCGGCCGAGGGCGTCTATACGCTGTCGCTCGATGCGAAGGACGCGTCGGGCACGGCCGTCGCCTCGGTGATCAACTCGATCGGCACGGTGAAGGATGTGGTGTCGACCGACGGCACGAACGTGATGCTCGGCGTCAACGGCGCCCGCTTCCCGCTGGCCAGCCTGGTGGCGATCTCGTCCGTCGACAGCGCGGAATGATCGGCGGCCCGTATCGCTGATCGGCGAAGGCCGGGGCGGGGAAGGCCCCGGCCTCCGCCGTGCCTTAGCCCTCTCCCGCTTTCGCGGGAGAGGGCTAAGAAAACGTCCGCTATGGGTGGAAAGCGGTCATGAGGCCATCGAAGAAGCGCGGTGAGTAGCAGAGGCCGGAGTTGCTGAAGCTCTACTAGTGCCATTTCCTGATCAGCCGCGAATCAGGCCGAGCAAAAGTAAGATGGCCCCGATCACTGCGGCGGCGGTCCATCCGCGAATATAAAGGCGAAACGCCTTCGGATGCTCTTCCCGGCTCTTCGGCTCAAACGGCCAATTCGCGGGTATGGCGTCTGTCGCTATTCCTGTGATGAGGGAGAAAGCAGCAGCGGCAAGAACCAGACCTCCTAGCAACATCATCGCAACTTTCCCGTCCCGACCTCATCTGGCCTTACAACGAGACGCGAGGGGCAGCCATCAAGATCGGATTGGCGCAACCAGAACGTCCGCTTATGGGGCGAAAGCCGCTGTTGGTTATCCCGTCATCCCGGACTTGATCCGGGATCCCGCTCTTCTTCTATCCGGCGCTCAAGGAAGCGGGACCCCGGACCAAGTCCGGGGTGACGAGGTTTGGAGCGAAAGCCGACGTTGGTGGGCTACCCCCGTCCGCTGCTCTTGTAGAACCGTCTTCCCTCTGCACCATACCTCGCCGATCAGGCCGTGCCTCGCGCGCTGGCGCGTAGAGGTGCGACTTTCGTGTGACTTTCGGGCGGACCCGGCCCTGCCGCCCACGCCCGCCCCATGAAAAAGCCGGCCACCTCTCCCGAGGCGACCGGCCCTTTCCTCACCCCATGCCCCAACCGATCAGAACGGCATCACCGCCTCGTAGACCTGCTGGCCCCAGCGCGGCTGCTGCATGTCGGTGATCTGGCCGCGGCCGCCATAGCTGATGCGCGCGTCGGCGATCTGGCTGTTGCGGATGCTGTTGTCGCGGGCGATGTCCTGCGGGCGGACGATGCCGGAGATCAGCATCTCGCGCAGTTCGTAATTCACGCGCACCTCCTGCCGCCCCCGGATCACGAGATTGCCGTTGGGCAGCACGTCGACGACGATCGCGGCGACGGTGGTGTTGATCTGTTCGCTGCGCGACGTGTTGCCCGCGCCCGTCGAATTGGAGTTGGAATTGGCGTCCACCAGCTTGGCCGGATCGGGCGTGCCGGGCAGGATCTTGGGGATCTTGCTCTCCAGGCCGAACAGGCCGGGTATGCCCATCTTCTCCGCCCCGCTGCGCGAACGGGTCGAGCTGTTGTCGAGCACGGCATTGTCGGCGATGTTGATCCGCACGGTCAGGATATCGCCCACGCTGGCGGCGCGCTGATCGTGGAGGAAGGCGCCGGCGCCGATCCGGAACAGCGAGGTGCCGCCGGGCGTGACGGGCGGGGCCGCACCCATCGCATAGCGCCCGGCCGAGGATTTCTCGCCCAGCGACGGCTGCACCATCGGCGAGGTTGCGGGCTCGCTCGCCGTCATCTTCGGCGCCTTGCCCACGGCGGACAGGCGCCCCACCGCGCCGCAGCCGCCGAGCGTGGCGGACAGAGCGGTGATCGCGAGCAAGGCAGGCAGGGTCCTGGCGGTCATGCGAAGCTCCTATTCGGTCAGGATTTTGACGCGGGCCGGGCCCTCGACCACGGCCTGCAGCGTGCGGCGGGTGGCGTCGTTGGTGACGCGCACCCGATCGCCCATGGCTCCGTCCGACAGCGCCTTGCCGTGCGCGGTGATCAGCAGCGCGCCGGAGCGCACCGCGATCACGATCGCGTCGCCGCGCTTCACCAGCGGCGTCGGCCGCTCGGTGGCGCGGGTGGCCGCCGAGATGACGGGCGGCGGTGCGGTCGGCGCGGGGACGATGCCTCCCGCCGGGGCCGCCTGCAGCAGGCCGGTGAGGAGGATCGAGAGGCGGTTCATTTCAGCTGCGTGCTGGTGGCCAGCATCTCGTCCGACGCCTTCACGACGCGGCTGTTCATCTCATAGGCGCGCTGGGCGCTGATGAGCGAGGTGATCTCGGACACCGGATTGACGTTCGAGGCCTCGAGGAAATTCTGGTTGAGCGATCCGAAGCCGGGCTGGCCGGGCGCCGCCACGGTGGGCGTGCCGGAGGCGGGCGTTTCCATCAGCAGGTTCGATCCGATCGCCTCCAGCCCCGCTTCGTTGACGAAGGTGGCCAGCTCGATCTGGCCGACATCCTGCAGATCGGTCTGGTCGGCCATCTTCACCTGCACCTGGCCGGTCTTGGATACGATCACATCCACGGCGCCCTGCGGGATCGTGATGTTCGGCTGCACCAGATAGCCGTCGTTGGTCACCAGCTCTCCCTGGTCGGAGAGCTGGAAGGATCCGGCGCGCGTATAAGCGGTGTCGCCGTTCGGCAGCGTGATCTGGAAATAGCCCTCGCCGTTGATCGCCATGTCATAGCGATTGCCGGTGTTGGTGAGCGCGCCCTGTTCGGCGATGCGATAGATGCCGGCGGTCTTCACGCCGGCACCCAGCTGGATGCCCGAGGGCACGCGCGTGCCGTCCAGGCTGGTGGAGGCGCCGGGGCGCGACACCTGCTGGTAGAGCAGGTCCTGGAATTCCGCACGCTGCCGCTTGAAGGCGGTCGTGTTCATGTTGGCGATGTTGTTCGAGATGACGTCGACATTGGTCTGCTGGGCCAGCATGCCCGTGGCCGCGATGGAGAGAGAGCGCATGATCGTGCCTTTCACCGAGAAGAAGAGGAGGGCTTGGAAGGTCGCGCCGCCGATCAGTTGTTGATCTTGCTGAGGCGGCTGATGGCGGAGGAGCGCATCGCATTGATGCTGGAGGACATTTCCATGCTGCTCTGGTAGGAGCGCAGGATCTCCACCATCGATGTCGTCTCCACGATCGGCTCGACGTTGGAGGCTTCGACGCCCCCCGTCTTCAGCCGCGTCGCGGTGGCCGGGAGCAGGGTGCCGCCAGCGCCCGTCATCACGCCGTCGCCGCGCGCCGAGACGCGCAGCTCGTCGAACTGGAACACGCCGATGCGGCCGATCGGGCCGGTGCGGGTGGAGACGGTGCCGTCCGATGCGATGGCGAGGCTCGCCAACTCCTCGCGCGGCACGTTGATCTTGCGACCGTCCTCGCCCAGCAGCAATTGCCCGCCGGAGACGGCGAGATCGCCCGTATCCAGCACCTTCACGAACCCTGCGCGCGTATAGCCGGTCGTGCCGTCCGCGCCCTGGATCGAGAGATAGCCGGGCCCGTCGATCATGATGTCGAGCGGATTGCCGGTCGGCTGGAAGCTGCCGGGGCGGCTGTCGTGCACGGCGCCATAATCCAGCACGAAGCTGGTGCGCTTCGCATCGTCGATCGGGGCCGCATTCGTCTTCTCCACATATTCGTGGAACAGCGCCTGCTCGCGCTTGAAGCCCACCGTGTTGGTGTTCGCCATATTGTTGGCGGCCACGTCGAGCTGGCGCCGCAGCGCCTGCTCGTGGCTGAGCAGCACAAAGGATGACACATCCATTCCCATCCGCGCCTCCCGGGCTCCTGCAGCAATTAAGTGGGCGTCGTGCCGCACGCGGCCGTTCCATCCTATAATAGGATAGAATTCAGGGTGGCGGCTGCGGGCACCGGCTTTTCGAGCGGCCTCGTCATCCGGCGATTTCATCCCGCGATCGAACGGCCCGGTGGCCGGCGATCGCGCCACATCAGCAAGGGGGCAGACAGGTGCCGGAGATTGCGCTCGACGGTTCGATGGACGAGGATCCGATGGCGATGCCGGCGCCTGAAAGGGCGGGGCGTGCGCCGCCCAGGGCCGTGCTGATCGCGATCGTGGCGGTGCTGCTGCTGGCGGTGGCGGGGGGGGCCTTCTTCTGGCTGCGCGGCGGCGCGGCAGGCGAGGACGCCCCGGCCGCGACCGTCACGGATTCGACCGCTTATGTCGATGCGCCCGCGATGGTGGTGAACATGCGCAGCGCCGATGGCCGCACGCATTTCCTGAAGCTGCGCTTCGTGATCGTGGCGACCAGCGCCTCGCAGACGGATCGCATCACGCAGCGCATGCCCGCGATCGTCGATGGGCTGCAATCCTTCCTGCGCGAGCTTCGTCCCGAGGATCTCAGCGGCTCCGCCGCCGTCTTCCGCGTGAAGGAGGAGATGATGATCCGCACCCGCGCCGTGCTGGGCGCGGGCAGCGTCAGCGACATCCTCATCCAGGATCTGGTGGAACAATGATCGACGATATGGACGCCTCCGGCCCCGATCTGCCGGGCTTCTCGCTCGGCTCCGGCGATACGTTCGATCAGGCGGGCATCGATGCGATCTTCGGTTTCTCCAGCCAGGAGAGCCCGCAGGTGCGCAAGGGGCTGCGCGCGCTGCTCGATGCGAACGTGATCAGCCATGAGCGGCTGCCGATGCTGGAAGTGGTGTGCGAACGGATGGTGCGCACCTTCGCCACCAGCATGCGCAACCTCACCTCGGACGCGATCGACGTGCATATGGAGGAGGTCACCTCCACCCGCTTCGGCGATTTCATGAACCGTCTGCCGCTGCCGGCGATGATCGGGGTGTTCCACGTCAAGGAGTGGGACAATTATGGCGTCGTCACGGTCAATTCCAGCCTGATCTACGCCGTCGTCGATGCGCTGCTCGGCGGGCGGAAAGGCAATGGCGCCGTCCGCATCGACGGGCGCGCCTTCACCGCGATCGAGACGATGCTGGTGAGCAAGATGATCCAGCTCGCGCTCGACGATTTCTCGGCATCGTTCGAGGCGATCGAGCCCGTGACGATGAAGCTGGAGCGCGTAGAGGCCAGCCCGCGCTTCGCCGCCATCGCCGGCCCCAGCAACCTGACGGCCGTCGCCACCTTCCGCGTCGACATGGAAGGGCGCGGCGGCAAGTTCAACGTGCTGCTGCCCTATGCCACGATCGAGCCGGTGCGCGACAAATTGCTGCAGCGCTTCGTGGGCGAGAAGCTCGGCCGCGACAGGATGTGGGAAATGCACATGGAGTCCGAGATCCGGCAGACCGAAATCTGTCTGGATGTCGTGCTCGGCGAGACGGCGGTGCGCGTGCAGGATTATGTCGCGCTGAAGGTGGGGCAGACGATCAGCCTGCACACCAGCCCTGACGATCCGCTGGAGGTCACGTGCGGCGGCGTCACGCTGGGCACGGCGCAGATCGGCCGCCGGTCCGGGCGGGTCGCGATCCAGATGTTGAACGACATCGGCAAGGGAGCATCGCAATGAGCCTTACGATCATCTCCAATATCGTCGTCAGCATCCTGTGCGTCGGCGTGCTGATCCAGGTGACGCGGATGAGCCTCGCGCTCCGCACGCTCCAGCGCAGCGACATCGGCGAGACGGTGGCCGCGCTGGACCATGCCACCGCGCGCGCCACGGCGACGCTCGCCGAATTCCAGCGCGCGCTGGCGGCGGAATCGGCGGCGAACCATCGCAGCCTCTCGTCGGGCGAGGCGCTGCGCGACGAGCTTTCGGTGATGGTGGGCGTCGGCAACAATATCGCCGATCGCATCATGGAGGCCGCCGCCACCGTCGCCACGCCCCACTGGGCCGCCGTGCCCGAAGGTGCGGGGGACGAAGGCGTGGTGGAGGACAGCGCGCCTGATGAGGGCGCCGAGCCCGCCGACATCGACGAGCCGGAGCGCGAACCGGCCATGGCCGGGGGCGGACGATGACGGGCGCACCCGCTTCGAACGCTCCGGCGCCGACGCGCGCGCGCGGGCGCCTGCTGCGGCCGTCCCTGCTCTCGCTCACGATCGCGGCGGTCGGCGTGTCGGCCGTCGCGCATGCGATGACGGTGGCGGGGGCGGCGCAGGCCGGAGCCTCCGCGCCGCCGCCGACGCGCCTCGGCGTCTCGATCCAGCAAAGCATGTCCGAGCGCGATCAGGAGATCGCCAGGCGGATGCGCGCCGCGACCCTGCGCGAGCAGAGCGCGCGGGCGGTCGAGCAGAGGCTGAAGGCGGATGCGGAATCCCGTCGCGCGCAAACCGACGCGCAGGCCAAGGCCGGCGCCGACGATGCCGAGGCGCCCAAGCCGATCGAGGATCTGGCGCGCATCTATCAGACGATGAAGCCCGCGCGGGCGGCGCCGATCTTCGCGGCGCTGGATCTCGATATCCAGACGCAGATCGCCCGGCGGATGCGCGAGCGCGCCGTCGCTTTGCTGATGGCCAATATGGATCCGCTGTCGGCGGTGCGGCTCAGCATGTCGCTCGCCGGGCGCAGGCCGATCGCGCTCGCCGTTCCGGTGACGCCGGCAGCGCAGATGCAGGTGACCGAGACACGCGCGCAACCGCCAGCGCCCGCCCCGCGCGAGAAGGCGTCCACTCCCGCGCCCGCCGGCGAGCGGATCGCGAGCGCGGCCGATGCCCGCCAGACCACCCGCCCGCGCGTCCCCACCATCGCCGCGCCGCGCGTGGCGCCGGAGGCCGCGCCCGTCAGCCGGTGAGGGGGCGGCCTCGGCGCCGCCGGTCCTGAAAGGCGGAGGTTCAGTCCCGACGCCAAAAACCCGTTCGTGCTGAGCGCAGTCGAAGCATGGGCTGCAAGCGATGACCCATGAAGCCCGTGCTTCGACTTCGCTCAGCACGAACGGGGAGGGGGTGGTGGCTCGTGGCGGCGGGCGCACACCCCGCCGACCCGGTGAGCGCACCCCCTCACACGGGTGACGCGCTGAGCGCCACGATCAGCACGCGCCGCACCGTCTTGTCCCGCGCCTTCACGCGCGCGTTGAGCGTCTTGCTCAGCGCCTCCGCATCCACCGGGGCGAAGCCGGAGACGTGCAGGCTGCCATAGTCCAGCATCGTCTCCACGATCCGCATGCGCACATCGGGCATGCGGCGGGCGATCAGCCCGGCCGTCATCGGGCTCGACATCTGCAGCACCAGGCGCGCGTTGATGCGCCCCTCGATCCGGCTGTTGCCGAAGATCGGCACGTCCAGATCCGCGATCGGCACGAAGGCGCCGGCTTCGGTTTCGGCGCCGCCGCCCCCGAATGGAGAATTGGCGGAAAGCTGCGCGTCTCCGGAGATGGCGGCGATGATCGGCAGGACGCCGGCGGGCAGGAAACGCGGCAACATGGGTCCTCCTAAAAAATTGTCAGCCAATTGCGCGCATCCGAACCGTCGGCCCGCGCCTAACCCTATAATAGGAGTAATTTTCGGAGCATTGTCATGAGCCGCAGCCAACAGCCCGATCGGGTCAGGATATTGTCGTCGCGCAGGCCTGCGGTCGATTTCGGTCGTCGCCGCGCGGATCCGTCGCCCGATGGCGCCGAGGAGGATGTGGCCGCCGACATCGTCGAGCTGGTCGCGGCGGCGCCTGCCGCGCCGGCCGCAGTCACGCGGTTGCCGTTGCGCCTCGTCGGCCTGTTCCTGTGCAGCAGCGCGCTCGGCGGCGCCTGCGCGGTCGCCTCCGGGCTCTTCGGGATCGCCGGGCGATGAAGGCGCTGGGGCTCGTCCTGACGGGAACCGCGACGCTGGCGAGCGGCCTCGCCGCGCTGTCGGCGCAGGCCGGCCTGCCGCCGTCCCCCGGCCCGTCGCTTCCGGCCGCGCGCCGCGAATTTGCGGCGCGGCTCGCGCAGCGTCCGCCGCTTGTCGGGCCCGATGCGTGGACCGTCATCGGCGAGGCCTCGGCCTGGACGGCGCTCTCCGCCGATCGCGATCGGCAGGCGAAGCGCTGGGATTATGCGCGCAGCCTGATCGGGCGCGGTCGCGGCTCCGAGGCGATCGGCGTGCTGGACGTGATGCAGCAGGACGATCCCGATCTGCGGATGGTGGAGGCGTTCCGGCTCGCGCGCGGCGCCGCACTCACGCTCATTCGCCGGTATCCGGATGCGGTCGCCGAATTCGATGGCCGGGACGATGGCGCGCCGCTGGCGACGCCGGAGGCCTGCGCCTGGCGGATGCGTCTGTTCTCGGAATCGGGCGATGCGGCCGATGCGCTCGCGCACGCCGGCTGTGCGTGGCCCGCCGTCCGGGCGCGCGCCGCCGCCGATCGCAAGCCCTTCCTGATCGCCGCCGCGCGATCGGCGGTGGAGAGCGGCCAGCCGGCTTATGCGTTGCGCTGGCTGGAGGGACTGCCCGATCGCGATCCGGCCGCCAATCTCTATCGCGGGCGCGCCTTGGTCGCGCTGGGACACCCCGATCGGGCACGCCTGCGGATCGCGCGCGTGCTGGAAAGCGGCACCGGCCCCGAGCGGGCCGAGGCGCGGCTGGCCATGATCGAGGGGGGCGTGGCCGATGGCACGCTCGGCCCCCGCGCCGCTTTGCTGCGGCTGGAGCAGTTCCATTATGACTGGCGCGGCGATCCCGTCGAGGAACGTGCGCTGCGCCTCACCTATCGGCTGGCCGATAGGTCGCAGGATGCGGCGGGCGCGCTGACGGCGGGCGCCACTTTGCTGCGCTATTTCGGCCCGCAGCATCAGCCGCCGGGCTTTGCCACCGGCGTGCAGGCGAAGCTCGCCACGTTGGTCGCGCCGGGCACGCGCGTCCCGCTGGATCGCGCGGCGGGGCTGTTCTGGGATTATCGCGATCTGCTGCCGAGCGGTGTCGCCGGTGACGAGATGGTCTCGGGCCTCAGCGAGAGGCTGCAGCGTGCGGGCCTGTATCAGCGCGCGGCCGCTTTGCTGGAATATCAGCTTTTCTCGCGCGCGCAGGATCTGGCGCAGGGGCCGCTCTCGGCCCGCACCGCCAGCCTGTTCATCCTCGCCGGGCGCCCGGATCACGCGCTTACGGTGCTGAACCGCACGAACAACATCGCCTTCACGGACGACATGCTGGGCGATCGCCGGCGCGTGGAGGCGGTGGCGCTCTATCATACCGGCCGTGTGCAGAAAGCGCTGTCGCTGCTGAACGACGTGCCGGCGAGCGGTGCGCTGCGGGCGGAGCTGCTGTGGAAGCAGCGCAACTGGCAGGCGCTGGCCGCCACGCTGGGCCCGCTGCTGCCGGAGCCCGTCACTCGCGCCACCGCGCCGATCAGCGATGTCGATCAGGCGATCGTGCTGCGCCAGGCGATCGCGCTGGCGATGCTGGGGCGTGGCGCCGATCTGCAGGCGCTGCACGGCCGCTACGCGGCGACGTTCGCGGCTCTGCCTTCGGCCAGCCTGTTCAACATGCTCACCGGCCCTGTCGAGGCCCTCGATCCCGCTTTGATCAGCCGCGCCATGGCAGCGATGCCGGCGGCCAGCCCGGCGGGATCCATGGCCGATCTGATCGACGCGCCGATGGGCCGCGTCTGACCCAATTCATTGTCCGAAACCGTCCGAGCAAGGGGAAAGCAAATGATCACATGGTTCGTCCAGACTGCGCCGATCCGGCAAAAGCTGTTTGTTGCGTTCACGCTTTGCGTTCTGGTGCAGTTGGCGGGCGGCGTGGCCGGTCTGCTGATCCCGTCGAAGGACCTGATCCTCATCGTCGCGGGCTTCATCGCATCGGGCGTGCTTTCGCTCACGCTCTGCAAGATGATCGCCGATCCGTACGTCGCCACCGTCATCGAGATGGAGACGCTGGCGGGTGGCAATCTCGATGTCGAGATGACGCGCCGCAACTATAAGGACTGTGTCGGCCGGCTCTCGCGCGCCATGGCGGTGTTCCGGGATTCGACCGCGCAGGGCATCGCGCTCGCCAAGAAGGAGGAAACCCACGCCCAGCAGCAGGCGGTGATCGTCAACGCGCTGGCGAGCGGGCTGAAGGCGCTGGCGGCGGGCGATCTGCAGCATCGCATCAACGCCTCGTTCCCGAGCGAATATGAGCAGCTGCGCGCCGACTTCAACGCCGCGATGGACAACCTCGCCGATATCATGGTGCAGGTCTCCAGCTCGGCCGACAGCATCAAGACGGGCTCGGCCGAGATCAGCTCGGCGTCCGACGATCTGTCGCGCCGCACCGAGCATCAGGCGGCGTCGCTCGCGGAGAGCGCCGCCTCGATGGATCAGGTGACGGCGATGGTGCGCGAGACGGCGGCGGGGGCCGGCGCGGTCCGCTCGTCGGTCGCCGAGGCGCATGGCGATGCCACCAAGGGCGGCAAGGTCGTGCAGGATGCGATCGTCGCGATGGACGGCATCGAGCGCAGCTCGCAGGAGATCGCGCAGATCATCAGCGTGATCGACGGCATCGCCTTCCAGACCAACCTGCTCGCGCTGAACGCGGGCGTGGAGGCGGCGCGCGCCGGCGATGCCGGCAAGGGCTTTGCGGTGGTCGCCAACGAGGTGCGCGCGCTCGCCCAGCGCTCGGCCGATGCCGCCAAGGACATCAAGGCGCTGATCACCGCCAGCAGCAAGCAGGTGGAAAGCGGCGTGCAGCTGGTGGGCGAAACCGGCCGGATGCTCGCCAACATCGTCGCCAAGGTGGGCGAGATCAGCGGCGCGATCAGCGTGATCTCGGCCTCCACGGAGACGCAGGCCGCCAATCTGCAGCAGGTCAATGGCGCGGTCGGCGACATGGACAAGATGACGCAGCAGAATGCCGCGATGGTGGAGGAGTCGACCGCCGCCGCGCGCAGCCTGGCGGCCGAGGCTGATCATCTGGCCGAACTGGTGACGCAGTTCGATCTCGGCCACGGTGGCGGCTCCGCGCCGGCCCGCAACAATCGCAACGTGCGCACGATCAAGTCCGCACCGCGCGCCAAGCGGGCGTCCGCGCCGCTCGTCCACGGCAATCTGGCGCTCGCCCAGACCCAGCCCGCCGACGACAGCGACTGGACCGAATTCTGATCCTCCTGCCGCGCCCGTGCCGCAAGAACAGAAAGTACAAGCCATGAAGAATATGCGGCTGATCCAGGCCGGTGAGCCGGCAGAAGCCGGCGGCACCGGCGCGGCGACCGAATATGCGTATCGCAAGCAGGATTTCGAGGCGATCTCCGCTTTGGTCTATGACCATGCGGGGATCACCCTCGCCGATGGCAAATCGACGATGGTCTATTCGCGCCTGGCCAAAAAGCTGCGCGCCAAGGGCCTCGACAGTTTCGCGGACTATGTCGCGCTGGTCCGGCGCGATCCGGCGGAGCTGGCCGCCTGCATTGAGGCGCTCACCACCAATCACACGCGGCTCTTTCGCGAGGGCCATCATTTCGATCATTTCCATGCCCATGTCCGCAGCGGGCTGCTGGCCAAGGCGATGCGCCGCAGCAAGGTGCGCCTCTGGTCGGCGGGATGCTCCAGCGGCGAGGAAGTCTATTCGCTGACGATGACGCTGCTGGGCCGCGATCGCGAGGCGGCCTCGATGATCGGCGGCGCCGATCTGCTGCTGCTGGCGAGCGACATCAACGAGCGCGTCCTCGCGCTCGGCCGTGCCGCCCAGTATCGAGGCGGCGACGTCACCGACATTCCCGAGCCGTATCGCAGCCTCTGGACCCAGCGGACGGCCGACGGCTTCGAGATACGCGAGGAGGCGCGCCGGCTGGTGCGCTTCCGGCAGCTCAATCTGCTCCATGCCTGGCCGATTTCGGGCCAGTTCGACGTGATCTTCTGCCGCAACACGATGATCTATTTCGATGAGGAGACGAAGGCGCGCCTCCTCTCGGGCTTCGCCGATCGGCTGCTGAGTGGCGGCTATCTCTATATCGGCCATTCGGAGCGGCTGGTCGGTCCCGCCACCGCCAGGTTCAAGAGCGTCGGCCAGACCATCTATCAGAAGGTGGCGGCATGATCGTCCGCACCGTGATCGTCGACGATTCTCCCACGATGCGTCGCCTGATCGCGACGATGCTGCGCCGCGATCCCGACATCCTCGTGATCGGCGAGGCGGACGGGGTCGAGAGCGCGCGCCAGCTGATCCGCGATCTGAACCCGGACGTGGTGACGCTCGACGTGGAGATGCCGGGCATGAACGGGCTCGATTTTCTCGAGCGGATCATGCGCCTGCGGCCAATGCCCGTCGTGATGGTATCGACGCTCACCGCGCACGGCGCGGACGTGACGTTGCGCGCGCTGGAGCTGGGCGCGGTCGATTATTTCCCGAAGCCCACCGGCCCGATCGAGGATTTGTTGCGCACCGACGATGGCAGCCTCGCCAGTAAGGTGCGCGATGCGGCGCGGACCTGCGTGCAGGCGCGCGCGCGTCGCCGCGCGTCCACGATGCCGCCACAGCTCAATTTCAACGGCAACGGCTTCCTGATCGGCATCGGAGCGTCCACCGGCGGGGTCGAGGCCCTGCTGGAGGTGCTGAGCGGCTTTCCCGCCAATTGCCCGCCGACCGTGGTGGTGCAGCATATGCCGGGCACCTTCACGCAGCAATTCGCGAACCGGCTGGACCAGCAATGCCTGCCCACCGTGGAGATCGCGCGCCAGGATGCGTTCCTGCAGCCCGGCCACGTTTATATCGCGCCCGGCGGCGAGCGGCACCTGACGCTGCGGAGCCCCGAACGTCCCTTCTGCAGCCTGCGCGAAGGCGAAACGGTGAGCGGTCATCGCCCCTCGGTCGACATGCTGTTTCGCTCGATCGCGAAGATCGCCGGCGGCCGCGCCGTGGGCGTGCTGCTGACGGGCATGGGTGCGGACGGCGCCGCCGGCCTGCTGGAGATGCGGACCAGCGGCTGCGTCACGATCGCGCAGGACAAATCCACCAGCGTCGTCTTCGGCATGCCGCGCATCGCGATCGAGATGGAGGCGGCCAATCACGTCGTGCCGCTCGGCCGCATCGCCGCCAAGGCGATCGAACTGTGCAGCGCGTGATGATGCAGCATCCATCCCCCTCTCTTCTCAGCCCTGCCGGAGTTCGCATGACGGGATCCTCGACGGCCACCGCCCCGCGTCCCGCGCCGGAACAGCGCCGGATGATCACGATCGTCGAGGGCACGCAGCATGTGACGCGCGACCCCGCCGAGATACTGACGACGGTGCTGGGCAGCTGCGTCGCCGCCTGTCTGTTCGATCCCATGCTGGGGATTGGCGGGATGAACCATTTCCTGCTGGCGGAGCCTGACGGGTCCGCCGCCAGCGCCGCGCAGGAGGAGCGTTACGGCGCCTATGCGATGGAGCTTCTCGTCAACGAGATGCTGAAGCGCGGCGCGCTGCGCTCCCGTCTGCGCGCGCACCTTTATGGTGGCGGAAGTCTCCGCGCCGGCATGGCCGATATCGGCGCGCGCAACGGCGCTTTCGCCCGCGACTTCCTGGAGAAGGACGGGATCGAGATCCGGCACATGAATCTGGGCGGGCAGGTGGCGCGCCGGATCGAGTTTCGCGCCGCGCGCGGACAGGCGCGCTGCCGCGTGATGCCGATCGAATCCTGTCTCGATCAGGTGCCGGCCCGCCGGCAGGCGCCGCCGCCGAGCAGCGGCGATGTCGAGCTGTTCTAGGTGCTTATCCCAGCATGAATTCGTCCCACCAGGCTTCGCAGGAAGGAAGGCCATCATGATACGCCAGATCATCACCTTTCAGATCGGGGAACAGTTCCTCGGCGTCGACATCCTCGCCATTCGCGAGATCCGGGCCTGGTCGCCCACCACGCTGCTGCCGCAGGTGCCGGAGCATGTGCGCGGCGTCGTCAATCTGCGCGGCACGGTGCTGCCCGTGATCGATCTGTCGGCGCGGCTGGGCTGGGGCCTGATCGAGCCGACCGCGCGCCACGTGATCATCGTCGTCCAGATCGGCGATCAGCTGCACGGCCTGATCGTGGATGCGGTGAACGACATCGTCTCGCTGCCGGAAGAAGGCCTGCAGCCCGCGCCGAACGTGAACGAGGAGCGCGCGGCCGATTTCCTCGAAGGCCTCGCGCCCGTGGACGACAAGATGGTGATGGTCCTGTCGCTGGGCCAGCTCGCCACCGAGGTCGATCTGCTTCAGGCCGCGTGAGCCCCGGGATCGTCCGGGCGGTGCGGGTCCTGCCGCGCCGCCCGGATGCCGGGTCGGGATCAGGATGGAGATTGTGAACCATGACGCACGACGACATCGAGATCCTGGCGGCCGGCCATCTCAAATTCTATGGGCCGCGCGCGCAGCTGATGATCGACGAGATCATCAAGACGCATTCGCTGAACGAGGATTGGGACGAGGTCCGCAAGTGGAATCGCGTGAAGATCCGCATCGCGCGGCGTGAGCTGCGCGCGAAGGGCGAGACGCATATCTTCCCGCTGAGCGAGCTGTGATGGGCCGCCGAGAGCGCTGTCGCGCTGTTTGGAATGGTTTGCGGCGGCGCCTATAATTGCCCGTTCGCACTGAGCTTGTCGAAGTGCCGTTCTTTCTGCCGCAGCGAGAAGAAGGACGGTGCTTCGACAAGCTCAGCACAAACGGTTCTCTGGAATCGCGCAGCACAGCGACCCGTCGGGATCGCTGTGCCACCTATTGCTCATGCGCCTCAGTTGATGCGCGCCACCGGCGCGGCCGGCGGCATGGCCAGCCCCTCCATCACGGTGCGGTTGATCGCAATCAGTTCGTCCACCGTCTCGGCGCCCTTGATCACCTCGCTCGTGTGCCGTTCGACGAACAAGGCGAGCGAGACGATGCCCGAGCGCGTCTCCACCGGCAGCTCGTTCGCGTCGTGGAGACACAAAGTGGAGAAGGTGGACCACAATTCGCGATTGCGGTGGAGCGCCGGCATCAGGGCGACGCCGGCCAGGCCCGCGTCGCGCGCCCGGACCATGACGCTCGTGATCTCGCTGATCAGCCGATATTCCGTCGTGCGCGGCGTTTCGGAAAAGGTGCGGGCCTGCTGATAGGCATGCAGTGACATGGCAACCCCTGACATGATTCAGGCTCATTCTAGGATGCCGCATTCCGGAAGCGGTGACGCCGCCTTCTTTTTTCCGCTCCACGCTGATCGATAAGGAAAATCCGTCCCGCGCCGCGTCGGCCCCGGCATTCATCCTATAATCCACTTAACAGCCGGCCAACACGGAAGCGGATCAGCACATGTTCAACGGAATCGGCGTCGCCGTCATCCTCGTCTGCGTCTTCGGCAGCTTCCTGATGTCGGGCGGCAATATCGCCGTCATCCTCCATGCGCTCCCGCATGAGATGATGGCGATCGTGGGCGCCGGCATCGGCGCCTTCATGCTCAGCAATTCCAGCGCGATCATCAGGAAGGCGTGGGGCGGCACGCTGCGCGCGTTCCGCGGCCCGCGCTGGACGGAGGGCGACTATCGCGATCTGCTCGCCCTGATGTTCTCGCTGCTGCTGCTGTTCCGCAAGGGCGGCTCCGCCAAGATCGAGAACCATATCGATCAGCCGGAAAGCAGCGACATCTTCTCGCGCTATCCGCGCCTGCTGGCGGACGGCCAGCTGATCGATTTCCTCTGCGATTATCTGCGGATGATGACGGTCAGCTTCGATGATCCGCATCAGCTGTCGGAGGCGATGGAAGGCGATATCGAGCGTCACCATGCCGAGGAGCTGGCGCCACAGCATGCGATCCAGGTGATGGCCGACGGCCTGCCCGCGCTGGGCATCGTCGCCGCCGTGCTGGGCGTGATCAAGACGATGAGCTCGATCGATCAGCCGACCGACATATTGGGCGCGATGATCGGCGGCGCGCTGGTCGGCACCTTCCTCGGCGTGCTGCTCTCTTACTGCTTCGTCGGGCCGATCGCCTCGAAGTTGCACCAGATCGTGGATGCGGACGCCAAGCCCTATTCGATCATCAAGACGGCGATCACCGCGCACGCGCAAGGCTTGCCGCCGCAGGTCGCGATCGAGCTGGCACGCCGCATGACGCCGTCCGCCTACGCGCCGTCCTTCTCGCAGCTCGAAAGCTCGCTCGATCGCGCCCAGGAGCAGTTCCGCGAACCGCTCCGCGCGATCTGAGGCGCCCGTCAAAATACCATTCAACAGGGGGATCAGAGGCATGATCACGCTGCCCGCCCATTGCTCGACCAAAGTCGCGCCGGGGCTTCTCGCATCCTTTCTCGACCATGCCGATCGCGGTGCGGATCTGATCGTCGACGGATCGGCCGTCGATGTCGTCGGCCAGGCGGTGCTGCAGTTGCTGGTCTGCGCGAAGGCGGATGCCGATGCGGCCGGGCGCTCCTTCGCGATCGCGCCCGCCAGCGACGCGCTGGTCGCGCGCGCGATCGGCTGCAAACTCGGCCGCCAGCTCGGCCTGGACTCCATCGAGACGGACAAAGAGGGCCCCGCACATGGGTAAGGTCATTCTCACGGTCGACGATTCGGCCAGCATGCGGATGCTGCTGGCATCGTCCCTGACGCAGCAGGGCTATCACATCGAAGCCGCCGAGGATGGCGAGGTCGGCCTCGCCCGGATGCACGAGGTGAAGCCCGATCTGCTCATAACCGATATCAATATGCCCAAGATGGACGGGTTCGAGCTGATCGAGGCGGTGCGCGCGCTGGACGAGTTCCGCCGCGTGCCGATCCTCGTCCTCTCCACCGAATTTTCGGACGAGAAGAAGTCGCGTGCCCACAAGGCCGGCGCCACGGGCTGGATCACCAAGCCGTTCGATTCCGAAAAGCTGGGAACGGCGATCCGCCGTGTGTGCCCGTGAGCGGCGCCGACGACGAGCTGGACGCGATCCGGGCGATCTTCTTCGAGGAATGCACCGAGGGTCTGCAGGCGGCCGAGGAAGGGCTCACCGCGATCAACGAGGGTGAGCATTCGCCCGATATCGTCGCCAGCGTGTTCCGCGCGGTTCATTCGATCAAGGGCGGATCGGGCGCGTTCGGTTTCAGCGCGCTGCTGGGCTTCTCGCATCGTTTCGAAAATGTGCTGGACGAGATGCGGAGCAATCGCATCCTGCCGCGCCCGGACGTGATGCAGGTGATGCTCACCGCGTTCGACGTGCTGTTCGATCATGTCGCCGCCGCGCGCGATGGTTCGACGCCGCCGAATGACGAGGCCGCTTCGCACGCGCTGGACGCGCTTCTGGTCGCCGATGCCCCGGCGGCCGCGCCTGTCGCCGCTCCGCCGCCCGTCGCGGCCCAGGCGGCGCCCGAGCCGGAGGCCGATGAAATGGGCTTCGTGCCCGTGGTGATCGATCTCGATTTCTTCGGCGACGGCCCGGTCGCGGATGCGCCCGCCGTCGAGCAGGTGGCGCCCTGGCTGGTCCATTTCGCGCCCTCCGCCACCGCCCTCGCCCATGGCGGGGAGCCTTTGCTGCTGATCCGCGAACTGGAGGAGAAGGGCGCCACGATCGAGGAGGTCGATCTGTCGACGCTCCCGGCGCTGCGCGACTTCGATCCCGAGGAATGCTATTTCGGCTGGACGCTGCGCGTGCCGGGCACGGTGCCCGAGGCGGACATTCTCGACTGCTTCGATTTCGTCACCGCCCATTCGAAGGTGGATGTGCATCGCGATCCTGCGGGGATGACCGCTCCGGCCGCCGCGCCGCCCGCGTCCGCCCCGGCAGCCGTGGCGGAACAGCCCGTGCCCGCTGCGCCGGTCGCGGCTGTCGCGGCGGCCCTGCCGCCGCTGCCGGCGGCGGCTCCGGCGCCTGCCGCCGCCCAGTCGGGCCAGACGGTCCGTGTCGAGCTGAGCAAGCTGGACGAGCTGCTGAACTTCATCGGCGAACTCGTGATCCACGGATCGATCCTGTCCGATCGGCTGCAGCCGGCCGATCAGGAGCGGATCGAGCTGCCCGAACTCTCGCGCCTCACGCGCCAGATCCAGGACAGTGTGATGTCGTTGCGCGCGCAGCCGATCCGCCACGTCTTCTCGCGCATCCCGCGCATGCTGCGCGATCTGATGAGCGAGACGGGCAAGCAGGTCGTGCTGGAAACCAGCGGCGAGATGACCGAGGTCGACAAGGGCGTGCTGGAGAAGATCGGCGATCCGCTCACGCACATGATCCGCAACGCCGTCGATCACGGCATCGAATCGCCCGAGGAGCGGATCGCGGCGGGCAAGCCGCCGGTCGGCCGTATCCTCGTCGAGGCCGAGCAGAAGGGCACGCGCATCCTCGTCAAGGTGATCGACGACGGGCGCGGCATCGATCGCGCGCGCGTCCGTGCCAAGGCGATCGAGCGCGGCATCATCGGGCCGGACGCCGTCCTCTCCGAAGAGGAGATCGATGGCCTGATCTGCACGCCCGGCTTCTCCACCGCCAACAGCATCTCGTCCATTTCCGGGCGGGGCGTGGGCATGGATGTGGTGCGCAGCAACGTCACGGCGCTCGGTGGCCGGCTCGAAATCCATTCGGTGCCGGGCAAGGGGACGGAGATGTGCGTCGCCTTGCCGGTGACGCTCGCCATCCTCGATGGGATGATCGTGAAGCTGCGCGGCCAGCGCTTCGTGCTGCCGCTCACCAACGTGGTGGAAACGATCAAGCCCGAGCCCGGTCAGGTGACGGCGCTCACCGGCGGATCGGAGGTGATCTTCCTGCGCGGCAGCTACATTCCGGTTAAGCGGATCAGCGACATTCTCGGGCTGAAAGGCGGCGAGCCAGACGAGGCCGATCGCTCGCTGGTGATCATCGTCGAGAGCGACGATTTCGGCCATGTCGGCCTGATGATCGACTCGATCGAGAACCGCCGCGAGGTGGTGATCAAGAGCCTCGAGGAAAATCTGCATCCCATCCGGGGATTGGGTGGCGCCACGGTGCTGGGCGACGGATCGATCGCGCTCATCCTGGATATCGATGCGCTGATCGGCCAGCCGAAGGGGCAGGCCAAATCGGCCTATCGCGGGCTTGCGGCATGATGTGCGCGTCCCCGTCCGCGCCGGTCCGGCGCATCAGCCGCCCCAGGCGGTGCCCCGCTTCCCAAGGAGTGCAGAATGCCTGCCGCCTCGACAATTAAGGTGATGGTGGTCGACGATCAGACCAGCATGCGCGCGATGATCCGTCGCTCGCTGCAGGATCTCGGCTTCAAGGACGTGCGCGATACGTCCGGCGCCGCCGAGGCGTTGACGGCGATCAAGGCCGATCGGGTCCATCTCGTCATCTCCGATTACAACATGCCGGAGATGGACGGGCTGCAATTCCTGGAGGCCGTGCGCGGCGATCCCGCGATCAACCGGACCGCCTTCATCATGCTCACCGGCTCGGCCGATCGCAGCGTGGTGGAGAAAGCGGCGGCGCTGGGCGTGAACAATTATGTGGTGAAGCCGTTCGTGCCCGCCGCGCTGAAGCAGAAGATCGAACGGGTGTTCGGGGAGCTCACATGATCCACGCCGATCCCCTGCGCGCGATCGCGGCCGAATTGCGCGCCGCGCGTGACGGTGTCGAGGCGCTCGCCCTCGTCGTCGTGTCCGATCCCCGCTTCGTGCAGGATTATGCGGCGCACTTGCAGTCGTTCGATTTCCTCGCCCAGCATGTCGAGGAATGCGGCCGCCTGCTCGATCGGATCGCGGGGGGCGAGGATCCGGTCGCGGCGCTGGGCGGTGTCCGTCTCGCCGAAATGCAGCAGCGGCTGCACGGCCGTTTCGAGGGAGCGTGAGCGATCATGGCCAGCTTCGACTCTGATCGCGCCGAACCGAGGATCGTCGTCCGCCGTCGCCGGGGGGGGCACGTCAAGCCGCCGCATCATGGTGGCGCGTGGAAGATCGCCTATGCCGATTTCGTCACGGCGATGATGGCCTTCTTCATGCTGCTGTGGCTGATCTCCAATCCGGACAAGGGCCGCCTGAAGGGGCTGGCCGAATATTTCTCCACCGCCTCGGTCAATTCCGATCCGGCCGCCACGCTCACGTCGCAGCCCGGCTCGGATCCTGGCATCGGCGGCCGCCGCCGGCGCGCGCAATCCGATTCCAGCGATGCGCGGGGCGAGGCGAGCGCCGAGGCGGGATCGAAGGGCGCCGCGCGGGGCGGCACGGCCGATATTCCCGAAGCCTCGCAGCGCATCTTCGCGGACGAGATGATGATCGCGCTGGAGCCGCCGCCCGAAGCGTCCGCCGGGGCCAAGGCGAAGATCCGCGTCGATCCCGTGCGCGACGGCATCCGCATCAGCCTGATGGATACGGCGCGGCAGAGCATCTTCTCGGGCCCCACCGCCACGCTGAATGCCTATGGCCGCGAATTGCTGGCGCGCGTCGCGAAGAAGCTCGCCAATTCGGGCGGCCAGATCGCGATCGAGGGGCATACGGATTCGGTGGGCGGCGCGCAGAGCGATACCAACTGGCAATTGTCGTCCGCGCGCGCCATGTCGTCGCGCGCGGCGATGGTCGCCGCCGGGCTGCCCGCCGATCGCTTCTCCGAGGTCGTCGCCAAGGCCGGCACCCAGCCGATCGATGCCGAGCGTCCCGACCGGCCGGAAAACCGGCGCATCACCATCGTCGTGCTGGCCGAGCCTTCGGTCCTGCCGCGCGACGCCAGCTTTCAATTCTAGGGCCGGGGCGGGGGACATGAAGACATTGTTCGTGGTGCCTGCGGTCGCGGTGCTCGGTCTCGCGGTCGGCGGCAGCGCGGCCTATGGCACGGCGCGGCTGCTCGGCGGCAAGCCGCTGATCGCGCGGGCCAGCACGCGCATCTTCCTGCCCACCGGCCCGATCGTCTCGCCGCTGGTGTCGGCCGACGGGCATCTCGCCGGCTATGTCCAGTTCGAGGCGCAGTTGGAAGTGTCGGGCGAGAGCGCCGCCGGGATCAAGGATCGCCTGCCTTTGCTGCTGGACGCGACCACGCTCCGCACCTTCAAGGCGCCGATGGCGAGCGGGCCGGACGGCATGCTGCCCAATGTCGACATGTTCCGCCGCGTGCTGGGGGAGGCCGCCCGGCAGGTCTATGGGCCGGATCAGGTCTCGAAGATCGTGATCACCCAGGCTTCACCGATGTAGCTGTGCTGGCGAGGGTCGCTTTCCGTGCGGGCATTTCTCACCCGTCACCCCGGACTTGATCCGGGGTCCCGCTGCCTTTCTCTCGGGGGGACGAAGAAGAAGCGGGATCCCGGATCAAGTCCGGGATGACGGAGGGAGAGTTCCAAAGTGCGCCTCGCTTATCCTGCATTTCCGTTTCCCGCCGCCCCCCCTAAAGCAAGGTGTGGCCTTCCCGCTTCCCGCCCCCATGCGCCTCGCGCTCGATCTGTCCGCTGCCGCCGCCTCGGCGGGCGAGGTGCCGGTCGGCGCGGTGGTGACGCGTGCGGGGGAGGTGGTCGCTACCTCGGCCAATGCGATGCGGACCGATCATGATCCCACCGCCCATGCCGAGATCGTCGCGATCCGCCGCGCGGGGCTCGCGCTCGGCACGTCCCGGCTAGACGAGTGCGATCTGTGGGTGACGCTGGAGCCCTGCGCGATGTGCGCGGGCGCGATCGCGCTCGCCCGCTTCGCGCGGCTTTATTATGCGGCGGAGGATCCCAAGGGTGGGGCGGTCGCGCACGGCCCACGCCTGTTCGCGCAGCCGACCTGCCATCATCGGCCCGAAGTCTATGCGGGCATCGGCGCGGGCGAGGCGGCCGAACAACTTCGCGCCTTCTTCGCCACGCGGAGAGACTGAGCGGGTAAGGCGGACCAACGGAAAGTTCGGCCGACAATCACTTTTTTCCGTTCGCACTGAGCCTGTCGAAGTGCCGTTCTTCTCTCTTCCGATCGTAGAAAAAGAACGGTGCCCTTCGACTGCCTGCCAAGGCAGGCGCTCAGGACAGGCCCCGACAGGCTCAGCACGAACGATTTTAGGGCGTGGCCCGCGTCGATCGGTCGTCAGGCCAGCACGATCGACTGGTTGCCGCGCGCGATCAGGCGGCCGATCGCGTCGAACAATTTGCTCATCGCGACAGGCTTCAGGATCACCTCGTCGGCGCCCTGGTCCACGCAATTCTGGCAGATGTCGACGGCGGTGTCGGCGGTGACGACGATCACCGGCACGCTCGCCTTCGCATCCGGGCGGGCGCGCAGATGGCGGATCGCGGTCAGCCCGTCCATGCCCGGCATGCGCAGGTCCATCAGCACGATGTCGTAATCGCGCTCGTCGATCATCCGCAGGCCGGTCTCGGCGTCGGGCGCCTCGTCCATGTTGGCGCCCGCGACGGTGAGCATGTCGCGCACCACGCGGCGGTTCATGGCGTCGTCTTCAACGAAAAGAATGTTCATGGTCGCCTGTCCGGGCCGTTCACGCCGCGATGCCGGCGGGCGATGCGTCACCGATCATCGCGGCGGCAAGACGCGCCAGAAGATCAGCGGCATTGATGGGTTTGGCAATCAACAGGTCGACTCCGTGGGCGGCGGCGGCCTCCTCAATCGTCCTTTCGGGCGAGGGCCACAAGAGCGCAACGCGCGTCCCATGGGGATTTCCCGCCGAAACGAGTCGCCCGGCCGCCGCCATATCGGTGGCGATCGTTGCGGCATCGACCAGAATCAGATCGGCCTCGCCCGCCTCGATCGCGGGCAGCGCCTCGTCCACGCCCGCGACGGCGGTGAGCGAGGCGACATGCGGGGTCAGCACCGCGCGCATCACGCTCTGGCTGAGCGGGTTGGCCTCGATCAGCAACAGCCGGGTCGCGCCCAGGCGCTTGGGCTCGCCTTCATGAGCGGTGATGGCCGGCCGCTTGGCGACGGGCTGGAGCGGGAGATCGAGCGTGAAGGTCGCGCCCGCGCCCAGAATGCTGGTCGCGGTCACGTCGCCGCCCATCGCGCGCGCCAGATTGCGGCAGATGGCCAGGCCCAGGCCCGTGCCGCCGTGGCGCCGGGTGGTGCCCCCGTCGATCTGCCGGAAGGATTCGAACACGTCGTCCAGCCGATCGGCGGGAATGCCGATGCCGGTATCGCTGATGCTGATCCGCAGCCGCTGTTCGCCCGATTCGGCGCCGTCCGCGTCGATGGATTCGGCCACCAGGCGCACTTCGCCCCGATCGGTGAATTTCACGGCGTTCGACATCAGATTGAAGACGATCTGGCGCAGCCGAACCTCATCCTCCACGATCTCCTTCGGCGCATTGTCCGCCAGCGCGATCGTGATCCCCTTGGTCGCGGCCTGCCCTTCCCACACGCGGACGGCGTCGCGCAGCAGGGTGGCGAGGTCCATCGGCGCCTTGGCGATCTTGATCTCGCCGCTCGTCATCTTGGCCACGTCGAGAATGTCGTCGACCAGCGCCTTCATCGTCTGGCCGGCACCGTGGACGAGCTGGATCTTCTCGCGCACCGGCGGATCGATGCCGCGATCGGCCAGCAGCACCTGCGTCATGCCGAGAATGCCGTTCAGGGGCGTGCGGATTTCGTGGCTGGTCGTCGCGAGGAATTCGGTGCGCGCGGCCAGCGCCTTTTCCAGCTCCACATTCGTATGGCTCAGTTCCTCGTTCGCGGCGCGCTCGCGGTCGCGGCTGCGCCGGATCGACATGAAGCCCGCCAGCAGCAGCGAGGAAACGATGCCGAACAGAGCGAGCAGGCCGCCGAGGATGATCGCGCGGGTGCGCGCGCGGCCCTGCTCGATCGTCGCCTGCTGGCGCACTTCGTTGGCGCGCAGCTGGGCGATGCGCGATTGCTGCGTGGCGAAATCGAATCGCGCCGCCATCAGCGCGGCATTGGCGGACGCCGCGATCGAGCGCGCATGATCGTCGACGACCTTATAGGCCTCCAGATATTCCAGCGCGCGCGCGTCGTCGCCTCTGGCCTTGTAGAGGCGGTAGCCGGTGTCGAGGAACGGCCGCAGCTCGACGCTGGTGGCCTTCAGATCCTTGCCGGCGAAGATGCGCTCGACCAGCCCGATGCCCCGTTCCACCTGCCCGCGCTTCTCCGCCAGCTGGGCGGCGGCGCCGAGCAGGGTGGGCGTCCAGTCGCCTTCCGGCTGCGAGTTCAGGATTTCGAGGCCGCGACTCACGGATTGATCGGCCGCCGAGATATTGCCCGCCGCGATCTGGGACTTCGCAAGATCGCCCAGAAGGCGCGCCTCCAATATGGGGCTGCGTTCCTTGCGGGCGATGGCGATGCCCATGTTGAATTCGCGCTCCGACGCCGGATATCGGCCCAGTTCCATCAGCGCGACGCCGCGATTGCCATGCGCGGAAACGAGCAGGAACGGATCGGCCTGATAGGTTTCCGCCGCCTGCTGATAATAACGGAGCGCGTTCGGATAATCGCGGGCGATCAGATAGACCGAGCCGATGCTGGAAAGCGCGATCGCCTCGCTGCGATGCTGCCCCGTCCGCTGGAAGATCTCGAAGGCCCGGAGCGAATCCTTCAGGGATCGCTCGACGTCGCCATTGCTCGCCGCGACGGATGCTCGGACCGTCAGCAGATCGCCGGCAACGGGCGGATCGGGCGTGATTTTGGAAATGGCGCCACGCAGCGCGGTATCGACCACGCGGCCGGCTTCTGCCGGGCGATAGAGGCTGATCAGAGCCGCGCCACGCAGCCCGGACGCTGCGGCGTTGCCAAGGATGCGCTCCCTGGGGTCTGACAGCTGCGACGACAGCGCGTCGATCTTGTCGGCCTGCGCCAACGCCTGTTGGGGCGCGGACATCACAAGCGCCCGTCCGCGAACGACTTCCTTGTCGATCTGGGCAGGCGTGATTCCTGGAGCGGCCGCAACGGGTGCCGCTGCGACAAATGCGCAGAGCAACATCGCGACAAACCGCTCGAAGGCGAGATTCGGGAGGATCTTCATGTCCGCCAATCCATAACCAAGGATTGGTTAACGGAAGAAGATGGTGCGTGGGAGCCGGCCGAGGGAATTTCGGCGGCGATGTGACGACGTCCCGTTTCGAAAACGCTGCGTCGTCTCACGCAGACCAAGTCACGGATTCGGCGGTCTTGCTGCGCCGATCGAGACTTATCGAGGCTAGAGAAAAGAGGGTCTGCGAAGAGGAACATTCTATCCCTCCCGCTCGTGGCGCGTGTTCGCGGGATTAGTACGGACGGTACATCGTGGCCTCCTGCGAGGACACGACGATGCCCTCGCCACCGCACATAACGGAGGCGTGATCAATGGTAAAGCGAAAAAGTTAAATAGATCTTAAGCCTGTTTTTTAGCCGCTCCCTCCTCGGCGATCGTCTCCTGTCCCGCCGCCGCCAGGGGCTTGGCCCATGGGAAGGCGACGGGGATTGCGGGCTCTCCCGCTGCGTCACGTGTGTCGAGAAATGCCCTTAGCTCGCCCAGCGGCATCGGCTTGGCGATGAGGTAACCTTGCATGAGATCGCAGCCCATGACGCGCAGTAGCGCCATCGTGGCCGCCGAATCGACGCCCTCGGCCGTCACTTCCATCTCCAGCGCGTGCGCCAGATCGATCGTCGAGCGGACGAGCAGCGGATCGCGGTGGCTGGTGGACAGGCCGGAAATGAACATCCGGTCGATCTTCAGTTCGTGCGCCGGAAGCTGCTTCAGATAAGCGAGGCTCGAAAGGCCGGCGCCATAATCGTCGATCGCGATGCGGATGCCGGCGTCGGCGAACAGGTGGAGATTGCGGAGCGCGCCCGCCGGATCGGCGATCATCGCCGTCTCGGTGATCTCGATGCCGATCGGCGCGCTGGCGCTGCGGATCGTCTCCAGCACCCACTGCGCGAAATCGCGATCGGCCAGAAGATAGGCCGAAACGTTGACGTTGAAGGCGAGGCTGTGGCCGCAGGCGGACAGGCTGCGCTGTTCGTTGATCGTCTGGCGCAGCACCCATTCGGTGATGCGGCGGATCTCGCCGCGCTGCTCGGCCACGCCGATGAAATCGCTGGGCGACACCAGCCCCTGCTCGGGATGGCGCCAGCGCACCAGCGTCTCGATCGCCTCGATCTTGCCGTCGCGCCCGCGCATCTTCGGCTGGTGGACCAGAAAGAGCTGGCCGCGCACGATCGCCGCATCCAGATCGTCGGCCAGTTGCGGAGGACGGGGCGGGCTGTCCGCGCTCTCGATCGCCGGGGCGGTGGGGGGCGCTGCCCCGGCGGGGATCCGTCGCGCCAGTCGCATGCCGAGCGCGCAAGCCGCCATCATCGCCGCAAGAATGACAGCCAGCAGTGCCGTGGCGGCGGGCAGGTTAAGCGAAATCACCAAGCGACTTTGTCCACAGCTTATGAAGAAAGCCTTAATCCGGCGGAAACCATGCTCCTACCGGCAAGATTAACAATGGTTAATGCCTTTTGGACTGCAAATCAATCGGTTCTGAAGTCGCGATTGGAGTGGTGCGAGGGAGTGGTGCAAAAAGGTGACGCGTCGCTCAGCGACGCGCCACGAAGAAGGCCAGGGCGGCGATCAGATAGACGCCGATCGTCATCTCGAACGACAGGCCCAGGATCGCGAACACGAAGGCGATGCGGAAGACGAGCGGATCGATCCGGCTGATCTCGCCCAGCGTCGCGCAGACGCCGAGCAGATTGTCGCGATGGGGGCGATCGGCCCGGCTGTCCGCACTCTGGTTCGGCAAGGTTGCCATGATGGGTCTCCCTCTCCGGAAGGGTCAGGCGGCGAGGTGCGCGAAGGGCGCGGCGGCGGCGAGCAGGTAGGTCGCGCTGGCGGCGAAGCCGAGGACGGCGACGACGAGGTCGGACGCGAAGCTCTTGGTCGAAAACATGGGACATTCCTTCATCTGTGATCCGGTCGGACCGTTCCGATCGGGGATGCCTTCCCATCAGCAGGGATCGTGCCAATTGCTTCCAAGGGGCGAAAAGCGGCCCGCGTGCGATGCTGCATCGCAACCGGCGCCAGTTTTCGGCGGCCGATGCCAATCACGGGTGAAACTTTCAGGCGCCCAAGAAAAAGCGCCTGCTAGGCTCCGTTCGCGCGCGTGCTAGAGACGGTGATCATGACTGACGCGCTTCCCATCGATGCAGCCGCCCTCGTCCAGGACATGGCGGCGTGCGCCCGCGCCGCCTCCGTGGTGCTGGCGCGCAGCCCATCGGCGAAGAAAGCGGAGGCGCTGGTCCACGCGGCCCGCATCCTGCGCGCGCGGGCGCCCGCCATCCTCGCCGCCAATGCGGACGATGTGGCGCGCGCCCGCGCCGCCGGCCTGTCCTCGGCGATGCTCGATCGGCTGCTGCTCGATGAGACGCGCCTTGCCGGCGTTGCCGGGGCGCTGGAGGATGTGGCGGCGCTGCCCGATCCGGTCGGCGCGGTGATCGATCGGGTCGATCGGCCGAACGGCCTTCGTCTCAGCCGCGTGCGCGTGCCCTTGGGGGTGGTCGGCATCATCTATGAAAGCCGCCCGAACGTCACCGCCGATGCCGGCGCGCTCGCTTTGATGGCGGGCAATGCCGTGATCCTGCGCGGCGGATCGGAAGCGCGCGCCAGCAATCGCGCGATCCACGAATGTCTGGTCGCGGGGCTGGAGGCGGCGGGGCTGCCTGCGGATGCGATCCAGCTCGTCCCCGTCACCGATCGCGCGGCGGTCGGCGCGATGCTGACGGCGCAGGGGCTGATCGACGTGATCATTCCGCGTGGCGGCAAGGGCCTCGTCGCGCGCGTGCAGGAGGAGGCGCGCGTGCCGGTGCTCGCGCATCTCGACGGGATCAACCATCTCTATATCGATCGCGCGGCCGATCCGGCCAAGGCGCTCGCGCTCGCGGTCAACGCCAAGCTGCGCCGCACCGGCGTCTGCGGCGCGACCGAGACGCTTCTGATCGATCGCGCTTATCCCGATCCCGCGCCGATCCTCGCCGCGCTCGCCGATGCCGGCTGCGAACTGCGCGGCACGGACGAGATCCGCGCGATCGAGCCGCGCGCCATTCCCGCCACCGACGCGGATTGGGACACCGAATATCTGGAGGCCATTCTCGCCGTCACCTTCGTCACCGGCGTCACCGGCGCCACCGCGCACATCGCCGCGCACGGATCGCACCATACCGACGCGATCGTCACCGAGGACGAAGCGACTGCCGAGTCCTTTCTGGCCGAGGTCGATTCGGCGATCGTGATGTGGAACGCGTCCACCCAGTTCGCCGACGGCGGCGAATTCGGGCTGGGCGCGGAGATCGGCATCTCCACCGGCCGGCTGCATGCGCGCGGCCCGGTCGCGCTGGAAGGGCTGACGACCTACAAATGGCTCGTGCGCGGGGAAGGACAGATCCGGCCTTGAGCGGGTCCCGTCGGCCGACTGGCCTCTTCGGCGGATCGTTCAATCCTGCGCATGGCGGGCATCGCGCGATCAGCCTCGCGGCGCTGGAGGCGCTGGGGCTGGACGAAGTGTGGTGGATGGTCTCGCCCGGCAATCCGCTGAAGGATGGCGCCAGCGACATGGCGCCGATGGCGGCGCGCTTCGCCTCGGCCGAGCGGATGGCGCGCGGCGCGCGAATCATCCCCACCGCGATCGAGGCGCGGCTCGGCACGCGCTACACGGTCGATACGCTCGTCCGGCTCGTCCGCCTCTATCCGCGCCGGCGCTTCATCTGGATCATGGGCGCGGACAATCTGGCGCAGTTTCACCGCTGGAAAGACTGGCGCCGGATCGCGCGCACCATGCCGATTGCGGTGATCGCCCGTCCGGGTTATGATCACGTCGCCCTCACCGCACCTGCGATGGGGTGGCTGCGGCGCTTCGTCCGGCCCGCAGGCCAGGAGTTTTACTGGACGAAGTGGAGTACGCCGGCGCTTGTGCTGCTGCGATTCCGTCCTGACCCACGATCCGCGACGCAGGCGCGCGCCATGAGGCCCGCCTGGTTCGCATCTTCCCCACACCCGACGCCGCGCGACAGGTTGACGCGCCGCGTGCTTCCCTAGGAGGTTCCTTGCCTGCTGCCGCCCAACCGCTGACTCCGTCCGAACCGGACGACAGTAGCGACACTCTCCACGACATGGTCCTCGCCTCCTTGGACGACGACCAGGCTGTCGAGACGGTCTCGATCCCGCTGTCGGGCAAGTCGAGCATCGCCGATTATATGGTGGTCGCGTCCGGCCGTTCGAGCCGCCAGGTCGGGTCCATGGCCGCCAAGCTCGTCGACAAGATCAAGGCGTCGACCGGCCGCAGCCCCCGCGTGGAGGGTATGCCGACGGCAGACTGGGTGCTGATCGATGCGGGCGACGTGATCGTCCACCTGTTCCGCCCCGAAGTCCGCAGCTTCTACAATCTGGAGCGGATGTGGGCGTTCGGCGATGCGCCCGGCCGCGCCGAGCCGGGCCTGGGCACCGCCTGATTTTGACGATCTAGACCCGCGTGCTGCTTCATATCGTCGCCCGCGGGCGCATCGGCCGTGGGCCCGAGGCGGAGCTGGTCGCGCGCTATCTCGATCGCGTGTCCTGGCCCACGAAAATCACCGAACTGCCCGATCGCGGCGGCCGCGTGCCGCCGCTGGCCACGTCTTCCGTCACCATCATGCTGGATGAGAAGGGGCCGCCGCTCGGCTCGCTCGCTTTCGCCACGCGTCTCGGCCGCTGGCGGGACGATGGCGTGCGCGAGGCGCGCTTCCTGATCGGCGCCGCCGACGGCTTCGACGATGCCGAGCGCGCGGGGGCGGACCTGCTCATCAGCTTCGGCGCGATGACCTGGCCGCACATGATGGCGCGCGCGATGCTGGCCGAGCAGCTCTGGCGCGCGACGAGCATCCTCGCCGGCCATCCCTATCATCGCGAGGGATGAGGGCGCTCCTGCCCGTCTGGCTGCTGGCGACGGCGGCGATCGCCGCGCCCGCCGTGGAGAGCGATACCGCGCGCGCCCTGCAGCGGGCGCGGGAGGCGGAAGCCATTTCGGCCGAGCGCGCCGCCTCGCTTTCGTCGCAGGCCGATCGCAGCGCCGCCGCCGTCGCGCACGCGGACGAGCAGGCGGCCGATCTCGCGCGCGAACTGGCGGAGGCGGAGGCCGGCATGCGCGAAGCCCGCACCCGCGCGCAGGAGGCGATTGCTGCCGAGAAAGCGCAGGCGGTCCGCGTCGCGGACACGCGTGCGCCGCTGGTGGGGATGACGGCGGCGCTCGCCCGGATCGCGCGCCGTCCGCCGGCCGTGGCGCTGGCGAGCGGGGCGAGCGTCTCCGATGCCGCGCATCTGACGATCCTGATCCGCCACATGCGCGCGCGCATCGCCGCGCAGAATGCGGCGCTGGCCGAGGAACTCATCCGGCGGAAGGCGTTGCGCGAGGACAGCATCCGGGCCGTCGCGGCCCTGGAGGCATCGCGCCGCCTGCTCGATCAGCGGCGCCTGCTGCTGGCCCGCTCCCGCCTCGATCTGGTCGAGCGCAACGCGATCCTCGCCGATGCGGCCGAGCAGGAGCGGGAGCGGCTGCGCGGGCTGGCCGAGGAACGTGCGTCCCTGGGCGAAGCTCTCGGCGAATCGCAGCGCAGTCAGGAGGTGTCGGCCCGGCTGGCCGCGTTGCCCGGCCCGATGCTTCCGCCCGGTGCGCCGTCCGCTCCAGCGAGCCGTGGGGCGGGCGCCTATGCGCTGCCCCGCTTCGGCCGCGTCGTCGCGGGGACGGACGAGCGCGATCATGACGGCGTCCGCTCGCGCGGCCTCGCGCTCGCCACCTCGCCGGGCCTGTCGGTCGTGGCGCCGGCGGCGGGGCACGTTCTCTATGCCGGGCCATTCCGCAATTATGGCGATATCGTCATCCTCGATCACGGCCATGGCTGGACCAGCCTGATCGCAGGCCTGTCGCGCGCGTCCACGGATCTGGGCACGGATCTGCTGCAGGGCGCCGCGATCGGCCGGTCCGGGCGGCGGCTGCTGATCGAACTGCGCCACGATGGCCGGCCGGTCGATATCGTCGCGATGGCGGATCGGTTGCAGCGGTAAGGGCTCTCCTCTTTCCACCGTTTGCCCTGAGCCCGTCGAAGGGCTGTCCTTCTCTTCTGTCGGGAGAAGAAGGTCGGTGCTTCGACAAGCTCAGCACGAACGGGACTGAGGGGAGGGCGGTGCGCTCCGCCGCGGATCTGAAGGCCCAATCCACCCCCATGTTTCTTGTGATCCATAAAGCCGCTAGAAAGGTTGGATGTTCGAGAAGGATGGCGATGCGTAGATCCCTGTTGCTGAAGAGCGCCGGCCTTGTCGCGGCGATGGCGCTGATCCCGGCTTTCACGGCCGGCACGGCTGCGAACGAAGTCGAGACTTACAAGGAGCTCGACCAGTTCATGTCGATCTTCGAGCGGGTGAAGGCCGAATATGTCGACAAGGTCGATGACAAGACGCTGATCAAGGGCGCGATCGACGGCATGCTCGCCAGCCTCGATCCCCACAGCTCCTACCTCGACGCGCGCGACTTCAAGAATATGAAGACGACGACCGAGGGCAATTATGGCGGCGTCGGCCTGACGGTGCAGGGCGAGGATGGCGTGATCAAGGTGGTCACCCCCACCGAGGATACGCCCGCCTATCGCGCCGGCATCAAGAGCGGCGACTATATCACGCATGTCGACGGCAAGCTGATCTATGGCGAGCAGCTGGACGAAGCGGTCGACAAGATGAAGGGCCCGGCGGGCACGGATGTCCGCCTCACCATCGTCCGCCCCGGCCGCGACAAGCCGTTCGACGTCACGCTGAAGCGCGAGATCATCGAAATCAAGGCGGTGAAGTGGGAGGTGAAGGGTGATGTCGGCATCATCAACATCAACAGCTTCTCCAAGGTGACCGGCCCCGGCGTGCGCGCCGCCTTCGTCTCGATCGACAAGGCGCTCGGCCATCGCCCGCTCGGCTATGTCGTCGATCTGCGCGCCGATCCGGGCGGCCTGCTGGATCAGGCGATCGAGGTGTCGGACAGCTTCCTCGATCATGGCGAGATCGTCTCGCAGCGCGGCCGCGAAAAGACGGATATCCAGCGTTATTATGCGCGGCCGGGCGACGATGCGCACGGCCTGCCCGTGGTGGTGCTGGTGGATGCGGGCACGGCGTCGGCGGCCGAGATCGTCGCCGGTGCGCTGCAGGATCACAAGCGCGCGCTGATCCTGGGCGAGCGCAGCTTCGGCAAGGGTTCGGTGCAGACGGTGATGCCGCTCACCGACGATACCGCGCTGCGCCTCACGATCGCGCGATATTACACGCCGTCGGGTCGGTCGGTGCAGGAAGGCGGGATCGATCCCGACATCGTCGTGCCGCAGATCACCGATCCGGATCGGCGCGGTCGCCCGCGGATGCGCGAATCGGATCTGCGCCATCACCTGATCAACGAGGTGAAGGCCGACGACAAATTGCTGGAGGCGGACGACAAGACCGATCCCCGCTTCGAGCAGACGGCCGAGCAGCTGAAGAAGGCGAACATCACCGATTTCCAGCTGGATTATGCGGTGAAGACGATCGCCCGTCTGGCGACGCCGACCGTGCAGACGGCGCTGGCGGACGCGGTGCCGGCGCCCGGCGCGGCGAAGACGCGCAAGCGCTGATGGCGGCGATGGTGGGCGTGGGGAATTCCGGCGGCCGCGCGGGCATGCTGGCGCCGGCCCGCGCGCTGGCCTTGCTCGTGCCTGCGGCCCTGCTGGCGGGTGCCTGGGGCTTCCAGCTGATCGGCGGCTATCCGCCGTGCGAGATGTGCCACTGGCAGCGCTGGGCGCATTATACCGCGCTGCCGCTCGCCATCCTCGCGATCCTGCTGCGCGGCACGCCCGGCATTTCGCGCGCGCTCACCCTGCTGGCGGGGCTCGCCATCCTCGCCTCGGGCGCGATCGGCGTGTTTCACGCGGGCGTCGAATATCATTGGTGGTCGGGCTTCACCCGCTGCACCAGCGTCAGCCTCGGCAGCGGCGATCCGCTGAAGGCGTTGCTCGCCGCCCCCCTGATCCGCTGCGACACCGCAGCCTGGACTTTGGGCGGAATCAGCATGGCGGGCTTCAATGCCCTCTTCTCGCTGGCCGGCGGGATCGCCATATGGGCGCTATGTCTGACGCGCCCGGCCCGCTAATCCCTCCCTCCAAGCGGGAGCGCGACGCGATGATCCGCGTCGATCAGGCGGGCGAATTCGGCGCGACGCGCATCTATGCGGGCCAGCTCGCCATATTGGGCGATCGCCATCCGGCATCGCGCGCCATCGCGCGCATGGCGGCGCAGGAGCAGAATCACCTCGCCCGCTTCAACGCCCTGATGACGGAGCGGCGCGTGCGGCCGACCTTGCTCGCGCCGGTCTGGCATGTGGCGGGTCATGCGCTGGGTGCCGTGACGGCCCTGATCTCGCCCGAGGCGGCGATGGCCTGCACCGCCGCGATCGAAACCGAGATCGACCTTCATTACGAGGATCAGCGCCGCACGCTCGGCCCGCATGATCCGAAGCTGGGCACGATGATCGCCGAGTTCCAGGCCGAGGAGGTCGAACATCGCGAGACCGCCATCGCCGCCGGGGCCGAGCGCGCGCCGGCTTATCCCGTTCTCTCGGCCGCGATCCGCATGGGTTGCCGCGCCGCCATCGCGATTTCGAAGCGGATATGAGCCGCCTGTCGCGCGTTTCGTCTTTCTCCAGCAGGAAAGCCTGAGCTTATGTCGAAGCCGCTTCTGATCGCCGCCGCAGCGGCCGCCGCCGCTTTCGGTGGCCTGGGGTTCGCCACGCCCGCCGCCGCGCAGGCCAACGAGCGCGTGCTGATCGTCTATGGCAAGGATCCCTGCCCGACGACCAAGGCGGGCGAGGAGATCGTGGTCTGCGCGCGCAAGCCCGAGGGCGAGCGCTATCGCATCCCCGAGGAATTGCGGACGACCAATCCCGGCCCGAACGATCGCTGGGCCGATCGCGCCAAGAGCCTGGAATATGTCGGCGCCAGCGGCACCTCCAGCTGCTCGTCCACGGGCGGCGGCGGCTGGACCGGCTGCTGGTCCAAGCTGATGAACCAGGCGCGTGACGAGCGGAAGGCGCAGGCCGATTCGACCCGTTCGCCCACCGATACCGAGCCGACCGGCGATACCGGCATCCGCGCCGTGGTGAAGGGTAACCAGTAAGATGCTCCGTCTGGCGGCGGCTTTCCTGATGGCGGCGCTGGCCACGGCGCCCGTCGCCCCGCTGTCCGCCGAGGTGGTCGAGGGCGCGCCGCCCACGCGGGTCTCCACGCTCGTCGTCTATGGCAATGATCCGTGCCCGCGCAGTTCGGGCGACGAGATCGTGGTCTGCGCGCGCCAGCCGGAGAGCGAGCGCTACCGGATCCCGGAGAATCTCCGGAAGCAGGAATATAATGCCGCGCGCGACGGCAGCTGGGCCGGCACCGCCAAGGTGCTGGAATATGTGAACCGTCAGGGGATTCCGAACAGCTGCAATCCGATCGGCAGCTTCGGCCAGTCCGGCTGCTTCCAGAAGTTCATCGAGGAGAATGGCCGCGTCCGGAGCGCCACCGCGCCCTGATCGGCCTCTGATCGTTTCGTCACCCGCCGGTCCGGAACGGCATCTTCATGACGATCATGCGGACTCGGGTTGACAGAATCGGGACGATAACCTAGCTGCGCCGCTTCTCGCGCGGGGTGCGCCCTCGGTGGCCATTTGGCGCGCGATCCAGATTTGAAAGAAGATGAGGCCCATGTTCGCAATCGTGCGCACGGGCGGCAAGCAATATCGCGTCGCCGCCGGAGACAAGATCGTCGTTGAGAAGCTCGAGGGCGAGGCCGGCGCAGCCGTGTCCCTTTCCGACGTTCTGCTTGCGGGCGACGGGACCGAGCTGAAGTCGGTCGAGGGCCTCGTGGTCTCGGCCGAGATCGTGGCGCAGGGCCGCGGCGAGAAGATCATCGTCTTCAAGAAGCGCCGCCGTCACAATTATCGCCGCCGCAACGGCCACCGCCAGTATCACACGATCCTGAAGATCACCGCGATCGGCGACCACAAGGCGCCGGCCAAGACCAAGGCTGCCAAGGCGGAAACGCCGGCCGCCGCCGAAGCGTAAGGAGCTAGCGACTCATGGCACATAAGAAGGCAGGCGGTTCATCCCGCAACGGTCGCGACTCGGCCGGTCGTCGTCTCGGCGTGAAGAAGTTCGGCGGTCAGGAAGTGATCGGCGGCAACATCATCATCCGCCAGCGTGGCACGAAGGTCTATCCCGGCGTGAACGTCGGCATGGGCAAGGATCACACGTTGTTTGCGCTGTCCGAGGGCCGCGTGTCGTTTCACGACGGCAAGCTCGGCCGCAAGTACGTCAGCGTGATTACGGCGCTCGCCGCCGAATAATCGGACGAACGTGAAAACGGGTCGTCCCAAGGGCGACCCGAACGTCCGCTGCGGCGGACAATCAGGGAGACGGGTCGCACCGGCTCCCTTTTTCGTGTCTCCCTGAAACGTCGTTGTCGCTCGAGCGTAATGCTCTGGCGGTACGAGAGCGCGGGGAGAGTAAACCCATGTTTGCAATAACAGAACGGCTGCTGCTGCGGCCGGGTTGGATCGAGGATGCGCCCGCTTTGAGCAGGGCGATCGGGGACCACGCGGTGGTCCGTAATTTGGCGCGTGCGCCCTGGCCTTATGCGCTGGGCGATGCGGAGCAGTTTCTGTCGCTGCCTCAGCAGCATGATCGCCCGCGCCTGCTGATCTTCCGCCGCGAGGGCTCCACGCCCGAGCTGATCGGCGGAATCGGCATTCACGATGGCGTGAACGGTACGCCGGAACTCGGCTACTGGCTGGCGCGGGCCCATTGGGGCAAGGGCTATGCCACCGAGGCCGGCCGCGCCCTGATCGCCACCTGCGACGAGACGCTGCGTCTGCCGCACCTGATCGCCAGCCATGCGCTGGACAATCCGGCGTCGGGCCGCGTGCTGCGTCGTCTGGGCTTCCGCCCGACCGGCGAGACCGGCCGGCTGCACAGCCTTGGCCGTGGCGTCGAGATGGATGTGAAGGGCTTCATCCGCCCGCGTTTCGCGCGCGGCGAGGATATGGCCGAGGAAGCGGAGAATGCGCCGCTTGCGGCGTGATCCGCTTGCCGGGTGTTGGCCGTACTCCGGCGAAAGCCGGAGTCCAGGGCTCACGTGACTTCGCCTGCAGCTCTGGGCTCCTGCGTTCGCAGGAGCACGGTTGGGCACATCGGCCTGATCGGGTGACGCCGCGCCCCTAAGGCGCTAAGCGCCTGCCATGCATTTTCTGGATCAGGCCAAGATTTTCATCCGCTCCGGCGCGGGTGGCCCGGGCGCGGTGTCGTTCCGGCGCGAGAAGTTCATCGAATATGGCGGCCCCGACGGCGGCAATGGCGGCAAGGGCGGGGACGTGATCTTCGAGGCCGTCGCCGGCCTCAATACGCTGATCGACTTCCGCTACACCCAGCATTTCCGCGCGCCGCGCGGCCATGGCGGCGCGGGTTCGAACCGGACGGGCGCGGGCGGCGACGATCTCGTCATCCAGGTGCCGGTCGGCACGCAGATCCTGTCCGAGGACAAGGAGGATGTGCTCGCCGATTTCACCAAGGCGGGCGAGAAGCGGGTCTTCCTGCGCGGCGGTGATGGCGGGCGCGGCAACGCCACCTACAAGACCTCCACCAATCGCGCGCCCCGCCAGCATGGTCCCGGCTGGCCGAGCGAGGAGATGTGGGTGTGGCTGCGGCTGAAGCTGCTGGCCGATGCCGGCCTCGTCGGCCTGCCCAATGCGGGCAAATCCACCTTCATCAACGCCGTCACCAACGCGCAGGCGAAGGTCGGCGCCTATGCTTTCACCACCACCCGGCCGCAGCTGGGCGTGGTGCGCCATCGCAACCGCGAATTCGTGGTGGCCGACATTCCCGGCCTGATCGAGGGCGCGGCGGAAGGCGCCGGCATCGGCGATCGCTTCCTCGGCCATATCGAGCGTTGCCGCGTGCTGCTGCATCTGGTGGACGCGAATGACGAGGATGTGGCCGAAAGCTACCGCATCGTCCGCGAGGAACTGGAAGCTTACGGCGCGGGCCTGACCGAAAAGCCCGTCCTCGTCGTCCTCAACAAGATCGATACGCTGGACGACGAACTGATCGAGGCGCTGTCGACCGAGCTGGAGCTGGCGAGCGGCGCCCCGGTCATCCCCATGTCGGGCGCGGCGGGCACGGGTCTCGATTGGGTGCTGGATCGCCTGCTCGACGAGATCGGGCCGGAGCATGGCGCGGTCAGCGAAGACGATAATGGCGAGGATGCGATCGAGTGGTCGCCCCTCTGATTTCCGAGTCGCTTTCGCCTGCTTCATGCCCCCGGCTGATCGTGAAGATCGGCTCGGCTTTGCTCGTCGACAAGGCCGGCCACATAAGGCGCGACTGGCTGGACACCGTCGTGGCGGATATCGCCGCGCGGCGCGATGCGGGGCAGCAGGTCGCGATCGTCTCCTCGGGCGCGATCGCGCTCGGCGCGCGCGTGCTGGGCCTGCCCAAGGGCGGCCGCGCGAGTCTGGAAGATGCGCAGGCCGCCGCCGCCACCGGCCAGATCGGTCTGTCCTCCGCCTGGGCGCAATTGCTCCACGAACGCGGCCTCGTCGCCGCGCAGATGCTGGTGACGCTCGACGATCTGGAGGATCGCCGCCGCTATCTGAACGCGTCCGCCACGCTCGATCGCCTGCTCGCGCTGGGCGTCGTCCCCGTCATCAACGAGAACGACTCGGTCGCGACCACCGAAATCCGCTTCGGCGACAATGATCGTCTGGCGGCGCGTGTGGGGCAGGCGGCGGGCGCGCAGGGCGTGATCCTGCTCTCCGATATCGACGGGCTCTACACCGCCAATCCCGGCGTCGATCCCACCGCGACTCTGGTGCCAGAGGTGCGCGTGGTCGATGCCCGCATCCGCGCGATGGCGGATGGCGGTTCGGCCTCCGGCATGGGATCGGGCGGCATGATTTCGAAGCTGGAGGCGGCGCGGATCGCACAAGGCTCCGGCGCGCATCTCGCGATCGTCTCCGGCCGCGTCGATCATCCGCTCGCGCGTTTCGCCGAGACCGGGCGGGGCACGCTCTTCTGGGGCGGTGTCGGCCGGAAGGGCCGCAAGGCCTGGCTGGCGGGGCGGCTCACGGCGCGCGGGCGCATCATCGTCGATGCGGGCGCGGCGAAGGCGCTGCGCGACGGGCGCAGCCTGCTCGCGGCCGGCGCCACGCGCGTCGAGGGATTGTTCGCGCGCGGCGACGTGATCGAGATCAGCGATGCGGAAGGCCTGATCCTCGGTCGCGGCCTTGCCGAATATGATGCGGCCGATGCCGCGAAGATCGTCGGCCGCCGCAACGATGCGCAGGCCGATCTGCTCGGTTACGCGCCACGCTCCGCGATGGTCCACCGCGATCATCTGGTGCTGGTGTGAGCCGCATCGCGATCACGGGCGGCACCGGTTTCGTCGGCGCACACCTGATCGATCTGGCCGTGGCGCGCGGGCATAAGGTGCGCGCGCTCACCCGCCGCCCGCAGCCGCCGCGCTCGGGCGTGACATGGGTGGAAGGCGCGCTGGATCGGCCGCCGGGCCTGGCCGCGCTGGTCGAGGGCTGCGAGGCCGTCATCCACGTCGCGGGCGTCATCAACGGCAGCGAGGCGGAATTCCATCGCGGCAATGTGCTGGGCACGGAGGCGATGGTGTCCGCCGCGCTCGCCGCCGGGATCGAGCGCTTCGTCCACGTCTCCTCGCTCGCCGCGCGCGAGCCGCATCTGTCGGCTTATGGCCGCTCCAAGGCCGAGTCGGAGGAAAGCGTGATCGCATCCGGCGGCGATTGGACGATCGTCCGCCCGCCCGCCGTCTATGGCCCCGGCGATCGCGAGATCCTGGAGCTGTTCCGCGTCGCCAAGTCGGGCGTGGTGCCGCTGCCACCTGCCGGTGCGCTGTCGGTAATCGCGGTGGCGGATCTGTGCCGCCTGCTGCTCGATTGTCTCGATCACCCGGCCAGCATCACGCGCCTGTTCGAGCCGGATGACGGGCGCGAAGGCGGCTGGAGTCATGTCGAATTCGCGCGGCTGGTCGGCAAGGCGATCGGTCGCCGCGTGCTACCGTTGCCCATGCCGCAGGGCGTGCTGAAGGCCGGATCCTGGCTCGGCCGCCATGTGCCCGGCCCGCTCGCCAAGCTGACGGCGGATCGGCTGGCTTATTATTGCCACCCCGACTGGACGGTCCTCCCCGCCCGCCGCCCGCCCGAAGAGGTCTGGCAGCCGCAGGTGGAGACGGCGCAGGGACTGGCGGACACGGCGGCGTGGTACAAGGCCGAGGGCTGGCTTTAGCGTTTCACTCCAAAAGCCGTTCGTGCTGAGCTTGTCGAAGCACCGTCCTTCCTATGCGGCGACAGAAAGAACGGCACTTCGACAAGCTCAGTGCAAACGGCGAGAAGGGGGGCTCAGCCGAACACCGCCTCGTAAATGTCGGGCTTGAACCCCACGATCCGGCTGTCGCCCAGATCGAGGATCGGGCGTTTGATCATCGAAGGCTGGGCCAGCATCAGCGTGATCGCCTTGCCCGCATCCAGATCGGCGCGATCCGCCTCGGGCAGCTTGCGGAAGGTGGTGCCGGCGCGGTTCAGCACCGTCTCCCAGCCATGCTCGGCCACCCAGCCTTCCAGCTGCGCGCGATCGACACCGGCCTTCTTGTAATCGTGAAAGGCGAAGGCGACGTCGTGCCCCTCCAGCCAGGTGCGCGCCTTCTTCACGGTGTCGCAATTGGGGATGCCGTACATCGTGATCGCCACGCTCTGTCTCCGCTGGATGAGCGAGCCTCCTAGCGCGCGGGCGGGCAAAGGAAAGCGAACCCTTCCTTCTCCCCTCCCTGAAAGGGAGGGGCCGGGGGTGGGTCGCTCACTCCGGGCCGTTTGCCGGATAGGGGAAGAGTGGATCGGGAGGAGCCGGAAGCGAGGCGCGCCGCTTCTTTCCACCCACCCCCAACCCCTCCCTTTCAGGGAGGGGAGTTATCGGTCGTCACCCTCCAGCTTGGCGCCATCCACCACGCGGGCCAGCCGCTCGGCCTCGATCCGATCGCGGGTCTTCTCCGCGGTCGTCCGTCCATGCAGCGCGCGATTGGCGCTCGCCTTCACGTCGGCATCCTTGCGCGCCTTGGCCTTGCGCGCGGTGCGGAGGTTGATGATCTCGCCCATCAGGCGGGCACTACCATCCGGATCGCCCGTTCGGAAATGCTGGCCTGAACGGGCGTGCGCGCCAGCACTTCGCCGTCGATCGAGATGGGCAAAGGCGGGATGGTCTCCACCCGGAAGCTCTTGCCCCGAAATTCGCGCAACGTGCCGCGCGCGGTCTGCGGGCCGATCAGGCTGAGGCCCCAGCTCCACAGCAATTTGGTGCGCGCCGATCCCACCACCGCCTGCACCACGATCTCGCCATTCTCGACGTCGGTTTCCACGAGTTCGGTGCCGCCATGATAGGCGCCATTGGCGATGCGCACCTCCAGCGCGCTCAGGCTCTCGCTGCCGCCGTCCCAGCTCACCTTCAGCGTGAAGGGCTGGAAGCGCGCCATCTGCAGCGCGGCCCAGGCGAGATAGCCGGGTCGGCCGAGCCATTTCTTCAGGCCGTGGGGCACGGTTTTCGCGATCAGGGGAGAGATGCCGATCGCCGCGCAATTGGCGAAATAATCCGCGTCGATCATGCCGAGATCGATCCGGCGCACCTGCCCCTCCACGATCACCTTCACCGCGCCCGCGATATCGAGGGGGATGCCGAGCGTGCGCGCGAAGCTGTTGGCGGTGCCGAGGGGCAGGAGCGCGAAGACGGTCTTTTCCGCTACGACATGATCGACGGAGCCGGAAATGGAGCCGTCCCCGCCGCCCACGATCACCATCGGCACGCCGGAGGCGACCGCCGCGCGAACCTCTCCGTCCAGCCTGCGGGGATCGCGCACGGCCTTGGCGGAAACCAGCTCGACGCCGGCGTCCTTCAGCAGGCGGCAGGCGTCGCGAAACGCCTCACGTCCCTTGCGGGATTTTCCGTTGACGATGAGGGCGGCCTGGCGTGGCGGTTTTGTCACCATGCGGGCCCAACGCGGCGCAACCGTTTAGGATGCGTAATGGCGTGGAGAAGGGGTGGTGCGGCGCTGCCAATGCGCGCTTCCGCGCATCTGCAAAAATATCAGCCGGCCGTGCCGTTCACGATCAGCCACGCGGCATAGACGATCAGCATCGCGCCCATCGCCGCCGAGAAGGACAGCATGGCCCAGCCGAACGCCGTGACGATCGGCGGATTACCGCGCGATTCGCGCTTGTTGCGCGAAACGCTGGCCATCAGAAAACTGGCGATCACGCCGTAGAAGAGCGCGGCAACCTCAAGCATGTTGATCCCCCCGGATCATGGGAAACGAAGGCATGTGGTTAATGCCTATCCTCTCAAGGATGCGTTAATGCTGCAGCGCACGCAATCCGGGGTCGAGCGGAAAAGCGCCGGATGGAGGCCGGGGAGCGGGGGCTGGGTGGTCCGAAACCGGGGATCAGGCGGCGAGCTTGACGCGGTTGCGGCCGCCGCTCTTGGCCGCATAGAGGGCGCGGTCGGCGCCAGCCAGCAATTCGGCCGGATCCTGTCCGCGGCTGTGCGCGGCGATGCCGACGCTGACGGTGACGGTGGGCAGGATTTCGGCGCCGGCGTCCCCCGGCCGCTCGATCATTCCGCGCAGCCGTTCCGCCACCACCGTGGCGTCTTCCGGATTGGCGCCGGGCATCAGGATCGCGAATTCCTCGCCGCCGAGCCGGCCGACCAGATCGCCGCTCCGCACCACGCTGATCGCCCGGTTGGCGACCAGCTGCAGCACGCGATCGCCGATCGCATGGCCGTAGGAATCGTTGACCAGCTTGAAATGGTCGACGTCGAAGATCGCGACCGCCAGGGCCCAGCCGAATTCGTTGGCCGCCTCCACCTGTCGTTCGAGGTGGCGGAGGAAGGCGCGGCGGTTGGCAAGGCCGGTCAATTCGTCGGTGGAGGCGAGCAACGTGGCCTCGCGCGCCTGCTCCTCGGCGCGGCGCTTGGCGGACATCACATGCTCTTCCAGCTTCTTGCGATCGTCGATGTCGCGCAAGGTGCCGGTGGTGCCGGCCATCATGCCGTTGCTGTCGCGCAGCGCCTGGATCGAAAGCTCCATCCAGCGCACTTCGCCCAGCAAGGTGCGGAAGCGCAGCAGCCGGCGCGTGTTCCGCACGTCGCCGTCCAGCACGGGCTGCGCCCATTCGCTGAACTCGGCCCGCTCGCTCTCCTCCACCCAGTCGAGCCAGCTGCGGCCCTCGCTGCGCGCCACCGTATAGCCGGTCAGCGCCTCCCAGGCGGGGTTGAGATAGGTCCAGCGGCCCTTGCGATCGGTGCGGAAGATCACCTCGCCGATATTCTCGACCACGGTCTTGAAATGGTCGGCCAGCAGATAGGCTTCCTCGCCGCGCCGGTCGCTCTGGGTGAGCGCTGCGGCCACGGGCAGGGATGACAGGAAGGTCACCGCCAGAAAGAATTGGAGCATCAGCAGATGTCCGGCTCCGTCGACGCCGCCATGCACCGCGATCGGGCCGTGGCCTTCGGCCGTGGCGCGCGCGGCGATCGTCGCGACGATCACGATCGAGACGACCGCACCCAGCTGTCGCATCCGGAAGGTGGCGAACAGCACCACGGGCAGCATCAGGAACAGGATCGGCAGACGCGTGCCGAAGAAGATCAGGAACGCCGTTCCGGCCACCAGCCCGAGCAGCAGCACCGATTCGACGAGCCGCCTGACCGAAATGTCCCGCGCCGTGCCCGTTTCGATCAGGCGGCTGATCACGATCACGGCCGGCGCCACGATGGCGAGGCTGAGGCAGGTCGCGCTGTACCAGTTGACGATCGTCTGCGGGAAAGGCGCGCCCAGCGCCCAGTGCAGGCCGGCCGCGCCGAGAACGGACGAGAAAACGGGCGCGATCGTGCAGGCCACCGCGAAGACCAGAACGTCGCGGATGCGCTCGAACGCGCCGCTGATGCCGCCGAACAGCGCCACCAGCAACGCCGCCCCACCCGCTTCCACCACGTTCGCGATGGGGAAGAGCAGGATCAGCAGGCGGGGTTCGTGCAGCAGGAAGGCGGAGGCGAAATTGCCGAGCACGGCACCCGCGATGATCCAGAAGCGATCCCAGCCGTCCCGGCCACGCGCGATCAGCAGGCCCAGCAGGATGCCGTTCGCCGGCCACAGGCCCGCGCGATTCGAAGCCTGCGTGGCAACGAACTCGCTCGCCAGCGCGGCGAGAAAGAACAGGCATGCGCTGATGCACGCCAGGCGCCAACGCCGCCCAGCGATCTCCCCCCCGACCATGGCCCCCCATGTATGTCGCATCACAAACCTCACAGGCCATGATGGGCCCGAGGCTGTTAACAGTGCCTTACGCCTGCCCCGCGCGACGTCAACCGCTGTTACGTAAAGCGGTCGCGATCGCGTTGATAGAAAGCTGAATTCCCTCGCCGATCCGGGGATCGTCCTCGCCCGCGCGATGCCGCTTGATGAGTTCGATCTGGAGCAGGTTCAGCGGCTCGATATAGGGCAGTCGCAGCCGCACCGACTCTTCCAGCTTGGGGCTGCTCTCCAGCAGGCGGCTGTCGCCGGTCAGGCCCAGCAGATTGTCGCGCGCCAGCTCCCAGCCCTTCCGAATCTCGCCGAAAATGGCCATTCCCGCGGCCTGATCCTCGACCAGGCCGAGATAGCGTTCGGCGATCGCCATGTCCGATTTGGCCAGCACCATCTCGAGATTGGCGAGCGTCGTCTGGAAGAAGGGCCAGCGTGCGGCCATGTCCTTCAGGAGCGCCTTGTCCTCGAATTCGGCCAGCGCATGGCCCACGCCGTACCAGCCCGGCAGCATCACGCGCGCCTGCGCCCAGCTGAACACCCAGGGGATGGCGCGCAGATCCTCGATCCGGTCCGATTTGGTGCGACTCGCGGGACGCGACCCGATTTTCAGGCCGGCAATCTCGTTGATCGGGGTGAACTGGCGGAAGAAGGTGCGGAAACCCTCCGTCTCATAGACCAGCCCGCGATAGGCGCGGAACGCATTGCCCGAAATCTCGCGCATCGCCGCATGGAAGCGCGCCTCGCCCTTCACCTCGCCCGGATCCAGGCTGGTGAGCAAGGTTGCGGCCGCCATCGCCTCCAGATTGAGCGCGGCGGCGGGCTTGGTGCCATATTTGGCGGCGATCACCTCGCCCTGCTCGGTGATCCGGATGCGGCCCTTCACGGTGCCGGCCGGCTGGGCGAGGATCGCCGCGAAGGCCGATCCGCCGCCGCGACCCACCGCGCCACCCCGGCCGTGGAACAGCTGCATCGCCACGCCCGCTTTCTCGAACACCGGCTTCAGCGCGCGGCTCGCCTCGTTCAGGCTCCAGACGGAGGTGAGATAGCCGCCGTCCTTGTTCGAGTCCGAATAGCCGACCATCACCTCCTGATAGCCGCGCGCGGACACGCGCACCGAAACCTCGGGCAGGTCGAAATAGGCCTTCATGATCGCCGGGCCGTTTTCGAGATCCTCGATCGTCTCGAACAGGGGCACCACCATCATCGTCGAGGCGGCCGGATCGTCGGCGCGATAGAGGCCGACTTCCTTCAGCAGGATGTCCACCTCCAGCAGATCGGAGACGGTCGCGGTCTTGGAGATGATGTAGGTGGTGATCGAGGCCGGGCCATATCTGGCATGCGCCTCGGCGGCGGCCTGCACGATCGCCAGTTCGCCGGTGGTTTCTTCCGAATAGCGCAGATGCGTGCCGGTCAGCGGGCGCGGCGTGCGCAGCTCGCGCCGCAGCAGCGCGACCTTGGCGGCCTCGTCCAGCGCGACATAATCGGCCTCGACCCCCGCCACCTTCAGCAGCTCCGCCACGACACGCTCGTGCACGTCGCTATTCTGGCGCAGGTCGAGCGTGGCGAGGTGGAAGCCGAACGTCTCCACCGCGCGGATCAGGCGACCCAGCGCGCCGCTGGAGGCGAGCGTCCCGCCCCCGTTGGCGGCCAGCGCGTGGGCGAGATCGACCAGATCGTGGCGCAGCTCGGCCGGCGTCGCATAGCGCTCGGCCGGGTGGGCCGGCACGCGCATCGGCTGCTTGCCGCTGATCGCCGTGTAGGTCGCGGCCACGCGCGCATAGATGCCGGTCACGGCGCGGCGATAGGGCTCGTCCGCACGCGCCGGGCCGTCATCCTGCGAGGCGGTCGCCAGCGCCTCCACCTCGTCCGTCACGGGCGCCAGCTCGCTGGAGATGGAAAGCTCGCCACCCAGCGCGTGGAGCAGCGCGCAATAATGCGCCAGCACCGCCTCGGACGAACTGCCCAGCGCCAGCCGTAGCGTCTCGGCGGTCACATAGGGGTTGCCGTCGCGGTCGCCGCCGATCCAGCTGCCCGGCTTCAGGAAGCTCTTCGGCCGGGAGCCCAGCACGCGCTCCCAGCGCGCATAGAGGGCGGGCAGCACCGGCAGGAACACGTCGCGCAGATAGGAGAGCGCGGTTTCGATCTCGTCCGCCACGAACAGCCGCTCGCGGCGCAGCGGCCGCGTCTGCCACAGCAGGGCGATCTGGCGGAGGATCGCCTCCTCGATCAGGTCGCCGTCCGGCGTCTCGGTCGCGCCGGTGTCGCGCAGGCGCATCAGGTTGGCGATGCGGTTGCGGTGATCGATCATGCTCTTGCGGCGCACCTCGGTCGGGTGCGCGGTCAGCACGGGCACGATCAGCCCGTGATCCAGCATGTTGGTCGCCTGATCCGGGCTGATGCCGTGGCCCGCCAGCCGCTCCAGCGCGGCGGAGAGATCGGCGTCGGGATCGGTCGCCACGCCCTGCCGGTCTTCGGCCAGGTTGGCGAGCATCGAGAAGAGCATGAAGCCGCGCGTGAAGGCCAGCGTCTCGTCGATGCTCAGCGCATCCAGTCCGGTGTCGACCTCGCCCGCCAGCCCGCGCGCGCGATCCACCGAGGAGGAACGGATATATTCGATCCGCCGAAAGAGTGCGTCGCCCCCATAGGCGCGGATCACGTCGCCCAGCAGGCGGCCGAGATAGCGGATGTCGGGATTCTGGGCGATCGGGGGAGGGGCGACGTGAGCCATGTCCCATGCTGCGCCGCAACGCGGAGTCGGGTCAATGCGGGCCGACGGATTAGCCGCAGATTATGGCCGATGCGGTGCGCTTATACCTCAATCACAACCCATCGCTTCGTCATGGCGAGCGTAGCGAAGCAATCCAGCTCCGACAGCGCGGGACTGGATTGCTTCCCCCGGCTCAAGGCCGGGGTCGCAAGGACGAGTCGGGGACGCCCGGCAAAGAAAAAGGGCCGGAGGATTGCTCCCCCGGCCCCTTCTTCGGGTCTGTTCGGAACGGGGCACGAGGCAAAGCCTCGCGCCGTGGGTCGGGCAGCGGAGCCGCCCGCCGGCCGTTCTGATTCCGTCTCCGGCGCAGCATTCGCTGCGCCGGTGCGAAATCAGAAGTCCATACCGCCCATGCCGCCCATACCACCCATGCCGCCGGGCATGCCGCCGCCGGCCGGAGCCTTGTCCTCCGGAGCGTCGGAAATCGCCGCTTCGGTGGTGATCAGCAGGCCGGCGACCGACGCCGCATTCTGCAGCGCGGTGCGGACCACCTTGGTCGGATCGATCACGCCGGCCGCGACGAGATTCTCGTACTTGTCGGTCTGCGCGTTGAAGCCGAGCGTGGTGTCGTTGCTCTCGAGCAGCTTGCCCGAGACGACGGCGCCGTCATGGCCCGCATTCTGCGCGATCTGGCGAACCAGGGCGGTCAGAGCCTTGCGGATGATGTCGATGCCGCGGGTCTGGTCGTCGTTCGCGCCGGTCAGGCCTTCGAGAGCCTTCGAAGCGTAGAGCAGGGCCGTGCCGCCGCCGGGGACGATGCCCTCTTCGACAGCCGCGCGGGTCGCGTGCAGCGCGTCGTCGACGCGATCCTTGCGCTCCTTGACCTCGACCTCGGACGAACCGCCGACCTTGATCACGGCCACGCCGCCGGCGAGCTTGGCGAGACGCTCCTGGAGCTTCTCACGGTCGTAATCGCTGGTGGTGTTCTCGATCTGCTTGCGGATCGCCTCGACGCGGCCCTTGATCGACGCTTCCTCACCCGCACCGTCGACGATGGTGGTGTTGTCCTTGTCGATAGTGACGCGCTTGGCGGTGCCGAGCATGCCGAGCGTGACGCTCTCGAGCTTGATGCCGAGATCCTCGGAGATCACCTCACCCTTGGTCAGGATCGCGATGTCTTCCAGCATCGCCTTGCGGCGATCGCCGAAGCCCGGCGCCTTGACGGCCGCGACCTTCAGGCCGCCGCGCAGCTTGTTCACGACGAGCGTGGCCAGAGCCTCGCCCTCGATGTCCTCGGCGATGATCAGGAGCGGACGACCCGACTGGACGACGGCTTCCAGGATCGGAAGGATCGCCTGCAGGTTCGACAGCTTCTTCTCGTGGATCAGGATGTAGGGATCCTGAAGCTCGACGGTCATCTTGTCGGGGTTCGTGATGAAGTAAGGCGAGAGGTAGCCGCGGTCGAACTGCATGCCCTCGACGACGTCGAGCTCGAATTCAAGGCCCTTGGCTTCCTCGACGGTGATCACGCCTTCCTTGCCGACCTTCTCCATCGCCTCGGCGATCTTCTCGCCGACGACGGTGTCGCCATTGGCCGAGATGATGCCGACCTGGGCGACTTCCTTGGTGCCGGACACGGGCTTCGAGCGCGACTGCACGTCCTCGACGACCTTGACGACGGCGAGATCGATGCCGCGCTTCAGATCCATCGGGTTCATGCCGGCGGCGACCGACTTCATGCCCTCGCGCACGATCGCCTGGGCGAGAACGGTCGCGGTGGTGGTGCCGTCACCGGCATTGTCGTTGGTCTTCGAGGCCACTTCGCGCAGCATCTGCGCGCCCATGTTCTCGAACTTGTCCTTGAGCTCGATCTCCTTGGCGACGGTGACGCCGTCCTTGGTGATGCGCGGCGCGCCGAACGACTTGTCGATCACGACGTTGCGGCCCTTCGGCCCCAGCGTGACCTTCACCGCGTCGGCGAGGATGTCGACGCCGCGCAGGATGCGCTCACGGGCGTCGCGCGAAAACTTTACGTCCTTCGCTGCCATTTGAAATTCCTTCCTAAATCCGAAGCCCGAGGGCGGGCGTTAATTCAAACCGTTCGTGCTGAGCCCCGTTCGTGCTGAGCGAAGTCGAAGCACATGCTTCAAGCGGTGGTCCCCCATGTCACGTCCTTCGACTGCGCTCAGGACGAACGGGGTACTTGAAGCAGGCTGGGCCTCAGCCGACGATCCCGAGCCCGTTGGCCTTAGCCGACGATCCCGAGAATATCGCTTTCCTTCATGATCAGCAGGTCCTTGCCGTCCACCTTGACCTCGGTGCCGGACCACTTGCCGAACAGGATGCGATCGCCTTCCTTGACGTCGAGCGGCGTGACCTTGCCGTCCTCGGCCTTCGCGCCGGTGCCGACGGCGATGACCTTGCCCTCCTGGGGCTTTTCCTTGGCGGTGTCGGGGATGATGATGCCGCCGGCCGTCTTTTCCTCGGCCTCAACGCGTTCGACGAGCACGCGATCGTGCAGCGGTCGGAAACCCATGTCTGTCCCTTTCCTGCAATAAGGGCAGGGTAAAAGGCTCCAAGCCCCCGATCCCCCACCCGTTGCGTCAAAATCTGTTGGCACTCGCGCAAAGAGAGTGCCAGCCCGCATATGTGTGGGGGGTCCGGGAGTGTCAAGGAGCGCCCCGGCAGGCTTTTTTGATACCGCCTTCCCCTCCCCGGAAGGGAGGGGATCGAGGGGTAGGCAGCGGGCGGCAGCACCTCCGCTTCTAGCTCGGAACCACCTTAACCCGTTCGTGCTGAGCCTGTCGAAGCACCGTTCTTGCTTCCTTCGGGGACCAGCTAGCTTACAGGCCGCCGCGCGCGCAGCGCCTGCGCCAGCGTGCCCTCGTCCAGATAATCCAGCTCGCCGCCCACGGGCAGGCCATGCGCCAGCTGGGTCACGCGCACGGGAAAGCGCTCGATCCGTTCGGCCACATAATGGGCGGTGGTCTGGCCCTCCAGCGTGGCGTTCATCGCCAGCACCACCTCGTCGATCCCGCCCGCCTCGATCCGGCCGAGCAGGCGATCGATCCCCAGATCCTCGGGCCGCACGCCCTCCAGCGCCGAAAGCCGCCCGCCCAGCACATGGAAGCGCCCCGGAAAGAGCCGCGTGCGATCCAGCGCCCACAGGTCCGCCACTTCCTCCACCACGCACAGCATGCGCGCATCGCGGCGCGGATCGGCGCAGATCGCGCACGGATCGGTCGTATCGACATTGCCGCAGGTGGAGCAGGTGGCGAGCTTCTCGTTCACCGCCTCCAGCGCCCGCAGCAACGGGTTGAGCGCCGCCTCGCGCTTCTTCAGCAGATGCAGCACCGCCCGCCGCGCCGAACGCGGCCCGAGGCCGGGCAGGCGGGACAGAGCTTGCGTGAGCGCATCGATCTCGGGGGAGGCCATTGCGTCGAGAGATAGGGGGTCGGCACGCGGCCGTCACCCTCCCTTCCTTCGCCTCTTCCGTTTGGTTCGAGCCTGTCGAGAACCTCTTCCGGAGAACGGTTCTCGACAGGCTCGAACCAAATGGGTGGGTATGGCCACCAACTTCAGCATGACGCTCGCGCCCGAACCCTCTAAGCGCCCCCCATGCGCCTTGCCTTCATGGGAACGCCCGATTTCGCCGTGCCGACGCTCGATGCGCTGGTCGCCGCCGGGCATGAGATCGTCGCCGTCTACAGCCAGCCGCCCCGGCCCGCCGGGCGCGGCAAGGCGCCGCGTCCGGGCGCGGTCCACCAGCGCGCCGAAGCGCTGGGGCTGCCCGTCCGCACCCCGCTCACCCTGCGCGACCCGCAGGCGCAGGCGGAGTTCGCCGCGCTCGATCTGGATGCGGCGATCGTCGCGGCTTACGGCCTGATCCTGCCCCAGCCCGTGCTGGACGCGCCCCGGCTCGGCTGCCTCAACGTCCACGGCTCGCTCCTGCCGCGCTGGCGCGGTGCCGCGCCCGTGCAGCGCGCGATCCTCGCCGGAGACGCGGATACGGGCGTCACGATCATGCAGATGGAGAAGGGCCTCGATACCGGCCCGATGCGCCTGATCCGGCCCACCCCCGTCGCGGGCAAGAGCGCCGGCGCGCTCACGGACGAACTGGCGCGCATGGGCGCCGCGATGATGGTGGAGGTGCTGGCCGATTTCGCCGCCTTCCCGCCGATCGCGCAACCCGAAGAGGGCGTCACCTACGCCACCAAGATCGAGAAGGCCGAGGCGCGGATCGATTTCACGCAGACCGCCGAGCAGGTCGCGCGCCAGATCCTCGCCTTCAATCCAGCCCCCGGCGCCTTCTTCGAGGTGCAGGGCGAACGCATCCGCGTGCTGGAGGCCGCGCCCGTTGAAGGGGCAGGCGAACCCGGTACCGTCCTCGACGATCGTCTGACCGTCGCGTGCGGGGAGGGCGCGATCGCTCCCTCTCGCGTCCAGCGGGCCGGGCGCGGCGCCATGTCCGTGGCCGAATTGCTGCGCGGTTTCGCGATCCCGGCCGGCACCCGCCTCGCATGACGCGCTTCCGCCTCACGGTGGAGTTTGACGGCGGCCCTTTCATGGGCTGGCAGCGGCAGGCGCACGGGCCCAGCGTCCAGCAGGCGATCGAGGAGGCCGTCTTCGCGGTGACCGGCGAGGGAAGCGCCGTCTATGCCGCCGGACGCACCGATGCGGGCGTCCACGCCACCGCCATGGCCGCGCATGTCGATGTCGCAAAGGACATCGCGCCCTTCCGCCTGATGGAGGCGCTGAACGCGAAGCTGAAGCCCCATCCCATCGCGATCCTGGCGTGCGAGGCGGTGCCGGCGGACTGGCACGCCCGCTTCTCCTGTCTCGGCCGCGCTTATCTCTATCGCATCGTCAATCGCCGTGCGCCGCTCGCGCTGGAGGCCGGCCGCGCCTGGCGCATCGCCCGCCCGCTCGACGAGGCCGCAATGCACGACGCGGCGCAGATCCTGGTCGGCCTCCACGATTTCACCACCTTCCGCTCGGCCCATTGCCAGTCGGACAGTCCGGTCAAGACGCTCGACCGCCTCTCCGTGCGGCGCGAGGGCGAGGCGGTGCTGGTGGAGGCCGCCGCGCGATCCTTCCTCCATCATCAGGTTCGCTCGATGGTGGGATGCCTCGCTTTGGTGGGGCAGGGGCAGTGGAGCCCGGCCGATCTGAAGGCCGCGCTGGACGCGCGCGATCGCGCCGCGCTCGGCCTCAACGCCCCGCCGGACGGCCTCTATTTTGTGAACGCGGTCTATCCGTAGACCGACGTCCCGTAGTGGGAGAATGTCGCTTTCCCGGTGATAGTGCGTCGCATTGTTGCATCGCGGCCACGCTTCCTTACGAACCGGAAAGCGCAGCGAAACTGTCATAATCGCGTGCAATAGGCGCCCCCCACGAAGGCTGGTGCAGAAGACAAGATGTCGTCGCGGGCCTCGTCGATGGGGGCCTATCTTGAAGACACTCGCTTTCGCGCTGACCAGCGCCATGTGCCTGACGCTTGCCGTGCAGGCCAATGCCGAGGTTGCGGCTGCCGCAGACGCTCCGGCCGATGCCTCCACCGCCGAAGCGGGTGACGATATCGTCGTGGTCGGCAGCGGCCAGACGCGCTCTGTCTCCACCCTGCTGCCGTCGAACCTCGACGTGCTGCCGCCGGGCACCAGCATCCAGAAATCGCTGAACTTCCTGCCGGGCGTCAGCGCGCAGTCGATCGACGCGCTGGGCGTGAACGAACAGTCGCTGACGCTGCAGGTGCGCGGCTTCAACACCACCCATCTCGGCTACACGCTGGACGGCATGCCGCTCGGCGACGGCGCCTATAACAATTATAACGGCCTCACGATCAGCCGCGCCTTGATCTCCGAAAATCTCGGCCGCGCCGATCTCGCCACCGGCATCGCCGGCCTCGGCATCGCCTCGACGAGCAACCTCGGCGGCGCGCTCATCTATCAGTCGAGCGATCCGAAGAAGGATCTGGGGATCGAGGGCAGCGCCACTTTCGGCAGCGCGGCGAGCAAGCGCGGATTCCTGCGCCTCGATACGGGCGATCATGCCGGCCTGTCGGCCTATATTTCGGGCCAATATACCGAACAGGATCTGTTCGTGAATCAGGGCGCTTACAAGAAGTCGACCGGCAAGCAGTTCAACGGCAAGCTCGTCTACGCGTTCGACGGCGGCAAGCTCACCGCCTTCGGTGATGTGTCGCGCACCAATCAGGCCGACGACGCCTATCTGTCGAAGGACATGCTGAACCGCCTCGGCTGGGATTGGGCCGGTTATGCGCCGGACTGGAATTCCTATATCGGCGTCGCCGCCTGCACCGTGACGACGACGCCCACCAAGTGCGCCGCCGCGCCCTCGCCGCAGAAGAATGCGGACGTCACCTTCACCAACGGCCAGATCCTGCGCAATGACGAGCTGTTCTACGTGGCGGGCGACTATTCGTTCACCAAGGGGCTGAGCGCGCACCTGCAGGCCTATCGCCACACCGACAAGGGCGCCGGCAACAACTTCATCACCGGCCTGTCGAACCAGGGCACGACGACCACGGCGGACGATCTGCCCGTCCAGATCCGCGACACGCGCTACACGATCGATCGCTCCGGCGTGCTCGGTCATGTGAGCTGGGCGCTCGGCTTCAACCGGATCGAGGCGGGCTTCTGGATGGAGGACAATGTCAGCAGCGCCTCGCGCTACATCCGCACCAGCGTGAAGGGCCCGTCCAGCCTCGCCAGCTTCCTGTCGGGGCAGCCGGAGACGGCGCAGTGGATCCAGGAGACCAACTGGAAGACGCGCCAATTCTACGTGCAGGATACGGCGAGCTTCTTCGATGATGCGCTCAGCATCGATTTCGGCTTCAAGAGCACCTATTCCCGCTCGGCCGCGCAGGCGGAGCCCGGTTTCTCCAAGACGCCGCCGCCCGCCTCCACGCAGTTCGCCACCGGCACGCTCGTCGCCAAGGATCATTTCCTGCCGGAGGTCGGCGCGCGCTGGAATATCGGCAACGGCCACGAGGTTTTCGCCAGCTATGCCGAGAATATGGCCATGTATCAGGGCGGCTTCAAACTCGGGCCGCAGTCCGTGTCGCAGGCCGTGTGGGATGCGCAGGGCGCGACGCTGAAGCCGGAAATCTCGAAGAGCGTCGAGGGTGGCTACCGCTATGTCAGCAGCCATCTGCAGGTGTCGCTGAGCGCGTACAACGTGAACTTCAACCACCGCCTGCTGCAGTATAATCCCTGCCCGACCAACCAGCAGCAGAATCCGGGCTGCGGCAACAGCTTCCACAATGCCGGCGGCGTCACCAGCCGGGGCGTCGAGCTGGGCGTGCTGTGGAAGCCGCTGCCCTGGATCAACTGGTACAATTCGGTCTCGTACAACAAGTCGACCTATGACGAAGATCTGAACTGGTGCACCACCACCTGCGTCATCAAGCAGACCAAGGGCAAGCAGCAGGTCGATACGCCGAAGGAGCTGGTCTCCAGCGTGCTGAGCCTGAAGAAGGACGGCTTCTTCGGATCGCTGCAGGGCAAATATACCGGCCGCCGTTATTACACCTACACGAACGACCAGAGCTTCGGCGGCTATGTCACGATGGATCTGGGCGTCGGCTATGATTTCGGCAAGGTCGGCCCGCTCAAGGGCGCGAAGCTCTCGCTGAACGTCACCAACCTGACGGACAAGCGCTATGCGTCGAACTTCGACAGCAGCGTGTTCGCGCCGGACGATGCCAGCGGCTCGATCGTCGTGTTCCACTCCTCGGCGCCCCGCCAGTTCTTCGGGACGTTCGCGTTCGAGTTCTGATGTCGGGCACGGCGCCTCCTCTTCGCCTTCATGGCGGAGAGGAGGCGCCAGACGGTTTCAGTCCTCCGGGCAAATGCTGAGGGCCGATATCCGGAATCAATCGGATTTGCTGGCCAGCCAGATCGTGTGCCGCTGCGGATCTCTCGTATCGCCGGCATCCACCGCGATTTCCTGAACCGAGAAGCCGCACTTCCCCAGTCGCGGGCCGAAAGTCGCATCGGGATAGGCCGACCAGATGGCGAGGATGCCGCCCGGCCGCAGAGCGGCATAGGCCGCGCGCAGGCCCCAATTGGAATAGAGGCGCTCGTTCGCCACGATGATCAGCCCGTCGGGCCCGTTGTCCACGTCCAGCAGGATCGCGTCATACGTATCGGAATGGCGATCGATCACGTCATGCACGTCGCCCACCGTCAGCGAGACGCGGGGGTCCGCCAGAGACTGGCCGACGACATGCGCCAGTTGCTTCCTCGCCCAGCCGACGACGCCGGGAACGAGCTCGACCACGTCGATCACGGCATGGGCCGGCGCCGCGGCGAGGGCCGCTGCCAGCGTGAAGCCCATGCCGAGCCCGCCGATCAGCAGGCGTCGCGCGTCATCGCCCAGCCGCTCGCAGACCAGAGTGGCCAAAGCGCGTTCGGATTGCGTCGCCCAATTGCCCATGAGCTGTTCGCGGCCATAGACGATCTCATAGTCCTGGCCGCTGCGGAACAAATGCAGCTGGCCGCCGCCCGGAATGTCGACAGAATCGATGAGCACGATGGCTTCCCGCCAAGGGGCGCCCGTCGGCGCCGGATGATAGGCCTGTTGGAACGTCTTCCCGTCGTGCGCGGGGATGTCGCGGCGGCCCGGCAGACCGGGCGCCGACGCCGAACCTAGCGTTGGGTAACGGGCACGCCGCGCGAGGCGAGCGCCAGCGGCGTGCGCGCCACCGGGCCGTTCACGATATTCTTGCCGTAGGCGCGGGCGACGATGGCGGCGGCGTCGGCATTCCGCAGCACCAGCCGGATGATGCCGCTGGGCAGGGTCTCGATCACGCTGATCGGCGCGCCCAGCTTGGTGCAGGTGGCGATGACGTGATCGTGGGTCGCATCGATGTTGAGGGCTCGCGACATGGAAACTCCCGGCAGGATAAGCGGGAGCACATCGTCTCTCAGCCGTCGGCGCTTATTGCAGATTGCCGACGATGCGCGGGCGTCTAGCATGTTCGGCCAGAGAGACCAAACCGCAGGCGCCCGGATCAGCACGGCGCCCGTCAGGCCCGCACTGGGGACGCGCTAGCGCAGGTTGGAGGGTGGGGGACGGCACGGCGGCCGCCCCTCCGTTCCTGTTACTCGGCGTGTTCGATCGCCGGGTCCACCGGATGGCCGGCGGCCGCGTCTTCCGCCACCGGATAATCGGCCGCCTGCAGGAAGCGTTCGGCGTCCAGCGCGGCCATGCAGCCCGTGCCCGCCGCCGTGATCGCCTGGCGATAGATCTTGTCGCTCACGTCGCCCGCCGCGAACACGCCGGGAATGTTGGTCAGGCTCGTGCCGGGGCGGCCGACGATATAGCCCTCGGCGTCGAGGTCGAGGCCGGTGCCCTGGAACACGGCCGTCGCCGGCGAATGGCCGATCGCGACGAAGCCGCCCTCGGTCTCCAGCTGGCTGATTGCGCCCGTCACCGTGTCGCGCAGTTCGATCGCGACGAGGCCGGCGGCGCCTTCGCCCTCCACGAAGCGCACCACTTCCTTGTTCCACAAGGGGGAGATGGCGTGATGCTTGAACAGACGCTCCTGCAGGATCTTTTCGGCGCGCAGCGTGTCGCGGCGGTGGATCAGCGTCACGTCATGGCTGTGGTTGGTAAGGTACAAAGCCTCTTCCACGGCGGTGTTGCCGCCGCCGATCACGGCCACCTTCTTGCCGCGATAGAAGAAGCCGTCGCAGGTGGCGCAGGCGGAGACGCCCTTGCCGCCCAGTTCGGCCTCGCCCGGCACGCCCAGCCACTTGGCCTGCGCTCCCGTCGCGATCACCAGCGTGTCGCATTTGTAGATGGCGCCGCCGTCGCCCTTCAGCGTGAAGGGGCGCTCGGAAAGATCGACCTCGACGATCGTGTCCCACATCATCGTGGCGCCGACATGCTCGGCCTGCGCCTGCATCTCCTCCATCAACCACGGGCCCTGGATCACGTTGCGGAAGCCGGGATAATTCTCGACATCGGTGGTGATGGTCAGTTGCCCGCCCGGCTGCAGGCCCTGCACCACGATCGGGGCGAGGCCGGCGCGCGCGCCGTAGATGGCGGCGGAAAGCCCCGCCGGGCCCGATCCGAGGATCAGCATGCGGGTGGAATGGACGGCGGTCATCGAAGGCCTCTTGAAGCGCGAAAAGTGGCCGCAGAGATAGGGAGCCACACCCCGGCAAGGCAAGTTTCGATGATCGGATGCTCGCAGGCGCCGGCAACAGCGGCGCCACGGGCGAGCGGTTACGCTACGCTACGGGCGGATTCGGGGATTTACTGGACGCCGAGCTTCAGCAGCTCGATCTCGCGCTTCAGGCGCGCCACTTCCAGTTCGAACACCTGGCTGCAATCGATCCGCTGCGGCTTGCGGCCGATCGGGATCGTGATGCGCGCATAGGCGGTCGCCTCGTTGGGCGCCTGATCCGCATAGAGGATCGACGACTGGTTGTTCCGGTCGCGCGTGCTGCTGGTCGTGCCGGCCACGCCCAGATCCACATAAGGTCCGCTCGAATTGATGCTCTGGCGGCAGCGCGTGCCCCCGGAGGTCTCGATCGAATCCTCGCCGCCGGATCCGGTAGGCGCGGGGGGCAGATAGACGCCGCTCGTGCCCGCCTGCGCGGGCGCCGCGAGGCCGCCTACGACAAGACCGCTAGCCGACGCGGCGAGCAGTAATTTTCGAACACACGCGGGCATTGATCATCACCCCTTCGGGAGGCGTCTTGCGCTGGGCGCAGACGCGGAATTTGTAGGTCTCGCCGGCCGCCAGCGCCGTCGCGACGACCAGGATGCGGCGGTTGCGCTGGCTGCCCAGCTGCACCTCGGCGGGCAGGATCGCCACCCGATCCTGCGCGGTCTCGTCGTCCAGCCCCACGGGATAGAGAACGAAGTCGGTCGCCTCCGGATAGGGATTGTAGAGTTCGAGCGAGAAGCCTTCCCGCGGGCCGTCGATCACGCCCTGCAGGACGAGCGGACCGAGCCCGACGGCGGCGGCCGATGAGGCCGCCAGTATGGCTGCGGTGCCCAGTGCCACGCGGGCCAGGGCCTTGCGGGACAGCATCCCGCTCACTGCTGGCAGGTCACGGTCGAGGTGACGGTGTAGGTGCCGCTGGCGAAGCCGTCCGTGTTGGTCGCCTTCGCCTTCACGGTGACCGTGTCGAGCAGCCGGTTCATCGTGTAGTTCGACGCGCTCGGCGTATAGGCCTGCGCGGCGCCGCCGGGCGAGGTGTAGGCCATCTGCGTCGTCGCGGCGGCGATCGAGGCCGCCGGGCCGCCCAGCGTCGGCGCGGTGAACTGCAGCTGCGGCGCCGTGCCCGTGGCGATCACGGCGAGGATCGCGTTCGTGCCGAGCGTCTCTTCCGACGACAGCGTCGTGCCGGTGGTGGACATGGCCAGCACGCCCGGCGTGGAGATGTTGATCACGCACGTATTCGCCACCGCGCCCGTGAAGGTGATGGTCGCGGCATGAATTGGGCTGACAACAGCGAAACAACATCCGGCCAACAAGGTGGCAATACGCAGATGATACATTTTCCGAATCTCCCGGAAAAAAGCCAAATAGAGTGCAAAGGTCACTCTTTGCTGGCTTCTCTCTAGGCCGGAATGGTTAATACGCGACTAAGTGATGGATCGGATCGGGATAAAAATCCAGCGATAGCGACAACTTATCGGAATGTACCAAATGGTTCGCGGAAAACCGCCACTTTTGCCATGCCGTCAACGACGTCGGAGAAGATTTTCGAGAAAGCGGTCACTACTTGGTTTTTCTGGAGATTCGAGCTGTTCATCTTCGCATTCTTTTTCCAGATCTGCGCGGATTTTCTCGATTTCCCGCTCCGTTTTATGCTCGATGCCGATGAACTGGCCGCGCGCATCGGCCAGAGCGCGGATCAGCTCGTCCAGCTTGGCCTGCATCGCCGCCGCATCCCGATTCTGGCTATTCTGGATCAGGAACACCATCAGGAAGGTCACGATCGTCGTCGCGGTGTTCACGACGAGCTGCCACGTATCCGAATAATGGAAGACGGGGCCGGTCAGCCCCCACAGGGCGATCAGGCCCAGCGCGATGACGAAGGCGAGCGGCTGGCCGGTGGCGAAGGCGATCTTCGATGCGATCCATGTGAAAATCCGGTCCAACATCGAAATCCTCTTCCCTGTGGAGATGCGCCTATCGGCGCATGACGGCACCGGCTCGCTCCCCACCCGACCTCCCACAGAGTAAACTGGTTGGGAGGCCGGGTGGGGGAGCGGGCCGGTGCCGCCTCGAAATGCGCTCTTCCGCGCGTTTCGCAAACAGCGATCATGCTGATCGAAAGCGGCCGCTTGAAGGCGTCAGGGACAGCGCATAAATGAGGCCGATGTCCATTCGTCCCATCCTGGAGGCACCGGATCCCCGGCTGCGCGTGATTTCCACCCCCGTCGAAACGGTGGATGACGGGGTGCGCGCGCTGATCGCCGACATGTTCGAGACGATGTATGACGCGCCGGGTATCGGCCTTGCCGCCGTGCAGGTCGGTGTGCCCAAGCGCATCCTCGTGATCGATCTTCAGGAAGACGAGGGCGAGGATGGCGAGCGCATCCGCAATCCGCGCGTGTTCATCAATCCGGAGCTGAGCGAGCCGGCCGAGGAATTCTCGGTCTACAACGAAGGCTGCCTGTCGGTGCCCGATCAATATGCGGACGTGGAGCGCCCGGTCGCGATCCAGGCGCGCTGGCTGGACGAGCAGGGCGTGGCGCATGACGAGCGGATCGAAGGCATGCTCGCCACGTGCCTGCAGCACGAGATGGACCATCTCGAGGGCATCCTCTTCATCGATCACCTGTCGAAGCTGAAGCGCGACATGGTGATGAAGAAGCTGGAAAAGGCCCGCCGGATGAAGCGCGCGGCGTAATCTGAATACCGCCGTCATCCCGACGAAAGTCGGGATCCACGTTTCGACTCACTCCACGCTTGGCCTGAGCCGCCGATTTGGATCCCGACTTTCGTCAGGATGGCGGTGGTTTTGCTAGAGGTCGTTTGAAAATGCGCGGAAGAGCGCATTTCGAGGCGGCACCGGCCCACTCCCCCATCCGGCCTCCCAATCAGTTTACTCTGTGGGAGGCCGGGTGGGGAGTGGGCCAGTGTCGCAACGCGCCGAATGGCGCGTTCTCAAACACTCTCTCAGTGCAGCGTCGCCAGCGCCTCGCGGCAATCGTCGGCGCATTCGCGGCACATCGTCGCGCAGAGCGTGCAATGCTCATGGTCATGCTTGTCGCATTCGGCGGCGCACAGCATGCACGCCTCGATGCAGGCGGTGAGCACCGCGCGCACCATCGCATCGTCGTCCCCCGTCATCCGTGTCGCCACCTTCGCGGCGGCGGTGCAGACGTCGGCGCAGTCCATGCAGGTGCGGATGCACTGGCTCATGTCCATCGGTTCGGCCGAGCAGGCGTCGGCGCAGGAGGTGCAGAACAGCGCGCAATACATGGCGTGCTTGGCGGCGAGCGCCAGCGGCTCGTTGATATGGCCGGCGACCTTGGGGTGAAGGCCGATCATCTTGCGGACGGACATAGAGCGCTCTCCTTCTGCGCGGCGTCTCCCGACCCAACCATGAGGCCGGCGCGCCGTTCCTGCCAGCTTGCAATTGATCCGCGCCCAAGGCAAGTTCGCGCTCTGTTCCGGATGAGGCGTGCATGTCGGCGATGGTGGTGGTTCTGGTCGCGGTGGCGGCTCTGGCGCTGGGCGCGGCGATCGGCTGGCTGTTGCGTGCCGGTCCGCTGGCGGCGGCCGAGCGCAGCGCCGCCGAGTTGCCGCCGCTGCGCCTGATGGTCGACGGGCTCACCCGCGAGCGGGACGCCTTCCGGGGCGAGCGCGATGCCGCGCGGCTGGATCTGGCGACGGCGCGCGCGGTCGCCGGCCGGGTCGAGGCGCTGGAGGAGGCGCTGGGCGCGGAGCGGGCACGCTCCTCGGGGCTCGCCGCCGAAAAGGCCGCGTTCGAGCGCGGCGAGGCCGAGCGCGCGCAGGCCCATGCCGCGCAGATGGCCGATCTCGACAAGCGCTTCGGCGATCTGGCGGGCAAAGCGCTGGGCGACGCGCAGAAGCAGTTCCTCGAACGCGCCGACCAGCGTTTCGCGCAGGCGGGCGAGAAGAGCGAGGCGCAGCTGAAGGCTTTGCTCCAGCCGGTCGAAACGACGCTCAAGCAATATGACGAGAAGCTCGGCGCGATCGAGAAGGCGCGCGACGAGGCCTATGGCGGCCTGAAGGAAGCCGTCTCGCAGCTGTCGCAGGGCAATGAGGTGGTGCGGCGCGAGACGGCGCGGCTCACCAACGTGCTGCGCTCCAGCCCCAAGCATCGCGGCCGCTGGGGCGAGGAGCAGCTCCGCACGATCCTCGAATCGGCGGGCATGACCGAGAATGTCGATTTCTCGCTCCAGACCAGCATCACCGATGGCGAGCGCCAGCTGCGCCCCGATTGCGTGATCAATCTGCCGGGCGGCCGCACGATCGTCGTCGACGTCAAATGCCCGCTCGTCCATTTCGAGCAGGCCTATGACGAGGAAGACGAAACGGTCCGCGCCGCGCTCCTCCTCAAGCATGCCGATGCGATGAAGGCCTATGCCGCCGATCTCGGCCGCAAGGGCTATTGGCGCCAGTTCGATCTCTCGCCCGATTTCGTGATCATGTTCGTGCCGGGCGAGCATTTCCTGTCCGCCGCCGCCGAGCGCGCGCCGGACCTGATCGAGCAGGCCTTCCGTTCGGGCGTGATCATCGCCTCCACCATCAACATGCTGGCGCTGGCCAAGGTGATGGCGGGCATGTGGCGGCAGGAAGGGCTGGCGCGGCAGGCCGAGGAGATCGGCAAGCTGGGCAAGGATCTCTATGCGCGCCTTTCCAAGATGGGCGATCACGTCACCCGGCTGGGCAAGAACCTCAATCAGGCGACCGGCGCCTACAATGATTTCGTCGGCTCGCTGGAAAGCCAGGTGCTGACGCAGGCCAAGCGCTTCGAGGCGTTGAAGATCGATACGCAGGGCAAGGCGATCGATCCGCTGCCGATGGTCGATCAGGTGGTGCGGCCGCTGACCAAGCTGTCGGCGACGCCGGAGCAGGCGGCCGAAGCGGCCGAGTGATGCCGCCGCCCCGCCTTTCGGGGCGCACATGCCGGGCGATGCGATCGGCACGGCCAAGGAACGATTTCGGCGGTTTTGCGTCTGAGGGGTTCGGCCTGAAGCGGGCGCGCCTGCCGATAGGGCGGCGGTGACAGGGAAGGATCATGTGAAGGCGCCGCATCATTTCCCCCAGCATGATGGCGTGATGCGTGCCGCCATTCGCGCATTTGCGTGGGAAGATACCGCGCTGGGTCCGCCCGAGGCTTGGCCTGCCGGGCTGAAGACCCTCGTCGCGACGATCCTGGATTCCCGCTTTCCGCAATGCATCGTCTGGGGTGAGGGCCTCGTCACCATTCCGAACGATGCCTTCCTGCCGATCCTCGGCCGCAAGCCGGATGCGCTGGGTCGGCCCTTTTCGGACGTGTGGGCGGAGGTCTGGACCGATCTCGCGCCGATGATCGCCGCCACGTTCCGGGGCGAATCGACCTATATCGAGAATTTCCCGCTGGAGGTTGAGCGCGGTGCCGGTCCGGAGCGGGCCTGGTTCACCTTCTGCTACAGCCCGATCCGCGACGAACAGGGCGTGGTCCAGGGCATGCTGGACACGGTGATCGAGACGACGGACGCGGTGGAATCGGGCGCGCGGGCGAAATTGCTGGCGGACGAACTCGCGCACCGGATGAAGAACACGCTCGCCGTGTTCCAGTCCATCGCCCATCAGACCTTCCGTTCGCTCGACGGCGAGGAGGCGCATCGCCTGCTCGATCAGCGCCTTGCGGCGCTCGGCGCGGCGCATGAAGCGCTCACGCAGAGCGAATGGTTCGGCGCGCCGCTGAGCGATGTCGTCCGGCGCGCGCTGGCGGCGCACGTTCCGTCCCCGGATCGCGTTGTCCTCGCCGGGCCGTCCGTCCCGCTTGGTGGGCGGCAGGCGCTGTCGCTCGCGCTCGCGGTCAACGAACTCGCGACCAATTCCGCCAAATATGGCGCGATGTCGGCGCCCGGCGGCAGGATCGTGGTCGATTGGGATGCGGATCTGCGCGCGGCCGACGGTCCCTTCCGCTGGCGCTGGCGGGAGGAGGGTGGTCCGCTGGTGACGCCGCCCAAGCGTCGCGGCTTCGGATCGCGCCTGATCGAGCGGGTGCTGCCGGCCGATTTCGGCGGCGAGATCAGCGCCGACTATCGGCCGGAAGGTTTTGCGCTAGAGTTGCGCGCGCGCACCGGAGGATTGACCGACATCGGCTGACGCGCAGGCGGAGCCGGGGACGATGGGGCGAAGCGAAAGAGTGGGCAGACGCGTGGCGCAATGGGCGGTGTACGCCCGCTGATGCAGGTCGAGCCGCACAAGCTTCCGCCCGTGCCGCATGGTCTGCCGGGCCTGCCGCGCTCGCTGGGCGTGGCGGGCGTGCTGTTCCTCACGCTCTCGGCGACGACACCCGCTTCTTCCGTCTTCGTGATCGTGCCGGGGATGCTGCGCGTGGCCGGATCCGGCGCGCTGATCGCATTGCTGATCGCCGCGATCGTCTGCGTCGCCACGGCCTATGTCTATGCCGAGCTGTCCTCCGCCTGGCCGATCGCGGGCGGGGAATATGTGATGGTCGCGCGCACGCTGGGGCCGATGGCGGGGTTCGTCGTGCTGGGCGTGAACGTGATCAACAATCTGATCTTCACGCCCGTCGTCGCGCTGGGGGTGAGCGATGTGCTGGCGCGCGTGATTCCCGGCCTGCCGCAGACGCCGGTGGCGCTCGCTCTGATAGCGCTGGCCACGGGCTGCGGGCTGCTCAACATCCGGACGAACGCGCTCGTCACTGGCCTTTTCCTCGTGGTGGAGCTGCTGGCGCTGGCGGCGCTCTGCTGGGCGGGGCTGATCGCGCCGGTGCAGGATCCCGTCGCCTTGCTTCTTCATCCGCGGATGCCCGGCGGAGCGGGGCTCGTCGCCGCCACGCCCGCCGCGATCGGCACGGCCACGACGATCGCGATCTTCGCGCTCAACGGCTATGGCATGGCGGTCTATTTCGGCGAGGATATGCGCGATGCGCCGCGCCGCATCGGCCGCGTGGTTCTGGCGGCGCTCTGCCTGACGCTGGCCACCGAGATCCTGCCCGTCGCGGCGGCGATCGTCGGCACGCCCGATCTGGCGGCTTTCCTCACGGGAGAGGATCCGTTCGGCGCGCTCGTCGCGGCGCGCGGTGGGCGGGCGCTGGGCGATTGGGTGGCGGCGGGCGTCGCCATCGCGATCGTGAATGCGGCGATCGTCTCGATTCTCGCCTTCGCCCGATTCTTCTATTCCACCGCGCGGGATGGTGTGTGGGGTGGCCGGCTGGATATCCGGTTGCAGCTGATCCACCCCCGGCTCGGCAGCCCATGGATCGCCACGCTGGGGATCGGCGGCGTGAGCCTCGTCTGCTGCCTCGTCCCGCTCGATCTGCTGCTCGTGCTGAGCGGCGCGGGTCTCGTCCTCACCTATGCCGCCATCGCTCTGGCGGCGTTGGTCGGGCGGCGGACGGGCGCCACGGCGCACGCCGCCTATCGGATGCCGCTCTTTCCCGTGGCGCCGGTGTTGACGCTGATCGCGCTCGCTTATGTCGTCTGGACGAGCTGGCTGGACCCGGAAGAGGGGCGGCCAGGGCTGATCGCCACCGGGATACAGATCGCCGTCTCGATCCTTTATTATGGGCTGGTCGTCCGCCGCAGGGGTGCGTGGGTAACGCGCGATCCCCTGGGCTGATATCGGTCGTTTCGGACCCGTCGGTCAGCGTCTGTTCAAAAAGGTTGGATTTTGTGCGCAGGTTGAAGCGGTTTTATTCGTACCTTGCGTCCACTCGCGTTACAGCGCTGCAATCTTTCGACGGTTCCGACAATCAAAGGGGGCAGCCTGCATCCGCAGTGCCCGGTACGAAGGTGATAGATGGAAGATCAGTGGGAGGAGCCGGTGGCCCGATCGCCGCATTCGCGGCGCAACGCCTGGATCGTGGTCGTCGTCCTCGTCGTGATAGCGTTGCTCGCCTGGGCGTTCACGCGCAGCGGCGGTCAGCCGTCGCGTAGCGGCGCCGGCGCGGCCGGCGCGCGCGGTGGCGCTGGCGGTCCCGGTGGCCCCGGCGGTTTCGGCGGCGGGCGCCGTCAGGCCGCGACGGTCGGCACCGAGAAGGTGACGGCGGCGGACATGCCGGAGACGATCGCCGCGATCGGCACCGTCACACCGATCGTCACCGCCACGGTGCGTCCGCAGCTTTCGGGCAACATCTTCACGATCGATTTCACCGAGGGGCAGATGGTCCGGAAGGGCCAGCTCCTCGCCCAGATCGATCCGCGCCCCTATCGCCTCGCCCTCAGCCAGGCGCAGGCGAATCTGGAGCGCGATCTCGCCCAGCTGAATCTCGCGCAGGTGACGCTCAAGCGATACCAGACCCTGCTCTCGCAGGATTCGATCGCCCGGCAGGAGGTCGACACGCAGGCCGCCAGCCTCAAGCAATATGAGGGCACCGTCGCGGCCGATCGCGCCGCCATCGGCACGGCGAAGCTCAACCTGCAATATACGTCGATCACCGCGCCGGTGTCGGGCCGCATCGGCCTGCGTCAGGCGGACATCGGCAATTATGTGACGCCGGGCGACACGGCCGGCATCGCCGTGATCACGCAGACCACTCCGATCGACGTGGCGTTCGCGCTGCCGCAGGACGATCTGCAGACGTTGCTCACGCGCCGCACGGGCGGCCGGGCCTTGCCCGTCACCGCCAAGGATCAGGGCGGCACGACGGTGCTGGCCGAAGGCAGCTTCCTGACCTTCGACAACCAGATCGATGCCACCACCGGCACGGTCCGCGCCAAGGCGCGCTTCGCCAACACCGATGGGAAGCTGTTCCCCAATCAGTTCGTGAACGTCGTGCTGGTGTCCGATACGCTGAAGGGCGTCGCCACCGTGCCCGTTTCGGCCGTGCGCCACGGCGCGCAGGGCGACTTCGTCTTCACGCTGCAGGAGGACAAGACCGCCAAGCTCGCGCTGGTGAAGACGGGCCCGTCCGCCGGCACGCGCATCGCCGTGCTTTCGGGCGTGAAGATCGGCGAGACGGTGATCACCGAGGGCGCCGACAATCTGGACGACGGATCGCCCGTGATCCTGCCCGGCGATGCGCGCCCCGATTTCAGCCGCAACCGCAAGAGCGGCTGGTTCTCCTGGCTGTTCGGCGGTTCGTCGGCAAAGGGCGGCGCGGACGGCGCGCCGTCTGCCGCGGGCGCGCAGGGCAATGCCAGCGGCGAGGGCGGCGAGCGTCGTCACCGCCGCACGGAAAGCGCCGGCCAGTGATCCTGCGCGTCGCCGTGATCGTGTGCCGGCGGGCGGGCTCGGGCGCATGAACGCGCCCGTGCACGCCCCGCAGGAGGAGTTGGTCGAGGTCGGCTCCGGCCGTGCCAATCCCTCGCGCGGCTTCATCCTGAGGCCGGTCGCGACGACGTTGTTCATGATCGCGATCCTGCTCGCGGGTCTGGTCGCCTATAAGTTCCTGCCCGTCTCGGCGCTGCCGCAGGTGGATTATCCCACCATCCAGGTTCGCACGCTCTATCCGGGCGCGAGCCCCGACGTGATGGGCCTCACCGTCACCGCCCCGCTGGAGCGCCAGTTCGGCCAGATGGCGGGCCTGTCGCGCATGTCCTCCGTCTCCTCGGCGGGCGCGTCGGTCATCACGCTGCAGTTCAATCTCGATCTCACGCTGGATGTGGCCGAGCAGGAGGTTCAGGCGGCGATCAACGCGGCGAACACGCTGCTGCCCGCCGATCTGCCCGCGCCGCCCATCTACGCGAAGGTCAATCCTGCCGACGCGCCGGTGCTGAGTTTGGGCGTCACCAGCGCCACCCGTCCGCTCGCCGAAGTGCAGAATCTGGTCGATCAGCGCATCGCCAACAAGATCGCGCAGATCTCCGGCGTCGGCCTTGTTTCGCTGTCCGGCGGGCAGCGCCCCGCCGTCCGCATCCAGGCCAATGTGCAGGCACTCGCCACGCGCGGCCTCTCGCTCGATACGCTGCGTACCGCAATCGCTGCAGCCAACGTCAACGGCGCCAAGGGCAGCTTCGACGGGCCGACGCGCAGCTGGTCGATCGATTCGAACGATCAGCTCGCCACCGCGAAGGACTATAAGGATCTCGTCATCGCCTACACGAACGGCGCGCCCGTTCGCCTCAGCGATGTCGCCAACGTGATCGACGGATCGGAAAATACCCGCATCGGCGCGTGGATGAACCGCCAGCCCGCGATCATCGTCGACGTCCAGCGCCAGCCGGGCGCGAACGTGATCGGCACGGTCGACATGATCAAGTCGGTGCTGCCCGATCTCGAAGCGACCATGCCGGCCAACGTGCATGTGACGTTGCTCACCGATCGCACCACCGGCATCCGCTCTTCCGTGCACGATGTGCAGATGGAACTGGTGTTCGCGGTCGTGCTGGTCACGCTCGCCATCTTCCTGTTCCTGGGATCGATGGAGGCGACGGTGATCGCGTCCATCGCCGTGCCGCTCTCCATCATCGGCACGTTCGCGGTGATGCACCAGCTGGGCTACAGCCTGAACAATCTCACGCTGATGGCGCTCACGATCGCCTCGGGCTTCGTCGTCGACGATGCGATCGTCGTGACCGAGAATATCGCGCGCCATCTGGAAAACGGGATGAAGCCCCTCGCCGCCGCGCTGAAGGGCGCGGAGGAGATCGGCTTCACGATCATCAGCCTTACGGTCAGCCTCGTCGCGGTGCTGATCCCGCTCCTGTTCATGGGCGACGTGGTCGGCCGTCTGTTCCGCGAATTCGCGGTGACGCTGGCGGTGACGATCCTGATCTCGGCGGTAGTGGCGTTGACGCTCGTGCCCATGCTCTCGGCCCGCTGGCTGAAGAGCGAGGCGGAGACGAAGCGACCCCATTTCGTCGAAAAGACGATCCAGTGGTTCGACATGATCGGCCACCATTATTCGCGCTGGCTGGATTGGGTGCTGCTGCGTCAGGGCCTCACCCTGCTGGTGTTCGCGGGTTCGGTGGCGGTCACGGCCCTGCTGTTCGTGATGATCCCCAAGGGCCTGTTCCCGGTGCAGGATACCGGCCAGCTGCAGGCCGTGATCGCGACGCGACAGGGCATCTCCTTTACCGCCATGTCCGAACTGCAGGGCAAGGTGGCGGATGCGATCCTGCAGGATCCGGACGTCGACAGCCTGAGCTCCAATGTCGGTGTCGACGGGCAGAATGCCGCGCTCAATCAGGGCCGGATGCTCATCAACCTGAAGGACGAGCATCCCACCAATCAGACGCGGCTGATCCGTCGCCTGCAGCAGCGCGCGCACGATGTGGCGGGCGTCATGCTCTATATCCGCCCCGTGCAGGATCTGACGATCGATGCCGAGGGCGGGCCGACCCAATATCGCTTCGCGCTGCAGGGCGCCGATCAGGACCAGATACAGGGTTGGGCGAAGAAGCTGATCGCCGAACTCCAGACTTTGCCCGAACTCGCCAACATCACGTCGGACATCCAGAATGACGGGCGCGCGGTGACCGTGAAGGTGGATCGCGACACGGCGGCGCGGCTGGGCATCTCGGTCGCGACGATCGACAGCGCGCTCTACAATGCGTTCGGCCAGCGCATCATCTCGACCATCTTCACGCAGACCACCCAGTATCGCGTGATCCTGGAAAGCCAGCCGGGGATGCTGACCAATCCGCAGATGCTGGCCCAGCTGTATCTGCCCACGTCCAGCGGCACCTCCGTGCCCCTCTCCACGGTCGCCCGCTTCGTGGAGGGCACGGCCCCGTTGCAGGTGACGCGCGTGGCGCAGTTCCCGGCGGCGACGATCGGATTCGATCTCGCGCGCGGATCGAGCCTCGGCCACGCCGTGGATGCGATCACGGCGGCGGAGAAACGCATCGGCGTGCCCGAAGCCTCGATCACTACCACCTTCCTCGGCGCGGCCAATGCGTTCCGCGCCAGCCTGCAGAATGAGGTGTGGCTGATCCTGGCGGCGATCGTGGTCGTCTATATCGTGCTGGGCGTGCTCTATGAGAGCTTCGTCCATCCGCTGACGATCCTGTCCACCTTGCCGTCCGCGGGCGTCGGCGCACTGCTCGCGCTCTGGATCACGGGCAATGATCTCGGCGTGATCGGGATCATCGGCATCGTGCTGCTGATCGGCATCGTGAAGAAGAACGCGATCATGATGATCGATTTCGCGCTGGAGGCGCAGCGCGAGGAAGGGCGCGATCCCGATACGGCGATCCGTCAGGCGGCACGCCTGCGTTTCCGCCCGATCATGATGACGACCTTCGCGGCCTTGTTCGCGGCGCTGCCCCTGATCTTCGGATCGGGCATGGGCGCGGAGCTGCGCCAGCCGCTGGGCCTCGCCATCGCCGGCGGCCTGATCGTGAGCCAGGCGCTGACGTTGTTCACCACGCCCGTCATCTTCCTCCAGTTCGAGGCGCTGTCGCGTCGCTGGGGCGGCAAGGCGCAGCAGCGCGAGCTGCCGCTGGAAGCCCCGCCCGCCCCCTTGGCGCCGGGAGTGGCGGAGTGATCCGCGCGCGCGCCGTCTTTTCGTCATTCCCGCGAACGCGGGAACCCAGCTCCACCGTTCGGCAGCTGGGTTCCCGCGTTCGCGGGAATGACGGCGAGGGTACCGTGGTGGCAGCCGCATGAATCTCTCCGCGCCCTTCATCCGGCGGCCGATCGGCACGTTGCTGCTCACGGTCGGGCTGATGATGGCCGGCATCGCGGCCTTCTTCGCCATGCCGGTGTCGCCGCTGCCGCAGGTGGATTTCCCGACCATCTCGGTGCAGGCGAGCCTCTCCGGTGCCAGCCCGCAGACGATGGCGACCAGCGTCGCCTCGCCGCTGGAAAAGCGGCTGGGCACGATCGCGGGCGTGACGGAGCTGACCTCGCAGTCCGGCATCGGCTCGGCGCGCGTGACGCTGCAATTCGATCTGTCGCGCAATATCGATGGCGCCGCGCGCGACGTGCAGGCCGCGATCAACGCCGCGCGGGCGGATATGCCCACCACGCTGCGGACCAATCCCAGCTATCGCAAGATGAACCCGGCCGACGCGCCGATCCTGATCCTCGCGCTCACGTCCGATACGCGCAGCCCCAGCGAGATCTACAATTCGGTCTCGAACGTCGTGCAGCAGAAACTGCTGCAGGTGCAGGGCGTGGGCGACGTGGAACTGGGTGGCGCCGCGCTGCCGGGCGTCCGTATCGATCTCAATCCGCTGGCGCTCGCGCGTTACGGTATCCCGCTGGAGGATGTCCGCACCGCCCTGTCCTCGGCCAGTGCGAACCGGCCGCGCGGCGTGCTGGAAGGCGGCGGCATCGCCTATCAGATCTATGGCGATCTGCCGGGCCTGAAGGCGAGCGACTATGCCCCGATCGTAATCGCCTGGCGCAACGGCATCGCCGTGCGGTTGAGTGACATCGCGCATGTCTATGACGGGCCGGAGGATATCCGCACGATGGGCTTGTTCAACGGCAAGCGCGCCGTGAACGTGATCATCAGCCGCCAGCCCGGCGCCAACATCATCGCAACCGTCGATTCGGTGAAGGCGCAGCTGCCCAGCCTCGCCGCTGCGATCCCGCCGGACATCAAGCTCAGCGTCGCCTCCGACCGCACCACCACGATCCGCGCCTCGCTGCACGAGGTGGAGATCACGTTGGTGATCGCCACGTTGCTGGTGGTGTTCGTCGTCTCGATCTTCCTGCGCTCGCTGCGCGCGACGATCGTGCCCGCCGTCGCCGTGGTCGCCTCGCTGTGCGGGACGATGGGCGTGATCTATCTGCTCGGCTTCAGCCTCAACAATCTCTCGCTGATGGCGCTCACCGTCGCGACGGGCTTCGTCGTCGACGATGCGATCGTGGTGCTGGAAAATATCAGCCGCCACATGGAAGAAGGCATGCCGCGCCGTCAGGCGGCCCTGATCGGCGCGCGGCAGGTGGGCTTCACCGTCCTCTCCATCTCGATCAGCCTCGTCGCGGTGTTCATCCCGCTCCTGTTCATGAGCGGACTGATCGGGCGGCTGTTCCGCGAATTCGCGGTGACGATGACGGTGGCGGTGCTGATCAGCCTCGTCATCTCGCTCACGACCACGCCGATGCTCGCCTCGATCATCCTGCGCGACAATTCGGAGAAGAAGCCCGACGGCCGCCTCGCCGCCTTCGCCGAGCGGCGCTTCCAGCGGATGCAGGCCGGCTATGAGCGCGCGCTCGACTGGGCGCTCGCCAATCGCGGCGCGATGCTGATCCTGCTGGGCGGCGCGGTCGCGCTCAACATCTTCCTGCTGGTAATCGTCCAGAAGGGCTTCTTCCCTGAGCAGGATACGGGATCGCTGATGGGCGGCCTGCGTGCAGATCGCAGCATTTCCTTCCAGGACATGCAGAAGAAGCTCACCTCGATCGTCACCCTGATCCGCAAGGATAAGGATGTCGCCACGGTGGTGGCCTTCACCGGCGGCAGCCGCGCGGGCGGCGGCTTCATGTTCGTGACGCTGAAGCCCAAGAGCCAGCGCGGAAGCAGCCGCAGCGTGATCGATCGGCTGCGGCCGAAGCTCGCCAAGATCACGGGCGTCGCGACCTTCCTGATGCCCGTTCAGGACATGCAGGTGGGCGGACGGGCCGGCAATTCCTCCTACCAATATTCGCTCAAGGCCGACGATACGGACATGCTGCGCGATGCGGCGGACAAATTGATGGTGGCGATGAAGAAGGATCGCCGCCTCACCGATGTCGACACCAATCGTGCCGATGGCGGCGCCGAAGTCTATGTGAAGGTGGATCGCGACGCGGCGACGCGGCTGGGCGTCACCACGCAGGCGGTGGACAATGCGCTGTACGACGCGTTCGGCCAGCGGCAGGTCTCGACCATCTATTCCGGCCTCAACCAATATCATGTCGTGATGGGCGTGGCGCCCGAATATACCGGCACGCCGGAGGCGCTGCGGGATGTCTATGTCCCCGGCCGGCGCGGCACGACCGTGACCACCACGAGCAGCGCCACCAATGCCACCAGCAGCAGCGTCTCCAGCGGCACGAGCAGCACGGCGACGCAAACCGCGGCGTCGTCGGTGACGACCAGCACCGCCGTGACCGGCTCCACGCCCGTCTCGACGACGGGCCAGCGCGACACCACCACGGGCTCCGCCGTGAACACCAGCGGCGCCACGATGATGCCGCTCTCCACCATCGCCGAATGGGCGACGGGCTCCACCGATTCGCAGATCAATCACGAGGATGGCGCGCCCTCCACCACCGTCTCCTTCTCCACGGCGACGGGCGTGTCGCTGGGCGAGGCCTCGCAGGCGATCGCGCAGATCCAGCAGGATCTCCATCTGCCGACGGGCGTGGTCGGCGGCTTCGCCGGCACCGCCAAGGTCTTCCAGCAATCGACCGCCTCGATGCCGGTGCTGATCATCTCGGCGCTGGTGGTGATCTATATCGTGCTGGGCATCCTCTATGAGAGTGCGATCCATCCGCTGACCGTGCTTTCCACACTTCCTTCGGCCGGGATCGGCGCGGTGATCGCGCTGATGCTGTCCGGGTCCGCCTTCGATCTCATCGGCCTGATCGGGCTCATCCTGCTCATCGGCATCGTCAAGAAGAACGCCATCATGATCATCGATTTCGCGCTCGATGCGGAGCGCACGCGGGGCCTGTCACCGATGCACGCCATCCGCGAAGCCTCGCTCCTCCGCTTCCGCCCCATCCTGATGACCACGCTCGCCGCCGCCTTCGGCGCGCTGCCGCTGGCGATCGGCTTCGGCGAGGGCGCCGAACTGCGCCGTCCGCTGGGCATCGCCATCATGGGCGGCCTCGTCGCCAGCCAGTTCCTGACCCTGCTGACCACGCCCGTCGTCTATCTGGCGCTCGACAAGTTCCGCCGGCGCAGCCCGCGCGAACGGATGCTGGGCCGCCTCGGCGCGGAAGGCCTGCCCGCATGAGCCGTCTTCGCAGCGCGCTGTCCGCGATCGTGGTGCTGGCGCTCTCCGGCTGCAGCATGGCGCCCACCTATCATGTGCCCGCGACGGCGAGTGCTGCGAGTTTCAAGGAAGCGCCGGGCTGGCAGCCGGCCGCGCCCGCCGACGATGTCGCCAAGGGCCAGTGGTGGAAGCTGTTCGGCGATCCGGTGCTGGACGGGCTGGAGGCGCGGGTCGCCGCCAGCAACCAGAATGTGGCGTCGTTCACGGCAGCCTATGCGCAGGCGCGCGCGGCTGTGCGCGAGGCGAGGGCGTCGCTCTTCCCGTCGGTGAGCCTCAGCGGACAGGGGACCAGCGCGGGTTCGTTCGGCAGCACGCAGACGACGATCATCGGCAGCAACGGCACCACCAATGGCGGCGGCAGCCGGCGCTATTCGGTGAGCCTCGGCGGAACGTGGGAGCCGGACGTGTTCGGCCGCATCTCCTCCGGCCTGCGCCAGCAGAAGGCGCTGGCCGAGGCCAGCCAGGCCGATCTCGCCAATGCGACGCTGGCGGCACAGGGCGAACTGGCGGCCGATTATGTCCAGCTGCGCGGGCTGGATCAGCAGAAGATCGTCTATGAGGAGACGATCGCCGCCTATGATCGCGCGCTGAAGATCACCACCAACCGCTACGATCAGGGTCAGGTGGCGCGCGTCGACGTGCTGCAGGCGCAGACGCAGCTCGCCAATGCGCGCGCCACCTCGGCCGATATCGATCGCCAGCGTGCGGCGTTCGAACATGCGATCGCCGTGCTGGTGGGTGAAAATCCCTCGACCTTCAGTTTGCCCAAGGCGCCGTGGAGCCGGGCCGTGCCGCAGGTGCCGGGCATCTTGCCGGGCACGGTGATCGAGCGGCGGCCGGATATCGCGGCGGCCGAGCGGCGTGTGGCGGCGGCCAATCAGGGCATCGGCGTGGAGCGCGCGGCCTTCTTCCCGACCTTCACGCTGACGGGCGACGTCGGCACGCAGGCGAGCCGTCTGGCGACGCTCTTCACGGCCGCCAGCAGCATCTGGTCCTACGGTGCCTCGACCGCGCTGACCCTGCTGGATTTCGGCGGCCGATCGGCGCGGGTGGCGCAGGCGCGCGGCGCCTTCGACCAGGCCGCCGCCACCTATCGCCAGACGACGCTGACGGCCGTGCAGCAGGTGGAGGACGAACTCGCCGCCACGCGCGTGCTGCAGACCGTGTCCGAACAGCGCGGCGCGGCGGCCGTGGCCGCCAATCGGGTGGAGCAGCTGACCCAGAACCAGTATCTCTCCGGCCTGATCGTCTATACCGACGTGATCACCGCGCAGGCGACCGCGCTCAGCGCGCGGCAGCAGGAGATACAGGCGATCGTGGATCGGCAGGTTTCGGCCGTCACGCTCATTCAGGCGATCGGCGGATCGTGGCCGGCATCGGCTCCGGCGGCGGGCGCCTGACCCGGCCGGCGCCGCTGGCGTGGACGGCGGCGCTGCTGCTGCTCGGCCTGTTCGCGCTGGATGCGTGGGCGGCGTTGAGCGGGGCGAGCGACCGGGTCGATCATTTCGCGCTGATGTGGCTGCGCGATCCGGGTGACGCGCGCAGCCTGATCGTGCCGCGCTGGACGCTGCAGGGGGCGATCCTGTTCACCGATATCGGCGGCGCCGCGATCCGCGCGCCGCTGGCGGTGGCGGGCGCGATCGGGCTCTACGTCTCCGGACGGAGGCGCGAGGCGATCGCGTTCACGCTGGCGGTGGCGAGTGCGGCGATCGCGCTGCCGCTGCTCAAGGTGCTGTTCGGGCGGGCGCGGCCGGATGCCGTCTGGCAATTGGTGACGGAGAACAAGGCGAGCTTCCCGAGCGGCCACGCGCTGGGCGCGGCGGTCACCTTTCCGTTGCTGGGCCTCTTTACTGGCCGGGGGTGGGCGTTGTGGGCGGGGGTCGCGCTGGCGCTAGCGATCGGACTCAGCCGCGTGTTTCTCGGCGTGCACTGGCTGAGTGACGTGGCGGGTGGCTGGCTGCTCGGCGCGGCGTGGATCTGCGCGACGCTGGCGGTGATGGGCGGTCGGGGGCGCGGGAATTAGGCCTGCGTCGTTGCGAGCGTAGCGAAGCAATCCAGTCCCGACGTTCCAGAACCGCATCGCGGCCCGTGCCGCGATGCTGCAGACGAGCAGGCGGTTCTGCGCGAAAACCCAACCCGCCGTGCGACCATTCACCCCGGATCGAACGCGCACCGCAGGGTGAGGCTGCGCGGCGCTGCCGAATAAGCGATCTCGGCACAGCGCGAGAGGCGGTCGCGGCCGATCGTCACCCATGGCTGCGCGCCCTGCGGACGCTCGACCCGCGCCACGACGATATCGGCCTCCATGTCTTCGGCGGGGAGCGCGTTGTCGCCCCGGAAATCGGCGGTGCGGACGAGCAGATCGGGAAAGCGGAAACCCGCGATCACGGGCACGCGGCCGAAGGCGATCGGCCGGGCGGGGCGCGTCACGCCGAACAGTACGGGCAAAGGACGGGAGGCGCCCGCGAAATGGCCGTCGAAACGCTGTGCGAGAATGGCGCCCGCCGCCGCCGTGCCGCTGGAGACATCGGCCTCGGGCGAGAAACGCAGCATCATGTCCGGGCCCAGCGCGGGGGCGGGGGCGGAGATGCCGGTGCGTTCGTCCAGTCGAAGCGGCAGCACGATCGTGCCGGTATCGGCGGGCGCGGCCACGTTACGCCAGAGGATCGTGGCGTGGGGCAGGAGATCCGGGCCGATCACGCCGTCCGCGCCCTCGGCGGCGATCCGGCCATGTTCCGCCACCAGAACCTGCCGTTTCACGTCTTCGATCACGAGCCGCGTCTCGGCATTGCGGCCCCAGAGCGTGACGCGGCCGACCGAGATGTGGCGCCCCGCGCTCCAGGCCAGCGGCAGGCGCGCGGCGGCGGCCGGGTTCAGCTCGATCACGTCCCACTGGCCCAGCTCCACGCGCAGACGGAAGGGCTGGCCGCCCAGCTCCACCGCGATCACGGGATCGGCCGCGTCGAGAATGATCTGCTGGGGCGGCGCCTTGATCCGGGCGGTGGCGGGGGCGGCGGCCGCGACGATCAGCAGCGCCGCTGTGAGCGCGGCCCTGTACGGCGCCCCGCCGCTCGGGCTAGGAAAGGACTTCCGCGACCACCATCGAACGGCCCGCATGACCGACAGCGATTTCATCACCGGCCTGCCCAAGGCCGAGCTGCACCTCCATATCGAAGGCAGCCTCGAGCCCGAGCAGATGTTCGCCTTTGCGCGACGCAACCGGATTTCCATTCCTTTCTCCGATGTGGAGGAGCTGCGCGCCGCGTACAGCTTCAACAACCTCCAGGACTTTCTCGATATCTACTATCAGGGAGCCGACGTGCTCCGCACAGAGGAAGATTTTCGCGATCTGGCACTGGCCTATTTCGAGCGGGCCCATGCCGACGGCGTGAAGCATGCGGAGATTTTCTTCGATCCGCAAACGCACACGGCGCGCGGCCTGCCCTTCGGCGTGGTGGCGGACGGGCTGCTGGCGGGCATGGCCGATGCCGAGGCGCGCTTCGGCCTGACCTCGCAGCTGATCCTCTGCTTCCTGCGCCATCTGGACGAGGATGATGCGTTCCGCACCTTCGCCGATGCCGAGCCCTGGTGGGGCAAGATCGCGGGCGTGGGGCTCGATTCGTCCGAGGTGGGCCATCCGCCGTCCAAGTTTGCGCGCGTGTTCGATGCGGCGGGACGCGAGGGGCTGAAGCGCGTGGCGCATGCCGGCGAGGAAGGTCCGCCGGATTATGTCTACGAGGCGCTGGATCTGCTCCACATCGATCGTCTGGATCATGGCAATCGCTCGCTGGAGAATCCCGAGCTGGTCACGCGGCTGGCGCGCGAGGGGATGACGCTCACGGTGTGCCCGCTCTCGAACCACAAGCTCTGCGTGGTGGACGATCTGGCGCAGCATCCGATCGCGGACATGCTGGCGCACGGCCTGCGCCCGACGATCAATTCGGACGATCCGGCCTATTTCGGAGGCTATGTGGCGGACAATTATCGCGCGGTGGCGCCCTTGCTGACGCGCGAGCAGATCGCGACGCTGGCGCGCAACAGCTTCCTCGGTTCCTTCCTCGACGATGCGGCGGTGACGCGGCATATCGCGGCGATCGATGCCTTCGTCGCAGGAGACGTTCAGTGAGCGAGCCGGTTCTGGTCCCCGTCGCCTACGAGCAGTTCGTGGCCGACGTGCATGCCATCGCCGACGCGATCGCGGCGAGCGACTGGCGGCCTGATCATATCGTGGGCATCGGCCGCGGCGGCCTCGTCCCCGGCGCCTATCTCTCGCACCGCACGGGCATCTCGCTGCTGTCGGTGGATTATAGCGCGGGCGTGCCCGGCTTCTCGGACGAGCTGCTGCTGAAGCTGGCGCACGAGACGAAGGACGGCACCTGCATCCTGCTGATCGACGACATCAACGACAGCGGCAAGACGATCGTGGCGCTGCGGCAGGCGATCCTGGGCGCGGGCGGCGATCCGGCGTGCCTGCGTGTGTCGGTGCTGATCGACAATGTCCGCTCGCCCGCCAAGATCGACTATCGCGCGCGCACGATCGATCGCGCCGAGGACAAGAGCTGGTTCGTGTTCCCGTGGGAGGCGATGGCTCCCAAGGAAACGCTGATCGAGGAAGCCGAGGAAGTGCCCGAGCGGCTGGCGTAACACACCGCCAGCCTCCCATATTTCCCCGTTTGCACTGAGCTTGTCGAAGCCTGTCCTGAGCGCCCGCCTTGGCAGGCAGTCGAAGGGTGCTTCGACAAGCTCAGCACGAACGGTTTTTAGGCCAGAAGCCCGGCTTGCAATCGAGTGCTAAGCGCTCGGCGCCAGCGTCTTGCGGCGCCGGAGAGTCGAGATTTCGACCAGCTGCCAGCTGATGAGGCCGACCAGAGCCAGCGCGCCGTCGCGGGCGCGCTTCACCAGTGAGAGGGCGAGGGCCGGGCCGGGCGGCAGGCCGAACAGCGGGCCCACCACCGCATAGGCGGCCTCCTGCAGGCCGAGCCCGCCGGGCACGAGGAAGGCGGCGCTGCGGACCACCGCGATCGCCGATTCGATCGCCACCATCCGCCAGAAGGGCAGAGGATGGCCGATCAGCTGCAGGATCAGCCACGCCACCGCCGCCATCGCCAGCCAGGCGAGCAGATTCCACAGGAAGCTCAAAGCGATGCGGTGCGGCGCGCGATAGAGGCGCGTCAGCTCGGCGCTCGTCTCGCTCACGATGGCGGAGAGGCCGGGCAGCACCCGGCCGGCGAGGCCGGACACGAAAGTCAGGAAACGGCCCTGCCCGAACAGCAGCGCCATGAGCAGAATCCCCAGCATCACCACGCCACCGATGATCGAGCGCCGCAGCGCCGCATGCGCCGGATCGGCGGTGAGAAGCGCCGTCGCCGCCGCGACGCCGGCCAGCGAGAACAGGATCTGGCTGGCCATCTCCGTCGCCTGATCGGCCATCATCGAGGCATAGATGCGCGGCGCGGGAATGCCGCCCGTGCGGATCACGCGCGCGCCGGCGGCCATGCCGCCGATCTGCGAGAAAGGCAGGAAATCGGACGCGGCCTCCCGCACCAGCCGGGCGAGGCTGAACAGCGGGACGCGGCGGAGCGGTTCACCCGCCGCCGATTGCCATGCCGCGCCGAGCAGCGCGAACAGGCCGATCGAAGCGATGCAGACGAGCAGGAAGCCACCGATGCCCATCTGTCGCGCCGATTCCGCGATGTCGCCCAGGCCGATCGAACGGACGAGCCAGACGGTGACGCCGAGTCCGAGCAGCAGGGCGGCCGCCCAGGCGATGCGTCCGACCGGCCCCGCGACACGCCGTTTGGCGGGCGCGGTCTGCGCGACGTCGTCGAAAGGATCGGTCAGCGGCGTGGCCTTTATTTCTATTTCGGTGCGAACTTGAGCGCGAGCCGCATCATCGCGGGCACGAACTTAGGCCGCTTCAGGCGCTTGTCATAGGGGGCCAGCCGCCGATCATTTTCGGCCAGGCAGATGCGGGCGAGTTCGGGGAAGGAAACCTCCACGCCCAGCTCCTTCGAGCCGTTCAGCGTGAAATTGTTTTCCTGCGCCCTCGTATTGTCCTTGCCCATGCCCTTGGCGATCGAGATGCGCTCGAGGATCAGCGCCATCCAGACGAGGATCACCTTCGCCTCGAAGATCGGGCGGCGCCACCAGGGCATGGTCCGCCGCCACCACGCCACCCAGTTCACGAAGAACAGGATGTGGCGGCCCTCCTCGCGCATCACCGGCTCGAACGTGTCGACCAGTTCGTCCGGAAAGAAGCCCGTATCCTTGGCGATCCTGAACAGGCCGAAGCCGAAGAAACTGTCGATGCACTCGGAATAGCCGGTCCGCATGAAGGCGAATTCGGGATCGCGTGGCACCTTATATTCCGGCTCGGGCTCGAGCTCGATGCCATAGGCCTGCACCATATCGGCCAGCACCACCTTGTGGCGGCGCTCCTCATAGGCGTTCATCACCACGGCTTCGCGCAGCAGCGGATCGCCGATCCTGTCGGCATAGGTCTTCACGTTCATCGACGCGCGGCCCTCGGTCGCGACGGCGATATCCCAGATGGGCAGGCTGACGATGCGGTTGCGCGTCTCGGGCGTCAGCTCCGGCCATTCGATCAGCGCCGGACGGTAGGGATCGTGCGTGTCGAGCAGCATGCGCGACAGCAGCCGCCGATGCTCGGGCGAGCCCATGCGGATCTGTGCGTGCGGAGGCGGTGGCGCCTCGAACGTGGCGGGTGAAATGGTGAGCGGCGCGAGTTCTGGATGCTTACGCGAAGGTACTGAAGTTGCCATGCCTCACTCCCTTGCCGACCAAAATCGACTTGGCAACCGGATCGACCAGGGCCGCCAGTTCGTCGCGATAGCGATAGCCGGGCGCGGAGCCCGGATAGACATCGGCGGTGGCGGGATGCGTGTAAATTTCGGTGAGGCCGGGGTGCAGATCGGCCAATGCCGTCTGCATGCGTGCCGCGTCGAAGGCCCCGCTCCAGGCGAGGCCCACCACCTGATCCGGCACGGAGAGGCCCGCCCGCCGCAGTCTCTTCTGCAGTTTCCCGGCCCACCAACTCTCGATGCCGCGTGCGCCATGCTCGACCGGCGCGCGGACGGATTTCATGCCGAAGCGGCGGCCGACCTTCAGGATCGTGGACGCGATCATCGGGTGCAGGTGGAAATGCTTGTGCGCGTTCACATGATCGAGCGGCAGCCCGGTGGCGGCGAAGGCCGCGAACTGCGCCTCGATCTCCGCCTCCAGCTGGCGCCGCGCGGCGGCCGAGAGCGCGATGGCGAAGGCCATACCGACCATGTCGGTGCGGAACAGTCCGTCCGCGCCGACCAGCGAGGGCACGCGCTCGGGCGGAAGGGCCGGGCGGCCTTCCACCAGTACGAGATGGAGGCCCACACCGAGCAAGGGCAAAGCGCGCGCCCGCGCGACGGCGTCGTCCACCGCATCGCCGGTCACCATCAGGCTCGCCGCCGTCAGGATTCCGTCGCGATGCGCCTGCTCGACCGCGTCATTGACGGGCAGGGAGACGCCGAAGTCGTCAGCCGTGACGACCAGTCGGCGCTCGTTCGTCATATCCTCAGGCCGCGGCTTTGCGCTTGCGGAGGAAGTCGAAGAATTCCACGCCCTCGCGCAGGCGGCGCTTCATCATGTCCCAGTCGCGCACCATTTCGCCCACGATCGCGCCGATCTTGCGGGGGCGGAAATAGAAGCGCTTGTAGAATTCCTCGACCTTGTCGAAGATCACCGCCGCCGGCAGGTGCGGATAGGAAAGCTGCGCGATCTGCGTGCCGCCGTCCGTCAGCAGATGATCGGTTCCGTCGAACCAGTCATTCTCCACCGCCTGCTTGTACAGGAAGGTGCCGGGATAGGGCGCCGCCAGCGACACCTGGATGGTGTGCGGGTTGATCTCCTTGGCATATTCGATCGTTTCCTCGATCGTCTCCAGCGTCTCGCCGGGCAGGCCGAGGATGAAGGTGCCGTGGATCACGATGCCGAGTTCGTGGCAGTCCTTGGTGAACTGCCGCGCGACATCGACGCGCAGGCCCTTCTTGATGTTGTGCAGGATCTTCTGGTTGCCGCTCTCATAGCCGACCAGCAGCAGGCGCAGGCCGTTTTCCTTGAGCACCTTCAGCGTTTCGTAGGGCACGTTCGCCTTGGCGTTGCAGCTCCACGAAATCGGGAAGCCGGGCTTGCCGAAGCCGAGCTTGCCCAGTTCGATCGCCAGTTCCTCGGTGCGCTTGCCGTTGTCGGTCAGCGTATCGTCGTCGAAGAAGATCTCCTTGATCTCGGGCATCTCCTTCAGGACGTATTTCACCTCCTCGATCACATGGCCGATCGAGCGGGTGCGATAATTGTGACCGCCCACCGTCTGCGGCCACAGGCAGAAGGTGCAGCGGCTCTTGCAGCCGCGGCCGGTGTAGAAGCTGACATAGGGGTGGCGCAGATAGCCGCCGAAATATTTCTCGATCTGCAGGTCACGCTTGTAGATGGGCGACACGAACGGCAGCGAGTCCATGTCCTCGATGACGGCACGATCCTTGTTGTGGATGATGCTGCCGTCCTCGGCGCGATAGGAAATGCCCTCCACGTCGGCCAGCTTCATGCCGTTGGCGATGTCGAGGATCGTGAAATCGAATTCGTTGCGCGCGACGAAATCGATCGCGGGCGTCGCTTCCAGCACCTTGGCGCTTTCCACCGCAGCCTTGGCGCCGATGAAGCCGATCATCGCCTTGGGGTTGCGCGCCTTGATCAGGTTGGCGGTCCGCACGTCCTGCCCGAAGCTGGGCGTGGAGGTGTGGAGGACGACCAGTTCCTTGTCGTCCATCTCATGCGCGATGTCTTCCCACGTCTGGTCGTGCGCGGGCGCGTCGATCAGGCGCGAGCCCTCGACGAGCGCGGCGGGCTGGGCGAGCCAGGTGGGATACCAGAAGGAGCGCACCTCGCGCTTCATCTGATAGCGGGCGCCGGCGCCCCCGTCATAGCCATCGAAAGAGGGCGCCTGAAGGAACAGCGTGCGTAACGTCATGGGACCGGAAACTCCTCGGGCGATGCGATGCGCCCTTTGCTGGTCATTTTAAGCATCGTTCCCCGCCAATCAACACGCCGGACCAAGAAGCTGGCCACGTACACGACGAATGACAGGAGATCGCGTGCCGGAAGCCACACCAAAGGGAGAGGTACGGAGCCGACGATGCGGGCGGTGCGGCGGGCGACGGCCAGCCGGATTGCGATGGCCGCGAGCGCTATGGCGAGTCCCACCAGCGGATAGGCCGGCAGGCCCAGCAGCGCGAGCGGGAGCGGATTGGTGAACAGCAGGCCGAGATAGCGCACGCCGGTTACGACGCGGACGGTGCCCGCCCACCGCAGTTCGTGGCGCCAGAGCGCGGCGAAGCTCGACTCGGTGCAGGCATGGGTGAGCAACAGGCCGGGCACCATCTCGACCCGCAGGCCGAGCGCTTGCACGGCCGTGCCGATCGCATGATCGTCCGCCAGGTGATCGGCCAGAGCGGGAAAGCCGCCGATCGTCTCAAGCGTTGCGCGGCGGAGCGCGATGGTGGAGCCCATGCAGGGCTGGTCCACCTTGAGCGCGAGGCTCATCATCACGGCGGGGGTGAAGCTCCAGTCGATCGCGGCGGCGAGCAGGCGCGACCACAGGCCGGCGTCGCCGCGCCCATGATAGAGGCAGGAGACGGCGCCCACGCCCGGCTGGGCGAGCGCGGCGGCGATGCGCGCGACATAATCGCGCGGCACGGCCATGTCGCTGTCGCTCAGGATCAGCAGATCGTGCGCGGCGGCGGGCATCATGTTGGCGAGGTTCGAGACCTTGGCGTTCGCGCCGAGCTTTGGCGCGTCGGTCGTGACCGCGGCGGGCAGGGCGCGCGCGATCGGCAGCGCGGGATCGTCGCGCCGGTTGGTGCCGAACACGATCTGCACCGGCGCGGGCCAGTCCTGATCGAGGAAGGTGGCGAGATTGTCGGCGAGCCGGGGCTCGGGGCCGTGCAGCGGCTTCAGCAGGGTGACCGGCTCGATCGGGGCGGCCGCCGCGCGCGGCGCGCGGGCGAACGCCTTCATCGCGACGAGGACGTGGACCTGATAGCCGATGCCGGCCACGGCCAACAGCAGGCACAGGCCTCCGAGGATTGCCGCGAGGGACATGGGGCTTCGCCTAGAACCGGATGGGCCGGGGGGAAAGTGTTATGAACACTCTGTTGCTTGTTCGCGGCGCAAAGGTGTCGCTCGATCCGGCGCGGAGGGGAGTGACGCAGGCGTTCCGGCCCGCTAGGCGACGCGCATGAACGGGATCGTGCTGGTGACCGGCGTCTCGGGCTTTCTCGGCTCGGCAGTGGCGCGCGCCCTTGCGGGCGAGGGGCAGAGGATACGCGGGCTCGTCCGCGCCTCCAGCCCACAGGGCAATCTCGCGGACTTTCCGGGCGAACTGGTCGAGGGCGATCTGCGCGATGCCGCCGCCGTCGGCCGGGCGATGGCGGGCGTGGAGCGCCTCTATCATGTCGCGGCCGATTATCGGCTGTGGGCGCGCGATCCCGAGGACATCGTCCGCAACAATCGCGCGACCACCCGTATCGTGATGGAGGCGGCGCTGGCGGCGGGCGTGGCGCGGATCGTCTATACGAGCAGCGTCGCCACGCTGCTGCCCGATCCGGACGGCCCTTCGGATGAAACGCGCGCCGGATCGCCCGAGACGGTGATCGGCGCCTACAAGCGCAGCAAGGTGGAGGCGGAGCGGCTGGTGGAGGCGATGGTGCGCGAGCGCCACCTGCCCGCCGTGATCGTGAACCCGTCCACGCCGATCGGCCCGCGCGACGTGAAGCCCACGCCGACCGGCCGGATCATCGTGGAGGCGGCCAACGGCAAGATGCCGGCCTATGTCGATTCGGGGCTGAACCTCGTCCATGTCGATGACGTGGCGAAGGGGCATCTGCTGGCGATGGAGAAGGGCCGGATCGGCGAGCGCTACATATTGGGCGGCGATGACGTGTCGCTCGGCGCGATGCTGGGCGCCATCGCCCGGCTGGTCGGGCGCCGCCCGCCGACGGTGCGCCTGCCGCGCGGGCCGCTCTATCCGCTGGCCTGGGCCAACGAGAAAGTGGCGCAGGTGACGGGCAAAGAGCCTTTCCTGACATTGGATGCGCTGCGGATGTCGGGCTATTCGATGTTCTACAGTTCGGCCAAGGCCAGGGCCGAGCTGGGCTATGCCGCGCGGCCGCATGGCGAGGCGCTGGCCGATGCGGTGGCGTGGTTCCGCACGACGGGGGCGATCCGGTGATCGCGGGCGTTATCGCATTGATTGTGCTGGCAATCTGGATCGGGTTGGCCGCCACCGGCTTCTGGCGGACCGATCAATATGATGCGCGGCTGTCGCTGGCGTCGCCGGAGCAGTGGCCGGACGTGGTGGCGGTGGTGCCCGCGCGCGACGAGGCGGACGTGATCGCGCGATCGATCGGGAGCCTCGCCGCGCAGGATTATCCGGGTAATTTCCGGATTCTGCTGGTGGATGACGACAGCAGCGACGGCACCGGCGATGTGGCGCGTTCGATCGCGAGCGACCGGGTGACGGTGTTGCGGGGCAAGACGCTCGCGGCGGGCTGGACCGGCAAGCTCTGGGCGCTGAGCCAGGGCATCGCGGCGGCAGGCACGCCCGATTATCTGTGGCTGACCGACGCCGACATCGCCCATGCGCCGGATACGCTGCGGACGCTCGTGTCGATCGCCAAGGCGGGCGACCGGCAGCTGGTGAGCTTCATGGCGCGGCTGCATTGCGACCGGCGGGCCGAGCGCGCGCTGATCCCGGCCTTCGTCTGGTTCTTCCAGTTGCTCTACCCGTTCGCCAAGGTGAACCGGCCGGGGCGGATGGCGGGCGCGGCGGGCGGCTGCGTGCTGGTGCGCCGCGACGGGCTGGAGCAAGCAGGCGGGATCGGCGCGATCCGGGGCGCCCTGATCGACGATTGTACCTTGGGAGCCTTGATGAAGACGCAGGGGCCGATCTGGCTGGGGCTCACGGATCGCTCGCGGAGCATCCGGCCCTATGAGGATGCGGGGGCGATCGCGCGGATGATTGCGCGATCGGCCTATGCCCAGCTGCATTATTCGCCGTGGCGGCTGGCGGGCACGCTGGTCGGGCTGGCGCTCGTCTATCTCTCGCCGCCTGTCTTCGCTGTATTCGGGACGGGCCTGGCGCAATGGGCCGGCCTTGCCGCGTGGCTGGTGATGGCGGCTCTGTTCCAGCCGATGCTGGCCTTCTACCGGCGCTCGCCGCTGTGGGGGCTTGCATTGCCCGGCATCGCCGCTTTCTACAGCGGCTGCACCTTCCTCTCCGCCTGGCAGCATGCGCGCGGACGCGGCGGCATGTGGAAGGGCCGCGCACAGGCGGCGCTCGGCCAATGAGCGATCTTTCCTCCGGCAAGAACCACAAGGGCGAGAATTTTCCGGTCGCCTCGATCCTGATCGCGAAGGAACATCGGCCACCGATCATGGCCTTCTACCGCTTCGCGCGCGCGGCCGACGACATCGCCGATCACCCGACCGCCCCGGCGGACGAGAAGCTGGAGCGACTGGCGGCGATGCGCGCAGGGCTGGACGGCAAGGGCGCGCCCGAGGCCGAGGCGCTGGGCCGCGTGATGAGCGCCTACGATCTGGATCCCGCCCACGCGCACGATCTGCTCGATGCGTTCGTGCAGGACGTGACGGTCAATCGCTACGAAACGTGGAGCGAACTGATCGGCTATTGCCGCCTTTCGGCGATGCCGGTCGGCCGCTTCGTGCTGGACGTGCATGGCGAGCATCGCGCGACCTGGGCCTTTTCCGATGCGCTGTGCGCCGCGCTGCAGGTGATCAACCATCTGCAGGATTGCGCGAAGGATCATCGTGCGATCAACCGCGTCTATATTCCGACCGAATTGCTGGCCCACCATGGCGGCAAGGTGGAGGATCTGACGCTGCCGAGGGCCACGCCGGGCCTGCGCGGGGCGATCGTGGAGGCGGCGGAGCGGACGCGCGAACTGCTCCATACGAGCAGCGCCTTCGCGCCGGCGATCCGATCGCGGCGGCTGGCGATGGAGGTGGCCGTGATCCAGCGGCTCGCGGAGGATCTGACCGAAAAGCTGATCACCTGCGATCCCTTGAGCCAGCGCGTTCACCATAGTAGCGGAGCCGCCGCCCTGATCGGCCTTCGGGCGGCCTTAGGCGAGCTTGTTTCAAGAGGATTTCGTGGGTCCTGACACCACACCCGCCGGGCTGCGCGCCCAGATTGCGGGCAGTTCCTTCTATGCCGGAATGCGCGTGCTGCCGAAGCGGCGGCGCGAGGCGATGTATGCCATCTACGCCTTCTGCCGGATCGTGGACGATATCGCCGACGACCAGCAGGGCGATCGCACCGGCCGGGCGAAGGCGCTGGACCAGTGGCGCGCCGATCTCGACGCGCTCTATGCCGGGCGGCATGCGGGGCAGGGGGCGTTCCTGAAGGAGGCGGTCGCGGAGTTCGATCTCGACAAGGCCGATTTCATCGCGGTGATCGACGGCATGGCGACCGATGTGGAGCGGGACGTGCGCTGGCCGACGGAGGCGGAGCTGGACCTGTATTGCGACCGCGTCGCCTCCGCCGTGGGGCGGCTGTCCGTGCGCGTGTTCGGGATGGATCGGCAGCCGGGGGTGGAGCTTTCCCATCATCTCGGCCGCGCGCTGCAGCTGACCAACATCCTGCGCGATATCGACGAGGACGCCTCGATCGGGCGGGTCTATCTGCCGCTGGAGCCGATGGTGACGGCGGGGATCGCACTGACGACACCGGCCGAGGTGACGGCCGATCCGCGCATCGACGCGGTCGCGCGGACGCTGGCCGTGCAGGCGCGGCGGCATTTCGACGCGGCGCGCGTGCTGCTGCGTTCGCGGCCCAAGGGCTATCTGCTCGCGCCCCGGCTGATGGAGGCCGCCTATGCGCGCATCCTCGGGCAGATGGAGCAGGTGGGCTGGCAGGCGCCGCGCACGCGCATTTCCGTCTCGAAGCCGGCGCTGATCATCATGGCGGTGCGCCTCGCGCTGATCGGCCGGTGAGCGCACGCGCGACCGTTATCGGCGCGGGGCTGGCCGGGCTTTCGGCGGCGGTGCGCCTGCGCCGGGCGGGCGTGGCGGTGGCGATTTCGGACAGCGCGGCGCAGGCGGGCGGGCGGTGTCGATCCTATCATGATCCGCAGCTTGGCCTGACGATCGACAATGGCAATCATCTCGTCCTGTCCGGCAACCGCGCGGTGGCTGAGTTTCGCGCGGCGGTGGGCGCGGCGCCCGAGACGCTCACGGGGCCGGACGAGGCGGCGTTCGCCTTCGCTGATTTGAGCGCGGATCTGGAGGATGGCGCGCGCTGGACGGTGCGGATCAATCGCGGGCGGCTGGGCTGGTGGGTCGCGGTGCCGGGGCGGCGCGTGCCGGGCAGCCGGATGATCGAGTATCTGGCGCTGGCCAGGCTGGCGGGAGCAGGGCCGGACGAGACGATCGCGGACCGGATCGCGACGACGGGCCCGGTGTGGGAGCGGCTGCTGCGCCCGGTGCTGCTGGCGGCGCTCAACACCGATCCGGGGCCGTCGAGCGCACGGCTCGCCTGGGCGGTGCTGCGCGAGACGATCGGGCGCGGCGGGGCGGCGATGCGGCCGCTGGTGGCGCATCCCACGCTGGCGGCGGCGTTCGTCGATCCGGCTTCGGCGTGGCTGGAGGCGCAGGGGAGCGCGGTGCGGCTCAATCGGCGGCTGCGCGCGATCCGCTTCGAGGGCGAGCATGTCGCCGCGCTGGAGTGGAGCGATGGCGTGCAGGTGGTCGATCCGGACGAGGCTGTGGTCCTTGCGCTGCCGCCGTGGGTGGCGGCCGATCTGGTGCCGGGGCTGCCCGCGCCCAAAGAGATGCGCGCGATCGTGAACGCGCATTTCGCCTTTCCCGCCAGGCCCGACATGCCGCCGATGCTGGGGCTGCTGGGAACCAAGGCGGAATGGCTGTTCGCCTTTCCCGACCGGATTTCGGTGACGGTGAGCGCGGCCGAGCATCTGGTGGATCAGGATCGCGAGACGCTGGCGCGCACCTTCTGGGGCGAGATTGGCCGCGCTTACGGGATCGAGGCGCCGCTGCCGGCGTGGCAGATCGTGAAGGAGAAGCGCGCGACCTTCGCGGCGACGCCGGAGCAGGATCGGCTGCGGCCGGGGGCTGCGACGCGCTGGCGCAATCTGTTCCTGGCGGGCGACTGGACGCAGACGGGCCTTCCCTCGACGATCGAGGGCGCGCTGCGATCGGGCGAGGTTGCCGCGCGGCTGGCGGCGGGCGCCGCGCGCCGCTAACGGCATCCGATGCACGGATCGCTTCTTTCCTCTTCCGCCGATCGGCTCGCCGCCTCCGACGAGGCCGTTTCCGAAGCGGTGGCGGCGCTGGCCGCCGCCCAGCGCGACGATGGCCACTGGGTGTTCGAGCTGGAGGCGGACGCCACCATTCCCGCCGAATATGTGCTGTTGCGCCATTATCTGGCCGAGCCCGAGGATCTGGAGCTGGAGGCGCGGATCGGCCGCTATCTGCGCCGGATCCAGTCGGCCGAGCATGACGGCTGGCCGCTCTATCATGGCGGCGCCTTCGATATCAGCGCGACGATCAAGGCCTATTTCGCGCTGAAGATGATCGGCGACGATCCGGCCGCGCCGCATATGGAGCGGGCGCGCAAGGCGGTGCTGGCCGCCGGGGGCGCGGAGGCATGCAATGTCTTCACGCGCATCCAGCTGGCCTTGTTCGGCTGCGGATCGTGGGATGCGGTGCCGACGATGCCGCCCGAGCTGATCTTCGCGCCGCGCTGGCTGCCGGTGCATCTCTACAAGATGAGCTATTGGGCGCGGACCGTGGTGGTGCCCCTGCTCGTGCTGGCGGCGCTGAAGCCTTTGGCGCGCAATCCGCGCGGCGTGCGCGTGGACGAGCTTTTCTCGGGCAGTCCGGCGGCGCTGAAGAGCCAGGCGGCGCAGAAGAGCTGGATCTGGACGGCGGGCTATACCGGGCTCGACAGGCTGCTGAAGGCGGGCGACGGGCTGTGGCCCAAGGGGCTGCGGACGCGCGCGATCAACGCCTGCCGCGACTGGGTGGTGGAGCGGCTCAACGGCGAGGATGGGCTGGGCGCCATCTATCCGGCGATGGCGAACAGCGTGATGATGTTCGATGCGCTGGGCGTGCCCGCCGACGATCCGAAGCGGGCGATCGCGCGCAAATCGGTGGAGCTGCTGCTCGTCCACCGCGAGGGCGAGACCTATTGCCAGCCCTGCGTGTCGCCCGTGTGGGACACGGCGCTGGCCGCGCACGCGATGCTGGAAGTGGGCGAGCCCGAGGCGGAGGCGATGGCCGATCGCGCGCTCGCCTGGCTGAAGCCGCTGCAGGTGCTGGATGTGGAAGGCGACTGGGCGGACGAGCGGCCGGGCGTGCGGCCGGGCGGCTGGGCCTTCCAGTATCGCAACGATCATTATCCCGATCTCGACGATACCGCCGTGGTGGTGATGGCGATGGACCGCGCGGCCGGGCGGGCCGCCGGCGGTGCGGCGGGCGATTACGGGCAGGCGATATCGCGCGGCATCGAGTGGACTGTCGGGCTGCAGTCGAAGAATGGCGGCTGGGGCGCGTTCGATGCGGACAACAGCCACGATCATCTGAACAACCTGCCCTTCGCCGATCATGGCGCGCTGCTCGATCCGCCGACGGCGGACGTGTCGGCGCGCGTCGTCTCGATGCTGGCGCAGAAGGGCGAGCCGCTGGAGAGCCCGCGCATGCAGGCGGCGCTGGGCTATCTGCGCGCCGAGCAGGAGCCGGAAGGCAGCTGGTTCGGCCGCTGGGGCGTGAACTTCATCTATGGCACCTGGTCGGTGCTGTGCGCGCTCAACGCGGCGGGCGTGGACCGCGCCGATCCGATGATCGCGAAGGCGGTCGACTGGCTGAACGCGATCCAGAATGCGGATGGTGGCTGGGGCGAGAGCTGCGACAGCTATGATCTGGCGCGCGTGGCGCATGTGGCGGCGCCGTCCACGGCCTCGCAGACGGCGTGGGCTCTGCTGGGGCTGATGGCGGTGGGCGAGGTCGGCTCGCCGGCTGTCGCGCGCGGGATCGAATGGCTCGTCCGTCATCAGGAGGATGACGGGCTGTGGGGGCAGGAATATTATACGGGCGGCGGTTTCCCGCGCGTCTTCTACCTGCGCTACCACGGCTATCCGAAATATTTCCCGCTGTGGGCGCTGGCGCGCTACCGCAACCTCGTTCGCTCGAACGATGGAGCCGTGAAGTGGGGCATGTGAGCGGCGGGCATGTCGTCCTCGCCACCGGCTTCAACCGCGAGGTGGCGTGCGTCGCGGGGCTGGCGGGCGTGGTGCCCGTGGCGGGCGGCGGCGATCCGGTGGCGTTGCGCGCGCGGATCGAGGCGGCGGCCAGGGGCGCGGCCGGGATCGTCAGCTTCGGCATGACGGGCGCGTTGGTCGACGGGCTTGTGATCGGTGACTGGGTGGTGGCCGATCGGCTGGCGGGCGCACTCGACCGGGCGTGCGATCCGGCGTGGGTGAAGGCGCTCGCGGCGAAGCTGCCCGGCGCGCATGTCGGCGGCTTTTTCGCGGACGGGCGCATGATCGACACGGTCGCCGAGAAGCTGGCGCTGGGCGAGCGGCATCGCGCGCTGGCGGTGGATATGGAGAGCCATGTCGCGGGGATGGTGGCGGCCGAGCGGGGACTGCCCTTCGCGATCGTGCGCTGCGTTTCGGATGGGGCGCGGCATCTGCTGCCGCATGCGATCACGGTGTCGATGCGGCCCGATGGCGGCGTCGACGGCAAGGCGATGATGCGCTCGCTGGCGGCGCGGCCCGCTCAGGTGGCGGATGTGGCGCGCACGGCGGCGGGCTTCGCCAAGGCGATGCGGGAGCTGAAGCGCGGCGCGATCCGGATCGGCCCGCGCATGGCCTTTGCGGGGTGAGTGGTTCCCGGCTTTTTCTCCGTTTGCACTGAGCTTGTCGAAGTGCCGTTCATCTTTCTGCGTTAAGAGAAGAAGGACGGTGCTTCGACAGGCTCAGCACGAACGGGTTTGATGGAAGCGGAGGAGGTCGGCCTCAGCCGACCGCCTGGACCTTCTTGCCCGCATTGGGCGACTCGGTCTTGATCTTGGCCAGCTCCTTGTCGAGCTGGCTCGCATAGACGTCCTCGGCCTTGCGGGCCTTGGTCATGTCCAGCTCCGGCGCCATCGGACCTTCGGTCTTCACGCCCTTGCGGCCGATCGCAAACATCTTGAGCGGATGGCGGATCGCGTCGGTGGCGGCGGTGCCCTCGAAGCCGCAATGCGTCATGCAGTTGGCGCACTTCTCATATTTGCCGACGCCATACTGATCCCAGTCGGTGCCCTCCATCAGCTCGGCGAAGGTCTGCACATAGCCCTCGCCTATCAGGTAGCAGGGCTTCTGCCAGCCGAAGACGGTGCGCAGCGGCATCGACCAGGGGGTGCACTGATAGGTCTGGTTGCCCGCGAGGAAATCCAGGAAGAGCGGCGAATTGGTGAAGGTCCACGCCTTGCCGCCATTGCCGCGCGCGAACACGTTGCGGAAGAAATTCTTGGTCCGCTCGCGCGTCAGGAAATTCTCCTGATCGGCGGCGCGCTCATAGGCATAACCGGGCGAAAGCGTGATCTCGACGCCCAGCTTCTCCATCTCGTCGAAGAAGGATGCGAGGCGGGCGGGATCGGCGCCGTCGAACACGGTGCAGTTCACCTGGACGCGGAAGCCCTTGGCCTTGGCCAGCTCGATCGCCTCGACCGCAACGTCATAGGTGCCCTTCTGGTCCACCGCATGATCGTGCATCTCCTTGTCGCCATCGAGATGGATCGACCAGGTGAAGAAGGGCGACGGCTTGTAATCGTCGATCTTCTTTTTCATCAGAAGCGCGTTGGTGCAGAGGATCACCATCTTCTTCCTGGCGATATAACCCTCGACGATGCGGGGCATGTCGCGATGAAGCAGAGGCTCGCCACCCGCGATCGAGACGGCGGGGGCGCCGCACTCGTCGATCGCCTCCATGCACTGCTCGAACGACAGGCGGCGGTTCAGGATCGCGTCCGGATAATCGATCTTGCCGCAGCCCGGACACGCCAGATTGCAGCGCAGCAGCGGCTCCAGCATGAGCACGAGCGGATATTTGCCGCCCTTGATGTGCTGACGGAGCGTGTAGGCGCCGATCCGCGCGATCTGGGAGAGAGGCAGGCTCATCGATACTTCCTTACTTCGCCATGCTCATCGCGGGGCGGCGCAGCTCGGCCGGGAGGCTGAAGCTGACATTTTCCACCACGCCATCCAGCTGGCTCACTTCGATCGTGCGGAGCTTGCCGAGCGCCGCGATCACATGATCGACCAGCTCGTCCGGTGCCGAAGCACCGGCCGTAAGCCCCACCGAGCCGACATGTTCGACCCACGCCGGATCGATATCGTCGCCGTCATCGACCAGATAGCTCGGTACGTCCAGTTCTTCCCCGATTTCGCGCAGGCGGCTGGAGTTCGAGCTGTTCTTCGCGCCGACGACGATCAGCACGTCGCAGAAGCGCGCCAGTTCGCGTACCGCCGTCTGGCGATTCTGCGTGGCATAGCAGATTTCGTTCACATCCGGCCCGACGAGATCGGTGAAACGCTCCTCGAGCGCGGCGATGACGACGCGGGTGTCGTCCACGCTGAGCGTGGTCTGCGTGATGTAGGCGATCGGCGTATCGACCGCGAGCGGCAGCTCAGCCACCTCGTCGGCATTCTGGACGAGATGGATGGGCGCATCCACCTGCCCCATCGTGCCTTCCACCTCGGCATGGCCGCGATGGCCGATCAGCACGAGCGTGCGCCCGGCCTGGGCATAGCGACGGCCCTGACGATGGACCTTGGTGACGAGCGGGCAGGTGGCATCCAGCACCGGCAGGCTGCGCTCGCGCGCCTGCGCCTCCACCGATTGCGCGACGCCATGCGCGCTGAAGACCGTGCGGGCGCCCTCGGGCACCTCGTCCAGTTCCTCGACGAAGACGGCACCCTTGCTGCGAAGCTTCTCCACCACATGCCGGTTATGCACGATCTCGTGCCGGACATAGATGGGCGCGCCGTAGCGTTCGAGCGCGCCTTCGACGATGTCGATCGCGCGGACGACACCCGCGCAGAAACCGCGGGGCGATGCCATGATGATACGGAGCGGGGCCTGATTGTGTGGTTCGGCCAATGAAAAGGTCCTTGGTTCACCGATCGGTCGCCGAAACGACCTCAGTCTCGCAGATAACAATGGGAAACAGTCGGGGAAAGTGTGATTTGGTGCATGACGGTTAGCTGAACGGCATACATCAGCATGATGGCTGGACGGCTTGCACCTTGATGGGTATTCGGCGGCCCGCCCTCAAGGAGCTATCGCAGACCCGTGCGAAACCCTGTTTCATGTGGCGTGATTGCCACGCTTTTCCTCGCTCCCGCGCCCATTTTCGCGCAGGTATCCGACCCGGCCCAGGCGACCATAGCGGCACTGGATGACGGTCTTCTCTCCATCATGAAGGCCGGGAAGGCGGCGGGTGCGGCCAGGCGCGGCGCGATGATCGGACCGGTGGTGGATCGCGCCTACGATCTGCCGCTGATGACCCGCCTGTCCGTCGGCCCCGCCTGGAACGGGATGGCGGCTGCGGACCAGACGGCCTTGGTCGCGGCGTTCCGCCGGCTGACCGTCGCGCAATATGCGGCCAATTTCGACGGCTTTTCGGGCGAGACTTTCACGATCGCGCCGAAGGTGGAGGAGCGCGCGGGCGACAAATTGGTCCGCACGACGCTGACGCCGAAGACGGGCGATCCGGTCGCGATCAGCTACCGGATGCGCCAGAGCGGCGGCCAGTGGAAGATCATCGACGTCTTCTACAAGAATTCGATCAGCCAGCTGGCGACTCGCCGATCCGATTTCGCCGCGGCGCTCGCCGCGGGCGGGGCCAAGGGGCTGATCGCGCATCTCGATCGCCTCGCCGCCAAGCCCGCCTCTTGATCGCGCTGCTGCTCGCGGCGGCGCAGGCGCCGGCCGCGCCCTCGATCGACGTGGTGGGCGCCCGCTCGCCCGCGCATGTCCGCCACGCGCCCGGCGATCCGCTGGAGGGCTTCAACCGGCGGATGTACAAGGTCTATGACGGGCTGGATCACGGTGTCGTCCGCCCGGCGGCGATGGGCTACAAGAAGATCGTCCCCCGCTTCCTGCGGACCGCGCTGCGCAACGTCTTCAGCAATCTGAACGAGCCCGTGGTGTTCGTGAACTACGTGCTGCAGCTGAAGATCGGCAAGGCGGCCGAGACGACGGCGCGCTTCGTGGTCAATTCCACGATCGGTCTGGCCGGCACGGTGGACGTGGCGCGCGACCGGAAGATCAACCTGCCACATCGGCCCAACGGCTTCGGCGACACGCTGGGCTTCTATGGCGTGAAGCCTGGACCCTATATTTTCCTGCCGATCCTGGGCCCCACCACGCTGCGCGATCTGCTGGGCGCGGGGGCCGACGGCCTTGTGCTGCCCACCGCCGTGGGGAAGCCGTTCAACCGGATCTATTACCAGATTCCGAGAGCGGTGATCGGCGGGCTCGACATGCGCGCCGAATATGATTCGGATCTGAAGGCGCTGCTGAACAGCGCGCTGGATCCCTATGCGACGATGCGCTCGGTCTATCTGCAGGACCGCGCGGGCGAGATTGCCGGGCTGAAGGGCAAGTCGATCGACGGGGACGGGATGGGCCTGGCCTCGGGCGGAGCGGGATCGGGCGATCCCCTCGCCGATCCGCTGGCGGACCCCATGGCCGATCCGGCCGCCGCGCCAGGGGCCACACCCGCGATGCCGGGCACCACGCCGATGCTGGAGGCGCCGATGCCGTTGCTGCCGGCGCCGCCCGCACCCAAGGCGGATTGACGTCGTTCTCCCGCTTATCCTGAGAGGCTGGCCGGAAAATCCGGTCGGTCTGTAAAATCCCCGTTCGTTCCGAGCGAAGTCGAAGAACGGGCTGCAGGCGCAGCGCCCGGAGCCCGTGCTTCGACAGGCTCAGCACGAACGGATCCGGGGTCGCCCGGCTGAGCGCCTGCTCGGGATGAGCGGGCGAGGGACGATGTTCCGCCGGTTGACCCGGTCCAGGACGGATCGACATTCGGATAGGTTGAAAGAACGAACCGGGCATCATTCCAGACTGTCATGCTGAACGTGTTTCAGCATCCATGCCCTGACGGGTCGGCCCGGCTCAACGGTCGGGTCATGGACCCTGAAACGAGTTCAGGGTGACGATCTCTCGAAGCCGCCGACATCCCGACCCTGATGGTCGATCGCCTAAGCCCGGCGTTGCCGGGGCGGACCCAGCAGCGCCGGTTCGAAGATCAGCGCGCAGATCAGGGTCCAGATCAGCGAGATCATCAGAATCTTGCCCATGCTCGCGGTGCCGGGATGGCGCGACAGCCACAGGCTGCCGAACGCGACGCCGGTGGTGAGCGCCGAGAAGAGGACCGCGCGGGCCAGGCTGGAGCCGAGCAGTCGCGTCTCGCCGCCGCGCCACGCCATCACGAAATAGATGTGGAAGGCGACGCCTACCCCGAACAGGAGAGGGAAGGCGATGATGTTGGCGAAGTTCACCGGCTGGCCGATCAGCACGCAGGTGCCGAGCGTGAGGAAGATCGAGAGGATTACCGGCGCGAGCGTGAACGCCACTTCGCGTACGTCGCGCAGCACCGCGAAGAGTAGCAGGCTGACGAGCAGGAAGGCGATCACGCCGGCCTGAACGAACGCGCCCGCGACGGTTTCGGCTGCCGCCTGCGTGGCGACCGGAAGCCCGGAGATGGCGGGCGTGACCGTCTCCACCGCATCGCGGAAGCGGTGGATCACGCGATTGTCCGAGGCATTGCCGGCGGGGAAGAGCTGGATCCGTTCGCGTCCGTCCGGGGCGATCCAGTCGCGCACCAGATCGGCGGGCAGGGTGGCGCGGGTGACGGCGTCGGGGTGGAGCGCCTGGCGGGTCTGCTCCAGCATGATGCCAAGCGGGCGGGTGATGACCGCCTGCAGGTCGGCGCGGGAGGCGGGGGTCGCTGCGGCGAGTCGATCGAAGGCATTGGCGAGGCGGACGGCGTCGGCCGGGCCGGAGCGGAGTTTGGCGGCGGCGTCACGCAGGGCGGTGACGATCTCGTCATCGCCGGGCGCCGGGGCGACCGAGAAGGGATCGAGCGAGAGATCGAGCAGCATCGCAGCGTCGTTGATCGTGGCGAGCTTGGCGGGCTGATCCTCGGGCACGAAGCTGTCGAGGGTGACGACCTGACGCACTTCGGGGAGGGCGTCGAGCTTTTTGGCGAGAGCCTGTGCGGTCTGGTGGTTCGGCGCCAGCGCGTCGATCACGTTGGGGGTGCGATCGGGATCGCGGGCGAGATCGGCCAGCGTCGCCATGGACGGCGCCTTGGGATCGCGCAGGTGGAGCGGGTTGAAATCGAAGCTCACCCAGCGGAGCAGGACGATGCTGAGCGCCAGCGAGACGCCGAAGGCGATCAGGATCGCGCGGCGGTGGCGGGCGAGCCAGTCGTCCGCGCCCTCCATCCGGTGGAGCGTCGTCGCGGCGCTGGGCGCGGGGCCGCCGAAGAGGAGGATCAGAGCGGGCAGCAGGGTGACGCTGAGCAGCAGCGCCACGATCATGCCGAGGCCGGCGATCACGCCCAGTTCGGCCACGCCGACATAAGCGGTGGGCAGGAAGGCGCCGAAGCCGAGGAAGGTGGCGGCGGCGGCCAGCGAGAGCGAGGGGCCGAGCGCCCTGGCGGCGGCGGCGATCGCGGCGGGGGCGTCGAGGCCGTCCGCCCGCTCGGCGCGGAAGCGAACGGAGAGCTGGATGCCGAAATCGACGCCAAGGCCCACGAAGAGCGGGATGAAGGCGATCGAGATCAGGTTGAAGCGGCCGACCGCGAGCAGGCCGATCGCGGCGGTGATCAGCAGGCCGAGCGTGGTGGTCAGCAGGATCGCGGCGACGAGACGGGGCGAGCGGGTCGCGGCCCAGAGCGCGGCGAGGGTCGCCAGCGCCATGACGAGGCCGACGAAGCCGATATTCTCCTGCAGCGTGGCGAATTCCTCGTCCGCCAGCGGGACTTCGCCCGTCAGGCGCAGCGTGACGCCGTGCGCGGGATCGAGACCGAGCGAACCGGCGGTGCTGCGGACGGCGTCGGCGGCAGCGGAGCCCGCTTCGAGATCGCCATGGTTGAGGACGGGCTGGAGCAGGAGCAGGCGGCGCGTGGGCGGACGGAGCGCATCGTTGCCGCCCGCGAACAGGGCCTGCCACGAGAAATAAGCGGGCTTGCCGGCGAGGCGCGCCTCGATCGTGTCGCTCAGCGAACGCAGCGCCGGGCCGGCCTGCGTGTAGGCGCGCGGATCGCGCGACGCGCCCTCCGCCACCGTGCCGATCGCACTCGCCACGCCGCGCAGCGACGGATCGGCAGCAAGGGGCCCGAGCAAGGGCTGGGCGTCGACGAGCGCGGCGGTGGTGCGGGACACGTCTTCCCGGCTGCCGAACAGCAGCCCTTCCTTCTGGAAGAAGGCGCCGCCGTCGGGCCGGGCGACGCGGCGGAAATGGGCGCGGTCGGCCGTGAGGCGATCGGCGAGGCGGGCGGCCGCCTCCTCGGCCAGTTCGGGCGTCTTGCCGTCGATCACGACCAGCATCGTATCGCTGAGCTGGGGGAAGGCGGCCTCGGTCGCGCGCTCCTGCTGGCGCCAGGCGACGGTGGGGGAGATCAGATCGGCCGTATCCGTGCTCATCGCGAAACGGGACAGGGCGACGGTCAGCGCCAGCGCGCTCAGCACGAGCGCGAGGATCAGGGTGCGCCACGGACGGGCGATGCTCCAGCCGACGATGCGGCTGACGAATGCGCCCATCATCGCGCGGGCGGGCCCTTGCGGCCGGTGAAGTAGCGCATCTTCAGCGCCGTCTGGGTGGCCTTGCCGTCGAAATCGAACACCGCATCATCCCATTTGGGCGGGCTCAGCACGATGCGCGCGTCACGCGAGAAGCCGACGCCCTCGGTGGGAATGCCGAACAGGCCGCGATCGACATGGCGATTGTCATTCTCGTCATGGAAGGCCTGGATCGCATAATGGCCCGGCGGAAGATTCTCGATGGTGAGCGTGACCTGGCCTTCATGCGCCGGGGTTTCGGTCGAATAGGGGCAGCCGTCCTTCAGGAACAGGCTTTGCGGGCAGACGTCGAGATGCACCTTGCCCTTGTTGCTGCGGACATTGCCGACATCGATGGTGAGCGTTCCCGTGCCCGCGGCGGCGGCGAGCATCAGCGCGACGGCGATCGCCATCAGGCGGCGCCATGCGTGAAATGCCGCGCGTGAGGCGTCGCGATCGGTTCGGGCGAAGGCATGAGGCGATTCAAGAGGCGTTCCGTTCGTGCGTTGCGGGCGGGATGAGCGCTAAACGAACGGCGATCAATCCGCTTTGATCCGGGGGCGGTGGCTGGCGTAAGGGAACCGCATGGCTGCCCCGGACGCGCCCCCACCCGCCCCCGCGCCAACGGACGATCCGCCGCGCAAGATCATCCATGTCGATATGGATGCTTTCTACGCCTCGGTCGAGCAGCGCGACAATCCGGAGCTGCGCGGCAAGCCTGTGGCGGTGGGCGGCATCCGCGAGCGCGGCGTGGTGGCGGCGGCCAGCTATGAGGCGCGCGTGTTCGGCGTGCGATCGGCGATGGCCTCCGCCACGGCGCGGCGGAAATGCCCGGAGCTGATCTTCGTGAAGCCGCGCTTCGAAGTGTATGGCGAGATATCGCGGCAGATCCGCGCGATCTTCGCGGAGTATACCGAGGCGATCGAGCCGCTCTCGCTGGACGAGGCCTATCTCGACGTGAGCGGGGTGGACTCGGCGCGCGACGTGGCGGAGGCGATCCGCCAGCGGATCAAGGCCGAGACGGGGCTGACCGCCTCGGCGGGGGTGTCGTACAACAAGTTCATCGCCAAGCTGGCGTCCGACCAGAACAAGCCGGACGGCATCTGCGTGATCCCGCCGCATCGGGGGGCGGCGTTCGTGCAGACCCTGCCGGTGAAGCGCTTCCACGGCGTGGGGCCGCGCACGGCCGAGAAGATGGCGCGGCTGGGGATCGAGACGGGCGCCGATCTCGCCGCGCAGAGCCTGCCCTTCATGGAGGCGCATTTCGGCAGCTTCGCCGCCTATCTCTACTGGGCGGCGCGGGGGCGGGACGACCGGCCGGTGCGCGCGAACCGGATCCGCAAGTCGATCGGGGCGGAGCGCACCTTCTTCGAGGACAAACATGGCGAGGCCGAGCTGATCGAGGCGCTGGAGACGGTGCTGGAGGCGCTGATGGAGCGGATCGACCGATCGGGTGCGGCGGGGCGCACGGTGACGCTGAAGGTGAAATTCGCCGACTTCCGCCAGATCACGCGGGCGAAGAGCTTCACGATGCCGGTGGCGGCGCGCGAGGCGATCGGCGAGGCGGGGCGCGGACTGTTGCGCGCGCTGCTGCCGATGCCGCTGGGCGTGCGGCTGCTGGGGCTGACCCTGTCCGCGCTGGAGGGGGACGAAGAGGCGGAGCAATTGGGGCTGGGGATTTAAGGCAATGCCCCGGTCACCTCATATCTCTCGTCATCCTGAACTTGTTTCAGGATCCATGGCGCGGGAGCTGTCCGTGAGCGATCGTCCAGCGGAGAGCGCAGGCGATGGATCCTGAAACAAGTTCAGGATGACGGCGGGAGTTGGGATCCCGGCCGGGAAGGATCAGAGGCGTCGCCCGAACGGCCAGTCCGTGACCTTGCCCGCATAGAGCGCCCACCAGATGATCAGCGGCTGCGCGAGCAGGCGGGGGGCGTGATACAAGAGGGGCAGGCCGGTGCCGGAGCCGAGATCGTTGATCGCGTGCTGCATGTTCGCGGGCCACACGCAGAGCGCGTAGAGCGCGAGCATCAGGCCGGCCCACCAGCGCGTGCGCGGGATGAGCAGGCCGATCGCGCCGAACAGCTCGCACAGGCCGGTCGCGATCACCGTTTCGCGCGGGAAGGGCACCCACGGCGGCATGATCCGCAGGAACGGCGCGGAATGCGCGATATGGAGATAGCCGGCCGCGAGATAGGCCGCCGCCAGCACCCAGCGGGCGACGATGCGCCCCCACCGCTCGCCGGGCTGGAAAGGCGGGGCCGGGGGGGAATGGCCCTCCGCCGCACCGGTCGCGTGCCGATCAGCACCCACCCTCAATCCTCTCCTTGCCAGGGAGGGGAGGCGATCAGCCGATCGGCGGCGGCGACGCCGGTTTCATAGGCGCCGTGGGCGGTAGTGAAATCCCTGGCCGAGCAGGCCTCGCCCGCGAGCAGGATGCGATCGTCGACCGGCGCGGCCAGCGCGGCGCGGGCATCGGCGAAGCCCGGCAGAGCGTGGCTGTACGAACCCCGGATCGACTCGCACTTGGCCCAGGCGGAACCCGCGACATAATCCAGCCGGCGCACGAAATCGGCGCCGAGCAGGCCGCTCAGCTCCTCGCGCACGAAGGCTTCGGCCGCGCCGTCGCCCTCGGTTTCCAGCGCGCGGGCGGCGGCGCCTCCGAGAAAGGCCTCGATCACGGGATAGCCGAATGGGCGGAGATAATAGCTGCCGGTGGCACCGCGCCGGGGCGATCCGATGAGATGGCCGTTTTCGGGCAGATCATGCGTTTCCGGCAGGCGGAAGAAGAGCTTGTCGGCCAGGCCGAGCGGCAGCTTGCTCGCCGCGTGGCAGGGCGTTTCGAACGCGGCGGGCAGGCCGATCGTGCCGGCGGCGAGCATCTCGGTGGAGACGGTGACGATCGCGGCGGCGGCGTCGATATCGCCCTTGTCGGTGGCGAGGCGGACGCCCCGATCGTGATGGGAGACGCTGGCGACCCTGGTGCCGAGCACACGCGGGACGCCGGCGGCCGCAATCTCGACCAGCGCGCCATAGCCGGCGGGAAGGCGCCAGTTCCGGTCGCTCGCGGCATCGTCATAGGCGAGATAGTCGGCGACCGAGAGTTCGGCCAGCTGCGCGCCGTTGATGTAGCTGGACAGCGCCTCGACATAGCCGATCCAGGGATTGGCCGGATCGATCGCGTCGCTGGCGCGGTCGCTCGGTACGCCCGCGCGGATCGCCTCGTTCCAGGCATCGAAGGCTTCCCAGGCCGCATGCTGATCGGCCGCGTCGAAACCGAGATTGCGCCATTGATCGCCCCAGGCCGACCGGGAGCGATCGATCGTGCGCCCCTCAACCTCGGCGATCGAGACCCACGGATTGCGCTCGGCCGAATGGAGCCAGCCGCAGCCCATATCCAGCGCCATGCTGCCGGCATGGATCGTATGCGCGCGGCCGCCGATGCGGGGGAGCGCATCGATCAGCAGCACGCTGCGGCCGTGGCTGGCGAGACGGCGCGCGGCGCCGACTCCGGCCGCCCCGGCTCCCACGATCGCGACATCGATCCCCCTCATCGCACCGACATGCACCAAAGATGCGTCGTGATCCATTCTGCAGATCGCGATCCATTCCGCAGATAGGGATTTCGCAATTCCGCAAATTCGCATTTGAATGCGGAGCCTACAGGGGACAAACCGCAGACAGAGCATTTCGAGAGGGTTGAGGATGCTGGCGACGTTACGGAAGCTGGAAGAGAAGCGCGCGCAGGCGGCGCTCGGCGGCGGACAGGCGCGGATCGACAGCCAGCACAGGAAAGGGCGGCTTTCCGCGCGGGAGCGGATCGCGGTGCTGCTGGATCCCGGCAGCTTCGAGGAGCTCGACATGTATGTCGAGCATAATTGCGTCGACTTCGGGATGCAGGATCAGGTGGTGCCGGGCGACGGCGTGGTCACCGGATCGGGCACGATCAACGGCCGGCTGGTGTTCGTGTTCAGCCAGGATTTCACCGTCTTCGGCGGATCTCTTTCGGAGCGGCACGCGCAGAAGATCTGCAAGATCATGGACATGGCGCTGAAGGTGGGCGCCCCCGTGATCGGCATGAACGATTCGGGCGGCGCGCGCATCCAGGAGGGCGTGGCGAGCCTCGGCGGCTATGCCGAGGTGTTTCAGCGCAACGTGCTGGCATCGGGCGTGGTGCCGCAGATCAGCCTGATCATGGGGCCATGCGCGGGCGGCGCGGTCTATTCGCCGGCGATGACCGACTTCATCTTCATGGTGAAGGATTCGAGCTTCATGTTCGTGACCGGGCCGGAGGTGGTGAAGACCGTCACCAACGAGGTGGTGACGCAGGAGGAACTGGGCGGCGCGATCACGCACGCGACCAAATCCTCGGTCGCGGACCTCGCCTTTGAAAATGACATCGAGGCGCTGCTGGCGACGCGCGACTTCGTGGATTTCCTGCCGCTCTCGAACCGGGAAACGGTGCCCGCGCGGCCCACGACGGATCCCGGCGACCGGATCGACATGAGCCTCGATACGCTGATCCCGGACAGCGCCAACAAGCCCTACGACATGAAGGAACTGATCCGGAAGATCGTGGACGAGGGCGATTTCTTCGAGGTGCAGCCAACCCACGCCGGCAATATCGTGATCGGGTTCGGCCGGATCGAGGGGCGCACGATCGGCATCGTCGCCAACCAGCCGATGGTGCTGGCGGGCGTGCTGGACATCAACAGCGCCAAGAAGGCGGCGCGCTTCGTGCGCTTCTGCGATGCGTTCGAGATCCCGATCGTCACCTTCGTCGACGTGCCGGGCTTCCTGCCGGGCGTGGCGCAGGAACATAACGGCATCATCAAGCATGGCGCCAAGCTGCTGTTCGCTTATGGCGAGGCGACCGTGCCCAAGATCACGGTGATCACGCGCAAGGCCTATGGCGGGGCCTATGACGTGATGGCCTCCAAGCATCTGCGCGGCGACCTGAATTATGCGTGGCCCACCGCCGAGATCGCGGTGATGGGCGCGAAGGGGGCCGTCGAGATCATCTTCCGCAAGGACGTGGGGGATCCCGAAAAGATCGCCGCGCGCACGCGGGAATATGAGGAGCGCTTCGCCAACCCCTTCGTGGCGGCGAGCAAGGGCTTCATCGACGAGGTGATCATGCCGCATTCGACCCGGCGACGGATCGCGCTGGGCCTCCGCAAGCTGCGGGGAAAACAGCTTGAGAACCCTTGGAAGAAGCATGACAATATTCCCCTCTAATCGGGGGAAGCGAGATGAGCAGATTGCATGGAGATGACGCAGAACTGACCGAACGCGACGCGGCACTTATAAAAGCAATGATCGACAGAGGCGATAAAAACGAGACGATCGCTGCGTATTTTGGGGTTAATCAACGCGCGATATCTCATGTGCGAACTGGGAAAAAATTTGAGGGTATCAATGCGGCGTCGATAGCGATCCTGCCTCCGCCGGGACCATATGGTGTCGATCCAATATATGTTCGGTTCTATCAAACCATGACGAAAGTTAATTCCCTTTGGGAGAAGCGGAAGCTGTCTGCCGCAAAGGAGTTGCTTGAACGAGCCTTGAAGAACCCGGTCTTCACAGAAGATATTTCAGAAATAGATACTGAATTTAGCGATATTTGCCGCGATGAGTACGGGATCAATGTTGCGATATGAAACTTGGCCGCTTGAACCATGTCGGTATCGCGACGCCCTCGATCGCGGCGAGCCTCGCTTATTATCGCGACGTGATGGGGGCGACTCTGGCGCATGCGCCGTTCGATCTGCCGGCGCAGGGCGTGACGGTGTGCTTCGTCGATACGCCGGGAGAAGAGGGCACGGCAGGGACGCAGATCGAGCTGATCGAGCCGCTGGGAGAGGCCAGCCCGATCCATGCGTTTCTGGCCAAGAACCCGGCCGGAGGGCAGCATCATATGTGTTACGAGGTGGCGGACATCCACGCGGCCAAGGCGTGGTTCGAGGGGCTGGGCAAGACGGTGCTCGGCGAGCCGCGCATCGGGGCGCACGGGACGCCGATCTTCTTCGTCCACCCGAAGGATATGAACGGGGTGCTGACCGAGATCATGGAGACGCCGAAGGACGGCGCGCACTGATGTCGGGCGTCTTCTTTCCTGCCGTTCGTGCTGAGCCTGTCGAAGCACGGGCTTCACATAGCGTCGCTTGCAGCCCGTCCTTCGACTTCGCTCAGGACGAACGGGGATGGGGCGTGTGTGATGAACGGAGTTCGGTGGCATGACCGACAAGCCCACTCTCGATCAATGGTCCGCCGCCGCCGCCAAGGAGGTGAAGGGCAAGGACCTGACGTGGCAGACGCCCGAGGGCATTGCCGTGAAGCCGCTCTACACCGAGGCGGACACGGAGGGCTGGGATCCGGGCCTGCCGGGGTTCGCGCCGTTCGCGCGCGGGGTGCGCGCGTCCATGTATGCGGGGCGGCCGTGGACGATCCGGCAATATGCGGGCTTTTCCACCGCCGAGGCCTCCAACGCTTTCTACCATCGCAACCTGAAGGCGGGGCAGAAGGGGCTATCGGTCGCGTTCGATCTGGCCACGCATCGCGGCTATGACAGCGATCACCCGCGCGTGACGGGCGATGTGGGCAAGGCGGGCGTCGCGATCGACACGATCGACGACATGAAGATCCTGTTCGACGGCATTCCGCTCGACAAGATGTCCGTCTCGATGACGATGAACGGGGCGGTGATCCCGATCCTGGCCTTCTTCATCGTCGCGGGCGAGGAGCAGGGCGTGCCGATGGCGCAGCTGGATGGGACCATCCAGAACGACATCCTCAAGGAGTTCATGGTCCGCAACACCTATATCTACCCGCCCGAGCCGAGCATGCGGATCATCTCGGACATCTTCGCCTTCACATCGGCCAACATGCCGAAATTCAACAGCATTTCGATCTCCGGCTATCATATGCAGGAGGCCGGAGCGACGCAGGTGCAGGAGCTGGCCTTCACGATCGCGGACGGCGCCGAATATGTGAAATACGGCGTGGCCTCGGGCCTCGACATCGACGCGTTCGCGGGGCGCCTGAGCTTCTTCTTCGCGATCGGCATGAACTTCTTCATGGAGATCGCCAAGCTGCGCGCGGCGCGCGTGCTGTGGCACCGGGTGATGACCAAGCTCGGCGCGCAGGACGAGCGATCGAAGATGCTGCGGACGCACTGCCAGACGAGCGGCGTGTCGCTGACCGAGCAGGATCCGTACAACAATGTGATGCGCACCACGATCGAGGCGATGGCCGCGATGCTGGGCGGCACGCAGTCGCTCCACACCAATGCGCTGGACGAGGCGATCGCGCTGCCGACCGATTTCTCCGCGCGCATCGCCCGCAACACGCAGCTCGTGATCCAGGAGGAGACGGGCATGTGCCATGTCGTCGATCCGCTGGGGGGCAGCTATTATATCGAGAGCCTGACGAAGGATCTGGTCGATCGCGCGTGGGAGATTATCGAGCGCGTGGAGGCGGACGGCGGGATGGCCAAGGCGGTCGCCGCAGGCTGGCCCAAGGCGATGATCGAGGAGGCCGCCGCCGCCACCGCCGCGCGGATCGACCGGGGCGAGCAGGTGATCGTCGGCGTCAACAAATATCGCAAGGATCAGGAGGATCCGATCGAGATCCTCGATGTCGACAATCATGCCGTGCGCGAGGCGCAGATCCGGCGGATCGAGACGGTGAAGGCCGGCCGCGACGAGGCGGCGTGCCGGGCGGCGCTGGATGCGCTGCGCGAGGGGGCGAAGGGCAAGGCGAACCTGTTGGGGCTCGCCGTGGAATGCGCGCGGGCCCGTGCGACACTGGGCGAGATCAGCCTGGCGATGGAGGATGTGTTCGGCCGCTACGGGACGACGCCGACGCCGGTGAAGGGCATTTACGGCGGCGCTTACGGCGAGGATGCGCGCTGGGCCGGCCTGAAGAACGGTGTCGTTTCGATCGGGCGCACCAAGGGCCGCGCGCCGAGGATGTTCGTCGCCAAGATGGGGCAGGACGGCCATGACCGGGGCGCGAACCTCGTCTCCTCCGCGTTCGGCGATCTGGGCTTCGACGTGCTGGCGGGGCCGCTGTTCCAGACACCGGCCGAGGCCGCGAAGATGGCGATCGCGGCGGACGTGGACGTGGTCGGCGCCTCCAGCCTCGCGGCGGGGCACAAGACGCTGATCCCCGAGCTGATCGGCCATCTGCGTGAGGCGGGCCGGGGCGATATCAGGGTGGTCGCAGGCGGCGTGATCCCCGCGCAGGACTATCAGGCGCTGCGGGATGCGGGCGTTCAGGCGATCTTCGGACCTGGCACCAATCTGGTGCTGGCGGCCGAAGAGGTGTTGAAGCTGCTCGGTCACAACATGCCGCCCGAGGGCATCAACGAGGCTGCCGAATGAATTCTCCCCTGTTTTTCCCCGCCAAGGTCACGCGCGACGCGATTGCGGCTCTGTTCGATCTTCCCTTCACCGAACTGCTGTTCCGCGCGGCGGAGGTGCACCGTGCGCATCATGATCCGGCGCGCGTGCAGCGCTCCACCCTGCTCTCGATCAAGACCGGCGGCTGCGCCGAGGATTGCGGCTATTGCAGCCAGTCGGTCGCGGCCGAATCCGGGCTGAAGGCGGGCAAGCTGATGGAGGTGGAGGCCGTGCTGGCCGCCGCCGCCGAGGCGAAGGCGGCGGGATCCGAGCGCTTCTGCATGGGGGCCGCCTGGCGCGAGCCCAAGGACCGCGACATGGACGCGATCGAGGCGATGATCGAAGGCGTGAGGGCGCTGGGCCTCGAAACCTGCATGACGCTGGGCATGCTGAGCGACGATCAGGCGGATCGGCTGGGGGCGGCGGGCCTCGATTATTACAACCACAATCTGGATACTTCGCCTGAATATTATGGCGAGGTGATCACCACCCGGACCTATCAGGACCGGCTGGACACGCTGGATCGCGTGCGGCGCGCGGGGATCAACACCTGCTGCGGCGGCATCGTCGGCATGGGCGAGACGCGCGCGGATCGCGTCGGCTTCCTCCATGCGCTGGCGACCTTGCCCGAGCATCCCGAGAGCGTGCCGATCAACGCGCTGGTGCCGGTGGCGGGCACGGTGCTGGGCGACATGCTGGCGGATACGCCGCTGGCGAAGATCGACGAGATCGAGTTCGTCCGCACGGTGGCGGTGGCGCGCATCCTGATGCCGAAGGCGGTCGTCCGGCTGTCGGCGGGGCGCGAGAGCATGTCGGATTCGACGCAGGCGCTGTGCTTCCTGGCGGGCGCCAATTCGATCTTCACGGGCGACCGCCTGCTGACGACGGGCAATGCCGGGAGCGACGCCGACGCGGCCTTGTTCGCGCGGCTGGGGCTTAACAGCGACGAGATGGCAACGGCCCTCGAGACGGCCGGATAAGGAGAGGCATGTTCAAGAAGATCCTGATCGCCAATCGCGGCGAGATTGCCTGCCGCGTCATCCGCACCGCCCAGCGGATGGGGATCGCGACGGTGGCGGTCTATTCGGATGCGGATGCGCGCGCGCCGCATGTGGAGATGGCGGACGAGGCGGTGCGGCTCGGCCCGCCGCCCGCCGCCGAAAGCTATCTGCTGGCGGACAGGATCATCGCGGCGTGCAAGGAAACCGGTGCGGAGGCGGTGCATCCGGGCTATGGCTTCCTTTCCGAGCGGGCGAGCTTCGTCGAGGCGCTGACAGCGGCGGGCATCGCCTTCATCGGCCCGCCGGCCAATGCCATCGCCGCGATGGGCGACAAGATCGAATCCAAGAAATTGGCGAAGGCGGCGGGCGTGAACGTCGTGCCCGGCTTCCTGGGCGAGATCGCGGATACCGACGAGGCCGTGCGGATCGCGTCCGACATCGGCTATCCCGTGATGATGAAGGCCTCGGCCGGCGGCGGCGGCAAGGGGATGCGGCTCGCCTGGTCCGAACAGGACGTGCGGGAAGGGTTCGAGGCGACCAAGCGCGAAGGGCTCGCCTCGTTCGGCGACGATCGCGTGTTCATCGAGAAGTTCATCGAGAGCCCGCGCCACATCGAGATCCAGCTGCTGGGCGACCGGCACGGCAATATCGTCTATCTGAACGAGCGTGAATGCTCGATCCAGCGGCGCCACCAGAAGGTGGTGGAGGAGGCGCCCTCGCCCTTCGTGAGCCCGGAGATGCGCAAGGCGATGGGCGAGCAGGCGGTCGCGCTGGCACGGGCCGTCGGGTATCATTCGGCGGGGACGGTGGAACTGATCGTGTCGGGCGCCGATACCACGGGGCAGGGCTTCTACTTCCTCGAGATGAACACCCGCCTGCAGGTGGAGCATCCCGTCACCGAATATATCACCGGGCTGGATCTGGTGGAGCAGATGATCCGCGTGGCGGCGGGCGAACCGCTGGGCTTCACGCAGGATCAGGTGCGGCTGGACGGCTGGGCGATCGAGAATCGCGTCTATGCCGAGGATCCCTATCGCGGCTTCCTGCCCTCGACCGGGCGGCTGGTGCGCTATCGGCCGCCGGCCGCCATGAAGGGCCCGCTTGTCCTGAGCGAAGTCGAAGGACGGGCTGCGGGCGATACGCTCTCAGCAGGTGCTTCGACTTCGCTCAGCACCAACGGATTGGGCAATGTTCGCGTCGACGACGGCGTGACCGAAGGCTCCGAAATCTCGATGTTCTACGATCCGATGATCGCCAAGCTGGTGACATGGGGCGCGACGCGCGAGAAGGCGATCGATGCGCAGATCGACGCGCTCGACCGGTTCGAGATCGAGGGGATCGGCCACAACGTGGATTTCCTCTCGGCGCTGATGCAGCATCCGCGCTTCCGATCGGGCGCGATCACGACGGGCTTCATCGCGGAGGAATATCCCGAAGGCTTCCAGGGCGCGCCGACGCCCGAGAAGCTGACCGAGCGGCTAGCGGCGATCGCGGCCATGGCGGGATCGGCCGAGGCCGCGCGCGCGGCCGAGATCGACCAGCGGCTGAACGGCCCGATCGTCCCCAACGGCGAATGGGTGGTGACGATGGACGGGGCCGAGCATCATGTGCTGATCGAGGGCGATACCGTGACCGTCGACGGGCATCCGATGACGATCGCGGCGCCCTATGTGCCCGGCCAGAAGCTGGTGGAGGCGCGGATCGGCGACGAGGCCCTGTCCGTGAAGATCGATCGGCTGCGCAGCGGCTTCGTCTTCACGACGCGGGGGCGGAGCCACAAGCTGCGCGTGCTGCCGCCGCATGTGGCGGAGTTGGCCCGGCACATGATCGAGAAGATTCCGCCGGACATGTCGCGCTTCCTGCTCTGCCCGATGCCGGGGCTCGTCACCCGGATCGACGTTCAGGCGGGCGACAAGGTGGAGGCGGGCCAGCCGCTCGCCGTCGTCGAGGCGATGAAGATGGAGAATATCCTGCGCGCCGAGAAAGCCGGAACGGTGAAGACGGTGGAGGCGAAGGCGGGCGAGAGCCTGGCGGTCGACGCGGTTATTCTCGAGTTCGAGTGAGGGGGCGAGGCTTGCTGCGCACCTGAGGCCCGATCGCCTTTGAAGGAAACGGCCTCTCACTTACTCACGATCGGGCAACGCTAAATCGCTAGGACGGATCGATTTCCTCGGCCATGCTTTGGTTCACCGAGGATGACAGAGGCGTGCCTGTGAAGTGGATGATGGCCGGTATGGCCGCGATCGTGGCGGCGGGACCGGCAATGGCGGCGACGCCGCGTGAATTGCTGGTGCAGTCCGCTTTCCAGACGACGGACAAGGATCAGGCGCTTGCTCTGGTGAACCAGGCGATCGGGCAGGCGGAGGCGATGCTCGCCACCAATCCGCGCGATCGGGAGGCTTTCCTGCAGCGCGCCATGGGCATCGGCTATCGCGCCAAGCTCACTCGCAAGCCGGGCGACGCCAAGACGTCGCGCCGGATGATGGAGCAGTTCGCGGCGCAATATCCGCGCGATCCGGAGGCGCAGCTGGCGCTCGGCGGCTGGCATCTGGACGCGATCGCGGATGGCTTCCTCGTGGCGACGGTGCTGGGTGCCAAGAAGGAAGTCGGGCTTTCCGGGATCGAGAAGGCCGCGCAGCTGGGCGGCGACCGCGCTTTCTTCAAGAGCTTCGCGGCGATGATGCTGATCCGGCAGGATGTGAAGGATGTGGCGGCCGCCCGCGCGCTGGCCGAGCAGGCGGCGCGGGGGGCGACCCCGACGGCATTGGATCGGATCGGCAAGCGCGATGCGGAGTCGATGCTGATCCCGCTGCGGGCGGGCGATGGCAAGGCGGCGGCGCAGCTCGCGCGGAAACTGCTGCCCTACGGCCGACTGGACGGGTGATCGGCCCATCCGGTCAGGACGGATCGATATTCGGATAGCTTGAAAGCACGAGCTGGGCATCATTCCAGACTGTCATGCTGAACTCGTTTCAGCATCCATGACCTGACGGGTCGGCCAGGCTCAACGGTCGGGTCATGGACCCTGAAACGAGTTCAGGGTGACGATCTCTCGAAGCTGCCGACATCCCGAGGCTGATCGTCGATCGGACCTAGCCCTTCTTCGGGGCGGGTGCCGCCGGCAGCGGGCGGCAGGCGGGCCACTTCACCTTCGTGATTTCCGCGCATTGGCCGGCCTGCACGGTGCCGTCCGGGCCGATGAAGATACCGTAGGTTTCGCTGCTCTTGGGCATCGTGCCGGCGAGAGTCTTCTGCGGCGGGGTGATCGCGCCGCAGCGGGCGACCCACATGGCGAGATTCTTGATCGGCTGCTGGAAGGCGGCGGCCGTGACGCGCGGGCACCACAGGCCGTTATCCTGAATCGCGCGGCGGATCGCGGCGAAGCGCTGGATCTCCGTGAGCGATGCCATCTGGCGGCTGTAGCCCATCGCGGCGTCGGGGGTCTGGGCGGCGAGCGGAGCCGAGACGAGGGCTGCGGCCAGGAGGGAAGTGGCAAGGCGCTTCATGGGGCGGTTCCTGTGGCGTCGCATCTCGGCTTCGCTCGATGCTGGGGAGTTCTCGACAAGCTCGAACCAAACGGATGGAGGGGCCAGATGATTGGAAGGGGAACTTCCAAACGAATGGGGTTGGGCGTTGGTTCAGCCGCGGCCGCGATAGGGGGGGACGCCCTGATCGGGCAGCCACAGGCCTTCGGGAACCGGGCCGGACTGCCAGAAGACATCGATCGGGATGCCGCCGCGTGGATACCAATAGCCGCCGATGCGCAGCCAGATCGGCGCCATCTCGGCGAACAGGCGCTCGCCGATGCCGACCGTGCAATCCTCGTGGAAGGCGGCGTGATTGCGGAAGGCGCCGAGGAACAGCTTCAGCGACTTCGATTCGACGATCGTGGCGGCGGGCGCATAGTCGATCACGAGATGCGCGAAATCGGGCTGGCCGGTGACCGGGCAGAGCGACGTGAATTCGGGCGCGGTGAAGCGGACCAGATAGGGCCGGCCGGTGCGCGGATTGGGAACATAATCGAGGACCGCCGCTTCGGGCGAGGAGGGCAGCGTGGAGGGCTGGCCGAGATGGGTGATGCTCATGGCGCCCATGTAGGCAATCCCGACGCGCGCGTCATCCGGTCGCAGGCGTTTGATCCCCTGACGGGGATGGCGGCACCGGCCCTCACCCCCACCCGGCCTCCCACAGAATATCCTGGATGGGAGGCCGGGTGGGGGAGCGGGCCGGTGCCGTTCCGGGTTCAGCTTTGCCGAACCATGCTCTAGCAGGGGCGCATGGAAATGCTCGTCACCCCCGCATGGCTGGCCGCGCAGAGCGAGGCCAAGATCGTCGACGCCACCTATTATGCGCTGGAGCCGGAGCGCGACGCGCGCGCCGATTTCGAGGCGGGGCATGTGCCGGGGGCGCTGTTCCTCGATCTGGAGCATCTGGCCGATGCGTCGAGCCCGTGGCCGAGCATGGCGCCACCGGCCGACCAGTTCGAGGAGCGGTTGCGCGCGCTGGGGATCGACGAGGGCGACGTCGTGATCCTCTACGATCAGGCGCCGCACAAGACGGCGGCGCGGGCGTGGTGGCTGTTCCGCCTGTTCGGCTTCGAGCGGGTGGCCTTGCTGGACGGTGGCTTCGCGCGGTGGAAGGCCGAGGGGCTGCCGGTCGAGGCGGGGGCTGTGGCGGAGCCGGGCGGCGGGACCGCGACGGTGACATTCCATCCCGAGCTGGCGCGCAACGTGGCGCAGGTGACGGCGATGCTGGATGCAGGCGCGGCGGGGCAGATCGTCGACGCGCGATCGGAATCGCGCTTCACCGGCGCCGAGAAGGATCCGCGCCCGGGCGTGGCATCGGGGCATATGCCGGGGGCTGCGAACCTGCGCTACGGCCGCCTGTTCGAGGCGGACGGGACATGGAAGTCGCCGGGGGCGATCGCGGAGGCGTTTCGTGCCGAGGGCGTGGATCTGGAGAAGCCGATCGTCACTACCTGCGGATCGGGCATCACTGCGTCCATCCTGCTGTTTGGACTGGCGCTGACCGGCAAGGCCGACTGGGCGCTGTATGACGGATCGTGGAGCGAATGGGGCGCGCTGCCCGAGACGCCTAAGGAGAGCGTCGCGTGAGCGGAGAAGGCGACCGGCCGGCGACGAAGCTGGCCAATGCCGGGCGGCGCAAGGAATGGACGCGGGGCATCGTCAATCCGCCGGTGTGGCGCGCCTCGACCATCCTGTTCGACGATGTCGCGCATCTGCGGGCGTCCGCGCGCAATCCCGATGCCGGGCTCTATTATGGGCGGCGGGGCACGCCGACCCAGTGGGCGCTGGCCGAGGCGCTGACCGAACTGGAGCCGGGGGCGGCGGGCACGGTGCTGCACTCGTCCGGCGCGCAGGCGGTGGCGACCTGCCTGCTGGCCTTGCTGGGGCCGGGCGACGACCTGCTGATGGTCGATTCGGCCTATGAGCCGACCCGCGCCGTCTGTGGCGGCATCCTGAAGAAGATCGGCGTGACGACGCGCTTCTACGATCCGCAACTGGGCGCGGACGAGGTGGCGGCCTTGTTCACCGACAGGACCAAGGCGGTGTTCCTCGAAAGCCCCGGCAGCCTGACCTTCGAGGTGCAGGACGTGCCCGGCATCGCGGCGAAGGCGCGGGAGGCGGGGATCGCCTCGCTGATCGACAATACCTGGGCGACCTCGCTCTTCCTGCCCGCGATCGCGCGCGGCGTGGATATCGCGATCACCGCCTGCACCAAATATGTCGGCGGCCATTCGGACCTGATGCTGGGCGCCACCACGGCGCGCGCGGGCTTTTTCGAGAAGATCCGCAAGATGAGCCAGAGCCTGGGCCAGATCGTGGGGCCGGACGACGCCTCGCTCGCGCTGCGCGGGCTGCGCACGATGGAGCTTCGCCTGCGGGCGCATGAGGCGGGCGCGCTGAAGGTGGCGCGCTGGCTGGAGGCGCAGCCGCAGGTGGGCGTCGTGCTGCACCCCGCGCTGGACTCCTGCCCCGGCCATGATCTGTGGCGGCGGGATTTTCTCGGCTCGTCCGGGCTGTTCAGCTTCTCGCTGCTGGATACGGACGAGACGGGACGGGCGCGCTTCATCGACGGGCTGCGCCACTTCGGCATCGGCTATTCGTGGGGCGGCTATGAGAGCCTCGCGCTCCCGATCGATCCCGCGCCGATCCGCACCGCCCGGCCCTGGGCGGGCAAAGGCGCGTTCGTGCGCCTGCACATCGGGCTCGAAGATGCGGACGACCTGATCGAGGATCTGGCGGCGGGGTTCGCGCGGCTGGAAAATTGACGGTTTCCGGCGCCGATCCCACATTTCCAGACTGTTGCTGAATCGCAACGGATTGCTAAACTAATGAGGCGCAGGATCCCTGCTCTTATTGTGCTTAGCAACATATTACGCCAAGCCTTTCCCCGCCGGACATAGGTCCCCCGCTCCTTCAGGGAGGCAGAGGCGAGAGCATGGCGGCGCGCAGCGGAACATCACGCTTTCAGCGAAGGGGATATCCATGCGCTCGATTCTCGTCGGTTCCACCATTTTGGCCGCTGCGCTCCTTGCTGCGCCGGTCCTTGCCCAAGACGCACCGGCCAGCGCTTTCACCGTGACTGGCGGCGCCACGCTGACCAGCGACTATCGCTTCCGTGGCCTTTCCCAGACCAACACGCATTTCGCGGTGCAGGGCACGATCGGCGTGAGCCACGAGAGCGGCTTCTATGTGGGCACCTGGGGCTCTTCGGTCGATGATTATGTCGCGGCTGGCAGCGACCAGGAAATCGACCTCTACGCCGGATACAAGAAGACGTTCGACGGGACGACCGTGGACGGCGGCCTGCTCTATTATTTCTATCCCGGCAACGCGAAGGGCACGAACACCGACTTCTTCGAGCCCTATCTGAACGTGTCGCACACGTTCGGCCCGATCAGCGCCAAGGCCGGCATGAATTACGCCTGGAAGCAGAAGGGCCTGTCCTATGGCCCGAACGCCAAGGAGGACAATCTCTACACCTATGGCGAGCTTTCGGGCGCGATCCCCGGCGTGCCGCTGACCTTCACCGGCCATCTGGGCGAGACGTGGGGCCGCAGCTACCTTTCGGGCGGCCTGAAGAATTACACCGACTGGAGCCTGACGGCGGCTTATGTGTGGAAGAACCTCACGCTGTCCGTCGCCTATGTCGATACGGACGTGAAGAAGGGCGAGATCACGTCGGGCTCGCCGGTGTTCCGCAATATCGGCCGGGCGGGCGTGGTCGGCGCGATCGGCATCGCTTTCTGATCCCGAGACAGGGTGCAGAGGTCCGTCCCGGGAAGGGGCGGGCCGAAGCGCTGATGAGAACAAAAAGAGGTTAAAAGACGAACAAATACTTGACAGCGCCCCGCTCTTTCGCTAGCAGGCAGGAACGCTGGAGAAATGCGCCGACGGCAGGGTCGGGTGCGGCGCTACTGGTGGGCGGATTGGCCTTCGGCGCATTCGATGGACGGTGCGGATCGTTGCTTCCGATATTCCTGCGGACGCGGGAATCCGGAGTTTCTAGCGCGGCGCTGATCGCCCTGGGCTTCGGCTTTCGCGGGGGCACGGACGGTGTACGCGACGGCGGACCGGTCGTGATCGGCGCCTCGGAGGCATCGCTTCGATTCAGGGCTCCGATTCAGGGCTCCGATTCTGGAGATCGTCATGGAAGATGGGAAGCGGAGCGCGACGGCGCGGCCGGTCGCCGCGGCGCGCATGGTGCGGGCGGGAAAAAGCGAGGCGGCGGGCGTGACCCCCAAGGGGCGGATCAGGGTGCTGGGGCCCGCTCTGCCGGTGCGCTGGACCGCCCGGCGCGAGGCGATCTTTCTGGAGACGCTGAGCGAGACGGTCAATGTGCGCGAGGCGGCGCGCGTTTCCGGCCTGTCTCCGGCCAATGTCTATAAGAGGCGGGCGGCCTCCGATGCGTTTCGCGCGGCGTGGGCGGCCGCCTTGCGCGAAGGCTATGTGCGGCTGGAGACGATGCTGCTGGAGCGCGCGCTGAACGGCGTGCGATCCGACGTGTGGCATGGCGGCAAATGCGTAGGCAGCCGCCACGAATTTTCGGATGCGCTGGCGCTGGCGTTGCTGCGGCAGCACCGGGCGGGCGTGATGGGGGCGGGCGCGACGGGCGTGCCGATCCTTCCGCCGACCGAAGCGGAGACGGGGGAGGCGCTGGCGGCGCGGCTGGCGGACATGAACCGACGGCTGGGCGGCGCCGGATGAGCGGGGGCGCCGGGGGCGCCTGGGCGGCGGCGCAGGCGCAGGTGGATCGTCTGGGCGGCGCGATCGATCCAGCGGTGACGCTGCCGGCGGGCGCTTCGGCGTTCGAGCGGATCGCGGCGATCGGCGCCGCGGATCGGGCAAGGCTGATCGGATCGCTGGGGCTCCGGATCGGGCGGTGGGACTATGTGGCGCGCGCCGCGCAATGGCCGCCCGAGGGCGACTGGCGGACGTGGCTGATCCTGGCCGGGCGCGGCTTCGGCAAGACGCGCGCGGGCGCCGAATGGGTGAAGATGCAGGCCGAGACGCATCCGGGCGCGCGCATCGCTCTGGTGGGGGCCTCGCTGCACGAGGCGCGCGCCGTGATGGTGGAGGGCGAGAGCGGGCTGATCGCGATCATGCGCGGCGCCGTGAAATATGAGGCGTCGCTGCGGCGGCTGAGCTGGGGCAACGGCACGCAGGCCTATCTCTATTCGGCGGGCGAGCCGGACAGTCTGCGCGGGCCGCAGCATCATTTCGCCTGGTGCGACGAGATCGGCAAATGGCCGCGCGGGGAGGAGGCGTGGGACACTCTGGCGATGGGGCTGCGGCTGGGCGGCGATCCGCGCACCGTGGTGACGACGACGCCGCGCGCCGTGCCTCTGGTGCGGAGGCTGGGCGGGCTGGCGGGCGTGACGATCACGCGCGGGCGCACGCGGGACAATCGCGCGCATCTGGCACCGTCCTTTCTGGAGATGATGAACGACCAGCATGGCGGCACGCGTTTCGGCCGGCAGGAGCTGGATGGCGAACTGATCGAGGAGATCGAGGGCGCGCTGTGGAGCCGGGCCGCGATCGACGCCTGCCGGGTGCGCGCGGCGCCCGATCTGGTCCGGATCGTGATCGGGGTGGATCCGCCGGCCGGGACGGGCGCGTCGAGCGATGCGTGCGGGATCGTGGTGGCGGGGCTGTGCGCGGAGGGGCGCGCTTATGTGCTGGCGGATGCGAGCGTGCAGGGCGCCTCGCCCGAAGGCTGGGCGGCGGCGGTGGCGCGCGCGGCCGAACAGTGGCGTGCGGATCGCGTGATCGCGGAGGCCAATAATGGCGGGGCGATGGTGGAAAGTGTGCTGCGCGCGGCGGACGAGACTTTGCCGGTGCTGCGCGTGCATGCCGCGCACGGCAAGGTGGCGCGGGCCGAGCCGGTGCAGGCTTTATACGCGCGGGGGCGGGTGTTTCACGCGGGCGCCTTCGCTGCGCTGGAGGATGAGATGTGCGGGCTGCTGCTGGGCGGCGGCTATGAGGGGCCGGGCCGCTCGCCGGACCGCGCGGATGCTCTGGTGTGGGCGATCACGGAGCTGATGCTGGGGAAGAAGGCGCGGCCGGGGGTGCGGGGGTTTTAGTGGGGGTGTGACGCCGAGCGAAACGGCTGCTTTCGTCGTTCAATGGACGACATCGGGCTCGGAGGGCGGCGGAGCTTTCTTCGTAATGGAGATAAACCGATCCACTATCACTTCGTGAGCGCTGTCATTGTCGCGACGATGATGGGTTTCTGCGGAAGCGTGAAATGGGGTCGCGCCATTTCTCATCTGGCGGGATGATCGCTTCACTCATGCCCATCCTGCCGGCGAACGCGAACGTCAGTTTTGATCACGCGGAGGCGCGGAGAGAAGGAAGGGCGCGGAAGAGCGCGGGTTCCTCGGGCCGCTCCAGCCCTTTTGTCGTAGGCCGTTCGACAGCTGACCATAGGTCGCGGTTGTCGGCCTCCCCTCCCTGGAAGGGAGGGGATTGAGGGGTGGGTGACTATCGGCGGATGACGTAGCCGCGAGCGGGGCGACCCACCCCCAGCCCCTCCCTTCCAGAGAGGGGAGCGACAGAGCCACATCCTCGCCCGAGATATGAATCAACCGCGCCCGGCGCGGAATCAGGAGATTATCATGCGACTTTTCGGGAAGCGCGCGGAGGCGTCCGCGCGGCCGGCTTTGGTGCGGGCGCCGCAGGGGATTTTGGGCGGGGGCCTCGTGGCGGGGGCCTGGCCGCGATCCTATGAGGCGCAGGTGGCCGAGGCCTATCTGGGCAATGCGATCGCGCAGCGCGCGGTGCGGATCGTGGCGGAGGGCGCGGCGGGCGTGCCGGTCTATGCCGCGACCGGCCCGGAGCGGGGCGCGGGATTGATCGCGCCCGTGCTGGTGGAGACGATCGCGGCGCAGTTGCTGTTGCACGGCGGCGGCTGATGCCGATCGACCTGCCGGGCGCGGCGCTCGGCGGTCCGATCGCGGTGAGCGCGCTGGGGCCGGGCGAGACGGCCTCGCCGGCCACGCGGGAGGGGATCGTGATCGGTCGCGGTCTGCGGCCGCCGGGCCCGGTGGCGCTCGATGCGCGCCGGATGGGGGACGGCACGATCCGGATCGGCTGGATCCGCCGCAGCCGGAGCGGGTGGGCCTGGCTTGATGGCGCGGAGGTCCCGCTGGACGAGGATCGGGAGTTTTATCGCCTGACGCTGGCGGTCGGCGAAACCGATTGGATCATCGAGCGGAGCGCGGCGGGCTTCGACTATCCGCCCGGCGAACAGCCGCCCGGCCTGCTGGCGGGCACGCAGCCCCTGACCGTCTCGGTCGTGCAACTCGGACGGTTCGGGGCTTCCCAGCCGACCAGCCAGACTTTTTCCCTGTGAGGACCGAAGCATGAGCGAGACCACGCCGCGCCTGTCCCTGCCACTGCTTCAGGCGGGACAGGCGCAGAAAGAAGCTCTCCACAACGAAGCGCTGATAGTGATCGACGGAATTCTTGCCGGAATGGTCGAATCCGTGGGCGAGGATCATCCGCCCGCGATGCCGGCGCCGGGGCAGGCCTGGATCGTGGGACCGGCGCCCACTGGCGACTGGGCCGGGCAGGCGGACGCCGTCGCGATCTGGACGGCCGGCGGCTGGCGGTTTGCACCCGCGAAGGAAGGCATGGCCTTCCGCCTCAAGGGCAGCGGGGTCCGGATCGAGCGCGGTTCCGCGATCTGGGGAGACGGTGCGGCCGTGGCCACCGTGCTGAAAATCGGCGGAGTGCAGGTGGTGGGGCCGCGGCTTTCCGGCATCAGTGCGCCGGCGGGCGGAAGCGTCGTTGATACCGAAGCGCGCGCGGCTTTGGGGGTGATCCTTGTTGCATTAAGGTCACACGGTCTGATCAGTTCCTAAAAAATCTGGCCAGTGATGAAACCGACTGTCATGATCCGGGTTTAGCCGCTTGTTCGCCTGTCAGAACGATTGTGCACGTGCGCAATGGGAGACATTTCGGCAACAGTCCACGTTCTTGCGCCTTGCGTGAAAACATGGTGATGAGTAGGAACCGCGATGCTCCCCACGAGCACCGTGCAGAAAAGGGGTTTGAGATGCGCAGAATTGCCATGATGGCTGTTTTGGCCTCTACGGCGCTCGCAGCGCCGGCGATGGCCAAAGACAAGGCGTGGTACGTTGGTATCGAAGCCGGCGGTATGATCGTCGAAGATACCAAGATCAACATTGGCGCGGTTGCGCCTGCGGCGACCGCCAATCACAAGACCGGTTTCGACGTCGATGGCGTCGTCGGCTATGATCTGGGCATGGTCCGCCTCGAAGGCGAAGTCGGCTACAAGCGTGCCGAGACCGCCGGTCATGACACGACGACCCGTATCGGCGGCCTGCCTGCCGGCCGCTATTTCGGCTATGCCAGCGGTTCGACGAATGTCCTGAGCTTCATGGGCAACGCCCTGCTGAACTTCGGCGACGACAATTCGGTCAACGGTTATGTCGGCGCCGGTGCCGGTATCGCCCGCGTGAAGTATGACTCGTATCGCCTGTACGGCGGCATCCCGTATGCCGACGGCAGCGACAGCCGCTTCGCGTGGCAGGTGCTGGCCGGCGTGCTGTATCCGATCACCGACAAGATCGACATCGGCGCCAAGTATCGCTTCTTCAACGTCTATGGCGTGAGCGTCGCGAGCAACACCTTCAATGCCCTCGCCGCTGGCGAGACGAAGGCAAAGTTCCGTTCGCACAGCCTGCTGGCGAGCCTGATCTACAACTTCGGCGAACCGGCTGCTCCGCCGCCGCCGCCGCCTCCCCCGCCGCCGCCGCCGCCTCCGCCGCCGCCGCCTCCCCCGCCGCCGCCTCCGCCGGCGACCCCGGGTCCGTTCATCGTGTTCTTCGACTGGGATAAGTCGGCGATCACGCCGGAGGCTTCGTCGATCCTCGACAACGCCGCTCAGGCTTATGCGACCACGGGCCAGGCTTCGGTCATGCTCGCCGGTCACACCGACAAGTCGGGTTCGGACAGCTACAACGTTGGCCTGTCGCAGCGTCGCGCTGACTCGGTGAAGGCTTACCTGACGTCGAAGGGCGTGCCGGAGACGGCGCTCTCGACCGAAGCGTTCGGTGAGAGCCGTCCGCTGGTCGACACGGCCGATGGTGTACGCGAGCCGCAGAACCGGCGCGTGGAGATCACCTTCGGTCCGGGTTCGGGAATGTAATTTCCCGATCCGCTGCCAAAGCGATCAAGGAAGAGGGGTCGGCGGAAACGCCGGCCCCTTTTTCTTTGCGTGTGTGCCGTCTGGTTCGTGCGCGGCGGCTGGTGGATATCCGGGTGCGTCCAGACGCGTGGATGGGAGCGTTCAAGCGAAGTGATCGCGGCCTGGCGGCGACTCTTCGGGGATAGCGGCTGTTCTGCTCGCAAGGACGAATCGGGCCGCGCGATCCGTGCTAAGCCAGCGGGTAGCGTTCGACGATCACGTAGGTTGAGCCCTCGCGGCCGAGAATGCTCTCGTAGAGATAGAGGTGCGTGAAGGGCGCGGGCTCGTGCGCGAGCCCGGCATGGACCGCGAGCCAGCCGTCCGGCGGCATCGCGTCGCGACCGAGGCGGGCCAGCGTGACGTGCGGGCGGAATGCGCGCGTTTCCGGCGCGAGGCCGACATCGACCATCGCCCGATCGACGGATTTCGCGATCCGGGTGAGATCGTTCGCCGCCGGGATCGCGGCCCAGAGGCTGTTGGGCCGGCCCTTGCTGTCGAACGCGCCGACCCCCTCGACCCCCAACATCAGGGCTGGTGCGTGGATCCGGCCGAGGGCGGCGGCGATGTCCGCCTGCCGGTGGCGATCCACGTCGCCAATGAATCGCACGGTGAGATGAAGTTGCTCGTCGCTTTGCCAGCGGGCGCCGGGCAGGCCGTGCATCGTCGCGCGCAGGCGCTCTCGCATCGCGGGTGGCGGCCGCAGCGCGGCGAACAGACGGGCCATCACGTGTTTCTCAAGTATTTCCCGTGACGGATCCTAGGCTTCGACTTCGTTCATCGCCACGCAATTCGGGCACGGCGCGCCTTCTGGTCGATCATGTTAACGCAATGCCTCTCTTGAATCACACGGCGTTCGGGCCGATATTCACGCATAGCGCGATGTGGCGCGAGAGGAGTTTCTTCGAGATGGCAAATCGGTCCGACCCCTGGGGCACGACCGCGCAGTCGACCAACGTCGGCATCGGCGCAGGCGCGCGCGACGCGGGTCTCAGGTCGTACATGCTTTCGGTCTACAATTACATGTCGTCGGCGGTGCTGCTGACCGGCATCGTCGCCCTGCTGTTCGCCTACAATACGGCTACCGACGGCGGCAATAACAGCTATGCCGCGCAGATGGTGATCAACGGCGGTCCGCTGAAGTGGGTCGTCATGCTCGCGCCGCTGGGCGTGGTGATGTGGCTGAGCTTCGGCATCAACCGGATCACGGAAGGCACCGCCAAGGCGCTCTTCTGGGGCTATGCGGTGCTGATGGGCCTCTCGCTCTCGACGATCCTGCTGGTCTATACCGGCACCTCGATCGCGCAGGCCTTCTTCGCGACCGCCGCCGCGTTCGCGGGCCTCAGCCTGTTCGGCTACACCACGAAGAAGGATCTGTCGGGCTTCGGCACGTTCCTGATCATGGGCGTGGTCGGCCTCGTCGTGGCGAGCCTGATCAACATGTTCCTGAAGTCGTCGGCGCTGGACCTGGTCGTCAGCTTCGTCGGCGTGCTGCTGTTCGCGGGCCTCACCGCCTATGACACGCAGCGCATCAAGAGCATGTACTTCCAGGTGCAGGGCTCGGCGATGATCGGCAAGTCGGTGATCATGGGCGCGCTGCAGCTCTATCTCGACTTCATCAACCTGTTCCTGTTCCTGCTCCGCTTCATGGGCGACCGCCGCTAAACGCGGGAGCGAACGGAACGAGAGAGGGCCCGCCGGAGCGATCCGGCGGGCCTTTTCGTTTGTGTGCCGGAGGGCGGACGCGGCAGGGGTTCCCGCCGCACGAGATTCCGGCCTTCGCTGGGATGACGGGTCAGTCGAACAGGCCGTCCTGTGCGGTCTTGGGTGCGGGCAGGCCCAAGTGGGTCCAGGCGCGGCCGGTGAGGCAGCGGCCGCGGGCGGTGCGGGCGACGAGGCCGAGCTGGATCAGATAGGGCTCGATCACTTCCTCGATCGTGTCGCGCGGTTCGCCGAGGCCGGCCGCGAGCGTTTCCACGCCGACCGGGCCGCCGCGATAGATGTCGGCGATCATCAGCAGATAGCGCCGGTCCATCGCGTCGAGGCCCAAGCCGTCCACCTCCATGCGCGTGAGGGCGGCGTCGGCCGCCGGCGCATCGACCGTCGCATTGCCGGCGGCGTGCGCGAAATCGCGGACGCGGCGCAGGAGACGCCCGGCGATGCGGGGCGTGCCCCGCGAGCGGCGGGCGACTTCGTGCGCGCCATCCGGCGTCAGGGGTAGGCCAAGCAGGCGCGCGGCGCGGGAGACGACCTGCTGCAATTCGTCCACGTCGTAGAATTGCAGGCGGACGGGGATGCCGAAGCGGTCGCGCAGCGGCGTGGTCAGCAGGCCCTGCCGGGTGGTGGCGCCGACGAGCGTGAAGCGCGGCAGATCGATGCGGACCGAGCGGGCGGAGGGCCCTTCGCCGATCATGATGTCCAGCGCGCGATCCTCCATCGCCGGATACAGCACTTCCTCGACGGCGGGGGCGAGGCGGTGGATCTCGTCGATGAAGAGGACGTCGCCTTCCTCCAGATTCGTGAGGAGGGCGGCAAGGTCACCCGACTTGACGATGACCGGGCCGGAGGTGGCACGGAAGCCGACACCCAACTCGCGCGCGATGATCTGGGCGAGCGTGGTCTTGCCGAGACCGGGCGGGCCGAAGAAGAGGACATGATCCAGTGCCTCGCCGCGCGCCTTGGCGGCATCGAGGAAGACGCGGAGATTGTCGCGCGCCCCTTTCTGCCCGACGAACTCGGCCAGCGTCTTGGGGCGCAGCGCGACATCGGCATCGTCGGCCAGGCGCGTGGGGGTGAGCAGGCGATCTTCGTCCGACATCCGGTGCATCTAGCCCGCGCCGCCGCCGCAACCCAGCCGCTTTTTTGAGCGCAAGGCGCGGGAGGCGCCATCGTTTCGCCACGCTAGGACGGTGGAGAGAGGCACGACGAAAAGAGGGCGCGATGAGCATCGAGGCAGGACTGGACGCGATGGGCCGGGCGGCGGAGGCGGCCATCGCCTATCGTCGCGCGATCGCCACGGCGGAAACGACGCCGACGGCGAGCTATGCCGAGATGCTGGCGGCGTTCGCGGCGCCGGTGCCGGAGCGGGGCGCCGAGCCTGCGGTGATCCTCGACGAACTGGTGACGAGGGCCACGCCCGGCATCCGGGCCTCCACCGCGCCGCGCTTCTACGGCTGGGTGATCGGCAATTCGCATCCGACCGGCGTGGCGGCGGACTGGCTGACCTCGGCGTGGGGGCAGAATGGCGGAAACATTCTCGCGGCCCCTGCGGCCTCCGCGATCGAGGCGGTGGCGGCGGGATGGTTGCTGGATCTGCTGGGGCTGCCGGCGGAGGCGTCGGTCGGTTTCGTCACGGGGGCGACGATCGCGAATTTCGTGTGCTTGGCCGCCGCGCGGAGCGAGATGCTGCGCCGCGTCGGTTGGGATGTGGAGGCGGACGGATTGTTCGGGGCGCCGCCGCTGCGCGTGTTGATCGGGGCCGATGCCCATGCGACCGTCTTTTCCGGACTGAAGTTTCTCGGGCTGGGTGCGCAGCGCGTGTCCACCATTGCGACCGACGAGGCGGGGCGCATGCTGCCCGCCGCGCTGGAGCAGGCGCTGGCGGAGGAAGGCGGCCCGGCGATCGTCATCGCCCAATCGGGGCAGATCAATACGGGCGCGAGCGATCCCTTTGCCGAGATCGTGCCGCTGTGTCGCGCGGCGGGCGCATGGCTGCATGTGGACGGCGCCTTCGGCCTGTGGGCGCATGCGAGCCCGGCGCTGCGCCCTCTGACGGCGGGCGTGGAGGGGGCGGATAGCTGGGCGACCGACGGCCATAAGTGGCTGCAGACGCCCTATGATTGCGGCTTCGCGATCGTGCGCGATCCCGTCGCGCATCAGCGGGCGATGGCCTTCTCCGCCAGCTATCTGCCACCTGCCGCCGACAGCGAGCGGGAGCCCTCCGCGTTCGTTCCCGAGCTTTCGCGGCGCGCGCGCGGCTTTTCCACCTGGGCGATGATCCGGCAGATGGGGCGCAGCGGCATTGCCGAGATGGTGGAGCGTTGCTGCGCGATCGCCGCGCGGATCGGGGAGCGGCTGGCGAGCGAGCCGGGCATAACAGTGGTGGTGCCGGTCGAGTTGAATCAGCTGATCCTGCGCTTTGGCGACGACGATGCCGCCACGCTCGCGACGATCGCGCAGGTTCAGAAGGATGCGGTGCTGTTCGCCGGCGCCTCCAGCTGGCGCGGGCAATGGGTGATGCGGATCTCGGTGAGTTCGGCCGCGACGACGCTGGAGGATGCCGAGATCACGGCGACGGCCATCGCCGCCGCGTGGCGCACGGTCAGCGCGACGCTTTCCTGAGCGCGAGGCGCACGAGCGCGTCGAGGCTGGCGCCGTCGCCCAGTTCCTCGACCGCGGCGGCTACGGCGCGGGACGCTTCGGCCGGGCGGAAGCCGAGATTGGACAGGGCGGAGACCGCGTCGGCCTCGGTGTTGCCGGCCGGCGTGGGCGCGGAAGACGTGGCCGAACCGAGGGGTATCGCCGCGCCCGCTTTGTCCTTCAGCTCCATCACGATCCGCTGGGCGAGTTTGGGGCCGACTCCGTTCGCGCGTGCGACCATCGCCTTGTCGCCGGCAGCGATCGCACGCGACAATTCGGCGGGATCGAGCACGGACAGGATGGCCAGCGCCACGCGGCCGCCCACGCCCTGCACCGAGGTCAGCAGGCGGAACCAGTCGCGCTCGCCGGCCGAACCGAAGCCGAACAGCGTGATCGCATCCTCGCGCACCTGCATTTCGGTGAAGAGGATCACGTGGCCGCCCGCCTCGGGCAGCGCGGACAATGTCCTGCTCGACGCCTGCACCAGATAGCCGACCCCGCCGACATCGATGACGGCGGCATCCGCGGTGGTTTCGGCGAGGGCTCCGGCGAGACGTGCGATCATCGGGCGAGCTTTAGAGTCTTTTTCGAAATGCGCGAGAGAGTGCGCTTTGGGCCGGTGCCGATGTGCGCACAGGCGCACTCCCGATCAAATCAGGAAAGCGGCGCGCGCGTGGGAATGAGGCGCCGCGCGGTGGCGACATGATGGGCGTGGGTGATGGCGACGGCGAGCGCGTCCGCCGCATCCGCGCCGGCGACCTTCGCGCCGGGCAGGAGGCGCGCGACCATCGCCTGCACCTGCTTCTTCTCCGCGCCGCCGGTGCCGACGACGGCCTTCTTCACCACGCTCGGATGATATTCGCCGATGACGAGATCGGCCTGCGCGGCGGCCAATAGCGCCATGCCGCGCGCCTGACCCAGCTTGAGCGTCGATTGCGCGTTGGAATTGCCGAGGACTTCCTCGACCGCGGCGCCATCGAGATCGTAGGATCGCACCACCTCGACGATCGCGCCGTGGAGCAACGCCAGCCGGCGCGGGAGCGCCATCGACGCATCCGTCCGGATCTGGCCGTTGGCGACGTGCGAAAGGCGGTTGCCATCCGCGCGGATCACGCCCCAGCCCGTCGTGCCGAGCCCCGGATCGAGGCCGAGGATCAGCATGAGCGGGCCGATGCGCCGGGGCGGATCAGCCCAGCTTCTCCATCACGTCGTCGGGCACGTCATAATTGCCCCACACGGTCTGGACGTCGTCATCGTCTTCCAGCGCGTCGATCAGCTTCAGCAGCGTGCCGGCATCGTCCTCGTTGACGGTCACCTGCGTCTGCGGGCGCCACGCGAGCTTGATACCCTCCGGTTCACCCAGCACGGGCTCCAGCGCCTTGGCGACTTCGTGGAGCGAATCCTGCGCGGTCCAGATCGAATGGCCGTCCTCGCCGCTCTCGACATCGTCGGCGCCGGCTTCCAGCGCGGCCTCGAACACCTTTTCGGCATCGCCGGCCTTGGGCGGATAGTTGATCAGGCCGAGCCGATCGAAGCCGTGGCTCACGGCATTCGGCGCACCCAGGTTGCCGCCATTCTTGGAGAATGCCAGGCGCACGTTGGTGGCGGTGCGGTTGCGATTGTCCGTCAGCGTCTCGACGATCAGCGCGACGCCGCCGGGGCCGAAGCCCTCGTAGCGGATCTCGTCATAATTGGCGCCTTCCGCACCCGCCGCCTTGTCGATCGACCGCTTGATATTGTCGTTCGGCATCGATTGCGCGCGCGCGGCGAGGATTGCCGAACGCAGGCGCGCATTCATCGCCGGATCGGGCAGGCCGCTCTTGGCGGCCACGGTGATCTCGCGGGCGAGCTTGGAGAACAGAACGGCGCGCTTTTTGTCCTGCGCGCCCTTGCGATGCATGATGTTCTTGAATTTGCTGTGGCCGGCCATGTCGGCGTCTTCTCATTCTTTCGGACTGAAGAGGAACGCGCCCTCTAGCGCGGTTCCGGCCGGCTCGCCAGCCGCAGAGCGACGGCGCCGATCGCGCAGGTGAGCGCGAGCTGGAGGGCGGAGAACAGGCCGTCCAGCACCGCGATCGTGACATGCGATTGCGGCGACATCGTCATGCGGACGGCGACGAGCGTGAGGGCGAGGTGAAAGGCGGCGGGCGGGAGCGCGAGCCCGATGAACGCACCGGCGATCGCGCCGTCATGGCCGCTCTGGCCACGCCAGATCGCGCCCAGCGCTCCGAACGGGGCATCGGCGGCGAGCCCGGCATTCCAGGCCAGCAGCCGGATCGACAGCAGGCCCCAGATCGCCAGACCGACCAGATTGCTGGTCCATTCGCCCACCAGAGTGGGCGCGGGCGGCGCGATCCGCAGGATGATCAGGCGCACCAGCATCATGCCGAGGAGGGCTGCGATCTGGAGCGCCGCGAAGCGCCAGAAAGCGGTGCCGATGAGGAAGGCGGCGCGCGATCCCACCAGCTTGGCCTGGACCACATAGCCGATCCAGATGACGCTGCCGATGCGGACGATGGCGGCCAGCGCGAAGGCTGCGTCCGGCGTGGCGCCGGGCGCGGGCGCCGTCAGGAAATCCAGCAGGTTCGTGCCGATCACGACCAGCAGCAGGGCCGCGAGTCCGTCGAAACCGATCCGGCCCAGAGACAGGACCGCCGCGCGCATGACGGCCGAGGCGGTCACCATGCGGCGCGGCTCCCGTTATCAGCCGAGGCCGAGGGCGGCCTTGTAGGTTTCCAGCAGGGCTTCGGCCTCGTCACGCGCATGCTTCTCCATCTTCCGGAGGCGCACGATGGCGCGCATCGTCTTGGCGTCATAGCCCGACGATTTCGCCTCGTTGTAAACGTCGCGAATATCGTCGGCCATGCCCTTCTTCTCTTCCTCAAGCCGCTCGATGCGCTCGATGAACAGGCGCAGCTGCTCGGCTGCGATAATGTCGGACATGGTTTTGCGAATCCCTTGGATCTGATGGGCGAGCGGCGCGGACTAAGCATCCCGGCCGCGCCTGTCCAGCACCGGCCGATCCCGCTGCTGTCGTGGCCATGGCAAGGCGGCGTGTTGGAAACCGCAACGATTGTTCGCTGCAATGCAAAAACCCGTCAATTTCGAACGGCTGCTTAGCGGTTTCGATATCTTCCGGTTGACGTAGGCGTGCCGCCGCGCTCTGGTGGGCCGATCGACGGCCTACGCCGTCCACGCCCCTTATATTCGGAAACTCTGCTCCAGTGCCCAGTGCCTCGCCCCTGCCCGAAGAGGATCGCGCGCCCCGCGTGATCGAAAGGATCGACGTGGGGCAGGCGATCAGCCTCACCGAGCTTTTCACGATCGGCATCGGGCCTTCCAGTTCGCACACGGTCGGCCCGATGCGCGCCGCGCGCGATTTCGCAGAGCGGGCGCTGGCGGGCGGCGAGGTGGAGCGCGTGCGCTGCGATCTCTACGGGTCGCTCGCGCTGACCGGCCATGGCCATGCGACCGATCTCGCCGTGCTGCTGGGGCTGGCGGGAGAGGCGCCGGAGACGGTGGATCCCGATGGCATATCGGATGCGATCGCGGCGATCCGCGCCGACAAAAGCCTCGCTTTCGGGGGGCGCCTCGCGATTCCCTTCGACGAAGCGACCGACCTGCTCTTCCACAAGGGTCGCTTCCTTGACGGCCATGCCAATGCGGTGCGCTTCACCGCGCGCTATGTCGACGGTCAGGAGACGGAGGCGGTCTATTTCTCGATCGGTGGCGGCGCGATCCTGCGCGAGGGCGAGCCGCCGCTGCGCGTGAATTTCACGCTCGCGCATCCGTTCAGCTCCGGCGAGGAATTGCTGCGGATCGGCGACAAGACCGGCCTCACCATCGGCCAGATCGTGGATGCGAACGAGCTGTCGTGGCGACCGGCGGCCGAAACGGACGCGTTCCTCGATGCGGTGCGCGGGGCGATGGTGGATTGCATTGATCGCGGGCTGCGCGGCGAGGGCATGCTGCCGGGTGGGCTCAACGTGCGCCGCCGCGCGCGCGATCTCCATGGTCGCCTGCTGGCGCGGGGCCCCCGCAGCGATCCCTCGGCGGTGTTCGAATGGGTCAGCCTGTGGGCGTTGGCCGTGAACGAGGAGAATGCGGCGGGCGGGCGCGTCGTCACCGCGCCCACCAACGGCGCGGCCGGGGTGCTGCCCGCCGTGCTGAAATATTATGAGGTGTTCACCGCCGCGCCGACGCGCGCGGGCAGCCGCCTGCTGCTGACGACGGCGGCGGCGATCGGCTTTCTCTACAAGAAGCGCGCGTCGATCTCGGCGGCGGAGATGGGCTGTCAGGGCGAGGTCGGCGTCGCCTGCTCGATGGCGGCGGCGGGGCTGGCGGCGGCGCTGGGCGCCACCAACGCGCAGATCGAGAATGCCGCCGAGATCGGCATGGAGCATAATTTGGGCCTCACCTGCGATCCGATTGGCGGGCTCGTCCAGATCCCCTGCATCGAGCGCAACACGATGGGCGCGATCAAGGCGATCAACGCGGCCTATCTGGCGCTGCATGGCGACGGGCGGCATATCGTGAGCCTCGACGCGGTGATCGAGACGATGCGCCAGACCGGCGAGGACATGCGCTCCCAATATAAGGAAACGAGCCTCGGCGGCCTGGCGGTGAACGTGGTGGAGTGCTGAAGTGAGCCTCCCCTCCCTGGCAGGGAGGGGAGAAGAAGCCTCAGTTCAGCGGCAGGTCCAGCGCCTCGGCCACGGCCGCGTGGCGGATCTTGCCGCCCGAGACGTTGAGGCCGTTGGCCAGATGCGGGTCGGCCGCCATCGCCGCATCCGCGCCGAGGTTCGCGAGCTTCAGCGCGAACGGCAGGGTCGCATTGTTGAGCGCGAAGGCCGAGGTGCGCGCGACCGCGCCCGGCATGTTCGCCACGCAATAATGGGTGATGCCGTCCACTTCGAACACGGGATCGTCATGCGTTGTGGCGTGGCTCGTCTCGAAGCAGCCGCCCTGATCGATCGCGATATCGACCAGCACGGAGCCGCGCTTCATCGTCTTCAGCATCTCGCGCGTGACGAGCTTGGGGGCGGCCGCGCCCGGAATCAGGACCGCGCCGATCACGAGATGCGCCTTGGCCACGGCCGAGGCGATCGCCGCCTTGGAGGCATAGGCCGTCTTGATCTGGCTGGAGAAGAACATGTCCAGTTCGGCCAGGCGATCATTGTTGATGTCGTAGATCGTTACGTCGGCGCGCATGCCGACCGCCATCTGCGCGGCATTCACGCCGGCGATGCCGCCGCCGAGGATCGCGACTCGCGCCGGGGCCACGCCGGGCACGCCGCCCAGCAGCACGCCGCGTCCGCCCTGCTCCTTCTCCAGATAATGCGCGCCGACCTGCACGGACATGCGCCCGGCCACTTCGGACATCGGCTTCAAGAGCGGCAGACCGCCGCGCGGGCTCGTCACCGTCTCATAGGCGATGCAGGTCGCACCCGACTTCATCAGGCCTTCGGCCTGCGGCTTGTCGGCGGCCAGATGGAGATAGGTGAAGAGCAGGTGGTGCGGGCGAAGGCGGGCGATCTCCACCGGCTGCGGCTCCTTCACCTTCACGATCATCTCGGCCTGCGCGAACACCTCGTCGGCGGTGGCCAGGATGCGCGCGCCGGCCTCGACATAGTCGCGATCCTCGAAATCGATGCCGGCGCCGGCATTCGTCTCGACCACCACCTCATGGCCCGCCGCGACCAGCTCCGCCACGGACGGCGGCGTCAGGCCGACGCGATATTCGTGATTCTTGATTTCCTTGGGTACGCCGATTCTCATGGCACTCTCCTATTCCCTGGAGGAACGCTTATCCGGCGGAAGCAGGCGCGATATTCGAAAGTTCGGCGGGGCGGCGCCATCCCGTGCAATCGGATTGCGTCATGCCCCCGCTTCGCGCAATCGCAGGCACATGGATGCGATCGATCAGAAGATATTGCGACAGCTCGCCAGCGATTCGACCCTCACCAATGATGCGCTGGGCAATCGTGTAGGCCTGTCCGCCTCCGCCGCCCACCGCCGGGTGAAGGCGCTGGAGCAGGCCGGCGCGATCATCGGCTACCGCGCGCGCCTGTCTCGCGCGGCGGAGGATCACCCCTCCACCGTGTTCGTGCAGGTGACGCTCACCGATCAGAAGCGCGCGACGATGGAGGCGTTCGAACAGGCGATCGAGCGCGCCGCCGTGATCCGCGAGGCGCATCTGATGAGCGGCGAATCGGATTATCTGCTGAAGGTGCTCGTGCCGCGCAGCGACAGTTACGAGCGGATCCACCGGCAGGTGCTGGCATCGCTGCCCGGCGTGCACCGACTCGTCACGCAATTCACCATCCGTTCAATTCAGACCGACGATTAGGGACACGTCAGGCTGGGGTGGTTGCGCCCCGGTGCTGTTGCGGCCGCTGTTTGCGCGTGATACCGCGCCGCGCGCTGCCGATGGGCCTTTTCCAGCCGGCGCCTGCGGATAGGCAGCGGCCAGTCAGGATCCCGTCCCGGATGTCCAGCGACATCACCATAGCAACCACTGCCGATCCTCTGGAGCCGACTCCCGGCGCGATCACGCATGGCCATCCGGAAGGAATGGCCCGGCTCGCGCTCGGCGCGGTGGGGATCGTGTTCGGCGATATCGGCACCAGCCCGCTTTACGCGTTCCGCGAGACGTTCGCCGGGCATCACACGCTGCCGCCCACGCCCGACAACATCCTTGGCGTCCTGAGCCTGATCTTCTGGTCGATGATGATCGTGGTGACGGTCAAATATGTGATCATCATCATGCGGGCGGATAACAAGGGCGAGGGCGGAAGCCTGGCCCTGCTCGCCCTGATCTCGCGATCGGGATCCACCAAGGCGCGCTGGACGCGCGGGCTGGTCCTGCTCGGCGTGTTCGCCACCGCGCTCTTCTACGGCGATTCGATGATCACGCCGGCCATGTCGGTGCTGACGGCGGTGGAAGGCCTCGCGGTCGTGAATCCGGGCTTCTCGCCCTTCATCCTGCCGATCGCTCTAACGATCCTCTTCGCGCTCTTCACGATCCAGTCGCGCGGGGTGGGCAAGGTCGGTTTGCTGTTCGGCCCCGTGATGGTGCTCTATTTCCTCGTGCTCGCGGTGCTGGGCATCGTGAACATCGTGGCAGAGCCGGGCGTGTTCTACGCACTCAACCCCTGGCACGCCGTCCGCTTCTTCCTCGACGACGGCATCCACGCCTTCCTCGCCATGGGCTCCGTCGTGCTGGCGGTGACGGGGGCGGAGGCGCTCTATGCCGACATGGGCCATTTCGGGCGCAAGCCGATCGGCCTGTCGTGGCTCGTCTTCGTGCTGCCCGCTCTGATGCTCAATTATCTGGGGCAGGGCGCGATGATCCTCGCGGCGACGCCCGATCAGGCGCTGCAGCTCGTCCACAATCCCTTCTTCCTGATGGCGTCGGAAGATGTGCGCTTCCCGCTCGTGATCCTCGCCACCGTCGCCACGATCATCGCCAGCCAGGCGGTGATTTCGGGCGCCTTCTCCGTCACGCAGCAGGCGATCCAGCTGGGCTTCATCCCGCGCCTGCGGATCATCCACACCAGCTCCAGCGCCGCCGGCCAGATCTACATCCCCAGCATCAACTGGGCGCTGATGGTGATGGTGATGGTGCTGGTGATGATGTTCCGCAGCTCGTCGAACCTCGCCGCCGCGTATGGCATCGCCGTTTCGGGCGCGATGATGATCGACAGCTGCCTGATCGGCGTCGTGCTGTTCAGCCTGTGGCGGTGGAAGCCGTGGTTCGGCGGCCCGTTGCTGGTGGCGCTGCTGCTCGTCGATTTCGCCTATCTCGCCGCCAATCTCACCAAGGTGCCCGATGGCGGCTGGTTTCCGCTGCTGATCGGCTTCGTGATCTTCACATTGCTCACCACCTGGGCGCGCGGCCGCGCGCTGATGATCGCGCGGATGCGCGAGGCGACGATGCCGGTCGACGTGTTCGTCCGGTCCGCCGCCGGCTCCGCCACGCGCGTCTCGGGCACGGCTGTGTTCATGACGTCCAGCGCGCACGGCGTGCCCCACGCGCTGCTGCACAACCTCAAGCACAACAAGGTGCTGCACGAGCGCGTGATCCTGCTGACCGTGAAGATCGAGGACGTGCCCTATCTCGATCAGTCCAAGCGCCTGTTCCTGGAGGATCTGGGGCAGGGTTTCTGGCGGCTCGTCGTCCGCTACGGCTTCATGGACGATCCCGACGTGCCGGCGGCGCTCGCCCGCACCACCGAATGCGGGCCGAGCTTCAAGATGATGGAGACCAGCTTCTTCCTCGCCCGGCAGACGCTGATCGCCTCGTCGCGGCCCGGAATGGCGCTGTGGCGCGAGAAACTGTTCGCCTGGATGCTGCGCAATGCGGAAAGCGCGATGGAGTTTTTCCGCCTGCCCACCAATCGCGTGGTGGAACTGGGCAGTCAGGTCGAGATCTGACCGGAGCGCCGCTGCCCGCACCGATCCCAGCACCGATCATCGTGGCGGCTCTGTTCGCGCCCGAAGACCAAAGCTGGTTGGATGGGCTGCGCCGGGCGCACTTCCCGCCCGAGCGGAACCAGCTTTCCGCGCACCTGACCCTGTTTCACCATCTGCCGCCGTCCTCGGCCAAGGAAGTGCGCCAGCGCCTGACGGAGGAGGCGCGGGATGCCCCGCCGCCCGCGCGGGCCACGGGGCTGATCTCGCTCGGTCGCGGCGTGGCGATCCGAATCGCGTCACCCGGACTCGAAGAGATACGCGCGGCGCTGGCCGATGCGTTTGCGGGGCTGCTGACGCCGCAGGATGCGGCCGGCTGGCGCCCGCACGTCACGATCCAGAACAAGGTGGCGCCGGAGGCCGCCCGCGCCCTGATGGCGGAACTGGGGCCGTCCTTCCGCGAACGGCCGGTGCGAATCGCCGGGATCGGCGCCTATTGGTATCGGGGCGGCCCGTGGGAGCCGCTCTCGCGCCACATGTTCCGGGGGCGCTAAGGCCTGCCGTCATTGCGACCCCGGCTCAAGGCCGGGGTCGCAATGACGAACGAAATCGGGCCTTCTATCCCGACCCGATCAGTCGATCTGGCCGATTCCCTCGCAGGTCATGTCGAAGGCGGCGAGCCCGGCATCCAGCAGGCCGGCGAGCATCGGCATGTCCAGCAATTGCTCGATAGAGCCTTCGCCGCCCGTATCGGCCGCCTCCTCCAGCGCCTCGCTCCATTCGCTGGCGTCATAGGTGCCGCGGCCGACCCAGGCGAGCGCGAGGATTTCCTGCACCTGATCCTCGCCCAGATCGTCGAGCAGGGCGCGAATCTCTTCCTCGACCGACTCGTTCGCGTCGTCGTCCATCACGGAGAATTCGTCGTCCGCGTCGAGGGGGTCTTCGTCGTCGTCCGCCTCGTTGGTCGTCACCTGCGCTTCCATCTCGCGGGCACGGATGATCAGGCGGCAGATCGTTTCCAGCGGCGTCACCAAATCCATCGCAGCGTCCTCTTGGCCAATGTTACCATCGTCGGCGCGAACGAGATGATGGTGCATCGGGTTCCTTATTGCATCGGATATGTTGACCGATGCGCGACCCCTTTCTATAGGCGCGCCTCCGTCGAGGATGTGGCGGGGTAGCTCAGCTGGTTAGAGCACGGGAATCATAATCCTGGGGTCGGGGGTTCAAGTCCCTCTCCCGCTACCATATCCTCCGGTTCTTCCGTTAGGCACGCTCCGATAGCGCGGTGCCGCGAGGCGACCTCCCGCCTTCCCATATTTCGTCCTTGCGACCCCGGCCTTGAGCCGGGGGAAGCAATCCAGCTCTCCCGTGCGGGACTGGATTGCTTCGCTGCGCTCGCAATGACGACTCGCGGCGATCGGCCGCCGTCGACCGTCAGGCGGCGACGGCCTCCAGTTCCTCGGTGAGCGCGAGCCAGCCAGCTTCGGCTTCCTCCAGCGCGGTGGCGACGTCCGCACGGCGCTTCATCAGCTCGCCCATCGAAAGCTTGGCATAAGCGGGTTCGGCCGTCTTCGGATCGAACATGGCGCGATCCAGCGCCGATTTCTCGGCCGTCAGCTTCGCCATCTTCGTTTCGGCCTCGGTCACGCGCTTTTTCAGCGCCTGCGCCTTCTCGCGCGCCTCGGCGGCGGCTTTCTTGTCCTTGGCCTTGCCGCCCTTGGCATTGCCCTTGCCGCTGCCCTCCTTGGTCAGGATGAAGGCGGTATAATCCTCCAGGCTGCCGTCGAACTCATCGGCGCGCCCGCTGTCGACCAGCACGAGGCGATCGGCCGTCATCTCCACCATGTGGCGATCGTGGCTGACGAGGATGACGGCGCCCTTATACCCGTTCAGCGCCTGCACCAGCGCCTCGCGCGCATCCACGTCGAGATGGTTGGTCGGTTCGTCGAGGATCAGCAGGTGCGGCGCGTCGCGCGTGATCAGCGCCAGCGCGAGTCGCGCCTTCTCGCCGCCGGACATCTTGCCGACGGCGCCCGTCGCGCGATCGCCCGAAAAGCCGAATCGGCCGAGCTGCGCGCGCACGGCGGCGGGCGTCTTGCCCTTCATCACGCGCGTCATGTGGGCGAGGGGCGTATCGTGGCTGTCCAGCTCCTCCACCTGATATTGGGTGAAATAACCGACCTTCATCTTGCCGGACGCATTCATCTGCCCGTCCATCGGCGCCAGCTGGGCGGCGAGCAGGCGGGCGAGCGTGGTCTTGCCGTTGCCGTTGCGGCCGAGCAGCGCGACGCGATCGTCCGGATCGATCCGCAGGTTCAGCCGCTCCAGGATCGGTGTGTCGCCATAGCCCACGCTGGCGAGATCCAGCGTGATGAGCGGCGGGCGCAGCTCCTCGGGGTCCGGGAAGTCGAAGCTGAGCGTGGGATCGTCCACCAGCTCGGCGATCGGCTGCATCTTGGCCAGCATCTTCTGGCGGGACTGGGCCTGCTTGGCGGTGGAGGCGCGGGCGGAGTTGCGGGCGATATAATCCTGCAGCTTGGCGCGCTGCGTCTCCTGATTGGCCTTGGCGGCGGCGGCCTGGGCGGCGCGCTCGGCCCGCTGGCGCTCGAACGCGTCATAGCCGCCCGCATAGAGCGTCACCTTGCCGCCCTGCAGATGAAGGATGTTGTCCACCACATTGTTGAGCAGATCGCGCTCGTGGCTGATGACCACCATCATCGCCGGATAGGATTTGAGGAAATTCTCCAGCCAGAGCGTGGCTTCGAGGTCGAGGTGGTTCGAAGGCTCGTCCAGCAGCAGCAGATCGGGGTTGGAGAAGAGCAACGCCGCCAGCGCTACGCGCATCTTCCAGCCGCCCGAATAGCTGTCGAGCGGGCGGTTCTGCATCTCCTCGTCGAAGCCGAGACCGACGAGGATCGTCGCGGCGCGCGCCTCCGCCGTATAGGCGTCGATCGCGATCAGCCGCTCATAGACGTCGCCCAGCCGGTCGGGATCCTCGCTGGTCTCGCTCTCCAGCAGCAGGGCCGCGCGCTCGGTGTCGGCGGCCAGCACCGTCTGGATCGGCGTGGAGGTGCCGTGGGGAGCCTCCTGCGCGATATAGCCGATGCGCGTGCCCTTGGGCATGTCGATCGATCCGTTGTCCGGATCGAGCATCCCCATCATCACCTTCATCAGGGTGGATTTGCCCGCGCCGTTGCGGCCGATCAGGCCCACGCGCGCTTTGGGGGGCAGCGCGGCGGAGGCGCTGTCGAGGATCGTGCGGCCGCCAAGGCGCACGGTGATGCCATTCAGGTTGAGCATGGCGCGCCGACTAGCATGCTGCGGCGCGGGAGGGGAGGGGCCTGAGAAAGGCGGGTGAGGCATCAATCCGACATATGCCGTTAAGCCGGATGGGTGCAGTGTGACACATTCAAGACATGCCGACGTGCGCGCACTCGCCCGGCCAAGGAAGAGCCCGCCGCACATGCCCCCCAGCGAAGCCGCCCTTTTTTCGGACCGACTCTCCTTTTACCCGGCCCCTGCCGACGCCAGGGAGCCTGTGGCGGCCTTGCCCGGCATCTGGCTGGCGGGCGCGCTGGGGGCGAGCCTCGTCGCGTTCGTGCTGCTGATGCTGTGGACACGGGAGACGATCAGCCTGTTCGCCGGCGGCACGTCCGCCATCTGCATCGCGGGCGGCGTGATCGTGGCGGTGCGGACGCTGTTGCGCGATGCCCAGGCGGGCTGGCAGCGCGTGGCGCGCGATTTCGCCGAATATGCGGGGCTGTTTTCCGCCGTCTGCCTGCTCGGCGCGATGGCGAGCTATCCGATCGCGACCGTCAATCACGGCTTCGCCGATGCGCGCCTGGCCGCGATCGATCAGGCGCTGCGCTTCAACTGGCTGGCCTGGTACGGGCTGGTGGCGGCGCACCCGACGCTGCAGATGCTGGGGCGCGGCGTCTATGACAGCATCTTCCTGACCCCGGCCATCCTGCTCGGATATTTCGCCATCACCGGCCGGCAGGCGGAGGCGCGGCGCTTCATCCTGTCCTTCTGGCTGGCGGCGGTGCTGACGCTCGCGCTGTTCAGCCTCATGCCCGCGCAGGGGCCGCTCGCCTTCCTGTGGCGCGGGCCCGTGCCCTATATGCCGATCAGCGCGCTCTATCAGGCGGAGCTGATCCCGGCGCTGCGGCTGCACGAACTGCACAGCATCGATCCCGGCCAGTTGCGCGGGCTGGTCTGCGCGCCGAGCTTCCATGCGGCGAGCGCGGCCTTGTACATCGCCGCCGCCTGGATCGCGCGGCCGCTGCGCTGGCCGCTGATCGCGCTCAACGGGGCGATGCTGCTCGCGACCCCGGTGGAGGGCACGCATTATCTCACCGATCTGATCGCGGGCGTGCTCGTCGCCATGGTCGCTCTGGCGGGGAGCGGCTGGCTGAGCGTGGTGGTGGCGCGGCGGACTGTGCCGGTGCCGCCCCTGGTTGAGGCGCACTGATCGCCAAGGCGTCATCATTTCCGGTCAGGGTCCGGCGCGGTCCCTCCTGAGCCGGAACCCGCATTTGATCGTCTATGTCCATGATCTGCGCTCCAGCGGCGTCGTCCGCAACGCGATCGATCATGCCGCCTTGTTCGCGCGCACCCGGCCGACGACGCTCGTGGTGGGCTATGATGTCGGCATGTTCCGCGAGGAGGCGAAGGCCCGGGGCTTCGCGCTGCATGTGCTGGGCGATCGCCCCGGCCGCTTCGCGCGGGCGACGGCGGCACGGCGCCTGCGCCGCTGGCTGCGCGACCGGCCGGCGGACATCCTCCTGTCCGAGGGCAATCTCGGCCATCCGAGCTGCTATTGGGCCACGCGCGGGCTGGGCCATATCGCGCGCGTCTATTGCATCAGCCAGGAGGTGAAGCGCGCCGACGGCTGGAAGAGCGCGCTGCGCCGCCGCTGGGTGACGATGCTGGCGCGCGATGCGGCGCGGCTGGTGCTGGTCGGCACCGCCAATCGCGGCGTGCCGATGCTCGATCGGATGCTGGCGAGCGGCCGCGCGGTGGAGGCGGTCAATGCCGTCGACGTGGATCATGCGCGCGCCATGGCCAGGGCGCCCGCGCCGCATCCGTGGCTCGGGGATCCCGACGTTCCCGTCATCGTCACGGTCGGTCGGCTGCGCCCGCAGAAGAATCACGATCTGCTGATCGCCGGCGTGGCGCAGGCGCGCGCGACGAAGCGGATGCGCCTCGTCATCATCGGCGGCGGCGCGGAGGCCGAGCGGGCACGGCTGACGGCGCTGGCCGAGGCCGCGGGGCTAAGCGAGGATTTCCTGCTGGCGGGCGAGACGACCAACGTGTTCGCCTGGCTGGCGCGTGCCCATGTGTTCGCGCTCACCTCGCGCTGGGAGGGATCCTCGATCACGTTGCTGGAGGCGCTGGCGGTGGGCGCGCCGCTGGTCGTCTCCGCGCGCGCGGGCGATGCGGTGCGCGTGCTGGAGGAGGGGCGCCACGGCCGCCTGTTCGACGGTTACGATCCGGCCGCGTTGGCGCAGGCCCTGCTGGATCAAGTGTCGCCCCGGCGCACCCTGCCGGATGCGTGGCGGCCCGATGCCGGCGACGCGGTGATCTACGAGCGGATCATCGACGATCTGGCGGCGGAACGCTCGGCCTGACCGAAGTCCGGGAAGCCCCTCCCGCTTGCGGGAGGGGAGAGCGGTGCCGCGAATGCGCAAACTCGCCGACTCGACACGTCTCGCTCCCCCCAAAGCCGGAGCCGGGCGGCGCATGACCATTCCGGCACCCCATCCCCGCGCGTCATCCGCGATCTGGCCTCCCGCCTTGTGTGCCCCTATCACCGGCCCTCGAAGCGGGCTTCTCCCGCCGTACAGGAGAGCCATGGTCGATCATCCCTCGCGCCGTCTGGTCCTTGCCGGTCTCGCTGCCACCGCCGCCGGGCCGGCCGTGGCGCGCCCGTCGTCCACGCGGGGCATCGTCAATCCGCTCGTGCGCAACCGCGCCGACGCGCAGGTCGCGCTGCAGGAAGATGGCTATTATACCCTGACGGGCTCGGTGCCCGAATATGACCGGCTGGTGCTGCGCCGCGCGCGCACCCTGGCGGGGCTCGCCGATGCGCCGGAGCGGGTGCTGTGGCGGCATGAGGCGAGCGGGCCGATGTCCGGCTATATCTGGGCGCCCGAAATTCACCGGATCGAAGGGCGCTGGCTCATGTACTTCGCGGCGGGGCCGAGCGGGGGCGGCGCCGACCCGTTCCGCATCCGCACCTTCGTGCTGGCCTGTGACGGGAATGATCCGATGACGGGCAATTGGAGCGTGCTGGGCCAGCTGCAGACCGCATGGGACAGCTTCACGCTCGATTCCACCAGCTTCGTCCATCGCGGCACGCGCTATCTGGCGTGGGCGCAGAAGGAGCCGGGCATCGCCACCAACTCCAATCTCTATCTCGCCCCGCTGGCCACGCCGCTGACGCTGGCGGCGAAGCCCGCGCGCCTCTCCGTGCCGACGCTGGACTGGGAGGTGCGCGGCTACAAGGTGAACGAGGCGCCGGCCTTGCTGGCGCGCAACGGCCGGCTGTTCCTCACCTATTCGGCGAGCGCCACCGATGCGCGCTATTGCATGGGCATGCTGACGGCGCGCGACGATGCGGACATCATGGATCCCGCCGTCTGGTCCAAGAGCCCGGTGCCGGTGATGACCACCTCGCCCGAGCACAGGATCTACGGGCCGGGGCACAACAGCTTCACCGTGGACGAGAAGAAGCGCGATATGCTGGTGTTCCACGCGCGCGATTATGAGACGATCAAGGGCGATCCTTTGCTCGATCCGAACCGGCACACGCGCGTGCAGCCGATCCGCTACGACAAGGAAGGCGTGCCGATCTTCAATCCGCCGGTGGCGAACGGGGCGCTGGCGTGAGGGACTGAGGAGGGAGGGGCCTGCCCCCTTGATGCGGGGCCCCTTTAACCCGTTCGTGCTGAGCGAAGTCGAAGCACGGGCTTCAAGTGACCCGCCCGGAGCCCGTCCTTCGACTTCGCTCAGGACGAACGGAGAGGGAAGGGTGGCTCAATTGCCCTTGTAACGCGCCCGGAACGCATTCGCCCAGTCGGTGAGCGTCCCGTCCGCGATCGCGCCGCGCAGCCCCGTCATCAATTGCTGGTAGAACCACAGATTATGCTCGGTCAGCAGCATCGCGCCGAGCATCTCGCCCGCCTTCACCAGATGGTGGAGATAGGCGCGGCTCCAGCCGGCGATGGGGCTGGCGGGATCGATCGGGGACAGGTCCTCGGCCCATTTGGCGTTGCGGATGTTGACCGGGCCGTCCCACGTGAAGGCCTGTCCGTTGCGGCCGCTGCGCGTGGGCAGCACGCAATCGAACATGTCGATGCCGCGCTCCACCGCACCGACGATATCGTCCGGCTTGCCCACGCCCATCAGGTAGCGCGGCTTCATCTCGTCCAGCGCGCCGGGGGCATGATCGAGGCAGGCGAACATCGCCTCCTGCCCTTCGCCCACGGCGAGGCCGCCGACCGCATAGCCATCGAATCCGATCGCCTTCAGCGCCGTACCGGAGGACGCGCGCAGCTCGGGATCGAGCGCGCCTTGCTGGATGCCGAAGATGGCGGCGCGCGCGGCATGCTCGGTGCCGCCGTCGAAGGCTTTGCGCGAACGCTCGGCCCAGCGCATCGATCGCGCCATCGCGGCCGCCTGCACCTCGCGCGTGGCGGTGGTGGGCACCAGTTCGTCGAACGCCATCACGATGTCCGATCCCAACAGGCGCTGGATCTCGATCGAGCGCTCGGGGCTCAGCATGTGGGCGGAGCCGTCAAGGTGGCTCTTGAAGGAAACCCCTTCCTCGTTGCGCTTGGTGAGCGCGGAGAGGCTCATCACCTGATAGCCGCCGCTGTCCGTGAGGATCGGCCGGTCCCAGCCGGACATCGCGTGCAGCCCGCCCAGCCGCGCGACGCGCTCGGCGCCGGGGCGGAGCATCAGATGATAGGTGTTGCCGAGGATGATGTCCGCGCCGGTCGCGCGCACGTCGGCGGGCTTCATCGCCTTGACGGTGCCGGCGGTGCCGACGGGCATGAAGGCGGGCGTGCGGATCGTGCCGCGCTGCATCGCGATCTCGCCGAGGCGGGCCTTGCCGTCGGTCTGGTGGATGGTGAAGGCGAAACGGGGACGGGCGTTCATCCCGGCCCTTTAGCGGGATGGGGACGGGGCGTCACGTATTCCCCCCTTCGTCATTCCCGCGACCCGTTTGCTTCGAGCGAAGATCGAGCTTGTCGAGATCGTCGTCGAGAAGAGTTCTCGACGGCCGCATCTCGGCAAGCTCGATGCTGCTCGAACCAAACGGCGGCCTAAAGCTCCAGCCGCCAATATTCGCCCTGTATGGGGTCGCCGAATTCCGCGTGCATTTCGGTCCGCATCAGGCGGAAGCCCTTGCCGGCATAGATGCGGCGCGCGCTGGTCAGGATGGTGTGGGTCCACAATTCGATCGCCTCGTAGCCCGCCTCGCGCGCGAAGGTGAGGCAGGCCTCCACCAGCGCCTCGCCCAGGCCCAGCCCGCGCGCGAACGGCTCGACATAGAGCAGGCGCAGTTTGGCGAGGCCGGGCTCGCCGCTGTCGGTGCAGAAGACGGAGCCGGCCATGCGGCCCGCCACCTCTCCCACCCAGCATTGTTCGCGGCCGGGCCGGAAATCGCGGAGGAAAGAGGTGGTCACTTCGCCCAGCAGCACTTCCATCGGCGGGCCCCAGTTCCAGCCCTCGGCGTAGAGGATCGCCTGACGCGAGGCGATCGCGCCCATGTCGCCGGGGCGGAAGGTGCGGAGCGTGAAGCCGGGCGCGCCGCCGCCGAGCAAAGCCTGCGCGTCCGCCAGTGCCTGCACCGCCAGAGTGCCGGCGGCGGGGGAGAGGCCGCCGATGATGTCGGTCACGGCATCGCGCTGGCGCCGGTCGAGATCGGCGAAGAGGGCGCCGCCCGCCTCCGTCAGCACGATCGGGCGGCGGCGGCTGTCCTCGGCCGAGCGTGTGCGCCGGATCCAGCCGCGCGCCTCGAATCGGGAGAGCGTGCGACTCAGATAGCCCGCATCCACACCGAGCGAGGCGCCCAGTTCAGCCGCCAGCGGCTCCTGCCCGCGCGCGATCTCGAACAGCAGGCGCGCCTCCGGCAGGCCCATCTCGCTGCCCAGGAAGCGGGGCGCCAGCGCGCCGATCAGCCGCGTGTGGAAGCGATTGAAGGCGCGAAACGTCTCGATCTGGTCCATCTGCACGGCATGTTGCCATTTGATTGACGGAGTCAACTAATTTGCGATTCGTCCGATCGGTCCGTCGGGGTCGTTCCGGATCGGCCGGATTTATTCCGGCGCGTCTTGCGAAGCGGTCGCACCTTGATTAACCAACAGGTTCCGGAGGCTGTGGTTCGTTTCAGGCGCATCCGGCACAAAGAGCATGCATATCCGGGGGGATGCATGATGGGGATGGGGCCGTCAGGTTCGTCGAAGCGAAGGGATGCGGCGTCGTCGCTGCAATCGCTGGATGGTGCGCGCCTCCATACGATCCGGGGCCTGGCGGTCGTGCTGGTCGTCCTTTTCCATGTGATCGGCCCCACGCCGGATCGGGGAATGCATCTTCCGGCCGGGTCGCCATTACACGATATGGGCACCAGCCTCGCTTTCCTGCGCCTGCCCGTGCTCGCGGTCGTCTCCGGATTTCTCTACGGGGGGCGCCGGGTCGCGCGGGGTGCGCTCGGCGCGTTCCTGCGGGGCAAAAGCGCGCGGCTGCTCGTCCCCTCGCTGTTCGCGCTCCTCGTCTTTTGGGGGATTCATCGCGCGCAGGGCGATCTGGTGCCGCTGCACCGGGCGCTGTTCTTCGCCTATGAGCATTTCTGGTATGTGCAGGCGATCCTGCTGATCTTCCTGGCGATCGGGCTGTGGGATGCGCTGCGTCGGCCGGGCTGGATCGAGTTGCTGATCGCGGCCTTCGCGCTCAACACTGCGGCCAATCTCGTGCCTTATCAGCCGTTCCTCAGCATCGGCGGTTTCCTGCAACTCGGCCCGCTGTTCCTGATCGGAATGGTGTTCCGCGATCGGATCGCACTGCTCGGCCATCCCGATGTCGATCGCCTCGGCGGCGGGCTCGTGCTCGTCTATCTGCTCGGATATCTCGCCAACCGGCTCTATTTCGACCAGCCATTCCCCAATACCGCCCTCAGCTATGTGATGGGCGGGGCGGCGACGTCGTTTCTGCTGTTCCGTTATGCCGTGCGCGTGCCGGGGATCGAGATGATCGGGCGGCGCAGCCTGAGCGTCTATCTCTGGCATCCGGCGGCGGCGGGCGCGGCGCGGGCCGTGATCCTGCATGTCGCGCCCGGGCACGGCCTCCTCCTGTTCGCGGGCATGATGGCGAGTGGGCTCGTGGTTCCGCTCCTTCTCTCGCTGCTGGCCACGAACATCCATATTCCCGGACGGCTGTCCTCCGGGCGCAGCTGGAATCCCGTGCGGGCCTGGCCGGGCCGCAAGATACCCGAGACGGGCATGGCGGACGGGCGGCCGGCGCCGCTCAAGATCGTGCCGCCTTCCTCCCTGGCGGCCTGATCCGCGCAGCCTCACGGCAGCAGCAGCGAGGAATCTCCGTAGGAATAGAAGCGATAGCCCTCGGCGATCGCATGGGCATAGGCCGCCTGCATCCGCTCCCGGCCCATCAGCGCGCTCACCAGCATGAAGAGCGTGGACTTGGGCAGATGGAAGTTCGTCATCAGCCCGTCGATGCCCCGGAAACGATAGCCGGGGGTGATGAAGATCGCGGTGTCGCCCTCGAAGGGCTGGATGCGGCCCTCGGCGTCGGTCGCGCTTTCGATCAGGCGCAGGCTGGTGGTCCCCACCGCGATCAGACGGCCGCCTTTGGCGCGCACGGCATTGAGCCGGTCGGCGGTGGCGGCATCGATGCGCCCCCATTCGGCGTGCATCGCATGATCGTCCGTATCGTCCGCCTTCACCGGCAGGAAGGTGCCCGCGCCGACATGGAGCGTCAGCGTGGCATGATCGATGCCGCGCTCGGCCAGCGCCGCCATCAGGCCGGGGGTGAAGTGGAGCGCGGCGGTGGGGGCCGCGACGGCGCCGGGCTCGGCAGCGAACATCGTCTGATAATCGTCCGCATCGCGCGCATCGGTCGGGCGCTTGGCGGCGATATAGGGCGGGAGCGGCATCTGCCCCGCGCGACCCAGCAGCAGCTCGACCGGCTCGTCCCCCTCGAACCGGAGCAGGATCGATCCGTCGGCGAAGCGATCGGCGGCGATGGCGGTGACGTCCCCCCCGAATTCGATCCGGTCGCCCACGCGCACGCGCTTCGCATTGCGGACGAAGGCGATCCACGCGCGCGGCCCCTCGCGCTTGTGCAAAGTGGCGCCGATCTTCGCCTCGCCCCTCCGGCCCTCCAGCTGGGCCGGGATCACGCGCGTGTCGTTGAAGATCAGGCAGTCGCCGGGGCGCAGCAGGTTCGGCAGATCGCGCACGATCGCGCCTGCGGTCGTGTCGCCCGCCAGCACGAGCATGCGCGCCGCGTCCCGCGGGGAGGCGGGGCGCAGCGCGATGCGATCGTTGGGCAGATCGAAATCGAAGAGGTCGACGCGCATCCCGCGCCCCGTCCGGTCCCTCGGGCCTTACTTCTTGCGCGCGGGCGCCTTGGCGGCGGGCGCGGGCGAAGCGGCGGGGGTGGTGGCGAGCGTGGCCGGCGCGCCGAGCTTGGCGGCGAGATCGGCCGCCGGCGCGGCGGTCTCGACCGGCGGCGTGGCCGGATCCGCGGGCGGCGCGCCGATCCAGACGCGGACCATCCTCGTGGGATTGGCCGGCGGCTCGCCCTTGGTGATGCCGTCGACATAGCTCATGCCCTGAAACACGCGGCCCACGATCGTATATTTCAGGTCGAGCGTCAGGTTCGGCGAGAGCATCAGATAGAATTGGCTGTTCGCGCTGTCCGGATTGGTGGCGCGCGCCATCGCCATCACGCCGCGCACATGCGGCAGATCGTTGAACTCGGCCTTCAGGTCGGGAAGGTCGGAGCCGCCTTCGCCGGTGCCCTTGGGATCGCCGCCCTGCGCCATGAAGCCTTCGATCACGCGGTGGAAGGTCAGGCCGTCATAGAAATGGCGCCCGGCCAGCACCTTCAGCCGCTCGGCCGCCAGAGGCGCCTTGTCGGGCCGCAGCAGGATCGAGACGACGCCGCCGGTGGAAAGCTGGATGTTCAGGATGTTGCTGGGATCCGCCGTCGGCGTGGCCGTGTTCACGGCGGCGACGGGCGGCGCCTTGGGCTCGGCGAGGCCGGAGGGCCCCGTCGCCTGCGCCAGCAGCGGCCCGGTGGCGAGCAGCGCCAGGATCCCGGCAGACCATTTCAGGAGGAAGCGCATTCCCGTAAACCTCTTCAAGAACCTCAGGCGCCCAGCCGAGACTGCAATTCGGCCGCGACAGCGGGCGTGACGAAGGCGGCGACGCTGCCCCCGCCGCGGGCGATATCTCTCACCAGGGTCGAGGAGATCGGCTGCAGCCGGGGCTCCGCCACCAGGAAGATCGTGTCGATGTCCGGCGCGAGCTGGCCGTTGATGCCGGCCATCTGCGCCTCATAGTCGAAATCGGAGGCGTTGCGCAGGCCGCGCACGATCGTCACTGCGCCCACCGAGGCCGCGAAATCCACCAGCAGCCCCTTGGCGGAGCGCACCTCGATCCGGCCGTTCAGCCCGCTCGTCTCGCGCTCCATGATCGCCAGACGCTCCTCGATCGAGAAGAGCGGGGACTTGGCGGAATTGGTGAACACGCCGACGACCAGCCGATCGAACATCGATGCCGCCCGCCCGATGATGTCCATATGGCCGAGCGTCGGCGGATCGAAGGTTCCGGGATAGACGGCCGTGCGGCTCACCGGTCGCGCTCGACGATGTAGCGTGCGATCTCGCGCAGCAGATCGGCGTCGGGGCCGAAGCTGGCGAGATGGCCGATCGCCTGATCGACGAGCATCTTGGCCTGCGCCTTGGCGCGTTCGACCCCGAGCAGCGACACGAAGGTCGCCTTGCCGGCGCCCGCATCCTTGCCCACGGCCTTGCCGGTCACTTCGGCTTCGCCCTCGACGTCCAGCAGATCGTCCGCGATCTGGAAGGCGAGGCCGATGTCGCGCGCATAATTGCGCAGCGCCTTGCGGCCCTCGGGCGGCACATGGCCCAGGATCGCGCCGGCCTCCAGGCTGAAGGCGATCAGCGCGCCGGTCTTCAACTGCTGGAGCTTGGTGACGGTCGGCAGATCGAACGTCTCGGTTTCGGCCACCAGATCCATCATCTGGCCGCCGGCCATGCCGGCCGGGCCACCGGCCTTGGCCAGTTCGCTCACCAGTTCGGAGCGGACGAAGGGATCGGGATGCGTCTCCGGATCGGCCAGCACCTCGAACGCCAGCGCATGGAGCGAATCGCCCGCCAGCACCGCTGTCGCCTCGTCATAGGCGCGATGGACGGTGGGGCGGCCGCGTCGCATGTCGTCATCGTCCATGCAGGGCATGTCGTCGTGGATCAGACTGTAGACGTGCATGCACTCGATCGCGAGGCCCACGCGCAGCGAGCAGGTGGCATCCACCTTGAACAGATCGGCCGACGCGCGGACGAGCAGCGGGCGCATCCGCTTGCCGCCGCCGATCGCGGCATGGCGCATCGCCTCATAGAGGCTGCGGCGGGGATCGTCGGGGATCGCCAGAACGCGATCGAAGGCGCGATCGATATCTTCGGCAATCGAGGCCATGGCCGCGTTCAGGTCAACAGGCATGTTCGCGCCCTCCGGATTCAAACAGTATCGAAGGGCGCGGTGCCGCGCGGCGCGCCGTCCGGATCGAGCGTGATCTTCTCGATCCGGGCCTGCGCGGACTGCAGCCGCTCCTCACACTTCGCGCGGAGCGAAGCGCCTTCGGTGTAAAGGGCGATCGATTCCTCGAGGCTGGCCTCCCCGCTCTCCAGGCGATGCACGATCGCCTCGAGGCGCTTCAGCGCATCCTCGAAGGAAAGGTCGGCGATGGCGGCTGTGTCGGTCATCGGGCGGGCCGGGTTTTGGCGAGAGGCCGCATGAGGGTCAAGCGATCCGGGCGACCGCTCAACTCCGCTTGCCGAAAAGCGCGTCCACCTCGGACATCACGCCACCGTCGCTGCTGGTGGAGCTGGTGCCCGTCTGGATATTGTCGCGCTGGTTGCGGAGCTGCTCGATCAGGGCTTCGCGATCGCCTTCCAGGCGCGTGTCGGTCGGCGCCTCAAGGCCGGCGGCCTTGGCGGCCTTGGCGACCACGGCGTCCAGCTCGCGCTGGCTGGTGAGGCCCAGCGTGACCGGGTCCTTCGGCGTGATGTTCGCGATGTTCCAGTGGCTGCGGTCGCGGATCGCGGCGATCGTGGTGCGGGTGGTGCCGATCAGCAGCGAGATCTGGCCGTCCGACACTTCCGGATGGTTGCGGATGATCCAGGCGATGCCGTCCGGCTTGTCCTGGCGCTTGGAAACCGGCGTGTAGCGCGGGCCCTTGGTGCGGCGCTGCTGTTCCGGGCCCTTCAGGATCTGAAGCTTGTAGTTCGGATCCTTCTGGCCCTTCTCGATCTCGTCCATCGTCAGCTCGTGCGCGCGCAGCGGATCGCGGCCCGTGAGCTTGGTGGCGGCCATGTCGTCGGCGATGGCCTGCACTTCCAGGATGTGGAGCCCGCAGAATTCGGCGATCTGCTGGAAGCTGAGCGAAGTATTGTCGACCAGCCACGAGGCGGTCGCATGGGGCATAAGCGGCTGAGCCACGAGCGGCGTCCTCCAGATAAAGAAAGGGCCGCCCCAACGGAGCGGCCTCGGCATGGCGTCAGGTTTAGATGGAGCGGGGCGTGCAGGCAAGTGTTCGAGGCGCAACCTGCTCGTACGCCGGCTATCTTCTCGGTTGCGGACGGGCCGCATAGCCCTCTCCCGCTTCCGCGGGAGAGGGCTAGAACGGATCGACATTCGCCGATTGGAAACGGCAGCTTTCGAGAGATCGTCACCCTGAACTCGTTTCAGGGTCCATGACCCGACCGTTGAACCAAGCCGACCCGTCAGGTCATGGATGCTGAAACGGGTTCAGCATGACAGTCTGGAATGAAGCTCGGCACATTCTTTCAAACCATCCGGATGTCGATCCGCCCTAAAGGCGCAGGGCCCGTTATTCTCCGATCCCGATATAGCCCGGCTGTTGCGTCACCCGCCCCAGCCATGCGCCGATGGCGGGATAAGCCGACAGATCGAACCGACCCTCCTCCGCCACATGCGTGTAGGCATAGAGGGCGATGTCCGCGAGCGTGAGCGCGTCGCCCACGAAATAGGGGCGATCGGCCAGATGTTCCTCCATCAAGGCGAGCGCGGCCTCGCCCGCCGCCCGCTTGGCGGGAAGCTGGGCGCGCTGGGCCTCGCTCAGCGCCGCCTCGCCGATCATCGAAAGCCAGAAGCGCACGGTCGCGACGTTCGGCTCGTGGTTATATTGCTCGAAGAACATCCAGCGGAACATGTCCGCATGATCGAAGCGGTCGGTGGGGATCAGGCGGCTGCCGCTCGCCAGCCACACGCAGGAGGCGTTGCTTTCGGGCAGGAAACGCTCTCCGATCTGGAGGACGGGAATGCGGCCGTTGGCGTTGACGCTGCCGAGGAAGGCGGGCGTCCGCGTCTCGCCCTTCAATATGTCATAGCCCCGGCGCTCCAGCGGTATGCCGAGCAGGGCCGCCGTCAGCCGGATCTTGTAGCAATTGCCCGACGGGCCATATTCGTGAAGCGTCAGCCGTTCCATCAGGCCACTCCGTCCGCTGTTGCCTCGGCCTGTACGGTGCGGGCGATCATCCCCTGTTTCCGCCAGTTTCCGAACCGGTAATAGAGCAGGGCGAGCGCCAGCGTCACGCACGAGCCGACCGGGAAGCTCCACCACAATATGTCCTGCCCATAATGCAGGAAGGTCCAGGCGAAGCTCAGCCGCGCGCCGAAGATGCCCAGCGTCAGGATCACCAGCGGCATCAGCACCGCGCCGTTCGCGCGCACCGTGGCGAACAAGACGAGCGTGATGCCGAACAGGATGAAGCTCCAGCTGGCGATGAACTGGATGTGCCGCGCGATCGGGATGGCGGGGCTGTCCGCGCCGAGGAACAGCGCCAGCGCGGGGCGATCGAACAGCAGCAGGAGGGCGACGATCCCGCCGGTCAGCAGCAGGTTCACGCCCACGCCCGATCGCGTGATCCGCTCCACCCGGTCCCACGCGCCCGCGCCGATATTCTGCGCGGCCATGGCGGAGACGGCGGCGCCGATCGCCATCGCCGGCATCTGCACATAGGTCCACAATGTCTGCGCCACGCCATAAGCGGCGGAGACGTCCACGCCCTCGCGATTGATCAGCCCGATCATGACGAGGCCGGATGTGGTCATCACCAGCATCTGGAAGCCCATCGGCACGCCCTTGACCACGATCACCTTCAAGAGCGCCGGATCGGGGATCAGGAAGCGCAGCTCCGGCCCCTTCAGCCGGATCGGGATATCCTTGGCGTAGATGTAGGCGATCAGCCCGAACAGGACGACATAATTGGCGATCAGCGTCGCGGTGGCGGCGCCCGCCACGCCCATGCGCGGGGCCGGGCCCAGGCCGAGGATCAGCACGGGATTGAGGCCCGCGTCGAGGATCACGTTCAGCAGCATGAAGCGCAGCGGCGTCATCGCGTCGCCGATGCCGCGCAGGCCCATCGACAGCAGCAGGCCGAGAAACATCGGCGGCAGGCCGAGGAAGATCACGCGCAAATAGATGAACGCCAGCTTCTCGGCGGCGGGCGGCGTCGCGAGCGCGTGGAGCAGGGCGCCCGCGCTGAACCAGCCGAGGATCGCGATCAGGATCGAGATGATCGCGAACAGGCCCAGCCCCGTGCCCAGCGCCCGGCGCGCGCCGACGATGTCGCGCGCGCCCATGCTCTGCCCGATCAGGATCGTGGCGGCCATGCCGAAGCCGAAGCCCAGCGAGAACATCAGGAACATGATGATGTTGGCGTTGGTGCTGGCGGCGATCGCCGCTTCGCCCAGAAAGCGTCCGATCCAGACCGTGTTGATCGATCCGTTCATCGACTGGAGGATGTTCGCGCCCAGCGTCGGCAGCGAGAACATCAGCAACGTGCGCGTGATCGGGCCCTGAGTCAGATCCCTGGGCGCCGCGGCCCCGCGCTTCGCTCCCGTCGGCTGCCCGGCGTCCTGATGGCCGGCGTCACGTTTCTCGGTCATGTCTGCCCCCTGCGGCAGGCGCATGGCGGATCGCGGGGCGAACGTCCACACAGCTTGCATGAAAGTGCGGCAGGATTAGCCTCATCCTCTCTGCGGGAGAAATGACGATGCGTGCCACCCTGATCGCCTGCCTTGGCCTCGCGCTGCCTGCCGCCGCTGCGGCGCAGGCGGCCGAAGATCCCCAGCCCCGCATCATCGTGTCCGGTGCGGGCACGGCCTCGACCGCGCCCGATCGGGTGGGGATCGGATACGGCGTGCATGGCGAGGGCGCGACGAGCGACGAGGCGGTCAGCGCGATGGTGGCGAAGCGCAAGGCGATCGACGGCGGCCTCGCGGGCTTCGCCGCCCGGCCGCAGGCGCGCGCCTCGCAGGTCACGATCGTCGAGGTGCGCGGGCGGGACTGCAATCGCAACACTTACAGCAATCCGCGCCTCTCCACGGGCGAATGCGCGATCATTGGCTATACGGCCGACCTGACGATGGACCTGCAGACCGATGCGGTGAAGGAGGCCGGCACGATCGTGGGCCTGATCGGTCGGCTGGGCGGCACCAATCCGCGCATCGAGCGCTTCTTCCTCGCCAGCGATGCCGACGCGCGCAAGCGGGCGACGGCCGAGGCACTGGCCGATGCGAAACGCCAGGCGGAGGCGATCGCGGCGGGCACGGATGTGCGGCTTGGAAGGCTGCTAAGTGCTTCGAATACGGGCTATAATGGGATGCCCGCCTATGACGAGATCAGATTAAGCGCACATGCCGTTTCGGCGCCACCTCCGCCACCCCCGCCTCCGCCCATCCCGGTCGATCTCACCCCGCGACCGATCGAGACGCAGGTGCGCGTGCAGGTCGTCTACGCGATCGCGCCGTAAGCTTTCGTGTTCGGGAGGATCAGTCCTCGTCCTCATCCTTGGCGGCGAGGTCCATGAAGTCGCGCGCGGCGTCGCGGTCGGCGGGGTCGGGGAAGGCCACGTCGAGATCGGGCGCGGCGCCGAGCAGGTAGAGCAGGGCCCACAAAGCGAAGCGGCGGCCCTTGTCCCGCTCCAGCCCGAGATCGACGCGCATCCGCTCGATCCCCTCGGTCAGCGCGCCGGCGGGGATGGCGGCGAGGTCGGCCGTGCCGAAATAGCGGAGAAGCTGGTCGTCGAGTTGCATGGCGGCAGCCCTATAGCGCGGGCGCGGATTTGTCGCGCGGCTGGACCTTACACGCCGTTAGCGGCATGTCGGGCGGATGAGTGCTGTTCAAAAGGTGCGCGCTGCCACCGCCGCCGATCACGATGCCGTCGATGCCGCGTTCGGGGAGGTCGATCTGGGCGATCGGGCTTCCTATGGGCGTTTCCTCACCGCGCATGCTCTGGCGCTGCCGGCGGTGGAGCAGGCGCTGGCGGGTGTTGCCGCGCTGCCCGCATTGCGGCCGCGCGCGCCGCTGATCGCCGGCGACCTGCGCGGGCTGGGGCTCGATGTCCCGTCGCCGCTGGCCTTCCCCGCGCCGGCAAGCGATGCCGCCGCGTTCGGGATGGCCTATGTGATCGAGGGATCGCGGCTTGGCGGCGGCATGCTCGCCAAAAGGGTGGGGCGCGATCTGCCCACCGCCTATCTCTCCGCGACGCATCTGGCGGGCGAGTGGCGCGGCTTTCTGTCGGCGCTGGATCAGGCGGCCGAGGGCGAAGACTGGATTGCGGGCATGATCGCGGCGGCGCGCGCCACGTTCGATCTTTACCGCCAGGCGGCCGTCATCGCCCTCTGACCCGGCCTATTCCTCGATCGGCGCGCTGACGATGACGCGCAGGCCCGGCATGTTGCCGGACTGCTCGATCGTGCCGCCGAGGCGAGCGACCATCGCGTTCATCATGCGCGTGCCGAAGCCCTGCCGGCCGCTGCCGCCGGACACGGCCTTGCCCTTGCCCTGATCGGCCACGATCAGGCGGAACATGTTGCGATACTGCTCCAGCGATACCGCGATGGGGCCGGGCTGGCCGCCATAGGCATATTTGTTCGCATTGATGACCAGCTCGGTCAGGATCAGGCCGACATGGATGGCGCGGTCCGCCGAGATCAGCATCGGCGACAGCGTCAGCGTGAGGCGGTCGCCCCACTCATCGCCCATGGCGTCGCTCATCTCGCCGATCAGCTCGTCCAGATAGCGGGAGAGATCGACCGATTCGAGCTGATCGGCCTGATAGAGCCGGCGATGGACGAGCGCGACGGCCGAGATGCGGCGCTGCGCCTCGTTCAGCGTCTCCTCGAGACTGGTCTCGATCCCGCCGCGCGCCTGCAAAGCGAGGAAGGACTGGACCAGCTGCAGGCTGTTCTGCACGCGATGATTCACCTCGCGCAGCAGATGATCCTTCTGCTGGATGAGCCCGTCCTTCTCGGCGACCGTCTGCGTCAGCTCGCGATTGAGTTCGCGCAGGCGGCGGGTCTGGCGCAGTTCGAGGAATTGCGTCCGCAGGCGGGAGGCGGCCTCGATCTCGCCACGCGTCCAGCGACGCGCGCAGCCGCGCACCTCTTCCGTCCACGCATCGAACGAGGTGCGCGGCGTCAGGATCGCATTCGGATCGCCGGCCGTGTCCTTGTGCGGATTGCCGGCCCATTCGACGATCGTGGGCTCCTCCGCGCGGATCCAGACGAGCAGCATCGGCGTCTCGCCCGACAGCGCGACCGCGAGGACGCCGCTGGCGACATCGCGATACAGCGCCGCGTGCGGGAATTGGCCGGACAGGCGCTGGGTGGCGAAGGGCTCCGCCACCGTGCGGGTCGAAAGCCAGTTGCCCAGCGTCAGCAGCTCTTCGTCCGCCGGGCAGGTGCCCGTGGTATAGAGGGTCCGGCCGTGGATCACCGCAAAGCCGTCCGCGCCCAGCAGTTCGCGCAGATCGTCGCCATATTCGGCGAAGAAGGCATCGATCGAGAGGTGCGGCTCGACACCCGAGTGGATCGCATCCTCACCGCTTCTCAGCCGGATGCGCTCGCGGAAAATCTCCGCTTCCTCCTTGGCCCGGATGAAGCGGGCCAGCTCGCTCGCCATCGTATGGCAGAGCGCGCGCGTCTCGTGGCTCAGGTTGCGCGGCGTGGCATGGTGGCAGGCGATCAGGCCCCACAACAGCCCGTCCTTCACGATCGAAATCGAGGCGGATGCGGCGACGCCCATGTTCCGCATATATTGCAGATGGATCGGGGAGACGCTGCGGAGATTGACGTCGCTGAGATCCAGGCCCGCAAATTGCGCCGGGCGGATCGGCGCCGGCGTGTAGGTGATATCCGGGATCACCCGCACCCGCGTCCGCACATAAAGGGCGCGTGCCTGCTTCGGAATGTCGGCGGCGGGGAAATGATGGTTGAGGAAGGAGCGGGTTTCCGGAGTCCGATCCTCGGCCAGGACCTTTCCGGCGCCGTCGTCGAGAAAGCGGTAGATCATCACATGATCGAAGCCGGTGATCTGGCGAAAGATCATGGCCGCACGCTCGGACAGCGACTGGAGATCGGGTGCCCGCTCGAACAACGCCCCGGTGCGATCGAGTTCGGCCAGGGCCGCTGCCGCCGAGCGGGGATCGGCGGGAGCGGGCTCCAGCTCGACCATGACGATGCCGCCGGCCGTGTGGAGCGAGACATCGAACGTCTCTGTGCGCCCGGGCACCACGGCGAGCGGCGTGGAGAAATCGTTCGCCTCGAGTGCGGCGAGATCGATCGGCTGAGCCAGCAGCGCCTCCACCGGACGATCCATCCAGACCGGGGTCAGCCGCCCTTCGATGTCGCCGGCACCACCGATCACGCGCAGCGTGACGCGATCCGCCAGCAGCAGCAGGCCATGCGGCTGGATCGCGCCGGGGATGTGGATGGCTTCGCGATCACATGCCGTCAGGTCGAGTTTGTCCGCTGCATCCGTGTTGGACGCGGGCGGATCGATGCTCGGCTTCGACGACAGTGTACTTCTCCCGACGATACGAACGCGTCACCAGCGTTTCGGTCGCCTGGGTGAGGCTAAGCAGGAAATCGCGTCCTGCGAAAGCTTTATCGGGCGCGTTGCGCGATCAGGTAAGCGCCGATCAGGCCGGATGGTTCCGTGCAGGCCGGCGCCAAAATGCGGCGATTCATCGCGTCGACATCGCTGTCGGCCAGATAGCCCGCGAGCAGCCGGGCCGTCCTCGCCCGGATGGCGGGAAGCAGGACGCCGCCCGTCATCACGCCGCCGCCAAGGACGATCCGCTTCGGCGCGACGGCCAGAAACAGGGTGTGGCAGAGCTGCGCGATATAATCGGCGATGGCGTCCCGGGCGGGATGGTCCGGGCCCAACTCGTCGAGCGATGCTCCCCACGCCGCCTTGATGGCCGGCCCGGAGGCCAGACCTTCCAGGCAGTCGCCATGGAACGGGCAGATGCCGTCGAACCCCTGCTGGGCCGGATGGCGACGGGGCAGGACATGCCCCATTTCGGGATGGCCCGCGCCGTGGACCGGGTGGCCGTTGACGACGAGGCCGATGCCCACGCCCGTGCCCACCGTGACATAAGCGAGATCCGAAAGCCCTCCGGCGGCGGCCGCCTCGGCCAGAGCGGCCGCGTTCACGTCGGTCTCGATGCCGACCGGAACGCCGGCGCCCTCCGCGATCCGCCCGCGCAGGTCGACATGCGGCCAGCCGGCCTTGGGCGTCGCGAGGATATGGCCGTAGCTGGGCGAAGCGGGATCCAGATCCAGCGGACCGAAGCCGGCGATGCCGATCGCGGAAACGGGCAGCGTCGCGGCATGCTGACGGAAGAAGGCCAGAGCGGCGGCGATCGTCTCGTCGGGGCTTGTGGTGGGGAATTTCGCGGTGACCCGCGAACCTTCCTCCGCCGTGCCGATGCCGACGACGAACTTGGTGCCGCCCGCCTCGATTCCTCCGACCAGCGTCATCGCGCGTCCCGTCCTTTCGCAACCGGCCCGAAAATGAAAAAGGCCGCCAGGTCTTCTGACCTGACGACCTTTAATCTGGTGGGCGTGGCAAGGATTGAACTTGCGACCCCTGCGATGTCAACACAGTGCTCTACCACTGAGCTACACGCCCGTTGCCGCAGCCCCTAGCGGAGCGTTTCCCGGTACGCAAGCCGAGCCGCGATGCAAATTCGTCACAAAGATAAAGATATCGAGATGGGCAGCCGGCCAGGGGCATGGGCCGATACTGCGACGCGCCGAACAGGCGTATCCTTGAATCGGATCAGATGTCCGCCGCGCTGCCGATCTCGAACATGCGGTCCACCTCGCCCACGAGGTCGCGCAGGTGGAACGGTTTGGACAGGACCTTGGCCTGCTCCAGCATCTGGCCGCCTTCCAGCGCCACCGCTGCAAAGCCGGTGATGAACATCACGCGCATCGCCGGATCGATCGTGGCCGCGCGCTGGGCCAGCTCGATCCCGTCGAGCTCGGGCATGACGATGTCGGTCAGCAGAAGATCGAAGCTTTCATGCTCGAGCACCTTCAACGCCGCCGTGCCGCGATCGACGGCCACGACGGAATAGCCGACGCGCTCCAGCGCGCGCGCCAGATAGACGCGCATCGAATCATCGTCCTCTGCGAGCAGAATTCGTATCATGATCGCTCTTTTCAGCTGTCGCTCGAACGCAGGCGAATATGCCCTGAATGGTTAAGAAATTCTAGACTTTGTGCCCGCGGGCGCACGAACCCTGCGAAAGGGCGAGGAGCAGTGCCGATCACGCGACAAATGCCGGTATCCCCACAAAAAATCGCGGGGGGTTCCTGAACCGGAACGAGGGGCATGTCCATCAGCGGTATCGCGGGGCGGCCGGAGGCTTTAACGTTTTCGAATCATGACGGCCACTTCGCATCCGGCGCCGCCGCCTTTCGTCCGCCTGGGGCCGCCCGTGCCGCAGACCCCGCTTGTGATCGCGGTGCCGCACGCCGGGCGCCATTATCCCGCGCAGATCGAGGCGGATCGGGCCGTGGCCCACCGGATCCTTGAGGATCTGGAGGATCGCTACGCGGATCGGCTGGTGATCCCGGCGGTGGAAGCGGGGGCGGTCGCGATCGTGGCGACGCATGCGCGCGGCTGGATCGATCTCAATCGCGGCGAGGAAGATGCCTATGGCCCGGATGCGGCCGCCGCCTCGCCCCGCGCACGGGCAGGGCTGGGGCTGGTGCCGAGCCGGATCGCGGGGCGACCCCTGTGGCGGCGCTTTCCCGACGAGGCGGAGATGCGCGCCCGGATCGAGGCGCTCCATACCGTCTATCACCAGGCCGTGGCCGAAGCGCTGGCGGCCGCCAAAGCGGAGCATGGCATGGCCCTGCTCGTCGATTGCCATTCGATGCCCCCGCTCGGGCGGCCGGGGCGGGCCGCGCCCCGTATCGTGATCGGGGATCGCCACGGCATCACAGCGGGAGCGGCGGTGGCGGAGGCTGCGGAGGCCGTCTGCCGTCGCCATGGCCTGCCGGTGGCGCGCAATGCGCCCTATGCCGGCGCCTTCACGATCCAGCATCATGGGCGCCCCGCCGAGGACATCCACGCCGTTCAGGTGGAAATGGATCGCACCCTGTATCTGCGGGATGGCCTGCGCGAACCGTCCGGGGCGATGGAGGGCATGGCCGCCTTTTTCGCGGAGCTGTGCTGGGAGGCGGTCGATTCGCTGGCCGGTCTGCCGCAAGCGAGGGCCGCTGAATAAAGAACCACCCCGTGCTTTCGCACAGGGTGGCCAAGGTTCAGGGAGGGGTGTGCCGAAGCACACCGATGCCCGGCCGTGAAAGGGGGAACACGGCGGGGCAAGGCTATAACTAAGGACCCCTTTGGAAAGTTTCAACCCTCCGGTCCATTTTCGTTGGGTTTTCGACCGTGTTTTTTGTGCATCGGATTCGCGGGGTCGGAAACGACACCGGCCCGCCCCTCCGCCCGGCCCGTCCGCAGGATGTGCGGGATAGGCGCCGGGCGGCGGAGCGGGCCGATATGGAGAGCGGGCTCGGCAGCGCCGCGCCCGTCTCGTCAGGTCGTGACGGCGGCCTTAGCCGTTCATCTGCACCTTGCCCGCCTCGAACTGGCGCTGGAACAGGGTCGGCATGTGCTGCAGCGAGAACAGATGCGCATGCACCAGCGGCAGCATGCCCGACTGCATCATCTTGCGCAGCTGATCGCCGCGCAGTTCGCGCAGCTTGGCCTCGTCGACCATCTTGAAGCCGCGATAGACGAAGGGCTGGCTGATGCCCTGCTGCTCGATCGTGATCTCGCCATCCATCAGCAGATCGAGGTCCTTGAGCTCGGTCATGAAGGAGATGGTCTTCTGGACGCCGATCTCGAACTGCTCGCAGAAAGCGAGGGTCGACTGCGTCTCCGGCGAGGGCTGGCCATCGACGAACAGCGACACGCCTTCCTCGAAATCGCCGATCAGGCCCGAGGTGGGATCGAAGCAGAGCGACAGCTCTTCCCGATCGGGCTGCAGGCGGATCAGCATGAACGGATAACGGCGCACATAGGCCGGCAGATAGGCATCCGGCTTCAGATTGTTATTCTCGTCCATCGACATGTTCACGCCCTCGTTCAGGCCGAACAGGGCGAGGGGCAGCGGCTCGTCGCTGGCGCTGAACACGATCGGCATCACGCGCTGCGCGACGATGAATTCGTCCACCGTGAGCGGCATGGCATGGGCATCCGCCATGACCGCGAGATTTTCCATCGCCCGGCCCTTCCAGGTGGCATGATCCATGCTCGAGAGCGGGATCAGGTCGTTGTAGAAGAGCGGCAGGTTCTGGGCTTGCGGCGCGCTCGCCATGATCGTGGAACTCCTGGACTTCGGCGGTGTTGTGGCGGTCGACCCGCCACGGGATGGTCGGGCGTCCTATTGATTGGCTCGAACACTGGCAAGCCGCAGCGGTGGCGTCAGGGCAGCAACTTCCCCGGATTCATGATGCCCGCCGGATCGAGCGCGGCCTTGATCGCCTTCAGCGCGCCGAGCCGGGCGGGGCTGGCGGTGCGGACGAATTCGGCGAGCTTGGTCTGGCCGATCCCATGCTCGGCGGAGAGCGATCCGCCCTCCGCGCCGACCAGATCGTGGACGAAAGCGCTGATCGCGCCGCCGTCCGATTCCAGCCAGGCGCGGTCGTTCGCACCGATCGGCGGGCGGACATTGAAATGGACATTGCCGTCACCGAGATGGCCGAAGGCCAGCACGCGGACGCCCGGAAAGCGGCGTTCCACCTCGGCCGCACCCTCGATCAGGAAGCGCGGCATGGCGGAGACGGGCAGCGCCACGTCATGCTTGGCGGCCATGCCGTCGGCCCGTTCGGCCTCGGAGATCGATTCGCGCAGCTTCCAGAGTGCCTCCGCCTGCGCCTCGCTGGCCGCGATCGTCGCATCCTGCGCCAATCCCGCTTCGATCGCATCGCCGAGGGCTGCGGTGAGCGCGTCCTGCGGATCGGGCGCTCCCTCGGGCGCGGTGACCTCGATCAGCAGGTTCCAGGCGTGGCGGGTCTCCAGCGGCGCGCGCGCGCCGGGAACGTGCGCCAGCACCAGCCGGAGGGCTTCGGCGGGCACGATCTCGAAGCTTTCGATCGTGTCGCCCAGCCGGGCTTCGAGCCGGCGCAACAAAGCGAGCGCGGCTTCGGTCTCCGCAAGGCCCACCCAGGCCACGGCGCGCGCGGCGGCGGCGGGCACGAGGCGCAGGCTGGCGGCGGTGATGATGCCCAGCGTTCCCTCCGCACCCGCCAGCAGCTGGCGCAGATCATAGCCGCGATTGTCCTTGCGGAGCGCGGTGAGCCCGTCGAACAGATCGCCCGAAGGCAGCACCGCCTCGATCCCCAGCACCAGGGCGCGCATCGTGCCGAAGCGCAGCACCTGCGTGCCGCCGGCATTGGTGGAGACGAGTCCGCCGATCGTGGCGGAGCCCTTGGCCGCGAGCGAGAGGGGGAAGCGCCGGCCCTGCGCTTCGGCGGCATCGTGGAGATCGGAGAGGATCACGCCGGCTTCGGCCACCGCCACATTATCGCCCGCCGAAAGCGAACGGATCGCGCGCATCCGCCGGGTAGAGAGGATCAGGGCTTGCCCGCTTTTGTCGGGCGTGGCGCCGGCGACCATCGATGTGTTGCCGCCCTGCGGCACGATCGGCACCCTGGCCTGACCCGCCAGCCGCACGATCGCCTGCACCTCGCCCGGATGGGCGGGCGAGAGCAACGCCGCTGCCGCGCCCGTGACTCGACCGCGCCAGTCCGTCAGCCACGGCGCCATGTCGGCGGGGTCCGTGGTGAAGCCGCGCGGGCCGAGCAGCGTGGCGAGGGTTTCGAGCAAAGAGGGGGCAAGCGTTGCGTTCATAACACAGCGCTTTACCCATCCTCGATGCGCCTGCGCCAGTTCATCCACGATTAAACAAGCGGAGGGGAACGCTCGGCCGCAGATGGGACAAAGCGAATCGTGACCGGGCTTTTGATGGCCGGGCTGCTGGCGGGGGCCGCGGCAGCGCAGGCCGATCATCTTTTGCTGGCGCAGCTCACGATCCGCCGACGGGTGGTCGTGCGGGTGCAGACCAATGCGCCGCCGCCGCCGCCTGAGGAACTGACCGAAAAGAAGGGGCCGGGCTGCCTGCCGATGGGCGACGTGCTGGGCGCCGCCGTGATCGCCAGCAACAGCGTGGATTTCATCCTGCGTGGAGGCAAGAGGATGCGCGCGCGCTTCTCCTCCAGCTGCCCCGCGCTCGATTATTATTCGGGCTTCTACATCGTCCCCACGACGGACGGGATGATCTGCGCGGACCGCGACGCCGTGCGCTCGCGGGCCGGCGGCGAATGTTCGATCGAGCGATTTCGGGCGCTCGTGCCGAAGAAGACACGCTAGGAACAGCGCCTTCTCCTTGACTTGTGGGTAACTTTCTGACCTAGCGCGCAGAACCCGTAGCCGCCTCACGACGAGGCTTCCCGGACCCTAGCCCAGAGCGCCCATGACCTTCGCCGATCTCGGCCTTTCTGACGAATTGCTCCGCGCGGTCGGTGAGGCCGGCTATAGTGAGCCCACGCCGATCCAGGCGGCGGCGATCCCACCCGTGCTGATGAATCGCGATCTGATCGGTATCGCCCAGACCGGCACCGGCAAGACGGCGAGCTTCGTGCTGCCGATGATCGACGTGCTGGCCCATGGCCGGGCCCGCGCCATGATGCCGCGCTCGCTGATCCTGGAGCCGACGCGCGAACTCGCCGCGCAGGTGGCGGAGAATTTCGAGAAATACGGCAAATATCACAAGCTTTCGATGGCGCTGCTGATCGGCGGCGTCTCGATGGGCGATCAGATGAAGGCGCTGGAAAAGGGCGTCGACGTCCTGATCGCCACGCCCGGCCGCCTGATGGACCTGTTCGGTCGCGGCAAGATCCTGCTCTCCGGCTGCTCGATCCTCGTGATCGACGAGGCGGACCGGATGCTCGACATGGGCTTCATCCCGGACATCGAGGAAATCTGCGCGAAGCTGCCGCCGACGCGGCAGACCCTGCTCTTCTCGGCGACGATGCCCGCGCCGATCAAGAAGCTGGCCGATCGCTTCCTTTCGAACCCCAAGCAGGTCGAGGTTTCGCGTCCGGCCTCGGCCAACACCTCGATCGAGCAGAAGCTGGTCGAAACGTCGTCGCGTGGAAAGCGTGAGGCGCTGCGCGGCCTGCTGAAGGCCGACGACATGAAGACGGCCATCGTCTTCTCCAACCGCAAGAGCACGGTGCGCGAGCTGACGGATTCGCTCCGCCGGCATGGCTTCGCGGCCGGGCAGATCCATGGCGACATGGAACAGTCCGAGCGGATCCGCGAGTTGGACCGCTTCAAGGCGGGCGACATCAACATCCTCGTCGCGTCCGACGTCGCGGCACGCGGCCTGGACGTGAAGGGCGTCTCCCACGTCTTCAATTATGACGTGCCGTGGCATCCGGACGATTACGTCCACCGCATCGGCCGCACCGGGCGCGGTGGCGCTACCGGCAAGGCGTTCACGCTGGTGACGCCCGAGGATGCCGAGGCGATCGAGAATATCGAGAAGCTGACCTCCACCAAGATCGAGCGGGTCGTGGGCGGCAAGAGCGCGGCACCGGCCGCGGCTTCGGCCCCCGCGGAGGACGAGAAGCCGCGCGGCGATCGCAAGCGGGGTGGCCGTGGCCGCCGCGAGCGCGAGGAAGCACCCCGCGAGGAGCGGGCCGACGCGCCCCGTCAGGAACGCACCGAGTCCCCCCGCGAGGCGAAGCCGGCCCGCGAGGCCAAGCCCGTCCGCGAGGAGCGCCGCCCCGAACGGGCCGAGCGCCATGATCGTCATCGCCACGACGAGCCCCGCCGCGACCATCGTCGCGATCGCCGGGGCGAGCGCGACGATGGTCCGGACGAGGGCTGGAACGGGCCGATCCCCTCCTTCCTGGAGGTCAGCTTCGGGCTCCCGCCCGAAGCGTGATTGGTCTGCTCCGGGCGGGCATCGCCGCCGCGCTCCTGATCCTGGCTTCCGCGCCCGCCGCCACGGCGGCGCCGAAGCGGGCGGGCGTCTATCCCGGCCTGCCCCGCGTGGAGATCAAGACCGAATTCGGCCCGATCGTGATCGCGCTGGAGACGAAGCGCGCGCCGATCACGGCCAATAATTTCCTGCGCTATGTCGACACACACAAGTTCGACGGGACCGTCTTCTACCGGGCGGCGCGGGGCAAGGCGCACCCCGACAAGGGCCTGATCCAGGGCGGGATCGATACCAACATCCGCAAGAGCTTCTTCCCGATCCAGCACGAGCCGACGACGGTGACCGGGATCAAGCATCTGGACGGCACGGTCTCGATGGCGCGCAACAAGCCCGGATCGGCGATGGGCGATTTCTTCATCACGCTCGGCCCCGCGCCGGGGCTGGATGCGGACGGTGATTATGCGGGCTATGCCGCGTTCGGCCATGTCGTGTCGGGCATGGATGTCGCCCGCCGCATCCTGGCGATGCCCACCTATCCCGGCGGCCTGAGCCTCGCAACGATGGGCCAGACGATCAAGCAGCCGGTGAAGATCGTCAGCGTGAAGCGCCTGCCCTGAGAGGCTGAAGGACGGCTGCGCGAAGTGGCCGGTTGCGTATCCGACCAAGTAAGCCGGGGCCGCTGGTGCGTGCCTCCCGGCCGTCATTCCCGCGAAGGCGGGAATCCATGGGTCCCCGCTTTCGCGAGGATGACGAGAAGGAGGGAGTGGTGACCTCTCCCAGCCCGTCATCCCGGTTTTCGCCGGAATGACGGGGGAATGGCGATCTCAGCTCAATGTGTGCGTCAGCGTGATTTCGGCGTTGAGCAGCTTGGAGATCGGGCAATTGGCTTTGGCGCCCGCGGCGATCTCGGCGAACTGATCGGCCGAGATTCCGGGGATGCTGGCCGTCAGCTCCAGATCGGAGCGGCTGACCTTGAAGCCGTCCCCATCCTTGTCGAGCTTCACCTTCGCGGTCGTTTCCAGCGTGCCTTCGGTAAAGCCCGCGCCCGCCAGCGCGAACGACAAGGCCATCGTGAAACAGGCCGAATGCGAGGCGGCGATCAGCTCTTCCGGATTCGTGCCCTTCTCGTCACCGAAGCGGGTGTTGAAGCCGTAGGGCGTATTCTCCAGAACGCCGGACTGGCTGCTGATATGGCCCTTGCCGTCCTTGCCGAGGCCTTCGTAGCGGGCGGTGGCGGTGCGCGTGATCATGAAGTCAGTCTCCCATCTTACTTGAGCTGGCCGCGCATCGATCCCTTGGGGAAGGCGGCGGTATGGACGTTCACATAATAATCGGCGGGCGTCGCGATGATCGCGGACAGCACATCGGCGGCGATCGGCGCGCAGCCCTTCGACATACCGTTGGCGGGTGCCGTCAGCGTCACGACCGGCGGCCCGGCGACGCCTGTCGCGCCCTTGTGGATATGGGCGGCGGTAGGCGTGTCGGTGCCGCTGCTGTGTAGCATGTAGCAGACCTCGTTCTTGGCCGGATCCAGCGTGAGCATCGCCTTGCCCATGCCCTTTTCCGCGCCGGGGCCCGGCACTTCGGCGGCACCCGTCATCGCCACCTCGATCTTCGTGGGCGCGGCGAGCGCCGGGGCGGCGACCGCACCGGCCGCAAGCAGGATCATCATCGTCTTCCGCATGGCATCTCTCCTCGGTTCAGCTTCGCGACGTGGACCCGCCCCGGAAACCGGCGCGGGGCAGGACAATGAGGAACGCAACGCTACAGCGATGGTATCGGGGGCATGACGGGTACCGGGATCGCGCAGGGTCTGCCGCACGACGATATCGCTCTTGAAGGTGCTGCGGCGCTTGGAGCGGAAGCGGCGAGCGAACCGGTGGCGGCGGGCGCACCGGCGAGCATGGGCAGCAGGTGGGCAAGCGATATCATGGGCACGCGAATCCGGGGGAAGGATATCCGGCCGCTGAACGCCTCATGGCGCCGCCCGATCCCTCCGCGAAACGATCTGCCCGAAAAGCGCGACAGATGTGCGAAAGGGGTATGGCTTGCGTGATAGGGTGCGGGCCCGCTTTCTCTTCCCTCTTCCGAACAGACATACTGCGGGAGTCGGGTAGAAGGAGGCGGGCCTGCGTCGTGATGCGCCCGGAGGCGCACCCTTCGATGATTATTCGGCGGCCTCGCGCGCGGCGGCGAGGGTGGCGCGCATCACGTCGGCGCGTTCGCCATGTTCGGCCATCGCGATCCACGCGGCCTCCGCGCGCAGGCAACGCTCACGGACATTGGCCAGCGTGGCCGCATCGGCCTCGGCGCGGGCCTGTGCCGCACGGGCGCGGCAGAGTTCACTTTCGGTGCTCATTCGAAACGGATCTCCGGGGAAGGAGGGCGCCCGGGGGAGGCGCGGAAGGGAGTCGCAAACCCCCTACGACGGACAGGCGATTTGTGGAAGCACGCGAAGGCTGTACCGGTGCCGATGACGTCAGCCCAGCCTCATTTCGCCGTGCGACGCTCTCCTGCGCGTCCTCGCAGATGCGCCGATCCATTCGGCAGCGGTCGGTGTCACGGATAAAGCTGTCGCGCGTGCAGAACGGCCAGAACCTCGATTGCCTCGGTCACGCGATAGACGAGGATGTAGTTGGGGTGGGCGATCGCCTCGCGTGTGCCGACGACGCGGCCAGACGGTGGAGGAAGGGATCAGCCGGCAGACGCTTTGCCATATGCTCGATCGCTGCGACCAGACGATCGGCAGCGGCCGGATTCCGATCCGCGATATAGGTGATGTTCGCGAGCAGATCGGCGCGGGCTTCAGCCCGCCAGACGAGCGGTAGCACCGCGTCGCACGTCTATCACTTTCTTCGCCTCGGCCATCACTTCGTGGTGCGCTTTCGATGGTGCGGTTGAGGCCAGCGCAGCCTCAACCTTGGCGCGAAACCAGCGGTCATGCGCTTCCGCATCTTCGCTGGTTGCGAATTCGGACTCGATCGGCGCGAGGCGCGTCATGAAGGCATATTAGCGGATTGCGGACCGGGCGTCATCCGCTGGACGCAACGAGCACATTGCTGACCTCCGCCCCGACCCTCTTATCGGCGAGGGCGATTCACTCCGCCGCGAGCGCTTTGCTTTTGCGGGTGGGCTTCGCCTTCGGCATCGGGGCGGCAGCGGCGGGCGCCGCCTTCCCCTCCAGCAACGGCGCCAGATACCGGCCCGTATAGCTGCGCGGTTCCTTCACCACATCCTCGGGCACGCCGGTCGCCACGATCTCGCCGCCCTTGTCGCCGCCTTCGGGGCCGAGATCGATGATCCAGTCGGCGGTCTTGATGACCTCGAGGTTATGCTCGATCACGACGACCGTATTGCCCTGCTCGACGAGCGCGTGGAGCACCTCCAGCAGCTTGCGGACGTCCTCGAAATGGAGGCCGGTGGTGGGTTCGTCGAGGATGTAGAGCGTGTTGCCGGTGGCGCGGCGCGACAGCTCCTTGGCGAGCTTCACGCGCTGGGCCTCGCCGCCCGAGAGCGTCGTCGCCTGCTGGCCGACCTTCACATAGCCGAGGCCCACTTCGGCGAGCATCGCCATCTTGTCGCGAATGCCGGGCACGGCCTTGAAGAATTCCACCGCATCCTCGACCGTCATGTCCAGCACGTCGGCGATGCTCTTGTCGCGGAACTTCACCTCCAGCGTCTCGCGATTGTAGCGCGCGCCGTGGCAGACGTCGCACGTCACATAGACGTCCGGCAGGAAGTGCATCTCGATCTTGAGGACGCCGTCACCCTGGCACGCCTCGCACCGCCCGCCCTTCACGTTGAACGAGAAGCGGCCGGGCTTGTAGCCGCGCGCCTGGCTTTCGGGGAGGCCCGCGAACCAGTCGCGGATCTGGGTGAAGGCGCCGGTATAGGTGGCCGGGTTCGAGCGCGGGGTGCGGCCGATCGGCGACTGATCGATGTCGATCACCTTGTCGAGATGCTGGAGTCCCTCGATCTTCTCGTGATGACCGGCGAGCATGCGCGCGCCGTTCAGCTGGCGCGCGGCCGAGGCATAGAGCGTGTCGAGCGTGAAGGTCGACTTGCCCGAGCCCGAGACGCCGGTGATGCAGGTGAAGGTGCCGAGCGGGATGCTGGCCGTCACGTCCTTCAGATTGTTGGCGCGCGCCCCCTTCACGGTGAGCTTCTTGCCGGAGCCCTTGCGGCGTTTCGCGGGCACATCGACCATGCGGCGGCCGGAGAGATATTGGCCAGTGAGGCTGTCCGGATGATCGAGGATATCCTGCAGCGTGCCCTCGGCGATGATCGTGCCGCCGTGGACGCCCGCGCCGGGGCCCATATCGATGACGTGGTCCGCCGTGCGGATCGCATCCTCGTCATGTTCGACGACGATCACGGTATTGCCGAGATCGCGCAGGCGCTTGAGCGTGACGATCAGGCGGTCGTTGTCGCGCTGGTGCAGGCCGATCGAAGGCTCGTCCAGCACATAGAGGACGCCGGACAGGCCCGAGCCGATCTGGCTGGCGAGGCGGATGCGCTGGCTCTCGCCGCCGGAGAGAGTGCCCGATGTGCGATCGAGATTCAGATAATCGAGGCCGACATTGTCGAGGAAGCCGAGGCGCTCGACGATCTCCTTCAGGATCGGCGTCGCGATCTGGGTCTGCTGCTCGTTCAGATGCTCGGGCATCGTGCGGAAGAAAGCCAGCGCGGGGCCGACGGCGCGGCGAGTGGACATCGAGATGTCCTCGCCCGCGATCTTCACCGCGCGCGCCTCGGGCTTGAGACGGGCGCCGTCGCACACCTCGCAGGGCTTGGACGACTGATATTTGGCCAGCTCCTCGCGCATCCACGCGCTCTCGGTGGCGGTCATGCGGCGCTCGAGATTGCCGATCACGCCCTCGAACGCCTTGTTGACGGTGTAGCTCTTGCGGCCGTCGACGAAGGTGAGCGGGATTGCCTTGCCCTTGGTGCCGTTCAGGATCGCCTCGCGGTCTTCCTCCGGCAGTTCGTTCCAGGGCGTCTCCAGCTTGAAACCGTAGGCCTTGGCGAGGCTGCCCAGCACCTGCATGTAATAGGGGCTGGGCGGGTTGGACTTGGCCCAGGGCACGACCGCGCCCTGCTTGATCGAGAGCGTCTCGTTGGGGACGACGAGTTGCGGATCGAAATAGAGCTTCTCGCCGAGGCCGTCGCAGGCCGGGCAGGCGCCCTGCGGCGCGTTGAACGAGAAGAGGCGAGGCTCGATCTCGGAAATGGTGAAGCCCGAGACAGGACAGGCGAACTTTTCGGAGAAGGTGATGCGTTCGGAGACACCCTGCGGCAGAGCGAGCGCCTTGATGCCCTTCTTGATGCCTTCGCTGGCGGCGGTGGCGTTGGCGTCCGTGTCGCCCACCAGATCGGCATAAGCGAGGCCCTCTGCCAGCTTCAGCGCGGTCTCGAAGCTCTGGGCGAGGCGCGTCTCGATGCCGGCGCGCACGACGAGGCGATCGACGATGATGTCGACATCATGCTTGTACTTCTTGTCGAGCGCGGGGGCTTCGTCGATCTCGCTCGTCTCGCCGTCGATGCGGACGCGGGTGAAACCCTCCTTCTGCCACTGGAGCAGTTCCTTCTTGAACTCGCCCTTGCGGCCGCGCACGACGGGAGCGACGAGCAGGAAGCGCGTGCCCTCGGGCAGCTGCATCACGCGATCGACCATCTGCGACACGGTCTGCGCGGAGATGGGCAGGCCGGTGACGGGCGAATAGGGGATGCCGACGCGCGCCCACAGCAGGCGCATATAATCGTAAATCTCGGTGACGGTGGCGACGGTCGAGCGCGGGTTGCGCGACGTCGTCTTCTGCTCGATCGAGATGGCGGGGCTGAGGCCCTCGATATGCTCGACATCGGGCTTCTGCATCAGCTCCAGAAACTGGCGCGCATAGGCCGAGAGCGACTCCACGTAGCGGCGCTGGCCCTCGGCATAGATGGTGTCGAAGGCGAGGCTGGATTTGCCCGAGCCGGACAGGCCGGTGATCACCGTCAGCGTCTCGCGCGGGATATCGACATCCACGCCCTTGAGATTGTGCTCGCGCGCGCCGCGCACCTTGATGTGGGTGAGACTCATAGCGAGTGTTCTATATCCGTTCCGGATGGGAGGCTAGATGGGATGTAGGAAGCGTGGCGGCGGACCGCCACCTCGCGCCTGCCGGGACATCCTGATCCGAAACGGGTAAGGTTCCCGGCGCGCGCCCGGAAACCGCCCCTAGGCTTGGCATCACCTTCGGGGGAGGGGTGATGTCGAAGCTGTTTTACGGGGACAATCTGGAGGTGCTGCGCGCGCATATCGCGGACGCCTCGGTCGATCTGGTCTATCTCGATCCGCCGTTCAACTCGAACGCGAGCTACAATATTCTGTTCAAGGCGCCGAACGGGGCGGGCGCGGATGCGAGCATCGAGGCGTTCGACGATACCTGGGCGTGGGGGCCGGCGGCGAGCGCGGCGCTGATGGACATCACCGAAAGCGGCAACCACCGCCTCCATGTGCTGATGCAGGCGATGCGGACGGCGATCGGCGAGAATGCGATGATGGCCTATCTGGCGATGATGGCGGTGCGTCTGGTGGAACTGCACCGCGTGCTGAAGCCGACGGGAAGCCTGTATCTCCACTGCGATCCCACCGCGAGCCATTATCTGAAGCTGGTGCTGGATGCGGTGTTCGGGGCGGAGAATTACCGGAACGAGATCACGTGGAAACGAACGACGACGCACAGCGACAGCAAGACCTGGAGCAAGGTCAGCGACGTCATCTTATTCTACACCAAGTCACGCCAATTCATCTGGAATACGCCGCGCGAGGCGCATGGAGACGACTATGTCTCCACCAAATACCGGCTGGACGACGAGGATGGCCGCGGTCGTTACCGGCTGGACAATATGACGAGTCCCAGTCCGCGGCCGAACATGATGTACGAATGGATCGGTTTTCCCTTTCCGCCGATGGGATGGCGCTACAAGCGCGAGACGATGCAGCGACTCCACGATGAAGGACGTATACGCTATCCTCTGAAATCGGACGGAACGCCGGACCTGTCGCGCCGTCCCCAACTGAAACGGTATCTGGAGGAAATGGAGGGCGGCGTCGTGGGCTCCGTATGGACCGACATCCCGCCGATCAATTCGCAGGCGCAGGAGCGCCTCGGCTATCCTACGCAGAAACCGATCGTGCTGCTCGAGCGCATCATCGCCGCCTCCTCCAATCCCGGCGATGTCGTGCTGGATCCTTTTTGCGGGTGCGGGACGGCGGTCGATGCGGCGCAGAAGCTTGGGCGGCGCTGGATCGGGATCGATGTCACGCATCTCGCGATCGGACTGATCGAGAAGCGCCTTCGTGCGGGCTATGGCGACCATCTCCGCTTCGAGACGATCGGCTCCCCGCGCGATCTCGCCTCGGCGCAGCGGCTGGCGGAGGATGACCCGCACCAGTTTCAGGCGTGGATCACGCTGCGGCTGGGCGGCTATCCGTGGATGGGCGGGCGCAAGGGCGGCGACAAGGGTGTCGATGGCTATTTCTATTATGTCGGCATGAACGGAGCGACCGAGACGGGCGTGATCTCGGTGAAGGCCGGTCACAACGTCAATCCGGCAATGGTGCGCGATCTGGGGCGCGTGATGCAGCGCGACGGCCACCGGCTCGGCCTGTTCGTCTGCGCGGCGCTGCCGACCAGGGGCATGATCGAGGAGGCCAACAGCCACGGCCTGATCGAGACCGAATTCGGCCGCTATCCCGCGCTGCAGATCTTCACGCTGGCCGAGCTGTTTCAGGACCGGCACCCACGCCTGCCGCCCCTCGTCAGCCCCCACCGCCGGGCGCCGCGCGTGGAGACGCGCGTCAGCCATCAGGCGGGCGCACAGGCAAGCCTGATCTGAGGTTTGCGGTTTAAACTGCCATCGGTGCGTTGACACGAATCAGCAGCCTGCCTATGTCGCCCGCCGCTGACACTGCCCTGTCGTCTAAAGGTAAGACCACGGACTCTGACTCCGTTAATTGAGGTTCGAATCCTCACGGGGCATCCAGCATTCTCCTCTGTTCATCGCCGGTGCCGCATGGTGCGAGGATTGCGCGGCGAGCCGAAGGGCGCGTGCCATCGGCGCGCCTAACGGATGGGATCAGCGCCGCGTCAACCGGTGAGCGATCCCGTCGGCCCGATCCTCTAATCTGCCGCCGTCCTTAGGCCTCCGCCCCCTCATCCGTTCGCGCGCGCCGCCTCATCCCGCCTTCGGCGCCGATCTCTTCGTCACGGCTTTGGCGAAGGTGATTTCGCCCGTCGCGGATACCGTGAAGCGATAGGCTTCGTTCATGAAGCGTTTGCCCGAGTGCGTGAAGGTCAGCACGCGTTCGCCATCGGTGCGGACGTGGGCGATGCCGAAATTGGTGCGCTCGAACGCGAAGATGCGGCGGGCCGGAGTCTTCGGATCCTGGACATAGCCCAGAGTCTTGAAGAAGGCGGCCAACTCCGTGCAGAAGATCACGGCGGGCGTGGTTCTCGCGGCCTTGCCAAGGGCTGCCATCAGCGTCGCGCGAGGGTGGATATATTCCTTGGCCTCGCTCTCGTCGCCCGACGAGATGAGCGAGACGACCGCGCCGATCTCCTTCAGGAATTCCATGTCGAAATCGGCCGAGCCATGGTGCGGCGCCTTCAGGATCTCCGAGCTCAGAGCGGCCGCCGGCATCGCCTCGCGCAGGCGCTGGCTCGCCTCCTGATTCATGTCGCCGGTGAAGAAGAAGCGAACATTGCCGTAGCGCAGCCGGAAATTGATCGAATGGCCGTTGATCGTGTGCGAGGCGGACAGCGAGCCGCGGCTGCCCGGCGCGATCGTGCCCAGCATCAGTTCGGCATCGTCGGGCGGGCTGCGCAGAAAGCGCAACGCGGGCCCGCCCGCCACGTCGTCCACGATCGGGCCGAGCAGTTCGACCGCGATATTCTCGTCCGCCAGAAAATCGAACGCGCCGGTCGAAAGATGATCGAGCCGGCGCCGTTCGATCGGCGCTCCCGTCGCGCGCTGCGTGCGCGGTTCCCAGGCGGCAAGCGTCTGAACCCATGTTTCGAACTTGCTGTTGCGCTCGGTGGCGGGAAGGCTGGCGGGATCGTCCACGAGCGCGGTGATGAAGGTTTCCGTGCCCACCTTGGTGGTGGCGCCGAACATGTCCTTGTCGGCGCGATCATGGCCGTCGGGCGCCTTGCCGGGGCGCTTCACGAGCCCGTTATGATAGACGCGGCGCGGCGCGACGAAGATGCGCTTGGCCGGCCGGCTGTCCGTTTCGGATTTGCGGAGTTCGGTCAGTCCCTCGAAATGATCCGCGTCGCCATGTGTGATCAGCATCAGATCCACGATCAGGGGGTCGGCATCGCTGGTGCCGGGAAAGCGGGCATTGGCGTGGCGCGCGAACAGCTGGTTGTCGCCGCCATCGATGAACATCACCTTCCCGTCCGGCGTCTCGAGGATCAGCCCGTCGCCCTGCTGGACATCGACCATCGAGAGGCGGAGCAGGCCGGTGTCGCGGAATTGGGTTTCCGCCTTCACCGTGCCGCGTGCGATCACACCGCGCGCGCCGTGGACGGCGATCTTCAATGTCGTGCCGCGATCCTCCAGGATCTCGACCTTGTCTCCCCAGTAGAATTGGTCCTCGCCGCCGTTCTCCAGCCGCATGTTGACGATGTCGTCGTCGATATATTTGAACATGACGCCCCCTCTCCCCCCTGAAAGATCGAATCACGTTCCACGAACGTTACATCCTGCCGTTCCATTATTGTGAAAAATGCGGCCGGACCTGTTCGGTCGTGACAAAACGGGCGGGGATGTCGATCCGCAGGCGCTCCGGACCGCGCCGATCGCGCCTCTTGTGCGATGCAGCGTGGGCCGTCATCGTGCGGACATGTCGAAACTCTCCGCTTTTGCCGCTGCCCTTCTTTCCGTCACGGCCGTGACGGCACTCGCGGCTACCCCGCCCACCGACCCGGCAATGGCGCGCGCGCTGAAGATCATGGCGACGACGCCGATGATCGACGGGCACAATGACTGGGCGGAGAGCCTGCGTGGGCGCGACGGCGAGAAGCGTTGGACGATGCCCCTCGACAGCCTGCCCGCCTACATGACGGACATCACGCGGCTGCGGCAGGGGCGCGTGGGCGGGCAATTCTGGTCGGTCTATGTGCCGGCCAATCTGCCCGAGCAGGAGCAGGTGATCGAGACGCTGGAGCAGATCGATCTCGTGCGCGATATCGTCGCGCGCTATCCGGGCACGTTCGAGCTGGCGACCACCGCCGCCGACGTGCGCCGCATCCACAAGGCCGGGCGGATCGCCTCGATGATGGGCGTGGAGGGCGGCGGCCAGATCGACCAGCGCTTCGCCGTGCTGCGCGCCTATCGGGCGCTGGGCGCGTCCTATCTGACGCTGACGCATGCGGTGACGATCGACTGGGCGGACAGCGCCACGGATGATCCCAAGCATGGCGGGCTCACCCCCTTCGGCAAGGCGGTGGTGCATGAGCTGAACCGGCTGGGCATGCTGGTGGACCTGAGCCATGTCGCCGAAAGCGTGATGAAGGATGCGCTGGCCGTCTCGAAGGCGCCGGTGATCTTCTCGCATTCGAGCGCGAAGGGCGTGGACGATCATCCGCGCGACGTGTCCGACGAGGTGCTGAAGCTGGTCGCGAAGAATGGGGGCGTCGTGATGGTGACGTTCGCGCCGGCTTATGTGTCGCACGATTATCGCGTGTGGGGATCGGAGCGCGCGGCCGAGAAGACGCGGCTCAACGCGCCGCCCTTCGGGGGCATGTTCATCGGCGAGCCGGACAAGGCGGCGGCGGCGCTGGCGGAATGGGACAAGGCGCATCCGCGACCGGAGGTGACGCTGGCGATGGTGGCCGATCATATCGATCATGTGGCGAAGGTGGCGGGGGTCGACCATGTCGGCGTGGGCTCCGACTTCGATGGCGTGAGCGATCTGCCGACGGGGCTGAAGGATGTCGCCGCCTATCCGGCGCTGCTGGCCGAACTGATCCGGCGCGGCTGGAGCGACGCCGATGTGGCGAAGGTGGCGGGTGGCAACGTGCTGCGCGTGATGGAAGGCGCCGAGAAGGTGGCGGCGGGGATGAAAAGCGAGCTGCCCGCGACGGGCACGCTGGCGGCGCTGGACGGTGCGAAGTAGACGGGCTCGCGTCGATCAGATGATCCCGGAACGGACGGCGATGACCGCCGCATGCACCTTGTTCTTCGCCTCCAGCTTGCGGACGGCATTGGACAGGTGAAATTCGACCGTGCGCTGGCTGATCGCCACGATTCTTGATGTTTCCCAGGCGGTCTTGCCGATACTGACCCACCGCAGGCACTCGATCTCACGCGTGCTGAGGTTGGGGTCGGCGTCGGGCGGAGCCTCCTGAAGCTCCGGAAGGTTCTCTTCTTCCGCCAGTGGCGTGGTGCCGAACTGGCGCAACTCGGTCGTATCCGTGACGCATCCCAGAGCGCGGCGATGCTGACGGGAGTCGATGATCAGCGAAGCGATCGAGCGCCACCAGCGCACCTGCCCGTCCGCCCGGACCACGCGGAAATCGATATGATATCGCTCGTCGGCCTCGACCATCGCGTTGATGCCGGCGAGATCCAGCGCGGTTGCCTGATGGCGATCGGCGGGGAGAACATAGACGCTGAACTCGGCGATCGATCGAATCGATCCGGGCGGAACCCCCAGCAAATGGCACCATGTGGCATCGCACTCCAGCACGTCCGCATCGATGTCATAATCCCACAACCCGATGCCAAGATCCTCGAAGTGGGACGTCAACCTCGCCAAATCGATGTCCATCGAATTCCTTTCCAATAGACGATAGTTATCATCCTAAATAATTTTTATTGTTTTCTATGTTGAATGATCAATGAATAAACTGAAAGACAAGATACGAAAATTGTTGCAATGCAGTAACGAAAAAAACGCGAACGAGCGCGAATTGGTTCCCTCGTAAATTTACGAGTTTAACAATGATTTGCAGTTGTCGCATAGGAGTGCGGTGTCGTTCACGCCATGTGAGAAGAATACATGATCTTCCGGCAAATGGGGCAGCTATAGTGACGTATCGGGACGTCCTTACGATGTCTGGGAGTGATCTGATCGCGCTTTACGGCGTAAAGGCCGAACAGATGATTATAGATCTTCTGATAATGGCACTCAAAAGCGGCGAGGATGAAGCGAACGGGATCGAGCAGAAGCTTCTGCAGGTCCAGCGTGAGGTGTGGAGAAGGGGCAGGAGGATGTCATGAGCAGACCTCTGGTTCGATCGGCGAAGCATTGCGAAGATATGCGCGACGATCCGGTCGCATTCCTCCTGTCGCGGCAGGCGCGGGGAGATGTGATCAACCAGAGGCTGCTCGCCGAACGCAGGGACGAGACGCTGGAGCGCGAGCTGACGGCGGTTTCAAACGCCGGGCGGATCGCGCATCTGGCGAAAGCCCTGCAATCGCGGTGGGATCCGGGCCGCGACGACGGTGGAGTCGATGCGATCACGCGACGGGAGGCCGGGGCCGCCGACCGGAAGGGGTGGCGGCCCGCGACCTCCGCCGGCGGGGTTGGATAAGGAAGACTGTCCTTATTCGCCCTTCCGAAACCGAAGGGGCGGGAAAGGGCCTATAATTTATACCCCACCTGCATCGTGAAGGTGCGCTGCGGGAAGGGGTGGAACAGGTAATATTTCTTGTTGTTGAGATTATCGACGCCGACGCTGAGCGACCATTTGGGTGTGACGTCGAGCAGTGCGCGCGCGTCCATCACGAAATAGCCTTCGAAGCCCATATAGGTGTGGCCGATCAGGTCGCTGTTATCGATCGTGCCCCACAGGCGGCTGGAATAGCGGCCCGCCAGCGTGAGCGAGACGGGCTGGACCGGATGCCAGGTGGCGGCGGCCGTGAGCTTCCATCTGGGCACCTGCGGCAGGCGCCTGCCGACCGAGGCGGGCAGGACGGCGTTGGCGACCGTCCTGGCATCCGTGTAAGTGACGCTGGCGAGCAGATCGAAGCCCTTCAGCACGTCGCGCCGATCGAACGAGGCCTCCACGCCGCGCGCGCGGGTGCGATCGATATTCTGGACGAAGGTGGCGTAGGTGGTGGTGCCGTTGAGCGGGCCCGTCTGCGAGACGAGCGCGTCCTTGATCACCTCGTTGAACACAGCGAGGCGGATCGTGCCGTGTTCGTCATGCTTTTCCAGCGCCAGTTCCTCGGAGCGGGCGCGTTCGGGCTTCAGGTTCGGATTGGGCGTGGCAGGCACGGGGGTCGTCACGATCTGGTAGAGTTCGCCGACGGTGGGGAAGCGTGAGGCCTGACCGAACGAGGCGCGCGCCGTCCAGCCGGGAATGGGCGTCCAGGCGAGCGTGGCCTTGGGCGAGAAACGCTGCGCACGGCGCTCGGGCTGGAGAGTGCTGATCGCGGGCGAGCGGGAATAGTTCACGCCGTCATAGGCCCGCCACCATTCGGTGCGGCCGCCGACCGTGAGTGTGAGGTTCGGGCGGATATCCCACGCATCCTGCAACCACAGGCCGACGGTGCGCGTCTTGCCGAGCGATTGCAGGTCGAGCGCGCCTTCGCTGCCGGTGCGCCAGTCATTGGTCAGATAACGGCTGCTCTTGATCTCGAAGCGATCATAATGGGCCCCGAAGCCGAGGCGGTGGCCACCGCCGAGGAAGACGCTGCCATTCGCATCCAGCGTCTGCCAGCCGGTGCCGTCGAGCCGCTGGATCGTGCCTGCGCCGCCCGCCTGCGCGCCGGGCGGCGCCGTGGTGGGGGAGCGCTGGACGTCCTTGTCGTAATCGAACAGCGTGCCGATCACCTGCCAGTCGAACGCGCCCTCCGATCCCGAGGCGGTGAGGCTGTGCGAGACATGGCGCTGCTCGCGCGTGTAGATGCCGCTGGTGAATGCGGTGGGCGCGATCGTGTAGGCGCGGCCATCGATATTGAAGCTGCCGGAATAAGCGGGCGCGCCGTTGGCGGTGAGATAGGTTTCGGCGGAGGAGGTCGTCTCGTCCAGCAGGAGGCCGCCGACATAGGTGAGGCGCAGGCCGGGCGCGACATCCAGCGCGGCCTTCAATTTGTAGCGATCCTGATGCTGGTTCTCGATGCCGCTCGCACCGAGGATGCGGACGGCGCCGCCCGTGCGGTTCACGTCCGCGAAGGATCCGGTCGCGGGCGTGCCGGTGGCGGAGGTGGCGGCGGGAACGGCGGCGGTGACGTAGAGCAGGGGCTGGCTGTCGCTCGACACATGATCGACGCTGGCGAAGAGGCTGAGCGGGCCGAAGCGATCGCCGATCGTGCCGCCGATCTGGCGCGCGGGTAGCGTATCGCGCGTGCCATATTGGTTATAATTCTGGATGCTCATGCCGGCGGTGACGGTGCCTTCCAGATGATCGGGCAGGCGCGTGGTGATGTTCACGACCGCGCCGATGCTGTTACCGGGATAAGCGGCGGAGAAGGGGCCGTAGATCACGTCGATCTTCGCGATCTCCTGTGGGGAGACAAGCGACCAGCGCGGCGAGGCATTGGTGTTGTTGTTGCCGATCAGCGCCGAGAGCAACGCCCCGTCCGCATAGACGAGGCTCCGCGCGCTGGAGCCGACGCCCGAGGTACGCGTGGCGAGCGGGGATTGGGTGTCGCCGATGTGGCGCTTCCGCACGAACAGGCTGGGCAGATATTTGAGCGTGTCCTCGACGTTCACCGCATTGACGGTGGTGCGGATCTGCGCGGCGTCGATCGAGACGGGTGCGGTGGGCGTATTCTGGATCGTGGCGGCCGTCTGCGCACCGACGACGAGGATATCCTGCGTGGGATCGCTGGCGGTGGCGTCGGCGGCGGTTTCGGCCGGAGTGGCGGCGAAAGCGGGTGCGGCAAGGCAGAGAGGGGCGACAGAGACGAGCAGAGCGGCGGCGCACAGACGCGTGCGGGCGCCCGGATGGGCGCTGGGGACAACAGACATGGATAACCTTCCGAATCGAAATGAGGCGGACGCAGGAGCGCCGCCGGACGAGTCGATCAGAAGGTGACGGGTGGTCCGCGCGACGGAGGCGGGGGTGCTGCGAGGCCACGGCCCGGCAGGAGCGTCTGTGCGGCCAGAACCGGCAGCGCGACGGTGAGGAGGGGCAGCGCGGCGGGGGCGACGAACGGATCGGCCAGATCGAGCGGGCCGCCGAGGCCGGCGAAGGCGCATTCGCGGCTATTATTGTCGCCGCTCTGATGATCGCGCTGGTGATGGTCGTTTCCGGCCATCGCCATGTGGTGCATCGACGAGGCGGCGTGCCCGGAGGGCGCCGCAGGCACCGGCGCCATGCCGGAGCAGGGGACCAGCTGGGGGGAGCCGTCGGCACCGGCATCCCACATGAAGCCGGTCGGCACGAGCAGGCGCATCGCGAGCGCCAGCAGCAGCGCTGCCAGACCCAGCCGCCAGGGCGCCGATCGTGTCACGAGGGACCGCATCGCGGCACTGTGTCGAATCCGGTGCCACGGGGCAATGAGGAATTGGGAAAGCGGCTCAAAAAGCAGAAAGGGCGGCGCCAAGTGAATGGTGTCGCCCTTTCTGTTGCGGAATCCGGTCTCGAAGCGGTTTGAATGCTTCGATTATGGAATGCCGCGACGTCAGACGTGACGGGCTGCGCCCGTCCCGCTGGCCGCCGCGGCGAGTCTCCGGATTGCCGAGGCAATCCGGAGACGCCCGAACCTTAGCGCTTCGAGAACTGGAAGCTGCGGCGGGCCTTGGCCTTGCCGTACTTCTTACGCTCGACCGCGCGGCTGTCGCGGGTGAGGAAGCCGGCGGCCTTGATCGGCGCGCGCAGGATCGGCTCGTAGCGGGTGATCGCCTGGCTGATGCCATGCTTCACGGCGCCGGCCTGGCCCGACAGACCGCCGCCCGTGACGGTGGCGATCACGTCATACTGGCCCTCGCGCTCGGAGATACCGAACGGCTGGTTGATGACGAGGCGCAGCGTGGGGCGCGCGAAATAGACTTCCTGATCGCGACCGTTGATCGTGATCTTGCCGGTGCCGGGCTTCAGCCAGACGCGGGCGACCGCATCCTTACGGCGACCGGTGGCGTAAGCGCGGCCCTGCTTGTCGATCTGCTGCAGGCGCAGCGGCATCGTCGGCGCGGCCGGCTCTGCGATCTGGCCGGACATGTACGCCTCGGCGTTCACGTCCGCATCGGCGGCAACCGGGGTCGAGACCTGGGCGGGAGCGGCAGCCGGAGCTTCCTGACCCGTCAGCGCCGCGAGATCGGCGAGGGACTGGCGATTATCGGACATTATGCGCCCACCTTGTTCTTGCGATTGAGGCTCGCGATGTCGAGCGTCTCGGGGTTCTGCGCGGTGTGATCATGCTCCGCGCCCTTGAAGACGCGCAGGTTGCGCATCTGCTGGCGGCCGAGCGGGCCGCGCGGGATCATGCGCTCGACGGCCTTTTCCAGCACGCGCTCCGGGAACTTGCTGTCCAGCACCTTGGCGGCAGTGATGCCCTTGATGCCGCCGGCATAACCGGTGTGCTTGTAATAGACCTTCTGGCCCAGCTTCTTGCCGGTGAAGCGCACCTTGTCCGCATTGATGACGATGACGTTGTCGCCGCAATCGATGAAGGGGGTGAAGCTCGGCTTGTGCTTGCCGCGCAGAATGTTCGCGATGATGGACGCGACGCGGCCGACGACCAGGCCGTCGGCATCGATCAGGTGCCATTTCTTTTCCACCGTGGCGGGCGTCGCCACCTTGGTGGTCTTGGTCAGAGCCTTCATGGGCCTCAAGTCCTCGATTTCCAGGGAAGGATCGCAGGATCAGGCCCGGCGCCCCTCAAAACAAGCAGGCGCCACCCCGCAAAGGGCAGCGCCAACGACGGGCCAAATGCTGGGAGGGGGGCAAAAAGTCAAGCGAAACAGGGGGATTGATGAGAGGTATTGGGATACCGTGGCGATTGGATGCGGTACTTTAATACCATGTGATACGCGAAGTGGCTGAATCGGGCCATTTATTGGGCGAGAATTGTCTCGCTGAATGCCTCCATGAGAGGGCGTGTGAGGGCTGTGCAACGGTCGCCTGGACGGATGGGTCCCGTCACCCTGCCGCAGATGCGAGTGTTTCGAATCGGGCGGTGGTGTGAAGGAGGGGGCTAAGCGCGGACTGAACGCCAGCTACCCCCATCCGTTCGTTCTGAGCCTGTCGAAGACCGTGCTGCGAGCGCAGCGCCTGGAGCCCGTGCTTCGACTTCGCTCAGCACGAACGGACGGAGGTTGGACGCGATTTTACGGGCTGCATCAGGCCGGGGATGTCATCGCCGCTGGGGATGTCCGAGCGCGTGGGCGGACCAGAGGAGCGTGCCGAGCAGCAGGGCGGCGCAGGCCTGGTGCGCGACGGCCAGCGTGATGTCGACGCCGCTCAGCAGCGTGGTGATCCCCAGCACGATCTGGAGCAGCAGGATCGCGGCAAGGGCGCGGGCGCGGGCGGGCAGACCGCGCGCGGAAACGGCGCGGGCGACGAGCAGGATCAGCGCCGCCGCCGCGAGCGCCCACCAGCGATGGACGAACTGCACGACGACGGGATTGGAGACGAGATTGGCGATCACGCTCATGCTCGCCTGCCAGCCGCCCTCCGGGAACAGGCTGTCGCCCATCAGCGGCCAGGAGGCGAAGGCGTAGCCGGCGCGCAGGCCGGCGGTGAAGGCGCCGAGCGCAAGCTGGAGGACGAGGGCGAGGATGGCGAAGGCGGGCAGCGCGCGCATCCGGGCGGGACGGGCCGAGCGGTTGCGCGCGAGCGCGAACAGATCGAGCGCCGTCCAGATCAGCACGCCGTAGATCAGCATCGCCGCGAGCAGATGGATGGCGAGGCGGATATGGCTGACTTCGGTGCGCTCGGTGAGGCCGCTGGCCACCATCCACCAGCCGATCGCGCCCTGCAGGCCGCCCAGCGCGAAGATCAGCACCGTGCGCCAGCCATAGCCGCGCGGGATCCAGCGCCGCCACCAGAAGACCAGCAGCACGAGGCCCAGCACCGTGCCGATCGTGCGCGCGAGCAGCCGATGGGCATATTCCCAGAAATAGATGTGCTTGAAGCCTTCCAGCGTCATGTGGCTGTTGAAGGTGCGATATTGGGGGATCGCCTTGTAGCCGTCGAACTCGGCCTGCCACTGCGCCTCGGTCAAAGGCGGGATGGTGCCGCGGATCGGCTTCCATTCGGTGATCGAAAGGCCGCTCTCGGTGAGCCGGGTGATGCCGCCGACCGCGACGATCGCGAACACGAGCGCGGCGATGACGAGCAGCCAATATGCCAGCGCACGCGGGCGGGGAGAGGCGACGGCGGGGCGCATGGACATGGTCGCGCGCTAGGAGCGTGGGACGGGGGCGTCAATTCGGTCGATTTGTCTCAGGGGGAGGGGTGTCCCCCTCTTTCCCTTTCCGTCATGCTGAACTCGTTCCAGCATCCATGATCTGCCGTATGTGCTTGATGCGGCGGTCGGGTCATGGACCCTGAAACGAGTTCAGGGTGACGGCTGGGGTTATGAGGCGGCGGCGCCCGATCTGCCTCGCTTGCAACGGCCATCGACGCCCACCGCGCTTGTGATGCGGCGTGTGGCGGCCTAATTAACCGTCATGGCCCATGTCCACACCGTCCATTCGGGCAGCGCGCTCGGTGAAGCGGCGCAGCGTGCGCTGGAGGCGTCCGGCGAGCAATGGACCGCGATGCGATCCGACGTGTACGAGGCGCTCGCCGGCTTCGAGAAACCCGCGTCCGCTTATGATATAGCCGAGGCGGTGAGCCGCGCGCAGGATCGCCGCGTCGCCGCCAACAGCGTCTATCGCATCCTCGATCTGTTCGTGGCGAAGAATCTCGCCCAGCGGATCGAGAGCGCCAACGCCTATGTCGTCAACGCGCATCCAGCGTGCCGCCATGATTGCATCTTCCTGATCTGCGATGGCTGCGGCCGTATCGCCCATGTCGACGATGATCGCCTTACCGATGGCGTGCGGGCGGCGGCGGTGCGTGCAGGTTTTGCACCTGCGCGTCCGGTGATCGAGGTGCATGGGCGTTGCGCAGAATGCACGGCCCGACCCTAAACGGTTGCCGGGGTAGCATTGCCGAATTGTGGCGCCTAAGCAGCCCTTAAGAAATTAGAGTCCTTAGCCCCATGACAGAACGCCCCACGACCCCCCTGCTGGACCAGATCGATACCCCCGTGGCGCTGCGCGCCCTGCCGCCCGAAAAGCTGGCGCAGGTGGCGGACGAGCTGCGCTCCGAAACGATTTCCGCCGTCTCGGTGACGGGCGGACATCTGGGGGCGGGACTGGGCGTGGTGGAGCTGACGGTGGCGCTCCATTATGTGTTCGACACGCCCGACGACCGGCTGATCTGGGACGTGGGCCACCAGGCCTATCCCCACAAAATCCTGACCGGGCGCCGCGACCGGATCCGCACGCTGCGCCAGGGCGGCGGCCTTTCGGGTTTCACGAAGCGCTCCGAGAGCGAATATGATCCGTTCGGGGCGGCGCACAGCTCCACCTCCATCTCGGCGGCGGTCGGCTTCGCCGTCGCCAACAAGATGATGGACAAGCCGGGCAAGGCGATCGCCGTGATCGGCGACGGCGCGATGTCCGCCGGCATGGCCTATGAGGCGATGAACAATGCCGGCGAGGCGGGCAACCGCCTGATCGTGATCCTGAACGACAACGACATGTCGATCGCGCCGCCGGTGGGCGGGCTTTCGGCGTCGCTGGCGCGGATCGTCTCCGGCCGCAGCTTCCTCACGCTGCGCGATCTGGCGAAGAAGGTGGCCAAGCGCCTGCCGCGCCCGCTCGCCGAGGGCCTGAAGAAGACCGACGAATTCGCCCGCGCGATCACGATGGGCGGCACGCTCTTCGAGGAACTGGGCTTCTATTATGTCGGCCCGGTCGACGGCCACAATCTGGATCACCTGATCCCGATTCTGGAGAATGTGCGCGATGCGGCCGAGGGGCCGTGCCTGATCCACGTCGTGACGCAGAAGGGCAAGGGCTATGCCCCCGCCGAGGCCGCGGCCGACAAATATCACGGCGTCCAGAAGTTCGACGTCGTCTCCGGCCAGCAGGTGAAGGCGCCGGCGGGGCCGCCTTCCTATCAGAATGTGTTCGGCGACGCGCTCGTCGAGGAAGCCAAGCGCGACAATACGATCTGCGCGATCACGGCCGCCATGCCCTCGGGCACGGGCGTGGACCGTTTCGCCAAGGCGTTTCCGGATCGCGCGTTCGACGTGGGCATCGCCGAGCAGCATGCGGTGACGTTCGCCGCCGGACTCGCCGCGCAGGGCATGCGGCCTTTCTGCGCGATCTATTCCACCTTCCTGCAGCGTGCCTACGATCAGGTGGTGCATGACGTGGCGATCCAGAATCTGCCGGTGCGCTTCGCGATCGATCGCGCGGGCCTGGTGGGTGCGGACGGCGCGACCCATGCGGGCAGCTTCGACGTCACCTATCTGGCGTCGCTTCCCAATTTCGTGGTGATGGCCCCCGCCGACGAGGCGGAACTGGTCCACATGACGCACACCGCCGCGCTGCACGACAGCGGCCCGATCGCCTTCCGCTATCCGCGCGGCAACGGCACGGGCGTGGATCTGCCGACCGTTCCGGAGCGGCTGGAGATCGGCAAGGGCCGGGTCGTGCGCGAGGGCAAGACCGTGGCGATCCTGTCGCTCGGCACGCGGCTGGGCGAGGCGATGGCCGCCGCCGAGAAGCTGGAGGCGCAGGGCCTTTCCACCACCGTGGCCGATCTGCGCTTCGCCAAGCCGCTGGATCAGGCCCTGATCCGCAAGCTGCTGGCGACGCACGAAGTGGCGGTCACGCTGGAAGAGAATGCGATCGGCGGGCTCGGCGCGCATGTGCTGACGCTGGCCTCCGACGAGGGGCTGATCGATGCGGGGCTGAAGCTCCGCACGCTGCGCCTGCCCGATACGTTCCAGGATCATGACAAGCCCGAACGGCAATATGCCGAGGCGCGGCTGGATGCGGACGCGATCGTGGAAACGGTGTTGACGGCGCTGCGCAGCAATTCGGCGACGGTGGCGCGGGGAGCGCGCGCCTGATGCGCCTTGGCCGGGGCGTGAAGGACGGTCTGATCCTGCTGTTCCTGTGGATCATGGCGATCCTGCTGATCGCGGCCGTGTTCGTGGCGACGTGGTTCTCGATCTACGTGCTGGCCGAACCGCTTTACTGGGCGCTCCAGAAACAGGTGAGCGCGGGCGCCTTCTATTTCCTCGGCCTGCTGATGATGGTGCTGTGGCCGCTCGCTTTGTTCGGGCTGGCCTTCCTGCTGCTGCGCTTCTTCGCCTTCATCGCGAAACGGGTCCGCCGCTCCTTCTGACGGGCGCCGGATCGATCGGCGCCGTTTCTCCGCGAGGTGGCCGGATCCGGCTTCGGGCGCAGCGGCCGGTCTGCGCCGTCTGCTCGGTGGCGAACCGGCAGTCGCTCAACCATTTCTCGCTATAGTCAAATGGGACTGCCTGGCCGTAATGCTATGTCGAGGCACGTTGGGTTTACAATATAGAAATAGAGTCCAGGAATCACCATTCACGATATTAACATGGTGTTATAAGGTTATTATGGCGAAATCCGCCAAATCCCGCCCCGGAAAGTCAAACGATTCCAGGATGGTTTGATTTTGTTCGCGCAAAATCCCTGAATACTGGACGAAAATCGGGAACAACCGTAAATAACAGCGCATTCTGCCGTGGAAATGGAACGGATGGACTCGGCGAAGTCTTCCGGAGGATATGGCATGGCTTTCTGTGTTCTGATGCGGGAAAATGCTGCGGAGGCCGCCCCGGCCCTCCGTCAGCAGCCCCGCGTCGGCGCGAGGGCGGGCCACCGCGAGGGCGTCGTGCATCAGGTGATGGTGCATGCTCTGTCTCCGGACGGCGTGATCGTCGAAGCGCGCGATTCGCTGCCCGAGGGCACGCGCGTGGTCTTCGAGATCGCCGAGATCGGGCATTGCCCGGCCACGATCCTGTGGCGTGACGGCAGCCTCTATGACTGCCAGTTCGATCGGCGGCTGGATCCGCTCAAGGTCCACCGCAAGCTGCTGCGCACGAAGGTGGTGTGGGGGCCGTTCGGCACCGGATCGGACGAACTCTGGTCGGGCGGGACCGCGCCCTGCGGCCTGATCGGCACCGACTTTCCCGAACCCGGAATCGATCCCTGGTCGGGCCGGATCCGGATGCTGCTCCTGATCGTGGGCGGCGTGCTGTGCTGGCTGCCGCCGATCGCGTTGCTGCTGGGATGGCGGCCGTGACGGGCCGGGGCCCATTGCGGCCCCGTGTGCGGGGAGGTGCGCCATGCCCGGACAGATAGGCCTGACCATGGTGGCGATGGGATCGCTGGTGACGGCGATGGTGCCCACTGCCTACACGATCGGCACGACGCACCATCCCGAGGCCCGCCGTACCGCGGCCCATGCCGCCCCGCATGCCGTGAACAGGCCCGATCTCGCCCCGTCGCTGCCCAAGGCGGGCGACGCGCGGTTGGCCCGCAGCGACGACGGTTTCTTCTATGCCGATGCGCGCATCAACGGCCATCCGGTGCGCCTGCTGGTGGATACCGGCGCGAGCGCGCTGATGCTGCCCGCGCAACAGGCGCGACGGCTGGGCGTGAACATGCACGCGCTGGCCTATGACGGGCATATCCGGACGAGCTCTGGGACGGCGCGGATCGCGCGCGTGACGATCGATCGCATGACGGTGGCGGGCCAAACGTTCGAGGATGTGCCGGCGATGATCCTGCCGCGCGGCGACAGCGTGGGCCTGATGGGGCAGGCGGTGCTGGCGCGGTTCCGTTCGGTTTCGATCGAGGGGGATATGCTGGCTTTGCGGTGAGGGCGGGGCGAAGACGGCTTATTCGGAGGTCCCGACCGAAAAACAGCACCGTCCCCGATCCGTTCGTGCCGAGCTTGTCGAAGCACGGGCTTCGCGCGGTGTCCCCTGAAGCACGTCCTTCGACTTCGCTCAGGACGAACGGAGGGTGGGGCTCAGGACGAACGGAAGGTGGGGGCTCAGGGCAAACGGAGGGTGGGGCTCAGGACAAACGGAGCATGGGGGAGTTCGAAGGTTTCAGGGCGAGTGGGACGGCTATCATCCCCGTCCGACGCCCGGCGATCAGTCCCGCTCGTCTTCAGGGCGCGCGACGGGGCCCTTGAAGCCCTGCGCGATCACATACCATTCGGACGAATCCTTGCGGCTGGCAGGCGGCTTGGCGTGCTTCACGGTGGTGAACATGCGCTTGAGCAGGGCGACGAGGCCGTGGTCGGCGCCGCCGGCCAGCACCTTGGCGACATAGGCGCCGCCGGGATTGAGGATCTCGCCGGCGAAATCGGCGCCCGCCTCGACCAGACCCATCGTGCGGAGATGATCGGTCTGCTGATGGCCGACCGTATTCGCGGCCATGTCCGACAGCACCAGATCGGCCTTGCCGCCGAGCGACTCGGTGAGGAGCGCGGGCGCGGCGTCGTCCATGAAATCCATCTGCAGGATCGTGACGCCGTCGATCGGATCGACCGGCAGAAGATCGATACCGACGATCGCGGCGCCCGGATTCTGGCGGCGCACGACCTGGCTCCAGCCACCGGGGGCGATGCCGAGATCGATCACGCGGCGCGTGCCCTTGATCAGGTTGAAGCGCTCGTCCAGCTCGATCAATTTGTAGGCGGCGCGGCTGCGATAGCCCTCGGCCTGCGCCTTCTTCACATACGGATCGTTCAGCTGACGCTCGAGCCAGCGCGTGGAGGACGCGGTGCGCCCCCGCGCGGTCTTCACCCTCTGCTTGCCGCCTGATCCGCCTCTGCTCATGCGGGCACGCCGGTATCGGCCGCCATCAGGCCGCGCAAGATGCCCTCGCGAATGCCGCGATCGGCGACGGACAGCCGCGTGGCGGGCCAGAGATCGAGGATCGAATCGAGGATCGCGCAGCCTGCCACCACCAGATCGGCGCGCTCGGTGCCGATGCAGCGCAGGGTGGCGCGTTCGGTGACGGACAGGCCGGACAGGCGCCGGCTGACGGCGCGGAGATCCTGGGCCGAGACGATCAGCCCGTCGATCTTCTTGCGATCATAGCTCGGCAGATCGAGGTGGATGCTGGCAAGCGTGGTGACCGTGCCCGACGTGCCGAGCAGGCGGACGGGGCCGTGGGCATGCTCCGCGATGCGCGCGGCGAAGGGCGCGAAGGCGTCGGTCGCGCGCTGCTTCATGCGCGCATAGGCGATGCGGAGTTCCTCCTCGTTCGCGCCGACATGCGGTTCGCTTTCGGAGAGGGAGACGACGCCCCAGGGCGCGCTGAACCAGTCGCGCACCTCCGGCACGGGCGCGTCGCCCTCGCCCAGCAGCACCAGTTCGGTCGAGCCGCCGCCGATATCGAAGACGAGCGCGGGGCCCTCCCCCGGCTCCAGCAAGGCGTGGCAGCCGATCACGGCGAGGCGCGCTTCCTGCTCGGCCGAGATGATCTCCAGCCTTATGCCGGTTTCCTTGGCGACACGGGCGATGAAATCGGTGCCGTTGGTGGCGCGCCGGCACGCCTCGGTCGCGACCGAGCGGACGAGCGTGACGTGGCGGCGCTTGAGCTTTTCCGCGCAGATGGAAAGGGCCGCGACCGCGCGGTCCATCGCGATATCGCTGAGCTTGCCGGTGGCGGCGAGCCCCTCGCCCAGCCGGACGATGCGTGAAAAGGCATCGACGACGACGAAGCCTTCGCCTTCGGGCCGCGCGATCAGCAGGCGGCAATTGTTGGTGCCGAGATCCAGCGCGGCATAGGTTTGGCGCGGGGCCCACGCCCGGTTCCGCCGGGACGGATTGCCGACGGCCCGGCCGCCGGCTGCGGGCCGAGGCGCCGCTTTCTGCGACCGCTCTGCCATCGACATGCTCTTCATATTCGCCAGTGGCCGAGGGGCCGCCGGTACTTGGGGACCAGCCTAGAGACGGGGGGCAGGCGCGGCAAGGGGCATGCCCGCGTGCCATTTTCGCATGTCTGCGGAAAGGCGGGCAAAAGAGGCAACGGCTGGGCGTGGGATTGCGTGCGGCGGCCAGTGTCTTATCTTGTCGACACACCTGAGGATCACGCGATGAGCGAGAAGAAAACGAAGAAGGCCGGCAAGCCCAAGGGCGAGAAGGCCAAGGGCGCCAACAAGGCGGGCGCGAAGGCCAAGGCGCATTCGCCCGAGGCGGCGATTGCCGGGATCGTCGAGGATCTGCGCGACGCCGGCGCGAAGCTGGCGGCGGCGGCGAACAGCCCGGCCGGGCGCGAAGTGATCGCGATGGGGCTCTCGATCGCGGCGACGGCGGCGCAGGCGGCGCTGGCCTCCAAGGGCAAGGCGAAGGGGGCCAAGCCGGCGGCGGCGAAGGCCGAGCCTGAGGCCGTGAAGGCGGGGCCGGCCAAGGGCTCGGTGGGCGAGGATGCGCTGGCGGCGGCCTTGGGCAGCGTGGCCGAGATGGCGCTGGCGCGGATCTTTCCGAAGAAGGGTTAGGCGGGGCGCATTCGCCTTGGGCGGATCAAGGAAGAAGATTCACGCGGAGGCGCGGAGGAGGAAAAGAGGAAGCCGCTTCGCGGGGGCATTGGGCGGCCGCCGATTCCTTATCCTCCCATCGCATATGGGGAGGTAGATCATCCGCAAGATGGTGCGGGCGGCTACCGTCTGCTTTCCTCCCTCCCGTCATTCCCGCGAAAGCGGGAATCCATGGAGACGGTAACCTCGGTAGTGCGCCCCTCACCTTCACCCTGTCCGTGGATTCCCGCTTTCGCGGGAATGACGGGGAAAGAGACTAGCCGCGGTGCCGGGTCAGATCGTGTCGCGGAGGTCGTGGCGCGGTTCGGGCTTGGGTGCGGCGGCGGGAGTCGGCTTCGCCGGGGCGGGTTTCGACGTCAGCGCCGTCGGCACCAGCGGGGCGACGTTGCGGCAGTCGCCTGACTGGCTGGTTTCCACCTTCGGCGCTTCGTTGGGCGCGAACGAGGTCATGCGATAGCTCTGCGTGCAGCCGCCGTTCGCGCTGGTCGAGGAGACGTAGGAATAGCTGACGCCGCCCTGGGGCGCGGCGACGGCATGCGTGTCCGCAGTGCGCGTGACGCCCGGTGCGGCGGCGGCCTGCGTGGCGGCCGCGGCGTGGGCCTGCGCGAACATCGCATCGGCCTGCGCGTCCATCATCGCCGAGATGCGGTCGAGCGCGAGGAAGGGATCGTCCTGTTCCTGCGCGATGAGGGCGACGGGCGCCGCGACCGGCTGCATCACGATCCGCGGCGCGACATCGCCCGCATAGTGGATCCGCGCGATGCTGCCATCGGGCATGGTGACGTTCATCGTGTGGAGCTTTTCGGCACCGGCGGCGAGGGCAGTGCCCGCGAGGGCGAGGGTGGCGATGCCGGCCAATGCCAGCTTGCGGGACGGACGCATGATTCCTCCGTGGTTGCGCAATGAGACGACGGAGAGACTGGCGGCGTGATCCTGAACCCCGGACTAACCGGGGGCGGGGATGCGATGGATGGGGAGGCATATCGTGCTCCGGCGAAAGCCGGAGCCCAGAGCTGCAAGCGTCGTGTCTGGAGCGCTGGGCTCCCGCGTTCGCGGGAGCACGGCTGGAGGTCAGCGCTGGTAGAGGGCCAGCGCGGTCTTGCGGAACGCGGCGCCGCTGTCCGCGCGGCTGTAGAACATGTGGCCGCCGGGATAGAGGGCGAGCTGGACGCGATCGGGGCGGCCGAAGCCGGGCATCTGATCGATCACGAGGCGGCTGACGAAATAGGGGCAGGACAGATCGTCCATGCCGTGCGCGATCAGCACCGCCATCTTCGGATCGACCGCGACCGCCTTGCGGAGATCGGTGATCGCCTCGTCCTGATTCTTGCGATCCCAGAGATTGCCGACCTCGTAGGACAGCAGATTGTAGCGGCCCTCGACCTTCCAGCCGGCGGTGCGCGTCATCAGATCGACCGCAGCCCCGGTGACGGGGGCCATGATCGCATCCAGCAGCGGATCGTTCGCCCTGTTGTCGGGGGATTCGGGGAAGGGATCGAAGGCGGTGACGTTCGAATCGTAGATCGAGCCGATCGAGGCGGTGTCGCGATGCGTCTCGCGCAGGAAGGTGCGGATATCGATCCGCCCTTCATATTGGCGGACCAGCTTGGGATCGAGGCCGGTGAAGGCGGAAACACGCGCCGTCATCCGCTCGATCGCCTGCGGATCGGAGCGGCCGCGCAGCAGATCGACCGCATATTCGCCGCGCGCATAGGCCTCGACCTCGGCCAGCGCGGCCGGGCTGGCCAGCTTGCCCTCGCGTTCCAGACGGCCCGCCGCCATCGAGGGCAGGCTGGTGATGTAGGTCATCGGCGAGAAGGTGGCGACGTCGCTTTCCAGCGTCGTCATGCTGAGCGCGGGCGAGACCATGACGATGCCGTTGAGGCCGACGCCGAGCCGGCTCTGCAGATAATAAGCGAGGCGCGGCACGCGATAGCCGCCGTAGCTTTCGCCGACGAGATATTTGGGACTCGTCATGCGACCATTCTTCGTCAGCCAGTCCGAGACGGTGCGCGAGAGATAGGCGATGTCGCTGTCGGGCGTGAAGAAGGCCTTCTTCGCCTCGGCCTCCTCGATCAGGCTGCGACTGTAGCCGGTGCCGATCGGATCGATGAACACCAGATCGGTGAAATCCAGCCAGCTGTTCGGATTGTCGCGTGCGACGGCGCTGTCCGACGGGGCGTCGCCCTGCGCGCCGAACTGGACGCGCTTGGGCCCGATCGCGCCATAGTTCAGGAAACCCGAGGCCGCGCCGGGACCGCCGTTGAAGGCGAAGGTGACGGGGCGGGCAGCGGCGCCACCCTTGGCCACATACGCGGTATAGACGACCTCGCCGGTCTTCTTGCCCTTGGCGTCGAACAGCGGGAGCGTGCCGACCGTCACGTCATAGGACAGGCTCTTTCCGGCGATGACGACGCTTTGCGCGACGGTGCGATCGGCAGGCAGCGGCGGCAGCGTGGTGTCGGTCTTGGCGGCGTCGCCCTTCGCGGATTCGGGTGGCTTGGAATCGGCCGCCATCGCCGGCGTGGCGAGGGCGAGAAGGCAGGCGAGGAATGTGAGGCGCATGACGGACCTTCGTGGGTGCGTGAATCACATGCTTCTGGGGCAGCGCCCGGCAGGCCGCAAGGCCGCCGCGCCCGGGGCCGGAACGGGGGCATCGGGCGGGCGTTGTGTCTGGTGGGTGACGGCTCTGTAAGGCGAGCCGACCGCCCGGGAGACTGATCATGAGCGAGACTGCCAACCAGACCCCGGATACGACCGAGATCCGGCCCGCCAAGGATGCGAGCGACGACAAGCGGCTGCAGCGCGATCCGTCCCACGCGGATGCCAAGCTGGATGTCGCGCTGGACGAGAGCTTCCCCACGTCCGACGCGCCGGCGAATACCAAGCCCGGCCAGAGCAGCGAGCCGGCCGTTTCCTCGGGCTATGACGAGGAAGAAGAGGAACGGATCGCCGCGGAGCGCGCCTGATCTCGCGGATGCGGGAATGGGCGGGTGCAGGAAAACGGCACGATAACCTCCTCCCGCATTCATAATGCGATCGCGCACTTATCCACAGATGCGCGATCGCAACACATTTGCCGACAAACGGTCATTTCCCTGACATCATGTTGCGTCGCAGCAGCGGATGTGATCCACTCTGTCTCAAGGATCCCGCGGTTAACGGCCCGGAAACCAAATCCGGTGCATGTTTGCTTCGCGGCAGTAGAGCGGAGGCAGGCGATGGCTCAGCAGATGAAACCGGCGGACGGCGCGATGGCGCTTGCCGAGATCAAGGAATTCGCGACGTTCCCGTCTTCCACGCAGCGCTACATCCGCCGGTCGCTGGATGTGGGCCTCGGCCGGAACGACGCGATGGGGCGCTGGTCCCGCGACGTCGTCGAATCCGCGAGCATCAAGGCGCAGGCGCGCATCTATTGCCGGCTGGATCATATCCGCCAGCATATTCCCGACGATAGCGGGCTGGAGCAGATGGAGGCGTTCTTCGCCCCGCTCGTGACCATCTCGGCCTTCGATCTGGGGCAGGGGCGGATCGGCAGCTTCGCGGCCTATCGCTTCCTGTACGAACGGCTGCTGGGCGGTGCGGTGCGGCCCTGGCTGCCGGGCGCCTTCTGCGCGGCGGCGGCGCTGCCGCATCTGCATCCCGAAAAGCGGCGCGCGCTGCTGCAATCGATCAGCGAGGCGGCGGCGACGGCGGCGGGCTGGTCCAGCCGGGCGCCGTGCTTCTATCCCGAGTGGGTCGACAAGATCGAGGTCGCGCTGCCCAATTGAGGGCGGCTCAGCCCTTGGGGCCCTGCGGATCGATATCGTCGTAGCCGATCCAGGCACGATAGACGGCCGACACGACGATCAAGGCCAGAACGGCCAGCAGCATCACGCCCCAAAGGCGAAGATCGAAGAAGATGGCCATCGCATTGGCTCCGATTGGGAGGGGCTTGGCTGGGGTGTCCCGTTCTAGGATCAACGCGTTGCGGCCGTGGCTGCTCCCCTCGCGCGACATTTTCCGCCCAAGGTGAAGAGGCGAAAGCTCCGTCTACGGTTCCGAAAAGGTTGCGACGAGCGACATCGCATTGCCGGAACGTCATCGCCTTGCGCGACGTTCGGCGGCATAGAGCGTTCTTGTCATTCCCGTTTCTGCCGTCGGAGTTCTCGATGCCCGCCACGAAGCTGACCACCAAGCGCGTCGAGAAACCCTGGGGGCGGCGCGACCTGTGGCCGGCATTCGACGGCGTGCCGGACGGAGGCAATCCGGTGGGCGAGATCTGGTTCGAAGTGCCGGGCGCACAGGACGGATCGGCGGCGGGGCCCGAACTGCTCATCAAATATCTGTTCACCAGCGATCGGCTCTCGATCCAGGTGCATCCGGACGACAAGGCGGCGCAGGCGCACGGCTATCCGCGCGGCAAGGACGAGGCGTGGGTGATCCTCGATGCGGAACCGCATGCCTCGATCGCGTTGGGCACGCTGGAGACGGAGAGCCGCGATGCGCTGCGTGCGGCCGCACTCGACGGATCGATCGTCGGCATGCTCGACTGGAAAGCGGTGAAGCGGGACGACAGCTATTATACGCCCGCCGGCACGATCCACGCGATCGGGCCGGGGCTGACCTTGGTGGAGGTGCAGCAGAATGTGGACCTCACCTATCGCCTCTACGATTATGGCAGCGATCGCGAACTGCATCTGAAGGACGGCATCGCGGTGAGCGATCCCGTACCTTACGTCGCCCCGTACAAGGCGCACGAGCTGAGCGCCGGGCGTACGATCCTGGCGGACGGGCCGGCCTTCGTGCTGGAGCGCTGGACGGGGCCGGTGGAAACCGGGCTGGAAGGCGACGGCCGTTCGCTGTGGCTGGTGCCGTTGGCTGGCGACGGCACGATCGACGGCGCGGATTTCCCGGCGGGATCGGCGTGGATGATCGAGGGCGGCGCGGCGCTCACGCTTCCCGAGGCGGCCGATCTGCTGGTGGCCTATCCCGGCGGCGGCGTGATCGCGTCGCTGCGCCCGGCCTGAGCTGTAACGTGATGCGAAATTGTTGCTCGCAGGTCACACAAGGCGCGTATCGCCCTAATTCCGCCCGAATGCGATCGTTATCGCGAGCGGGCATCGGGGGGTGCTTGTGCCGGGCGATGCGGCGGTGCAAGGAATAAAGGATGGTGGCCTTGGATCGTGTTTCCCGGCGGAGGGGACGCCGAGAATTTCTGTTTCTCCAGGGGCTTGCCGGTCCTTTCTTCGCGATGCTGGGCCAGCGGCTTGCCGATCATGGGCATGGCGTGCGCCGCATCAACTTCAACGGCGGCGACAAGCTTTACTGGAGCGCGCCGAACGCGACCGATTATCGTGGCACGCTCAAGCGCTGGCCGGCGTTTCTGGATGCCTATCTGGATCGGTCGCCCGCGACCGACCTCGTCCTGTTTGGCGATTGCCGCCCGCTGCATGCGGCCGCGATCAAGGTGGCGCGCGACCGGGGCATGCAGGTGCATGTGTTCGAGGAAGGCTATATCCGGCCCGATTACGTGACGGTGGAAGCCGAGGGCGTGAACGGCCATTCGACGCTGCCGCGCAATCCGGAGGAATATCTCCGCGCCGCGCGCTCGCTGCCGCCGCTGGAGGAGCATCCACCGATCGCGTCCTTCTTCAACCGGCGCGCGCGCGAGGATCTGACCTACAATCTTGGCAGCTTCCTGCTGACGCCGCTCTTCCCCGGCTATCGCACGCATCGGCCGTGGCACATCCTGGTCGAATATATGGGCTGGGCCGCGCGCCTGCTCCGCAAGCCGAGTGGCATGCGCCGTTCGAGCGCGACGATCGATCAGCTGAACGGTGACGGGCGTCCCTTCTTCGTCTTCCCGCTGCAGCTGGACTGCGATTACCAGATCCGCGTCCACTCCGGCTTCAAGCGCATCCAGCCCGCGATCGAGCATGTGCTGGCGTCGTTCGCGGCGCATGCTCCGGCCGATACCCTGCTGGTGGTGAAGGGCCATCCGCTGGATAACGGCCTGACCGATTGGGAGAAGAAGACCCGCGCCGTGGCCGAGAAATTGGGCATATCGGATCGCATGCTCTTCATCGCCTGGGCGGATATCGATCCGCTGGTGCGGGCCGCGCGCGGCGTGGTGACCGTGAACAGCACGACCGGCACGCTGGCGCTGCGCTACGGCGTGCCGACGATCGTGCTGGGCGATGCCGTCTACAACGTGCCGCGCATCACGCATCAGACGGGGCTCGGCGCCTTCTGGACCAAGCCGCAGGCGCCCGAGGCCGAGGTGTTCGACGCGTTCCGGCGGGTGCTGGTCGATCGCTGTCTCGTCCATGGCGGCTATTTCAGCGATGACGGGCTGGAGATGCTGATCGGAGGTGCGGCCGCCCGGATCGAGAATTCGGTGCCGGGGGCGCCCGCCGTGCGCGTGGCGGCGCCCGCCGCCTCGGCCGTGGACGGGTTCAGGGCCGCCTCGCTGCGCGGATGACCGCGCTTCGCAGCATTTTGATCACCGGAGCGTCGAGCGGGCTGGGCGCCGGTCTCGCGCGCCATCTCGCCGCGCCCGGCGTGCGGCTGGCGTTGACCGGGCGCGATGCGGCGCGACTGGAGGTGACCGCAGAGGCGTGTCGCGCGAAGAGCGCCGAGGTCGTGACCGGCCTGTTCGATGTGGCGGACGCCGAGCCGATCGCGGCGTGGATCCTGGCGCGGGATGCCGAGGCGCCGTTCGATCTGGCGATTTCGGCGGCCGGCGTCTCAGCGGGGACGAGCGAGGCGGGGGCTCCGGAGGGGCACAAGCTGGCGACCTTGCAGGTGCGGACCAATCTGCTCGGCACGATGAACGTGATCGAGCCGCTGATCGCGCCGATGATGGCGCGCAAGGCGGGGCAATTGGTGGTCGTCGCCTCGACGGCGGCGCTGCGCGGCCTGCCCTACAGCCCCGGCTACAGCGCCAGCAAGGCGGGCGTGCGGGCTTATGGCGAGGCGCTGCGCGCGCTGCTGGCGCCGGCGGGTGTCGCGGTGACGGTGGTTGTGCCGGGCTTCTTCGACACGCCGATGACGGATCGCTGGAAGGGGCCGACGCCGTTCATGGTGAGCCTGGACAAGATGGTCCGCGTGATCGCGAAGGGGATCGAGCGGCGCAGTTCGCGTGTCGTCTATCCCCGGCTTTTGGCGCTGGGGCAGGTGGCGGCAGACCTGATGCCGGCGATGTTCGGCGACCGTATCGTGCGCAATTTCCGCTTCCACATCGAACCCGGCTCCTGAGCGATCCCATGATGCTGCACTGTGCGATCGGGCTCGCGCTCGCGCTGGCGACATGGGTGGGGCTGCGCCTGATGGTCGGCGCCCGTTTCCTTGGCGCGCGGAGTGGGATGCTGGCACTGGATCTGGCGCCCCCCATCATCGGCTTCCTGCTGTTCACGCTGGCGACGGCCCGGCCGATCGTGGCGGGCATCGGCGTGGTCGCGCTCGGCATCGGGCTCGGCGTGGCGGACAAGGTGAAGCGCATCGTGCTGGACGAGCCGGTGATGTTCGCGGATCGCGCCGAACTGCTGGAGGTGGTGCGCCACCCGCGTTTCTACATCGCCTTTGTCGGTACGGCGCAAATGATCGCGGGGACGATCGCGATCGTGGCGGTGGTGGCGGGCCTGCTGTGGGCGGAGCCGCCGCTATGGCATGTGCCGCTGCTCGCCCAGATCGGGCTGGCGCTGGTCGCGATCGTGCTGGGGCGGCTTGCCTTCGTGGTGCCGGGAAGCGTGGCGCTGCGGCCGCGTCTGGCGCGCTGCTACCGCACCTATGCGCCGACCGGTGATCCCGACACGGACATGACGGCGTTCGGCCTGCTCGCTACCTGTATCGTCCATGCGACGCTGGCGAGCGACGGGCGCTCGGCGCGGCGGGAGGCGGTGCGCGCGCGCGGGCTTCCGGCCTGGCCGAAGAGTGTCGGGCCGGTCGTGCTGATCCAGGGCGAATCCTTTGCCGATGCGCGGCGGCTGCATCCGGGTCTCGCCCACCACATGCCCCATTTCGGCGCGTTGAGCGCGGCGGCGGCGCTGTCGGGGCGGCTGACCGTGCCGTGCTGGGGCGCGAACACGATCCGCAGCGAGCTGGCGGCGGTGGCGGGGATCGGGCCGGACGATCTGGGGCTCGATCGCTTCAATCCCTATGAGCATTTCGCGCAGTCGCCGCTGCCCTCGCTGGCGCATGCGGCGCGCGCGGCGGGGTGCAAAACGATCTGCGTGCATCCGTATTCGCGCACCTTCTATGCGCGCCACAAGGTGATGCCCTTCCTCGGCTTCGATCGCTTCATCGGCGAGGAGGCCTTTGCCGATGCCGCGCGCGACGGCGGCTATGTGACCGATGCGGCGCTCGCGCGCTTCGCCGCCGATCTGGTGGCCAGCGAAGGCCCGGACCTGTTCCTGTTCCTGATCACGATCGAGAATCATGGGCCGTGGGACGGATCGCACGACGATGTGCCGCCCGTGCCGCTGCCGCTGGACTGGCAGGTGCCCGATCGCGCTGCGGTCGGCCGCTGGCTGCGCCATGCCGATGCGACCGATGCGATGATCCCGGTGCTACGCGAGGCGATCGCGCGGCACGGCAGGGGCTGGCTGGGCTTTTACGGCGATCACCAGCCGAGCCTCGACGGCGTGTTCAAGGGGCCGGGCGCCGAGGACCGGCGGACCGATTATGCGCTGTGGCCGGTGGGCGGCGCGCCCGTGACCCGGCGCGAGGATTTGGCGGCGGAGGATATCGCCGCGCGCTGGCTGGGGCTGATGCGCGGCTGAGCGAGGCCGGAGCCCGCTCATAATAACGATCCTTCGTTGATGGTGATCGGGCGCTAGCCGCGAAAGAGGCCGGCCAGCGGCGAGCGGGTTTCAGGATAGCCATGGCCTGCGTCGATCTGGACGAAGCGTTCGCCGCCAATGTCCACCGAGCGGGTGACGATAGTGGCGGCCGGAAAGGCGGCGGCATCCGCTTCCGCCTCCGCGAAGCTGCGGTGGGGCAGGAGGCGGCGCAGGTTGCAGGCGGTGGGAAACATGATGCGCGCATCGGCGCGGTCGAGCATCGCCCGTGGTGTTGTCCAGAGCAGGGCCACCGTTTCGCGACCGTCGGGCTCGGCCTTCGCGTCGCCGTGAAGACGGGCGAGATAGAAGCGCGTGTCGAAGCGCCTGGAAATCTCCGCGGGCGGGCACCAGCGGCTGAAGTGCAGAAGCGCGTCCGGCACCAGCGAAAGGCCGAACCGATCGAGCAAGCCCGCGAATGGCTCCCCCGCATGAAGGCCGGCGCGCACGGCGGCCAGCGTCGCGGGATCGGGCGGCGGATCGAGGCCGAGGGCGAGGCCCACTTCCTCGATCGTCTCGCGGATCGCACAGATGCGGGCGGCATGGTCGTCGAGAGCGTCGTTCGCGGGGAGGAAGCGGGCGGCCAGCGTCACGTCGCCCGGATCGACGCGGCCGCCGGGGAAGACCCAGGCGCCCGCGCCGAAGCCCATCGTGGCGGCGCGCTGGATCATCAGCAGTTCCGGCGGGCCCTCGTTCGGCTCGCGCAGCAGGATCAGGGTCGCGGCCGGATGAGGCGGCGTCAGGCTCAATCCCCGGCGGCCTCATGCGCGGCGCGATCGGCGTCGGTCGGCTCGGTCTGGAGCAGCCAATGCCCGGTGCCCTCCAGGCCGAGCGCGGTCAGCACCCCGCTGTCATAGGCGCCCGTATCGATGCCCATGCGGTTGGGGCGCAGAGTCGGCTCCGTGGTGATGCTGTGGCCGTGGACGATCATCCTGCCGTGATAACCGGGGTGATCGAGGAAGCTGTCACGGATCCAGCGCATCTCGACCGGCGTCTGCTCGTCGATCGGCACGCCGGGACGGACGCCGGCATGGACGAACAGATAGTCGCCCAGCTCCACCTTGTCGGCCATCGCGGCGAGATAATCGGCATGTTCGCGCGGGATCGCCGCCTGCATGCGCGCGATCAACGTCTCGACCTCTTCGCCTGCGGGCAGATCGTCGAGGCCGACGCCGTAGCTTTCCAGCGTCTGGATGCCGCCGATGCGGAGGAACAGGCGCATCGCCGCCTCGTCACCCGCCAGCGCGCCGAGCATGACCTCCTCGTGATTGCCCTTGATCGCATGGAAACGATCGCCGGCCGCCTGCAGCCGGATCGCGCGCTCGACGACGCTGGCGGAGTGGGGGCCGCGATCGACGAGGTCGCCGAGCAGGATCAGGGTCGTGCGGCTGGATCCGCGCGCCTCATCGTCCCGATCGATCATCGTCAGCAGATCGTTCAGCAGATCGAGCCGGCCGTGAATGTCGCCGATCGCGTAGACGCGCTCGCCTTCCGGAATGGCGGGGGCGAAATCGGCCGGAACGGGCTCCGGCTCCTTCCGGCCGAAGCCGAACAGCTTCAGCGCCCCGAGCATGGGAACCTCCGGAAACGGAGCGGGGAACGGAGCGGGATCATGACGCTCATCTAGGAGTGGTTATGCCCCTGCAACAAGCCCTTCAGAGGCTGTTTGAGATGCGCCTGTCGGTGCATGCGGGTGCCGTCCCCGAAATACGCTCTTCCGCGCATTTCGCGAACACCTCTCAGCCGTGCAGCGCGGCAGGGCGCGTGGCGATGTCTCCATCGCCGTTCAGCATGAGGATATGCTGCGCGGCATCGCGGACCGCACCGTGGCCGCCCGCGCGGGGCGTAACGAGGTGCGCGGCGGCGATCAGCTCGGGCTCGGCATCGGCGGGCGCGATGCGGAGCGCGGCGCCGGCGAACAGCGCGAGATCGGGCAGATCGTCGCCCATCGCCGCGGTTTCGGCGGGCGCGATGCCGAGGCGGGACTGGAGCGAGGCCAGCACCGTCGCCTTGTCGCCGACGCCGCCGTGGAGTTCGGTAATGCCGAGCTCGGCGGCGCGCCGGGCGAGGGCGGGGGAAGCGCGGCCGCTGACTATCGCGACCGTCACCCCCGCCTGCTGCAGCAATTTGATGCCGAGCCCGTCGCGGACGTTGAAGCGCTTCAATTGCTCGCCCTCGGCGCCGTAGAACAGGCCGCCATCGGTGAGCACACCATCCACATCGAGCACGAGCAGGCGGATCATGGGACCTGCATAGTCGAAGCGGATGTTCGGGGCCAAGTGGCGCGACGTGGGATTAACACAGTGTCAATCGACCCCGTATTGATCGGTCGCCATCGATCGCACATCCAATTGAAAGACACTCGCAACACAGAAAAAGACGGTCTAAGGCACACGCACGATACGAAAAAGGAGGAGCGCTTGGTCGCTCAGGACAGCGCCACGCACCGTACGACGACGCCCCCGCCCGCCGATCTCGTCGCCTATGGCCGCCAGGTCATCGGCGCGGAGGCCAATGGTTTGCTCGCGCTCTCGGCCGCGCTGGACGACCAGTTCGCGGAAGCTGTGACGGCCCTGCTGACGCTGCGCGGTCGCGTGGTGACGACCGGCATGGGCAAATCGGGCTATGTCGCGCGCAAGGTGATGGCGACGCTTTCGTCCACCGGCCTGCCCTCCGTCTTCGTCCATCCGGGCGAGGCGGCGCATGGTGACCTGGGCATGCTGGCGCCGGGCGACGGGCTGATCGCCTTTTCCAATTCGGGCGAGACCGAGGAATTGCAGCCCGTGCTGATGCACGCGCGTAAGCTGGGCCTGCCGATCATCGCGGTGGCCGGTCGCGCCGAGTCCACGCTGATGCGCCAGGCCGATATTGGCCTGCTGCTGCCGTCGGTGGGCGAGGCCTGCCCCGCCAATCTGGCGCCGACCACCTCCACCGCGATGATGATGGCGCTGGGCGATGCGCTGGCGCTGGCGGCGATGCAGGTGCGCGGTATCTCCCGTGCGGGCTTCGAGGAGCTGCATCCGGGCGGCGCGATCGGCAAGCGGCTGATGCGCGTCGCCGCGATCATGCACCAGGGCGATGCGATGCCGATCGTGCCGCTCGATTGCCGGATGCGCGACGTGATCATGATGATGACCTCGCGCAGCTTCGGCATGACGGGCGTGGTGGACGAGACGGGCCGGCTTGTCGGCGTGATCACCGACGGCGATCTGCGGCGCCACTTCGACTCGCTGTCCGAAGGCACGGCGGCCGAGATGATGACGCCCGATCCGAAATGGGTGTCGCCCGGCTGCCTGATCGAGGACGCGCTGGCGCTGCTGAACAAGCACAAGATCACGGCGATGTTCGCGGTGCCCGAGGACGGCACGGACCGGCCGGTCGGCATCGTCCATGTCCATGATTTCCTGCGGCTGGGGCTCGCTTGACCGCCGCGATCGTCATTCCGGCCCGCTACGCCTCCAGTCGTTACCCCGGAAAACCGCTCGCCCCGCTGACGGGCGCCAAGGGCGAGGCCAAGCCGCTGATCAGGCGGACGTGGGAAGCGGGCCTGCAGGTGCGCGACGTGACGACCCTGCTGGTAGCGACCGACGATGCGCGGATCGCGGATGCGGCGCGCGGTTTCGGTGCGGCGGTGGCGATGACGCCCGAGGGCTGCGCGAACGGGACGGAGCGCTGCGCCGCGGCATTGCCGGGCCTGCCCGACGATATCGACATCATCGTCAATCTGCAGGGCGATGCGCCGCTGACCCCGCCGCATTTCCTCTCGGCCCTGCTGGAGGAGATGGCGGCGGATCCGACGATCCGCGTGGCGACGCCCGCGATCCGCGCGACGCCCGAGGTGCAGCGGCGGCTGTTCGCGGATCAGGCGGCCGGGCGTGTCGGCGGCACGACGCTGGCGACCGACGCGCGCGGCGATGCGCTGTATTTCTCCAAATCGGTGATCCCGCATATTCCGCCGTCGCGGATCGGCGATCCGACCCTGCCTTTGTTCCTACATGTGGGCGTCTATGCCTACCGGCGCGAGGCGCTGGAGGCCTATGCGGCGGCACCCGTCGCGCCGCTGGAAGTGCTGGAGGGGCTGGAGCAGATCCGCTTCCTCGACATGCGCGTGCCCGTGCGCGTGGTGGAGGTCGATCCGCAGGGCTGCGACATCTGGGAATTGAACAATCCCGAGGATGCGCCCGTGATCGAATCGGCGCTCGCCTGCCGGGGAATCGAGTGAGGTGGCACGCGCCTATCCCGGCGATGCGCCGGGCCTCCTCGACGAAGCCTGCGCGACGCTGCGCCGCACGCGCCGCCGCCTGCGCGAGAGGCGGTGCCGCGCGCTGAGCCGGGCCCGGCCGATCGACGCGGGGCGGACCCTCGTGACGATGCTGGAGACGCTGCCGATCCTGATCGATCCCGCCGATGCCGGGCTGTCGCGCACGCTGGCGGCGGACGGCTATTGGGAAATGTGGCTGACCGAGGCGCTGGAAAGCGTGCTGCGGCCGGGCATGACCGCGATCGATATCGGCGCCAATCTCGGCTATTTCTCGCTACTGATGGCGGATCGGGTGGGCCTCGCCGGCCATGTTCATGCATTCGAGCCGAACCCGGCGATGGCCGCCCTGATCGCGCAGAGCGCGGCGCGGGCGGGCATGGACAAGCGGATCACGCTCCATGGCGATCCCTTGTGGGACGTGGAAGGCGAGGCCTCGTTGCTCAAGGTGCCGGACGGCGAGCCCAAGAACGCGCATCTCGTCACGCATGTGGGCGACGATGTGCCGGGCGTGCGCCTGACGACGCGGCGGCTGGACGGCTATGCCGAGCTGCTCGACGCCGATGTGATCAAGATCGACGTGGAAGGCGCCGAGGAGAGGATCTGGCGCGGCATGGCGGGGCTGTTCGCGCGGAAGCGGGCGCTGACGGTCTTTCTCGAATTCTCGCCCGTCCGCTATGAAGCGCCGATGGCCTTTCTGGACGAGATCATGGCGCAGGGCTTCGCGCTGGGCGAACTGAGCGTGAGCCACGGCATTCGCCGCGTCACGCCCGAACAGATTTTGGCCGGCGCGCCCGACGAGGATCGGATGCTGGCGCTGACACGAGGATTGCAGGCATGAGCCAGACGACGTTGCTGGGGCGGCCGGTGGGCCTCGACCAGCCCTTGTTCCTGATAGCGGGGCCTTGTGCGATCGAGACGGAGGCGCTGGCGCTGTCCGTGGCCGAGACGCTGCGCGGGATCGCCGAGCGGCTGGGGATCTTCCTCATCTACAAATCCAGCTTCGACAAGGCGAACCGCTCGTCCGGTTCGTCCTTTCGCGGGGTGGGGATGGATGAGGGGCTGCGCATCCTGGAGAAGGTGCGCGCCGAGACGGGATTGCCCGTGCTGACCGACGTGCATGAAGCCGGGCAGGTGAAGCCCGTGGCCGAGGTGGTGGACGTGCTGCAGACGCCGGCTTTCCTGGCGCGCCAGACCGATTTGATCGAAGCGGTGGCGGCGAGCGGCAAGCCCGCCAACATCAAGAAGGCGCAGTTCATGGCGCCGGGCGACATGGTCAACGTGATCGACAAGGCGCGCGCAGCGGCAGCGGCGGCGGGCGTGGCGAATCCCGAACTGCTGGTGGCGGAGCGGGGTACGAGCTTCGGCTACGGCAATCTGGTGGTCGACATGCGCGGGCTGGTGATCATGCGCGATACCGGCTGCCCGGTGGTGTTCGACGCGACCCATTCGGTGCAGCTGCCAGGTTCCAAGGGCACCAGCTCGGGCGGCCAACGCGAATTCGTGCCGGTGCTGGCGCGGGCTGCGGTGGCGGTGGGCGTGTCGGGGCTGTTCATGGAGACGCATCCCGATCCGGAGAAGGCGCTGTCGGATGGGCCCAATGCGATGCCGCTGGGGGAGATTGAGGGGGTGTTGCGGCAACTAATCGCCATCCGTGACGCGAAGCGGGACTGAGCCGAGCCAATGAATCCCTTGCCGATTGTTATTGGAGACCAGAAGCAGCGCGGACCGGGAACAGGTGTCGCTGTATATTCGGCTGCTTTGACGGCGGCGCTGGATGATGCAGGCCGGCGCTGGATGGCTATCAATGCAGATGCTGTGCAGGTGTCCCGCTCACGACGCTGGCTGAGGGCTGCTCGGCCGGGCAGCCGAAAGGCTGATTGGGGAGATAACGCAATTGAGGTGCCAGATTTGTTCCGCGAGGCTCAGGTGCATTTCGACATGTGGCGACGGCCTCTGGAGATTGCTTTGTCCGGCCCGACAGGTATCGCTCATTGGACCTATCCGGTGCCGATTCGGATCGCGGGCTGGCGAAATGTATATACCATCCACGATACGATCCCATTGGATCATCCGAGTCTTTCACCAGTCGCGAGCCGGCGGGCTCGACGGCTGCTGGAAACGCTGATCTCAAGCGCGAGCCGGATCGTGACCGTGTCTCGCGCTTCGCAGGACGATATAGAACGGCTATTCGCACCGCCATCAGGTTTCGTCGTCAATCTTGGCGAGGCAGTGGATGTGTCGCATACACCCATGCCGCTCCCCGCCGGTCTGCTGCCTCGAGATTACTTGCTTTGTTGCGGTACCGTAGAGCCTCGCAAGAATATCTCCCGGCTGATCGAGGCGTGGCGATCAAGCGGCGCGGACCTTCCTCTGGTGCTGGCTGGGCCTGCCGGATGGCGGTCGGGGCCGATCCTGGCAGCGGCAAAAGGAGACGTAATTCACCTCGATTATTTGGCGCGCGAAACCCTTTTGTCGCTGGTAGCTTCGGCACGGGCGCTCGTCATGCCAAGCTTGACAGAGGGGTTCGGCTTGCCGGTGGCGGAGGCGATGATGCTGGGCACGCCGGTAGTAACCAGCGCGGAAGGAGCGCTCGCGGAGACCGCCGGGGGGGCTGCGCTTACGGTCAGCCCGCAGAATACCACCGCGCTTGCCGCCGCGCTCCGCAGGGTCGCGAAGGATGATCTTTTGTGTAAAAGGCTGGCGGCGGCTGGTGGTGTGCGTTCGACCGCCTTTTCCATTGGGGCATTCGGGCAGCGACTGGCCGCTTTCTATGACAACTTGACGATAGAGGGCTGACGTGACGCCGTTGCGCATCGGGATAGATGGATTCAACCTGGCCATGCCGCAGGGTACCGGCGTCGCCACTTATGGCCGCACCCTGGCAGAGGCGATTACGGGGCTCGGCCACAAGTTGGACCTTGTTTATGGCGTGCCAGTTGCACTCGACAGTCCGGAGGATATTCGAGAGACTTTGTTTTACGGTAGGCTGAGTGAAGAGCGCGGGTTGAACGACAAGCCGGTGTTAACGCTTAAGGCGAAGATCACGCGTGCGTTAATGACACCCGAAAAGCGGCAGCTGCTGCAGATACCGCATAGTGGCCGGGTGATTACTTCTGGTCTTGAGGGGCGTGTACCGCCGTTCGACAGGCTGTTCACACGTGGTAACGTGTTCGATGTCTCGGCGCGTTATTTTCGTCGTTTCAAGCGTTTCTTAACGCTGACCATGCCCGATCCGCCCGAAATCATGCACTGGACTTATCCATTGCCGATCCGGCTGGAGGGCGCCCGCAACATCTACACCTTCCATGATATCGTACCGCTGAAGCTTCCTCACACAAGCCTGGAGGACAAGCGTTATTACCATCGTTTACTAAAACACTGTGTTGATGCGGCTGACCATATTGTTACTGTCTCAGAGAGTTCTAAAAGTGACATATTGGAGTTTTTCCCCGCAGCGCAGGGTAAGATCACGAACACCTATCAGTCTTTCGAAAGCGTAGAGCCACCGTCTAACTACGAGCTTGCTCGTCGGCTCGACCGTCTCTTTGATCTTGAACGGGGCGGATACCTACTTTTTTTTGGTGCGATCGAGCCCAAGAAGAATCTCGGACGATTAATTGAGGCCTATCTCCGCTCGGAGATCACCACGCCGTTTATCATCGTCGGCTCGACTGGCTGGAAATCGGATCAGGAATTGCGACTACTGCATGGTGGCTCTGGAACGCGGCTAAAGGCCGCGAAGCAGATCCGACAGATTGACTATATGCCGCGTCGCCTCCTGTTGGATCTGGTTCAGGGAGCACGGGCCGTGCTTTTTCCGTCGCTTTACGAAGGCTTTGGGTTGCCGGCCCTCGAAGCGATCGCTTACGGTGTGCCGGTCATGGCCAGCGCTGCTAGTTCACTCCCGGAAGTGACCGGGGAAGCGGCATTGTACGTGGCTCCCTATGACATCGACGCTATGGTGGCCGCCCTTAAGAGGCTTGACGCCGACGCGGGCCTCAGAGACAGGCTGGCGGCCGAAGGGCCGCTCCAGGCGGCACGGTTTTCCCAGGGAGCCTATCGCTCACGTCTGCAGTCGCTGTATCAATCCGTCTTGGCAGCGTAACGTCGGCGATAAAGCGGAAAAGCGATGGCCCATCTCCTCATGAAGTTACGGAGCCCTAAATTGCAGAGTGAACGATGTGCCCGCGCGGGTAAGCTTGCGGTCCTGATCATGCCCGCGCTTCTCTCTGCCTGCTCCACGTTGCCGTCGAGCGGTCCTACTCGGGGCGAAGTGGTGCACGATCGTGAGGGCCAGAAGATTATGGGCTTTCAGATCGTAGAAATCAGCACGCCGGCGAGCGTCGCTGTTGCAGCGGCTGCCGCTGCCCCGCAAGGCGCGACGCTGCGCCAGCTTGCGGCCGAGGGCAATGTCGACTTGATCGGGCCAGGAGATATTCTTTCCGTCAACATCTTCGAGGTGGGCGCTGGCCTGTTTTCGGGCGGCGGTGCCACTTCGCTCGGCAACGACATGGGAACGGCGGAATCCGCAGGCGTGAACGGCGTGGTCGTGGATCGTGATGGCGCGATCACGCTACCTTACGTGGGCCGCCTGATCGTGGCCGGCCACACCGCCACCGAGGTGCAGGCAATGATTCAGCGGGCTATGCGAGGCATGTCGCAGAGCCCGCAGGCTCTGGTTGCGGTGCGCCAGAACGTCACGAACACCGTTCTGGTGCTAGGCGTGGTTTCCCGGCCTGGCAGACAGAGTCTGACACTCAATCGTAGCCGTTTGCTGGATGCTATCGCCGATGCCGGCGGTACGGGTTTGCAGCGGCAGGAGGACATGATCGTCCGCTTTACGCGTGGCGGGCGCAGTATTGAGCAACTCCTTTCTCTGATCAATACTGGCAGCCCGGACGATCTCGTTCTGTTGCCCGGCGACAGAATTCAAGTGATCCGTCGGCCGCAAACCTATACAGTATTTGGAGCGACAAAGGTTAGCCAGGTGAATTTCGACAATCCGGCGCTGACCCTGGCAGAAGCGATGGCGCGTGCCGGAGGGCCTGCAGATGATCGTGCGGATCCCTCGGCCGTTTTCGTGTTCCGGTATGCCCGGGCCGAGGACGGGACACCGGTTGTGCCGAAGCCGGGCGATGCCGGCACGCCGCCGACCATCTACCGCATCGATATGATGCGCCCTGCGAGCTACTTCTTGGCGCAAAACTTTATGATGCGCGACAAGGATGTGCTGTACATGGCCAACGCAGCGGCCAACCGGCCGAGCAAGCTCGTTAACATCGTCAATCAACTCTTCTCGCCGCTTGTTACAGCGAAAATCCTGCTGGATAACAACCCCTAGAGTGAGAGCGGAATTCTCTCTGGCGTCCGCGCATCCGCCATTGTCGTTTTGGTTTAGTTGTCGTTTGTTGGGTAATGAAGCCGATCGATGGCGGGGCCGGATTCGATAGTCTGTTTCAGTGGGCGTGGTCTGCGGCCCGCCTTGTTGTAGTAACTATCGCCGACACTACCGACCGACGGCTCGATCCGGGCTTCGGCGAGGCGCTCGGAGTACTTGATAGACACGTATTGCGATCCAAGGTCGCTATGATGGATAAGGCTGCCCCGATGGGCCGGCCGGCGATCGTGAAGCGTCTGTTCCAAAGCATCAAGGACGAAACTGGATGCGCCGTCCTGCTGGCTCGCCAGCCGACGATGCGCCTGGCTTAGGTATCGATGACGAAGGCAACGTAGACGAAGCCCGCGCAGGTCGCGACGTAGGTTAAGTCCGACACCACAGCATGTTCGGCGCTGGCGTGTAGAACCTGCGAATGATGTGATCGATCGGGCACGACGCCGCCTTGTAACTGACCGTCGTGCGAACCGGCTTGCTCTTGATCACTCCCGCCAGACCCATCTCGCGCATCGACCGCGCACCCTGCGGCGGGCAACGTACACGCCCTTCCGCATCATCTGTCGCCAGACCTTGCGTACGCCGTAGGCCACGAAGTTCTCGACGAACACGTGCATAACCTCGGGCGTGGGGGCTGCATCCTGTCGTGCCCGCGCCGACAGGCGTGTTTGATCCTGCGCTGTGCTACGCTCGCGGTGGGTGGATAGGGTGATCGGCAGAACGTGGCGGATCGGCTCGACCCCGTAGGTTTCGCGATGATCGTCGATGAAGGCGATCATCGCCGGAACGGGCGGTCGAACTCCGCCTGGGCAAAATACGCGGAAGCCTTGCGCGGGATTTCGTTGGCCTGCCGCATCTCGCGCCCTTCGCGCTCCAGCGCCTTCATCTTGTCAGCGACCTCGGTGGAACGCCAAAGCGCCTGCCGCTGTTCGCCTCGACCTCTCCATCCACTCATGCAGCGTCTGCGGAACGCAGCCGATCTTCTTCGCGATGGAAACCACCGCTGCCCATCGCTGCGGGGGATCGTGCTCGTGGTCCATCATCGTCCGTACCGCTCGCTCGCGGACCTCCGGCGCAAACTTGTCTTCGTCTTGCTTTTTCAGGGTCCACCTTCTCAGGAGTTGGAGCCTCCGACAAACCCGGCGCGGCTCACTTCCGTGGCTTACAAGATCTGGATCGGCTACGATGATAGGGAGCAGCCCTGAGAGGCGAAACGGACACCGGGGATACCGAATGCTGGCAAACATACGAGCGCACGTTGAGCGGAAAATCGCGGGTGCGACACTCGAAAGCTCTCCCTTCCCGCATCTGGTGATCAGCGATTTTTTTCCAGATGACGTGTATCAACGCATTATCCAATTCAATCCGTTCCAGCGGAACGTCGGGGTCCAGTGGTTGAGCCGTGAGTACTCGGCAGAGGTCAGTTCTGCCACGCCATATTATGCACGTAAGCAGATAAATTTTCATGCTGATCAAGAGTTTGATGCGCCTGAGGACCAGCGGGAATTTTGGTCCACGATTCGCAATATTTTCTTAGATGACGAGTGGTTTCCATATTTGATCATCAAAAAAACGCCGGATATATTTTCTCTGCGCTTCGGTGATTTGGTAAATGATCCGGATTTTGTTAGCTTGTTCAGGCGTGAGTTGTTCCTGCAACGTCATGAGCAGGGATATTACATCGGGCCGCACACCGACATTCCGACCCGTGTCTTCACCTGTATCTTCTCCTTCGCCAGCGAAGAAGGCTGGGACGAGTACGGCACGGAGCTTTTGGCTCCAAAAGACCGGTTGGTTCGCTGCTGGGGTAATGACCACTATGGTCCTGAAGGCTTCGAGGTTCGGAAAGTAGCCCCTTACCGGCCCAATAGCTTCTTGCTCTTTTTTAAGACGCGGCAATCGTTTCACTCGGTAAGAACGATCACGCCTGAGGTGCCGAACCAACGCTACGGAATGCAGTTTCAATTCTATGAGCCTTGGGGTGGCCTGTTCAAGGACCTGTCGAGCCCAGCGCTGATGGATGTGATCCGTCCGCCACGGCCTGTGATAGTGTGATCTGACCGACCTTGGCGACCCGCAGGCGAAGGACTCATCCCTTGAGCCCGGATTTGGGGTGTGGCAGTAGTCAGTGATGGATAGGCCGGTGATCAGTCTGGGGTCGTTTTGCATCGCTAAGACGATGATAGAGCGCGCTGGCTTCTCGCAACCCACCTACCCGTTCGACGATCTGTTCGCGTCGGTCGGTTGCGTCACTCACGCCATAGATGACGGCCTGAAAACCTTCCTCGACTATGACAATCTGCTGCCTGGTCCGAACGATCAGTCCTGGGTGCAGCGCCTTTATCGCCAGATGCTGGGCGAGCAGATGACGTTTGCGCACCATGACATGCGGCTTCCTCAGAATCGGGCGAAGTTCGAAAGGCGACGCGATCGGCTATTAGCACTGACAAAGGATAATAATCCGCTTTTCGTGCTCATTAGCTACGCCGATCGAATGGGCGGAGTTCGGCAGTTGGAACAGTTGCGCGACGCAATTAGCAGAAGATATGGAGCAAGCCACTTGCTTATCTGCACGTTCGGAAAATCAGGGGTCGATGATGTCATAGACTTCACCGCTCCCAACACGACCTTGCGTTGTTTAATAGATGACTGCCCCATAAGCGGCAAGGACTTCGTCCAGCATGAACATGCCGATTTTATGGTCGCGGCAATTCGCGATGCTTATGAGCGCAGTGGCGGCTTGCGAGATGGTCGGCTTTCGCCTGGCGCTGGCAAACGAGGCGTTTCCGTCAGTCGCTGGATCTTGGATAAATTCAAACGGACAGTAAGCGGCGAACTCAGATCAGAGACCAACAAGGGGGTGCGTCTCCTCTAAACACTGAGTGATGCCGAGATCGGCCAGTTGAAGCGCGACTTGGTCTGGGTGACAGAGGGGCGAGACATCTTAAAAAAGGCACCGCGTATTTCGCTTGAGATGCAAAGTAAGATACGCGTTCATTACCGAGCATTGCGATCGTTTCGGTATGCGGGCCATGTGCCGGTACCTGGCTGGGCAATCCAGTGGCTATATGCCCGGCAAAAGAGCCCAGTGAGCTGGCGAACTCAGGAAAATGCGAGGCAAACCGCGCTGATCCGGTAGGCCTAGAACGACAGCGGGAAGGCCTACGGTTACCGCAAGCTGCACGACGATCTGCTGTAACACGGTGAAACCTGCTGCCCCAACCGAGTTGCCTGGTTGATTAGGCTGGCGGGTATCAAGGCTCAGGTCGGCTGTAAGGCCGATCGGGGACCTATGGCGGCAAGCCGTCTCTGGTGATCGACAACACTCTGGATCGCCAGTTCGACGTGCCGTCGGGCGACCGTGCGTGTATGACTGAGATCAAGCGCGTCTTCCGGCTTTACCGGGAGGGTGGATTGAGCCTTCGGATCTGGCGTCCCTGCCGCAACGTCGGTGCTGCGAACCGCGAGCGCCAGCCGGCGGCGTCGGCGCCCAACGAGAGGTGGTCGACGGATTTCGTTATCAATCGGCGTCCAAAATGGACCCCTTTGTGGCGGTTGTCCCGGTAGTCCATAGGAAGAGCCCGCGGCCGGCGCTGCGCGCCGCCACGAGCGCAAGGGTGACGGCCGTAAGAGGTCCCTTTGGACCCACCGGGCCAACTCCCGGAAGGGGAGGTCCAGGGGAGGGTTTCAGCTCCGGTTTTTGACGCGCCAGCTGTCGTTGCCGGTTTCGACGATGTCGCAATGGTGGGTAATGCGGTCGAGTAGAGTAGTCGCCATCGGGGTCGCCGAAGACGGCTCTCATCCTCAAAGCGGTTCACCAGGTCGACAGTGTTGAAATAGCGGTCCCTGGCGCCGGCACGCACGACGTTGGTGGTGATAGCGATGGCGAGATGCGTCTTGCCCGTTCCGGTGCCGCCGACCAGCACGACGTTGCGCCGGCCGGAGAGGAACGACCCGCCATGCAGCGAGCGCACCACCCTTCGTTGATGGGCGTGCCATCGAAGACGAAGGCATCGAGTTCCTACACCGCTGGTGCTTTGCCGCCGTCATGCGGTAGCGGATGGACGCGGCATGCCGGTGGGGGCGCTCCGGCGCGCAGCAGGTCGGTCAGGATCTCCATGGTCGTGCGTTTGCGCTGCAGGCCCGTGGTGACGGCCTCGTCGAAGGCACTGGCCATGCCCTTGAGCCCGAGACCGCCCATCGCCTCCATTATCTCATGCCGCTGCATGGAGCCCCCCTGAGCTGGTCGTAGGGACCGCAGTCGGCGAGCGGCGGGTATTTCAATTCCAGATCCTCCGAAGTGACGATGGTTAGCGGTCGGGGCGGCTCGCGCCGGCGCGCCAGCATGTTGAGGGTGACGTCGCCGCTGACTGTGCCTGCAGCGAGCGCCTCGCGCACAGCGGCCTCGGCCCGTTGTCTGTACCTGGCCTGGTTTTCGACCTGATTCTTCTCCCAGCCTGCCGCCGGCGAGCAGGCGGTCGGCTCGACCATGTAGTGCGCCGTCATGACGAGGAAGCGGCGGTTGAAGACCCGCTCCTTGCCGGTGAACACCGTTGTCACCGCCGATTCATGTTGTCGTAGATGCCGCGTGTCGGCACGCCGCCGAAGAAAGCGAAGGCCCGCGCATGAGCGCCGAACACCCTCTCCTGCGTCTCGAGCGGATAGACCCGCACAATAGATGGCCCGCGACGCACAGAGTCGGACATGCGCCACCTTTCACCCGCATCGGCGAGCCGGCGATCTCAACGTCCTCGTGGCTCCAGTCGAACTGGTAGGCTTCGCCCGGACGGAACGTCAGCGGGATGAAGGCCGGCGCATCGACCGTATTCCGGCGACGCTCCTGCCGCCACCGCGCCGCATTGCGCCGGCCCGCGTCATATGCCCCCTCGTATCCCCTCGCGCAGCAGCAGGTCATGGATGCTGCTCATGCGCAGCTTTTCGCGCCGGGGTCGTGCCTCGTCTTCCTCCAGGAGCATGTCCAGTCGCTCCTGGAACGGCCCGATGCGCGGTAGCGGCTGCACGGTACGTCGATAGGAAAAGTCTGTCTCCGGTGCGCGGATCGCCTTGCGCACCACCTTGCGAGACAAAGTTCGGTCTCGCGCTATCTCAATGGCTTCCCCGGCCGCATGCTCGCGCCGGACCTTCATCGTCTCCAACACCAACATCCCGATCTCGCCGCCCGACTTCCGCCAAGCGCGCGTACCTAGGCCACCGGGATGACGGGTCCCTTTTCCACGCTGATCCACAGCATCCGCCGGGGGTAACCCCGGCGGATGCAAGCCGGAAGCTCGCATCACGTCCGAATGGAAAACCGGGGGAACGTCGTACATCCAAAGCCGCGGGCCGCCTCACACCGGCACGGGTTAGCGGACTTCACTCCGTCGGGACCACGGAATGCGTTCGGCCGGCAGTCACGGGGGGCGCCATTGGCTTACGGCGTGCGCTTGTGCGCTCAATAAACGCTATTCCGCAGTCGGCTGATCGTAATCCCGCTCAGACCATATCCAAGATTGCGGGAGTCGCGATCGCTGGCGCGACGTACTGGGCTGCGTAACTCGATCAGCATGTGACGAAAGAGTTCAGCTTCGAATTCAACGCAATGGTTCACGAGCCTAAAGCGCCTTGGGCGGCCGTTCACGAGCACTTCCGTGACACGGCATCGATCTTCGATGGCAAATGGAATCTCAAGCCGGACCGCATATCGTCCTGGAGCGGGCAAATCAGCGTAAACTGCAGCAGATGGTCCCAAGGACCATCGCCAGAGGTGTTTAGCCGACTCTTCGAGCCCGCCAATGGCGCGCAATCCTCGCAGGTCTTTAGCCGAGATCGTCCAAGATTCGGGCCAATCAGGAAGAGGTTCGTTGAACGGAGTGAACAGGTGTCCACAGACGGGCCGGAGATCGTCTGTGGAATATAGCGCCTGTGACGGTTTGATCTGTCGGGCGAGGCAGCCAATTTGATCGGGGTCCGGAACGGCGACCATCATTTCTTCGGTCCAACGTCCTGCATTGATCTTCAAGCCAAGATCCGTTGGTCTGAGAACATGATAAGTCAACGCCTCACGCAGGACTGTCAGGAGATCTCTCGCGGACGAGCTTCCCTCTGATAACCGGAATACAATAGCGGGACGTTGGCTCGCGATGGTTCTGAGCGAGGCTCGCACCACGCTTGCGCGTGCGCCGACGCCGCCGAAGATCATGATGCCAATCTTTCCCAGCGCTGGAGCCAAAGTGTCGAACTTGCGTCCGCGCAGGACCTGTTCGCCCGGTAGCGCGGCACGGGCAAGCGGATCGCGCTGTCGGACTTCATCAAAATCTTCCGCAGCAACGTAGCCAAGGTTGGCGATACCGTCTGTGCCGCGCTCGATCGAAAGATTCGCCAGTTCGAACTGGCGCGCATAAGCGAGTGGCGGCGCTGTGAGAATGCGCAAGTCACAGCCTGCCCAATCACGCGGTATGGCGCTCGCAAGTCGATCAATTTCAACGATCGCAGCGCCAGCTTTCAGGAAAAACGGAAGTTTTCCGAGGACCTCGTGCCAGTCTCCGCTGAAGAACAAGCTATTCATATCATTCGTTGATCCGTATGGCGGATCCATCCCACGTTACAAGGCTTCGCAGCGTAGCGACAAAGGCAAACTCCGTACCAGCATCGCTAATTGCTCCGTTGATTGAGATTTCTTGGAATGCACTAATTTGCCGCTGAATGATCAAGCCGACCTCCTCGCATAAAGTAGAAATGCGGCTTCGCTTCACGGCGAGATTCAGTGGTGGTGCCTCGTCATCGCCGTCAAATAATTCGGAAATGTGTGCGAAGTATTTTCCGTGTCTATCAATAATATTGAAAATAAGAATGCCGCCTAACTGCAAGCGTGAGACGGTGCGGTAGAGGAATTCCCCCGGCTGATCGACAAAGTCTTCCGCTTCGCAGGTCGCCAGGATCGTCCCGGCGGTGCGTCCAGCGCCCGAATCTGCGGCGCTGATCACATCGCTCCAGCCAAACGCATCCTTGGCCAGCTGCGCAGCGAAACCGTCCGAGGTCATCAAAACATCAGACTTTCTTCCAACCGGTAGCAGGAGTTCGCGCCACCACATGGAAGCAGGACGTAGCGGACATTGACGTGACAATGCTGTCGCCTTCGCCTCGACGTCCTTTCGCACGCTCGGCGCCAGAAATCTCCGTACTTGTCGATACGAGGGGACCTGCACCGTCACGATGTCGAAAAGGCAATCTTCAATCGCGTCGATATATCGAGTGACGAACTGCTCAGTCCGGAGATTGCTTTCGGCGTAATGACGCGCGTTGCTTTCCAAAGTTTCTCTGTAGCAATCGTTGCTTACGAGCGGCAGCAAGCGGTACGCCAGTCCATCTGGCGTCATTTCTTGTACGCCAACTTTAACCACGCACTCATCCGGCAGCTCCGAAAAGGTTCCGATATCCGTCACGACAGTGCAGCAACCCACCCCGAGCCCATTTGCGAGAGATCCGGAGGACTCGCCAAGCGTCGGGTAACGAAGATTGACGAGAATATCGCACGCGGCGAGATAGTCTATCATCTGTCCGTCTGGCACGTAGCCTTGGATCAGGACCCGGCCGTGGAGGCCCAGTCGCTGGATTTCTGCTGCCAGGTCGATTTCCTCGGCATTCTGCTCGCCCGCCACCACCAAAATAACAGGCTTCTCTCGCTCCGGAATGAGTTTGAGAGCCTTGAGCGTAAGGTCGACGCGTTTTGCCCGGGTGACGAACCCCAGCGAAAGAAGGATGATCGCATCCTGGCGTAACCCGAGCGAGTGCCTGGCCGCCCGCCTGCGATCTTGCCGGGACCCTCTGAGCGCATCTATGCGCTCCTGATAATGATGCGGGATGACGTGGATAGGGCGCTCGTAGCCTGCAGCCGTTGCGCGCAGGAAGCCAGTGAACGAGTGAGTCACTATGCCTTTGGCGCGCCGCACCAGAAGGGGGAGAAGCCCGAGCTCAGAATGAACGACGTGTGATTGTCGTTGCCAACGCGAGACATCTCGGGAAATCTCCAGGCCTTGCCGCCCGTAAGCCTCAAACATCAGTTCGGCATATGCCTCTCCGCCCGCCCCGCCCGGAAACGATGCGCCGACCATGTGCTGAATAGACAGGTCGTGAATAGTCACGAGGCCCGGTACGTTGCTGAGCGGCTTCAGGGCGTAGACGTGATCCAGATTGTTGCCGATCTGATAGGCGTGAGCGGCAGTTGCAAAGGATGATGTATGCTGATCGTATTCGAGTGCGGTGAGTGATGTGTAGCCGGGAGTGTGTAGTGGAGCCGTGTTCTCTGGCGTAACGACATAAAGATCATATTGGCAGGCCAGGCTATCGACGAAACTGGCTGTATAATCGGCAATGCCGTTCTTCAACGGAGGCATCGGCGAAAACATGACGAGCGGACGTTTGGTCATGCTGCCGTCTTCTCCCTAGTTTTATGCGATCTTGCCATTGAGAGAAGTCTATCGAATTCCGCTATCTGATTTGAAGTATAGGCGTCGAATATAACTGCTGATTCATGTCTCATTTTCGCGAGAGAATTAGGTTCATTGATATATCGGTCAAGGTAATCCACTAATGCATAAGCATCAGCAGTATCGTGGGCAGAAGATTCTGACGGAATGCCGCACATGCCTGCACGGGTGGTAACAAAGGGCATGCCATGCGACAGTGCCTCTACAGTCTTGATCTTCAGGCCTGTGCCACTGACATTCGGATTTATAAGAAGGTCGACTTGGCGGTAAAGGTTCTGCCTGCTGAGAACGAACCCGATGGCTGTAAATCCCGCCTTGCCGTGCGGGATCCGGTGAGCGATTCGTCCAGCGATCAGAAAGCGAAGCTTTTCTAGGATAGTAGGGCGAGCTTCCACCGCTTCAATGAGATTCTCTAGTGATCGGCGGTTGCTAGGATTGTCGCTGGCCATGTAGCCGGCGATGAACGGCGCGGCTGCACCATTGCGGGCCGGCAGGAAGTTTTGCGGCAGGATGTGTCCGATCGTTATAACAGGTCGGGCGGTTCGTTCTGCGAGAATTTTGGCCTCTTCATCCTGGATGGCGATCACGCAGTCGGCGCGGTCCAAGCCGCGACCTTCTTCTGCGGGAGAGCAATAGAACCAGGTCGGCGCTACGCCCTCGGCCTGCAAGACTTGATGGCGACCACCGAAAAGGTCGTGTGTGTCGATTGCGCAGAAGGTCTGCCGGCGTATCACCGTGGCGGCCAGCGACGCCCATATATAATTGACGATACAAATATCGAAGGTCCATAATTCCTGGAGATTTACAAGATAGGCCGCGAGCTCTTCCCCGCAGTAATCATCCAGGCCGAAACCATCTGCTCGCGTTTGTCGCTTGTCCGTGCGTGGTTGCACGTAATGAAAACTGTCCCAGCGACGCATCATTGCGGTTCGCTGATGCTCTGTGAGTCCTTCCATGCCGTAATAAACGAAATGTACTTGATAGCCTCGGTATTGAAGCATTTCACAAAAGCGGCCGATCCGGGCGGCATTGCCCTGATCGATCGGGTCAGACGGTATCGGCGATACAATCAGAGCGTGCATCATGCTGCTGTCCGAATTCCAGCGCTACTGGTTAACCGAGAACTTCGATATGGGAGACGGCAAGGCTGAGAAGCCGCGCGTCGCCATTTCGCGGATGATGCGCTTCTGTGGAAAAGGCCAGTACAGCAACGCCATCTCGCACGTTGCCAAGGCTAAGCTCCACGTGCCATCCGCTTTCATTGGCAATAACCGGGCCAGTCTGGGCGTCTGCACCGATTACCGTGATTTCCAGCAACTTTGCGGCACTGGGTTTCAGCATCATCGGGCCGCCGACGCGGATCCGAGCTCTCTGTCGGGTCCCGACGAACACCGATGCCAGTCCGAAGCCTGACATCCACCGGAAACGCTCGCCAGCTGCCGTTTCCTCCGGATCGTAAAAGCCCGAAAGGCACTGCGCATCGCTCAACGCCTCGTCCGCGTGTCGTAATGCTGCTGCGGAAATAATGTCGATACGGCTGATTGACAGCGATATGGCGTTTCGTCGCGCCGTTGTATCGACGTCAGTGGACTCTGAGCGGATCCTGAGGTCCAGCGCACCACCCGGCCGCATAGAAGCCCTGTTCACAGTGCCGATCAATTTCCAGGTGTCTGTCGAGGAGTCGTCAATTCGTGTGAGCGAAACAAGGTTCCCATTTACTTCGACTGAAGCCGACTCTAGTGCCTCTGGGGTGCTGCTTCCTGCGCCGTGTACAATCAGGACCGCATCATCTCTGTCCGAAAGTTGGAGCGCCAAATGGGCGCTTCGTCCCAGCCAGCGTCCACCGGTGGAGTTGGGGAAGTTATCGCTCCAGCCGAAGCCTATGAACGGTTCGCCGGGCAGAAACGTTGCGGTCAAAGGCAGCGGAGGGCCGATCCGCTCAAACCCGTTATCGGGAAGCATGCGCCACATCGCAGCGAGCTGTCTCTCTAGGCTGGCCCTTTGCAGTCCGACGATCGCGTCGATGCGGGGTATGATGACGCTCTGCAATTGATCGGCAAGCTGATCGACGATCTTTGTTTGCATCGTATCGACATCGTCAGTTAGCTTCGCCGCAAGGCGCTCAAGGCTGCCCAGCCTGTGTGCAAGATCATGGCCCGACAAAACGGAAATGACGAACGGGCTTCCCTCGAGATGGGGGCCATCCTCGACTCGAATTGAAATGGAGTGGGGCGTTCCGTCGAGAACGTCTGCAGGAATCTGTAGCTTTAGAGGGATGGATGTGATCAGACCGTCAGACTGCGGAATATCTTTGTGGAAAATCTGAGAACCGATGAGCCGATCACCACAATACGCGACGACTTTTAGGGGCAAAGCGTCGGGATTCACGTGGTTCAGCGTTCCGACTATTTCGCCAGCGCGCATAGCGACGGCTCCGTCGGCAAGAGTGAACGCGCGGACCACCTGCTCTTCCGTGGTATAAAGAAGCTCAGCTTCCGCTGGCTCAGAAATGCCCTTAACGCGGACACGTAGCGAGACTGGTGCCTCCAGCAATAGGGTTGCTGGAACCCGCATCGCAAAGTTAAGCCTATCAAGCTCCCGCGCCGGGGCTGGAGATGTGGATCCTAAGATCAGGCCATTGGCGGATACCTCGACGTCGAAGCCCGCCAGTTCGCTGCAAATACTTCCGTAAACGACGCCTCGCAAGGCGTGGTCTAGCGAAATTCTGCCCTGAGTTGGTCCACCCCCGGACTCCGTCAACCCAACCATCTTGTCCCCCAAATTTTTTCAGTTTTGCTGCAATCGCTTCAGCGCAACGCACGCCATGCCGCCATGCCAATGCTGCGAGCGATAGACCTTCATCGCATCGAAGCGATGTTCCTCGAAGAATGCCATGTTGAACCGATGAACGTGTCCTTCCGTCAGATCGACCTCGGCGAACGGGCATGCGATCACAACATAGCGGGTCGCTACAGTCTCGAGACTTGCCAAGAATGAGGACGGATCGTCGACATGCTCGATCGTGTGGCTGGAAAGGACGATGTCCCACGACCTGACATTGGCCAGGGCGTTGACGTCAACCGCAAGGCATTCGATGTCCTGATACTCATTCGAGGCTTGCGCGATCGCAGTCGCGTCCAAATCAAGTGCCGTCACTTGATGTAGTTTTAGGCGGGCGAATGAGCGAGGATGATGGATCGCGCGCAAGAGTGCGGTTCCTGCTGCCGTGCGCGCGCCAACATCCAGAAGGGAATGTGATAAATATCCCGGTATATTGTCACCCAGAAAGTTGCTGATGTCGCTGTAAAAAGATAGAGACTGGCTATCGCACTTGATTCTCATGTCCAGCTCTGGAGGAAGGTCGTCTTTGTGTTTTTGGAAGATATAAGTCATTGAATCTCTCTCAAGAGGGGAGTTGAACTATAGAAGTGGTAGAAAGACTCCACAACTTCTCGCAGTCCTTCAAAGACTTTTGTTGTAACTTGATTGAGGGGGGTTTGTAGGGATAATCTGCTCAAACCTACAAAGGAGCCTTCGGCAAGGCTTCCGAGCCCATAGCCCACCCTGACCGAGGTATAGATTGGTATGTTTACGCGCGACAGTGAGTAAGGGTGAAGGCTGCGCTGTTCCATTGCGCCGCCCATCGCTTCAGCCATCCGCTTGGCCATCTCGAACAGCAAATAGTTCGAAGGATGATTGACTGTGTAGAATAGCTTTCGCAGAGAGAGGTTGTTGTCAATAAAATCCGATATTTTTAGATCTGTGTCGCCTTCTCGCGCTCTTAGTTCTGCTAGGGATTGCTCGATCGGGTCAGGGTAGGCGTCCGAGAAATGCTCGAGAGAGTAGCGGGCGAGGCATTCTTCTACGCCCAGGCCTTGAATATAGGACCGATAAATCATCATCGGGTGATAATCGTCCAACGGCCCGACCAGCTTTCCGATGTCGTCAAGGTAGATATACTCTATGTCGGGAAAATATCCCGAAAAATATATATTTGGCCAAGATATAACGTTTGGAAACGCACTCTTCAGTTCACCGGTCCGCACGAATTCTAGGGGGTAGTCATCGCGAATCCGCTGGGCAAATATGACGTCGGATGATGAGCACGCGTCCATAATCGCGGCGCGATCGCCATCGGTCAGTTCGAAAACGGGCGGGAGCCGTCTTATTTCCCAATCACTGTGGATCGCGAAAATGGCTTCCAACGCCTGCGCCTGACAATTTCCGATGATCGACGCAACTGGCATGTCCTTAGGCCTGCTTTACCCCTATATCGCATCACGGCGTTGGACCAAGGCCGTCCTACGCTGCGTCGTCGCGTGGCAGATACGCGAGCGTTGTCGGTTGGGCAACCGGCGTCTCGACGGGGATGGGGTAGCTACGTCGGCGGCTTTGCGCGATATGTCACCGCATGAAAGATGAGCGCATAGCCTACTGGACAGAGGAATGGCCGAGCCGCAACTTCGGAGACTATATCAGCGAATATTTTCAGCGAACGATGTTCCTCGCGCCGCTGGTGCAGGCGGATCGCTATCGGCTGATCGGCAGCGTTATCGACGAACATGTGCTGCAAGGCGATTTGGATGCGTGCGATGCACCGGACGCGCGTATCGCGCTTTGGTGCTGTGGAAAGCGCGACGACCGTGCGCTTTCTTCTGGCGTGCGCGATCGGTGCATCTTTCTTGGCGCTCGTGGCCCGCTGACCGTCGCTGCTCTCGGGCTGTCGTCCGATACGCCGATCGGCGATCCGGCGCTGCTCTTACCGCTTCTCTATACGCCCAAGGGGGCTCAGGCCGGCGGGACGATCTGCGTCCCTCATTACCATGAGCCGCGGGGCGCGCAGGAATTGGCGGCGGAAAGTGGTGCGGATTTGCTGCTGTCGCCGGCTGTCGATTCGATCGAAGCGCTGGAGGCTTTGATAGAAAAGATTGCCACAGCTGATTTCGTTCTTGCGGGTGCGCTTCACGCCGCGATTGTCGCGGCGGCTTATGGGCGGCCTTTTGCTTATTGGAACACTGGTCATGTCGATGTGCCGATCAAGTGGGATGATTTTGCTTTGTCGTTGGGCATCGACATGCCGCGGGTGCAGACCGTGGAAGAAGGCAGGGAGGTCTACCGCATCCGGAGCGCGCGCATCAGGCTACCTTCCGCAAGCGGCATCCTCGGCTGCTGTCCGTTCGCTGTGCGGCCGCAGATCCTGATCCGTGCACTCGGTCAGGAGGCGGGCCTTCCGGCCTGCGATGTCGAGAAGCTTGCGGTCCTTGCTGAGAAAGGCCTGCTGCAGCAGGCTGGGGATGGGCTTTTCGATCGCCCTGCATCCGACCTCCGCAGGGCCGAAAAAGATGCGGCATGGCGATTGCAACGAATGGACTCCATCGTCGATGGCCTTGGCCATACCCTCGAATGGATCGCGTCAGAAGCGCATGCCGCTCGATTCCGCTTCGCTTCAGAGAGAGAGATGAAGATGAGTGCCGGCTCCGCGGGCGCCGCTTTTCTAGGGGATGGGTGGTCCAGCCCGAACGAGATCGGCCCATGGAGCGAGGGGGAGCACTCCATCGTTGAACTGCCTCCGACTACCGGATGGGCCGAGGCGGCCGTGCTGATGGCCACTGGTTACGTATTCGTTCCAGACACCGGTGATCGGGCTCCGCAGACGATCGCGGTGAGGTTGAACGACATTCCCGTGGCGATGGAAACGGTTGAGGTCGTTGAGGGGAGTCATACGCGGCCAATAAACTTCATGATCCCGGTGCCGACCAAGCTTCGCAAGCGAGGCGGGGTGTTGACCATGACATTTTCGTACGGAAGGCCGATTTCGCTGCGGGCGGCGGGGGTGGGTAGCGACGAGCGATTTATCGCCATGGCATTGGTTTCGTTGTCCCTCGCTGAGGGGAAAGAAGGCTGGACGCCGTAATGCTTACTCGCCATTAGGCAGTCCATGCCTCTGATGTTCAAGACGAAGAAATCTGCCGGCGTTTCGGTGACTCCGGCCGTTCACCGCCTCATCCAGCAAGCCAATGCCGCCCGTGCGTCGGGCGGCTGGAGCGTCGCTGCAGAGTATTTTGCAGCGGCTGTCGCGCGCGATCCCTCACTCTATCATGTTTGGATGCAGCTCGGACATGCGCACAAGGAAAGCAAATCCTATCAAAAGGCGGAACAGGCCTATCTGAAGGCCACAGAGCTGCGGCCCACCGCTGGTGAGCCTTACCTTCACCTGGGGCATCTTTACAAGGTGACAGGCGATTACGTTAAAGCCGGCCGGGCTTATATGCATGCAGTCAAAGTCGATCCCGCCAACGCCGACGCGGTAGCGGAGTTGCATCGCCAACTCGGGGCTTCGAGCGGTATGACGCGTGATCGCATGTTACAGTTTCTTGAACAGGAGTTTGGTGAGGACGTGGTCGACACCGACGAAGGTTTGGGCCGTTCCGTGAGGCAGGCCAAGGAATCTCTTTCCAAAATACTCGCGCATCTGCCTGGCAAGGCGGAGGAAGCGCGGCTGTTACGGTCTGCGTCCATGATGCTGGAAAACATTGATCGAATGGCGCCGGCCGATGAAAATGAGGGCGAAGTCGCGCTCATCTTCGATGCATCGGATCTGATTGGTTATTATAGCCATGCTCGCCTCCCCACGGGAATACAGCGCGTTCAGATCGAAGCGATTACCAATGCGTTGAATGCGCCCAATCGGCAAGTAAAGATTTGTTGCTTCATTGATGGTAGAGAAGATTGGCTGGAAGTTCCAATCTCCCAGTTCCGTGCTATTACCGAGTTGAGCGTGCGTAGTGGAGCCCGGGACGACCCCGAATGGGTATCAGCATTGAATCGCCTGCATCTCACGTTGGTGCTGGCTGATCCGCTTGAGTTCCCGGACGGCGCCTACTTGATTAATCTCGGGACTTCTTGGTGGTTGCACAATTATTTCCTTTTTGTGCGTGCTGCTCAAGAAAAACACCGAATCAAGTACATTCCCTTCATCCATGATTTCATTCCTATTGTGACGCCGCAGCATTGCGTGAAGGGACTTACGCAGGACTTCATTTCGTGGGCCATTGGTGTCTTTGAGCACGCCGCCTGCTACCTCGTCAATTCGCAGGCAACCAAACGTGACCTGCTGAAGGTCGCGGCAATTTTGGGCCATGACGTCGATCCGGACGATATTGCCGTGATCCGGCTGGACGCAGACTTCCGCAAGCCAGAAACGCGGCAGTTGGCCCGCGGCGAGCTTGCTAAATGGGGGCTCGACAACGAGCCTTACGTGCTTTTCGTATCCACGATCGAGTCTCGTAAGGGGCACGTCGTCGCCATGGATGCATGGCTGGAATTGATACAACGTCATGGTGGCCGAAAGACGCCGCGGTTGGTCTGCGTGGGTAAGAACGGCTGGCTAAACGACGCCGTGTTTCAACGACTTGAGCAGAGCGACGAGCTTGCCAGCCGCGTAACGATCCTCTCCTATTTGTCGGATGAAGAGCTGTCGTTGCTCTATCGTAATTGCCAGTTCACGATTTATCCCAGCCTGTACGAAGGTTGGGGGCTGCCGATCACAGAATCTCTTTGCTACGGAAAGCCGGTGATCGCTGCGCGAAGTTCATCTCTTCCCGAGGCGGGCGGCGAATTCGCAGTTTATGCGGAGGCGGGCTCGCCCGTGCAACTGGCCAATGCTGTAGAAAACATGGTTTTCGATCCGGTCTATCGCGCCGAGCGTCAGCTTAAGATCGCGACAGATTTCCAACCGCGTACCTGGTCGGATGTAGCTCAACAAATCGACGACGAGATCATGAGCTTGGTGCACAGTCGTCCGGCGCTAGCAGATCATGCAATTCCAAAAGCCAAGATTGGCGCGTATCATCCGGTTACCCGCAACGTTGCCACACGGATCTGGCCCGGCATTGGTTCGGGTGAAATTTTTCGCACGGGCCTGGGCTGGCTCTGGCCTGACACGTGGGGCTGTTGGACGCGGCCGGAGGGAGGCGAACTGACGATCGGCCTGCCAAGTGATAGAAAGCCACTGCGCGTATATCTGCTTTTGCAGAACTTCCCCAATCATACATGTCCGTGGCGGTTGCGGATCAAAGGACTTCCATCGATAGATGGAGAATTGCAGATGGGCGAACACCGGTGGGTTTCGTTCGATTATCCGGTTTTGGACGATGGCGGCACTCTAAGGATGAAGCTACGAGGGGGGTGGTCGGAAATTATCAAAATGAGCACCGGTGGCACCATAAAGGAATATTCTGCTTCGGTGGGCCTGAAGGGCTTTTTCCTCTGTGAAGCTGATGACCATGTCGCCCGGACAAAGTTTCTTGAGGCGGCATCGCTTGGAACGATTTCGGACCTCGATGCTTTCCGTGAGCATCTGGAGCCAACGCAGGACGAGGATGACTGGAATAATTGACTAGGCAGAAAAGATCGCTTCGATCGTTTCAATTCGGCACGAACAACGTTCTCCCGGCTGCGCTCAGTTCTCCAGCAAAGGTTGTTCTGAGCGCGAAGGCCCGGCCGGCTCCTGCAATATCTTCGGCCGCCTGTGGGTGCCGCGCGCACCAATCCATCTTTTCGATGAGGTCGGACATGTCGGAGCGTATTGGGACATAATGCTCCCACGCTGACAGGCGCGGCTCGAACCATTGATGCCACGCGCTTTCTACGCGCAGCATGCAGGCGCCAAGCCGCAGACGTTGAATGAAGTTCCAGCTATTGGAATTTCCATCAATGTCGATTGCGTATCGGGCTCGCTGCATATCGGGAGTAGGGATATAGTTACGTATTAGGTCTTCCTGGCGAAGTCTCGCGTCGACTGCTGCATCGTGCTCTGGCGTCAGACCTTGAACGACATTCGTGAATCCGCAATCTGCGCGCTTGCCGAGCGATGCGGCAATCCTGCAAAGCCTATAGCGTGGCAGGTCCTGCAATCGGTCAAGTGACAGGCCGAGGATGCCTGTAGTTGATCCGCGCCACAACAGTTGATCGTCCCGCTGTCTCCAAGGCACCGTCTCGACCAGAAAATCCTCGTAGCCACGAGCCTGATAGTAATAAATATCGGGGACGAGCGTTATACTTGCCCAATCTTTGCGAGCTTCCCAGGAAGCGCTGACTGCGTCGCCAGGATTGTCTTCCGCCTGAAAAAGAAAGGACGGCGCATCGAAAGCAGCCGAATGTTCCTCGGCTGCAGTGACGGCATGTAGGTGGCGCAGATAAGTGATCGTATCGGCTACGCGTGGATGCGGCAGTCCACCGCAGTCTGCTGCTTCAAAGCGTAGCAGTCCTCTCTCCCGATGCACGAGGAACGTCAGAACTGTGTTCAAGCCGGGGCATATCCGGTCTGCGATCACCTCTTGGGACAAAAGAGTAACATTCTCGTCGAGCACAAACATTGCTTCGCGGAGCCTTTCCCCAGTGCCTTCCGTCATCCTATCCTTGATCGTCTCATTTGGAAGTCAGCAACTCCCTGAAATACTCGATTGTCCGGGAAAGGCCCACCTCAAGGCGAACCTGCGGCTCCCAGCCCAGTTTAGACTTAGCGAAACTAATATCAGGGCAGCGCTGCAGGGGATCGTCTTGAGGAAGCGGGCGATAGACGATTTCCGAATTGGAGCCCGTGAGATCGATCACGCGCCTTGCAAGTTCGGCGACACTGATCTCGTGCGGATTCCCCAGATTCATTGGGCCGGTGCAGTCCTCGTCCGTCGCCATAAGCCGGACGAAACCTTCGACGAGATCGTCCACAAAGCAAAACGCACGGGTTTGGCTTCCGTCGCCATATAGGGTAATCGGCTGGCCACGGAGCGCCTGCACGATGAAGTTAGAGACGACGCGTCCGTCATTAGGGTGCATCCGCGGTCCATAGGTATTGAAGATCCGCGCGACCTTGATCCGAACGCCATGCTGGCGGTGATAATCGAAGAATAGCGTCTCAGCGGCGCGCTTCCCTTCATCGTAGCAGGCTCGCGGTCCCAGCGGATTAACGTTGCCGCGATAATCTTCGGCTTGTGGGCTGATCGTCGGATCACCGTAGACTTCGCTGGTCGAAGCCTGAAAGATTTTCGCCTTCACGCGCTTGGCGAGACCCAGCATGTTGATGGCGCCAACGACACTCGTCTTCGTCGTCTGCACGGGGTCGAACTGGTAATGGATCGGGGAGGCCGGGCAAGCCAGGTTGAAGATTTCGTCAACCTCGACATAGAGTGGAAACGTAACGTCGTGCCTCATTGCCTCAAAGTGCGGGCGCTTCAGCAAGGGCTCGATGTTGGCCTTGCTGCCGGTAAAATAATTATCGACGCAAAGGACGTCATGTCCTTCGTCAAGAAGGCGAGCGCAAAGATGAGATCCCAGAAAGCCGGCCCCGCCGGTTACCAGAACGCGCTTGATCGTGAGAGCCATGGGAGAACCTTGCAAATGCGATTAGGAAAATAATGAGCCACTGCCTTCTGCGCTCAATCGCTCAGTTGTGGGACTGGGGGGGGGCTTTTGCTCAGGCGGCTTGTAGCTGATTCTGATGATGCTGATCGATCGCCTCGTCGATCGTATCGAAGAACGTTAGTTCGCCGTTTCGTAACACAGCGCCCGTCGAGCAGTAGCTGCGCAGAGTGCCGGGATCGTGGCTGATCATGATCAACGTTCCGGTTTCAGCCCGATGGCGTAGTGCGGCTTCGCACTTCTGCCGGAAGCGGTCGTCGCCTGCGCCAGTCACCTCGTCGACGAGATAACAATCGAAGTCGATAGCAAGAGACACACCGAAAGAAAGACGGGCAGACATGCCCGCAGAGTAGGTAAATATGGGTTGGTTGAGATAGGGGCCCAGCTGTGCAAACTCCTCCACCCGCTCGAGCAATTCGCGCTCGTTCCGGCCGTATATCCGGGATATGAAGCGCGCATTATCTGCGCCGGTCAGCGTCGATTGAAAGCAACTGGTATAGCCGATGGGCCAAGAGCATGATCCCGAACGTTGAATGCGGCCGCTACTCGGCGCTTCCACCCCGGAAATAAGCCGCATCAGCGTGGATTTTCCTGCACCATTCGCGCCACAGATTCCGAGGCTCGCTCCATCCGGAATTTCGAAATTCAGGTCCTGATAGACCGTCTTGTGAAATTTCCCGACGTGGTAGATTTTCGAAACATTCTCAAACCGTATCATCAGATGGCTCCGTCGTCAGGCCGAATGTTCGCGAACGCCGGCTACGATTAGCCATCCCAAGGAATAGAGTAGCACCAACACCACGAACACTGTGAATACGATCTTTCCACTCTTGGGAAATAGAGCCCTCACGGGCATGTTCGGCTCTACGATCCGGACGACAAACAGTTGCTGCTTGCTCGCTTGCTCACTGGCTCTTTGCAGCGTCGCCGCAGCGTCGTCATAGCGCTTCGATGCGAATTGCTGTCGAAGCAGGAGGCCCTGATAGTCGCCGACATTTGCGGCGATGGCATTGGCGCCGCCCGATAGACGTGCGGACTCGGTAGCGACCTGGCCTTCGAGTGCCCGCACCCGCGATTCGACGGCGCGAAACTGCGGGCTTGAAGGCTGGACTGAACCCGTCATCGCTGAACGTGCTGCTCGCGCCTGGGCCAGGTTGCCCTGCAACTGCTTTACAAGCTCAATTTGCGCCTGCCCCGTTGCTATAGGATCGATACTGCGACGACGTTGGCGAAACGCAGTGGTAGCACTCTGCGTCTGCCGCACCATCTGCTCGGCCGAAGCGAGGTTCCGACGTGCAACCTGAACCGAACTTTCATAAGCTCGCCGGTTTAGAACGTTCACTCGCTGCTCGCCGAGCTCCAGAAGCGCGTTCACTAGGTCGTAGCTGTCCTGTGGGCGGAAGCCACGAACGCGGATGCTCGTTATTCCTGTTTCTGGATTTTGAAGAACATCGACTTGGCCGCGATAGAATTTTAGCAATCGCTCGGGCGATGGATTGGCCGGGTTCAACCGGCTCAACAAGTCCGCTTCCGGCCGCCGGAACTTCTCGATAAGTCCATAGCGCTGCTTGAGCGCCCCCACCGCGTCGTGTGAGGATAGATAGTCGCTCACGCTTGATGCGTCGCTGGAACCGATTGAGACGCCGGCGCCCAGCATACCGAGAGCGGCGCCGAGACCAGGCGACTGCTGCTGAGGGCTCGCGTTAGCTGTACGGACCAGAAAGTGCGCTTCCGACTCGTACTGGTTCGCTGCAATTAGGCTATAATACGCAGACACCATCAGCGTGGGTAACACCACGAAGACGATCCAGCGTCGTTTCGCCAAGAAGCTGAGCGCCTGCTGCAGGACGCCGCCATTCTGCCTGTCCGTCTCGAAAGTACCGTGCATCATAAAGTTTCTAACTGAGATGAACGTGCTTGCGCACCAGTTTGATGGAAAGAATGCCGATCAGTGTCAATTCAAGACAGGCAAGGGTGAGATAGGTGACGTCGACATACGTGTCATTCAAAGACTCGAATTGTCCATATCGACACATCTCGAAGATATGCGTTGTCGGCAGATAGCCCAACCAATCCCTATATGGCCGCGGAACCCACTTCATCATGTAGAATCCGCCAGCGATCGGCATGAACAGGTAGGTCATCGGATGCACCAGCCGGGCCACAAGCCGATTTTCGTGCGTCGCTGCGCAGCAGATCATCGACATCGCCCAAGAAAACCAGACCATGTAACCTGCGCCGGCGATCAGCCAAAGCGGACGTGCTGGGGGCAAAGAAAGATCAAACAGACAGGCCATCAAAAGCAGGAACGATACCGTGCCGCAGACGGCCGCGCTCTCCAGTAGGGCTCGCGCAGCCAGCATATCAAAAACCGTCACCATGCGGTGATAGAGTAGCGGGCGGTTCGTTTCGAGAGTGCCTTCTGCCCGTCCAAAAATGCCGCGGAAGATGATGAAAATACCATATCCGACCAGCGAGAATGGAACGGGCAGAATGTCCGTTCCGATATGGCCGGGGGCTACACCGTGAATGCCGGCGACGGCACCCGCAAGGAGCATCGGCTCCAAGAACATCCAGAGATAGCCGACATTTTCGCGGCCATAACGCGTATGCAATTCGCGCATAATCAAGGCGCCAATAACACGCCTCTGTACCTCGAAGGACTGAGCGAGCGACGTGCTGCAGTCAAAACCGCTAGTTTCTGCACGGGTGCTCATTGAGTGACCCTGTCTACCAAATCTATCACCGTGTCCATATGGCTTCCCCATTCGGGAAAGCACCAGTGCTTCAGGCGCGCGAGCTGCGCGGCACGCAGCGGACTATCGGATCGATGATAGTCCAGGATAATGTCGCGCCAACTTGATCCATCCAGGGGGTCGAGATAGTCCGGGACTTCGCCACCCGCTTCGCGCAGCGCGGCAAGGTCTGAACAGACGACGGGCACTCCTAGGGACAGCGCCTCCGTTACCGGCATTCCATATCCTTCGGCGAAGGAAGGAAGCAGCAGGGCTTTCGCACGTGCGAGCGTTTCCGTCACCTCGACGTCGCTCATATCGTTCCGTTCCACCACATAAGGTTTCAGCACGGCACACCGCTCAAGCATGTCCACCACTTGCTCGTTCTCCCAGCCGCGCCGCCCGATAATAATCAGACGCGGGACATCGCCGACAGCAAGCTGGGCGAAGTTTCGCCACAGGTTTAAAAGAAGCAAGTGGTTCTTCCGAGGCTCGATTGTTCCGATGCACACGAATTGGCTGCCAGCCACAGGATTGCCGGAGAGTTTACGCTTCGTGGTGCCGAGATGCGCGACCGCGATTTCGCGGGCCCGTGGTATGCGTTCTAGCCAAGTATGAAGTGAAGCCAGCGTTGCGCGTGAATTGCACAGTATGCCATCGGCGAGATTCGCGATCGTCCGGATGCGCGCCTCATGTTTGGCGACGCCATCCGGCCGGCCATATTCGGGAAACTCTATTGGGATTAGGTCGTGAACGAGGCAAACGAAGCGGGCACGCTCGTTAGCCAGGATTCGTTGCACTAGATTGGGCCGTGTAAGATTGTTAGGCGACGCTTGAAGATAGACGCGCGGGCGATCCTCCAGCGAGCCCGCGCTGAAGCGCGGCCTTAAAGCAGCCAGCGTGCTCGCCACGAAGCGCCGTTTGTCCCAGACAGATGTAAAGCCATGAGAGGACCACCGCTGCTCGGTAACGTCAAGAAAGCGAAGCACGGCCGAGCGATCCAATCGCCCATAAAAACCCATGGGATGCACGGCCGCGAAAGATAGCCGCTCGGGCACGCGCGCAAGAAGGCCGCGCGCATAAGCCATCTCACAACGGTCCACGCCTGTCGGCGTGGCGTGCGTGATGCGCGACAGCAACCGCGAGAGATCGAGCACAATCTCGGCCGGATTATCTACTGTGATGGACGCCGCCATGGAAAGGAGGGCGCTTGCCCAGCTCCTATCGCGCGGCGAGCCGGCTCGCCAGTTCGGCGAGGTCGACGGGCACGTCGCGCAGTTCGGTGATCACCTCGGCCACCTCGGCCGCCACGCGATCCAGTTGCTCTTCCTCATGCAGGCTCGAGATGAAGAATCGCAATCGCGCCCCTTGCTCCGGCACGGCGGGGTAGATGATAGGCTGCACGTTGATGCCGCGTGCGAACAGCGCGTCGGCGGCGCGCGCGGCGACGATCGAACTGCCGGTCATGATCGGAACGATCGCGGTGCCGATCGAGGGGCCGGTGTCGAGCCCGTGCGCCTGCGCGGCGGCGAGGAAGCGGGCGCCATTGGCCTGCAGTTTCGCCACGCGCTCCGGCTCGGCCGCCATCACCTCCAGGCTCGCGAGCGCGGCGGCGGCGACGGGCGGGGGCAGGCCGACCGAATAGACGAAGCCCGGCGCCGAATAGCGCAGATATTCGATCAGCTGGCGGCTGCCGCAGATATAGCCGCCGCAGCCCGACAGCGTCTTGGAGAGCGTGCCCATCCACACGTCGATCTCGCCCGGATCGATCCCGGCATGCTCGAAAATCCCGTGACCCTTGGCGCCAAGGACGCCGAGCGAATGGGCTTCGTCGACCATGATGTGCGCGCGGTGGCGGCGGGCGATCGCGATCAGGCGGGCCAGATCGGGGATGTCGCCATCCATGCTGTAATGGCCCTCGACCACGATCAGCGCGCGATCGGCGCCCGAGCGGGCCTGGCTGAGCAGGCGGTCCAACTCGTCCATGTCGTTGTGCGGGAAGGCGATGCGCTGCGCGCCGCTCATCAGCGCGCCCTGCACGATGCTGTTGTGCGAGAGGGAGTCGTGCAGGATCAGGTCGCCCCGGCCGACCAGATGGCCGATCACCGTGACGTTGGTGGCGTGGCCGCTGACGAGCGTGATCGCGTCTTCCGTGCCGTAGATGTCGGCCAGCGCCTGCTCCAGGTCCTGGTGCACGGGTCGCTCGCCCGAGACGATCCGGCTGGCGGAGACGGACGTGCCGTAGCGATCGATCGCGTCCTTCGCGGCGGTGGTGACGCGGCTGTCCCCGTTGAGGCCGAGATAATTGTACGAGACGAAATTGTCGTAGCTCTTCCCGTCGATGACGGAGGTGGCGCCGGCCACGCCCTCGTGCACGCGGAAATAGGGGTTGGAGATGCCGAGCGCGTCGCCCGCGCGCTGCACCATCGCGATGTCGCCGGCCACGTCGCTGCGGCCGAGCGGCGCGCGCGGTTCGGGGAGCGCCTCGACATGGGGGCCGGGTTGTCGTGCCGAGAGCCGCGCGAGGAGCTGTGCCTTGGCGGCGCCGGAAAGTCCGAAAGAATCAGTCATCTGGGTGATGGCTCGCATGGCCGTGCGGCCAGATCAAGGCGCTGTCGCGGCAGCCGCGGCCATGCCGGGCTCGACCGCTGGTATGGCTTCGGCCGCGGGAACGCCGTTCGGGCCGCCTTCATGGAGCGCGAGACGCTCCATCATCTTCGATGTCTCGTCGGCGGGAGCGGCATCGCCGTCGCCGCCGAGGCCACGGATGATCCGGGCCGCCATCGCGGCGAGCGTCGCGCCTTCGGAGAGGGCCAGCAGCGGAATCGACAGGCCGAAACGCTGCTCGACCGCAAGCCGCAGCTCGACAGCCATCAGGCTGTCCATGCCGAGTTCCGCCAGCGGACGCTGCGCCTCGACCCGCTCGGGCGCGAGCTTCATGATCCGGGCGACCTCCTCGATCAGCAGGCCGGTGACGCGCTCCTTGGCCTCTTCCGGGCTGAGATCGGCCAGCAATTCCGCCAGATCGACCTCGCCCGCCTCGTCGGCGGCGGATAGCGCCATGTCGGAGAAAAGCGGCGAGGCGATCAGCGGCAGGCGGCTCTTCATCGCGCCCCAGCGGACGGTGGCGACGCCGGCGACGGGCGTGCCCGAGGCGATCAGCGCGGGGATGCGGTCCAGTGCTTCCTGCGCGGAGAGATGTGCGCCGCCGAGCTGCTTGGTCAGCATCTCGCTCACGTGCGTCTCGCGCGCAAGATAGCCGGCATCGCCGATCGGGCCCCATTGCACGGCGAGGCCGGGCAGGCCCTCGGCCTGGCGGCGCTCGGCCAAAGCCTCGATCGCGGCATTGGCGGCGACATAATTGCCCTGGCCCGGATTGCCGAGCGGGGTCGTCACCGAGGAGAAGAGCAGGAACAGATCGACCGGATCCGCGCGCGTCAGCCGGTCGAGCGCGTCGGCGCCCTTGAGCTTGGGCGCGAGCGCACGGGCGAAGCGGTCGGCGTCGAGCGCGGTGAGCAGCGCGTCGTCCATCACCACGGCGGCATGGATCACGCCGGAGATGGGCGCGAGATCGGTGCGGATCGTGGCGAGCGTCTTGGCCAGCGCGGCTTCGTCGGAAATGTCGACGGCATAGGCCTTCGCCTCGACGCCGGCGTCCGCGAATTCGGCGATGAGCGCGTCGGCGCCTTCGACGGCGGGGCCACGGCGCGAGAGCAGGGCGAGCTTGCGCGCGCCGTTGCGGGCGAGCCAGCGCGCCGCCTCGCGACCGAAGCCGTCGAGGCCACCAGTGACGATGTACGTGCCGGGGCCGGCCGCGAAGCTGGCGGCCGAGGCGATGCGCTGCGGCGCCACGGGGCCCGGGGCGAGGATGATCTTGCCGATATGGCCCGCGCTCTGCATCAGGCGGAACGCGCCCTCGGCATCGGCATAATCGAAGGTGCGGTGCGGTAGCGGACGCAGCGCGCCCTCCGCGAACAGGTCGGCAATCTCGTCGAACAATTGCGCGGCGAGCTTGGGCTGCCTCAGCGGCAGCTGATCGGCGTCGATGCCGAAATAGCTGACATTGTGACGGAAGGGTCGCAGGCCGATGCTGCTATTCTCGTAAAAGTCGCGCTTGCCCAGTTCGAGGAAGCGGCCGAACGGCTTCACGAGGCCGAGGCTGCGGCGCATCGCCTCACCGCTCAGCGAATTGAGCACGGCATCCACGCCCTCGCCATGGGTGAGGCGCATCACATCGTCGGCGAAGCTGAGCGAGCGGCTGTCCAGCACCGCCTCGACCCCGAGATTTTCGAGCAAAGCGCGCTTGGCGGGGGAGCCGGCCGTCGCGAAGACGCGGGCGCCGCGGTGGAGCGCATATTGGATCGCGGCGAGGCCGACGCCGCCGGCGCCGCCATGGACCAGGATCGTCTCGCCGGCGGAGAGGCGGGCGAGATGGCCGACCGAATAAGCGACCGTGAGGAAAGCGACGGGAACGGTGGCGGCGGCGGCGAAATCGAGGCCGGCCGGCATCCGCATCACGGCATGGGCGGCGGTGACCGTGTGGGTGGAGAGCGAGGCGGGTGCGAAGGCCATCACGCGATCGCCGGGCGCGAAGGTCGTGACGCCTTCGCCGACGGCGGTGACGATGCCGGCGCATTCGAGGCCGAGCGTGGGGCCGGCGAAGCCGTCGAGCAGGGCTTCGTCGGGCAGCAGGCCCATCGACCACATCACATCGCGGAAGTTGAGGCCGGCGGCCTTCACCTCGATCGCGACCTCGTTGGCGGCGGGCGCGGGGACGGTGGCGTCGGCCCAGCCGAGCGAATCCAGCAGGCCGGGGCGCTGGATGGCGAGGCGGAGCGGGCCGCCGTCGGTGGCGGAGGTGACGGGCAAACCGGTGCGGACGCGCGAAACGCTGCGGCCTGCGGCCGTCCAGCCGACTTCGTCTTCGTTATCAGGGGCTTGCAGCTCGGCTGCGGCGTGGGTGACGGCGTCATCCACGGGCAGATCGAGGCGGATCAGGCGCAGGCGGACATGCGCGGCCTCGTTGGCGAGGACGCGGCGCGCGCCCATCAAAGCGGCGGCCTCCGGATCGCCCTCGGCGCGGCCGGGGACGATCAGGGTGATGTCGTGCTGAACGTCGAGCGGAAGCGAGGCCAGCGAGGCGATCAGGGCCAGACGATCGGGGAGCGACGGCGCTACGGTGCCGAGAACGATCGCGATCGGGCCGGAGGCGCCTGCGACGGCGTCGAGCGGCGCGCGGGTGACGGCGTCGCCCAGCGCGGCGGCGATGCCGTCGGCGAGGGCGTCACCTTCCATCGCGAGCAAAGTGAGGGCGCGGGCCGGGGCGGGAGCCGCCGCCTCGGCATCGGAGCGCTGGGCGGCGATCAGGTCGACCGGCCAGAGGCCGCCCGCGATCAGGCGCGTCTGCAGATCGGCGAAACCGGCGCGGGCGAGCAGGCCGGCCCAGCGGCTGGCGTCGCTCGGCGGGGCGAGGAAGGGGCGCAGCAACTGCCACACGCGGTTCACGCTCGGCTCGGCCAGCAGCAGCAGGCCACCGGCGGCGAGCGGGGCGAGCAGCGCGCCGGCATTGGCACCGCCATCGTCGCCGAGGGTGAGCGCATGGAGGCCGACGACCAGATCGAAGGCGTCGGCATCCAGCGGCTCGCCCGGCGCCCAGGCGATGGCGCCAGCGCGCGGCTCGCCCGCAAGCGCTTCGGCCAGAGCGGGCAGATCGTCCGGGCCGGTGGCGGCGACGAGGCGGATGTCCGCATCGGGCAGGCGGCGGAGCAGTTCGCGCGACAGGCGGCCCCGCCGCGCACCGATTTCGAGGATGCGGAACGGGCGGCCGTGCGTGCGCCCCGCCACCGCGCGGGCGACGGCGGCGGCGAGCGCCTCGATCGCGGCTTCGCCCGAGGGCGACTGGCCGAGGAACTGATCCCAGAGCGCGGCGGGCAAAGCGGGCGCGGCGCCCGGCCCCTCGCGCAGCAGCGCCGGGAGGGTGTCGCCCGCCAGCGCCAGCAGCGCGACATCGGCCACGGCGAGCGGGGCATCATAGAGCAGGGTGCGGAGGATCGCGTCGGACGGCGGCAGATCCTGCGTCGCGAAGCTCCACGATCCGTCCCCGGCCTGCTCGGCCACGCCATCGGTGGCGAGCCAGCGCAGCAGCTGATCGAATTGCGGGCGGCTCATCGGCGAGACATGGCCGGACCGGAACAAGGCTTGGGGCAGCAGACGGCTCTGGCCGGACGGGATCAGGCCGCGCAGCGTCTCGGCCGCGATGGCCGAGGCATAAGCGTCGGCCAGCAGGCGCGCTTCCTCGACGACGGGCTCGGTGACGGGCCCCGAGACGGTGGCGACGGAGAGGGCGTCGGTTGCGGCGGGGCCGCCGGGGAGGGCGCTCGCGACCAGAGCGGGGTGGAAATATTGCTCGTCGCCGCGCAGGCCACGGCCCATCGCGACGCGCACGAACCAGCAATCGGCCAGTTCGGCGATGACGGTGCCCGCAGCGTCGACCAAGGCGACATCGGCGCGGACCGAACGCGGGCCGACGCGGGTGACGGCCAGACGCGCCGCGACCGGCACGGCGCCCTGCGGCGCCAGCAGGCGCACGCGGCCGAAGCGCCACGGCAGCACGCCCATATCCTCACCCAGCCGATCGGCGGCGAGCGCGAGCAGGCCCTGCAGCGCGCCATCGAGCAGATTGGGGGCGAGCAGATAGCCCGCGCCGAGATCCGTAGCGCCCGGAGCGGTGGGGGCGAAGCGGACGATCGCGGCATCCTGACCGGCGATGTGGATGCCATCGACGACCTGGAAGGCGGGGCCGTAATCGAGGCCGAGGCGCGAGGCGAGCGCGTAGAGTGCGGCGCCGGGCATCGGCGCGGCGGTGCCGGCGTCGCCGATCGCGGCGGTGCCGGAGGCGGCGACGGAATCGCTCTCCACCATCCGACCGGACATGTGGATCGTCCACGGATCATCCGACAGGCGCGGGCGCGAGGCGAATTCGAACTCGCCGGTGGCGGCGCCGACGCGCAGGCGCATCTCGCGCATCACGTGCGGCTCCAGCACCAGAGCGCGACCGATCTCGACCTCCAGCAGCTCCAGCGCGACGGCGGCCGGCTTGCGGGCGCGCGCGGCGGCGAGCGCCAGATCGAGCATCGCGGCGGCGGGCATCACGGCTGCGCCGCCGACCGCATGATCGGCGAGCCACGGCATCTGTTCGAGCCCGAGGTGGCGCACCCATTCCAGCGGCTGCGGGCCCACGCGCTGGCCGAGCAGGGGATGATCGTAGGGGACGGTCGCCGGATCGGTCGATTCCGGCGTGCGTGGCACCCAGAAACGCTCGCGCTGCCACGGATAACGAGGCAGGCCGCGCAGCTTCGCCTCATCCGCGAAGGCGCCCGAGAAAATGGGCGCGCGGCGGATGTCGCCGCCGGCGGCGTGGACGCGCGCGGCGATCGCGGCGATCGGATCATGCTTGGACGGGCGGCGCGCGAGCGTGGTGACGACGCGGCCCTCCTTGTCGGCGGCGCGCAGCGCGTCGTTCAGATAGGCCTGCACCACCGGATGGGGGCCGACCTCGATGAACAGGCGATAGCCGTCCGCGACCATCGCCTTGGCCGCTTCCGAGAACAGGACCGGCGCGCGCACGTTGCGCCACCAGTAACCGGCATCGAGGCGGGTGCCGTCGATGGCGGCGCCTTCGACGGTGGAATAGAAGGGCAATTCCGAGGCGCCGGGGGCGAGCGCGCCCAGATCGGCGCGGATCGCACCCTCGATCGGGTCCATCGCCGCGCTGTGGAACGCATAGTCCAGATCGAGCCGCGTGAAGCGCCAGCCGCGCTCCTTGCTCTCCTCGGCCAGACGATCGATCGCCTCGACCGGGCCGGCGACGGTGACGGCGGTGCTGCTGTTGTGCGCGGCGACCTCGATATCGTGCAGGCCGGCTTCGGCCAGCGCCTTCGCCGCGCCTTCGGCATCGAAACCGAGCACGGCCATCGCGCCGACGCCGTGGCGGGCCTGCTGGGCGCGGCTGCGCGCGGCGATCACGCGAGCGGCTCCGTCCAGATCCAGCGCGCCGCTGGCCCAGGCGGCCGCGACTTCGCCGACGCTGTGGCCCATCGCGGCCTCGGCCTCGACGCCATAATCGCGCAGCGCGATCGTGAGCGCGACCTGCACGGCGAACAGCAAGGGCTGGGCGACGTCGGTGTTGCGGAGGCGATCGGCATCGCCTTCCACCAGCGTTTCGGTGACGGACCAACCGAGATGGGGGCGGAGGGCCGCGTCGACGGTTTCCAGCGCGGCGCGGAAGGCGGCGCTGCCGGCCATCGCGTCTGCGGCCATGCCTGCCCACTGGCTGCCATTGCCCGAGAAGATCAGGGCGACCTTGCCCGAGACGGCGCTGTTGGCGATCAGGCGGGTGTGGGCGCGGCCTTCCACCTGCGCGGAAAGCGCCGCGTCCAGTTCGGCGGCGTCGGTGCCGAGCGCGGCGAGGCGGCGGCCATGCTGGGTGCGGTGGAGCGCGGCGCCGCGGAGGAGGGCGCCGAGGGCGGCGCGATCCTCCCCGGTGGCGCGGACCTGCGCGCGCCAGTCGGCGGCGAGCGCGGTGAGGGCGGCGTCGGAGCGGGCCGAGAGAAGGAGGGGCGGGAGGTCTTCGGGCACATCGCCCGAAGCTGCGTCCGCTCCGCCGGCTTCGCCCATGCCGGGGAGGAACGACGCGGATTCGAGGATGGCATGGGCGTTGGTGCCGCCGAAGCCGAACGAATTGAGGCCGACCAGGCGCGGTGCGTCGGTCGGCAGTGCCTCCACCTCATGCGCGAGGCGCAGGTTGAGATCGTCGAAGGCGATGTTCGGATTGGGCGTGTCGCTGTGGAGCGAGCGCGGGATCGCGCCGCGCTCGGCCACCAGCATCGCCTTGAGCAGGCCGGCCATGCCGCTGCCTGCTTCCAGATGGCCGATATTGGTCTTGACCGAGCCGATCGGCAGCGGGCGGCTGCGGCGCTGGCCGAGGACGGTGCCGAGCGCGCCCGCCTCGATCGGATCGCCCGCGAGCGTGCCGGTGCCGTGCGCCTCGACGTAAGAGAGCTGCTCGGGATCCACGCCGAAGCGGCCATAGACCTGCTCCAGCAGGGCCGCCTGCGCATCGCGATTGGGCAGCGACAGGCCGGTGGTGCGGCCGTCCGAATTGACGCCGGTGCCGCGGATCACCGCGCGGATCGGATCGCCCGCCGCGATCGCGTCTTCCAGCGGCTTCAGGATGACGATGCCGCCGCCTTCCGAGCGGACATAGCCGTCCGCCTGCGCGCCGAACGCATGGCAGCGGCCCTTGGGCGACAGCATCGACGCCGCGCAGAAGCCGACGAAGCTCTGCGGGGCGAGCAGCAGGCTGACGCCGCCGACCATCGCCGCCTCGATCTGGCCCGCCCGAATCGCCTCGCACGCCTGATGCAGCGCGACGAGCGACGAGGAACAGGCTGTGTCGACCGTGAAGCTCGGCCCGTGCAGATCGAACACGTAGGAGATGCGGTTCGACAGGATCGAGAGCGTGACGCCGATCATCGAATAGGGATCGGTGGTCGATACGTCGGCGACGTTGAGGTTCAGATAATCCCACGACGAGCCGCCGACGAACACGCCGACATTGCGCCCGGCGAGCTGGCCCATATCGAGCCCGGCATCCTCGATCGCCTCATAGGTCAGCTCCAGCAGCAGGCGCTGCTGGGGATCCATCTGCGTCGCTTCGCGCGGGGAAATGCCGAAAAAGGCCGGATCGAAGCCGGAAACGTCGCCCAATGTGCCGGAAGCGAAGGTGTAGGCCTTGCCGCGATGGCCCTTTTCCGGGTGGAGCAGCTGCGCCTTGTTCCAGCGATCGTCGGGCACTTCGGTCACGGCGTCGCGGCCGTCGAGCAGCAATTGCCAGAAGGAGTCCAGATCGGGCGCGCCCGGCAGGCGGCAGGCGGCTCCGACGATCGCAATCGCATCGCTCCGGCTGGCATCCTCGCCCTGGGCCGGAACAGAGAAATCGTGACGCGATCTATTCAAAATCAAGGCTCCGTCGCGGCCTTGTGGGCCGGGCTCCGCTATTAGACGTATACGCTATAGCCGAGCCTTATAATGCGGCAAGACGCAGGAAAACCAATGCTGTTGCGATGCAACATGGGCACACTCAACTGGTCGCGCGCCCAAACAACTTGAAAATCCGGCCTTGCCACCGTCTGAACAGAACGACGGCGCTGGGGCGGGGTTTCCATCCGGCGGCGAAACGCGCCAGCAATACCTCCGGCGGGCAGGGCAGCCGCGTGACCGGATCGAGATAGCGCGGATAGAGGATGAGCGTGGCGGCGGCGAGTTCGCCCAGCGTGCGGCGGCGGGTGCGGCGGGGCAGCGGCGGCCCATGATCGCGGGTCAGGCCCCAGCCGGCATAGAAGGGGCTGCCGTGGACGTGGGTTTCCAGGCCCCGCAGCAGCGCCTCGAAGCCGACGAGCGAGGTGAGGACGTGGACGGCGTCGACCCGCGCGAGGAGGGACGGGGTCGCTTCGGCGCGGACGACCTCGTCGGCCAGGCCAAGCGCGTCCGCATCGGGGATCGCGCCGACGCGGTGGCCGGCATCGACATCGGGATGGGGCTTGAAGAGGAGATAGGCGTCGGGCTCGGCGGCGCGGGCGCGGCGGAGCAGGCCGAGATTGCCGGCGACGTCTCCGCCCGCTTTCTTCACCGACAGATCATCCTCGACCTGGCCGATCACCAGCACGGTGCGGCGGGTGCGCGGCGCGGGCGGCGGCGGCGGGGCGCTGCCATATTTGCTGATGCCGTGCTTCACGATCAGCGCGGCGAGAGCCCCGGCACGTTCGACCATTTCGGATGGGATTATTGCGGTCCGCAGCAGATGCTCCAGATCGCTCTCGAGGCCGGGATCATAATAGAGGCCGCCGCGATCGACGACGATCGAGAAAGGCGGCAGCAGATTCGCGCCGAGGCCGACCGAGCGGATGAAGCCATCCTCCACGCGGACGATGGGCACGCGCGCGGCCTCGGCTTCGGCGATCAGGTCCGGCGTGACGCGCGAGGGCCAGACGGCGAGCGCGTCGCGACCGGCGGCGGGGACGCCGCTTTCCCCGTCGCTCGCGAAGGCGAGCGGGCGGTCGCGACCCGTCCACAGGAATTCCGCGATCCGGGCCTTCTTCCACCAGGCCATGCCGGCGCAGGCGCCGATCGCGCGGTTCGCATCCAGATGCGCGCGCCAGTCGGCGAGCAGAGCGACGATTTCCTCGGCGCTGGCGGCCTGGCCGGTGAAGGGATCGCGATAGGCGACATGGCCGATCAGCGCGTCGGCCAAAGCGGCGGGGGTGGGGGTGTCGCCGATCAGGTCGGCACCCGCGATCCGACCGATCAGGCGCCATTCCTCGCTCACCACCGCGAGCCCGATGCCGGGCGCGAGCAGGCTCCACGGATCGATCGCATCGGGCAGGATGCGCGCGACGGGCAGGTCCCACGCCTTGGCGCCCGCCGGCGCGCAAAGGACGACGTGCGGGCCGCCGCCGGCTTCGGCGAGCAGGTGGCGGGCCTCCGCCTCGGTCGTCGCCTGCAGCACGAGCGTGCCGGGCGGGAGCGGATCGGCGGGAGGGCGCCAGAAGTCGCCGCCGACGCGGGCGGCGCGGACGGCCGCGATCAGCCGGTCCGCCCGCTCGGGATCGGGCGCGGCGGCGGACGGGGCGACGCGGCGGCTGACGGCCGCCACCTCCGACGTCACCCAGGGAAAAGGCGGGGAGCGCAGCAGCGGTGCGCGCGCGCCGCTCATTCGTCGGTCGGGCGTTTGCGGCCGACATCGGCCCAAGGCTGCGGGGTCCAGCGGGCGAGCAGGGTCATGGCGCGCCAGTAGAGCGGCACGCGCCGCTCGGCGATGCCGGGCAGGCTGAGCGGATCGAACCCCGTCCACGGCAGGAACGGGTTGCGCCGGCCATAAGCCCAGATCTCGACGCGCGTGGACGGGCGCACCGAGGGGCCGCGCGCGTGGAAGCCGTTGGTGTCGGCCACGACCAGGGTGTTGGCGGGCACCGCGAAGGCGCGGGGCGGGGGCAGGCCGAGGGCGGGCAGTTCGCTCGCCGCGATACGGAGCGAGCCGCGCGCGGAGAGATGATCGAGGTCGCCGGTGGAGGCGCGCACGCTGCGCTCCTGCTCCCAGGCGAGGCGTGCGGGCGTCGTGCGGTGCGAGCCGGGGACATAGGTGAAGGGGCCTTCGTCCTCGGCCACGTCGGTGAGGAAATACCAGGCCTTCACCGTCGCGTGGAAGGTGTCGGCGTGGAGCGCCTCCTGCGGATCGGGCGGCGCATCGTAACGGTGCGAGAGGATCGACTGGATATAGACGAGCGGCTCGCTGTTGAAGCTGCCGACATAGCGGATCAGCCCGCGCCAGCGTTTGTCCCTGAACAGCGCGGCGAGGGCGGGGATCGCGGCGAGCGCCTTGGGGCCGAGCGCGATGCGGCGCGTGATCGTATCGCCCTGAACGACCTCGCGCGCTGGCAACGAGGCGGCCATCGCCTGATCGCGGAGCGCGGCGAACTGCTCGGGCGGCAGGAAATCGGGGATCAGGACGAAGCCGTCGCGATCGAAGGCGGCGGCGAGATCGGCGGGAACCAGCCGGGCGAGCCTGCGCCGGCGCGCCGCTGCCAGCCATGCGGCGAGCCTGACGCGCGCGGCATGGAGGCCGCGCCGGTTGAGATCGGGCGAGCCGATCAGCGGATTGTCGCGAAAGGATTTGGCGTCGGTCGCCAGCTGCAGGGCCCACCATGGGAGAAGAAGGCGGCGGATCGCAGACATGGTCGGGGCTCTCGCCTGCGCTTCGCGCGGCGGGGGCGCGCGGTCAACCGTTTGTTACTTTGTTTGTCGTCTATGCGGCGCTAAGCGGTGATTCTGGCGGAAGGGGGCAAGATGCCGGTCAAGCTGATCAAGCCGAAGCGCTTCGGAGACGAGCGCGGATGGTTCGTCGAAACCTACAATGCCGCCCGCTACGCCGATCTCGGAATCGGCGCGACGTTCGTGCAGGACAATCATTCCATGTCGGCCGAGGTGGGCACGCTGCGCGGCCTTCATTTCCAGGCATCGCCGCATGGGCAGGACAAGCTGATCCGGTGCGTGCACGGGCGGATCTGGGACGTCGCCGTCGATATCCGCAAGGGATCACCGACGTGGGGCCGGTGGATCGGCACCGAACTGTCCGCCGAGAATGGCTGGCAGTTGTTCGTGCCGATCGGCTTCGCGCACGGCTTCGTCACGCTCGAGCCCGATACCGAAGTCGAATATAAATGCAGCAATCTCTACGCGCCCGGCGCCGAGGGCGGCGTGATCTGGAACGATCCGGCCATCGCCCTGCCCTGGCCGCTTGCGGGCGACCCGGTCCTGTCCGCCAAGGACAAGATCCTGCCGACCCTGGCCGATCTCGACAGCCCCTTCGATTATGATGGCGTACCTCTGGAGCCGATCGACGCATGACCGACGCCCCCACTTCGCTTCGCATCCTCGTGACCGGAGGCGCCGGCTTCATCGGCTCCGCGCTGGTGCGCCACCTCATCCGCGACACCGCGCATGAGGTGTTGAACGTCGACAAGCTTACCTATGCCGGCAATCTCGCCAGCCTGGAGCCGATCGCGAACAGCCCGCGCTACCGCTTCGTGCAGGGCGACATCTGCGATCAGGCGGCGATGGCGGCGGCGATCGCCGAATTCCGCCCGCAGGTGATCACGCATCTGGCGGCCGAAAGCCATGTGGACCGCTCGATCGACGGACCGGCCGAGTTCATCCAGACCAATATCGTCGGCACCTTCTCGATGCTGTCGGCCGCGCTGGATTATTGGAAGGGGCTGGACGAGGCGGAGAAGGCGGTGTTCCGCTTCCACCATATCTCGACCGACGAGGTGTTCGGCACGCTGGCCGACGACGGCTATTTCACCGAAGAGACGCCTTACGATCCGCACTCGCCTTATTCGGCGTCCAAGGCCTCGTCGGACCATCTCGTCCGCGCCTGGCACGACACGTACGGGCTGCCGGTGATCGTCACCAACTGCTCGAACAATTACGGGCCCTATCATTATCCCGAGAAGCTGATCCCGCTCGTCATTCTGAAGGCGCTCGCGGGCGAAACCCTGCCGGTTTACGGCAAGGGCCTGAACGTGCGCGACTGGCTGTTCGTCGAGGACCATGCCCGCGCGCTGACCACGGTGTTCGAAAAGGGCGTGATCGGCCAGAGCTACATCATCGGCGGCCGCGCGGAGAAGACGAACATCGATGTGGTGAAGCGCATCTGCGCCACGCTCGACGAGGTCCGCCCGCGCGCCGACGGCAAGAAATATGAGGAGCAGATCGGCTATGTCACCGATCGGCCGGGCCATGATCATCGCTATGCGATCGATCCTTCCAAGCTGGAGCGCGAGCTGGGCTGGAAGGCGCAGGAAAGCTTCGACAGCGGGATCGCGCGCACGGTGAACTGGTATCTCGACAACGAAGCCTGGTGGCGTCCGCTCGTCGAGAAGGATGCCTCGAAGCGCCTCGGTCTGAAGGGATGAGCCGCGCCGTCCTCGTCACGGGCGGATCGGGGCAGGTCGGTACGGCGCTGCGGCAGGTGGCGGGCGATCGGTTCGATCTGGTGATGCCGTCGCGGAGCGAACTGGACCTGTCCGATCCCGCCTCGATCGAGGCGATGCTGGCGAGCCGCGACTGGGCGGCCGTCGTCAGCAGCGGTGCCTATACGGCGGTGGACAAGGCCGAGAGCGACGTCGTCGCGGCGTGGCGCGCCAATGCGATCGGCCCGGCCGCGCTGGCGGCAGGCACGGCGGCGCGCGCCATTCCGATCGTCCATCTCTCGACAGATTATGTGTTCGATGGATCGCGGGACGGCTTCTACGCCGAGGGCGATCCGGTCGCGCCGATCGGCGTCTATGGCGCGTCGAAGGAGGGTGGCGAGCAGGCGATCCGCAGCGCCAATCCGGCCCATGTGATCCTGCGGACGGCGTGGGTGGTGAGCCCGTTCGGCGCCAATTTCATCAAGACGATGTTGCGCGTGGGCGCCGAGCGCCCGGAACTGCGCGTGGTGGCGGACCAGCATGGCTGCCCTACGTCGGCGCTGGATATTGCGGATGCCGTGGCGACGATCCTCGATCGCCTGCTGACGGACGATCGGGCGCCCACAGGCACCTATCATTTCGTCAATGCGGGCGAGGCGAGTTGGCATGGCCTGGCGGAGGCGGTGTTCGCGCGCGCCGCGACGCGGGGCGGCCCCAGCCCCCAAGTTTCGGCGATCACGACGGCGGACTATCCGACGCCGGCGCGGCGCCCGGCCAATTCGCGGCTGGCGACGGGCAAGATCACCCGGGATTACGGAATCGCACCCCGTCCGTGGCGCGAGGCGATCGACGAGATCGTGGACATATTGCTTGCAGAGAAGGTGACGGCATGAAGGGTATCATTTTGGCGGGCGGCAGCGGCACGCGCCTCCACCCGGCGACCCTGGCTGTGAACAAGCAGCTGCTGCCGATCTACGACAAGCCGATGATCTATTATCCGATGTCGGTGCTGATGCTGGCAGGCATGCGCGAGATCCTCATCATCTCGTCGCCCGAATATCTCGACAATTATCGCCGCCTGTTCGGCAGCGGCGAGCAATTCGGCCTCCGGATCGAATATGCGCTGCAGCCGAAGCCGGAAGGGCTGGCGCAGGCGTTCACGATCGGCGCGCCGTTCGTCGACGGGGGCAAGGCGGCGCTCGTACTGGGCGACAATATCTTCTTCGGCGCGGGGCTGGGCCAGCGCCTGCGGCGTGTCGCGTCGCGCGAGACGGGGGCCACTGTCTTCTCGTATCGCGTCGAGAATCCGAAGGCTTATGGCGTCGTCGAGCTGGATGCCGAGGGCCGGGCGCTGTCGATCGAGGAAAAGCCCGAAAAGCCGAAATCGCATCATGCGGTGACGGGTCTGTACTTCTATGACGAGCGCGTCTGCGATCTGGCCGCCACGATCAAGCCGAGCGCGCGTGGGGAACTGGAGATCACCGATCTCAACCGGCTCTACATGGAAATGGGCGACCTCTATGTGGAGCCGCTGACGCGCGGCGATGCGTGGCTGGATACCGGCACGCATGACAGCCTGCTGGAGGCGTCCGAGTTCGTCCGCACCGTCCAGCACCGGCAGGGGCTGCAGATCGCGTGTCTGGAGGAAATCGCGTTCGAGGCGGGCTTCATCGATGTCGCGCAGTTGCGCCGCCACGGCGAAACCTATGCGAAGACCGGCTATGGCCGCTATCTCCTCGCGCTGGCGGACGAGCGCTCCTAGGCTCCTGCCCGGTAATGCGCGTTCGCCGCGCATTGCCAAGTCGATCCGATCGCGCGGCGCCGGCTCGCCTTGCTCCGCCCGCCGCTGTGGGCGGAGCGTAACAACCCTTTACGATTGCCTTGTTGTGGATCGGGGGCGCACTCCGTATCGATGATCCCGTCATTCGGGAATTCGTCCATGTCCACGCAGTCTTTCTCCGGCGATATTCGTTTTCAGCCATTCTTTCTGAATTTCGCTGATCTGAATATGCCGGGTGATTCCGAGAAATGGCGGCGGACCGATCGTGTTATTTTCTGCACGGTCAGCGCCATTGCGTGCTGGATGATCTTTGCTCGTCTTGCCGGGCTGGTGATCGGCGGCTGATCAAAATGACGGATGTTCGCGGCTATTCGGGCCGCGAATGATTTCAACGCGTCCGCAGTGCGGGCGTGCGTGACGATGTGCGTGCGATGGGGGATCGAGTGGTGATTCAGGATCGAAACGAGGATGCGTTTGATGGCGCCTTTTCGCCTTCCGCCGCAGCCCTGCTTCGCGCCAGCGGATCGAGCGACGATTATGCGAACGAGCCGAGTTGGGCTAATGCCGACAAGGCGAAATCCCTGAGGAGGCTCACGGCCTATCCTATGCGTATCGGTGTGCTGGAAGATGATACCGCTCTGGCCGAGCATGTGCTGGCCACGCTGCAGACCGCGGGCCATGCCGTGCAATGTTTCGCCGACGGCAAGGCGATGCTCGCCCGCCTGAAGCGCGAGACGTTCGACATGCTGGTGCTCGACTGGAACGTGCCGGAGGTGGCCGGGATCGACGTGCTGCGCTGGGCGCGTGCGCATCTGGACGGCCCGATGCCGATCCTGTTCCTCACCAGCCGCGTCGACGAAGCCGATATCGTGCAGGCGCTGGATGCCGGTGCCGACGATTATGTCGCCAAGCCCGTGCGCGGTGGCGAGCTGATCGCGCGCGTCAATGCGCTGCTGCGCCGCTCCTATCCGGCGCCAGCCAAGGATATCGAGCGGTTCGACAATCATGTGTTCGATCATCGCCTGGGATCGGTTTCGATCGGGCCCGACCAGATCCCGCTGACGCCGAAGGAATTCGAACTCGGCCTGCTGCTGTTCCGCAATCTCGATCGCGCCATGTCCCGCTCCTACATGATGGATGCGGTGTGGGGGCACGATCCCGATCTGATGACGCGCACGCTGGACGTGCACGTGTCGCGGGTGCGCGAGAAACTGCGGCTGCGCCCGGCGCTCGGTTACAAGCTGGTGCCAGTCTACAGTTATGGCTATCGGCTCGAGAAGATCGATCCCACGGCCGGAGAAACTTGGTGAAATTGACGCCGGCGCTCGCACTGCTTCTCGCTGTTGCAACGCCGGCTTTCGCGCAGGCTCCTCAGCCTTACGAGGCTGGATCCGGCGCGCCCTTCGCCTATCGCACACGGCCCGGCGACACGCTGCCGAAGATCGCCGCCGTCTATCTCACCAGTCCCGACGCGGCGGCGCAGGTGCAGCGCGCCAACAATATCGCCAATCCGATGCGCCTTGCGCCGGGCACGACGCTGCAGATCCCGGCGGCCCTGCTGAAGACCGAGGTGCAGGGTGCCCGCATCATCGCCTTTCGCGGCAACGTGACGATCGGGCAGCAGGGCCCGGCGCGCCTCGGCATGCTGGTGGGCGAGGGGATCCGCATCGCGACCGGCGCGAACAGTTCGGTCGCCTTCCAGTTGAGCGACGGCACCGCCGTCACCCTGCCGTCGCTGAGCACGGTCCGGATCGTGCGCCTCCGCAAGGTGCTGATCTCCAATCGCGTGCAGCGCGTGCTGGCGCTGGAGGCGGGCCGCAGCGAGGCGCAGGTGACGCCCAGCAAGGACGGCAGCACCTCGTTCGAGATCCGCACGCCGGTTTCTGTGGCGGCGGTGCGCGGCACCGATTTCCGCGTATCCTATGCCGACGATCAGAAAGCCGGGACGGCCGAAGTGCTGAAGGGCGCGGTCGGCGTCGAGGGCAAGGATGGCGGGATCGGGCTGGATGCGGGCTATGGCGCGCGATCGGACGATCAATCGACCGGTAAGCCGATCGCCCTGCTGCCGCCGCCCGAAATCCTGAGCCCCGTGGGCCACCAGCGCGACGGCACGCTGATCTTCTCGTTCCAGCCGATGGACGCCGCGCTGGCCTATCGCCTCGTGGTGGCGGCCGATGCCGATTTCCGGGATCTCCGCAGCGAAGTCACCAGCAAGGCGCCGAAAGCGACCGTGTCGTCGCTGCCCAACGGCACTTATTATATCCGTGCCTCCGCGATCGACGTGAACGGGCTGGAAGGACTGCCGCAGGACATTCCCTACGATCACCACATCGCCATTCCGGGCGATCTGGGCAACGGCGCTCCCAAGACCGGCGCCAAGACCGGCGATTGATCGCGCCGCCTGTTTGCCTCTCCGAATCGGTACGATAGTATGACAGGGCACCCGGCCACGCCGGATCGTGAGGGAGCGCAGCGGAGCGGAGTGCGGAGCCGCCTTCTCCTCGAATGGCTTTTCGTCTCGATCCTTGCGATCGGAACGGTGATGATGGCGGGGGCCGTCGGCCTGATCGCGCGCGGCGACAATCTGCTCTACGACAGTCTGGTCCGCTTCAGCCCGGCCAAACCCGATCCGCACGTGGCGATCGTGGCGATCGACGAGCCGAGCCTCGGCGCGATCGGCGTGTGGCCGTGGCCGCGCTCGGTCCATGCCGGGCTGATCCGCACCCTCTCCGCCGCGCGGCCGGCGGCGATCGGCTATGACGTGCTGTTCGTGGAGCCGCATCCCGACGATGTCGATCTGGCGGCGGCGATGCGCGCCAGCGGCAAGGTGACGCTGCCCATCGCCTTCGCGATCCCCGGCGCGAACGGCGCGCCGTTCGATCCCGAGAAGCCGGTGCCGCCGGTGGCCGCCGCCGTCCACGGCACGGCGCAGGCGGTCGTCACGTTCGACGAGGACGGGATCGTGCGGCGCGCGGGTCTGGTCGCGGGCGGAGGCGGGCAGCGCTGGCCGCACCTCGCCGAGGCGCTCTATCAGACCGCATTCGGCCACCCCTCGCCGGCCTTCCGCCGGCATGGCGCGGAGGCGCTGCCGGCGGGCCGGTTCACCGTGGCGGCGCCCGCTCTGGTGCGCTTCGGTGCGCTCGGCGGGCGCTTCCCCACCGTCTCGTTCCATTCCGTGCTGAACGGCGAGGTGCCGCCCGAATTCTTCCACAACAAGATCGTGCTGATCGGCAATACGGCGGCGGGATCGGGCGACCAATATCCGGTACCGGAGAGCGGCGGCACCTCGGCGATGCCGGGGGTGGAGATCCTCGGCAATGTCGTCGAGGGATTGATCCACGACGATCTGATCCATCCGGCCGGCACGTTCGCGGTGGGCGCCTATACGCTGCTGCCGCTCACGATCCTGCTCGTCGCGCTGCTGCGCCTGCCGCCGCGCGTGAACCTGATCATCGGCGTGAGCCTGATGGCGGGGATGCTGACGGCGAGCGCGCTGCTGCTGCGCTTCGCCAATTTCTGGCTGCCGCCGACGGGGGGGCTCGCGGCGCTGGCGGTGGTCTATCCGCTCTGGGCGTGGCGACGGCTGGCGGCGACCAGCGCCTTCATGTCGGGCGAGCTGAAGGAACTGGGCGAGGAGCCGGACGTGCTGCCGGGCGCGCCCCGACCCGAGCGCGATCCCTTCATGTTCGGCGATCCCGTGGCCGAGCAGACCGAATTGCTGGAGCGCGCGATCGAGCGCGTGCGCGACCTTCGCCAGTTCTTCTCAGACAGCCTGCAGAGCCTGCCCGATCCCACCCTGGTGCTGGATCGCGAGGGCACGATGCTCGTCGCCAACCAGGCGGCGCACGACCTGTTCGGCGAGGCGCTGGCGGACGGCGGGACGGCACCGACGATCGACGGGCTGCTGGCCGATCTGTCGCGCACGCCGATCGCGGCGGTGCCGCTGGCGCAGGCGGGCGAGCGCGAACTGGTGGCGCGCGACGGCAGCATCTTCATCGTCACGGTCGCCCCGCTTGCGTCGGCGCAGAGCGAACGCGTGGGCTGGATCGCGCGGCTGACCGACATCAGCGCGATCCGCCTCGCCACCCGCCAGCGCGAGGAGGCGCTGCAACTGCTGACGCACGACATGCGATCGCCGCAGGCCTCGATCCTCGCTTTGCTGGATCAGGGATTGGACGATCGCGAGGTGCGCGCGCGGATCGCGGCCTATGCGCGGCGGACGCTGGGGCTGGCGGATGCCTATGTGCAGCTCGCCCGTGCCGAATCCGCCGCTTATGCGGACGATCTGCTGGATTTCTCGACCCTGCTGATCGAGGCGGCCGACGACCAGTGGGCGCTGGCCAGCAAGAACGGCATCGACATCACGACCGAATATGACGGCCTCGAGCATCTGGTGCGCGGCGATCATGCGCTGCTGACGCGCGCGCTCGTCAACCTGATCAACAATGCGGTGAAGCACAGCCCGCCTTATGGCCGCGTCTTCTGCACGATCGCGCTGCCGCGCGGCGAGGAAGGGCGGCCGATGCTCGTCTGCCGGATCGAGGACGAAGGCGCCGGGATCGCACCCGAACTGATCAACAGCGTGTTCGAGCGCTTCCGCACCGCAGAGGATCGGAGCCATCGCAATCAGGGCGGCGCGGGGCTGGGGCTGGCCTTCGTGCAGACCGTGATCGAGCGGCATGGCGGCACGGTGGGTTGCGAGAACCGGCACGAGGGCGGCGCCTGCTTCTGGCTGCGCCTGCCGCTGGCGCTGGATGAGGACGAAGGCGAGATCTGACGTCGGAGATGGGGGAGAAAGCGCTCCCACTCTCCGTTGGTGCTGAGCTTGTCGAAGCACCGTCTTTCTTTTCCGCGGTCTTGAGAAAGAAGGACGGCCCTTCGACAGGCTCAGGGCAAACGGGTTTTGTTTTTGCTCAGTGGGTGGTGAAGCCCGCTTCGCCGGGCTCGGTGCGGGTGCCGCCTTCGCTTTCGACGCCGGTGGACCAGCCCAGTTCGGGAATGCCGATCGAGCGGCGGCCGCGGAAATCGGTGCGCGTGGCGATCACGCCCTGCGCCTCCAGATAGCCGACCAGACGCCGCACGCGGCCGAGCGACTGCGTGCCGTAGACGCGCGCCATATCGTCGATCGTGGGGCAGGGGGCGGATTCGCGCGCGGCGCGGGCGATCATCAGGAACAGGCCGAGCAGATCCTCGGGCAGGCGATCGCCCAGTGCGATCGCCTCGGCCCAGTCCGTCTCGGCCTCTGCCGTCGAGATTCCGGCGCGGCCGAGGGCGAGCGCGCGCGAGAAGGCCGTCATCGCCAGCGGCGGGCGGGCGGCGCCGCGCATCCGGCAGCGCAGCGCATAATCCTGATAGAGGGCCGCGCCGCCGCGCAGCATCGCATCCTCGTCCATCACCATTTCGGCGATCACCTCGTCCGAGATGGCGGCGAGCGCCTCGTCGTCCGGGCCCGCCGGTTCGGTGGGCGCCATGGCGGCGATGGCCATGGGACGCGGGCGGAACAGCATTTCCATCGGCACGGCGGGCGAGGAGGGCGGCGGCGCCTTGGCGACGGGCTCTTCCTCCAGCATGTCGAACAGCAAAGACTGGCGCTCCTCGCCGGTGCGCTCGGGAAGAGGGGCGAGGCCGGGGCTGCCGCCGCGCGTGCCGGTCTGCACCGGGCCGATGCGCACGAGATAGGGGCGGCGCGCGAGGGCTGGCCCGAGCGCGAGGAACTGGCCGCGCTCCAGATCGCGAATCTGTTCGGCCTGGCGGCGCTCCATGCCGAGCAGGTCGGCCGCGCGCGCCATGTCGATATCGAGGAAGGTGCGCCCCATCAGGAAGTTCGAGGCTTCGGCCGCGACATTCTTGGCGAGCTTGGCGAGGCGCTGGGTGGCGATGATGCCGGCGAGGCCGCGCTTGCGGCCGCGGCACATCAGGTTCGTCATCGCGGCGAGCGAAACGCGGCGCGCTTCCTCGCCCACCTCGCCGGCGGCGGCGGGGGCGAAGAGCTGGGCTTCGTCCACGACGACGATGGCGGGGAACCACTGGTCGCGCGGGGCATCGAACAGGCGATTGAGGAAGGCGCCGGCGCAGCGGAGCTGGGCGTCCACCTCCAGCCCTTCGAGATTGAGGATCACCGACACGCGATGCTCGCGCACGCGCGCGGCGATGCCGGCGATCTCACCCTCGCTATACTCAGCCGCATCGACGGCGAGATGATCGAAGCGGTCCGCGAGCGAGACGAAATCGCCCTCGGGATCGATGATCACCTGCTGCACCCAGGGCGCGCTCTCTTCCAGCAGACGGCGCAGCAGATGCGACTTTCCCGAACCCGAATTGCCCTGGACGAGCAGACGGGTGGCGAGCAGCTCTTCCAGATCGATCGGAGCGGAGCTTCCGGCCGGATCGGTGCCGAGATCGATGCGGACGGACATGGCCGATACTCTCTGCGGATCGGAGAGGCGGGCGCAAGGGCGCGAGTCAGGATGGGCGCGAAACATCCACAGTTTTTTGTGAGGGGCGCTGGCTTTCACCCCCGCCGTTCGTGCTGAGCTTGTCGAAGCACCGTTCTTTCCTTCCTCGCGTTAGAAGGACGGCCCTTCGACAAGCTCAGGGCAAACGGTGAAGGAGTGGCACTCAGATAAACATCGCATGCTCCGCGCGGAGGGCTTTCGCCAGCGCGTCCATATCCTCGGTCGTGCTGTAGAAGCCGGGGGTCACGCGGATCACCGGGCCCTTGTCCACGCCCGCGCGCCAGATGGTCAGCACCCTGTGCTTCTCGAACAGGGCCTTCTGCACGGCCTGCGCCTTCGCGTCCGTATCCATACCCTTCAGGCGGAAGCCGGTGATCGTCGCGTAGCGGGCGGGATCGTCGGGCACCATGATCTCGACAGTCCGGAGATCGCGCACCTGGTTCACCCAGCGATCGCGCAGCGCGCGCATATGCTTTTCCTTGGCGGCCGCGCCGACCGCGAAGTGGAAATCGACGGCGGTGGGGATCGAGAGAATCGCGGCGAAATCGATCGTGCCGGCGGGGACGCGCGCATTGATGTTGGCCGGATCGATGTGCGTGTTGCCATAAGCGATGTCGATGTCCGCGATGCGGCTCTTGCGGATGTACATCGCGCCCGTGCCGAGCGGGGCCGAGGTCCATTTGTGGACCGACCAGCCGACGAAATCGGCGCCGAGATCGTCGAGCTGGAAATCGATCAGGGCGATGCCGTGGGCGGCGTCCACGATCGTATCGACGCCGCGCGCGCGGGCCATCGCCACGATCTCCTTCACGGGCGTGACGAGGCCGGTGCGGTTCGAGACCTGCGTGACGAGCAGCAGCCTGGCCCTGGGCGTGCGCTTCAGCACATCCTCATAGGCGGCGAGGATGTTCGCGGTGGTGGCGGGCTCCGGCATGGCGAAGCGGACGACCTCCGCCTGCTTGTGCGTGCCGAGCCAATCCATCGCGCAGATGGTAGAATCGTAATCCAGATCGCAATGGATCACGCCGTCGCCGGGCTTCAGGCCCTTATAGTTGACGATCAGCATCTGCAGCGCATCCGATCCGCTGCGCGTGATCGCGATCTCCTCGGGCGCGCAGCCGACCTGCCGGGCGATGGCGGCGGTGGCGGCGCGGCTGTCATGTGCGAGCGTGTCGCCTTCCGGCAGGACGTTGCGCGCATAGATGGAATTGGCGCGGTTCACATGCTGCGTATGGCGCACGAAGGCGTCGGCCACGACGCGCGGCATCATGCTCCAATAGCCGGCCTCCAGATTGTGATAGCCGGGCTCGATATCGAAATGGCCAGGCAGATCGGCGATGGCGATGGAGTTGGGGGCGAGCGTTGGCTGGGGTGCCGGGGCCGAACCGGGCGCGGCGAGAACCCCCGAGGAGGCGAGCAGCGCCGGAGCTCCGATCGCGGTCGTGATCAACTGGCGGCGGCTGGGCGCGAAGGTCATCGGCGGCGGGCTCCCGTGGGCAGAGTGCCGCGCAATTTGCGGAACTCCCATGTCAATTGATAGAGAGGCCGCCCGCCAAAAGCAGAAAGATGACGGCGATGAACGAGGATGATGATTTCCCGCAGGCCGGCCGCACGCGGATGATCGTGCCGGCCCCGGTCGGGCGGGTCGGGACGAGCGTGGCAGATCCCGAACCGGAGATGTTCGGGATGATGGACGCGGACCACGTGTTCATGATGGGCGACAATCCGGCGCTGCCGCGTATGCCCGAGCGGCCGAAGCTGGTGGACTTCCTGCGCTTCCGCATGTCGGACATCGTGATCCGTCACCTGACGGTGAGCGCCAAGCGCGCGCTGGATGACGGGCAGGACGAGAAGATCGTGCTGGCCTGCCTGCTGCACGACATCTCCAACGGCTGCCTCATCCGCACCGATCATGGCTATTGGGGCGCGCAGATGATCGCGCCCTATGTCGATCCCGAAATCGCGTGGGCGGTGCAATATCATCAGGCGCTGCGCTATTATGCGGACGAGGCGGCGGGCTATGCCTATCCCGAAAGCTATGATCGCTTCTTCGGCCCCGATTATGTGCCGCCGGACTATATCCGCCGCGATGCCGAGCATGCGCGCGGGCATCGCTGGTACATGTCGGCGCGGCTGGTGACGCTCTACGACACCTATTTCTTCGACGACACGCCGCCCTTCGATCCGGAGATCTTCACCGACATCATCGGCCGCCATTTCCGCGAGCCCGAGGAAGGGCTGGGCTTCGATGGATCGACGACCGCGCATATGTGGCGATCGGTGATCTGGCCGAACAACTTCATCTGAGGGGCGCCGCCGCTCCCAAAGCGTGATCCTCTTTCGTAGGATCGTCTTTGCGACCCCGGCTCAGGCCGGGGTCGCAAAGACGAATGTTGTGGTCGAGGACGATCGACCTCAGTTCGCGGCCACCATCGGATCACCGCCGCCCGAGAGATCGCCCTGGCCGGAGGAGCCGATCGGCGCGCGCGCGAGATCGGCATTCTGGTCGAGATAATCGTGCAGGACGCGGCCGTAGGGCAGGGTCATGTCCGTGACGAGGTGGAGCCCGCCTTTGTGTTCCAGCACGGGCAGGTCGGCCATCGGGCAGTTGACCGAGGGGATCAGCTCCAGCTGCGCGCGGCCGGTCCAGGCGCCCTTCACGACGATGTCGGCGAAGTTGATGCCGACCAGCTGGGCGATCGCCGCCGACCCATCGATGTCGGGGATCAGCTTCAGCGTCACCTGCGTGCGCTTCAGCAGAGCTTCCAGCTCGGTCTTATCGGCGACGGCGTTGTGCTTGTAGACCATCGTGCCGCTGGCCGCGCGCTGGCCGGAATAGGTGAGCGTTCCGGTGAGCGTGTCGCTGGCCGTTTCCAGCTTCGCGATACCATATTTCATCGGATAGCCCCAGATTTCGCGACCGCCCGCGAGCGGCGGGCAATTGTCGACGTACATCTGGGTGAGGAACGTGCATTTCTCGCCGTCGAACGTGCAGGGGATCGCCTGCAGCGCGGCGGAGTAAGCGCCGAAGCCCTCGCCGTCGGGTAGATCGAGCCACTGGACGGAGACGGTGTCGCCATCGGGCTCCAGCGGCTCGGGCAGCATCTTGCGGATCAGCGCCGGATCGGTGCGGTAATAGATGACCAGATACTGGCGCTCGAAGAATTTGTACGGGCCCTCCGGATAGGTCGGGCTCTGCAGCGGCATCGAGCTGAGCTTCAGCACATCCTGCTTGTTCATGGCCTTGCCCCCCTCAGCCCTGAGCGTCTTTGATATAGTCGAACAGCACCCGGCCGTGCGGCAGAGTGAGATCGCCCACATAATGCTTTCCGCCGACGATGCGCTTGATCGGCAGATCGGCGACCGGCGCGTTGACGTGCGGGATGAGTTCCAGCCGCGCGGGGCCGACCCAGCTGCCCTTCACGGTGATATTCTCGAGATTGTAGGCCACGAGCTGGCAGATCTTGGGGCTGCCATCGACATCGGGGATGATCTTCAGGTTGCACGACGTCTTCGTCATGCCCTTGGCCATCGCCTCGATCCCGCCGGGGCTTTCCTTCCACTTGTAGGTCATGGTGCCCATCGCGACGAGCTGACCCGCATAATAGAGCGTGCCGGTGAGCGTATCGCTGTTCACGGTGAGCTTGGGCAGCGCATATTTCTTGGGGAAGCCCCAGATTTCGCGGCCCGCGCTGATCGGCGGCTCATCATCCAGATACATCTGGGCGGTGTAGTTGATCGGCTCCCCGTTGAACGTGCAGGGGATGACGATGCCGCTTTCGGTATAATCGCCGAAGCCCGAACTGTCGGGCATCAGGATCCACTCGTAGAGAACCAGATTTTCCTCGTTCGGCACCAGCGGCTCCGGCACGGCGGCGCGCAGCGCGACCGGGTCCGTCTCGTAGGTGATGATCAGATATTCGCGGTTGATGAACCGGTACGGCCCGAGCGGGTAGCTGGGCGCCGCGGCCGGCATGGACGGCAGCTTGAGGATTTCTTCAGGCGTCATCGGTCGGCAACCCCCCTGGCGCGAACGGATATGGAAAACCTGTTACAGGAAAGAGGATTTGATATCCGTCGAGGAGCGGACGCCGACGTCGGCGAAATGCTCGTCCAGCCACTTGCTGGCGCAGGCACGGCCCACGTCGCGGAGCTTCTGAAGGAATTTCCAGTCCGGGTTGAGCTTGCTCGTCACGCCCAGGCTGGTCATGAACGCCTCGTCCTGGATCGAATGGATCAGCATCCGGCGATGCTTGTCGTCGTCCAGCTGGCCGTCGTCGATCAGATGGCTGACGAAGGCGATCGCGCGCATCTCGCGCATCAGGCTGGAATTGAAGCTGATCTCGTTCAGGCGATTGAGGATGTCCTTCGCCGTCTTCGGAATCTCGTCGCGGTTGAGCGGATTGATGTGGACGATCACGACATCGTTCGTCTCGCTGCCGTAGATCAGCGGGAAGATGGCCGGATTGCCCATATAGCCGCCGTCCCAATAGCCTTCGCCATCGATCTCCACGGTCTGGAACATGAAGGGCAGGCAGCCCGAGGCCAGCACCTGATCCGGCCCGATCTCGTGATTTTCGAACATGCGGACCTTGCCGGTGCGGACGTTCGTGGCCGAGAGGAACAGTTTGATCGGGCAGCCTTCGCGCAGCACGTTGAAATCGACCGAGTCCTCCAGCACCTTGCGGAGCGGATTCACGTTCATCGGATTGAGTTCGTACGGCGACATGACCCGCGACAGCAGATCCATCATCAGGAAGACCGGGCTGTAGTCCAGGCTGTCATTGCCCAGCATCTTGTCGATCAGGGACGGCTGCAGCGGGCCCTTGGCGCCTTCGTCGCTGATCTTCTTCCAGAATTTGTGCAGTTCCTCGCGCGCGCCGTCCGCGCCGCCGATCGTGAGGCCGTAGCCCAGCACGGTGGCGTTCATCGCGCCCGCGCTGGTCGCGCTCACGGCATCGAAAGTGACGCGCCCATCCTCCAGCAGCCGATCGAGCACGCCCCAGGCGAAGGCGCCGTGCGCACCGCCGCCCTGCAGCGCGAGGTTGACCTTCTTGCTGTTCAGCCCTGGCTTGTATGGCGTTGAATTTGGCTTGGACTCCGGCGTCGCCCCCGGCTTCGGCATGGTCTGCGTCGCCATAATGTCCCCCCAACCACTGCCAAGGTATCCCCGACTTTACAGTGGTAGCCTGACGTACCGCACGCTAGATGAGACGGCAAGGTCGATTCCCCGGACCTATTCTGGTTCGGCGAAGCGATCCGAGGACAATTCCAAGCGGGGAAACTTCAGATGCTTAAGGGACTTAGCGCCGTCGTCACCGGATCGACTAGCGGGATTGGGCTCGGAATCGCGCATGTTCTTGCTTCCAAAGGCGTAAATCTTGTCATCAACGGCTTCGGGGATGCCGCCGCGATCGAGGCGGAGCGGGTGAACCTGGAAACCAAGCACGGCATCAAGGCCGTCTATAGCGGCGCCGACATCTCCAAGCCCGACGAGGTGAAGGCCATGGTCGATCTGTGCGTGAGCAGCTTCGGCAAGATCGACATCCTCGTGAACAATGCCGGCATCCAGTACACGGCCAATCTGGAGGATTTCCCGGCCGAGAAGTGGAACGCGATCATCGCGATCAACCTTTCGGGCGTGTTCTGGGGCATGCATGCGGCGCTTCCCTACATGAAGGAGAAGGGCTTCGGCCGCATCATCAACATCGGTTCGGTCCACGGCCTGATCGGCAGCACGCACAAGGCCGCCTATGTCGCCGCCAAGCATGGCGTGGTCGGCATGAGCAAGGTGGTCGCGCTGGAGACGGCGGGCACGGGCGTCACCTGCAACACGATCTGCCCCGGCTGGGTCCACACCCCGCTCGTTCAGAAGCAGATCGAGGACAATGCCGCGCGCGACGGCATCAGCGTGGAGCAGGCGACCGAGAATCTGCTGAGCGAGAAGCAGCCCTCCAAGCAGTTCGCCACGCCCGAGCAGATGGGTGAGCTGGCGGCGTTCCTGTGCACCGATGCGGCCGCGCAGATGACCGGCATCGCCATCCCGGTCGATGGCGGCTGGACGGCGCAGTAAGGCAATCGGGGCCGCTGCCGGAGGCGGGGGATCAGCGGGACGCAGCAAGACGCTGTTCCGCATGATCCGTCGCCCGCCGCAGCCCGCCTGTATCGGCCCTCGCACCGGGGGCCGATGACCCCTATCCACGAACAGTCGGAAGTGGCGTTGTCTCGGCAACGGCGCAAGAGGAAGGTGCCTCGATGCAGTTTCTGCTCCCCTCTCATCCTGTCCTCGGATCTCCGGCATGAGCACCCAGCGCCGCCCCACGAAGGCGCCCGCCGCCAAGCCGTGCGTCACCGGAACACCGTTCGAAAGCGTGGCGCTGCTGCTGCAGGGCGGCGGCGCGCTCGGTGCCTATCAGGCGGGCGTCTATGAGGCGCTGGCCGAGGACGGGATCGAACCCAGCTGGATCGCGGGCATTTCCATCGGCGCGGTCAACAGCGCGATCATCGCCGGCAATCCGCCCGAGGAGCGCGTCGCCAAGCTGCGCGCCTTCTGGGAGCTGGTCAGCACCAGCACGATCTCGTGGAGCGATCTGCTGCCCGATTTCCTGCGCGACGGCCCGGCACGCGGCATCGTCAATCAGCTGGCGGCGGCGGGCGTGATGGCGAAGGGCGTGAATGGCTTCTTCACGCCGCGCATGCCCCCGCCCTTCGCGCGATCGGACGGCGCGGACGGCGCGACCAGCTGGTACGGCACATCGGACCTGAAGACGACGCTGGAGCGGCTCGTCGATTTCGATCGCATCAACCATCCCGGCACGATGCGGTTCAGTGTGGGCGCGGTTGACGTCGAGACCGCCAATTTCGCGTATTTCGACAACGCCACCGACACGATCATCCCCGAGCATATCATGGCGAGCGGCGCGTTGCCGCCCGCGTTCGGCCCGGTGGAGATCGAGGGCAAATATTACTGGGACGGCGGGCTCGTTTCCAACACGCCGCTCAGCTGGGTGCTGTCGGCGCAGTCCAAGCTCGATACGCTGATTTTCCAGGTCGATCTGTGGAGCGCGGCGGGCGCGCTGCCGATCGATCTCGCGGGCGTGGCGACGCGGATCAAGGAGGTGCAATATTCCAGCCGCACCCGCCTCGCCACGCAGGAGTTCGCGGCGAAGCAGAAATTGCGCGCGGCCTATCGCGAGCTGATGAAGGACATGCCGCCCGAACTGGCGGCGACCCCGGCGGCCAAGCTGCTGGCGGAGGCATCCGACCCGGCCGTCTATAATATCGTCCAGCTGATCTATAAGTCGCCGAGCTACGAGAAGCAGTCCAAGGACTATGAGTTCTCGCGCTGGACGATGGAGGATCACTGGCGGATCGGCTACGAAAATGCCCGCGAGACCCTGTCCCACCCCGAGGTGCTGACCCCGCCGCCCGAATTGCCGGGACTGGCGGTGTACGACTTCATCAGCAAGCCGAAGTAGGGCGGAGCTGGTTCTGTCATCCTCCCTCTGGCGGGGGAGGGGGGCGCCGAAGCGACGCAGGGGAGGTCCGCGATCGGCCTGCTTCCTCCCCCTCCGTCAGGCCGGCGCCTGACACCTCCCCCTGGCGGGGAGGATGGGGCAGGGAATTAGGCTGTCTCTTCGCCTGATCCGGCATGCCCGCTGATCTGCCGGCCCGCATCCCTGGCGAAGCGCAGATTCCAGATCGTGGCGGACAAGGAGATCGCGGTGACGATCCAGAAGGCGGCGGAGAAATCGGCGATGGCGGGGCTGCTGTGGCCGCGCGCGAGCATCATTCCGTGCAGCGCCAGCGCGCCGATGCAGATGCCGAGCGACAGCATGAGTTGCTGTAGCGTGGAATAGAAAGCGGTCGCGCTGCTCATGTCGCTCTTGTCGACGCCGTCATAGGCGATCGTGTTGTAGGCGGTGAACTGGAACGACATGAAGAAGCCGGCGGCGATGAGCACCGTGAAGATCGCCCAGAGCGGCCAGCTCGGGCTGAACAGGCCGCACAGCGCATAGCAGGCGGTGGCGATCACGCCGTTGGCGATCAGCGCGCGGCGGAAGCCCAGGCGGCGCAGGATGCGCGGCGCGAACGCCTTCATCGCGAGCGATCCGATCGCGGTGGCGACCGTGATCGATCCGCTGCGGGCGGCCGAGAAGCCGAAGCCGATCTGCATCATCAGCGGCAGCAGGAAGGGTTGTGCGCCCTGCGTGATGCGCGTGATCGATCCGGCGATCACGGAGAGGCGGAACGTGTCGTCGCGCAGCAAGGTGAGATCGAGGATCGCATGTGCCCGCCCGCGCGCGTGGCGCACGTAGAGCAGGCCCGTGACCGCGCCGATGGCGACCAGCGCGATCGCGATGCGGCCTTCGCCCGGGCGGCTCAGCATCTCGAAACCGAACAGCAGGCAGCCGAGCGACACGCCGCTCAGCACGAAGCCCCTGCCGTCGAAGCGGGGAGGATCGGCCTCGCGGAAATTGGCGATGAAGCGGCCGACCAGCCAGAAGCCGAGCAGGCCCACCGGCAGATTGATGTAGAAGATCCAGCGCCAGTCCAGATAGGTGACGATGAAGCCGCCGAGCGGCGGGCCGAGGATCGGGCCGATCAGCGCGGGCACCAGGAGCCACGACATCGCATCGACCAGATCCTTCTTGGCGACGGAGCGCAGCAGCACGAGCCGACCGACCGGGATCATCATCGCGCCGCCCATTCCCTGCACGAAGCGGGCGACGACGATCATCGACAAGGTGGGGGCCTGTCCGCAGGCGAGGCTGCCGACCATGAACAACAGGATCGCCGCGCGGAAGATCACGCGCGATCCGAAGCGATCGGCCAGCACGCCGGAAGCGGGGATGAAGATGGCGAGCGCCAGCAGATAGGAGGTGAGCGCCACGCTCATCGTGGGGGCCGGCACGCCGAAATCGCGCGCCATCGTCGGCAGCGCGGTGGCGAGGACGGTCGCGTCCACGAATTCCATGAACAGCGCGCTCGCGATGATGAGCGCCACGATCCGATAATTCTGGCTGGAGGCGGGCGGCCCGATGTCGCTGGTGCGCGCGAGCGCGTCCGCTGCGGGCACGATGCCGTCCCGGACCTCGGCATTGACCGAGGCGAGGCCGCGCCGCCGTGGCCTCACTGCTGGTCGCTCCGGAGAACTGGCAGGGGCGGGGCGAGGGGGAGGGAAGGTGGAAACGACACTACGGCGCCCGAATGGGCTCCTCCGCCACCGACATCAAGGGCTTACCGGGCTCCTCGCCCGATCCGCCCGAAAAACGGGACTCGGGGCGGTGCCGCACGGGGCCGGCTTCACCCGGCCGGCCCCGTGCGGACATGACCGTTACTGGGTCGGCTGCAGCTTCGTGTTCAGCACCCAGCCGACATTGTCATTCTCGTCGGCCACTTCCCACCACAGGCCGTTCTTGTTTCCGGTGGGATAGACGATCGCGCCGGGCGGCAGCGTCCGGATCGTCGCGGCCGAGGCGACGGCCGTCTTGCGCATGGCGACCGGGGCCATGGCCGTGAAGGTCTTGGTCGGCGTCGCTTCCGCGGTGCCGGTGGCGCCGGGCTGGACGAGATTCAGATCGGTCACCATCTTCGAATAGGCCTGGATGAAGGCCAAAGTGACGATCTTGCCGATGTCCGTATTGTCATAGCCGCCGCCGACCGCGCCGATGCCGCCGCCGAAGAAGCCGGCGCCGCCGCCCGCGCCGAAGCTCAGGCTGTTCTTGACGGCATAGCCCTCCTCGGTCTGGATCGTCTCGGTGGTGCGGACATTGGTGAGCGAGAGGACGGTGTTCGCCTCCATCTTGCGGCTGCCGATGCCGCCGGCCAGCGCGCCGAACCGGCCGCCGATCAGGCCACCGATGCCGGCGCCCACCGCGCTGCTCGATGCATTGCGATTGGCGGCCTGCACTTCCGCGACCAGCACATAATCCGCCGCCTTGATCTGGCCGATCCCGACGTTCGCGCCGCGCTGATGGCCGAGATCGCCGCCGATGTTCCGCTCGATCTCGGCCGCGCGCAGGCCGGTGCCGCGATCGACGAGATTGAAGCAGCCGGAGCGCTGGATCAGCACCTTGAGCAGCTTGGAGGGCGGGGCCAGGCTGAACTGGGTCCAGCCCGACGGATCATCGCCGTCCGCCACGGACACGGTGCCGAGCTTGCGCGCGCAATGCGGAACGTCGTTCGCGGCGGCTTCCTGTTGCTTCTGGGCGCCGGACGGCTGGGCGGCCGGAACCGACACGGCCGGAATGAGAAGCACCGCAACCGAAGTCGCTACGACAAGCTTACGCACCACGCGATTCCCCCTTCGAATCTATGAAGTCCCTTTCGGAATCGATCGTCCGAAAGCCGAAGGCGGATAACAAGAGGGGGGCACCGTGCCAATGCGATTCTCAGTGAATTCGGGTCTCTATTATTTCAACGGATATCCGAACTTCTATCGACTCGATTTTGACTCGGAGAAGTATAGGTCCGATGTGGTCTTAATGATCGACGTTTCATTCTGTATTTGCGGATCGGGCCAAGGCGCGCGAGGGCCTGAACGGGAGGCGCGGGTATTGGCGATTTCCGGCGATCCAGGCCGGGAATATCCGGCAGCGGTGCAACCGCGGGAGCTTATGAGCCAGGGGCGATCGGGCGGGATCGCATCGGCCGGCAGTATGGTGAGCGCGTCGAGATACGGCGCGCACGCTGAATACTATCTATATTTCAAGGAATTACCGCTGGTGGAGCTGAGGGGAATCGAACCCCTGACCTCTGCAGTGCGATTGCAGCGCTCTCCCATCTGAGCTACAGCCCCGTCACCAGCGGTGCGCTCCCTTAGCGAGGCTGACCGGGCGATGCAACGCCGCTTTTCCTGGTAGTCGCTGCCCTTCGATCAGTTGATCGTGTGGATTCGCCGACGGCGCAACGCGGTGCCCAGCGTGCCGAAACCGAGCAGCATCAGTGTCCAGTTCTCCGGTTCGGGTATGATCGACGCCTCGACGGGTTCAAGACGAAGCGCACTGTTGCAGAAAGGGAAGCAGGAGCCGGCATTGTAGGCGCGCGCATATCCCGGCGTGTCCTCCGTTCCGATCATATCGGCCCGTGCCCGCGCATTGACGATATAGTCCAGTTCGAAAGTGTCGCCAACGCCGATCAGGCCCAGATCCAGGACGCCGCTGACGCTTCCGCTGCAGAGGTTGTAGCTGTTGGCATAGGTGGCGCAGGCGAGGCTGGTGGTGGTGTTGGTCATCGCCGCGTTGAACGATTGCGAGAAGGAAAAGCCCGGCCCGGTGTCCGTCGCGTCCGCACGGAAGAGCAAGGCGTCGTCGTAGATGCTGGTCCCGTTCAGGCGCGCAAAACCGTAGGCGAACAGGGCGGCATAGGCGTCTCCGCCCGTCGATCCCTGGACGTTCTGCGTATCGAGCCGAAGCTGCGCCAGGTCGAGATCCAGATAAGCGTGGACTGCGCTGGTGCCCGCGTTCAGATAACTGAACGTCACCCCGCCGCCGCCATCGCCCTGGATCGTGCCGATGCTACCGCCCGGCCCCTGATAGTTCAGGATCGTGGAATAGGCATAAGCAGTGCCATCCGTATAGGCGGAGCCGGTGACCAGCGCGCCGAAAGGATCGCCTGCACCAGGGTTGATGTTGACGGTGGCGGACGTTCCGCTCGCCATGCTCGGCGCGTGATCCTCCTGGACCAGGATCCCGTTTCGGAACAGGAAAACATCGGAATTGGTGGTAACCGACTGAGCTCCTGCCAACGCAGGAAGCATGAGCCCGGTCGTCGAACAGACAATCGCAAGAATAGCGGATCTGAACATATGGCCCCCGACTTCCCCGAATCAGTGGTTAACCAGAGGTTAACACGAATCTGGGAGGGGCTCCATCCCCGGCCGCAAGAAATACGGCCGGGGACGATCTGTTACAGCGTGCGTGCGCGTTCCTCGACCTCGAACGTTTCGAGGAAGTCGCCCGCCTTGATGTCGGTCGAGCCCTCGAACGTGACGCCGCATTCCAGGCCGGCGCGAACCTCGGCCACGTCGTCTTTGAAGCGACGCAGCGAGGCGATCTTGCCGTTGTAGACGATGACGTCGTCGCGGGTGAGGCGCGCGCGCAGGTCCTTCTTGATGAAGCCCTCGGTGACGAGCAGGCCCGCCGCCTTGCCGTGCTTGCCGGCGGAGAAGACTTCGCGGACTTCGGCGCGGCCGACGACCGTTTCGAAATATTCCGGACCGAGCTGGCCGGCCATGGCGGCGCGGATATCGTCCAGAAGATCGTAGATCACGTCATAATATTTGAGCGCGACCCCATCCCGCGTGGCGTTGTCGCGCGCCTTGGAATTGGCGCGGACGTTGAAGCCGATGATCGGAGCCTTCGACGCCGCCGCGAGCGACACGTCGCTCTCGGTGATGCCGCCGACGCCCGAATTCAGGATGCGGACCTGGATGAGATCGGTCGAGATCTTGTTGAGCGAGCTCACGATCGCCTCGACCGAACCCTGCGCATCGGCCTTCACGACCAGCGGGAACTGCTGGGCCTGCTGCTGGCGCAGCGCCGAGAACATCGATTCCAGGCTGGCGGGCGCGCTCGTCGTGCGCTTCTGCTGGATGACGCCCGCGCGATAGGCCGCGACCTCGCGCGCGCGCGCCTCATTCTCGACCACCGACAGCGGATCGGCCGACAGCGGCACGCCCGACAGGCCGAGAATCTCGACCGGCACGGACGGGCCGGCCTTCTTCACCTGCTTGCCCTTGTCGTCGATCAGGGCGCGCACCTTGCCGCTTTCCGCGCCGACGACGAAGACGTCGCCGGTCTTGAGCGTGCCGCGACGGACGAGCACCGTCGCGACCGGGCCGCGACCCTTGTCCAGCGTCGCCTCGATCACCACGCCTTCGGCGTCGCGATCGGGGTTGGCGGTCAGTTCGAGCAGCTCGGCCTGCAGCTGGATCTTCTCGATCAGCTGATCGAGGCCGGTCTTGGCGAGCGCCGACACTTCGACGTCCTGGGTGTCGCCACCCATTTCCTCGACCTGCACGTCATATTGCAGCAGCGCCTCGCGGACGCGCTGGGCGTTGCTGCCCGGCTTGTCCATCTTGTTGATCGCGACGATCATCGGCTTGTTCGCCGCCTTGATGTGCGCGATCGACTCGATCGTCTGCGGGCGCAGGCCGTCGTCGCCGGCGACGACGAGCACGACGATGTCGGTCACGTCAGCGCCGCGCGCGCGCATTTCGCTGAAGGCTTCGTGGCCGGGCGTATCGAGGAAGGTGATCTTCGATCCGTCCTTCTGCGTCACCTGATAGGCGCCGATATGCTGCGTGATGCCGCCCGCTTCGCCGGCGGCGACATCGGTGCCGCGCAGCGCATCGAGCAGGCTGGTCTTGCCGTGATCGACATGGCCCATGATCGTGACGACCGGCGGACGCGGCTGCAGCGTATCCGGGCTATCGACATCGGTTTCCGCCTGAATGTCGACATCGCTATCCGAGACGCGGCGGATGTTGTGGCCGAATTCGGACACGAGCAGTTCGGCCGTATCCTGATCGATCACCTGATTGGAGGTGACCGGCGTGCCCATCTTGAACAGCGCCTTCACCAGATCGGCGGTCCGCTCGGCCATACGATTGGCCAGTTCGGCCACCGTGATCGCTTCCGGCACGACGACGTCGCGAACCTGCTTGGCCTGCGGGCCGCCTGCCTGATGGGCGCGCTTTTCCTTCTCGCGGGCGCGCTTCAGCGCGGCGAGGCTGCGGGCGCGGCCCGACGACGTATCATCGTCCAGCGCCTTGGTGACGGTGAGCTTGCCGGCCTGACGACGATCGTCGCCGGGGCGGCCGCGCGTGACGGGGCGCGCAGGCTCCGGACGCTTCGGCGCGATCACGGGCGTGAAGCGACGCGGCGGCGGCATGGTCGACGTGGACGTCGATGCCGGAGCGGTGGATGCGGGGGCGGCCGAAGCCGGTGCCGCTGCCTGTCCTTCCGGAGCCGCCGCGACGGGGGCTGCGCCCTCGGCAGGGGCTGCGGCGGCGGGCTGTGCCGGAGCTTCCGCGGCGGGTGCCACGGGGGCGGCCGGAGCGGCCTCCGCTGCGGCGGCCTGCTCCTCGGCGGCGCGCGCCTTTTCCTCGGCGCGGCGCTTCTCTTCCTCGCCGGCCTCGATGCGCTCACGCTCCTCGCGGCGACGGGCTTCCTCCAGCGCGTTCATGCGCGCCTCGTCGGCCTCGCGCAGCAGGCGCTCCTGCTGTTCGCGACGCTCCAGCGGCGTCATCGGACGGGCGGCCGGGATCGGCGCCTGCGGGCGGGGCGGGGGCGGCGGTGCGACGGGCGCAGCCACCGGCTGCGGCTGCGGCGCCTGCACGGCCACGGGCTCCGGCGCGACCTCGACGGCGGCCTGCACCTCGGGCTCGGCCACCGGAGCGGGATCGCCCGGTTTGCGGAAAGTCCGTGCCTTCTTGACCTCGACGACGACCGTGTTCGATCGGCCGTGGCTGAAGCTCTGCTTGACCTTGCCCGTCTCGACCGTGCGGCGCACGCCCAGTGGCGCGCGCATTCCGAGCTTTGGCTTGTCGTTATCGCTCATCTGGTAACCCGAACCCTTCAAAAACCTGTCATGCACCCATTGCTGCCCTGCGAAGGATCGCAGGGGTCAGGGGCCGTCATCTCGTCCAATAAAGCCGCGCCACCGGCCTAGCGCATGAGAGACGCGCGCAGCAGCGGCTGGCGCGATCAAGGCGAGATGTACCACATTTTCCCGCCCCAGCGCCATCGACAATATGGCGCGTGTGGCCGGGATTACGAGTCCCTGCTCGCCACTCCCCTCCACGCCGAGCCCGACGCGCAGCGCCTGATCCAGCCGACGCGTGCCGTCGGCTGCGGCATCGCGCGCGTGGAGCAGCAGATCGACCGAGCCCTTGCGCGCGGCATCGACGATCTTCTCGCTGCCCGTGAGCAATGCGCCCGCGCGCGCCTCCAGCCCGAGCCGGTCGAGCGCGGCGCGTTCCAGCGCCTTCTCGATCTGGTCGGCCAGATCGGCGGGGACGGTGACGGAGGCCTTGAACGCGCGCGCCAGCGCCTTGGTGAGGCGGCCCTTGGCGATCGCCTGCTCCAGCGTCGCGCGATCCACGCCGATCCACGCGCCCCGGCCGGGCGCTCGGGCGCGGATATCGGGCGCGACGCTGCCATCGGGCGCGAGCGCGAGCCGGATCAGGTCCTCGCGCGCGGCCTTGCGGCCGGAGAGGATGCAGGTCCGCTCCGGATCGGATTTGGTGTGTTCGGGGGCCTCGGGCAGGTCGTCATCGGCCCCCCCGCTTGCGGGAGTGGGCGATATGACCATGTCGGGTTTCTGGTGCTTTTCGTTGGAGGCAGGATGCCCACCCCCAACCCCTCCCGCAGGCGGGAGGGGAGAAGAGGCTGGCGCTACCGAGCGGTTCTCATCGTGAGCCATTCGCGGGTGCGACCTCCTGTGTCGGGGCCGCAGCCGCGCGATCGGCCAGCAGGATGCCGGCCGCGCCATAATTTTCGGTCGAATGCTCGGCGATCACGATCTGCACCGCGCCAGCCGGCTTGCCCAGCCGCTCGACGAGCGACTGGGTGACGTCGGCGACGAGCGCCGCCTTCTGCTCGCGCGTGGCGGAGCCGGCCAGTTCGATGCGGACGAAAGGCATCAGGCCTCGCTTGCCTCCTCGGTGCTGTCCTCGGCGACCTCCTCGTCGCCGAACCAGCCGGCGGCCTGGCGCGCGGCCATGATGATCTCCTGGCCCTGCTCGTTCGACAGGCCATAACCCGCCAGCACGCCGCCCTTGTCGGGCTTGGGTGCGGGCGCGCCTTCCTTGCGGCGGCGCGGCTCGGCGCGCGGCTTCTCGATCAGTTCGTCGGTGGAGAGATCGCCCACGTCGTCCAGCGTCTTGATGCCGGCCTTGCCGAGCGTGACCAGCATCGCCTCGGTGATGTAGGGGAGCTGGCCCACCGCATCCTCGACGCCCAGCGCCTGGCGCGCCTCGCGATGCGAAGCCTCCTGACGCTCGATCGCCTCGACCGCGCGATTCTGCAGCTCGCCGCCGATCTCCTCGTCCAGACCCTCGATCTGGGCGAGTTCCTCGACCTCGACGTACGCCACTTCCTCAAGGCTGGAGAAGCCTTCGGCCACCAGCAGCTGCGCCAGCGTCTCGTCCACGTCCAGCTCCTGCTGGAACAGTTCGGAGCGCTCGACGAACTCCTTCTGGCGCTTCTCGGACGCGTCGGCCTCGGTCAGGATGTCGATCGCCTTGCCGGTCAGCTGGCTGGCGAGGCGCACATTCTGGCCGCGGCGGCCGATCGCGAGCGACAGCTGATCGTCGGGCACGACGACCTCGATCCGCTCCTCTTCCTCGTCGATCATCACGCGCGCGACCTGGGCCGGCTGCAGCGCGTTGACGACGAAGGTGGCATTGTCGGGCGACCAGGGGATGATGTCGATCTTCTCGCCCTGCAGCTCCTGCACGACGGCCTGTACGCGGCTGCCCTTCATGCCGACGCAGGCGCCGACCGGATCGATGCTGGAATCGCGGCTGATCACGCCGATCTTGGCGCGCGAACCCGGATCGCGGGCGGCGGCCTTGATCTCGATGATGCCGTCGTAGATTTCGGGCACTTCCTGCGCGAACAGCTTCTTCATGAAATCGGGGTGCGCGCGGCTCAGGAAGATCTGGGGGCCGCGATTTTCGCGCACGACCTTCAGGATGACGGCGCGGACGCGATCGTCCTTGCGGAGCACTTCGCGCGGGATCTGCTGGTCGCGGCGGATCACGCCCTCGGCGCGGCCGAGATTGACGACGACATGGCCGAACTCGACCGACTTCACCGTGCCGACGATGATCTCGCCCGCGCGATCCTTGAACTCGTCATACTGGCGCTCGCGCTCGGCATCGCGGACCTTCTGGAAGATCACCTGCTTGGCGGCCTGCGCCGCGATGCGGCCGAATTCGATCGGGGGCAGCGGATCGACGATGAAGTCGCCGACGGCGGCGCCCTTCTGCAGCTTCTGCGCGTCGCCGACCGAGACCTGCTTGAAATAATCCTCGACCTGCTCGACCACCTCGACGACGCGCCACAGGCGCAGATCACCGACATTGGTGTCGATCTTGGCGCGAATGTCGTTTTCCGCGCCATAGCGCGACTTGGCGGCGCGCTGGATCGCGTCCTCCATCGCCTCGATCACGATCGCGCGATCGATCAGCTTCTCGCGCGCGACCGAGTCGGCGATGGCGAGCAGCTCAGCCTTGTTGGCGGAAACGGCTGAAGTGGCCATTTTGCTGTTACCCTTCCTGTGAGATCGTATCCGCGCCCTCGGTGGAGAGCGGCGCGGTGGCCTTGATGAGAGCGTCGGTCAGAAGCAGCTTGGCGCTGGCGATCTGCCCGAACGGGATGGAGACTTCGCCGACCCGCTCGGCATAGATGAGGACGGTGTCGCCCTCGATGCCGGAGAGGGTGGCGTCGAATTGCTTGCGGCCTTCCAGCGGCTCCGCCAGGCGGATGCGCGCCTCATAGCCCTGCCAGTCGGTATAGTCCTTCAGCCGCGTGAGCGGGCGATCGATCCCGGGGGAGGAGACTTCCAGCCGGTACGCCTCCTCGATCGGGTCCGCCTCGTCCAGCACCTCCGAGATGCGGCGCGAGAGGGCCTCGCAATCGGTCAGGTCCAGCTGGCGCGTGTCCGGTCGCTCGGCCATCACCTGCAGCGTCGGATCGGATTTGCCGCCGAACATCGCGACGCGCACGAGATCGAAGCCCAGGGCCTTGGCCTCCGGCTCGATCAGCTTGGCGATCACGCTAATATCGGTCATGTCTTCTCGTCGACGAATGGATGCACCGGCCCGTGCCGGAGCCCTGGGGGCACCGGCCTCGCCAGAGTTTCCAATGTCGAGGGGACATCCGCCATATAGACCTGCTAGGCTTTCCCGGCAAGCGGCTCCCAACCATGAGAAGGACGATCATGCGTTTTCACACTTCGGCCGGCCTGATTGCGCTCGCCATCGCGGCGCCCGCCTGCGCTCAGGTCAATTCCGGCGCCACCAAGCCGAGCGCGACCCCGCCTTTCGTCGTGACCGAGGTCACGAAGCTGCGCATGCCCTGGAAGATCGCCTTCCTGCCCGACGGCCGGATGCTGATCACCGAGAAGCCGGGCGGCCTGTGGATCGTCAAGCAGACCGGCGAAAAGACCGAAGTGACGGGCACGCCGCCCGTATTCTTCAAGGGGCAGGCGGGCATGCTCGGCGTGTTCGTCTCGCCGCATTATGCGCAGGATCACTTCATCTACCTGACCTATTCGGAGCCGGGTGACGGCGGCGCGAGCCTGGCGGTGGCGCGTGCCCATATCGCCGAGTCGGCCGGCACGGCGAAGATCGAAGGGCTGCAGGTGATCTGGCGCGAACTGCCCAAGGGCGACGGCGGCCAATATGGCGGCGTGATCGCCTTCGCGCCCGACGGGCGGAGCATGTTCCTGACGGTCGGCGAGCGGATGCGCTTCACGCCCGCGCAGGATCCGGACAGCCCGCTCGGCAAGATCCTCCACCTGACGCTCGACGGGAAGCCGGCCCCCGGCAATCCTGGCGAGGGCAAGACGGGTGCGGCCTCGGTCGCGTTCATGGCGCCCCCCGGCGATACCGAGGAGGCGAAGACCGCGCCGACCAAGATGGTGCCGGTGAAGGGCCCCAATCTGGCACCCGCCGAAATCTGGGCGAGCGGCATCCGTACGCCCTACGGCCTCGCCTTCGACAAGGCCGGCAAGCTCTGGGAAGTGGAGCATGGCCCGCGCGGCGGCGACGAGCTGAACCTGATCGAGAAGGGCAAGAATTACGGCTGGCCGCTCGTCTCCTACGGCATGAACTATAATGGCGTGCCGATCCCGAGTCCGGATACGCGCCCCGATCTGGCGAAGCCGGTCGTCTATTGGGTGCCCGTGATCGGGCCGGGTGGGCTGAGCTTCTATGACGGCAAGGCCTTCCCGGAATGGGCCGGCTCGGCGTTCATCGGCGGGATGCCCACCAAGTCGCTCGTCCGCGTCACCTTCGACGGACAAGGCGGCGCCAAGGAAGCCGAGCGCTGGGACATGGGCAAGCGCATCCGCGACGTGGCGGTGGCTCCGGACGGCGCCCTGTGGCTGCTGGAGGATGCCTATCCCGGCTCGGTCCTGAAGCTGACGCCGAAGAAGTAGGGTCGGCTTTAGCGAGCTATCTCGAACCGTTCGTGCTGAGCCTGTCGAAGCACCGTCCTTCTTCTCTCCCGGGTGGTGGAGAAGAAGAACGGCACTTCGGCAGGCTCAGTGTGAACGGAAGACGCGAATATCCTTGAACGCGAGAACGTAGCGGCCGTGCTCCTGCGAACGCAGGAGCCCAGAGTTACGAGGGGTGCGCGTGAAGCCCCGGGCTCCTGCGTCCGCAGGAGCACGATGAAAGAGGTAGCTGGAAAACCGCGTAACAGCGCGGGCAGCGTTCCTCAGTCCACATCCTCCACGTCCACCGTCTCGCCCGTCACGCGCTGCGACAAAGCTGCGGCCATGAACTTGTCGAGGTCGCCGTCCAGCACGTCGGAGGGGGCGGTGGAGGTGGCGCCGGTGCGGAGATCCTTCACCAGCTGATAGGGCTGCAGCACGTAGCTGCGGATCTGGTGGCCCCAGCCGATGTCGGTCTTGGTCGCGTTCTCGGCATTGGCCGCCTGCTCGCGGATCGCCAGCTCGCGCTCGTAGAGCCGCGCACGGAGCTGGTTATAGGCCTCGGCCTTGTTCTTGTGCTGCGAACGCTGGTTCTGACACTGCACGACGATGCCGGTCGGGATGTGCGTGATGCGGACGGCCGAATCGGTCGTGTTGATGTGCTGGCCGCCGGCGCCCGAGGCGCGATAGGTGTCGATGCGCAGGTCGCTCTCGTTGTAGCTGACCTCGATATTGTCGTCGATTTCGGGATAGACCCAGACGCTGGCGAAGCTGGTGTGGCGGCGCGCGGCGCTGTCATAGGGGCTGATGCGGACCAGGCGATGCACGCCGCTCTCGGTCTTCGCATAGCCATAGGCATTTTCGCCCTTCAGCAGCAAGGTGGCGGACTTGATGCCGGCCTGCTCGCCCGAATGATGGTCGATCAGCTCCACCTTCATGCCGCGCCGTTCGGCCCAGCGCGTGTACATGCGCTGGAGCATCCCGGCCCAATCCTGGCTTTCGGTGCCGCCCGCGCCCGCATTCACCTCGACATAGGTGTTGTTGGCGTCGGCCTCGCCGGCGAGGAGCGCCTTGATCTTGTCGGTTTCCGCGCGCTCGGCCAGCGCCGCGAGGCTGGCGACGCCTTCATCGACCAGCGACTCGTCGCCCTCGGCCTCCGCCATCTCCATCAGCTCGATCGTGTCATCCCGCTCGCGCCCGATCATGTTGACCGCGGTGATCGATTCGTCGAGGCGGCGGCGCTCCTGCATCACGGACTGCGCCTGCTTGGGATCGTCCCAGAGCTTGGGATCCTCGACGCGATTGTTCAGCTCGTCGAGCCGGCGCACGGCGCGGTCCCAGTCGAGGAAGCGGCGGACCAGCGCCATCGCGGCGTCGATCTGATCGATATGGGCTTGCGCTTCGGCGCGCATGATCTTCGGTCCTTACAAAATCTGCCCGCTCGCTTCGAGCGGAGGTTCGAGCTTGTCGAGAACCGAAGTCGAGAAGGCGCTGGTCGCCTCGCGAACGAAAGTTCTCGACGGGCGCATCTCGGCTTCGCTCGATGCTGCTCGAACCGAACGGGTGTGCATCTAGTAGATGCCCCCCTCCCTTGCCAAGAAGTCGCTATCGGAGCGGACCTTGTCGGGCTTGGCGATCACGGGCTCGGGCTTGCCGACCGCGCGGCGGGGCTCGCTCTCGGGCTTGAACGCTTCCCAGATGATCGCGGGCTTATATTCGCCCGGGTCCGGCCAGCCGCTGAACACCTTCTTGCCCGTCCGCCGATCGATGCGGACCATGCGGATGCCGGCGGGCGCCTTGAAGGGGACGACCGGCATGCCCTCCATCGCTGTTGCCGCGAACTGGCGGAAGATCGGCGCCGCGATCGTGCCGCCCTGCGCATAGCCGCCGAGCGGACGGGGCTTGTCGAAGCCCACGTAGAGCCCGCCGACGAGATCGGCCGAGCCGCCGACGAACCATACGCTGGTGGGGCCGCTGTTCGTGCCGGTCTTGCCGAACATCGGCCGGCCGAGATCGCGCAGCGCGGTGGCGGTGCCGCGCAGCACCACGCCCTCCATGATGTGGACCATCTGATAGGCGCTCATCGCATCCAGCACCTGGCCGCCGCGCGGGGCGGGGCGGGGCATGGCGCCGCCATTCCAGTCCTTGGCGTTGCAGCCCTCGCAGGGCCGCGTGTCGGCGCGCCAGATCACCTTGCCGTGGCGATCCTGCACATAATCGATCAGCGTCGGCTTCAGGCTGCGGCCCTGATTGGCGAGCATGGCGACGGCGTTGGTGAGGCGCAGCACCGTGGTTTCGCCCGCGCCCAGCGAATAAGCGATATAGGGCGGATAGGTGCCCACCCCCATCGCCTTGGCGAGGCTCACCACCTTGTCCATGCCGGTCTGGCTGGCGGCGCGCACCGTCATCAGGTTGCGCGACTGCTCGACGCCCCAGCGCATCGTCTGCGGGCCGGCATAGCCGCCGGAGAAGTTGCGGAAGCATTTGGTGCCGAGCGACGCTGTCTGGAACACGCAGAAGGGGGAATCGTCGATGATCGAGGCGGGGGTCATGCCGCTCTCGAGCGCGGCCGAATAGACGATCGGCTTGAAGGCCGAGCCCGGCTGGCGCAGCGCCTGCGTGGCGCGATTGAAAGGCTCGCGCGGATCGAAGCCGCCCTGCATCGCCAGCACCTGCCCCGTATGCGGATTTTCCGCGACGAAGCCGCCCGAGACGACCGGGATCGAGCGCAGCGCCCAGGCATCGCCCGAGCGCGCGACCAGCACGACATCGCCCGCCTTCAGGAAATCGAACGCGCGGCCGCCGACGCCGCGCTTGGGCTGGTTCGCGCCCCAGGTGGGGAGCTTGCCCTGGCTGCCGTCCATGAAGCCGATCGTGGCGGTGCCCGATGACTTTTCCAGCACGACCGCCGCGCGCCATTCGGGCAGGCCGGTCAGCGGATTGAGCTTGCGCAGCGCCGCCTGCCAGCCCGCGCCGGGATCGATCGCGCCGACGCGCCCGCGCCAGCCGCCGGCCGAATCGTAGCGCAGCAGGCCCTGCCGCAACGCCTGCTCGGCTGCTTTCTGCATCACCGGATTGAGCGAGGTGCGGACCCACAGGCCGCCCGTATAGACGCCGTGATTGCCCTTTTCGTCCGCCTCGCCATAGCGATCGATCAGTTCGCGGCGGACCTCCTCCATGAAGTGGCCTTCGAATTGGCGCTCGACATCGCGGCGCGCGTCGGAGCGGGGCACGGTGCCGAGCGGAGCGGCATCGGCGGCCGCCTGCTGATCGCCGGTGATATAGCCGTTGGCGTGCATCTCGCGCAGCACATAGGCGCGGCGCTCCTTGGCCCGATCCTCATGGCGATCGGGATCGTAATTGGACGGCGCCTTGGGCAGGATCGCCAGATAGGCGACCTCGGGCAGGGTCAGCTGATCCACGTCCTTGCCGAAATACGCGCGCGCGGCGGACTGCACGCCATACGCGTTCCGGCCGAGGAAGATCTGGTTGAGATAGAGTTCGAGGATCTGCTGCTTGGTCAGCACCTGTTCGATGCGGACGGCCAGCACGGCCTCACGGATCTTGCGCGAGGGCGAATATTCGTCGCCGATCAGCAGATTCTTCGCGAGCTGCTGGGTGATCGTCGAGCCGCCGTGCGCGCGCTCGCCCGATCCGTATTTCGTCACATATTCGTAGACGCCGTTCAGGAAGGTGAGCGGATTGACGCCGCTGTGGTGGAAGAAGGTCTTGTCCTCGGCCGAGATGAACGCCTCGATCAGCGGCTTGGGCAGTTCGTCGAAGCCCAGTTCCACCCGGCGCTCGCGCGCGAAGCTGTAAACGGGCGTGCCGTCGATCGAGCGGACGTTGGTGGGCAGAGGCGGCTCGTAGGCGAGCAAGGCATCCGTGGACGGAAGCCCGCGGATGAACAGGAACCAGAAAATGGCCCAGCCGATCGCGAGCAGGCCGAACAGAGCCAGCAGCCAGCGGACCCAGCGTTTGCCGAGCCACGGCGGCAAAGACGACGAACCGCCGCCGCGACGAAGTGCGATCCTCATGCCACACCTCGCCCGTCATCCCCGCGCAGGCGGGGATCCATTCGCGCGGCCTTCACGAGAAGAACGAACGCCGGGGCCATGGATTCCCGCCTGCGCGGGAATGACGGAGGGAGAGTCACGAAGCGTCGGCGTCCTTACTTGGGCTTCCGGAAGCGATAGACGAACTGATCGGTCTTGCCGCGCAGCGAGGGATCGAACACCTTCAGGTCATGCTTGTCGGCGGGGTTGGCGAGCACCTTGCTCTCGCCGTCGAACACGAAACCGGCGGCGACCACTTCGGCCTTCACCGCGGCGGGATCGATCCGGTGGAGATCGTTCGTGTTGGCGAGGCCCGAACCGGCCGCCGCCGCATGATCCAGCACGACATAGACGCCGCCCGGCTTCAGCATCTGCAGCACGAGGCGGTTGAAGGCGACCACGTCGACGCCCGCCATATTGTGGAGATCGTGATAATTTTGCGAGGTCCAGACGACATCGGCCACGCCCTGCGGCGGCGGCGCCATCAGCGGATCGTGCACCACCTCGACGTTGGAGCGGCCGGCGGCGGCGGCATTGGCGCGCTCCAGCGCGGTCTGGCTCTTCACCAGCATCTCATCGGGGATGTAGGCGATCACCTTGCCCTTGGGGCCGACCACATCGGAGAAGAGGCGCGTGAAGTAACCGGCGCCGGGCAGCGTATCCACCACCGTCATACCTGCCTTCACGCCGGCGAACTTCAGCATTTCGGCGGGCTTGCGATCGGCGTCGCGATCCTTGTCGGCCTGCGGGCGACCCTTGTCCGCCACGGCGGCGGAGATGGAAACCTGCGCGACGGCGGGCGCCAGCGCGACAGTGGAGAGGAGAAAAGCGGCTCCCAGGCGGTGCAACAACTTCATCACGGATCCTCCCTGTCTTCGGTGCGCTCGATGCGCTGCCGGGCGAAATGGGCCTCGACCGCGCGACGGATACCGGTTGCGATCTTCTCGCGATAGCTCTTCGAGGTGAGCAGCGCGAGATCGTCGTCGTTCGAGATGTAACCCGTCTCCAGCAGGACCGAGGGTACGTCCGGCGCTTTCAGCACCATCAGGCCGGCATATTTGTGGAAGTCGGGCTTCAGGCCGATCAGCGGCGACAGCTCGCGCTGGACGAGCGTGGCGAAGGCGGAGGAGACGTTCATCGTCTCGCGCTGGGCGAGATCGATCAGGATCGAGGAGACGTCGTTCGTCTCGCGGGAAAGATCGACGCCGTTGATCACGTCCGCCTTGTTTTCGCGCGCGGCCAAAGCGGAGGCGACACGGTCGGACGAGGTTTCGGAGAGCGTGTAGATGCTCGCCCCGCGCGCGGCGGCCGTGGGCGCGCTGTCGCAGTGGACCGAAATGAACAGGTCCGCGCGCAGCCGCCGCGCGATCTCGCGCCGCTCGGCCAGCACGAGGAAGCGGTCGTCGGACCGGGTGAGTGCCACCCGCACCTTGCCGGAGGCGACGAGGCTGTCGCGGATCGCCTTGGCGATCGTGAGCGCGACATCCTTCTCGTTCGTGTCGCCCTTGGCAGAGGAGGAGCCGGGATCGTGGCCGCCATGGCCGGCATCGATCACCACCAGTGGCAGGCTCGCCTTGGCCGGGCCCTCGACGGGGGGCAGCCGGAAGCGCGAAGGGCGTGGGGGGATGTCGGCCACGGCACGGTTGGGCGGCGACGCGGCGATCACGGGCGCTGCGACGAGGCAGGCGAGGCAGAGAAAAGCGCGCACGGCCGGGGCTCTAACGGAGGATCGTCTCAAAGGGAATCCGTCGGGCGGTGGAGCGTTCGCGCCTTTTCACGGGCCTCGTGCGTTTCCCCGCAATCCCACCAGAGGACGAAGGAGACGGAGATGCCCGACCACTCGCATGACGATTATGCCAAGGAACTGAGGTCGCTGCTCGATCGCATTCAGGCGCATCCGGAGCAGGACTGGACGCAGGAGCGTGCCCGGATCGTCGTTCTCAACGAACTGATCTCCGGCCGGAAGGCCGCGGCCGTCAACTGATCCGAATCCTCCCTGCGGGGAGGATTCATTTCTGTTTTCCTTGCGCGCGCGACGTTCCCGTCACCGCGATTGCGACGATCTCTCCATCATTTCATCCGATGTTCCGTCCTTGCCGATAGCCGGGGGCGATGCTAGCTATACGGCTCCGATTTGTGGCGAACCTCGCCTCGGATACGGATGTGCCGCCGCTGGGAAGCGTTGGCCGCAATCAGGTTGAAGCCGCATGAGCCATTTTTCCCTCCTGTCCGATGTCGCGATTGTCGACGCGGGCGAGGGCGTCGCCGGAGCGCATCGCGCTTCGGGTGGCCGTGCCGCAGAGGCATTGTTCACAACATACGACGGCATCGTCGCCCGCAGCGCCACTGGCGTTCCGGGAGCGAAGCCGTCGAATCGCGCCGCGCGCAATGATCGCAGCGGCGCCCGGAGATCTTTTAATGAGCATGCGTATGTTGATCGACGCGCGCCACCGGGAGGAAACCCGCGTGGCCGTCGTCAAGGGAAACCGCGTAGAAGAGTTTGATTTCGAGTCCGAAGAGCACAAGCAGCTCAAGGGCAATATCTATCTCGCCAAGGTAACGCGCGTGGAGCCGTCGCTGCAGGCGGCCTTCGTCGATTATGGCGGCGGCCGTCACGGCTTCCTGGCCTTCTCGGAAATCCACCCGGATTATTACCAGATCCCCAAGGAGGATCGCGAGGCGCTCCTGCGTGAGGAAGCCGAGCATGCCGCCGAGGAAGAGGCGCTGCGTGCCCGCGAGGCCGGCGACGACGAGGACGAGGACGATATCGAGGCGGTCGAACGGCTCGATGACGATGGCGGCCGCGAAACGCTGGATGCCGCCGAGGATTATGGCGCCGATGGCGAGGGCGAGGATGTGCCCCGGCCGACTTCGGCCGGCGCCGACGACAGCTCCGCCGTGGAGTCGCTCCGCCAGCGCCGCATGAACCTGCGCCGCCGCTACAAGATTCAGGACGTGATCCGCCGCCGCCAGGTGCTGCTGGTCCAGGTCGTGAAGGAAGAGCGCGGCAACAAGGGCGCGGCGCTGACCACCTATCTCAGCCTCGCCGGCCGTTATTGCGTGCTGATGCCCAACACGTCGCACGGCGGCGGCATCAGCCGGAAGATCTCCAATGCGGGCGATCGCAAGCGGCTGAAGTCGATCCTGTCCGAACTGAACCTGCCGAGCTCGATGGGCTGCATCGTCCGCACGGCCGGCCTCCAGCGCACCCGGCAGGAGATCAAGCGCGACTTCGATTATCTCGCCCGCCTGTGGGACGAGATTCGCGAGAAGACGCTGACGTCCGCCGCGCCCGCCGAAATCTATCGCGACAGCGATCTGATCAAGCGTGCGATCCGCGATATCTACAATAAGGATATCGACGAGGTGATCGTCGAGGGCGAGGACGGCTATCGCGCGGCGCGCAGCTTCATGAAGCTGCTGATGCCGACGCACGCCAAGAAGATCCTGCCCTATCAGGATGCGACGCCTCTGTTCCAGCGCTTCGGCGTCGAGGATCAGCTGGCGGCGATGTATCAGCCGGTCGTCCAGCTGAAGTCGGGCGGCTATCTGGTCATCAATCCGACCGAGGCGCTCGTCTCGATCGACATCAACTCGGGCCGTTCGACGCGCGAGCATAATATCGAGCAGACCGCGACCGCGACCAATCTGGAAGCCGCGCACGAAATCGCCCGCCAGCTGCGCCTGCGCGACATGGCCGGGCTGGTCGTGATCGACTTCATCGACATGGAATCGTCGAGCAACAACCGCAAGGTCGAACGCGCGATGAAGGAAGCGCTGAAGAGCGATCGCGCGCGCATTCAGGTGGGCCGCATCTCCGGCTTCGGCCTGTTCGAGATGAGCCGCCAGCGCCTGCGCACCGGCGTGCTCGAAGCCTCGACGCGCGTCTGCCACCATTGCGAGGGCACGGGCTTCATCCGCACCGCCAGCTCGTCCGGCCTGCAGGCGATGCGCCTGCTGGAAGAGGAGGCCGCGCGCGGCCGTGGCAGCCAGATCCGCCTGCGCGCCAGCCAGGAAGCGGCGCTCTATGTGCTGAACCGCAAGCGCCCCGAACTGGCCGATATCGAGGATCGCTACGGCGTGACGATCGAGATCGTCAGCGACGGCACGCCGGAAGGCGCGCGCATGACGGTGGAGGCCGGCGGCCCGCCGCCGAGCCATGCGCCGCGTCTGCCTGCGCCGGTCGAGATCGAGATCGACGATGACGATCTGATCGAGGAGATGGACGAGGCCGAGGAGTTTGAGGGCGACGCCGAGGAGGAGCGCGGCGAGCGTTCCGATCGCGAAGCCGGCGAGCGCGAGGGTGGCGATCGTGACGGCCGTCGTCGTCGTCGCCGCCGCCGCCGTCGTGGCGGTCGTCGCGAGGAAGGCGAAGGCGCCGAGGGCGCCGAGGGCGCCGAGGCCGCGTCCGACGAGGCGCAGGACGAAGGCGAGGCGGACGAGACCGTCGCAGCCGATGCCGATCAGGAGCCGGCTGAGACGGGCGAGACCGTCGCCGCGGAAGGCGAGGGCGAGCGCAGCTCGCGCCGTGGCCGTCGTGGCCGTCGGGGCGGTCGTCGCGGTGGATCGCGTGAAGCCGAAGCGCCCGTCGTCGAGGCGGATGCCGAGCCCGTCGTCGAGACGGTAACGGCGGAAGACGCCCCGGCCGAGCCCGTCGTCGAGGCTGCCGAGGAAACCCCCGCGCCGCGCCGTCGTCGTTCGCGTGCCAAGAAGGCCGATGTCGCTGCCGAGCCGGCGGTGGAAACGGCCGTGGTCGAGCCGGAACCGGTGGTCGAGGCGGCGCCCGAGCCCGTGGCCGAGGAAGCGGCGCCCGCGCCGCGTCGTCGTCGCACCCGCAAGGCTGCCGCCGCCGAGGCTGCGCCCGAGGCGGTTGAGGCTCCCGTGGCCGAGCCGGTCGTGGAGGAGGCGCCTGCGCCCAAGGCCCCGCGCCGTCGCAAGGCGCCTGCGAAGGCTGCGGCCGTCGTGGAAGAGGCTGTCGCCGCACCGGCTCCCGCAGCCGACGTGGACGCAGAGGCGCCCGCCGACGCTGCCGAGCAGCCGGAAGGCGATGCCGAGGCACCCCGTCGCGGCTGGTGGCAGCGGACGTTCGGCGCCTGAGCGCGCCCGTCTCCCGCTAGAGGGATCTTCAGTCGTGGTTCAGCGGCGCGGAGCGAAGGATCGGGCGATGGCTCGCCTGACCCGTTCGTTCCGCGCCGCGATCGCCGGGCTGGTCGGCCTCGTCCTGGCCGCCCAGCCCGTCGCCGCGCAATCGATCCTGCGCGATGCGGAGACCGAGCAGTTCATGCAGGAAATCTCGGCGGGCATGGCCAAGTCGGCCGGGCTCTCGCCGGGCGCGCTGAAGCTGGTGCTGGTCGGCGACAATTCGATCAACGCCTTCGTCGCCGGCGGCCAGATCATCTACATCAATTCCGGCACGATCGAGCAGTCGGACAATTATAACGAGCTGCAGGGCGTGATCGCGCACGAGCTGGGCCATATCGAGGGCGGCGATGCCGTCCGCACCGGCCTGGCCGCCAGTTCGGCGATGCGGGTGACATTGCTCTCGCTGCTGCTGGGCGCCGCCGCGATGGCGGCGGGTGCGCCCGAGGCGGGCATGGCCGCGATGATGGCGGGCCAGTCGGCGGCCGAAGGCAAGTTCATGGCCTATAGCCGCCAGCAGGAAGGCTCGGCCGACGCTTCGGCCGTGCGCCACCTGACCGACGCGCACCTCTCCGGCAAGGGCATGGTGACCTTCTTCGCCAAGCTGCGCCGCGAGGAATATCGCCTCACGCCCAGCTACACGAAGATCGACACCTATGACGTCGATCACCCGATGACCGACGATCGCGAACGGTTCCTGCGCGATACGCTGTCGGGCGAGCCTTACTGGAACCAGCCGCTGGATCCGGTGCTGCAGGCGCGCTTCCTGCGGATCAAGGGCAAGCTGGTCGGCTATATGGACGATCCCGATCTGGTCCTCCGCAAATATCCGGAGACGAACCAGAGCGCGGAGGCGATGTATGCGAGGGCCTATGCCTGGCATCGCGGCGCCTATCCCGAACGCGCGGTGCAGGAGATAGACCGGCTGGTGGCGACCGCGCCGCACGATCCCTATCTGCTGGAGCTGAAGGGGCAGATCCTGCTGGAGAGCGGCAAGCCGGTGCTGGCCATCCCGCCGCTGCGCGAGGCGACCGCGCGATCGGGCAGCAATCCGCTCATTTCCTCCACGCTGGGCCACGCCCTGGTCGCGAGCGACGATCCCGCCAATCTGGCCGAGGCATCGAAGGTGTTGAAGGTGGCGGTGCAGCGCGACAATGAGAATCCGTTCGCCTGGTACAATCTCGGCCTTGTCTACACCAAGCTGGGCGACGAGCCGCGCGCCTCGTTGGCGACGGCGGAAAAATTCAGCCTCGAAGGTAATCCGGGCATGGCGGCGCGCAGCGCGGACATGGCGATGCGCGGCATCCCGGTCGGCACGCCCGATTATATCCGCGCGCAGGACATCGCGCTGACCGCGCGCGACGAAGCACAGAACAAGAAGGGCAGACGTAGGTGACACGCAGGCAGGGTTGGTTGATGGCGGGCGTGGCAGCTTTGGTCGGCGTGGCGGGTGGTGCGATCGGCACGCGCGCCGTGGCGGAGCAGGCCGGCGCACCGGTGGCGGGCAAGGCCGCGATCGAGGCGATCGTCCACGATTATATCCTCGCCCATCCGGAGATCATTCCGGAGGCGATGCAGAAATTGCAGGCCCGCGAGAATGCGAAGGCGATCGATGCGGACCGGATGGCGCTGCAGAAACCGTTCGGCAGCGCCTGGGCGGGCAGCCAGTCTCCCAAAGTCACGCTCGTGATGTTCAGCGATTATAGCTGCGGTTACTGCCGGGCCAGCCTGCCGGACGTGGCGCGGCTGCTGGCCGAAAATCCGGACCTGAAAGTGGTGTGGCGCGAGATCCCGGTGCTGGGACCGGACAGCGTGGCGGCGGCGCGGGTGGCGCTGGCGGTGGCGAAGGACGGCGATCGCTATCTGCCGTTCCACAAGGGCCTGTTCCAGGCGGGCCGCCCGGACAAGGCGACGATCGCGAAGGTAGCCTCCGCGGTGGGGCTCGATGCGGGCAAGCTGGCCGGCGAGGGCAAAGGCGACGACATCAGCGCCGAGATCGCCTCGAACATGGCATTGGCCGGGCGGCTGGGCGTGAGCGGCACGCCCGCCTTCGTGGTGGGCGACGAATTCCTGAGCGGCGCGGTCGGCTATGATGCGCTGGCCAAGGCGGTGGCCGACGCGCGGAAATCGTAAGGTAACCAGCCTACAGCTTCCCGAGAGAAAACCCCGTTCGTCCTGAGCCCTTCGACTGCCTGCCAAGGCAGGCGCTCAGGGTAAACTACTTCGAAGGACGGGCTTCAGCTGTGTCGTGTGCAGCACGTGCTTGGACTTCGCTAAACACGAACGGGTTTAAACATGTCCGGAGGTCGTCCCCCCGGTCCGGAATTAGCCAACCCTCAATAGGCGTTGGGGTGGACGATCACGCGAAGCGTGCCGAACAGGATCGACATGTCGCGCCAGAGCGTCCAGCCGGCGAGATATTCCAGATCGGCGTTGAGGCGGTTGGCGAGATCCTCGCGATCGGGCGTGGCGCCACGGAAGCCGCGAATCTGGGCGAGGCCGGTGAGGCCCGGCTTCAGCGCGTGGCGATGCCAGTAACGCTCGTCCACTTCCCAGAAGAGCGCATTGCCGGCGAGGCTGCCCAAGGCATGGGGACGCGGGCCGACGAGGCTCATGTCCCCGCGCAGCACGTTGAAGAGCTGGGGCAGCTCATCGATGCTGGTCGAGCGGATCAGGCGACCGATCTTGGTGATGCGATCGTCATCGCGCGAGGCCGAGCGGGCGCCGGCGCGATCCGTGAGATCGTTCCGCATCGAGCGGAACTTGTACATCAGGAAGATGCGGTTGCCCCGGCCCACGCGCGGCTGGCGGAACAGGACCGGGCCGCTGCTGTCGAGCTTCACCGCCAGCGCGACCGCCAGCAGCAGAGGCGACAGGAAGATGAGCGCGGGGATCGTGATCACCAGATCCAGCACCCGCTTGGTGAAGCGGCGGCTGAGATCCAGCGGCGCGCAGGCCACCGCCAGCGTATAATGGCCGGAGAGGCTGCCGATCCCGATCGGGGAGATCGTGTCCAGATCGGTCGACAGGATATAGCCGTTGACGCTCGATCCCTTGAGCAGGAGCGACCAGATCAGGCGCCGTTCGGGCGGGCAGGCGATCACCACGCGATCGACGCCGCGCAGCTGCGCCGCCAGCCGATCCAGCATGTGCGGATCGTGGAGATCGGGATGCAGGTTGGTCGTGTCGGTATCGACGACGATCATGTTCGGCGGCGCGGCCAGTTCCACCCCGTCGCGGATCATCAGATCGTAGAAGAGGTGCATCCCCGTCTTGCGCTTGATGTAGGCGGAACAGGCGAGGCGGCCGCCGGCCAGCGCGATGAAGGTGGAGAGCAGCGCCACGCCGGACGCCATGCGTGACAGCTCGGTGGACGCCTTCATGTAGAAGGAGATGAACAGCACCGCGAGAATCGCGAACATATAGGCGAGCACGGCGCGCGACATGCCGCTGTTCACATCGGAGAGCGTATCCGATCCGAACGCATCGCTGTTGATCGCGATGCCGACATAAACGGGCAGCACGGCGGCGAAGAGATTGATGCCGGGATCGGCCCAGAGATCTCCGAAGCGGAGCAGATTCCCGACGAGGCAACCGGCGAGGATGGCCAGGCAATCGACGATGAGGACGAGCAGGCACAGTCGCAGCCGCAGGGATTGCAGCTCCGAAGGCGCGCTCCGTCCGGATCGCGCCTGCCTCGACATGGCGACTGGCGTATCGAGTTTCATCTCAGACACGCACTGGCTCGGCCCGGCATCGACAGGATACCGCGAGCGCCGTTTTGATCTTGCGCGTTTCCACCCCGCCCCTCACCTGAAACCGCCCTGCATCAAGACTGGATCGCACCGGTTCTGTCACCCCCCAGAACAAGCGGGACACAGCCATTCCTATTCGGATCATCTGTGCGAAAAGCCATTAAACAATTGTATCGCACCTTGCCATGGATAAGCGGACCTCTTCTGAACAACGCACTTCGGACCCGTCGGCGGACAGCCTGCTGGATCGGTTCAGCGCGGGCATGAGGCGCCCGGCCCCGGAATGGCTGGGCCCGCAGGGGCGCCTGACGGCGTGGCTGCTGCTGCTCGCGCTGGGGCTTGCGGCTGTGACGGTCGGGATCGGCGCGCTGTGGCAGACCGGGAGCGCACGGGAGCGGATACCCGCGCTGGCCGGCCAGGGCGAGGGCGTTGCGCGCGATCGGGAGCAGGCGGCCGAGACGGGCCGGGCGCTGGCGCGTCCGGCTCTCGATCCGACGCTGGGCCTGCTCCGCGCGCATCTGCCTCCCGATATCCGGCTGGTCGAGGCCGCGCGGGGCGAGGACGGCGCGCTGAGCCTGGCGATCGACACGCCCGATCCCGATGCGCTGCGCGCGGCGCTGGCCGCCGATTCCCGGCTGGCCCGCTTCCGCGAGCGCGGCCAGGAGGCGCGCGACGACGGCACGATCCGGGTGCGGCTGACGGGCGACATGCTTTGACCCGTCTCCTGTTCGGAACGATCGCCGTCGCGATGATGGTGGTGCTGGCGGGCTGGTCGCTCGCGGCGCGCGACGCTGCGCTTCGGGAGCATGCGCTGGCGGAGGCGGGTGCGCGACCGGCGGCGGTGCGGCTGAGTCGGGGCACGGCGCTGCCGGCGGGTTCAGGCGATGCGGCGGCGCTGCTGGCCGCTCTGGTCGCGGATCGCGGCTCGGCGGCGGGGATACGCCTTTCGGTACGCCCCCTGGCGGCGACCGTGGCTCCGGGCTTCGCGGCGGTGGACGTGGAGGCGCGCGGGCGCGAGACGGCGCTGCGCCAGCTCGCCCGAGCGATCGAGGGGGATCGGCCGGTCGTGCGCTTCGTCCGCTGGTCGATCAGGCCCGGCACGGATGGCTTGCTACGGCTGGAGGCGCGGGCCGTGGCGCCGATCGGGGACGGGCGATGACGCGCGCCTCTCACTGGCTGGTGCGGGGCACCGCGTTCGTCGCGGCGGCGGCGGCCGTGTTCGGCCTGCTCGGTCATCGGCCCCGCACTGTCGTGCCGCCCGCCCCGACGGTGACGCTCGGCGTCGCACAGGCGGGGCCTGTGTCCGAACATCCGTCGGAGCCATTGTTCGCCGAGCCTCCGATCGATGCACTGCCGGCCGCGACGCGCGGGCCGCCGGCCCTGCTCGGCATCGTCGGGCGCCTGTCCGATCCCTTGGTGATGGCGCGCGCGAAGGACGGTGCGGTCCGCACGATCGGACGCGGGCAGGCGATCGACGGCTGGACGCTGGAAAGCGTGGGCGCCGACCGCGCGACCTTCCGACGAGGCGCCGAGGCGCGCGTGGCGGTGCTGCCGCCACGGGATGAGGCGCCCTGAGCGATCGGAGGTGGGGCAGGCGCGCGGTGGGCGGTATGCTCGAAGCGGAACGTGCCTTCGCTCTCGACCCACCCCCAGCCGCTCCCTTTCAGGGGGTGTTGCGGAATTCCCGGCAAACCTATTCCGTTTGTGCTGAGCCTGTCGAAGCACCGTCCTTCTTCTTGAAAACACGAGAGAAAGAAGAACGGCACTTCGACAGGCTCAGTGCAAACGGAGAAAAAAACGCCTTACGCAACGATCCCTTTCAGGGAGGGGAGCTTTTTGCCTTCAATACACCCCTGACAGCTCCACGCTCAGCCTGGCCTTGGGGGGATCCAGCAGCAGGCTGGAGCGGTCGTCGAGCTGGGCTTCGGCGCTGCGGACGCGGGCATATTTGGCGGCGGACGCATTCGCCACCGCCGTCGCATCGCGCAGGATCGACGGGCGCAGGAACACGAACAGGGTCCGCCGCGTCTGCTGGAGCTGGCGGCTCTTGAAGGCGTTGCCGAGAATCGGGATATCGCCCAGCACTGGCACCTGGCTCTTGGTGTTGGTGCGATCGTCGGAAATGAGCCCGCCCAGCACGATCGTCTGGCCGTCGTCGGCCAGCACGGTCGTCTGGATCGCGCGACGATTGGTGATGAGATCGGCCGCGCCCGTGACCGCGCCGACCAGCGAGGAAACTTCCTGGCTCACGTCGAGGCGGACGACATCGCCTTCGTGCACGCGCGGGATGATGCGGAGCGTGAGGCCCACATCCTTGCGCTCGATCGTGGTGAAAGGCGCGATCGTGCCGCCGGTCTGCGACGTGTAGCTGCCGGTGCGGAAGGGCACGTTCTGGCCGACGACGATCTCGGCCGCCTGATTGTCCAGCGTCGTGACGCTCGGCGTGGAGAGCAGGTTCGCCTTGGTCGAGCTGCCCAGCGCCTGCACGAGCAGCTGGAACGTATCGCCGCTGGAGATGGCGCCCGAAAAGCCCGAGGCGCTGGCGAGCGTGCCGATCGGCGTGCCCAGCGTCGTCAGGATCGTGGTGAGCGGCGTGCCGATATTGGAGAAGGAGCTGACTGCGCCATCCACGCCGGGCAGGCCGTTGCCGAGGCCGAACTGGACGCCCAGCGCCTCGGCCGTGTCAGCGGTGACCTCCACGATCGCCGCCTCGATCATCACCTGCGGACGGCGCACGTCGAGCTGATCGATCAGGGGCTGGATCTGGGCGAGGGCGGCGGGCGTGCCGCGCACGACGATCGCGTTCAGCTCGGGCGCGGACTGGACGGCGAGATCGGGCGTGGAGAAGCCGGTCGACGTGGCCGACTGGCTACTGCCGAGGCTCTGCGCCATCGATCCGAGCGAGCCCGAAGAGGAAGAGCCCGATCCCGAGCCGGTCAGCGCGGCGGCGGCATTGGCGAGGGTGGAGCCGTTCGATCCGGTGGCGAGCGTATTGGTGGCGCCGGTGCCCGTGGCGCCCGCGCCGATGCTGCCCAGAGTGTTGATGCTGCTGCCGAAGCGGCTGCCGCCCGAAAGCGTCTGCGCGATCGGGTTGTTCGACTGGGTCTGGCCGCCGAGCAGGCCGGACAGGACCGCAGTGACCGATTCGGCATCCGCGTTGCGGAGGCGGAAGACGCGCGTGGTGGGCGTGGCGCCGCCGGGCAGGTCCATCCGGTCGGCCATGCGGCGCGCTTCGGCCACGGCACGCGCGTCCCCGCGCACGAGCAGGATGTTGCTGCGTTCGTCGATCGCGATGCGGGGCGCGGTATCGCCCTCGCCCCAGAGCGTCTTGAGCGCGGCGCCGACATCCTTGGCGCTGGCCAGCCGCAGCGAGATCGCCTCGAACGAGGGGCCGCGCCCGCCATCCAGCGCGGCGGCGAGTCGCTCGATCCGGGCGATATTGTCGGCATAATCGGTGACGACGATCGCGTTGGGGTTGGTCAGCGGCTCGATACTGCCGAACTGCGCGACGAGAGGACGGAAGACGCGCGCGGCCGTCTCCGGCGAGACGTTGCGGAGGCGGACGAGGCGGCTCGTCACCTGCTGGCCGGTGGAGGAGCCGGGCGCCTCGCGCACCGCCTCCGCCTGCGGCACGATGCGCCAGGCGCGGCCGGTGCGGACGGCGGCGAAGCCGTGGACGCGCAGCACCGACTGGAACAGCTCCCACACGCCGTCCGAACTGAGCGGGGTGGCGGAGGTGACGTTGACGGTGCCGCGCACCTGCGGATCGAGGATCAGGGTGCGCCCGGTGAGGCGTGAGATCTGCTCGGCGACGGCCGCGATCTCGATATCGTGCATGTTGACGACGATGTCGCCCGCGCGGGTGCCGGAGGTGGGGGCTGCCGGGGGCGCGAGGGCTGCGGGTGGAGCCGGGTTGATCTGCGCCGTGGCGGGGCCGGCGGCGGCGGCGATCAGCAGAAGGGGGGTGCGGAAGGTCAAGGTCTGGCCTTAGCGAAGGGGCAGGGAAAGGGTGAGTGTCTGGCCCGCGCGGACGAGATCCACGCGCGCCGTGCCGTTGGTGAAAGCGGTCTGCAGAGCCTGCGGATTGCTCATCGCCTCCGCCATCGCCATGCCGTTGACGCGCTGGATCACATCGCCGGGCTGGAGGCCGGCCTGCCGCATCTGCGGGCTGGGCGCGGTGACGTGGAAGCCGTCGGCGGCGGGAGTGGCGCCGAGGCCCGCGAGCAGGGCCTGCGGCGTGGGCGGCGGCGATGACGGGCCGGTGACGGGTGGCGGCGGCGCCATGGTCGGCGTGGGCGCGGTGACGGCGGGCGTCGCGGCGGCGGTGGCGGGCGCGGTGCCGCTGCGATCGGGGAAGGCGAGCAGGCGGCGCTCGGCCCCGACCGCGATCACGACATGGTCGCTCTCGATCGCATCGATCGTGCCGCCGGCGACGGCGCTGCCGATAGAGAAAGGCGTGGGCGTGGCACCGCCGACCGAGATGAGGGCCGAGGAGGCCGAGCGCGGCTCCGCCATCAGGATGCCGCGCAGCACCACATTGGTATCGGCGGTGCCGGTCGCGGTGGGCGCGGCGGTGCCGAAGGGCGAAAGGCTGACGAGCGTGGCGATGTCCGGCGGGGGCGCGGCGCGCGCGGCGACGGGGGTGGCGCCCATCCGCTCGCCCGGATCGCCCAGCAGCCGCCAGGTCGTGCCCGCCAGCGCGACTCCGACCGAGGCGATGACGGCGGCGGTGAAGAGATTCGCGCCGATGCGGGCCTGACGCGGGCTCATCTCGGCGCGCCCGAATCGACGAAGCCGCGCAGGCGGACGAGCGGCTGGCCGCCGGCGGGCGCGACCGCCACCTCGACGAGGCGCAGGTCCGGATCGGCGCTGGGACGCGCGGTTTCGGCGATCTGCCACTGCTGCCCCAGCATCTCGATCTGCCCCCCGCCTGAGGGTGGACCTTCACCCGCAAGCGCCAGTTCCGCAAGCCGATTCTCCGCGATCCACCGCGCGGTGGTGCGCCGCTCGATGCCGGAGACGGTGTCGATATGGCGTTCGGTGGCGCCGATCAGCCCGGCGGCGGCGATCGCGACGATGGCGAGCGCGACGAGGGCTTCGATCAGCGTGAAGCCCGTCTCGCCTGTCTTTCCCCGTTCGTGCTGAGCGAAGTCGAAGCACGTGCTCCAAGCGCCCCGCCCGCAGCACGTGCTTCGACTTCGCTCAGCACGAACGGTGTTTTTGTGGCGGCGGCGCCTCATGTCGCCGGGGCCGCTTCGGCGCTGGCGTTCACGCCGTCGAAGCGGATACGCCAGCTTTCTCCGCGCGCGGAGAGGCGGGCGTCGAGCGTGGTGCCGCCCTCGTTGCCGCCGATCAGCAGGGGGTGGGGGCCGGAGGCCTCCAGCGCGAGGCCGGCGGGCAGGCGGTGCGGCTCCAGCGCGGGCGTCCGGCTCTCCACCCATGTCTTGCCGTTCCAGCCGAGGAAACGATAGCCGCCCGCATCCCAATCGAGCGCGACGGGCGCGTCCGTCACCATCGTCTCGTCGGCGGCGAGGCGGAGGCGGGTGGCGAGCCTGCGCGCCTCGGCCTGCGCGCCGCCGCCGCCCGCCCGCCCCATCGCCAGCACCACCGCACCCGCCATCACGCCGATGATGGCGAGGACGATCAGCATCTCGACGAGGGTGAGGCCGGATTCCCGTCCGGCAACCGTGCTCCTGCGAACGCAGGAGCCCAGAGCTTCAGATGCGGCGCTCGCAGCCCTGGGCTCCTGCGTTCGCAGGAGCACGAAGGTGTTCTGTGTCGAGCGGTGCCCCCCCACGCGGCCCGCTCAGTTGCTGGAAAGCTTGATGTCGGCGTCCAGGCCCTCGCCGCCGGGCTTGCCGTCCTTGCCGTTGCTGGCGAGATCGAAGCCCCCGCCGGCGCTGCCGGGCGAGGCGTAGACATAGGGGTTGCCCCAGGGATCGACCGGCAATTTGTCGAGATAGGCACCGGCCGCATAATTGCGCGGCGCGGGCTCGCCCGAAGGCTTGGAGACGAGCGCGGCGAGGCCCTGCGACGTGGAGGGATAATCGCCATTGTCGAGCCGGTACATTTTCAAGGCGGCCGAGATAGACCTGAGATCGGTCTGCGCGACGGTGACGCGCGCCTGATCGGGGCGGCCGATGATGTTCGGTACGATCAGGGCCGCCACCAGCGCGATGATCGCCAGCACGACGATCATCTCGACGAGCGTGAGGCCCTGTTCGCGCTCCGGCACGCGATGCGACACTTCGGTTGCGTAGGCGCTTGGATTCATTCTCATCGGCTCTACTATAAACCCGTCTTATGCGAAGGCCATTGCCCCTGCCGACCTACTCCGCCGGCATGGCCCCGGACCAGCTCCCTATTGAGTCAGGGTCCGGCATCTGGACGATCGACGGCGACAGTCTCGTGAATCTGGAGCGGTTCGATCTCGGCCCGGCGATCGTGCTGGTGCCGAGCGAGGAGATATTGCTGCTCTCCGTCGACCTGCCGATCGCGAGCGCGCGGCGGCGTCTGGAGGCTTTGCCCTTCGCGATCGAGGAACGGATCGCGCAGCCGATCGCCGACATCCATGCGGCGCTGGGCGCGGAACTGGGCGCGCAACGCTATCTTGCGGGCGTGATGGCGCGGGAGCGGATGCAGCGGCTGACAGAGCTGCTGATCGCCAGCGGGCTGGGGCAGGCGACTGTGGTGCCGGACGTGCTGGGCCTGCCGTTGCCGCCGCCCGGCGCGTGGAGCCTGGATGTCGCCGGGGACCGCGCTCTGGTGCGCGCCGAGGATGGGACGGGCTTCGCGCTGCCGCGCGCGCATCTGGTGGCGGCGTGGGCGGCGTCGGCGCGGCCGCGCGTGATCCTGTATGGCGGGGCGGCGCCCGAGGAGATGGCGGCGGAGGCCGGGACCTATGAGGATGCGGGGCTGGCGGCGCGGCTGACGCAGCCCGCGCTCGATCTGCGGCAGGGGCGTTTCGCCGCACCGCGCCGGAGGATCGCGCCTTTGTGGCGGCGGGTCGCGATCGTCGCGGCGGCGGGTATCTGCGCGCATGCGGCGATCGCCGGCGTCGATACGATCGCGGTGCAGCGGATCGCCACGAACAGGGCGACGGAGATGCGCGCGCTGGTCCAGCAGGTCGCGCCCAGTGCCGTGATCGGTGACGACGTGGCGGCGAGCGCGGCCGAGATATTGCCCGCGAGCGGGGCGGGGCCTTCGGGCTTCCTGCCTCTGTTCGTGCGCGTGGGGGGAGCGTTGAAGCCGCTCGGCTCCGCGATCCACATGCACGCCATCTCTTATGACGCCTCGGCCGGCACGATGAGCATCGAGGTGGAGGCCGCGACGATGGAGGGGCTGCAGCAGGTGGGCTCGGCGCTCACGGCGGCGGGCCTTTCGGCGCAGGCGGGCGCGGCGAGCCAGAGCGACGGCAAGGCGGCGGGCGCGTTCCTGATCCGGGGCGCGGCATGAAGCTCGGCCGTCTGGAGCCCGTCCGGGATCGGGGCACGGCGTGGTGGGCCGACCGGAGCCAGCGCGAGCAACGCCTGCTCGCCGTGCTGGCGGTGATCGGGCTGGTCGCATTGGTGCTGGTGGCGGTGGTGCGGCCGCTGCAGACGGCGCGCGCGCGGGCGGTGGCGGACATCCGCACCTATGACATGCTGGCGATGCGGCTGCGCGCGGCAGGTCCGGGGCTTGGCGCACCGGCGCGGCGCGGGCCGCCCGCTTCCGTGGTGGCGGCGAGCGCGGGAGCGACGGGCGTGATCGTCCAGCGCGTGGAGCCGGAGGGCGGGCGGCTGACGGTGGTGCTGGCCGATGCGCCGTTCGATGCGGTGCTGCGCTTCGTGGCCGATCTGGAGCGAACGAGCGCGCTGCGCGTGAGCGAGGCGCGGATCGAGGCCAGCACGAGCGGGCCGGGGCTGGTGACGGCGCGGTTCGTGATGGCGGGCGGATGATGGCCGTTTCCGGTTCTTCCGTGCTCCTGCGAACGCAGGAGCCCAGAGCTACAAGCGACGTATTCGTAACCCTGGGCTCCTGCGTTCGCAGGAGCATGGTGGACTTTTTCTCCGCCGTTCGTGCTGAGCTTGTCGAAGCACTGTCCTTTTCTTCGTCGATCGGCGGAAGAAGCAGGACGGCACTTCGACAGGCTCAGTGCGAACGGAGGAAATGGAGAGGGGGCGCTGATGTCCACGCAATCTGACGACGTCATCCCCGAAGAACGCACCGCGCGCCTGCCTTATGGCTTTGCGCGCGCGCAGGGCGTGCTGGTGGTGGGCGAAGAGAGCGGACCGGTGTGCCTGCATCGGCCCGGCGCGGCCTTGCCCGCCTTGCTGGAGGTGCAGCGCCTGTTTGGCAGCGGCCTGCCGTGGCGCGGCGTGGCGGATGCCGAGTTCGAGCGGGCGCTGCAGGCGCATTATCGGGACACGGCGGGCGGCGCTGCCGATATCGCGACCGAGGCGGATACCGATCTGGCGGCGCTGGCGGACAGCGCCAGCGCGGTCGACGATCTGCTCGACATGAAGGATGACAGCCCGGTCGTCCGCCTGATCAACGCGCTGCTGCTGGAGGCGGTGAAGGAGCGTGCCTCGGACATCCATGTCGAGACGCAGGAGCGGCGGCTGATCGTGCGCTTCCGCGTGGATGGCGTGCTGCGCGACGTGGTGGAGCCCAATCGCGCGCTGGCGCCTTTGCTGGTGAGCCGCATCAAGGTGATGGCGCGGCTGGATATCGCCGAGAAGCGGATTCCGCAGGACGGGCGCGTCACGGTGCGCGTGGGCGGGCATGAGATCGACGTACGCGTCTCGACCATTCCCACCCAGCATGGCGAGCGCGTGGTGATGCGTCTGCTGGATCGCGGATCGGTGCAGCTGGATCTGGCGACCTTGGGCCTGCACGGGCGCGATCTGGCGCTGTTCGAGCGGCTGCTGCAGCGGCCGCACGGGATGCTGCTCGTTACCGGGCCGACGGGCTCCGGCAAGACGACGACGCTCTATGCGGCGCTGGCCAAGCTCAACGATCGCAAGCGCAATATCCTGACGGTCGAGGATCCGATCGAATATGAGCTGGCGGGCATCGGCCAGACGCAGGTGAACGCCCGCACCGACATGAGCTTCGCGCGGGGCCTGCGCGCGATCCTGCGGCAGGATCCGGACGTGATCATGGTCGGCGAGATCCGCGATCAGGAGACGGCCGAGGTGGCGGTGCGCGCGGCGATGACGGGGCATTTCATGCTCTCCACGCTCCACACCAATTCGGCGGTGGGCGCCGTCACGCGGCTCGTCGACATGGGGGTGGAGCGTTACCTGCTCGCGCCGATGCTGGTGGGGCTGGTGGCGCAAAGACTGGTGCGGCGGCTGTGCGCGGTCTGCCGGCGCGAGGAGCCGGCGGATGCGCGCGACGTGGCGCTTCTGGACGGGGCGATCGCGGAGGGCGAGCCGGTGTGGCGCAGCGTCGGCTGTCCGTCGTGCCGGGGCGAGGGCTTCCGGGGGCGGCAGGGGCTGTACGAGATCGTGGCGGTCGATCCGGCGATGGCGGCGTTGATCCACGACGGCGCGCCCGAGGCGGCGCTGGTGGCGCATGCGCGGCAGCATGGGCCGGGGCTGCTCGATGAAGGGCTGGCGGCGATCCGCGCGGGCGAGACGACGGTGGAGGAAGTGGCGCGGGTGACGCGGGACGACGTTGGATGATGTATTCCCTCGTCATTCCCGCGAACGCGGGAACCCAGACTGCAACCGTGGGACTGGGTTCCCGCGTTCGCGGGAATGACGGATTGGTGTGCGTGCGGTCATGTTCGGATGGGAGCTGCTGATGGCGGCTTTCACCTACAAGGCGGTGGATGCGGCGGGGCGCCAGCAGAAGGGCGTGATCGAGGCGGCGAGCGTGGCGGGGGCGCGGGCGGCCCTGCGCGAGCGCAAGCTGCTGCCCATGTCGGTGGAGGCGAGCAGCGCGAAGGCGGGCGTGACGGCCTCGGCACCGGCGGGGCTGCGCTGGTTCCGGCCGCGCGTGTCGGCACGGCAGCTTTCGACCGCGACGCGCCAGCTGGCCACGCTCATCGGCAGCGACATCGCCGTGGAGGAGGCGCTGGGTCTCGTCGCCGGGCAGGCCGAGACGAACCGGATGCGCTCCCTGCTGCTGGAGATGCGCGGGAGCATCCTCGACGGGCGGAGTCTGTCGGCGGCGATGGCCGATCAGCCGCAGGCCTTCCCCGATTATTATCGCGCCTCGATCGCGGCGGGCGAGCAGAGCGGCAAATTGGGCGAGGTGCTGGGGCATCTGGCCGATTTCGTGGAGAGCCGGCACCGCGCGCAATCGAAGGTGCAGATGGCCCTGCTGTATCCGGCTTTGCTCGCTACCGTCAGCCTCGCCATGATGGTGCTGCTGATGGTGTATGTGGTGCCGGATATCGTCCGCGTGTTCGAATCGCGCGGGGCCGATCTGCCCTTGCTGACGCGCGCGCTGATCGGGCTCAGCCATTTCGTGCGGAGCTTCGGCTGGATCGTGGCGCTGTTGATCGTCGGCGGGCTGATCGGCGGGCAGAGGTGGCTGGCGGTGCCGGCCAACCGGCTGACGTTCGACCGGATGCTGGCGACGAAGCGGCCGACGGCGCGGCTGGTGCGCCAGTTCGCGGCGGCGCGCTTCGCGGCCACGCTGGGCCAGCTCGTGCAGAGCGCGGTGCCGTTGGTGGAGGCGCTGGGCGCGGCGGCGGCGACCACCTCCAACCGCTATGTGCGCGAACAGGCTTTGTCCGTGGCGGCGAAGGTGCGCGAGGGCGGGAGCCTCTCTCAGGCGATGCGGCAGGCGGATGTGTTTCCGGCGATGCTGATCGCGATCGTGGCGAGCGGCGAGGCGAGCGGGCGGCTGGGCCCGGCTCTGTCGCGCGCGGCGGGCGAGCTGGATCGCGAGCTGGATGCGCTGATCACGGTGGTGGTGGGGCTGGTGGAGCCGGCCGTGCTGCTGCTGATGGGCGGCGTGGTGCTGATGATGGTGCTGGCGATCCTGTTGCCGATCGTGAACCTCAACAATCTGGCGGGGGCGTGAGGCGGAACGGCCGTGCTCCTGCGAACGCAGGAGCCCAGAGCTTCAGGCGGTGCGTGCGTGGCCCTGGGCTCCTGCGTTCGCAGGAGCACGGTGGCTACATGGCCTCGTCGATCACCAGCCCCTGCGCGAACGGGAGCGCCGCGGCTCCGGCGGGCGTGAGGGCGAGATGCAGGCGGCCGGCGGCGATGCGGCCCTCGAAGAAACGGACGCGCGAGCCTTTGGCGGGGGTGGTCTCGATCCGGGTGGTGCCGTCGGGCAGAGGCAGCAGGCGCGTGATGAGCGCGGGAACGGGATTGGGCTGGCCGCCGCCGATGGCCGTGCAGCTGCCGGCGTCGCTGGCGATCTCGCCGGTCGCCTCCGAGCGGGTGCCCGCGATGCGAAGCTGGCGCAGGGTGATCGTGAGCGCGGCATCGCAGGCGAAGGGCAGGCGTGGGCCGAAGGCGGAGAGCAATCCGCCGCCGCCGCTGCCGGCGAACCCTTCCAGCAGGGTGCCGCCGGGCGACACGGTGGCGGCGCCGGCGAGATCGGTGCCCGCGCCCGTCATCCGCACGTCGGCGGCGAAGGCGAGGCTGGCGAGCGAGCGCCACGGTGCCCAATGCCATTCGAGGCGATATGCGCCGTCGACCACGGCCTCGCCATTCCATAGGGTGCCCGCGACCGCCCAGCGCGGATCGCCAGACAGAATGAAACGGGCGGGGACAGTGACGATGAGCGCGACCAGATATGCGGCGAGGCCGATCGCGAGCCAGGGCCAGGCGCGGCGGATCGCCCCCGCCACGGGCGCGCGCTGAGATGCGGCCGGATCGCCGCCGGCTGTTGCTGTCTCTGCCGCCAGCCCTTGCCGCATCGTGCCTGCCCTCTTTCCTTGCGCCCGCGCGGGCGGCGAAGACGTTGCCGCCGGCCGCCTTGCTCGTGCCGCTCACCGGCGCGAACGCCGCGCTCGGGCGCAGCATGGCGCGGGCCGGGGGGCTGGCGCAAGGCAAGGATGGCAAGGGCCTGATCGTCGCCGATACGGGCGGCACGCCGGAGGGCGCGGCGGCGGCGGCGCGGGATGCGATCAAGAAGGGCGCGGGGCTGATCCTCGGGCCGCTGGCGGCGGCGGAAGTGGCGCCGGTCGTGGCGGTCGCGGGAAGCGTGCCGGTGCTGGCGTTCAGCAACGATCTGGCGCTGCGCGAGAGCGGCGCCTTCCTGCTGGGGGTGACGGCGGATCAGGCCGTATTGCCCCTGCTCAATTATGCCCGCTCGCGCGGGGTGCGGCGGGTGGCGGTGCTGGCGGGCACGGACGCCTGGGGGCTGCAGGTGGCGGCGGCGGCGAAACTGGCGGCGGTGCGCGGCGGGCTGGATCTGGTGACGGCGCCGGCGGGATCGGCGCTCGATGCATTCCTGCGCGGGCCGGGGGCGCCCGACGCGCTGCTGGCGAGCGGCGATCTGGTGGCGCCGGCGCGCGCGATCGGCGATTCGGGCGTGCAGTTGCTGGGCGCCTTCACCGGGCTGGACGCGGCCCCCGCAACGCTGACGCAGATCGAGGGGGCGTGGCTCTCCGCACCCGATCCGGCCGGCTTCCGCACCTTCGCCGATGCATTCGAGCAGGCCAATGGCGTGGCACCGGGCGTGATTGCGGGCCTCGCTTTCGACGCGGCCACTATCGCGCAGACGCTGCGGAAGGCGGGCTCGATGGATCGATCGGCCCTGCTTTCGGGGCGGAGCTTCGACGGCGTGTGCGGCGCGGTGCGCTTCCGCGCGGACGGGAGCGCCGCGCGCGCGATGGCGATCCTGGCGGTGACCAAGGGCAATTATCTGCTCGCCCAGCCTGCGGCGGCATGATCTCGCATGACCCCCGTTTGCCCTGAGCGTGTCGAAGGGCCGTCCCTTTCTTCCCCCTTCGGGGCAGAAGAAGGACGGTGCTTCGACACGCTCAGCACGAACGGAGAGGGGAGCGTCGAGGGAGAGGCTGGCTTCACCCTGATCGAGATGATCGTGGCGCTGGCTTTGTTCGCGCTGATCAGCCTGGCCGCCTTCGCCCTGGTGGAGACGGTGCTGTCCGTGCAGCGGCGGACCGACAGGCGGCTCGACCGGATCGCGGAGCTGGATCGCGCGCTGTATCTCGTCGGCTCCGATTTCGGGGCGCTGAGCGACGGGCCCTTCCTGATGAACGGGGCGGTGGGGATGCGCCGCAACGCGGCCGGCGGGCAGGTGCTGGTGGGCTATGCCCTCGTCGGCAATGTGCTGATGCGATCGCGGGGGATGGAGCCGCGTGCGCTCGTTTCGGGGGTGGAGGCGGCGGCATGGCGCTTTCACCGCCCGGACGGGTGGCAGGAGGTGCCGACCCGCTTGCGTGAGCAGGGGCGGCCGGATGCGGTGGAGATGACGTTGCGGCTGGCGGCGCAGGATGGGGCGCCGGGGGGCACGCTGCGGCGTGTGATCCTGCTGCCGGCCGCACCGTGAGGCTTTCCCCGTCCGTCATCCTGAACGTGTTTCAGGATCCATCGCCCTCCGCTCGCACCGGGCGCGCGGGTGGAGAAGGCGGGTCATCGATCCTGAAACACGTTCAGGATGACGTTGGGAAGGACGGGGAGGAAGGGGGAAGCGGGCCTCCGTCGCGCGAGCAGGGCATGGTACTGGTCAACGTGCTATTGCTCGTCGGGCTGGCGGCTGCGGTGCTGGCGATCATGGTGGCGGGGGACGATGCGGGGCTGCAGCGCGCCACGCGCATGGCCGAGGCCGCGCAGGCCGCGCAGATCGCGCGCGGGGGCGAGCTTTCGGCGGTGGCGGCGCTGCGGCGCGACATGGTGCAGGCGCCCGATCAGGACGATGCGACCGAACCCTGGGCCAATATCGACGAGAAGGGTGCCGCGATCGAGGGTGGGCGCTTCGCGATGACGGTGGCGGACGCGACCGGCAAGCTCGACCTCAATGCGCTGACCCGCGACGATCCCGTCGCCAAGGGGCGGCTGGCGACGATGGCGGGCGCGCTGGGGCTGACGCCGGGCACGGCCGAGCGGATCGCGGGATATCTGCTGATCGCGGGACCCGTCGCCGATCTGGCGGAACTGGGCGCGGCGGGGCTGACCCCCGGCGAGATCGCGAAGCTGGCACCCTTCGCCACCGCTTTGCCGCTCAGGACGAGCATCAACCTGAATGCCGTGCCGGAGCCCTTGCTCGCCCTGCTGCTCGACAATCCGGCGGCGGCGCGCGGGCTGGTCGCGCGGCGCACGCGCAACGGGCGGCTGACGCGCGACGATTTCTCGCTGGAGCAGGCGGCGATCCCGCCCGGCTGCGGCTTCGCCTCCAGCTTCTTCTGGTCGGTGGCGGAAGCGCGGATCGGCGGGACGAGCCAGCGGCTCACCAGCCTGATCGAGCGCCGCAAGACCGAGGACGGCAAAGCCCTTGTCCAGGTCGTGGCGCGATGGCGGGGCCGCGCACCGCTGCAGGCGCCGCTCATCCCCTCCAGGCCATGAAGACGTTACGGAGTACGAACGAAGAAAATCGTTACAATACGGGTGTGTAACGGTTCGCTTAACGCTTATTTCACCACCTTCCTTTATCTTCGGGGTCGTTGAAGGATCTCTCGTTTGTCGAGGGATCACTCGCATTGAGCGATCATGCATTTGGCGGCCCTTGGCGTTGAGCCGGGCAGGCGGGGTGAAATAGTGAGAGTGATGCTGAACCGCGCTGGCCTGGCCGGCGCCATGATGCTCGCGTGCGGGCTTCTGACTTCCTGTGGCGGCGGCGGGGGTGGCGGTAGCAGCGGCACCGCGAGCCCCGCGGCCGTGGACAACAGCGCCGCGCAGGCTGCTGCTGCGGCGGCGGCTGCGGCCGAAAAGGTCGCCAAGGAAGCGGATGCGGACCGGCTCGCCCGGCAGGCCACCTTCGGCCCGACGACGGCCGTGGTCGACCGGATCGTCTCGATCGGCGCCTCGGCCTGGATCGACGAACAGCTGGCGGCCAATGACAGCACCTATGCCGATGTGGCGGGCTGGGTGTCGCTCGACACCTGCGCCAGCGCGGACAATGTCTGCAACCGCCGCTATTTCAGCCGCGAACTGGTGGCGATGCGCTTCTACCAGAATGCGCTTTCCAAGCCCGATCAGCTGCGCCAGCGCGTGGCCTTCGCGCTCTCCCAGCTGCTCGTCACCTCCACGCTGGATACCAGCAATGCCTCGGGCATGGCGGGCTATCAGCAGGTGCTGCTGAGCAACGCGCTGGGCAATTATCGCGACCTGCTGATGGCGGTGACGCTGAACAGCTACATGGGCGCCTATCTGGACGTGGCGGACAGCAACAAGGCCGCGCCCTCCGAAAATTATGCGCGCGAGATGCTCCAGCTGTTCACGATGGGGCCGGACCAGCTCAACATGGACGGCACGCCGGTCAAGGATGCGACGGGTGCTACCATCGCCAATTATTCGGCCGACGACATCAAGGGCATTGCCCGCGCGCTGACCGGCTGGACCTATGCCCATGCCAATGGCGGCGGGATCAACGATTACAATTCGCGCGATTATGCGCAGCCGATGATCGTGGTGCCGGGGCGCTACGACACCGCCGCGAAGAGCTTTCTTGGCGTGACGGTGCCGGCGGGCGCCTCGCAGGCGGACAGCGTGGCGGCGGCGGTGAATGCGGCGTTCAACAACGCCTCGACCGCGCCCCACATCGCGCATTTCCTGATCCAGCATCTCGTCACGTCCAACCCGACGCAGGCCTATGTGGCGCGTGTCGCCGCCGTGTTTGCCAACAATGGCAGCAACGTGCGCGGCGACATGAAGGCGGTGGTGCGCGCGATCCTGACCGATGCGGAGGCGCGCGGCGCCAACAAGACGGGCGACAATGCCGGCAAGGTGAAGGAGCCGGTGCTGCTGATGACCGGCATCGGCCGCGCGATCGGGATGACGACCGACGGCTACGCCTTCACGGCGCGCGACGGCAGCCTCGGCCAACAGGTGTTCCAGGCGCCCTCCGTCTTCAATTTCTATCCGCCCGATTTCCCGCTGCCGGGCAGCACGACGCTCGTCAGCCCGGCCTCCAAGCTGCTGACGACGGGCTTTTCGGTGCTCCGCAGCAACCTGGCCTATGACTGGACGGTGGGGGCCGCCACCACGCGCGGCGAGTTCGCGGTGAACAGCGCGATCTACGGCTCCACCGGCAGCTCGATCGACTGGTCGGCATGGGAAGCGTTCGGCACGGATATCGACGGGATGATCGATCGCATCGATTATCTGCTGATGAACCGGCAGATGAGCGCGGCGCAGAAGGCTGCGCTGAAATCCGCGGCGACCCCGATCACCGACGCCACCCCCTCGCTCCAGGCCCGCAAGCGCGCACAGGCGATGCTCTACGCGGTGCTTTCCAGCCCCTTCTTTCAGGTGGACCGCTAATGGCCATGGATTTTTCCCGCCGCGATTTCGCGAAGCTGCTGGCCGGCGCCGGCGTGAGCGCCGCTTTCTGCCAGCTCGGCCGGTCGGCCGCGATCGCCGCCCCGGTTTCGGGCTACAAGGCGATGGTCGGCATCTTCCTGTTCGGCGGCAATGACGGCTGGAACATGGTCGTGCCGACCGACTCCACCCGCTACGCCGCTTATGCCGCCACGCGCGTGGCCAATATCGTGCTGCCGCAGGCCAATCTCACGCCGCTGGCGGGCAGCACTTACGGTCTCCACCCCTCGCTCGCGCCGCTGAAATCGGTGTGGGACGAGGGCGGGCTGAACGTGGTGCTGAATGCGGGCACCCTGTTCCAGCCGCTGACCAAGGCGCAGTATAACGCCAGCCCGAACCTGCGCCCGGTCAACCTGATGAGCCATGCCGACGAGCAGGCGCACTGGCAGGGGCTGCGCGCGCGCGACATCAATGTCGACGGCTTCATGGGGCGCCTGAGCGATCGGGCGGCGCAGGCCTCGATCCCGTCGCTGATCTCGTTCGGCGGCAGCCAGCTGGCGATGCTCGGCAAATCGACCTCGCCGCTGGTGCTTCCGTCATCGGGCCTCGTCTCCCAATATGGCACGGCGGGCAATTCGGCCGACCCGGTCGTCTTCGCGCGCGCCAATGCCGTCTCCGCCTTCGCCGATGGCGCGGGGCAGGGCGCGGTGACGCAGACGACCGCGACCGGGCTCAGCTCGGCTTACGCCCAGGCGGTGCAGGCGAACACGATCCTGTCCGCCACCAGCACGGTGGACCAATATTTCACCAACCCGACGACGGGCGCGGCGCTCACCAGCGATGTCGCCCGCCAGCTGATGCGCGTGGCGCGGATGATCGAGGCGCGCAGCACATTGGGCCAGAGCCGCCAGACCTTCTTCGTCACGCATGGCGGCTACGACACGCATGCCAACCAGATTTCGGTGCAGGGCGCGCTCTTCACCGATCTGGCCAATGCGATGCTGGGCTTCAACAAGGCGATGAAGGCGCTGGGCCTGAACGAGAACGTCACCTGCTTCACGATGAGCGATTTCGGCCGCGTCTATAAGGGCAATGCGCAGGGCGGCAGCGATCATGCGTGGGGCAACAACCATCTGGTGATGGGCGGCGCTCTGAAGCCCAAGCAGGTGATCGGCACCTATCCCTCGCAGGTGATGGGCGGGGTGGACGACGTCTCCAATGACGGGCGCTTCATCCCGACGATCAGCCAGGAGGAATATATCGGGGCGATCGCACGCTGGCATGGCGTGGCGGACGCGGACCTGCCCTACGTGTTCCCGAACTGGGCGACGTTCAATGGCGGCGGGCGCGGGCCTTTGGGGCTGTTTCAGGGGTAGCCCTCCGACGAAAATCACCATCGTCATTCCCGCGAACGCGGGAACCCAGCAGCAACCGTTGAGCTGGGTTCCCGCGTTCGCGGGAATGACGATGGGAGTGGAGTGAGCGAGGCCAACGCCCCTCGCCATACCGCCGCCCCCGCGTTAGGAGCGGGGGCGATGACCACGCTCGACATCCTCGTCCTCCTGCTGCTCGGCGGCGGCGCGATTCTGGGGGGATTGCGCGGATTCGTGAGCGAGGTGCTGTCGCTGTTCGCGTGGGGCTTCGCGATCTTCGCGCTGAAGATGCTCCATACGCCCGCCACGAAATTCCTGGCCCCGCTCATCGGATCGGGCGGCGGTGCCGCCGTCGTCGCCTTCGTCTTCATCTTCGGCCTCGTCTTCTTCGGCGGGCGGATCGTGGCGGACATGGTCGGCAGGCGGACGCGCAGCTCGGTGCTGGGGCCGATCGACCGGCTGCTGGGCTTCGGCTTCGGCGCCCTCAAAGGCCTGCTGATCGCCACCGTCGCCTATCTGGGCATCAACCTCGTCTACGACGTGTGGGCGGGCAAGGACGCCCAGCGGCCCGAATGGCTGCGCACCTCGCGCACCTATCCGCTGCTGAGCGCGAGCGGGCGGGCGATCATCGAATTCGTGCATGTGCGCCGCGGCGATACGACCAAGCAGGATTATCGGCTGGACAATGCCCAGTCGAACGGCGCGGTCTGATGGCGGCGGCGACCCTCTATAACGCGACGATCCTGCGGCTGGCGGCGAGCATCCCGCATCACGAGAGGCTGGCCGAACCCCAGGGCACGAGCGAGCGGCGCTCGCCCGTCTGCGGCAGCCGCGTGACGGTGGACGTGGCGCTGGACGGCGAGGGGCGGATCGCGGAGATCGGCCTGCTGGTGCGCGCCTGCGCGCTGGGGCAGGCCTCGGCCTCGCTGATGAGCGCCCACGCAATCGGCCGCAACGAGCCGGAGCTGGCGGAGGCGCGCGACGCGCTGACCGCCTATCTCGCGGTCGAGCGGGACGATCCCGGCGCGTGGCCCGGCCTGGAGATTTTCGAACCGGCGCGCGCGCACAGCGCCCGCCACGCCTCGATCCGCCTCGCCTTCGAGGCGGTGGCCGAGGCGGTGGCGCAGGCGCGTCGGGCGGACGCGGCATGACGGAGGAAAGCATTCGCGACGGCATCGTGATGCTCGGCGCGGCGCTGGCGCTGGTGCTGCTGTTCCGCCGGCTGGGGCTGGGCGCCACGCTGGGCTATCTCATCGCGGGCGCGATCATCGGCCCGCATGGTCTGCATCTGGTGGGCGATGCCGAAGGCAAGATCGGCGTCGCGGAACTGGGCATCACCTTGCTGCTGTTCGTGGTGGGGCTGGAACTCAATCTGACCCGACTGTGGCGGCTGCGGCGCGACATCTTCGGCTTCGGGGCGGTGCAGGTGGTGGCGTGCGGCGTCGCGCTCTCCGCGATCGTCTTCTATTTCACCGGCTTCTCGATGGCGGCCGCGATCGCGCTGGGCCTGCCTCTGGCGCTGTCCTCCACCGCGCAGGTGCTGCCGATGCTGCAGTCGGCCGGGCGCCTGAACACGCCGTTCGGCGAGCGGGCCTTCTCGATCCTGCTGTTCCAGGACCTCTCGATCGTGCCGCTGATCACGATCATCGCGGCGCTGAGCCGGGCGCCGGCCGATCCGTCCGCGCCGCCGGGCTGGCTGCTCGCCGTCTATACGGTGGTGGCGGTGGTCGGGCTGATCGCGGTCGGCCGCTATGCGCTCAATCCCCTGTTCCGGCTGATCGGGCGGCTGGGCGAGCGCGAACTGTTCGTGGCGGCGGGGCTCTTCACCGTGCTCGCGGCGGCGGGGGTGATGGACTATTTCCACCTCTCGACGGCGCTCGGCGCGTTCGTCGCGGGCGTGATGCTGGCCGACAGCCCCTATCGGCACGAGCTGGAGGCGGATGTCGATCCGTTCCGCACGATCCTGCTCGGCCTGTTCTTCGTCGCGATCGGCATGATGCTGGATCTGCACGCGATCGCCGAGCGGCCCCTGTTCGTGATCGGGCTGGCGATCGCGGTGGTCGTCATGAAATCGACGATCATCTACGGGATCGGGCGCCTGTTCCGCCTGCCGCATCGCCAGTCGGTCGCGCTCGGTTTGCTGCTGAGCCAGGGCGGCGAATTCGGCTTCGTGCTGTTCGGGCAGGCGCAGGCGGCGATGCTGGTCGCGCCCGAGGCGGCGAGCCTGCTGGGCGCGGTGGTGACGCTCTCGATGGCGACCACGCCGTTCCTGATAATGATCGCGCGCCGCTTCTACGAGGCGCGGGTCGATGCCGGTTCGCACGCCGAGCTGGAGGGGCTGGACGGCGGCGCCAAGCCGAGCGCGATCATCGTCGGCTACGGGCGCTTCGGCCAGACCGTGGCGCAGATGCTGATGGCGGCGGATTTCGAGACGACGATCATCGATTCGGATGCGGAGATGATCGATGTCGCCGCCCGCTTCGGCCTGAAGGTCTATTATGGCGACGGCACGCGGCTGGACCTGCTGAAGCAGGCCAATGCCAAGGATGCGCGCGCGATCGTGTTCGCGATGGACAAGGATCAGCTGAGCCGGGAGGAATTGCAGCTGGCGCTGAAGACGTTCCGCCAGGCCTCGATCTTCGTGCGCGCTTATGATCGGCGGGCGCTGATCGAATATAAGGATCTGGATACGGCGGACGTGATCCGCGAGGTGTTCGAATCCGCGGTGGTGATGGGCCGCCGCGCGCTTTCTTCGCTGGGCGTGGACGATCAGAAGGTGGCCGAGATCGAGGCGGCGTATCGCACCAAGGACAAGGCGCGTCTGCGGATCCAGCTGGAAAAGGGCCTGTTCGCGGAAGAGGCCCGGTCGATCGCATTCTCATCCTCCCCTCCGCCCGGCGAGCAGCGCGCGCCATGAGCCTGCCCCTGATCGGTCGGCTGGCGGCGCTCTCCGGTGCGGTGGCGGTGGCGGCCGGCGCCTATGGCGCGCACGGAGCGACGGGCGTGGCGGCCGAATGGCTGAAGACGGGTGCCGTCTATGAGATGGTGCATGCCGTCGCCGTGCTGGCGCTCGCGCTGGCGGGCATGGCCGGGATCGGCGCGTGGGCGATGCTGGGCGGCAGCGCGATCTTCGCGGGCACGCTCTATGCGATGGCGCTGGGCGCGCCGCACATCTTGGGCGCCGTCACCCCGCTGGGTGGCCTGGGCATTATCGCGGGCTGGCTGTTCGTCGCCTTGCGACGCTGATGGGCTTGCGTCTGTATCAGCGGCTGGTGGAGCCGGTGCTGGCGCTCGCGCTCCGCAGGAAGCGGCTGGCGGCGCTCGGCTTCGACGGGGCCGTGCCCGAAATCGCGATCGACTGGCGGCGGCCCGCCGACTGCCGCGAGCCCTGCCCGCTGGTGAAGGATCCGACGCCGCGCCTGATCGAGCGTTACGTCTCGCCGCGTGCCGGCGCGAACGAGCGCACGCGGCTGATGCCGATGGTGATCGATCTGGCGGATTATCCCGACGCGAAGGCGTTCGACGCGACGCTCAAGGCGCGCTCCTCGCGCACGTTGCCCAAGATCCGCAAGGCGGAGCGGGCGGGCTATGCGGCGCGGCCCTTCCTCATCCAGAACCACGTGCATGACGTGCACGCGATCCGCACCTCGATGCGAATGCGGTCGGCGGGGCCGGTGCTGGATTACTGGTTTCTGAAACCCGAGCATATCGCCACCCCCGCGACCGAGCTTTACCAGTTCGGCTGGCCGACCTGCCCGATGCACTGGATCATCTGGTGGGGCGTGTTCCTGCCCGAGCCCGGCCACAAACAAGGCGAGGTGGAGGTGGGCGAGCGGCTGGTGGCGTTCGTGAAGATGTGGCGGATGGGCGATATCGGCCATTACACCGAGATCATGGGCCACAAGGACCATCTGGATCAGGGCGTGATGCAACTGCTCCACCGCGCGATCACGCAGGCGGCGATCGCGGGCGAGGCCGAGGCGATGCGGGGCATGCGCGTGCTGCTCTACGGCGCGTTGGAGCATGGCCGGCCGGGCCTGCTGACGTGGAAGAAGCGCGGGGGGTTCAGGCCGGCGCGATTGGTGGGAGCGGACTGATTTCGAGGCGTCTGGCCCCGGCGTGAGTCCGTCGTCCGTCAAGCCTGTGCCATGCTGCCGATCGCGGGTTGCCTGCTGCCCGGCGGGTGGCCCCACCGGGCAGTAAAGACGTCAACCCTTGGCGAAGCGGACCGTGGTTCGCCGGCGCATCGCGGCGCCGAGCAGGCCGAAGCCCGCCACCATCATCGCCCAGCTGGCCGGCTCGGGGACTGCGGACGGCGCCGCCTGGCCGATATGCAGCGAGATCGAATCGGCCGCCGACGTGTAGGTGTAATTGCCGACGATCAGTTCCATGCTGGCGATCGTGAGGAACGTGTAGGTGGCGGCCGAATTGACCGCACCGCCGCTCACGAAACCGAGCGGCAGGAAGATCTGCATCGGGGTGAAGCCGGTGTTGAAACCGAACGCCGTGCCCGTGCCACCTGACGTGGACGTGTTGAGCTGGCTGCCGAATATGCTCGGCCCGGTAAAGCCGGTGTAGCCCTCAATGGTCTGCCCGGCCTGCCCCACGAACAGGAAGGCATTATCCCGCCCGCGCACCGTATTGCCGCTCGTCCGCTGTACGCCGGTAGAAACAAGGCCCGTCAGGTCGAGCGTGCCGATCACCTGCATGAGTACGCCGCCACTCGTCTGGCTGACATAGATATCGACGGCAGCATCGGCGGCCGTGCTGGTGAGCGCCAGCGCGGTGGCAGCAGCGAGAATAGCAATTTTCACGTATGTTCTCCCCCCTTGAATCGGCCGCATTCGATGGTCGATCCCCAGCAGGGCTAACAGATAGTTAGCAAAAATAAAGCGCAACTATTGAGCGCGGTTAAAATCCGAATAGCGGCACTGTACTTGAACAGGATTTATACTGCCGAATCGGCCTTATCATTCTCATCTAAACAGGCGGGCCGATTTCCTTTTCGCGAGGGCGTGGCGCGTTCCGGCCCGTGCTTGCGACGACGGATACCGATTTAGCGTTCCCCATCCAGAAAACGCGCCACCTCGGCCAGATCGACATCCTTGGCGAGGAAGGTCTGGCCGATGCCGCGCGCGAGCAGGAAGGGGAGCTTGCCGCCTTCCATCTTCTTGTCGTGCGCCATGTGGGCGACGAGCGTCGCGCCGTCCGTATCGACATGCGCCTCCGACAGCGTGGAGGGCAGGCCGGAGCGGGCGAGATGGAAGCCGACGCGGGCGGCATCCTCCTCGCTGCACAGCCCTTGCGCGGCCGAGAAGCGAAAGGCGAGCGCCGTGCCGCAGGCGACCGCCTCACCGTGCAGCAGCACGTCCGAGAAACCCGTCTCGGCCTCGAGCGCGTGGCCGAACGTATGGCCGAGATTGAGGAGGGCGCGGCGGCCGCTCGTCTCGCGCTCGTCCTCGGCGACGATGCGCGCCTTGGAGGCGACCGAATAAGCGATCGCCTCGGTCAGCGCGGCGGGGTCGCCCGCCAGCACGTCGTCGCCGTGCGTCTCGCACCAGTCGAAGAAGGCGGCATCGTCGATCAGGCCGTATTTGACGACCTCGGCATAGCCGGCGCGCAGCTCGCGCGGGGGGAGGGTGGCGAGGACGGCGGGATCGATCAGCACCATGTCCGGCTGGTGGAAGGCCCCGACCAGATTCTTGCCGGCCGCGCTGTTGATCGCGGTCTTGCCGCCGACCGAGCTGTCCACCTGCGCGAGCAGGCTGGTGGGGATCTGCACGAAGCCGCAGCCGCGCTTCAGGATGCTGGCCGCGAAGCCGACGAGATCGCCGATCACGCCGCCGCCGAAGGCGACGATCCGGTCGCTGCGCTCCACGCCCAGATCGATCAGCCGATCGGTGAGCCGCTCCAGCATCGCCCAGCTCTTGGTGCCTTCACCGGCCGGCAGGATGATCGTCTCGAGCGCGATGCCATCCAGCCCGGCGGCGAGCGCGGGCAATTGGGCGGCGGCGACAGTCTCGTCCGCGACGATGACGAGGCGCCCGCCGCGCGCAAAGCGGCCGATATGGGTGGAGGCCTGAGCCAGCAGGCCCGATTCGATGAGGATCGGATAGCTGCGGTCGCCCAGTCCGACCGTGATTTCCTTCATGCGACCCATGCCCTCACATCAATGCTTTCACGCCAATGCTTTTACGATCGCCTCGACCGCCGCCGAATGGGGCAGGGGCTGGCTTTTGATATGGATGTGCGCCTGCGCGTAGATCGGATTGCGGATCGCGGCGAGATCGGCCAGCGCCTCGCGCGGATCGCGGCCGTTGAGCAGGGGGCGGGAGCCGGGACGGCGGCGGACGCGATCGGCCAGCACATCGATATCGGCATCCAGCCACACGGCGGTGGCGCGATCCAGGATCAGCCCGCGCGTGACCTCGTTCATGAACGCGCCGCCGCCCGTGGCGATCACCTTGGGCCGCCCCTCGATCAGGCGCGCGATCACGCGCCGCTCGCCCGCGCGGAACTCGGCTTCGCCATAGCGCGCGAAAATCTCGCTGATCGACAGGCCGGCGGCGCTTTCGATCTCGTGATCGGAATCGACGAAGGGCAGGCCGAGCCGGCCGCTCAGCCTCTTGCCGATCGTGGATTTGCCGACGCCCATCAATCCGACGAGGACGACCGAACGGTCTGCCGCATGGCGGCGGGCTGCAGGGACTGCGGACATGGCGGGGGCTATACACAGCCGCCCCGCCTCGGGCAAAAGCCCCCTGCGTGGCGCCCGGAGGCGCCGTCGAACTGGTAAAGTGCGCCGCGATGCGATCCATCAGGATCGGCATCCGGCGATGGGAGATATGATGCCGCGTCCGCTTTTGATCCTGATCGTGCTGATCGTTATCCTCGCAGGGGGGCTGTTCGCGCTCGCCTCGCTCGATCGCGAAGTGCCGCAGGTGCGGGTCGAACGGCCGCTCAGCAATGAAGCGGCCAAGTAAGGCGCACATCGCGCTCGTCGCCGCGCTTCTGGCCGGCGGCGCGCTGATCGCGCCCGCGATCGGGCAGCAATCGCCCGAATCGCTGCTGCCGCCGGGCTTCAACAGCCCACCGCCACCGGCCCCGGCCGCACCATCCGCTCCCGCCGCGCCCGCGTCGAGAGGAAGCGCGCCTGCGGCCGCGTCGCCCGCGCCGTTGCTGCCGGATGCCCCCGCCGCGCCGCCGACGGAGCTGCCGCTGGACGGCATGGCCAATGCGTCCGATGCCGCGCCGCCGCCCCCGCCCGAGGAATTGCCCCCGGCCGCGCGCCGCCCGCTCGACCGGATCGGGATCGACGCCGGCTATGGCGCGCAGGCGTTCGGCGAAGTGGACGGGCGCTACCTCACCACGCTGATGCGGCTGGTGCAGACGCCGATCGCGTCGCGCTGGGCGGAGATCATGCTGCGGCGGATGCTGCTCGCGCCGACGCCGGCCCCCGCGGGCGAGGGCGATGCGGACTGGGTGGCGGATCGCGCCGCGCTTCTGCTGCGGATGGGCGAGGCGGATGCCGCGCGCGTGCTGGTCCAGGGCGTCGACGTCGAGAATTTCAGCCCGCGCCTGCGCCGCGTGGCGATGCAGACGGCGCTCGCCACGAGCGATCCGGCGGGGCTTTGCCCGCTGCCGAACGGGGCGGAGACGATCGGCAGCCAGCCGATCTGGCCGATGGTGCGCGCGATGTGCGCGGCGATGTCGGGCGATCTCGCCACCGCCAACGCCACGATCGGCCGTGCGCCGCCCGGCGATCCGATCGATCATGCGCTGGCCGAGCGGATCGTGGGGGCGGGCGGCGGCGGCCGGCGCGCGGTGACGATCGACTGGACGGCGGTGGATACGCTGACCGACTGGCGGTTCGGCCTGGCGACCGCGCTGAACCTGATCATCCCGCAGGCTCTGCTGGATGCGGCACCGGCCTGGTTTCAGGGCTGGCTGGCGCGTGCGCCGATGCTGGCGGCGGCCGACCGGGTCGCGCCCGCGCGCGCGGCGGCGGTGCTGGGCACGGTCTCGTCGAGCGAACTGGTCGATCTCTATGGCCGGGTGATGGACGAGGCGGGTGATGTCGATACGCAGAGCCCGTCCGGCCGCCTGCGCGCCGCCTATCGCGGCGACGACGATGCCGCGCGTCTGACGGCGATGCATGCCTTGTGGGACAAGGGCGTGGGCGATGCCGAGCCGACCGAGCGCGATCGTTATGCTTCGCTGATCACGACGGCGCGGGCGGCGGGGCGGATCACGCCTTCCTCCGATCGTGAGGATGATCTGGCGAACCTGCTGGGATCGATGTTTTCGGCCGGGCTCGACACGCAGGCCAATCGCTGGGCCGGGGTGATCGGGCAGGCGAGCGGCGACGAGGCGGATCGCGCCTGGGCGATGATCGCGGTGGGCGCGCCGCGCCCAGGCGTGGCGATCGATGCCAAGCGCGTGCGCGCGATCGCCAAGGCGGCGGGCGACGACGGCAAGCACCGGGTGGCGATGCTGGTGGCGGCGCTGGCGGCGGAAGGGCGTCTGTCGTCGGCCGATGCCGCGCAGATCGCGCAGGATCTGGAGCTGCCGCTGTCGGCGCGCACCGCCTATGGCCGCGCGCTGGATCGGGCGGTGACGGACAATCAGCCGGGCACGGTGGCGATGCTGGTGGCGACCGGCATGCAGACGCCCGCGTGGAGCGGCGTGGCGCCGGCGGATTTCTATCGGATGATCGGGGCGCTGCGGGCGGTCGGGCTGGATGGCGAAGCGCGGATGATCGCCGCCGAGGCCATGACGCGGTTATGACCGAGGCTGCTGACAGGCAGCTGATCGATCGCTTTCTGGAGATGCTCGCGGCCGAGGCTGGGGCCGCGCGCAATACGCTGATGGCCTATCGTACCGATCTGGAGGGGGCTTCGGCGCATCTGGAAGGGCGATTGGGCAGCGCCGATGCCGCGGCTCTGCAGGGGCTGGCGGAGGAGTGGATGCCGCTGGCCCGCTCGACCGTGGCGCGGAAGTCCTCGGCCCTGCGGCGCTTCTTCGGCTTTCTGGCGGAAGAAGGCCTGCGGGCGGACGATCCCTCGGAGGCTCTGCCCCGGCCGGGTGCGGCGCGGTCCCTGCCCAAGGTGCTGGGGCATGAGGATGTCGATCGGCTGTTCGCGGCGATCGACGCGCGGCTGGCGGCGATGCCGACGCCCAATGCGCTGCGTCTCTCCGCTTTGTTCGAGCTGCTTTATGGGTCCGGGCTGCGCGCGACCGAACTGGTGTCGCTGCCGCGCAACGTGATGCGGGGGGACCAGCCCTTCCTGATCCTGAAGGGCAAGGGCGGGCGTGAGCGGCTGGTGCCGCTCTCCGATCGTGCGCGCGCGGCGGTAGCGGCTTACGTGGCGACGCTGCCGCCGGGCGGGCTGTGGCTGTTCCCCTCGGGCAAGACCCATCTCAGCCGGGTGCGGCTGTATCAGCTGGTGCGCGAGCTGGCGGGCGAGGCGGGGATAGCGCCCGACCGGATCAGCCCGCACGTGCTGCGCCACGCCTTCGCGACGCATTTGCTGGAGGGGGGCGCGGATCTGCGCGCGCTGCAGACGATGCTGGGCCATGCCGATATCGCGACCACGCAGATCTATACGCATGTGGATAGCCGGCGACTGGTGGAGCTGGTCAATGCGCGCCATCCGCTGGCGGATCGGGGGCGGGTGGATTCCTAGCGCCTCTCCACCTCCGTTCATGCTGAGCCTGTCGAAGCACTGTCCTTGCTTCTCCGCTGCCTTGGAAAAGAGAAGGACGGCCCCTTCGACAGGCTCAGGGCGAACGGAGCGGGTGGGGCCTTGGAAGGCCGCGAACATTGACGGGCGCGCCGGCTGTCCCTAACCGCCCGGCCTTATGGTCGCCTTCCTCGATTTCGAGAAACCGGTCGCCGAGCTGCGCGCACGTATCGACGAGCTGCGCGAGACGGCGGACGCCAACTCCACCCTGAAGATCGACGCCGAAGTCGCGAAACTGCAGCAGCAGTCCGACAAGGCGCTGCGCGATCTCTATGCCAAGCTCACGCCCTGGCAGAAGACGCAGGTGGCCCGCCATCAGGAGCGGCCCCACTTCAAGGATTATGTCGCCGGAATCGCGAGCGATTTCATGGTGCTGGCGGGCGACCGCGCTTTCTCCGACGATCAGGCGATCATCGGCGGGCTCGCGCGCATCGGCGGGCGCCGGGTGATGCTGATCGGCCATGAGAAGGGCGATGATACGGCCAGCCGCATCCGCCACAATTTCGGCATGGCCAAGCCCGAAGGCTATCGCAAGGCGATCCGCCTGATGCAGCTGGCCGAGCGATTCGGCCTGCCGGTGGTGACGCTCGTGGATACGGCGGGCGCCTTCCCCGGCGTGCAGGCGGAGGAGCGCGGCCAGGCCGAGGCGATCGCGCGCTCGACCGAAATGTGCCTGGAACTGAAGGTGCCGATCGTCGCGGTGATCGTGGGCGAGGGCGGCTCGGGCGGTGCCGTGGCGCTGGCGGGCGCGAATCGCGTGCTGATGTTCGAGCATGCCATCTATTCGGTGATCTCGCCCGAGGGCGCGTCCTCGATCCTGTGGCGCACCGCCGATCGCGCGGCGGACGCGGCCGAGGCGATGAAGATCACCGCGCAGGATCTGGAGAAGCTGGGCGTGGTCGACCGGATCGTGCCCGAGCCCGTGGGCGGCGCGCATCGCGACCGGCCCGCCGCCATCGCCGCGCTGGGCGCCGCGATCGGCGAGGAACTCGCGACGCTGGAGGCGATGTCCCCGGCCGAGCTGCTGCGCGCGCGGCGGGACAAGTTCCTGGCGATAGGCTGAAGACAGGCCAAGGTTTTACGGATGCTCGCCGCACTCCTGCGTTCGCAGGAATGCGGTGGAGGGTGCGCCCGCCGTTTCGACGTGGCAAAAAGAAAGGGCCGACGCGGTTTCCCGCGCCGGCCCTCTTTCCGTTCAGAAGATCAGAGGATCTTACTGAGCGTTCATGTTGTTCGAGACGTTGCTGAAGGTGTTCTTCAGCTTCGTGCCGAGCGTGGACATCGCGCCGATGGCGGCGACGGCGATCAGGGCCGCGATCAGGCCGTATTCAATGGCGGTCGCGCCCTTGCTGTTCTTCAGGAAGTTACGGATCTTCATCATATCATTGCTCCTCGCAAGCCCATGTACCGAATCGATGTCTGCCTTGACCCGCCAGCCCCCGGCTCATCGTGACAGCGATGACCCCTATAGGGAGGCAGGGGTTTCCGAACATTTAATGCTAAGAAAGTTTGCGGCTGCCGCCCGGTGTCAGGAATTGGGCGTGACGGCGGCGACCTTGTTGGACATGTTGCCCCACAGATTTCCGGTCGCCCCGCCCACGCTGGAGATGCCGGCCACGATCGCGATCACGATCAGCGAGACGATCAATCCATATTCGATCGCGGTCGCCCCGCGCGCATCGCGCCACAGCTTCCGTCCCAGCCTGACCATGCCTATGCCCGTATTCCGTTCATGCAGGGCGCTTCGTAATGATCCCGAGTAAAGAAAGCTTTTCGGCCGATCGGCTGCTGGTGGTGGCCGCCGCGATGGTGGATGCGGACGGCCGCGTGCTGGTGCAGCGTCGGCCCGAGGGCAAGCCGATGGCGGGCCTGTGGGAATTTCCCGGCGGCAAGGTGGAGCCGGGCGAGACGCCCGAATCGGCTTTGGTGCGCGAACTGGCCGAGGAACTGGGAATCGAGACGTGGGACAGCTGCCTCGCGCCCGCCGCCTTCGCCAGCGAGCCGCTGGGCGGCCGCCACCTGATCCTGCTGCTCTACGTGTGTCGCAAATGGCGCGGCATCCCGCAGCCGCTCCACTGCCCGGAACTGCGCTGGGTGCGGCCGATCGACCTGCACGGGCTGGAGATGCCACCGGCGGATCGGCCGCTGATCGGGCTGCTGGAAGCGCTTTTGTGAGAATGCGCCTGTCGGCGCAGGGCGGCACCGGCCCGCTCCCCCACCCGACCTCCCAATCAGCTTACTCTGTGGGAGGTCGGGTGGGGGAGCGGGCCGGTGCCGCCCCGGTTCAGCAAAGCTGAACCGGCACTAGGACGTGGCCTTGAGCGCAGCGGCGAGGCTGGCTGTGGCCGATCCGCGCCTGGCGGGCTGCGGCTGATTGGGGCCGGGAGCCCAGCCGGTGAGGAACATCAGCGTGAAGCGCTCGCGCGTGCGGCCGTCGGGATCGGCGCGTTCGGCGAACAGGCGGGCGATCTCGGCCAGGCGCGCGCGGCCGAGCGCGGGCGGATGCTGGCCCGACAGCTGGTTGCCCGCTGCCATGCCGCGCAGATCGGCCATCAGGCGCAAAGGCGAGCCGTAGCGTACGTCCATCGCCTCGCTGTCCGCCACGGGCAACACGAAGCCCGCGCGCATCAGCAGGTCTCCGGCGGCGGGCACGTCGATCTGGGGATGGAAGCGCTGGGGCATCGCGCCGTCCGCCGCGGCATCGGCGGCGCGCACGACATCGCGCAGGGTGGACAGGCTGCCGGCGCCGAGGAAGGCGGCGAGCAGCAGCCCGTCGGGCTTCAGCACATGGCGGCACTGGATGAGCGCGCCGGGCAGATCGTTGACCGTGTCCAGCACGCCCGCCGAAATGACGAGATCGAAGCTGGCGGGGGCGAAGGGCAGGCGATCCTCGTCGCATTGCACGCCGCCCGCCGCCGAGGCGAAGCGCGCGCCCGCATCGGCGGGGGTCACTTCGATGCCGCGCGCGCGCAGTTCGCGGGTGAGCGTGCCGTCCGCGCAGCCGAGATCCAGCGCAGTCCTGATCGGACGGGTGACGAAATCGAGCCGATCGAGCAGGCCCTCGATCATCGCCTCGCGCAGGAAGGCGTGGTCGGCGAAGTTCGGGGCGGCACGATCGCGGCGGAGGGCGCGCAGATGGCGGTCGAAAATGTCGGGAGGGTAGGTCACGCGCGCGCTTGTGCGCCCGGCCGGGGGCGCGGCACAAGAGCGGGATGGGGATTCGGGGCTTTTCCGAAAGCGGTTCGTGCTGAGCGTGTCGGGCGACTGTTTTTCTTCTCCCGCAGGGTGGGAAAGGTGAGAACGGCACCCTTCGACTGCCTGCTAAGGCAGGCGCTCAGGACAGGCTTCGACAGGCTCAGTGCGAACGGGGTTGGGGATGTCGGTTCAGCTTCAACACGTGTCCCGTGCCCTGCTCCGCCGCGTGGTGGACTACGCCCTCCCGCCGCGCTGTCCCGGCTGCGGGGTGATCGTGGCGGACGATCATGCTTTCTGCCTCCCCTGCTGGCAGGCGCTGGATTTCCTCGGTGGGCCGGCCTGCGCGGTCTGCGCCGAGCCGCTGGAGCTGGCGTTGCATGCCGATTCGCGCTGCGGGGCGTGCCTCGCCGATCCGCCGCCGTTCGATCGGCTGCGCGCGGGCGTCGCCTATGGGCCGATCGCGCGCGCCCTGGCGCTGAAGCTCAAGCATGGCGGCCGGGCGGGAATCGCGCGGACGATGGCGCGGCTGATGGCGCGCGCGGTGGGACCGCAGGAGGCGGGCGTGCTGATCGTGCCGGTGCCGCTCCACCGGCGGCGGCTGTGGTGGCGGGGCTATAACCAGTCGGCGCTGATCGCCCGCGCTCTGGCCATGCAGGTGGGCGGCACGGTCGCGATCGATGCGCTGCGGAGGACGAAGCGCACGCCCCTGCTGCGCGGGCTGGGGCCGGTGGCGCGCAGGCGGGCCGTGTCGGGTGCGTTCGCGGTGGATCCCTCGGCCAAGGCGCGCGTGAAGGGCGCGCGCATCCTGCTGGTGGACGATGTCTATACGACCGGGGCGACCGTCGTGGGGTGCGCGAAGGCGCTGAAGCGCGCGGGAGCGGCGGAGGTCTCGATCGCCTGCTGGGCGCGGGTGGTGAAGGGCCGGGATGAGACGGAAGCGTGACGATCCGTTGACAATCGGGCCTGCGCTCATAGGTCGTGGGGCCATCAGGAGCGTGCGCATGGCCAAGGTCGAAATCTACACGAAAATGTTCTGCGGCTATTGTTCGCGGGCCAAGCAGTTGCTGACGGCCAAGGGCGTCGACTTCGAGGAATATGACATCACGATGGGCGGCCCCAAGCGCGGCGAGATGCTGGATCGCGCACCGGGCAGCACCACCGTGCCGCAGATCTTCATCGACGACGCGCATGTCGGCGGATCGGACGATCTCGCCGCGCTGGAGCGGGCGGGCAAGCTCGATCCCCTGCTCGGGCTCTGATGCGCGCGGCGATCTTCCAGACGACGACCGGCATCGATCCGGCGCGGAATGCGGCCGCCCTGGTGGCGGCCGTGGCCGAGGCGAAGGCCGGCGGCGCGGACATGCTGTTCACGCCCGAGATGAGCGGGCTGATCGATCGCGACCGCGCGCGGGGCGCCGCCTCGATCCGCGACGAAGCGGACGATCCCGCGCTGGCGGCGGTGCGCGAGGCGGCGGCCGAGGCCGGGATCTGGGTGCATCTGGGATCGCTGGCGCTGGCGGGCGGCGAGGGCGGCCGCTTCGTCAATCGCGGCTTCGTGATCGACGATACGGGCGCGATCCGCGCGCGCTACGACAAGATCCATCTGTTCGACGTCGATCTGCCGACCGGCGAGAGCTGGCGCGAATCGGCGGCCTATGCGCCGGGCACGCGCGCGGTGGCGGTCGATACGCCGTGGGGGCGGTTGGGCCTTTCGATCTGCTATGACATGCGCTTCCCCGATCTCTATCGCGCGCTGAGCGATGCGGGCGCGACGATCCTCGCGGTGCCCGCCGCCTTCACCGTGCCGACGGGCAAGGCGCACTGGCATGTGCTGCTGCGCGCGCGCGCGATCGAGGCGGGCGCGTTCGTGGTCGCCGCCGCGCAGACCGGGCGGCACGAGGACGGGCGCGAGACCTATGGCCATTCGCTCGCGATCGATCCGTGGGGCGAGGTGGCGCTCGACATGGGCGAGCCGGCGGCATTGGGCTTCGTCGATCTGGATCTGGGCCGCGTGGCCGATGTGCGCGGCCGCGTGCCCGCGCTCGCGCATCGGCGGGCGATCGGGCCGGTCGAGGTGGCGGCATGATCGTGTTCGATCTGCGCTGCGACGGCGGCCATGTGTTCGAGGCGTGGTTCGGCTCGACCGGCGATTATGAGGGGCAGCGGGATCGCGGCCTCGTCTCCTGCCCGATGTGCGGATCGGGCGAGGTGGACAAGGCGGTGATGGCGCCCAACGTGGGGCCGAAGGGCAATCAGCTGCCGGCGCCCGTGCGCGCGCCGGCCGCGCCCGTGTCGGTGCAGGGTGGCGGCCCGGCCCCGGCCGAGATCAAGGCGATGCTCACCGCGCTGGCGGAGGCCCAGGCCAAGGCGCTGGAAGGCAGCGAGCATGTCGGCAAGAGCTTCGCCAGGGAAGCGCGCGCGATCCACGAGGGCGACGCGCCCGAGCGCATCATCCACGGCGAAGCCACGCCGGATGAGGCGAGGGCGCTGGTGGAGGATGGCGTGCCGGTGGCGCCTCTGCCGTTCCCGGTCGTGCCGCCGGGGCGGCTGCAATAGGACATAAGGCTACCTTAAATCCGTTCGTGCTGAGCGAAGTCGAAGCACGTGCTGCACACGACATCGCTTGAAGCCCGTCCTTCGACTTCGCTCAGGACGAACGGATTTCTTTGAGGGATCGCAGGATCTAACCTGACGGCAAGGCTTCCAACCTAGACATCCGCAAAGCGCTTCCACGCCGCGCGATCCCGCAGTAAAGCAACCGCGCGTGGTTCCGTAGCTCAGCCGGATAGAGCGCCACTTTCCTAAAGTGGGCGTCGGGGGTTCGAGTCCCTCCGGGACCACCAATTTCCTCTCTTGCCGATCGGGCTGCCGCGGTGCGGACTATGCCGCGATCCTGCGCAACATCCATTTGCGATGCGAATTGACAACGTTTACCGTCGTTTCATGGCCCTCGCGCCCACATCGATCGAATGCCCTCTTGACACCAGCGGTCAAGGCTAAGCATGGTAGCGCTATCAAGATCAAAATTAGGCGAGGATATGCAGGAATTGGTGTTCTCGACAGGCGAGATGCCGGCAGGCGATTGGCGCCGGGGTCTCTATCTGGGGCGGATCGAGACGGCGGCGGGGCCCAGCCCCGTGCTGGTGCGCGACGGCATCCTTCATGACATGTCCCGCGTCGCGCCGACGACGGCGGACCTGATCCGCATTCGGGGCTGGGAACAGCAGGGCGGACAGGCCCTCGGACCTCTTGAGGACGTGGTGACGGGGGCCGCCGGTGCGCCGACCCTGCTCAGTCCCGTGGACCTGCAATGCGTGAAGGCGGCGGGCGTGACCTTCGCCGTCTCCGCGATCGAGCGCGTGATCGAGGAGCGCGCGCGCGGCGACTACAATGCCGCCGCCGCGCTGCGGGGACGGCTGGAGGCGCGTATCGGTGGTTCGATCCGCTCGGTCGTGCCGGGATCGGACGAGGCGGCCGCGCTGAAGGCGACCCTGATCGAAGAGGGCATGTGGTCGCAATATCTGGAGGTCGCGATCGGTCCGGATGCGGAGGTGTTCACCAAGGCGCCGATCCTCTCGACGATGGGCTGGGGTGCCGAGATCGGCATCCGCTCCGATTCCTCCTGGAACAATCCCGAGCCCGAGATCGTGATCATCGCCGATCGCGATGGGGTGCCGGTGGGTGCGACCCTCGGCAACGACGTCAATCTGCGCGATTTCGAGGGGCGATCCGCGCTGCTGCTGGGCAAGGCGAAGGACAATAACGCCTCCTGCTCGCTCGGGCCGTTCATCCGCCTGTTCGACGATGGCTTCACGATGGACGATGTGCGCGCGGCGCAGGTGGATCTCGTGATCGAGGGCACGGACGGCTATCGCCTGACCGGCGCCAGCAGCATGGCCGAGATCAGCCGCGATCCCGAAATCCTCGTCGCCCAGACGATGAGCGAGCATCACTATCCGGACGGCTTCGCTCTGTTCCTCGGGACCCTGTTCGCGCCGATCGAGGATCGCGACGAGCCGGGGCGCGGCTTCACCCACAAGATGGGCGATGTGGTGAGCATCGCGACGCCCTCGCTCGGCCGGCTCGTCAACCGTGTGACCAGTTCCAAGGCGGCGCCGCCGTGGAGCTTCGGCGTGGGGGATCTGATGCAGAATCTGGCCGGGCGGCAGCTTCTGGCGCCGGGGGACGCGGCATGAGCGGCGCGATCTATCCCAGCCTGCGCGACAAGCGCGTGCTGGTCACCGGCGGCGGCAGCGGCATCGGCGCCGGGCTGGTCGAGGCGTTCGTGCGGCAGGGCGCGCGCGTGGCCTTCTACGATCGGGTGGACGAGCCCTCGGAAGCTTTGGTCGAGGCGCTCGCGCCCGATGCGGCGCACCCGGTGCTGTACGAGCATTGCGACCTGACCGATCTCGACGCGCTGGCCGCCGCAATTGGCCGGACGGAGGCGGCGCTGGGCGGGATCGACATCCTGATCAACAACGCCGGTAACGACGATCGCCACACGATCGAGCAGGTGACGCCCGCTTACTGGGACGAGCGGATGGCGGTGAACCTGCGCCACATGTTCTTCGCGGCCCAGGCGGTGATCCCGGCGATGAAGCGCGCGGGCGGCGGCGTGATCCTGAACTTCGGATCGATCAGCTGGCACCTCGCGCTGAACGAACTGATCCTCTACCAGACCGCCAAGGCCGCGATCGAAGGGCTCACGCGCAGCCTCGCGCGCGACCTTGGCCGCGACAATATCCGCGTCAACACGATCGTGCCGGGCAACGTCCAGACGCCGCGACAGGAAAAATGGTACACGCCCGAGGGTGAGGCCGAGATCGTGAAGGCGCAATGTCTGAACGGGCGGATCCAGCCGGCGGACGTGGCGGCGCTCGTGCTGTTCCTCTCCTCGGACGATGCGCGCATGTGTACCTCCCACGAACATTTCGTGGATGCGGGCTGGCGCTGATGGCCGCCGATGCGCCTCGCAGCCTCTGCTCGGTCGGGGCGACGCTCGGCGAGGGGCCGGTGTGGGTGGCGCGCGATGCGGCGCTGTGGTTCGTCGACATCAAGGAAAGCCGGCTCCACCGATTTCATCCCGAAACGGAGGTGCTGACGAGCTGGACGGCGCCCGCCGCGCCGGGCTGGGTGCTGCCCTCGGCCGATGGCGCCATGATCTGCGGGCTCAAGACGGGGCTGCATCGCTTCGGGCCGGAAGGCTTCTCGCTGCTGGCCGAGGTGGAGGCGCATCTGCCGGGCAACCGGCTGAACGACGCGACCGTCGACCATCGGGGCGGGCTCTGGTTCGGATCGATGGACGATGCGGAGGACCGGCCGACGGGGCAGGTCTATCATTATGCGGACGGCGATGTGCGGACCGTGTCGCTGGAGCCGGTCACGATCACGAACGGGCCGGCGCTCTCGCCTGACGGGCGCACGCTCTATCATGTCGATACGCTGGGTGGCGCGATCCATGCCGTGACGCTGGAAAGCGGGCGCGAGACGGTTGAGGCGCGCCTCTTCGCGACGATCGATCCGGCCGACGGCTATCCCGACGGGCCCACGGTGGATGCCGAAGGCTGCCTGTGGATCGGCCTGTTCGGCGGCTGGGGCGTGCGGCGCTACGACCCGGCGGGCAGGCTGATGGAGGTGGTGCGCTTCCCCGTCGCCAACGTCACCAAGATCGCGTTCGGCGGCGACGATCTGCGCACCGCCTTCGCGACGACCGCGCGCAAGGGGCTTGATGCCGCCGCGCTGGCGGCCCAGCCTTTGGCCGGGGATCTCTTCAGTTTCGATCCGGGAGTGGCCGGCTTGCCCACGCACATGATCGCCCGGGGGGAAACGGTCCCCCTCTGATCATTCGAACAACGATAAGGACAGACAATGGACAGGACAGAGGAAGGACACGTCAATCTCGGCTTCGTGGCCGCCATCGTGGCGGTGGCGACGATCGGCGGGTTCATGTTCGGCTATGACAGCGGCGTGATCAACGGCACGCAGGAGGGGCTGGAAAGCGCCTTCGGCCTGTCCAAGCTGGGCACCGGCTTCAACGTGGGCGCGATCCTCGTCGGCTGCGCGGTCGGCGCGTTCGCGGCGGGGCGGCTGGCCGATCTGCTCGGGCGGCGCACGGTGATGATGATCGCGGCTTTGCTGTTCCTCGTCAGCGCGTTGGCGGCGGGCGCCGCGCCTTCGTCGGCGGTTTTCATCATCGCGCGTCTGATCGGCGGTTTCGGCGTGGGCGCGGCGAGCGTGCTCTCGCCCGTCTATATCAGCGAGGTGACGCCGGCCTCGATGCGCGGGCGGTTGTCCTCGGTACAGCAGGTGATGATCATCACCGGCCTCACCGGCGCGTTCGTCGCCAATTACGTGCTGGCGCACTGGGCGGGCGGATCGCAGGCGCCGCTCTGGCTCGGCTATCCGGCGTGGCGCTGGATGTTCTGGATGCAGACGATCCCGGCTGCCGTCTATTTCATCGCTTTGCTGTTCATCCCGGAGAGCCCGCGCTTCCTGGTCGCCAGCAAGCGCGAGGCGGAGGCGGAGACGGTTTTGACCCGCCTGTTCGGCGCGGCGACCGCCGGGCGGATGGTGAGCGAGATCCGCGCCTCTCTGTCGGTGGATCACCGGCCGCGTCTGTCGGATCTGAAGGATGCCGGTGGCCGGATCCGCCCGATCGTGTGGGCGGGCATCGGCATCGCCGTGTTCCAGCAGCTCGAGGGCATCAACATCGTCTTCTATTACGGGGCGGTGCTGTGGCAGTCGGTGGGCTTCAGCGAGGATGACGCGCTGAAGATCAACATTCTCTCGGGCGCGCTCTCGATCGGCGCCTGCCTCGCGGCGATGGCGGTGATCGACAGGATCGGACGCAAGCCTTTGCTGCTGATCGGATCGGCCGGCATGGCGGTGACGCTCGGCATCCTGGCTTTCTGCTTCTCGACCGCGTCGATGGCGGGCGGCAGTCTGCACCTGTCGGACGGGATCGGGCGGACGGCGCTGGTGGCGGCCAACGCCTACGTGATCTTCTTCAACTTCAGCTGGGGCCCGGTGATGTGGGTGATGCTGGGCGAGATGTTCCCGAACCAGATCCGCGGATCGGCGCTGGCGGTGTCCGGCTTCGCGCAGTGGATCGCCAATTTCGGGATCAGCGTGAGCTTCCCGGCGCTGGCGGCGGGCGTCGGCCTGCCCGTCACCTACGGCTTCTATGCGGCGAGCGCGTTCGTCTCCTTCTTCTTCGTCCGCGCAGTGGTGAACGAGACGCGCGGCCGGGCGCTGGAGCAGATGACGGGCTGATCGGGTTGGCGCCGTCGGGGGAGCCCGGCGGCGCGCACCTTGTTTCGTTGAAGATCAGCGATATCGTACCCGTTCGTGCTGAGCCCTTCGACTGCCTGCCAAGGCAGGCGCTCAGGATAAACTTCAGCCCCTTGGGCTGAAGTCGAAGCCCGTGCTGCACGCGATGTCGCCTGAAGCCCGTCCTTCGACTTCGCTCAGGACGGGAAAATTTGCAGATAAGCGGGTTGTCTGACCTGTCGGTCAGGACAACTGGGTCTGCTGGTTCGCGGAAAGGGCGAAAGCCTGGCGCGGCGTGCCCGGAAACAGCATCGCGCCTTTCTGGCGGGTGGTATCGATGCCAAGCAACGACAGCGGCTTGCCCTTCGTATCGGTCACCAGTCGCACGCTGCCACCTGTGACCTGCGCGATCTCGCGGCCGCCGAGACGCAAAACCGCGCCCCGATCCGAATAGACGATCTCGGTCGTCTCGCCGCCCGCCAGCTTCACCGACAGGTTCGCGCCGTGTGCGGCCGGATGGCCGGGGCGGATATTCCAGTGGAGCGCGCCGGGCTCCTCGCGCACGCCGATCAGGCGCCACGTATAATCCACCATCACCAGCGCGCTGGGGGAGTAACCGGGATTGTCGCCGGCCGTATAGGCGCCGGTGCGCGGATCGATCTGCTGGCGGAAGCTGGTGTCGGCCATGATCGCTCCGCACCAGCGGTCCATCATCTGCGCGAATTCGGCCGCGCGCCCATAATGATCGAACCAGCGGCCGGCGCGCAGGGCGGTGAGCGCCTGCGTGGCGCCGCCCCAACTGTTCGGCACGGGCGGCACGAAATGCGGATCGTCGAGCGCGATCGAGGGGAGCGGGTAGGGCGCCCAGAAGGCCTTGGGATCGTGGATCTGGCGCGTCCACAATCCGTCGAACATCGCTTGATCGGGCACATGTTCGCCACAGACGCGCGAGAGGATATCGGAGCGGATGCGGACGAACCGGCCCTCGGCATCCAGATCGTAGAAGGCGGCATCCTCGGCCACGTAGAGGCGCGAGAGGATCAGGCGGCGGATCGTGGCGGCCTGTTCGTCCCAGCGATCGGCCTCGGCCTGCTTGCCCAGCGCGCGGGCCATCTCCGCCAGCGCACGGCGACCGCCGAAGACGGTCGCGGAGAGATCGGGGCAGAGGCGGGGAAGCGAGGCGATCGGGTGATGCCGCTTCGCATTCTTGTTCGGGCATTGATTGGGCATGCCCGCCCAGCGCGGGCTGTTGTCGTGGCCGGTATCGTAGGTGCAGAAACCCTCGATCAGCCCGGTGCCGCGCGTGTTGCGCCAGCGCGTCAGCCAGCCGTCCCACGCGGAGCAGGCGCGATAGGCGCGCTCCAGCAATTCCGCATCGTCCGTGTCGCGTGCGAGCTCCCAGGCGGTGGCGGCGATCGGCACGACCATCTGGATCTGGCCGAAGCCCGTCTCGGCCAGCTTGTTGTTGGCGGGCAGCTGCCCGTCGGCGCGCTGCAGTTCGAAGAAGGTGAGGTGGCTGTCGCGCGCCACGTCCGGCCGGAACTTCGCATAGACGAGCGATTCGTGCGGGCCGCATTCCTGCCAGATGCCCTGATAGTTGGAGCCCTCGATCAGCACCGGGCGGCTGACATAGGGCATGGTCTGCACGTTGCGGGCGAGGACGGCGAGCGCGGCGTCATAGGCGGCCTGCCAGCGTGCGTTGGTGGTGGTGAAGCGCCGCGCGCCGTCGGGCAGGGGGGTGTCGGAGGTGGCGGCCCCCAGCGCCGCGCCCGAACCCGACAGGCCGAGCGTGGCGAGCCCGCCCGCGAGAAAATGGCGTCGCTGCATCTCAATCCTTCGGAAGGGTGGTGGCGGGATCGACATGGACCCAGTCGAAATCGGCAAAGCCGCCGGGGGCGCCGCGCGTGAAACTGAACAGGGCCGGGCGCGAGCCTTTCCACCAGGAGAAACGCGCCAGTTTGATAGGGTCGCCCAGCGGGGTGAAGCTGCGGCCGCTGTCGAGGCTGTAGCTGTAGCGGACCCTCTGATCGGGCGTGACGTCGGCGCGCAGATCGACCGGCATGTCGCGCCATGTGGGGCCGCGCGTCTCGACCCCCGCAGTGGCGAGCGTGAGCCACGTGCGGCCCTGCTCGCGGACAAGCCCGATCCAGCTCGGGCCGACGCCGAACAGCGAGAGGCCCGCCCGCTGGCCGTCGCTCATATGGGCGGGATCGATCCGGGTGGTGATGCGGCTGCGCGGGCCGATCAGGATTTGCGTCAGCGTGTTGCGCGCGGTGACGAGATGCTCGGCCGGCCCGGCGGTGAGGCGCAGGAAGCCGGGGCGGGCGGTGAGGCTCCATTTGGCGTCGTCGGGATTGTGGTTCCATTCCCATTGCGGGCCGAGGCGGCGGGCGGAGAATTCGTCGCTCGTCTGGATCCGGTCGGCGGTGGGGGCGTGGCCGGTATCGGGCATCGGCGCCTCCGCGACGGGCTCACCCGCCGTATCGCCGGGGATCGGCTTGCCGATGATCGGCCAGTCGTCCACCCAGCGCATCGGCTCCAGATAGGTGATGCGGCCGAACGCGCCGGTGCTGTTGAAATGGACGAACCAGTCCTGCCCGGACGGCGTCTGCACCCAGCCTCCCTGGTGGGGGCCCTCCAGCGCGGTGGCACCCTGCTTCAGCACGACGCGCCACTCATAAGGCCCACGAATGTCGTGCGCGCGCAACACCACCTGCGCGCCTTTCTCCACCCCGCCGAAGGGCGCGAAGATGTAGATATAGAAGTTGCGCCGGTAGAGCTTCGGCCCTTCGAGGATCGGCAGGTTCGCCTTGTCCTCGACGATCACCGTGCCGTCATCCAGCACGCTTTTTCCGTCGGGACTCATGCGGTGGAGGATCAGCGGCCCGGCGCCGTGGCGCGAATGGACGAGCCAGGCGCTGCCATCCTCGTCCCAGAAGGGGCAGGGGTCTTCCAGCCCCGCTTGCGCGATCACCTGCACGGGCTTGCTCCAGGGGCCTTCGGCACGGCGCGCGGTGGCCATGAAGATGCCTTCGTCGGGCGTCGGCCAGTAAGCGTAGAACAGGCCGTCGTGGAAACGGAGCGAGGGCGCCCAGACGCCGCCCGCATAGCGCGTGCCGCCGATCGGCTTGGATGTCGCATCGGTCAGCATGTGCGGGCCCGGCATGTCATATTGAGGCGCGAAGGGCAGGCGGGGCAGCACATGGCCCACGATCGTCCAGTGGACCAGATCGCGCGAGCGCAGCACGGGCAGGCCCGGCGAGAAATGGAAGCTGGAAGCGACGAGGTAATAATCGCGGCCGACGCGGATCACGTCCGGATCCGAATAGTCGGCATGAAGTATCGGGTTGGTATAGCGCCCCGACGAAGGGGAGATCGGAGTGGTCACGGGCGCGGATCCGCCCGCGATAAACGCGCAGCACGCGACCGCGCAGACCGACAATCGCTGTCGCCGCCAGACCATACATCCCCTCTTCATCCTGGCGAGAATCACCATTGACGGATTTGAACCTAATCCGTACCGTTAGGGCTAACAACACCGTTTCTTCGCTGTAATATGGTAACGCTACCATGCTGCGGCGCAATAAATCGGCGGGGCAGAACCCCGCATAACTCAGGCTGAGCTACCGTCTTTCGAACGGAGCCGCATGAAGAGGGGGAGGATCTGATGAAGGATTTCACGCGTCACCATTGCGCCCGCTATCTCGCGGGCGTCGCGCTTTTCGCCGCCGGCATCGCGCTGGCTCCCGCAACCGCACAAACCGCACCGCAACCGGGTGTCGCGCCCGCCGCCGAACCGGGCGAGGCGGCGGCCGCCGCCGACATCGTCGTGACGGGCTCGCGCATCGCGCGCACCGGCTTCGATGCGTCCACGCCCGTGAGCGTGGTCAATCAGGAGGACGTGAAGCTCTCCGGCAACGTCAATATCGAGAAGACGCTGGCGCAATTGCCGCAGGCGGTGGGCTCCGCGCTGGGCAGCGCCACCTCGAACACCGTGCCCGGCGGCTTCGCCGACGTGAACCTTCGCGGCTTCGGATCGACCCGCAATCTCGTGCTCGTCAACGGCCGTCGCTATGCCATCTACGGGCCGGAACAGGTGACCGATCTCAACACGATCCCGTCGACGCTCATCAAGCGGACCGAGATCGTGACGGGCGGCTCGTCCGCCGTTTACGGTTCGGACGCGATCACCGGCGTCGTCAACTTCATCATCCGCGACGATTTCGAGGGCGTGGAGGCGCGCACCCAGCTCAATCTGGACGCACCGACCGGCACGCCGGTCTACAATGTCGATCTGACGGCGGGTGCGAACTTTTCCGAAAATCGCGGCAACATCGTCGTGTCGGGCAATTATCTGCGCCGCAACCCGATCACGCGCGGCGATCGCGGCGCTTATGCCTATGACTCGCTGGTGGACGGCTGCGTCGTCGCGGGCACCGGCAGTCGGCAGCGCGCGGGGACGCCCTTCTCCGTTCCCGCCGGGCAGACCTGCACCGGCGCCGGCGGCCAGCTGGGCTTCATCGCCAGCGGCAGCGGCGACATTCCCAACGGCCGCTTCTCGGGCATTCCCTCCTTCGGCGGCACGAATGCGGGCCTGAACGCGGCCTATGCGGCGGCGGGCCTGAGCGGGCTCGGCTCGCGCGGCTTCACCTTCAACGATGCCGGCTCGGCGGCGCGGCCCGCGCTCACCCCGCAGGACGACTTCAACCTCGGGCCGTACAATTATCTGATCCAGCCGCAGGAACGCTGGATGATCAACAGCTTCGCCCATTACGATTTCACCAATTCGCTCACGGGCTACATGGAGCTGCATTATTCGAACAACGTGGTGGACGCGCAGCTCGCGCCCACCAATGTCGGCGCGACGACGTTGTTCAACGTCAACAATCCTTATCTGACGCCCGCCTTGCAGAACGTGCTGCGCCAGCTCGATCTCGCCGAAACCGGCCCGATCACGGTGAGCAGCGGCACGACATCGCGCACCACCACGCCGGGCGACGGCCTCGCCGCGATCACCGCCGGCCGCCGCTATCTGGAAACGGGCGCGCGCTTCGCGACCGAGCGGCGCAACGTGTTCCGCGGCGCCTGGGGCGTGCGCGGCACGCTCGGCGACGTGTCCGAAAATTATCTGACCAACCTGAAGTTCGACGTTTATTACACCTACGCCCGCAGCGAGGACACGCTGCTGCTGAAGAACGCCATCTCGCGCAGCCGCCTGCAATCCGCCTTGCTGTCGGTGGGCACGGCGGCACCGGTCTGCAACATCTTCGGGCAGAACATTACCCCGGCCTGCGCCTCCGCGATCACGATCAGCGCCACGAACAGCACGATCGCCGAACAACAGGTGGCGCAGGCGAGCATCACGGGCGATCTGCTGAAGCTGCCGGCGGGGCCGCTCGGCTTCTCGTTCGGCACCGAATGGCGCAAGACCAAGGCGGTCTTCACGCCGGACACCTTCCTCGCCTCGGGTGACGTGGCGGGCTACAATGCGGGCCTGCCCACCAACGGCCAGGTCTCGGTGAAGGAGGTCTTCGCCGAAGTCCGCGTGCCGCTGATCCACAACACGCCCTTCATCCAGAGCCTCGTCGCCAACGGCGCGTTCCGTTATTCGGATTACAGCCTGAACGGCATCGGCGGCGTCTGGACCTATCTAGGCGGGCTCGACTGGAAGGTGAGCCGCGATATCGCCTTCCGGGGCCAGTATCAGCGCGCGATCCGCGCGCCGAACGTGGGCGAATTGTTCGGCGGCACCAGCCGTTCGTTCATCACCGCGACCGATCCCTGCTCCAGCCGCGCGCCCACCGCGCAGCAGACGGCGGCGGTGCGCGCGCTCTGCGTGGCGACGGGAACGCCGGCCGCCAACGTGTTTACCGCCGCGATCCAGCCCAACGCCTTCTTCCCGGCGGATTCGGGCGGCAATCCCTCGCTCGGCGCGGAAAGCTCCGACACCTATACGGCGGGCGTGGTGCTGACGCCCAGCTTCATCCCGCGCCTGTCCGTCAGCGTCGATTATTTCAACATCTCGCTGAAGGGGGCGGTCGCGCAGCTGGGCGGCGGCCTGCAGAACACGCTGAACCTGTGCTATTATGTGATCCAGGACACGAACAGCGAGTTCTGCCGCGCGGTCGCGCGCAATCCGCAGACGGGCGAGATCAACGAGCCTTATGTGGTCTCGATCCGCAACGCGAACACCGGCAAGCTGAAGACCTCCGGCCTCGATATCGCGCTGCGCTATCGCCTGCCGGTGAACTTCACCTTCCCCGGTTTCGACGGCACCAGTTCGTTCGATTTCGGCACCAACGTCACCTATCTGGACGAGTTCACGTCCACGCCGGTGGCGGCGATGCCGAACATCCAGAACAAGTGCGCCGGATCGTTCGGGCCGACCTGCGGCCAGCCGCTGCCGCGCTGGCGGGGCGTGACGCGCCTCACCTGGAATCTCGAGGATTTCAGCCTGAGCCTGCGCCACCGCTATGTCGGCAAGGTGACGACCGATCGCTATATCGTGCCGGAGCGTCAGGGTTCGGCGGCGACGCCCGCGCTCAGCAGCATTCCGTACCCCACGCTGCGCGCGCAGAATTATTTCGACCTCTCGTTCAATCTGAACGTGACGAAGAATTTCGAATTCTTCGGCGGCGCGAACAATATCTTCAACAAGGAGCCGCCGGTCTCGACGCAGGGACCGAACGCGAACACCTTCTCCGCCACCTATGACGTGCTGGGCACCGAATTCTTCATCGGCGCCACGGCCAAGTTCTGATGGCGGAGGCCGGGGGCTCGTGTGGCTCCCGGCTGTCCCTGGAGTATCTGGTTGGCCAATATATTCGCCGTTCGTGCTGAGCGTAGTCGAAGCACGTGCTGCAAATGATGTCGCCTGAAGCCCGTCCTTCGACTTCGCTCAGGACGAACGGGTTTTGGTGGCGGCGCTTCGTGCCAGCCATCAAGTCGGGAGAGCGGATATGACACTGGATCGGCGCGCGATGATGATGTCGGGCGCATTCGGGATGGCGGCGCTGGCCGGGACGGACGCGGCGCGGGCCGCCCCGCCTGCGATCAGGGCGGGCGAGGCGGGCTGGGTCGATATCCGCCACTTCGGCGCGAAGGGCGACGGCATCGCGATCGACAGTCCCGCCATCGATCGCGCGATCGATCATGTCGCGGCGCGCGGCGGCGGCACCGTCTATTTTCCGGCGGGTACCTATGCCTGCTACACGATCCACCTGAAGAGCCGCGTGACCTTGTGGCTGGACAATGGCGCGGTCGTGCTGGGCGCGGCGCCATCCAATGGGCGCGGCTATGATCTGGCCGAGCCGATCGGGCCGTGGGGCGCGTATCAGGATTCGGGGCACGGCCACTGGCGCAACAGCCTGATCCACGGCGAGGGGCTGCACGATATCGCGATCGTCGGGCAGGGCCTGATCTGGGGCAAGGGCATCGGGCGCGGCGACGGCAAGGACAATTGGCTGAAGGATCCGGTCGGCCCCGGCACCGCCAACAAATCGATCGCGCTCAAGAATTGCCGCAACGTCACCTTGCGCGATTTCCGCATGCTGGAGGGCGGCTGGTTTGCGCTGTTGGCGACGGGCGTGGACAATCTGACGATCGACAATCTGCTGGTCGATACCAATCGCGACGGCTTCGACATCGACTGCTGCCGCAACGTCCGCATCACCAATTGCACGGTCAATGCGCCGTGGGACGATGCGATCTGCCCCAAGAGCAGCGGCGCGCTGGGCGAGATCCGCGTGACCGAGAATGTGACGATCGCCAATTGCCTCGTCACCGGCAATTATGTGGTCGGATCGGTGCTGGACGGCACGTGGCGGCGCATGCCCGCCGATTTCGGCAAGCTGATCCACGGGCGGATCAAGTTCGGCACCGAATCCAATGGCGGCTTCCGTAACATCACGATCACGAACTGCCTGTTCGAGGAGAGCCGCGGCCTCGCGTTCGAGACGGTGGACGGCGCGATGATCGAGGATGTGGCGGTGAGCAACATCGCGATGCGCGGCACGGTCGACGCGCCGATCTTCCTGCGGCTGGGCAAGAGGATGCGCGGGCCCGAGGGACGGCCGATCGGCACGATGAAGCGCATCCGCATCCAGAATGTGGTGAGTTCGGGGGCGACGATCCTGCCGTCCGTGATCGCGGGGCTGGCGGGGCATCCGATCGAGGACGTGTCGATCAGCGACGTGCATCTCCACCATGTCGGCGGCGCACCCGAGGCGATGGCCTCGATCCAGCCGCCCGAGGCGGAGCTGGGCTATCCCGAGGCGACGATGTTCGGCCCGCTGCCCGCCACCGGCCTGTTAGTGCGGCATGCGCGCAACCTGCAGCTCAGCAATATCGAGGTGGCGGTGGCGGCGCCCGATCCGCGCCCGGCGATCCGGCTGGAGGACGTGGCGGATGTGGACGCGTTCCGCGTGCGCGCGCCGAAAGGACCGGCGGTCTTCTCGCTCAAGGATTGCGCGGACGTGCGCCTGACGGGCAGCCGGGGGATCAAGGATCGGGACATTGAGGGAGCGGTGAACGGGGTGTTTTGAGATGTTTCTGCTCCCCTCCCTGGAAGGGAGGGTTTGGGGGTGGGTCGCTGGCGAGGGCACGATACGCTTTCCACAAGACGGCGATAATGCCGCTTACCCGCTCACCGGGCGGCGCGCGGAGAGCCACCCACCCCCTGCCCCTCCCTTCCAGGGAGGGGAGAAGGATTACCGACACATCCCGCTCAGCATCGGCGCGTAGCGGGTCGTCTCCATCATCGGTGTGCCGCGTGCCGCCATCCGCGCCTCCAGCGTGGGGGTGGGGTCGCGGCGGGGATCGAGATCGGCGGCGTAGAAGGGGTCGCGCGTCGCCTGTTCCAGCGTGACGAAGCGGACGCCTTCGCGCCGATATTGGGCGAGCAGGCGCGGCAGCATCCGCGCATCGAACGCGCCGAGATGCATCAGCAGCACATGCGGAATATCATGCCCCAGCGTGGTGACGGCCATCTGCCGCGAGGATTTCGCCGTCTCGCTCGCGGCGGCGAGATAGCTCTCCTCCAGCCGGGTGATCGCGGCGGCGTCGCCGGTCGCGACGCAGCGGGCGTAGGCATCGTTCCAGAGGAAATCGCCGAAGCTCATCGTCACGCCCGCGATGCGATAGCCGCGCTCGGCCAGTCCGGCGCGCACCGCCTGCCGCGCCGGATCGCGGCCCTCCGCCAGATAGGGGAAGCGCAGCCAGCGCCAGTCCTGCCCCTTCATCAGCGAGGACAGGAGCGGCGCGTTGCGATCCACCTCCTCCAGAAAGGCGGGCGCATCCACCTGATCGAGGCCCAGATGGCTCCAGCCGTGATTGCCGAGCGGGAAGCCCGCCGCGCGCCACGCCTCCAGCACGCCCGCCGTGTCCGGCTCGCGCTCCAGCCCGCGCCCGTTCACGAAGCCCCAGACGTGGCGGACATGCGCGTCCTTCAGCGCGGCGATGATCTGCTGCGCGATCGCCGTGCGCGTGGTGTTCGCGGGCAGGGGGCCGTGCGTCGGCAGATCGTCGAAGGTCAGCGCGATCTGCGGGGCGGGCGCGGCGGCCGTGCCCAGCGCCAGCGCGGCGGCGAGCAGCAGGCGCCGCGCGATCATGCGGATCGCGGCGGTGCTGCGCGGAAGGCGGCGGCGATCGCGTCGCGCATCGGCTTGGGCTGGAAGGCGGCGTCGAACGGGCAGGGGCGCTTGGGCGTGCCGTCCGGGCGCGGGCGCGATCCGTTCAGCCAGCTATAGCGATCGCTCAACCCCCAGCACATCACCGTATGGAGCTGCGGATAGGAGAGCATCAGATCGAGATAGGCGTGCGTATGATCCGCCACGAGCCGGTCGCGCGCGCCGATCGCGGTCGGCAGTGGATTGTCGTGCACGTCCAGTTCGGTGACGAGCAGGCGCAGGCCCATGCCCGTCACCTGATCGAGGAAGCGGCGCCAGGCGCGCTCGTCGAGCGAGCCGAGGCCGGTCGGGGAATCGCTATATTTGCTGCCGAGATGGCTCTGCACGCCCAGCGCATCCACGGGCGTGCCGCGCGCCTTCAGCCGCTCCAGCAGGCGCAGCACGGCATCGCGGTGGACGCCGTCATCCGCGCGCCAGCTCATATAATCATTATAGACCAGTTCGGCCTTCGGCGCTGCGGCGCGGGCCGTGCGGAAGGCGAGATCGATCGTGTCTTCGGCGCCGAGATGGCGGGAGAGGGCGGTCTCGCGCAGCTGGCCGGTATCGGAATCGATCGCCTCGTTGACCACGTCGAAACTGTCGACCACGCGGGCATAGCGGCGCGCGACCGTATCGACATGCCGGGTGAGCAGGCGGGCGGCTTCCTTGCGCGGATCGGGGCCGAAATCATAGGTCGCCAGCCATTCGGGCATCCAGCGTTCGGAATGCCACAGCAACGTATGGCCACGCACGCCGAGATGGTTTTCCTGCGCCCACGCCACGATGTCATCGGCGGCGCGGAAATCGAAGTCGTGCGCGTTCGGGCGGGTCGCGCCCCACTTCATCTCATTCTCGGGCACGATCAGCCCGCATTGCGCGGCATTGAGCGCGCGATAGGCGGGATCGCGGAAATTGGCGCCGCCGATCGTGCTGCCGAAGTGGATGCCCCTGGCGCGCGCGATCGTGGCGAGCGAGTCCGGTGGCGGAGCCGCACCGAGCAAGGGCAAAGCTGCGGCGGAGGCGAAGCCGGCGAGAATGTCGCGCCGGCGCGGTTGCTGGCCGGAGGTTTCGCCGGCGGCGGGGGCATGATGGGGTGCGATGATCCCTCTCCTGTCTGGGCCCTCTGACGGGGCTGGTCGGCGCGTATCCGATAGCGCTAACATTACGGAGCCGAAGCGGATTCGGCAAGCGGCGGCGCGTCGCTCAAGATTGCGCTCGCCCGGTGTTCGTGAAAGCAAGGGGCCATGACAGAGAAGAGCACGCGCCGCCGCCGTACGGCGCCTACGATCGGGGATGTCGCAAAGCGGGCGGGCGTTTCGCAGATGACCGTCTCGCGCGTGATCAACGGCGAGGCCAATGTCCGCGATACGACGCGTGATACCGTGAACGCCGCGATCGCCGCGCTCAACTATTCGCCCAATCCGGCGGCACGCAGTCTGGCGGGCGCGGGGCAGGTGCGGATCGGCATTCTCTACTCCAATCCCAGCTCGGCCTATCTCAGCGAATTCCTCGTCGGCGGGCTCGATCAGGCGAGCCGCAGCGACGCGCAGATCGTGGTCGAGAAATGCGAGATCGGCGATCATGAGGTGGAGGCCGCGCGCCATCTGCTGGCGGGCGGGATCGACGGAATCATCCTGCCGCCGCCCATCTGCGATTCCCTGCCGGTGCTGAAGGTGCTGGAGGAGGCGCGCATCCCGACGGTGGTGGTCGCCTCCGGCCGCCCGCCCGAAAAGATGCTGTCGGTGACGATCGACGATATGGATGCCGCGCGCGCGATGACGCGCCACCTGATGGCGCTGGGCCACCGGCGGATCGGCTTCGTGATGGGCAATCCGAACCAGACGGCGAGCGCGCACCGGCTGCGCGGCTATCAGGCGGCGCTGGAGGAAGCAGGGCTGTCGAGCGATCCCGCCCTGATCGCGCCGGGCCTCTATACCTATCGCTCGGGGCTGGATGCGGCGGACCAGCTGCTCGATCTGGACGAACCGCCCACCGCCATCTTCGCCGCCAATGACGATATGGCCGCGGCCGTCGTCGCGGTCGCGCACCGGCGCGGGCTGGACGTGCCGGGCGATCTCAGCGTGTGCGGCTTCGACGATACCGCGCTGGCGACGGCGATCTGGCCCGAGCTGACGACGATCCACCAGCCGATCGCGCGCATGTCCCGCGCCGCCGTGGAGGTGATGATCGCCTCGATCCGGCAGAAGACGCGCGCGCCCACGACCGGGCCGCATCATGTGCTGGATTATACGTTGATCCGCCGCCAGTCCGATGCGCCGCCACGGCGCAGGCCGCGCGCGCGCGAGTGAGTTTCGTGCTCCGGCGAAAGCCGGAGCCCAGAGCTTCGAACACGACGCTTGCGGCCCTGGACTCCCGCATTCGCGGGAGTACGGAAAGACGCGCTATCGCAGCGGCCGTTTCTCCAGCTTCCGGGCCAGCGTGCGGCGATGCATGCCGAGGCGGCGCGCGGTTTCGGAGATGTTGAAATCGGTTTCCAGCAATGTCTGGTGGATATGCTCCCACTCGACCGTCTTGATCGTGGACTGGCGGCCGTCGAGCGGGGCATCGGTGTCGCCGTCGGTGCGCGCGAAGGCGGCCTCGATATCGTCCGTGTTGGAGGGCTTGGCGAGATAGTAGGACGCGCCGAGCTTGATCGCCTCCACCGCCGTGGCGATGCTGGCGAAACCGGTGAGGACCACGATCCGCATCGCCGGATCCTGCTGGTGCAAAGTCTGCACGCAGGTGAGGCCGGACGCGCCACCCCCCAGCTTCAGATCGACCACCGCATAATCCGGGCGGCAGCTTTCCAGCAACGTCACCAGATCCTCGTGGCTGGCGGCGGTGGCGACCTCGTAGCCGCGCCGCTCGAACGAGCGTTTCAGCGTCCGCGCGAAGGCCGCGTCATCCTCGACGATCAGGAGCAGGCGATCGTTGCTCATGCGGCCACCGCCGCCGCGTCGTAGCGCAGCGCCGAAAGCGGCAGGGTCAGGCGCACGACGGCGCCGCCCTCGGGCCGGTTGGCGGCGGAGGCGTCGCCGCCCAGCGTGCGGAGGACGTTGACGAGCAGGAACAGGCCCAGCCCGCCGCCGGCGCGCCCCCGCGTGGAGCGATAGGGCTGGCCGAAATGTTCGAGGATTTCGGCCGCGAAGCCGGGCCCGTGATCGGCGATCTCCAGTTGCAGCGCGTCGCCCTCGCGACGGGCGGTGATGCCGATCCAGTCCGGCGAGAAATCGGCGGCATTGTCGATCACGTTGCCGATCACCTGTCGCAGCGCCTCATCGGAGACGATCGCCACGTCGTCGCCGAAGCGATCATCATAATCGACGATGCCGGAGAGGCGGCTGACGCGCCAGCCATTGACGATGCCGTCGAGGAAGGCGCGGACGGTGGTGACCTTCGGCGCCTCGCCGCGCGCCTCGCCCGCGGACATCAGGATGCCGCCGACGATCGTCTTGCAGCGGCCGACCGCCGATTCCATCTCGGCGACGTCGGCCATCAGGTCGATCGAGGGATCGGACAGGTCCATCCGCTTCCAGTCACCGAGGATGACGGAAAGCATCGAAAGTGGCGTGCCCAGTTCGTGCGCGGCGCCGGAGGCGAGCAGTCCCATGCGGATGATATGATCCTCTTCTGCGGCGCGCTGTCGCGCGCTGGCGAGCGCGGCGTCCCGCTGGCTCAGGTTGCGGCTGATGCGCGTGATGAACGCGACCAGCAGGATCGCGATGAGCGTGAAGCAGGCGAGATTGCCGAGCAGGTAGAGCGCCAGCGGATTGGCCTGATAGGGCGAGGGCAGGGCCAGCGGCGTCGCGCGGAAGGCCAGGATGCCGAGCGCGCCGCAGATGGCGAGCATGATCGCGGCGCTGGAAACGGGCTTGAGCAGGATCGCGCCGAGCACGATCTGCAGGAGGAACAGCGAGGCGAAGGGGTTGGCGAGGCCGCCGCTGTGGAACAATTGCCAGCCCAGCGCGCCCACATCCAGCAGCAGGGCCGCCGTCAGCTCCGCATTGGTCACGACCAGGCGGCGGCTGATCAGCGGCAGGCTGGCGGCGTTGATCAGCACCATCAGCAGCGGCGTCATCAGCAGCGGCACCAGCGGTAGCGGGATATCGAGCAGCCACTGCACCACCGCGATCGTCAGGAGCTGCCCGCCGACGGCGATCCAGCGCAGCTGGATCAGGAGCAGCATGTTGCGCCGACCCGCATCGGCCGCAGGCGGCGTCATCGAGTCTAGCAGCCGGTTCATCAGGCGGCGGGGTCTGGCCTGTCCCGCCGCTCGCGCGAGAAGCGCCAGGCGGCGCCCAGCGACAGGAGCGCCATGCCGAACCAGGTCAGCGCATAGACGAGGTGATTGTCGTTGAAACGGATCACGGTGAGGCCGCCCACCGGCTTGCCCGGCGCGTTCGCATGATCGTCCGCGTCGATGAAATAGGGTGCCATGTGATCGAGCCGCCTGGCGGCCGCGATAGCGGCTACGTCGCGCGAATACCAGCGATCGCCCGCCGGATCGTTGGTGCGCAGGAAGCCGCCCTTGGGCTCGCTGATCCGCAGCAGGCCCGTGACCGTGGCCGGCTCGTCGGTGTCGGTGCGGATCCGCACGCGCTGGTCGGGCGTCACGAAACCCCGGTTCACCAGCACCGTGAAGCGGCCAGTCTCCAGCGGCGTCATCATCCAGTAGCCGGAGCCCAGATCGGTCGCGGCGCGCACGAACGTGTCGCGACCGGGCAGGAAACGGCCCGTGACGGTCACCCGGCGATAGGCGTCGCGGTCGGCGGTGACGCGGGGCCAGTCGGCGGGGGCGGGCGGGGCAACGGGCGCGGCGCGCAGCCGGGTGTCGATCGTGGCGACCAACTGGTGTTTCCAGGCGCGGCGCTGCACCTGCCACACACCCAGCGATACGAAAACGGCCGCGAGCAGAAGCATCGCGGCCGTCGTCAGTATCCGTGCCACTCCCCCGGAGGAGGAGCGAGCCGCACTCACGGCATCTGCCTCATGTCGGCAGGCATCGGCATCATGTTCGCGTTCAGGTGGTACATCACCCAGATCGAGCCGCTCAGCATGATCACGACCACGATGATCGTGAAGATCAAAGCCGTCATCGACCAGCCGCCCTCGGCCTTCCCGCTCATGTGCAGGAAATAGATCATGTGGACGATCATCTGCACGACCGCGAAGCCGAGGATGACCGCGGCGGTCGTCCCGTTCGGCAGCGCGTGCGTCATCACGAGCCAGAAGGGGATCGCCGTCAGGATGACGGAGAGGACGAAGCCGATCACATAATCCTTGAGCGACCCGTGTGCCTCGACGGCGCCGTGGTGGCCGTGCCCATGATCGTGGCTGTGGCCGTGATCGCTCATCGCAGCATTCCCATCAGATAGACGAAGGTGAAGACGCCGATCCAGATGACGTCGAGGAAGTGCCAGAACAGGCTGAGGCACATCAGGCGGCGCTGGTTGGCGGCGGTCAGGCCGTAGCGGCCCACCTGCACCATCAGCGTGATCAGCCAGATCGAGCCGAAGGTGACGTGCAGACCGTGCGTGCCGACCAGAGTGAAGAAGGACGACAGGAACGCACTGCGCTGCGGGGTCGCGCCCTCGTGGATCAGGCTGGCGAATTCGGTCAGCTCGATGCCGAGGAAGGCGCCGCCGAACAGCAGGGTGACGAACAGCCAGCCCAGCACCTGGCCCTTGGCGCCGCGCTGCATGGCCAGCATCGCGAAGCCGTAGGTGATCGACGAGAAGAGCAGCATCGCGGTGTTCACCGCGACCAGCGGCAGCTCGAACAGCGCCTTGGGGCCGGGGCCGCCGGCATAATTGCCGCCGAGCACCGCATAGGTGGCGAACAGGATCGCGAAGATGAGACAGTCGCTCATCAGGTAGATCCAGAAGCCCAGCATGGTGCTGTGGCCATCGGGGTGCTCGTGTTCGTCGAGATCGTAGAAGCGCACGGCTTCGTCGGTTGCAGCGATCCGGGTCTGCATGATCAGGCCTCCATCGCCAGGACGCGGGTCCGCTCGGCTTCGGTGGCAGCCACCGTTTCCGCCGAGATGTGGTAATCGCGCTTGTAGTTGAACGTATGGCCGATCGCGACCGCGAGGATCCCGACGAAGCTGATCGCCGCGAGCCACCACATGTACCAGATCAGACCGAAGCCCATCGCCAGGCTCAGGCCGGCCAGGATCACGCCCGTGCCGGTATTCTTCGGCATGTGGATCGGGCGGAAGCCCTCCAGCGGACGCTCGGCCTTGCGGGTCTTCATGTCATACCACGCATCGGCGGAATGAATGATCGGCGTGAACGCGAAGTTATACTCCGGCGGGGGCGAGGAGGTCGCCCACTCCAGCGTACGCGCGTCCCAGGGATCGCCGGTCGTGTCGCGCAGCTCCTCGCGCTTCCAGATGCTCACCGCGAACTGCACCAGCATCGCGCCGATGCCGGCGGCGATCATCGCGGCACCGAAGGCGGCGACCAGGAAGAACTTCTGCAGCGAGGGATCGTCGAACACGCGCATCCGGCGCGTCACGCCCATCAGGCCCATGATGTAGAGCGGCGTGAAGGCGAACCAGAAGCCGGGCACCCAGCACCAGAAGCTCACCTTGCCCCAGAAGGTGTTCAGCTTGAAGCCGAAGGCCTTGGGCCACCAGAAGTTGATCGCCGCGAACAGGCCGAACAGCACGCCGCCGATGATCACGTTGTGGAAGTGGGCGATCAGGAACAGCGAATTGTGCAGCACGAAGTCGGCGGGCGGCACCGCGAGCATCACGCCGGTCATGCCGCCGATCACGAAGGTCAGCATGAACGCGACGGTCCACATCATCGGCAGCTCGAAGCGGATGCGGCCGCGATACATCGTGAACAGCCAGTTGAAGATCTTCGCGCCGGTGGGGATCGAGATCACCATCGTCGTGATGCCGAAGAAGCTGTTCACGCTCGCGCCGGAGCCCATCGTGAAGAAGTGGTGCAGCCAGACGAGGTAGGACAGGATCGTGATGACGAGCGTGGCGTAGACCATCGAGGTGTAGCCGAAGAGCTTCTTGCCCGTGAAGGTCGAGGTGACTTCCGAGAAGACGCCGAACATCGGCAGGATGAGGATGTACACCTCCGGGTGACCCCAGATCCAGATCAGGTTCACGTACATCATCGGGTTGCCGCCGAAGTCGTTCGTGAAGAAGTTGGTGCCGGCGTAGCGATCGAGGCTGAGCAGCACGAGCACGGCCGTCAGCACCGGGAAGGAGGCGACGATCAGCACGTTCGTGCAGAGCGACGTCCAGGTGAAGACGGGCATCTTCATCAGCGTCATGCCGGGCGCGCGCATCTTCAGGATCGTCACGATCAGGTTGATGCCCGATAATGTCGTGCCGACGCCCGCTATCTGGAGCGACCAGATATAATAATCCACGCCGGTGGCGGGGCTGTAGGCGAGGCCGGAGAGCGGCGGATAGGCCAGCCAGCCGGTCTGCGCGAACTCGCCGATGAACAGCGAGGCCATCACCAGCACCGCGCCCGCCGTCGTCATCCAGAAGCTGAAATTGTTCAGGAACGGGAAGGAGACGTCGCGCGCGCCGATCTGGAGCGGCACGATGAAGTTCATCAGGCCGGTCACGAACGGCATCGCCACGAAGAAGATCATGATCACGCCGTGGGCGGTGAAGACCTGATCGAAATGGTGCGCGTTCAGAAAGCCGTCATTGCCGTTGAAGGCCATCGCCTGCTGGCCGCGCATCATCACCGCGTCGGCGAAGCCGCGCAGGAACATGACGAGGCCCAGCACCATGTACATGATGCCGATCTTCTTGTGGTCGATGCTGGTGAACCAGTTGCGCCACAGATAGCCCCAGAGCTTGAAATAGGTGAGCAGGCCCAGGACGGCGATGCCGCCGAGCGCGACGCCGCAGAACGTGCCGACGATGATCGGCTCATGCAGCGGGAGCGAATCGAGCGAGAGCCGTCCGAAGATCGGGCTCAACGCGGGAGCGGGGAGGGATGACATCTGGCTTGGGCCTTCAGGAATGGGGGCGCGCGGCGCCGGGCGCCGCGGAGTTCAGGTCGGACGTCGGGACGGTGAGGGGCTTCACGGCCGGCCCGGTGGGCTGCGGCTGCTCGGCGGCCTTCTGCTCTTCGTGCGCGCCCTCTTTCGGGCTGCCGCCCTGCATGTCCATCTTCATCTGATCCCGCACGCACATCTTGCCGGGTTCGACGCACATGTTGACGATCGCATCGAACAGCTGCGGATCGGCGGTGGCGAAGCGCTGGACCGGCGCGTCCTCGCTCGGCTTGGCGAGCGTGAGATAGCCGGCACGATCGAGCGTGCCGCCCGCCGCCTTCACCTGCTTCACCCAGGCGTCGAAATCGGCAGGGGAGACGCTGTTCGCGGTGAAATGCATCTTGGAGAAGCCGGCGCCGCTATAATTGGCGGAGATGCCCTTGAAGCTGCCCGGCTTGTTGAAGACGGCGTTCAGCTGCGTCTCCATGCCCGGCATCGCATAGATCTGGCCGGCGAGCGCGGGGATGTAGAAGGAGTTCATCACCGAGGAGGCGGAGATGCGGAAATGGACCGGGCGATCGATCGGCGCCGCCATCTCGTTGACCGTGGCGATGCCATATTCGGGGTAGATGAACAGCCACTTCCAGTCGAGCGCGACGACCTCGACCTCCAGCGGCTTCACCGAGGCGGCCAGCAGCTTGTTCGCGTCGACGCGGGTGAGCGGGCGGAAGGGGTCGAGCGTGTGCGTGGCGACCCAGGTGAGCGCGCCCAGGCAGATGATGATCAGCAGCGGCGCCGACCAGATGACGAGTTCGAGCTGGGTGGAGTGATCCCAGTCCGGCTCGTAGCGCGCTTCCTTGTTGCTGGCGCGGTAGCGCCAGGCGAACAGCACGGTCAGCGCCATCACCGGAATGATGATCAGCAGCATCAGCGCCGTGGAGATCAGGACCAGATGGGCCTGCTGACGGGCGATATCGCCCGCGGGATCGAGGACGATCATGTTGCATCCACCAAGAAAAGGCAGCGCAGCGAGCGGCAGCCAGCGCAAAAGCCGGGCTGGACGGGTCATCTGGGTCATGGAAGCGGCCGCGTAAGCATCGTTTGCTGCACTGCACATAGGACATTTTGTCCCATCTCCGTAGCGCGTCCGTGTCGACTCGTGTAGCCTGCATGCAACTAAAAACGGGTGTCGAGCGATTCGTATCGGCAACGACACCTTCAGGAGAGGTGGTAATGTTTATGCAGACTACTGCGGAACGTGATGCCGTCGCCCTTCACACGAAAGGGCACAAGGTCGCACCCGATGAAATCGCGGTCGGCGTGATTATTGGACGAACGTCCGAATTCTTCGATTTCTTCGTGTACGCGATCGCCTCGGTGCTGGTTTTTCCGAAGCTCGTTTTCCCCTACGTGGATCCGCTGACGGGGACATTGTATTCGTTCGCGATCTTCGCCCTCGCCTTCATCGCGCGCCCCTTCGGCACGGTGATCTTCACCGCGGTGGACCGGACCTACGGGCGCGGCGCGAAGCTCACCGCCGCCTTGTTCCTGCTGGGCGGATCGACCGCCGCCATCTCCTTCATGCCGGGTTATGAGACGATCGGCGTGGGCGCGGCGCTGCTGCTGTGCCTGTTCCGCATCGGCCAGGGCCTCGCGCTCGGCGGATCGTGGGACGGTCTCGCCTCGCTGCTCGCGATCAACGCGCCGGAGGGCCGGCGTGGCTGGTATGCGATGCTGCCGCAGCTCGGCGCGCCGCTTGGCCTGATCGTGGCGAGCCTGCTCTTCACCTTCCTGCTCACCACCCTTCCGACCGAGGATTTCCTCAGCTGGGGCTGGCGCTATCCCTTCTTCGTGGCCTTCGCGATCAACGTGGTGGCGCTGTTCGCCCGCCTGCGGATCGTCGTGACCCACGAATATGACGAGCTGTTCCAGCAGGGCGAGCTGGAGCCGGCGCCGATCGCCGAAACCGTCCAGTCGCAGTGGCGCACGATCGCGATGGGCGCGTTCGCGCCGATCGCCAGCTTCGCTCTGTTCCACATGGTCACGGTGTTTCCGCTGTCCTGGGTGATGCTGTTCACGAAGGAAACGCCGATCAGCTTCCTCGCGATCGAGGCGGTGGCCGCGGCGGTCGGCATCGGCTCGATCATCATCTCGGGCTATGTCGCGGATCGGGTCGGCCGGCGCACGTTGCTGGGCGCCTGCGCGGCGGCCATCGCGGTGTTCAGCGGCTTCGCCCCGCAATTGCTGAGCGCGGGCGAGAGCGGCGAGATCGTGTTCATGATCGGTGGCTTCATCCTGCTGGGCTTGTCCTTCGGCCAGTCGTCGGGCGCGCTCTCCTCGCGCTTCACGCCGAACCATCGCTACACCGGCTCGGCGCTGACCTCTGATCTGGCCTGGCTGTTCGGCGCCGGCTTCGCGCCGCTGGTGGCCCTGCTGCTGTCCAGCCATTACGGGCTGCTCGCCTCGGGCGCCTATCTGCTCTCCGGTGCGATCTTCACGCTCGGGGCGCTCTGGGTGAACCGGGAACTGGCGAATTCGATCGAATAAGCCGTTCCACGATCGAATCCATCAAGACGCGGTCGCACTTCGGTGCGGCCGCGTTTTTTTCTGCGTTGAGCCGCGTTGTTGCATCCGGATCACGCAATGCATGACGAATGTGGGTTGGAAGTCGGGGCTCATATATCCGTTTGACTTGCGGAATCGATCACGGGCACACATTCCGTAGAGTGATTCCGAAACGGTCCTTTCGTGGGGAGCGAAAATAAGGATCGGGCGGAGGCATTCGGCAAGATGACGGCCTCCCGCGAGGAGCGCCGCGGCTGGGGGAGCAGGACCGAACCAAGGGGGAAGCCTGCGTGCTCGATGACACTTCCGCGCCCATGAACCGCCGGGCGCTGTTCGCGATGATCGGCCGTACGGCCGGCGTCGCCGCCATGTATCAGGCGATGGCCTCGCTCGCTTATGCCGCCGATTCCACCTTCACCGGGCCGATCAACCTGACGGGCGCGCCCAAGGGGTCCTCCGTGCTGATCCTTGGCGCGGGGCTGGCGGGCATGGTCGCCGCCTATGAGCTGGGCAAGGCCGGCTACAAGGTCCAGATCCTCGAATATCAGAATCGCGCGGGCGGGCGGAACTGGTCGCTCTATGGCGGCGATACCTATACCGAGCTGGGCGGCTTCACGCAGACGATCGGTTTCGACAACGGCCTCTATCTGAATCCCGGCCCCTGGCGCATCCCGCACCACCACAAGGGCCTGCTCCATTATTGCCAGCTGCTCGGCGTCCAGCTCGAGCCGTTCATCCAGCTGAATTACAACGCCTATGTCCATTCCACGAAGGCGTTCGGCGGCAAGCCCAGGCGCTATCGCGAGGTGGAGGCGGATTATGACGGCTATGTCGCCGAATTGCTCGCCAAGACGATCCAGCAGGACAAGCTCGATCGCCCCGTGACGAAGGAGGATCGCGAGATCCTGCTCCAGTCGCTGCGCCAGTGGGGCGCGCTCGACAAGAATTACACCTATTCCAAGGGGCTCACCGCCAGCGACCGGCGCGGCTTCGATCATCCGCCCGGCGGCGGGCTGGATGCGATGCCCACGCCCTCCGATCCGATCGGGCTGGAGGATCTGATCCGCTCGCGCCTGTGGCAGGCGATCGGCCAGTCCAAGGTGTTCGACGTGCAGCAGACGATGTTCCAGCCGGTCGGCGGCATGGGCATGATCGGCAAGGCGTTCGGCAAGCAGCTGGGCGAGATCATCCATTACAACGCCAAGGTCACCGAGATCCGGCAGGATGCGCGCGGCGTCACCGCCTCGTTCGTCGATACGGTGAAGGGCGGTGCTGTCCAGACGGCGCGGGCCGAATGGTGCGTCTGCACGATCCCGGCCTCGGTCCTCAGCCAGATCCCGATCAATGTCGGCGCGCCGATGAAGGCCGCGATCGATGCCTTGCCTTATTCGGCCTCGGCCAAGGTGGGCCTGCAGATGAAGCGGCGCTTCTGGGAGCAGGACGAGGGCATCTTCGGCGGCATCACCTACACCGATCAGATGAACCGCCTGATCAGCTATCCCAGCACCGATTATTTCAAGTCGGGCAAGGGCGTGCTGCTCGGCGCCTATACGTTCGGTTCGCCGGCGTCCGAATTCACCGCCATGTCGCCGGCGGAGCGGATCGAGAAGGCGCTGGAATGCGGCGCCAGCATCCACCCGCAATATCGCGCGGAATATGAAACGGGCGCGTCGGTCGCCTGGCATCGCGTGCCCTGGACGCTCGGCTGCGCGGGCAGCTGGACCGAGGAGACGCGCGCCGCGCACTACAAGGATATCTGCGCGATCGACGGACGGATCGTGATGGCGGGCGAGCATGTCTCGATGATCCCCGCCTGGCAGGAGGGCGCGGTGCTCTCGTCGCTCGATGCGATCGCGCGGCTCCACAAACAGATCGTGCAGAGGTGAGGGCGATGGACAAGGCGTGGATGGGCGGCATCGGGATGCGCCGGATCGGGCTGGTCGCGGCGGCAGGCACGCTGGCGGCGATCGCCGTCACCGGCGTCACCGGCATCGCCTCGGCCCAGCGCGCGAGCGGCTACAGCTATCAGTCCGGGCAGGACATCTACACGCATGTCTGCCAGGGCTGCCACATGCCGGACGGCAAGGGCGCCCAGGGCGCGGGCGCCTATCCGGCGCTGGCGGGCAATCCGAAGCTCGCCTCGCCGCTCTATCCGGTGCTGGTGATGCTGAAGGGGCAGAAGGCGATGCCCTCCTTCTCCGATCTCACCGACGCGCAGGTGGTGGAGATCACCAACTATGTCCGCACCAACCTGGGCAACCATTTCCAGGGGGCGGTGACGCTGGATCAGGTCAAGGCCCTGCGCTCACAGGCCGTCCAGCAAAGTACGGTGCGGCCGGGCTGATAGGCAGCGCGATCGTCGCATCGGCGTTGCCAGTTCGCCTGTAATCTCGAAATTTCCGTCACTCTTGACGCTGTGATCGCCCGTGTCGGCTGGTATCGGTCGGTGCCAGCCGCTACCTTGATCGGTGGGGGGCAAGAATGATCGTCGGTATCGATTTGGGCACCACCAACAGCGCGGTTGCGGTGTGGCGCAACGGTGTCGCCGAGCTCATTCCAAATGCGCTGGGCGATGTCCTCACGCCCTCGGCGATCAGCGTGGCCGACGACGGATCCGTCCTGATAGGGAGCGCCGCGCGCGAGCGGCAATCGACGGAGCCCACTCGCACGGCCACCGCCTTCAAGCGTTACATGGGCACGGAACGTCGCATGATGCTCGGCGCGATACATGCCAATGCCGAGGATCTGTCCGCGCTTGTCCTGAGAAGCCTCAAGGCGGATGCAGAGGCGTTTCTGGGCGACACGGTAACCGGCGCCGTGATTACCGTCCCTGCTTATTTCAACGATCGGCAGCGCAAGGCGACCCAGCGCGCCGGTGACCTTGCGGGCCTCCAGGTCAAGCGCCTGCTCAACGAACCCACTGCCGCTGCGCTCGCATTCGGATTGCAGACCCGTGAGGCGCGCGAGCCCTTCCTGGTGTTCGATCTGGGAGGCGGGACCTTCGATGTTTCCGTGGTCGAGATGTTCGACGGGATCGTCGAGGTTCGCGCTTCGGCCGGCGATAATCGACTGGGCGGTGAAGATTTCAATGCCAGTCTCGCAGCGATGATGCGCTCGCGGATCGATCCCGACGGCCGCTTCGCCCGGCATGATGCGCGGCTTGTGGAGGAGCGCCTGCTGGTCGCGGCGGAACGCGCCCGTCGCCTTCTCACCAGCCAGGATACGGCATTGTTTGCCGTCACGATCGGCGACGAGCGGTTCGAGGGCATCGTATCGACAGAGGAGTTTGAGGCGCAGGTCGCGCCCCTGCTCGCCCGGCTGCGCGATCCGGTCGTCCGTGCCTTGCGTGACGGAGGGTTGCGGGCGGAAGCGCTGAGCGAGATCGTCTTGGTCGGTGGCGCGACGCGCATGCCCGCCGTTCGTCGCGCGATCACCAAGATGTTCGGTCGTTTCCCGAGCCATGCGGTTCATCCCGATCATGCGGTGGCGCTTGGAGCGGCCATGCAGGCGGGCCTTCTCCAGCGCGATGCCGCGCTCGAAGAGATACGCCTGTCGGACGTGTGTCCGTTTACGCTGGGCATCAACGTCGCTGAACGGGATGCGCAAGGCAGGTTCCATAGCGGGCTTTATTCGCCCGTCATCGAGCGGAACACGCCGATCCCCGCGAGCCGCGAAAACCGCTATTCCACGATGGCGGACAATCAGCGCGAAATAGTCATGGACGTGTTCCAGGGCGAAGCTCGTTTGGTCGCCGACAATGTGAAGATCGGGACCGTGTCCGTTCCGGTGCCGCCGCGCCCGGCTGGCGGGGTCGAGGTGAAGGTTCGCTTCAGTTACGATACCAGCGGATTGCTGGAAGTGGACGTTTCCGTTCCGTTGACGGGTGTCACCCGAAATCTTGTGATCGTCGATGAGATAGACAGCCCCGATGCCGCGACGATCGCGGCACGGCGCGAGAGCTTGGCAGCCCTCAAGGTTCATCCGCGGGATCAGGCGGAAAATGCGCTTCTGCTGGAGCGAGCGGCCCGATGTTATGAAGATCATATCGGAGATGCCCGCATACAGATCGGCCAATGGGTCACCGCGTTCGAGGCGGCACTGGATGATCAGAGGCCGCGCGCCATCAGCGAGGCACGCCAACAGCTTTCGGCGGAACTCGACCAACTCGACGGAGAACGAATATTGTGAACGCCGTCGAAGTCTGGCGGCTGCTCGGCATCGCTCCCACCGGCGACGTCGCTGCGATACGGAGCGCCTATGCGGCCGCACTGAAGGCCATCGATGTCGACGCGGATCCCGAGGCATTCATTGCCCTGCGCGCCGCTCGCGAACGCGCCCTGACCGGTGCTGCTCTGCCGGTTCTGTCCGACACCGATGACGACGACTACTACGATGATGACTACGACGATGATGATCTCGGGCTTCATGATGATGAAGCGACGGATTTCATGCTCTTGCAGTCCGACCATAACGTCGTCGATCCCGCGATTCATCATCAGGCTTTGGTGGCATTGCTTCTGCCCGAAGGCGAGACGCGGTCCGAGGCCCTCGAGGCGCATGAGGTCGAGGCTCTTCTGTGGCATTTTGACGCGCTCGCGCGCGATCCGCAGCTCGATCAGGTCGATATGTTCGCCCATGCCTCCGAATGGTTCGCTCGGCTGATCGCCGAAGCTTGCCCGCGCTCGGACCCGCTGATCGGGCCAGCCGCCACCGTGTTCGGCTGGGGGAGCGAGGCCAGTGTCAGCGATACGCCGGCCTTGGCGTTCGTCCTCGGTCGTCGGGCTGCCCTCGCATTTCGCGAGAGCGTCAGATCTCCCGATCACGCACTGCATGGCGCCTGGAAAGAGCTGATCAAACCGACCGACGAACACAGTCGACGGGGCTGGGTCAGGCGCCGCAACGTGCGCGACCTCCTCACTACGATCCGCACGCGTTATCCGACGTTGGAACGCGAGTTCGATTGGTATCGCGTCCAGCTCTGGGACAGACCGGTTGTTCGAGTGACGCTGCGACGTGGCATCATCGCGTTTTGGATCGTCTATGTTTTCGTGCGAGTCCTCATCTCGGTTTTTTCAACCGAAGAATCTCCCCCGTCAGTTCCGGTCCCGCCGCCAAATATCGTCAATCCGCTGGTCCTGCCGGTTCCGGACATCGACGCTGCGCTGGAACAGATGATCGGCGACGATTTGCCCGTCTCCGAATTCCAGCAGCTTCATCCAACTCTCTATGGGCTCCTGCTGACGAACTGGAATATCGCCCAAACCGAAGGAACAGTGCGCGACATCTTCATCGGTAATGCCAAACGGCAGATCCTCCAGATGGCGGAATTCACGCTTGCCGTGGCGCAGCCCGACATCCAGATGCGGGCCATCAGGCTGAAGCTGGCGCGTGTTCGGGCAGCTCGATCAAAAGGATGGGATGCCTGCGCTGCCATCGCCGATCCATTCGGTGGGCTCGCTGGCGTGGATCCCGCGACCCGATTGCCGAGAGACGAGGCAAGGTTGGTCGTCGATACGTTCAGATCAACACGGTCTCCAACGATGGAGGAGATGCGATCCGGATTGAGCGCCTCCTTCAACCTTCCCGGGCGGATGGCCGCGCAAGTCGCGAATCGGGTAAGCCTGCCCCTTACCGAGGTGATGGAAGTGCTGCAATATGGCGGTGGCGCGCGTCAGCGCTGCCTGGTGAGTATCGGGATGCTCGGAGCAGCGATCGAGGAACAGGGGACCACAGGTGAAATTCTTCGTAGCCATCTTCTCGGGGGAGGTCAGCCCCGCGGGACGGTGATTCTGCCGGCGCCCCCTATCGCTCCGGCGTCACAGGCTTCTCGCCATCGCCCACTACCGCGAAGGCGGACCAGTAGAAGGGGTGGGAGGTTTCGGCGGCGGCCATCAGCTTGGTCTGGCCGGCGCGAATGGCGGCCGCGATCGGCGTGCCGGGTTTGGCCGTGAACAGGGCGGTGATCAGGCTGGTCGTCGCGCCATAATCGTCCGGGATCGGCCAGTGGCTGGCCACCACCGATCGCGCGCCCGCGCCGACGAAGGCGCGCACCAGGCCGTCCAGCGCGAAATTGCCGCCGGTGGCGATGCCCGCCTCGCGCGTGGCCTCCTCGGTCGCCATGCCCGCCGTGTCGCAGGCGGAGAGGACGACGAGGTCGGCATCCAGCTTCAGATCGAAGATCTCGCGGAAGCTGAGCAGCCCGTCCGACCCCTTGTCGCCGAACGAGGTGAGCAGAGCGGGCCGCGCCGGGCAGCGCGGATCGGGCGCGGTGACGAGGCCGTGCGTGGCGAAGTGGATCACGCGATAGTCGGCCAGATCGGTCCGTGCCTCCAGCGCCGTGTCGCTGAAGGCGGCGCCGGTGATGACCATGCCGCTGCCCGCGCCCAGCGCGCGATCGGCGATGCCCAGTTCGGAGGCCGAGATCGGATTGTCCCACGCTCTGGCCGGCCACTGGCAGTCCAGCCCCGTCTGCATCGCCACGCGCGTATAAGCCTGCTGCGGCGAGAGCGGCGCATTGTGGCCCAGCCCCAGATAGGTGCGCTTCCCCCGCGCCGGCGCTGCCGCGCGCACGTCGACGAAGGAGCGGGGCGAGACGGCGGTGGTGATGTCGCGATCGCGGCCCAGCCAGGCGATGCCGCGATAATCGAACGGATCGCCGTCGGGCCTCGCCGCCTGCTTCTCATAGGCGACCACGCCCGTCGCCTCGGTCACGAGCAGATTGGGCGGTAGCTGCAGCATCGGCCCGTCCGGCTCGAAGATCAGGCTGGTGATGTCGGCCATGTCCGCGCCGAACGGATCGAACAATTCGGTATAGAGCTTGCGCGCCAGCACCACGTTGAACGGATAGGTGACGGTCTTGCCATTTTCGATCGTGACGACGCTGGCGCGCAGGCTGGCCACCTCGTCGCCCAGCGCGTCGGCGGTGATCGGCAGCTTCGCCGCGCGCACCGCACCGGGCGTCACCATCAGCGCATAGACATCCTGATCGACGATGCGGAGCTGATAATAGGCCTCGCGCGCGCGCAGCGCCTTCTGGAGATCGGCCACCGTCATCTCCGCCGGCGCCAGCACGCGATAGCGCGGATAGACGGCGAGGCGCGATTGCAGCGCGGTCTGCTCGCCTTCCAGACGGGTGAGGTCGGCGCGGGCGGTTTCCACCTGCGCCTCGCTCGCCTTGCCGTCCGCCGCCTGCGCGGTGACCGTGGTGACCTCGCCCGCCGCGCGCGCGACATCGCGCGAGAGCGAGACCGACTGGCGGAACAAGGCCGCCGCCTCGTCGTCCCCGCCCGAAAGCTCGCGCGCCAGCACGGCCTGCGTCTGCGCGACGCCGGGGCGCACCATCACCTGATTGGCCGCGAACAACGCCTCGGCCGCCTTGGGATCGCTGTTGGCGCGTGGCGCGAGCAGGGCGAAATAGGGGGCGAGCAGGCTGCGCATCGCGACGGCCGAGCCCGGCAGCTTCAGGCTGTCGCTGACGATCTGGGCGTAGAGCGGAAGGGCGCGATCGGGATTGCCGCGCCGCGCGAGGAAAGCGGCGAGGCGCGCCCGCGCCGCCAGCTCGGCCGAGGATTGCGGATAATCGAGCGCGAGGATCTGCGCGGATTCGGCGAAGTGGCTTTCGGCGAGCCCATAATCCTGCCGCGCCTCCGCGATCAGAGCGAGTTCGGCCAGCCCCTCGGAGCGCAGGAACGCGACCGAAGCGACGCGCCCCTCGCGCACCGACAGGAAGGTGCGGTTGCCCTGCTCGATCGACTGGATCGCCTCGGGATAGCGGGCGAGCGTACGATAGGCGACACCGCGCAACTGCTGCGCCTGCCCGTCGAGGATCGTCGCGCGTTCGGCCGGACGCAACTTGCCGTCCAGCCCCGCCAGCCGATCGAGCGCGGCATTCTGGCGGTTGATCTGTTCGGCCAGGGTCGGGCTGATCACGCCGCCTGCGATCGCGCCGTCATTGCCCTGCCCTTCGATCGGCGGGACGGGCACGTCGAGCGCGGTGATCGCCTCGTTCGGCTCCAGCTGGTTCAGCGCGTGCATCGCGCGATAATTGCGGATCAGGCGGCTGGCGACCGGATCGGTGGTGCTGCCGATCGCGGCGGCCTGCGCGAAGAAGCCGTCGGCGGCGGCGAAATTGCCGAGGTTTGATTGCTGCAGGCCCTGGTTGGCGAGATATTCCGCCTTGCGCGCGGCATCGTCCCCGCCACCGTCGCGCTCCGTGAGCGTCTGGAAGAATTCGGCCGCCTCGGCGAAGCTGCCCGCATTGTTGCGCAGATAGGCCTGGCTCAGTGCCAGCTCGGGATCCAGCACGCCCGCCTGCACGCGGGCGAAGGCGGCGGGGTTTCCGGACTCGGTCGTCGCCACCTCGACCGTGCCGTCGACCGGCCTGTTGGTGACGAGCGTGGCGAGGGCGAGGCGCAGCGCGCTGTCATAGCCGCCCAGCCCCTCGGCGATATACCAGGTGCGGCCGCGCTGGATCGCATAGGCGCGGTAGGCGAGCTTGTCGGTCGGGCGTTCGCAGACGGTGAGGCGCGCGCCGGCGAGCCCGTCTATCTTCGCATCCTCGGCGGTGGCGCAGGTGACGCCCGAATGGCGTGCGGCGAGCAAGGCGGGCAGGGGATCGGCACCGGCATTGCGGAGCGCGAACAGGGCCCCGACCTGCGCGGTCGCGTCGCGGCAGACGAGGCCATAGCCGCGATCGAACATGTCCTTCAGCGCGGGATCGAGCGGCTGCGCCTGCGCGGTGCAGAGCACGCCCTTGCTGCCGATGCGGAAACTGTCCTGCACGGCGATGCCGCCGGTGCGCGGGGTGGCGGCGGTGACGGGGGAGAGCGCGAGCAGGGAGAGAGCCGCGCAGGCGAGCGAGCGGATCATCGCGCTTTCTCCCGCTCGGCTTTCCTGCGGGCATCCTCGTCGATCTGCTTCTTGCCGGTGGCGGGGCCGGAGCGCGCCGTCTTCTGCAGCGTCGTCATGCTTTCCCACAGGATCGGATTGCCCGCGCTCGCGACCGGATCGGTGACGATGGCGGGCGTGTTGAGCAGGCTGAGATCGATCGTCACCGGCTCGTCGAACGAGGGCAGGAACACCGTGTCGCGCGAGAAGGCGATCAGCGTACCGTCGATCACGTCGCGCACGATCGCGGCGACCGGCGGCGGCGTGATGACGGTCGTGGGCGGCGGGGTGACGAGACAGCCGCCGATGATCGGGCAACCATTCACCACGGACTGGGTGGAAAAGCCGGCCGTGCCGCTGGCCTGCCCCGAGGCGAAGCTGACGGCGGGCAATGTATCATTGTTGGTGGCGAAGCCGGCCGCATTCTGGATGCGGCCATAGACCAATACGTTGAAGCCGCCGGTCGCCTGCGTGCCGCCGCGGTTCGTGATCGCGAGGCCGCCCGTGCCCGCCGTGAAGCCCGCCGCCAGCGCGGCGCTGCCCGTATTCTGGATGATGACGCCGTCGGTCGCGGCCAGCTCGATCCGGCCCGCCTGGATCACGCCTTCGGCGCGGGGCTGGCCGGCGGCCGCCCCGATGGCGGCGGTGGTGGCGGCGGACAGCGGGCCGGCGAAGCTGGTCGTGCCGTTCAGCAATTGCGTGGTGCCCGCCTCGATCCGGTTCGCGCCGATCGCGAGGCGCCCGCCCAGCGTGGTACCGGCGAACACGCCGATCGATCCGGTATCGGAGAAGAGGCGCACCGTGCCCGCATTCAGGATCAGGCTCTGGCCGGCGCCCGCATCGTTGAAGCGCAGATTGCCGGTGATGCTGATCGTGCCGGATGAGGTGAGCGTCAGCGCGCCGCTCGCGCCGGTGATGTTGGCGGAGGCGCCCGCGCCGGTGCCGGAGACAGTGGCGTCCCGCACCGTCAGAGCGGGGCCGCCGTTGAAGCTGACATTGCTCGCCCGCACGCGCGACAGTTCGCCTGCGTCCAGCGTATAGCCGTTGCCGTCGCCGGTGCCGCCGAGGAAGGCCGGGCCGGTGCCCGTGACGGTGAAGGCGACGGTCTGCGTCGCGGCATTGCCGATCGATCCGTTCGCGCCCAGCCTGAGATTGCCGCTGGAGAAAGCGAGGTCGGGCCCGATCGTGGCGGCGGCGAGGCTGATGTCCGCCGCCGTGAGCCGCGCGAACTGGGCCACGTCGATCGCGCCGGCGAAGCTGGCAGTGCCGCTGGTGGTGGTGCGCAGGATCGCGGCGCTCACCGGGCCGCCGACCGAGACGGGACCGGCGATGGCCGTGCCGGTGGCAGTGATGTCGATCGCGCCGGCATTGGCCGCATCGGCGAGCAGGACATAGCCGCCATTGGTGCGCCGCGCGGAGATGGCGCCCGTCGTGATGCCAGTCTTCGCGAGCAACGCCGCATTGCCGCCCGCCTGCACATTGCCGGTGGTGAGCTGCGCGGTGCGGCTGACGGCGAGGATGTCGCCGCCCGAGGTCAGCGCGCCGGTCGTCACCGCGCCGTCCGCCTGCAGGGTCAGGGCGTTGGGGGTGGTGACGTCGCCCGTTGCGATCGTGGTGCCGCCGTCGATCAGGACGCTGTTCGCCGTGATCGCGCCGCTCGTCACGCCGCCCGTCGCCGCCACGCGCAGCGCGCCGGTGCGGACCGCGCCGGCGATCGTGGCGGTTCCGGCGAGACGCTGCGGGATCGCGGTGGCGAGCGTCGTATAGTCGAACGCGGGATTGATCGATCCGGACGGACCGACCAGCCCGGCGACAGGTTGCGACTGGGTGGCGGACAGGTTCGAGAGGAACGCCACGTCGCCGGCATTGGTGCCGGTGGTGATCGCCCCGGTGGATATGCTCTGCGGCGCCAGCAGCGCCACGCTGCGGGCGGCCTGCAACGCGCCCGTTGCGATGCTTCCCGCGCGCGTGACCAGTGCGATCGATCCGGCGCCGCTCGTCACCGCGCCGGTGCTGATGCCGTTGGCGGCGGCGAAGGCAACGCCGGTGCCGCCGCTGGCCGCGAGGGTGGCGATCCGCCCGCCCGCCGTGACCGAATAGGCCCCGCCGGCGCCGAGCGCGCCGCCGAGGAGATAATCACCGCCGACGATCACGGTGAGATCGTTGGTCACGCCGATCGCGCCGGGCACATTGGAGGGCGTGGAACCGTCACCGAAGGTCAGCGTGCCCGTCGCCTGCAGCAGGCCCGTGCCGATCCGGATCCCGCCACCCGCGCCGGTCGTCAGCGCATAATCACCGATCGCCTGTACGGTGAGGGAGGAGGCTGTGAGTATCCCGTCCGTGGCACCGATGCGGGAGACCGTGGCGGACGGGGTCGTGCCGGCATTGCTGACCAGCAGGTCCCCCACGGTCGCATCGCCGGACGCGACCGTGAAGCTGCTCGTGCCCGCCACGGTCGCGCCGCCGTTGGAGATGGCGGACGTATCGATGCTGAACGAGCCCGTCTGCGTGAGGGCTCCGCGCGATCCGCCATTGGCGCGCGCCGCGACGCCGACAGTGGCCACGCCGCCGGTGCCGTCTCCCGCCGCGCCGGTCCCGCCCGCATTGATCAGGCCCCCGCTGGCGCCCGCACCGCTGGCGAAGATGGTGACGTTGGCGGCGGTCACGGGGGCGCCGGTGGAGGCGAACGTGAGCGAACCACCCCGGCCCGCGCCGCCTGATCCCGCCACAACATTGCCGCCGCCGCCGCTCCCGCCGCTCCCGCTCACGTCGAAGATGGCGTTGCCGAAGGTGGCGGAGCCGGTGGTGGGCGCGGTGCCGCCGGGATCGGTCGTGCCGATGAAGGCCGTGCCGCCCGTTCCGGTGCCGCCATTGCCGCCCGCTCCGGCCGCGCCGCTCGGCAGCGGATCGCCGCCGAACGCACCGCTGCCGCCCACGCCCGCGACGGTGACCGAGACAAGGCTGCCCGCATTGGCGACGATCGTGCCGAACGCCGCGTCGGCCGAAATCTCCGCCGTGCCGCCCACACCGTTGCCGCCCGCAGCGCCCTGCACGCCGGGATCGGGCTGGAGGCCGTTGCCGCCGCGCCCGCCGGCGTCGGCCGTCACATTGCCCACGAAGATGCGCCCGGCACTGGTGGAGACGGCGTCGGCATTGGCGCCGGTGTTCGATCGTCCGATCAGCACCTGTCCGCCCGTTCCGGTGCCGCCCGCGCCAGCAGCGGACGCACCGCCGAGGCCGGTGGCCTGCACCTGGCCGAAATCGGTGCCGACCGACAGATCGACCGTGCCGTTCATGCCGACGATCCACGCCTGCCCGCCCGTGCCCGCGCCGCCACTGGCGGTCAGGCTGCCGCCGCCGCTGCCATTGGCGCTGACGAGGAAGCCGGTCGATCCGGTGATCGTGCCGCCATTGGCGATCAGATACGCGCCGCCCAGCGTGGTGCCGATCGTCCGTCCGCCGAAGCCCGCCCCGCCGACCGAGCCGGTGCCGTCGGCGGCGAGATTGATCGTGCTGGTGCGGACCTGGCCGCCCTGCGTCGCCAGCAGGCGGACGAACCCGCCCGTGCCGGTGCCGCCGATGCCGGTGAGCGGGCTGCCGCCCCGGCCGCTGGCGGAGGCGGCGATACCGCCCGTCACGTCCAGCAGGCCGGTGACGGCGATGTCGATGCTGCCGCCGAAGCCGTCGCCGCCGGTGGCGTTGCTCAGCCCGAACACATTGCCGCCGATGCCGGCCGACGAGAGGCTGAGCCCGCTGCTCACCCGGATCGTGCCCGAGGCATCGACGAGGATCTGGCCGCCCGTGCCCGATCCCGCCTGTGCGGCGAGGCTCGATCGGCCGCTGATCGCATCGACCGCGCCGATGAAGCCGTTGGTGACGGTGAGCGTGCGTCCCGCCGCCGCGCGGAGCGTGATCGCGCCGCCGATGCTGGCGCCGGGGCCTGCGGGCGGATTGGAATTGAAGACGCTGGCGGCCTGACCGATCGCATAGACCGTCGCCGATCCGATCGTGATGTTGGCGCCGGTCGCCAGGATCTGCGCGGTGCCGCCCTGCATCGTCGTGGTCGCGGGATCGCTGCCGCCATGGCCGCCCGCGCTGGCGCCGACGATCAGATCGCCCGTGGTGATCGCGCCGGTGCCGGCGGACACTGTGAAATTGCCGCCGGTCGCCGCGCCGCCGATCCGCCCCTGATTCTGGAGCTGGCTGGCGTTGGCGTCGAGGCTCACCTGCAGGCCGGCCGTCGTGATCGATCCGCCGCCACCACCGACATCGGGATCGGGCTCGGTGCGGATGGCGACATTGCCGCCCACGGCGCTGTCGCCATCGCCGCTGCTGACCCCTCCGGTCGCGGTGGCGCTGATCCGGCTCAGGTCGCCCAGCGTGATCGATCCCACATTGGCGATGAGGGCGATCGTGCCGCCGGTGGCGACGGTGCCGACACCCGTGCTGCTGCCGCCGCTGCGCGCACTGGCGCTGAGGACGGACGTCCCCGCCACGCCGAGATTGCCCGTCGAAGCCGTCAGCGTGACCGAGCCCGCATTCGCCTGCCCGCCATTGGTGGCGGTGCCGTTCGCGAAGCCGGCATTGGCGTCGGCCGTCGCCGTCAGCGTGCCGGCGAGCTGCAGGCTGCTCCCGGCCTCGATGCGGATCGCGCTGCTCTGGGCATCGCCGCCATTGCCATTCTGCCCGTTGCCGCCCGTGGCGAGCGAGGAGAGGGTGACGGCACCGCCGATCGTGGCGCCCTGCGTGGTGCCGGTTTCGACCAGCGAGACGACGCTCGCTGCGGCCGCCCCGCCGGTGAGGCCATTGCCGCCGGTGGCGTTGGCGGACATGTCGACCGTGCCCGAAATCGCGGTGGGAGCGGCCGCGCCGGATGAGGGCGCCAGCCTGACCTCGGCCAGCCCGCTTTGCGCGTCTCCGCCGGTGCCGGCGGGCGATGCGCCGCCGACAGCGTTGGAGCGGGCGATGATCGATCCGACCTGCACCGGGCCGCTGCTCTGCAGAAGCAGCGACGCGTTGACCGCGCGGCCAAAGCCCCCGGTTGCGCCCGCGCCCAGCCCTGCGCCGCCGGTGCCGTTCGCGAACGCGCCGAGCCGGGCGGCGGATACCGCCGCATCGCCGAAGACGCTGATGATCGCGCTGCCGATGCCAGATATGCCACCCCCCGCAAGGCCCGCTCCGCCCGATCCGGTGCCCGCCGTTACCGATCCGCCGATCGCCTGATTGCCGACGACGACGCCGGGCACCAGACTGGCATTGCCGGTCGATCGCGTCGCCGTCAGCGATCCGCCGCTCACGCGCAGCACGGCCTGCCCGCTCAGCGCGTCGCCGGCATTGCCGGTGCCGCCCGTCTTGTCGCCGCCCATCGCGTCGGCGCTGAGCGACAGCAGCGAGAAATCGAGGATGCCGGTCGTATCGACGGTGATCCTGCCGCCCGTGCCGGTGCCGCCCGTGCCGCCGCCCGCCGATGTGCCGCCATAGCCGAAGGTGCTGAGGAAGCCGAAGTCGGAGGTCAGCTGCGCGCCCGATCCGATGTTGACCGTAACGGTGCCGCCGGTGGCGTTGCCACCCGCCGAGGCGGCTCCCGATCCGCCATTGCCGCCGCGCGCGGTCGCGGTGATGCTGAGCCCACCCGGCGCGGTGAAACTGGTGACCGGGCCGCTGGTCGCCAGCATGGTAAGGCTCGCCGTGCCTGCCGTGGCATCGTACCCCGATCCCGTCGCGACGAGCGCATTGCTGCCCTGCGCGTCGGCGGAGATCTGCGCCTGCGTCGTCGCGGAGACGATGCCGCCCGGCCGCACCGTCAGGCTCGCCGTGCCGCCTGTTCCCGCTCCGCCGCTCGCCGAACCTGCGGCGGTAACGAAAAGACTTTGGCTGAGCTGCAGCTGTCCGTTCGCGATATCCGCCGTGGCCTGCCCGCCCGTGCCGGTCGCACCGGTGCCGACGCCCGTGGCGTCCACCGTCAGATTCTGCGCCGTGACTGATCCGCCGTTGATCAGAAGCTGGGACGTGCCGCCCTGGCTGGCCTGGCCGGACGTGCCGCTGCCGGGCGTCGTCACGTTGATATATTGCTGGGCGGAGATCGTGCCGCCGCCAGTGGCGCTGATGACGGCGCTGCCGCCGGTGCTGAAATTGAACGCCAGCGGATCATAGCCGATCCCCGTCGGCGCACCGGCCTTGATCGTGGCGTAGGAGCCGAGCGTGATCGCGCCGCCCGCGCCCGCCGAAAGCAGGGAGGAGCCGGGCACGTTGGGCCCGAACGAATCCATCGTCAGCGCGCCGGCGATCGCGATCGTGCCGTTGGTGGCGATGAGCGTCGTGCTCGTGCCGCCGAGCAGCGAGAGGTCGCTCGCGAAGGCGATCGGGCTGGTCAGGCCGGAGAAGCTCGAGAAATTGGCGACGTCGATCGCGTTGCTGGCGCGGGCCGCCACGGGGGCGTTGAAGCGCCCGCCCGTGGCCGGCGCGGGCGTGATCGCGCTGCCCTCGATGCTGATATTGCCGCCCGCGATGACGGGTATGCCCTGTATCTGCCCCTGCGTTGCGCCCGACGGATCGATCTGGAGATTGCCACCGGACACCAGATAGATGCCGCCGTTCGAGATCGTCACGCCATTGGCCACGTCGAAGCCGAAATAGCCGTCCGGCGCCACGATCATCGAGACCGCGTTGTTCTTCGGCACGGCCACGGCATAAATGCCGCGCTGGTTGGTGGCGGCGCCGGTCTTGTCGAGTTTGATCGTGCCGCGCAGCTCGACCGGAAAGCCGTCCGCGTCGGCGCCGGTGGTGACGCTGATGTCGAACAGGCCCTGATTGAACGTGAGGGTCGCATTCTCGGCCGCGACGAAGGCGGCCGCGCCGTTCACGGTGATCGTGCCGCGCGTGAACACCTTGGGTGCTACGAGCGCGACGTAGCTGTTCTCGTTGATCGCGTTGATCGTCGCCTGCGAGAGGACGCTGACCACGCCGTTCGGATTGGTGGAGGTCAGGTTGAAGGTGTTCGATCCGAGGCTGCCGGTGGGATCGGCGGTGGTGAGCAGCAGGCTGCCCACGTTGAAGGCAGATCCGTCGCCGAGGATGATGCCGCCGGGGCTGTAGAACCATACCGAGCCGCCGGTCGTCATGTTGCCGGCGCCATCGACCAGCTGGCTCGTGACGCGGCCGTTGAACGCGACCGGCCGGGTGGGATCGGCGGGGACGATCCGGTTGAGAATGGTGAAGTTCGGCCCGCCGGGGGCGCTCCGATAAAAGACGTCGGTATTGGCGTTCTGGAAATTGATCGGGTTGTTGACGCCGCCGCCGGTCGCCGCGTCGCTCGGCGTGAAGTTCAGCACGGCCGTGGGCGTGCTGACCGTGTAGATGTCCGTATTGGGCGTATTATAGTCGGCCGTCACGCCGCCGCTGATCAAGGTAGGCGCGGGCGACACATACGAATTGGGCGAGGTCGCCTGCCCATAAACCGGCCCGGCCAGCGCGGTGGCCAGCGCCAGCGTGGAGGCCGCGAGGGGGAGGCCGCGGGGCGAGCGGCGCCGGATCGGGGCAGCGGACATCAGCGGTCCTTCCACGGAAAGAGCCGGGTGGTGAGCGACATCAGGATGCGCGTGTCGCCGCGCTCGGTCTGCAGCCCGGCGCGCTTGGTGGGCACCGCCACCGTAAGGTCGAGCCGCACGCGGCTGGCGAAGCTGGTCCGCACGCCCGCGCCCAGCGACGTCAGGCTCTGCGGATCGCCCGCCACGTGCCGGTTCCACACCCACGCCGAATCCACGAACACGAACGGCTGCAGCACCAGATTGAGATTGGTGAAGGGCACGATCCGGTTCAGGCGCAGCTCGCCCGTGAAGCCCGCGCCGCTGTCGCCGATGATCGTGCCGGGATCATAGCCGCGCCCGATCGTATAGGTGCCGGCCGAATATTCCTCGAAGCTCAGCAGCGGATTGAACGCAACTTGCACGCGCGGCGCGATCGAGGCGGTGATCTGCGGCGTCAGCGCCGCTTCGGCATAGCCCGAGGCGCGCAGCAATGTGGCTTCCGCATCGCCATCCGATCGGCTGGGGCCGACGCGGCCGGGCACGGAGGTGCCGTCGGTCGCGTCGAAAATGCCGAGGCCGTGGCGCAGCTCCAGCGAGTAAGAGGCACGCCAGCGGGTGAGCTTCCCCTCGCGCACGTCGGCCGTGTCGCCGTCGATGCGCGCATAGGCCACGCGCAGATGATCGCGCGTCAGCAACGTGCCCGCGAAGCGCACGTCCTGATCGACATAGTCGAAGCCGATGGAGCCGCGCAGGTTCGCGCGCTGGCTGCGCAGGAAGGGATAGCTGGCCTCGCCCGTGGCGAAGAGCGTCTCGGCGCGCAGATTGCCGTTCAGGCCGACATCCGGCTTCGTCCACGCATAGGTGAAGCGGCCCGCGAAGGTGAGGCCTTCCGGCCCGACGCGGAAATCGTGCGCGAGCTGCAGGATGTGCTGCTCGTCATAATCGGAGGTGGAATAGAAGCCGATCGTCGTGCGGTCGCCGAGGCCGGTCAGGCCATAGAGGCGGCCGGTGAGCTGGCCGCCGAAACGCCCGGTGCTCTTGGCGGCGAAATTCTGGATGTTGAGATCCGCCTCGAACGGCGTGCGCGTGACGATCACGTCGCCCAGCAATTCGCCGGGCTTCGCGCCGGTCGGGCGCAGCACGAGGCGCACGTCATAGCCCGGCATGTCGCGCGCGAGCAGCAGGTAACGCTCGGCGGTGAAGCGGTTGAAGACGGGATCGTCGGTCAGCTTGTTGAGATAGGAGGCGATCAGCCGCTCGTTGCGGCCGGCATCGCCGCGCACGCGCACCGCCGTGAGCTTCGCGTACAGCACCTCGAACGTGACGCTGCCATTCTCGATCTTCTGCGTCGGCACCTGCACGGCGGCGAGATAGCCCTGCCGGCGCAGATAGGTGCCGACCGCGTCGCGTATCTCGCAGATCGTGCTGACGGGCCGATCGGCGCCCAGATAGCTTTGATAGACGGGCAGCAGATCGGCCGGATCGACCGGCCCCAGATTATGGAAGGCCGCGCCCGTGATCGTGACGCGGATATCCTTGTAGGCGGGATCGTCGAGCGGGCAGGGCGCGCGCTCGATATCGCCTTCCACCTTCAGCTTCGGCGCGCTCTGGACGGGCGCGGTCGTGCCGGGGCGGGTGACCTCCTCGCGCGTCGGCAGGCCGCCATTGGCCAGCGCGGAGGGCGGCGGCGCCACGCGCTGCGCCCCTGCCATCTGCGCCGTGCCGGCCCCCGCCAGCAGCGCGCACATCATGCCCCCCCGCCATCTCATGGCCGACGCGACGCCCCCCTACGATACCCCCAGCGCCGTGCACGGACTCTCAACGAATCCGGTTCGGCCCTAACGACTCGGTGGTCGGCCTTTTGGACTGAAATGTCCATACCGTAAGTGGCTGAAAATCGCCGTGGTATGGCTTCGGGGTGTTCGGTCGCAGAGGCCTGCTCGTGCGCCCCATGACCTCCGTTCGCACTGAGCCTGTCGAAGTGTCGTCCTTCTTTCCGTCCGCGTCAGGGAGAAGAAAGACGGTGCTTCGACAGGCTCAGTACGCGCGGGAAAGGAGAGCGAGTGTGGCTACGAAATCCGCTTCAGGCGGACGCCGTCGGCCTTCGTTTCGTAGCGGGCGATCCGGTCCGCCTTGTAGGGCTTGGCCAGGATCGGCACCGCGACATAATCGGCCTGTGCCGCCTCGCGGGCGAGCGTCAGGCGGATATAGCCCTTGGCGCTCTGGTCGCAGAAGACGACCTCCTCGCCGGCTTTCTCCAGCATCGGCCCGAGCGGGACGCCCGGCAGGCTGTCGCCCACCGACGGGCTCGTGATCGAGGAGACGCCGAACTCGGCCGCGACGAGCGTACCCTTGTCGTCGAACAGATCGTTCGCCCAGAAAGCGTGGCTGTCGCCCGACAGGACGATCGGGCGCGACCCGGCGGCGCGGAAGCTGGCATAGAGCCGCTCGCGCGCGGCGGGATAGCCGTCCCAGCTGTCCAGATTATAGGGCAGGCCCGCGCGGAAGCCCGCATCCGCCACGCGCACCTGCGCCGCGATCGGGGCAGGCAGGCTGTCGATGACCTCCTTCGCCACGGTCGGCCCCGGCACGCGCGCCATCACCACCTGATTGCCCAGCACCTGCCACGGCTTGCCCGCCGCGACGGACGCTTTCATCTCGCGCTCCAGCCATTCCCGCTGTGTCTGCCCGAGCATCTCGCGCTCGGGCCGGGCGCGCTCGACCAGAGCCGCCTTGATCGAGGCGGCGTCGACCGGCTTGCTGACCTCGTCCGCCTGCTGGCTGCGCGCGAGCAGGCGCGTCTCCACCATCAGCAACGTGGCGAGATCGCCGAACTGGAAATCGCGGTTGATCGCTTCCCATGGCTGGCCCGGAATCGGATCGCGGATCGGCATCCATTCGAAATAGGCCTGCATCGCGGCGGCCTTGCGCTTGTCCCAGTCGCCTTCGGTGGCGGGCTGGTGGTTCACCGCGCCGTGGACCCAGCTGTTGTCCGCGGTCTCGTGATCGTCCCACACGCAGATCCACGCGGCGCGGGCATGCGCGGCCTGCAGATCGGCGTCGCTCTTGTAGGAGGCGTGACGCAGACGGTAATCGGCGAGGGTCACGATCTCGTGCGCGGGCTCCACGATGCGGTTGAGCTTGCGCGCATTGGCGCCGCCATAATCCAGCGCCTCATATTCGTAGATATAGTCGCCGAGGAACAGCACCGCGTCGAGCTTCGGCTCCTGCGCGATCGTCTCGTAAGCGTTGAACAGGCCGTTGCCGTACAGCTGGCAATTGGCGACCGCGAAGACGAGCTGGTCGAGCTTGCCTTCGGGCAGCGTACGGAAGCGACCGACCGGAGATTTCACCCCCGCCGCCTCGAACCAATAGACATAGTCCTGGCCGGCCTTGAGCGTCTTCGGCTCGACCTTGACGGTGAAGTCGCGGGCGGGGCGGGCCTGCGTGGCGCCGCTCTCGATCGGCTGCGCACCGGCGTTTTCGGCGACATGCCAGCTGACGTCGACGGGCGTGGACCCCTGCGTCGTCACGCGCGTCCACAGGATCGCGCCGCGCGGGGTCGGATCGCCGCTGGCCACGCCGTGGGCGAAGCGGACGCCGCCCTTCGGCGCCGCCTGCGCGCCCGTCGCGGGCAAAGCGGCCGCCGCGCCCGAGGCGATCAGGCCGAGTGCGGCGCGGCGATCGATCGTGAACTGGCTCACTTGGCACCTCCGAAGCGGACGGTGGCGCTCACGCCATAGAAGCGCGGTTCGCCCGAGATGAAGGTCGGCATGCCGAGCGAGTCACCCGTATTGCCGGCGTCCTTGATGTATTTCTTGTTGAAGAGGTTCTCGACATAAGCCTCGATCCGCCACGCCTTGCTGTTCGGCTCGAAACCGAAGCGGGCATTGGCCAGGACATAGCCGCCCTGCTGCTCGTCCTGGATATTGTCGGCGACCAGAGCGGCCGGCGGTTGCTGCAGATCCGGCCGATCATTGTCGTCGTCGAAGAAGACCTTGCTCTGATAGGTCAGGCTCGGTGCGAAGCTGATCCGGCCGGGGCCGACCGGCAGATCCATGATCGCGCCGAGCGAGGCCGAATGATCGGGCGAGAGGCGGAAGCGGTTGCCGTCGCGCACGCCTGCCTTGAAGCGGCTGTGATTGTACGCGTAGCTGGCGATCACCGAGAGATAATCGGTCGCCACCCAGCGCGCCTGGCTTTCGAAGCCATAGCTCTGCGCCTTGCCCGCATTGATCGTCACGATCTGCGTGCCCTGCTGCACCGTCGTCTGGAAATTGTTGTAATCGTAATAGAAAACCGCGCCGTCGAGGAACAATTTGCGGTCCAGCAGCGCCGTCTTCACGCCTGCCTCGTAGCTGTCGACCCGCTCGTTCGGCAGCACGCCGAAGCGCGCGGCGCCGAGAGGGGCGGACGGCCCGGAGACGGAGAGGACCTGCGGCCGGCGGCCGCGCGCATAGGTGGCGTAGAAGCTCGCCTGATCGGAGGCCGCATAGCGCGCGGTGAAGCGCCAGGCGAAGCCGTCATTCTTCAGCGCGCTGTCCGTGCGATTGCCGTTGCCCGTGGTCGGCTGCGTGCCCAGGCCGAACAGCGGCACCGGATAGGCGGCCGAGGTCGGGATGTTGGCCGCGCCCGGCACGGCGAGCGCGCCGAGCAGGGCGGTGCGCGTGGCGGCGGGCTGCGAGAGCGCGCCGATCAGCCCGCCCAGGATCGAGCGGCCGTTGAGCACGGCGGCGCTGTAGCCCGTATGCTTGTCGTCATGCGAATAGCGCAGGCCCGCGCCGAATTCGAGCTTGTCGGTCACGCGATAGGTGACGTCGCCGAACAGATCGACCGAATTGGTGCGCGAATAATTGGTGCTGGTCTCGAGATGGCTGCCCTTGAGGTTCGAGGCGATCGCCACCGCCTGCGCGGCCGGCAGCGGCACGCCGTAAGCCGCGGCCACGCCCTGCAGCAGGGCGGAGGTGAAGGCCGTGTTGGCGAGCAGGGCGGCGGGCGCCGGATCGGTGGTCGGGCGACCGGGGATCGCGGCCGTGCCCGAGAGCGAGCCGGCGAGACGCGCCAGCAGCGCGCGCTCGTCAAACTGCGCGGGCGTGCGCTGCGATCCGCTCTCGTGGAAATAGCTGCCGCCGATGAAGGCCGTGATCGGGCCCTGCTCGAAGGTGAGGCGCAGCTCCTGGCTGGTCTGCTTGCCGCGCGCATCCTCGGCTGCCGTCAGCATCGGCAGCGAGATGCCGTCCGCGTCGAAGATCTCCAGCGCGTGGAACGTGCGATAGGCGGTGATCGAGTTGAGCGTCAGCGTGTCGTTGAGCTTCCAGCTGGCGAGGCCGGTGACGCCCCACACCTTGCGGTTCAGCCCCAGATCCTTGCCGCCCTCGAAGCCCGCGCCGGGCGCCAGCGCCGCGCCGCTGTTGCGGCCCGCATCGCCGATCACGGCGCCCGTGGTCGGGTTGGTCGGGCGATAGGAAATCGACTTGAAGGCGGTGCCGGCGGGCGAATCCTTCTGGTAATTGCCTATCAGGTCGAACGTGATCGCGTCCGTCTCGGCATGCAGCGTGCCGCGGATCGCGCCGGTATCCACCGAGTTGAAATCCTGGCCGCCCAGCAGATTGGGGATGAAGCCGTCGCGCTTGCGATAGCGGCCCGAAATGCGTGCGGCCACGCCCTCGCCCAGCGGTGTGTTGACCATGCCTTCCACGACATAGGCGTTGTAATTGCCATAATCGGCGCGGAGCATGCCGGCGAAGGCGGACGGATCGGCCTTGTTCTCGACGAGGTTGACCGCGCCGATCAAAGCCCCGCGCCCGTAGAGCGTCGACTGCGGGCCCTTGGCCACCTCGATCCGGTTCATGTCGAACAATTCGACATAGGAGCCGCGCGATTTGGAGATGGAAACGCCGTCCTGGAAGACCGAGACGCGCGGCTCGTTATAGGCCGAGCCGCTGTCCGAGGTGATGCCACGCATCACGAAGCCCGGATTGTTGGGCGACTGGTTCTGCACCTCGAAGCCCGGCACGAAGCGGGAGAATTCCTCGAAATCCTCAAGGCCCAGGCGCGACAATTCCTCGCCCGTCGTCACGCTCAGCGTGATCGGCACCTCGATCGGATTCTGCGCGCGCAGCTGCGCGGTGACGAGGATCTCGTCCGCGCTGACCGGCGCGGCGGCATCGACCGGCGCTTCGGCGGCGGCGTTCGATGCCGCCAGCGCGGCCAGGCTCGCCATGCCCAGAAGAGTGACCCTTCGCGTCATTTTCATTCCCCCAACCCGAGATGGCTTCCCCGTAGGGAGGGCGGATGACGCTTGGGTTGCACTTTGGGGGCAGGCATGTGTCGCATTCCCGGCGCGGCCCTGTTGGCGGGGCGCCAATCCGGTGTAGGGACGGGGCCTGATCGAAGGACGGCATGTGGCGCATATCCTGATCGTCGAGGATGACGAGCTGACCTCCGAGGTGATCGCGCGCGAATTGCGGCCGCGCGGTCATGAGGTGGTGCAGGCGCGCGACGGCGTCACCGGGCTCCGGCTGGCGCAGGAGCAGAGGTTCGATGCGCTGACGCTGGATCGGATGCTGCCGGGGCTCGACGGGCTCAGCCTCGTCTCGCAATTGCGCGCGGAGGGCGTGACGACGCCGGTGCTGATGATCTCGGCCCTGTCGGATGTCGACGAACGCATCGCCGGGCTGCGCGCGGGCGGCGACGATTATCTGGTGAAGCCGTTCGCGCCGAGCGAGATGGCGGCGCGGATCGAGGTGCTGCTGCGCCGCGTGCAGCAGGCCGAATCCACCGTGCTGCAGGTGGGATCGCTCCGGATGGACCTGATCCGGCGCGAAGTGTCCGTCGATGGCGAGCCCGTCCGCCTGCTGCAGATGGAATTCCGCCTGCTGGAGCTGCTGGCGCGCGGCGCGGGCGAGGTGATCGGCCGGCAGATCATCTTCGAGCGCGTCTGGGGCTATTATTTCGATCCGGGCGCGAACCTGATCAACGTCCATATCGCGCGCCTGCGCAAGAAGCTGGACCGGCCCGGCCGTCCCTCCGCGATCGTGACGGTGAAGGGCGAGGGATACCGGCTCGATGCCGTCTGACCGGCTTCGCTTCGGCGATATCCGCCGGACCAGCGCCTTCCGCCTGACGATCTCGCTGGGGCTGGTCTTCACGCTCGGACTGCTGGCGCTGCTGGCGGCGATCTATCTGATGACGGCGCGCGAGCTGACCGAGCGCAACGATCGCATCCTGCGCAGCATCGCGGATCGCCTGCTCGCGGTCGATCCGGTGCGGCTGCCCGCCAGCGTCGGGCAGGAGATGCGGCGCGAGCGGGACGGCTTCAATTATGTCGGGCTGATCGCCAGCGACGGCGAGCAGATCGTGGGCGACATCAGCATCGATCGCCCGGTGAAGCCCGGCCGCCCGATCGAGGTGATGGCGGGCACTGTCCCGATCCGCCTGATCGCGGTCCGCACCGGCACGGGCGAAACCATCCTCGTCGGCCGCGATTTCACGCAGGTGCGCGATCTGCGCCGGCGCGTGCTGGCGATCGTGGCGGGCAGCGGCATCGTGATCCTGCTGGGCGTGGGCGCGGGGGGAACCTGGCTCAGCCTCAGCCCGCTCCGGCGCGTGAGCGAATTGCAGACCGCCGCGCGCAAGATCTCGCAGGGGCATTTCGAGGTCCGCATGCCGATCACCGGGCGGCGGGACGAGCTCGATCAGTTCGCCGGCACCGTCAATGCGATGGTCGAGGAGGTCGGCCGCGTGGTGGCGCAGGTGAAGGGCGTCACCGATGCGATCGCGCACGACATGCGGACGCCGCTGATGCATCTGCGCGCGCTGCTGGACGAAGCGGCGGATTCACCCGAGGCGTCGCCCGCCATCGTCGCGCTGGCCGGGCGGGGGCGCGAGGAGCTGGATCATGTGCTGGCGCGCTTCGCCGCCTTGCTGCGGATTTCGGAGATCGAGACGGGTGCGCGCCGGTCGGGCTTCCGCGCCGTCAATCTCGCCGCGCTTTTGCGGGCCTCGCACCAGCTCTACGCGCCGCTCGCCGAGGATCGCGGGATCGCGCTGGAGCATCGCACGGGGGGGCTCACCACGATCGGCGCGGACGAACAATTGCTGTTCGAAGCGCTCAGCAACCTGATCGACAATGCGATCAAGTTCGCCGGCTCGACGGTGCTCATCGCGCTGCACGAAGAGCCCGAGGGGATCGAGATCGAGGTGCGCGACGACGGGCCCGGCATCCCCGTGTCGGAGCGCGAGGCGGTGCTGCGGCGCTTCCATCGCGGGTCCAACGCGGCGGACGTGCCGGGATCGGGGCTGGGCCTTTCGATCGTGGTGGCGATCGCGCATCTGCACGGCGCCACGCTGCGGCTGGAGGACGCCCATCCCGGCCTTTCGGCGCGCCTCCGCTTCCCGTACGAGACCGACTGACGGTTCGGTTCAGAAACCGCTCAGATTGAGCGACCCGGCGCAGGAAACGGGCTTGCGTAATTCCGCTGTCGCCGCCTTTCAGCGCATGTGAAATTCATTTCATTCGATTTTGTTACACGACAGGGCGATTTGGGTTGCTGTCGCCGCGACGGAATCATCATGCTCCAACTCGTCAAGATCGCTCTCTCCAAGCCCTACACGTTCGTCGTTCTGGCGATCCTGATCACCCTTTCGGGGTCGATCGCGTGGATGAAGACCCCCACCGACATCTTCCCGGACATCAAGATGCCGGTGATCGCGGTGGTCTGGTCCTATCGGGGTCTTCCCCCCGAGGAGATGGCCGGGCGCATCATCTATTATTACGAGCGCCAGCTCTCGCTCTCGGTGAACGATATCGAGCATGTCGAAAGCCAGAGCCTGAACGGCAACGGCGTGGTGAAGATCTTCTTCCAGCCGGGTACCGACATCCGCACGGCGACCGCGCAGGTGACCTCCGTCAGCCAGACCGTGCTGAAGCAGATGCCGCCGGGCATCACCCCGCCGCAGATCTTGAACTACAACGCCTCGACCGTCCCGATCCTGCAGTTGGCGCTGTCGTCGAAGACATTGTCCGAGGGCGCGATCTTCGATCTCGGCCAGAATGCGATCCGGCCGGCGCTGGCGACCGTGCAGGGCGCAGCCGTGCCGACGCCCTATGGTGGCCGCGAGCGCCAGATCCAGATCGATCTGGATCCCGCAGCCCTGCAGGCACGCCACCTTTCGGCGGCCGACGTGGGCGCGGCGCTGGCGGCGCAGAACCAGATCATCCCGGCCGGCACCGCCAAAATCGGCCAGTATGAATATAATATCCGCCTGAACAACAGCCCGGAAGTCATCGACGATCTGAACAAGCTGCCGATCAAGACGGTCGGCAGCAGCACGGTGCTGATGGGTGACGTCGCCCATGTGCGCGATGGTTCGCCGCCGCAGAAGAATGTGGTGCGCGTCGATGGCGGTCGCGCCGTTCTGATGACGATCCTGAAGGCGGGGTCGGCCTCGACCATCCAGATCGTGGATGGCGCCAAGGCGCTGATCCCGAAGCTGAAGGAAACGCTGCCGGCCGCATTGAACGTGCAGCCGCTGGCCGATCAGTCGCTGTTCGTGAAGGCCGCCGTCTCGGGCGTGGTGCGCGAGGGCGCGATCGCGGCGGGTCTCACCAGCGTGATGATCCTGCTGTTCCTGGGATCATGGCGCTCGACCGTCATCATCGCCGCCTCGATCCCGCTCGCCATCCTGGCGGCGGTGGCGGCCTTGTCGGCGGTGGGCGAGACGCTGAACGTGATGACGCTGGGGGGCCTCGCGCTCGCCGTCGGCATCCTGGTCGACGACGCGACGGTGACGATCGAGAACATCAACTGGCACCTCGAACAGGGGAAGACCGTCACCCAGTCGATCCTCGACGGGGCCGAGCAGATCGTGCGCCCGGCCTTCGTGTCGCTGCTGTGCATCTGCATCGCGTTCGTGCCGATGTTCTTCCTGCCGGGCATCGCCGGCTTCCTGTTCGCGCCGATGGCCAAGGCCGTGGTGTTCGCGATGATCGCCTCGTTCATCCTGTCGCGCACGCTGGTGCCGACGATGAGCAATTATCTGCTGCGCGATCACGCGACCGAGCATTCGGTGGCGGTGGCGGCCAGCCATGATGCGGGCGCCGGCCGCCCTCACACGCAGAACCCGTTCCGTCGCTTCCAGCATGGCTTCGAGAAGCGGTTTGAGACGGTGCAGACCTATTATCTGTCCCTGCTGGATTTCGCGCTGGCGCGCCGCCGCGTGTTCATCCCGGGCTTCCTTGCCGTCGTGCTGCTGTCGTTCGCGCTGGTCCCGATGCTGGGGCGCAACTTCTTCCCGTCGATCGATGGCGGCCAGATCAGCCTTCACGTCCGCGCGCCGGTCGGCACGCGCATCGAGGAGACGGCCGCGCAGTTCGACCGGATCGAGGCGCGTATCCGCAGCATCATCCCGGCGGACCAGATCGTGTCGGTGGTCGACAATATCGGCCTGCCGGTGTCGGGTACCAACCTCGCTTATTCCAATACGGGCGGCATCGGCCCGCAGGATGGCGACATCCTCATCAGCCTGAGCGAGGACCACAGCCCGACGGACGGTTATGTGCGGACGCTGCGGCGCGAACTGCCGCAGGCGTTTCCGGGCACGACCTTCTCGTTCCTGCCCGCCGACATCATCAGCCAGATCCTGAACTTCGGCTCGCCGGCGCCGATCGACCTGCAGATCTCCGGCCCGAACCGCGAGGCGAACGAGGCGTATGCGAACCGGATGATGAACCGGCTCCACCAGATCGCCGGCATCGCCGACGTGCGGCTGGAGCAGGCCAATGACTATCCGGAGCTGGCCTTCGACGTGGATCGTGCGCAGGCGGACCGCGTCGGCATCACCGAGAATGACGTGACGCGCAGCCTTTCCGTCAATCTGGCGGGCAGCCTGCAGGTGTCGCCGGCCTTCTGGCTCAATCCGAAGAACGGCGTCTCCTATCCGATCGTCGTCCAGACGCCCGAATATCGCACCGATTCGATGACCTCGGTGCAGAACATCCCCGTGACCGGCTCCAAGGCGGGCGATTATCAGCTGCTGGGCGCGCTCGGCTCGCTCCACCGCGAGGCGTCGCCGGGCCTCGTCACCCACTATGACATCAAGCCCTCGTTCGACATCTATGCGACGACGCAGGGCCGCGATCTCGGCGCGGTGGCGGGCGATATCGACGCGATCATCAAGGATATGGCCAAGGATCGCCCGAAGGGCACCACCGTCACGCTGCGCGGTCAGTCGCAGACGATGAACACGGCCTTCTCCGGGCTTATCCTGGGCCTGATCGGCGCGATCGCGCTGATCTATCTGCTGATCGTCGTGAACTTCCAGTCGTGGATCGATCCGTTCGTGATCGTCTCGGCGCTGCCGGCCGCACTCGCGGGCATCGTCTGGATGCTGTTTGCCACGCACACGCCGCTCTCCGTGCCCGCGCTCACCGGTGCGATCATGTGCATGGGCGTCGCCACGGCCAACTCGGTGCTGGTCATCAGCTTCGCCCGCGAACGGCTGGCGATCACCGGCGATGCGATGAAGGCCGCGGCCGAGGCCGGCGCCACCCGCTTCCGCCCCGTGCTGATGACGGCGCTCGCCATGATCATCGGCATGGCGCCGATGGCATTGGGCCTGGGCGAGGGCGGCGAGCAGAATGCGCCGCTCGGCCGCGCCGTGATCGGCGGCCTGATCTGCGCCACCACCGCCACCTTGCTGTTCGTGCCCGTCCTGTTCGCGATCGCCCACAGCCGCAGCAAGCGCGGCGCGACCCACGATGTTTCCACCGGAGAACTTGTCCATGCAGAGTGATGCCACGGCGCCCGCCGCGCCGAAGGGCCTCAAGACGGCCGGCATCGTTGCCGGGGTCGTCGCTATCGGCGTCGTCGCCGCCGGCGCCGTCATCCGCCACCGCGATACGCGCGAGGCGCAGGAGTGGTCCGACGCGCGATCGATCCCGACGGTGCATCTGATCGCGGTGCCTTCCGCCGCCTCCGGCGCACCGCTCTCGCTGCCGGGCACGATCGAGGCGTGGAACAACGCCAAGCTCTATGCCCGCGTCGGCGGTTACGTGAAGGCCTGGTATCGCGACATCGGCGCGGACGTGCCGGCCGGCACGGCGCTCGGCCAGATCGACACGCCCGAACTGGACCAGCAGATCATCCAGGCGCGCGCCGCCCTCGCCCGCGCCAGGGCCAATGCCGCGCTCGCCAAGAGCACGGCGGTACGCTGGAACGATCTGCTGACGACCAACTCCGTCAGCCATCAGGAAGTCGACGAGAAGAACGGCGATCTGCTCGCGCAGAATGCGGCAGTGCAGGCGGCCGAGGCCGATCTGGGGCGGCTGACCGCGCTGAAGGGCTTCGCCACGCTGCGCGCGCCGTTCGCGGGCGTGGTGACGCAGCGCGCGGCGGATATCGGCGATCTCGTCGGCCCCGGCACCAGCGCGCAGCAGCCGCTCTTCTCCGTCGCGGACATCCACCGGATGCGCGTCTATGTCAGCGTGCCGCAGGCCTATTCGGCCGCGATGAAGCCGGGCATGACCGCCACCGTCACCGTCCCCGATTATCCGGGGCGGACATGGAAGGGGCCCGTGATCGGCACGTCGGGCGCGATCAGCGGCCAGTCCGGCACGTTCCAGGTGCAGGTGGCGATCGACAATCCGGGCGAGGCGCTGAAGGCCGGCGGCTATGGCCAGGTGTCGTTCGACATGGCCGGGCGCGAGAGCGCGGTGCAGATCCCGTCCAACACGCTCGTCTTCCGCGCCGCCGGCACCGAAGTCGCCACGGTGGGACCCGACGGCAAGGTCCATCTGGTGGCGATCACGATCGGCCGGGATCTGGGGGGCAAGGTGGAGATCACGCACGGCCTGAAGCCGGGCATGAAGATCGTCGACAATCCGCCCGATTCCATCGCTGAGGGCGAACTCGTCCGGGTCGGCACGCAGAGCAATGGCTAAGCGCCTGATCGCGGTGCTGCTGGGCGCGGCGGCGCTTGGCGGCTGTTCCTTCGCGCCGCCCTACAAGCCGCCGGTCGCGCCGGCCCCGCCCGCTTTTAAGGAAGCCGGGCCGTGGCAGCCGGCGCAGCCCGCCGCCGCCTCGGCCGCGCCCGCCGACTGGTGGAGCATGTTCGGCGATGCCCAACTGGGCGCGCTGGAGGCGAAGATCGCCTCCGACAATCCCACGCTGGCGGGGGCGCTCGGCCGTTACGATCAGGCGCGCGCCTATCTGTCGCAGGCGCGCGCGGGCCTTTTCCCGGAGGTCGGCGTGGGCGCCGATCTCACGCGCAACCGCCAGTCGGACAATCGCCCGCTGCGTGGCCAGACCCAGCCCGATTATTATTCGTCGGCCACGGTGGCGGGCGATTTCGGCTATGAGCTGGATCTGTGGGGCCGCGTCCGCAACAGCGTGCGCGCCGGCAAGGCCGAGGCGGAGGCCAGCGGCGACGATGCCGCCGCGCTGAAGCTCTCGCTCGAAAGCGAACTCGCCACCACCTATTTCGCGCTGCGCGGTTACGATCAGCAGATCAAGCTGCTCGCCGCCACGATCGATGCCTATGCCCAGGCCGATACGATCACCAGGCATCGCTTCGAGGGCGGCATCGCCAATGCGCTGGATGCGGGCCGCTCGGGCGCGCAGCTGGCCGAGGCGCAGGCGCAATTGGAAGATGTGAAGGCGGCGCGCGCGCTGGCCGAACATGCGATCGCCAGCCTGATCGGCATGCCGGCCTCCTCCTTCTCGATCGCGGCAAGCGATGACGCGATCACCTTGCCCGGCGTGCCGGCGCTGCTGCCGTCGACCTTGCTGGAGCGTCGCCCCGATGTCGCCGCCGCCGAACGGCGCATGGCCGCCGCCAATGCCGCGATCGGCGTGACGAAGGCCGCCTTCTTCCCCGCCATCACGCTGGGCGGGCAGGGCGGCTATCAGAATACCGGCATACCGGGCCTGATGACCGCGCCGAACATATTGTGGTCGATCGGGCCCAGCGCCGTGCTGAACCTGTTCGATGGCGGGCGCCGTCGCGCGCAGGTGCGCGTCGCGCGCGCGCGATGGGCGCAGGCGACCGCCGATTATCGCGGACAGGTGCTGACGGCATTCCAGGAGGTGGAGGACAATCTCTCCCAGCTCCACTATCTCGGGACCGAGGCCGAGGCCGAGAACCGCGCGGTGGAGCAGGCCGCGATCGCCGAGCAGACGGCGGTCAATCGCTTCTCCAAGGGTGCGGTCAATTATCTGGACGTGGTGACCGCGCAGACCGTGGCGCTGCGCGTGCGGCGCACCGCGATCGAGCTGCGGACGCGGCAGTTGCAGGCGAGCGTGAAGCTGACGCGCGCGACGGGCGGAGGCTGGCAGCCGGGACAGCCGTTGAAGAACTGACCTTCATTCCCCCGCTCGTGCTGAGCGAAGTCGAAGCACGTGCTGCAAGCGATGTCATCTGAAGCCCGTCCTTCGACTTCGCTCAAGACGAACGGCTTTAGGGAGGGCTGTCGCGAGCTCCATCCCCAGTAGCGATCAGCCTCCCGAACCTTTATCATCCCGGATCACCGGGGGGTACGGGACATCAAGGGCATGTGGGCGAAGCGCGGGGCTCTGGTCGCGGTGGCGGCGCTGTTGGCGTCCGGCAGCGGCACGGCCGCGCCGCGCGTGCGGGGTGCCGCGCCCGACATCTTCGTGCTGGGCCGCGATGCGACCGGCGAGCCCTGTTCGGCCACGCGCAACTGGCGCGATCCCCGGCTGGGTGACGCGTTCGATTCCGCCTGGGGGCTGACCTGCCGGGGCGTCGCCGCCAGCCGTCAGCAGGGCTATGCGCTGCGTCTCGCCCCAACCCACGCCGCCGGGGCCGACGAGACGGATTGCGGCGCCCCGCTCCAGCAGACGATCGCGGGGATCGGCCCCGTCGAGACGCGGGCCTGCTATGACGAGACGCTGGCGACCGCCGCCGTGCGCGTGCGCTTCCGGCATGACGGGCGGCTCTATGTGGGCGCCAGCGCCTCCACCGCGCTCGGGCCGCTGGAGGCGTTGCTGCGGACGATCGCGCGCGTGGCGCCCGCGCCCGCCGATCGCGACGTGGTGGTGAAGCCGACGCTTGCCGCCGATCGCCTGCAACAGCCCGCGAAGATCGCGCAGGCGAAGGACGCGCGGGCGGGCTTCGATGCCGCCGCCGCCCTGCAGGCCAGCATCCAGCTCAATCATCGCGGCCTCTATGTGGAGGCGTCGCGCCTGCTGAACGACGCGCTCTCGCGCCTCGACGGCGAAGCCGCGCCGCTCACCCGCGTCGAGCTGGAGCTGGAGGCAGGGCTCGCCGACAGCAATATCCGCCAGTTCGATGCGGCGGACGAGCATTTCACGCGCGCCAACGCCGTCCTCTCCGCCCATGCGGGCGCGGATCGCGCGGCCGCGCTGGAGGCGAAGCGCGCCGTCTATCGCGGGCTCGATCTGCTCAACCGCCGCCAATGGGCCGAGGCCTATGCGGCGATGGGGGCCACGGATGCGCGCGACAATCCGCTGCTCGATCCCGCCACGTTGAGCGCGCTCAATCAGGCGCCGGCGGGGGCGGGCGTGTCGGCGGCGCTCTCCGCCGTCGACGGCGCCCAGCTCGCGCGACTGTTGCTGGAGGCGCAGCGCCGCTGGGCGCGGAGCGTTGCGTTGCTGGCGCTCGGCCGCACCAGGGACAGCAATGAGGAACTGGATCGCGCCGCCGAGGGGATTGGCGAACTCCAGCGCAGCGTCGATTCCGATGCGCTGGTCGCGATCAAGTCCCGCGTGCAGCGCCAATATGCGCGCGTCGCCGTGCGCGAGGGCAAGGTGGATCTGGCCCTGTCGCTGTTCGATTGCTCGATCGCGACGTTGCAGGGCCAGCCGCCCTCGCTGGCGAAGCCCTGCCCGCTCGATCGGCCGGTGCGCCGCGCGGGCACGCCCGGCAATGCCGAAGGCTTGATGATCGCGGAGACGGAGCTGGAGCGCACCTCCATCCTCGCGCGCCGCCCCGGCGTGGCGATGAAGGATCTGCTGGCGGCCTATGATGCGGGCGTGGACGCGCTGATCGCCTCCACCGATGCGAGCGGCATCGTCCCCTCGTCGCTCGAAAATTATCTGGAGACGCTGGCGACGCTCTACGCGCAGACCCCCACGGACGAGATTGCCGAGCGCTATTTCCGCGCGGTCCAATCGGTGGGCGAGCCGGCGATCGCGCGCCAGCTGGCGCAGCTCCAGTCGGTCGTCACGGGGGACGGGATGCTCGGCGCCAAGGTGCGTGACCGGGGCGAGCTGGAGCGGCAGATCGTGCAGCTGCGCTATGCGATCGCCTCCGCCCCGGCCGACGATGCGGCGGGGCTCGCCGCGCTGGAAAGCCAGCGGCGCGGCGCCGAGGCCAAGCTGGTCGATCTGAACGCGACCATCTCGTCCGACAGCCGCTATCGCGCGGTGGACGATCGCCCCGCCACTATCGCGCAGATGCGCGCGGCGCTCCGGCCGGGCGAAATCTATGTGAAGGTCAGCCGCCTGCGCGGCCGCGCCTGGGCGACGACGATCGACGGCGCGCATACGTGGATCTATCCGCTCGCGGGCACCAGCGACGATGTCGACGAGACGGCGACGGCCGTGCTCAACTCGATCCGCGACAATAGCGATACGCTGCCGATCTTCGACGTCGCCTCGGCCCACACGCTCTTCCGCCTGCTGGCCGGGCCGGCCGAGCCCGCGATCCTGGGATCGAAGGCGATCGTGTTCGATCTCTCGGGCGCTCTCCAGAATCTGCCGGCGAGCGTGATGGTGGCGGAGGAAGCCTCGGTGAAGGCCTATGCGGCCCGCGCCGAGCAGGAGCCGAACGATTACAGCCATGTGGATTTCCTCGCCGGGCGCGCGGAGATTTCGAACGCGCTGTCGCCGCGCTCCTTCCTGATCGCGCGGGCCCTGCCGGAATCGGCGGCAGCGCGGCCCTTCATCGGGTTTGGCCAGAATGCGCCGCCGATCGAGGGCGGGGCGCGGGATACGGCGCGGCCGATCTCGTTCGGCGTCGGCTGCCCGATGTCCTATCTCAACCTCGCCAACATCATGCGCGCGGTGCGCCCCGTCTCGGCGGCCGAACTCGGCATCGCCGCGCAGGCGCTGGGCGATCCCACCGCGCCCGAGGTGACCGGCGCGGCCTTCACCGATACCGCGATGATGGCGGCCAGCGATGCGGGCGATTACACCCGCTATCAGGTGATCCACTTCGCCACGCACGGTCTGCCGGAATCGCATTGGGGCTGCTCGGTCGTTCCACCGTCCTTGCTCACCACGCTGGGGGCGCCCGCGCCGATCGACCAGCCGCAGTCGGATGGCCTGCTGACCTTCTCGGAAATCGCCCGGCTGCGGCTGGACGCCAATCTGGTGGTGCTGCTCGCCTGCGAGACGGCGGCGGGCGTCTCCACGCGCGGCGGGCGTCTGGGCGGGCAGGATGAATCGGCGGCGACGCTGGACGGTCTGGTCCGGGCCTTCATCACCGCCAATGCGCGTGCGGTGCTGGCCACTTACTGGAAGGTGCCGGATGGCGAGGCGACCCTGGATTTCGTCCGCACGCTCTACACGACCGGCCGGACCGGGACGATCGGCGCGGCTTTGCGCCGCGCGCAGACGCAGGTGATCGAGCGGCCCGACATATCCCATCCCTATTTCTGGGCGCCCTTCTTCCTGGTGGGCGATGCGAGCAAGACGATGCTGTCGCAGCCGCTGCCGGCGACGCAGCATGTGGCGACGCGATAGGCGGCACCCGGCCTACTGCCTCGGCGCGACCGGCAGGTCCTCGCCGATCGAAGCGACCGAGGAGATGTCCGAGAAGAGCGACTCGTTGCTGGTCCCCACCAGCGGATCGAACGGCAGCGTCAGATCGTCGCCCGTGCGGAACACGTTCGCGCGGCTGGTGTCGAACACGCTGAGCGTCGGCTGGACGAGCGAGGCGGAGAGGCAGCCGCCGCCCGCCGCCCCGATCAGGCAGCCATTGGCGCGGCTGTTCGCGCGCGTGACCTGGCTGCCCACCACCAAAGTCGCGCCGCTCAGCAGCGAGGTGGCGTTGCTGCCGATGCCGTTGATCGTACCGAACATCGCGAAGGCGTTGGTGCCCGCCGACGGCAGCAATTGCAGCGTCTGCGGCTGGCCTTCGCCGCCGAGGACCAGGCCGGTCTGCGTGCCGGGCGTGCCCGTATTCTGGAACAAAGCGAAATTGCCGTAGCGCACGATCAGGCGGCCCGCCTGCAGCGTCACGGGATCGCTGTAGAGCCCGCCCGCATTGCCGAGCGTGGCATTGTAGAGCGACGAACCGGATTGCGAGACGAAGCGCGTGGTGGCGTCCGCCGCCGTGACGGGCGTGCCGCTTTTCACGCCGAGCGTATCGAGGAAGCCGCCGTCCAGCCCCACGCCGATCGTGTCCGCGCGCAGATCCAGCGTGGCGCCGTCGGCCATTACGCGCCCGCCGCCCGCCGCCGTCGTCGCCACGCGCAGAACGGAGGCGCGGTCGTCCGCATTCGCGCCGCCGCCCAGCACGATCATGCGCGCCAGCGGAGAGCCGGTGGCGGTGAAGCGGCCGAGCATGTCCATCCGGCCGGTGGTGCGGATCTGGAACAGGCTGCTGCCGGCGGCGGTCGCCAGCGCGAGATCGCCGATGCGGACCGAGCCGCTGCCCGCGTCGACGATCAGGGTCGCGGCGGAGAGGCGGGCCATCTCGGCGGCGGAGAGATCGAAATGACCGTCGCTGGTGGCGAATTCGGTGCCGGCGTCTGCGGGGGCATCGCCCAGCCGGGTGAGGTTGGCGGGCGTCCGGTTGGTGAGCGTGAGGCTGGTGGCGGTGATCGGGCCGGCAAGCGCGAGATCATTGGCCATGAGCGCGATCGACCGGCCGGTGACCGTGCCGAGCGTGGCCGTGTTCGCCGTGGTGATCGCGAGCGTGCCGGCGCCGCCGGCGATCGTGGTCGAGGGCGCGAAGGTTACGGCGCCGGTGGTGCCGTTCGCCGTCATCACGATTCCACCCGCGCCAGAGGAGAGCGTGAGCCCGGCATAGCCGGTGATCGCAGCGGCATCTGCCGTCAGCGTCACCGTGCCACCGGCGCTCTGCGCGACCGATGTGCCGGCAGCATTGCCCAGCGCGATCGCGGCGGCGCGGATCGCAGTGTCCCCGGCGATGCTGGCGGCACCGCTCACCGCCACGATGCCCGAGGCGGTGAGCGTGACCGCCGATCCGGCGAGCGACCCGAGCGCGAGATTGCCCGCCGTCGCGGTGATCGCGATCGGGCCGGTGGTGGAGAGAGAGTCGATCGTGGCGTTGCGCGCCGTGAGCGTGAAGCCGCGCGAGGGCGCGACGGCGGCCAGCACCTTCTTCTCGACCAGAGGCTGCGCGCTGGCCGACGTGCCGCTGGCGAGCGACCGGATCGTGACCTCGCCCGCCGCATCCAGCGTCACGTCCTGCCCGGCCGCGAGCGTGTCGATCGCCAGCGCGCCGCCGGACGCAAGAGTGGCCGCGCCGCCGATCGTGGCGCGGGTGATCGCGAGCAGCCCGCTCTGCGTCGTCAGCGCCAGCGCCCCGCCCGCGCGGACGTTCGCCAGCGTCATCCGGCCGGCGGTGGCGGTGAGGCCCAGCGCGCTGCCGAGCGTGTCCGCCGTGACCCTGCCCGCCGCCGTCAGGCTCAGCGCGCCGGCCGAGCTGGCGAGGCTGCCGATGCCGAGATCGGTGGCGGAGGTGACGCCGATATCGCCTGTCGCCGCGATCGTCCCCAGCGTGGCGCCCCCCGATCCGGCGGCGAGGGTGAGCGTGCCGCCGCTGGTGAGGCCGGTCAGATCGAGGGTGGCGGCGCGTATGTCGGCGGCGCCACCCGATGCCAGCTGGGTGGCGGTCAGCGTGCCCGCCGCGAGCGTCAGCGCGCCGCCGGCGCGGAGCGTGCCGACCGTGGCGGTGACGGGGGTCGAGAGGGCGATGTCGCCTGCGGCGGTGGCGGTGGTGAGCGAAAGGGCGCCACCTGTGGCGGTCAGCCGGATCGCGCCCGCGCCGCTCGCCAGATCGCCCGCCGTGATCGTGCCCGCCGTGACGCCGATGCCGCCGGCCGCGCGCGCGAAGGCGAGGTTGGCGGTGCCGGCGCTGATCGCCAGCGCGCCGCCGGTCGCGATGTTCGTCGCGCTCAGCAGGCCGGCGGCCTCGATCGCCAGCGATCCGCTTGTGGCGATCGGGCTGGAGAGGGTGAGATCGCCGCTGCTGGCCAGCACGGTCATGCCGCTGGCGTCGAGCGGGCCGAGGATGACGGGCGCGGGCGCGCCGCTCGCGCGGATCGTGGCGTCGATCGCGGTGGCGTCGCCCGCCGTGATCCCGGAGGGGGCGGACGCGACGGCATTGAACGTGAGCAGCGAAAGCGTGCGACCGACGCTCATCGATCCGATCGCGATGCGGCCGCTGCGGCCGGCGACGTCGGGATCGCCGGCGCGGATCAGCAGATCCCGCGCGGCGGTGGCGGTGCCGATCGCGGCGAGGCCGCCGGTGGTGATGAGGATATCGCCGCCACTGCCCCGCGCCGTCAGGATCGGGCTGTCGGTGGCGAGGCCGGTGACGGTGCCGTCCTGCGTGGTGAGCGTGAGCGCGCCGTTGCGGGCGGTGGCCGTGCCGAGCGTGATCGCGCCGTTGCTCGCCGAGACGGGCGCGCCGGAGCCGATGCCGCTGGACAGAGTGAGGTGGGTGCCCGCATCGAGCGCGGTGGCGGTGAGCGAGACGGCGGTGGCGGCCGCGCCGCGCTGGCGGGCGGTGAGGGTGAGCGCGCCGTTGTCGGAGTGGGTCGATCCGATCGCGATCCGGCGCCCGGCGATCGTGACGTCGCCCGCCGCCTGCAGATTGGCCAGGGTGATCGCGCCGCCCGCGTCGCCGCTTTCCAGCGTGGCGATGTCGACCGAGCCGGAGCGGCTGCGCCACTGGGCGGGCGCGGTCATGTCGCCCGCATTGCCGCCGATATCACCCCCGGCGGTGGCGTCGAGCGCGCCGCCCGCATCGAGAGCGTTGAGGCGCAGATCGGTCGCGGCCGCCAGCGTGACGGGGCCGTCCGTCGTCACGCTCGCCAGATCGAGCGCGCCGGCGCGGCTGGTGGCGGCGAGCGATGTGGCGGAGATGGTGCCCACCGTGGCGGTGGCGGCATCGATCGTCAGCGCGCCGCTGGTCAGCGAGGTCGCGGTCAGCGCGGCCTGCGTGGCGAGCGAGAGCGCGCTTGTGCTGGACACGCTTCCCAGGGTCAGCGCCGAACCCGCGCCGGTGAGCGCGATCGTGGTGGGATCGCGCACCGTCAACTGCGCGATCGTGAGCGGGCCGTCCTGCGTCAGCGCGGTCGCGGCGAGTGCGGGATCATAGGAAACGAGCGTGCGCGCGGTCAGCCGGTCGAGCGTCAGCGCGGCGCCGCTGCCGGGGCTGATGCGCGAGGCGGCGGTGGCGAGCGGGCCGGCGGTGAGGCTGGTTCCGGCGGCGAAGGCGATGCCGCCGGTCGCGCGCAGGATCAGGTCGCCCGCGCCGTCGCCATCCGCGTCGGCGGTGAGCGAGAGGCCGCCGCGGCCCGTGATCGTCCCCGCCGTCGCCACCACGGAGACGGCGCCCGAGGCGGTCTGGCCGATCGCGCTGCCGGCCGTGCCCAGCGCCACCGACGCGCCCTGCACCGCATAGCTTTCGGCCGAGACCGCGCCGGCCACCGTCGCGAGGCCGCCCGCCGTGACGGTCACGCCGATGCCGCTCAGCGCGACGAGGTTCGCGGCGCCCCCGGCGGTGATGCCGAGCGTGCGGCCCGCCGCGAGCGACGGCGCAGTGAGGCTGCCGGACGCGCTCACCCGCGCATCCCGGCCCGCGATCAGCGCGGGGAGGGTGAGGCTCGTCTCGCTGACGAGGGTGGCGTCGCCCGTAGCGCCGGTGACGGCCAGCGCACCCGTCACGGTGAGGTCGCCGCCGGAGCCCCGCTTCGCGAGCGCCAGGCTCGTCCCGGCGGTGGCATCGCCCAGCCGGAACGCGCCGGTGCGCGCGGTGAGATCGATCCGGTCTGCGCGGACGCTGCCGATCGTGGCGGTCGCGGCGCTGGCGCGCAGGAGGGTGGCGGCGGTCAGGCCGGGCGCGGTCAGCGCGCCGTCCGCCATGATGTCGATCCCGCCGGCGCTGCTGCTCCCCTGTCCGATCGTGGCATCGGCGGCGGCGAGGATCGTCGTGTCGCCGGCCGCCGTGAAGGTGGCGAGGGCGAGCGCGCCGGTGCGGCTGCGCGCGCCCAGCGTGCCGCCGCTGGCGAGGGTGGTGACGGTGAGCGTGCCCGCATCGAGCGTGGCATTGCCGCCCGCCGAGAGGGTTCCGATCGTCGCGATGCCGGCGGTGGCGGACAGCGTGGCGGCGCCCGTGGTGGTGATGCGATCGGCCCGCAGGCTTCCGGTCGCGGCGGTGAGCGTCGCCTGGGCGGAGTCGAGCGTCGAGAGATCGATCGAGGCCGCGCCGAGGGTGGCGCCTGCGCCGGCCGTCACCGGACCGACCAGCGCATCGCCGCCGAGCGTGACGGTGAGGGCGCGGCCGGCCGACAGCGCTGCGCGCTCGCCCGGCGCGTGCCCGCGCAGGCTGGCGGCGGTGATCGAGAGGTCGGCCGTGGCGCCGCTCGCGCGGGCCGTATCGATCCGGGCGTCGCCCGCCGACTGGATCGTGAGCCCGGTGGCGCCGGTCGCCTGGCCGATGCTGATCGCGCCGCCGGTGCTGGTGAGCGCCAGCGCTGCCGCACCGTTCGCCGAGCCGATATCGAGCGTCGCGCCGCCGATCGTGCCGGTGCCGCGGGCGATCAACGTGGTCGCGGTCAGGGCGCCGGAGGCGAACGCTGTGAGCGCGCCGTCGAGCGTCTCGATCCGGCCGAGCGCCGCCGTGCCGCTCGCGCCGATCGTGGCGGCGGCGGCGATCAGGTCGGCCGTGTCGATTGCGCCGGCGATGCTCGTCAGCGATGCGGCGCCGGTCACGCGCGCCAGCGGCAGCGTGATGCTCGCGGCGTGGATCGTGGCACCGACGCCGCTGGCGAGGCTGTCGATCCGGGCGAGGCCCGCATCCGCCGTGATGCCCGCGTCCGTGCCCGTCACGAGCGCGCCGATCGTGGCGCCTCCGGTGCGGGCGATGAGGGTCGCCGCGCCGGTGGTGGCCGTCAGCTGCGCGATAGCGAGCGACCCGCCGGTGATCGTCGCCGAGCGGGCGGCGGTGGCGCCGTCCAGCATCACCTGCCCGCCGGCCGTGACCCTTATGTCCCGCGCGGAGGAGAGCGTGGCGCGTGTGCCCGCGGTCGGGCCGCCGAGCGCGGCGGCGGTGATCGAGAGGTCGGCGCCGACGCCGGTCGTCGTCGCGGTGCCGATGCGGGCGGCGCCGACGGACTGGATCGTGAGGCCGGTGCCGCGCGCGATCAGCGTGGTCGCGTCGAGCGCGCCGCCCGCCGTGGCCGTGAGCGGGCCGCCGGTGGCCTCGATCCGGCCGAGCGTGGCGTCGGCCTGCGCCGCGATCAGGGCCGATCCCGCGACCAGATCCGCCGCATCGATGGCACCCGCAAGGCTGGTGAACGAGGCCGCGCCGGTCACACGCGCGAAGGGCAGGGCGATGCTGGCGGCGCGGATCGTCGCATTGCCGCCCGTGGTGAGCGAGGTGATGCTGGCGAGCCCGCCATCGGCGATGATGCCCGCATGGAGGCGGGTGACGAGCGTGCCGATGACGGCGTCGCCGCTGGTGGCAGTCAGGGTGGCGGAGCCGCTGGTGGTGGCGAGACGGGTGATGTCGAGCGCGCCGCCGGCGAGCGTCGCGTCGCGCGTGGCGCTGGCGGTCGCGATCAGCACATCCCCGCCCGCCGTCATCTGGATGTCGCGCCCGGCGCCCAGCGTGGCGCGTGTGCCGGCCGTGCGGCCGCGCACGCCTGCGGCCGAGAGGATCGTGAGGTCGGTGCCGGCGCCGATGCTGTCGATCGCGATGCCGCCGCCGCTGGCGGTGAGCGTGACGCCGCCGCCGGAGGAGATGCCGGTGGCGATCAGGTCGCCGCTCGTGCCGGTCAGCGTCAGCGGGCCGCTCGCGCTGGTGGCGGTGCCGAGCGTGACGCTCGCGCCCTGCGCCGAGGCGCCGGTCTGACCCGACAGGGTGGTGAGCGACAGGGCGCCGACGGCCGTGGCCGACGCCGTCCTGCCGCCGACGAGGCTGGTGCCGGAGAGGGTCGTTCCGGCGCTCGCCGCCGCCGCGCCCGTCGTCGCCGTCGCGGTGGTGACGATGAGCGCGCGGGAGGCGGTGAGCTTCATGTCGTGCGCGGCGGTGAGGGGGCCGAGCGCGGTGAGCGTGCCGGCGCCGCCGGTGGTGGTGAGGATCAGATCCTGGCCCGTGCCGGTCACGTCGATCCGTGCGGCCGTGAGCGCGCCGGTGGACGAGGCGTCGAGCGTCTGCGTGGTGGTGACGGTGCCGCCGAAGGTGAGCGCGCCGGTGGTGGCGAGCGTGGTGGTGAGCGCGTGCGTGATCGGCGCCGCGCCGGTCAGTCGGCGCGCCGCGACGATGCCGAGCGCGATCGCCTGCCCGGTGCCGCTGCGGATGCCGACGTCGCCGCTGGCGCTCGTGCCGCCTTCCAGGCGCGAGGCGGGATCGAGCGCAATGCCACCCGCGCCGTCGATCACGAGCGTGCCCGTGCCGGTGCCGCCCGTGTCGCTCCGCAGCGTGAGCCCCGCCTCGCCCGAGACGGTGCCGCCCGTCGAGGTGAGCAGGATCGAGGCGGCGCGTTGCAGCACCGTGTCCGTCCCCTCGCCGAGTCGAACCGAGGCGCCCGTCACCTGATAGGCGCGGCCTGCCGTCACGGCCCCTGTCACGGTGGCGGTGCCGGTGGCGGTGATCGAGACATCGGCGCTGCCGCCGCTCGCCGTGGCTGTCCCGACATTGGCATCGCCGGAAGACTGGATCGCGATGCCGGTGGCGCCCGTCGCCTGCGCGATGTCGATCGGGCCGCCGGTGCTGGTGAGCGACAGCGCCGATCCGCTGCTGGCCGTGCCGATGTCGAGCGCCGATCCGGATAGGGTCAGGCTGGTGTTGGCGCCGAGCGTGCCGCCATAGCTTTGCGCGCCGCTGCTGCCGATCGCGATGCGGCCCGCAGTGGACGTGATCGCGTCGGTGGCGGTGACGGCGGACGCGATCACCGTCTGGCCGATCAGGATGTCGCCGGTCGCGGTGATGCCGGCGAGGCCGATCGCGCCCGCGCGGTTGATCGTGACGGTGCCGGGGGAGGTGATCGCGCCCGTGGCGATGAACCCGCCGGTGCCGGTCGTGGTGATCGAGGCACCGGACAGACCCGCGACCTGGATCAGTCCGTTCGAGGTGAGCGAGAGCGCGCCGGGGGTGGAGAGGGTGCCTGCGGTCAGAGCGCCCGTGCCGCTGGTCGCGATCGAGGCGGCGGAGATCGTACCGGTCCGGGCCGCCCCGTCCGCCGCGAGCGTGACGGCGCCGGCGATCGAAAGCGCGCCGGTGGTGAGCGCGCCCGCTCCGGAGCTGAGCTGCAGCGTGCTGCCGAGCGTGATCTCGCCGGTCGTGATCGCCGCGGTGCGGGTGATCCCCGGCGTATACCCGCCGCCACCGACCGCGCCGAACAGCGAGGCGGCGGTGATGTCGCCCAGCGTGACGCGGTTGCCGATCAGGCGCGAGCCGATCTGGATCGGGCCGCCCCGGCCGGTGGTGCCGGCGATGAGCGCTGTGCCGCTCATGTCGATATCGCCGCCGGTGGATCCGCTCGTCACCAGGGTCAGCGCCTGATTGCCGTCGCCGTTGGTGTCGGCGTGGAGCGTGAGGCCGGAGCGGCCGGTGATCGTGCCGCCGGTCGCGCGGATCGTGATCGTGCCGCGTGCTTCCTGCACGGTGTCGACGCCTGCCGTGCCGAGGACGACCGAGCGGCCCGTCACCGCATAATCGCCGGGCAGCGAGAGCGCGCCGGTGACGGAGGCGATGCCGTTCGTGGCGGTGAGGCTGGCGTCGGTGCCGGCGACCAGGGTGGTCGCGGACAGATCGCCTGTCGTCGCCGTGAGCGAAAGCGCGCCGCTGCTGGCGGAGAGGGCGCCCAAAGACAAAGTGCCGCCGCTGATCGTGACGTCGCCCGTGCCGGCCGTGACCGAGGCGGCGGACAGTGCGCCCCCGGCCGTGAGCGATACGCTCTGGGCCGAAAGCGTGCCAGCAGTGAGGGTCGATCCCGTCGCGGTCAGGCTCAGCGCGCCGGTCAGCGCGACGTTGCCGACGCGGATCGCGGCGCTGCGGGTGAGCCCAGGTCCGAAGCCGGCGGTGCCGATTGCGCCCCCGAGGCTGGCGGCGGAGACGTCGCCCAGCGTGACGGCATTGGTGACGTCGCGCGAGCGGATCTGCACGGCGGACTGGCGCGCGGAGCCGCCGAGCAGGGTGGTGCCGGAGAAGGCGATCACGCCGCCGCTCGATCCGCTGGTGGCGAGGGTCAGCGCCTCGCCGCCGATGCCGTCGCGGTTGGATTGCAGCGTGAGGCCGGACAGGCCGGTGAGCGTGCCGCCCGTCGCCTCGATCGTGACCGCGCCGGTGGCGGACTGGGTGAGCGTGCCGGAGGCGGAGCCGAGCGTGACCGAGCCGCCGGTGACCTGATATGCGCCGCCCGTGACGCTGACGGCGCCGGCGATGCTGGCCTGCGTGCCGGCGGAGAGGGTGGCGCCGCCGGCGGTGGTGGTGAGGGCGCCCGTCGACAGGCTGAGCGCCGTGAGCGCGATGCCGGGCGCCGTCAGCGAGCCGACACTGAGCGGGCCGTTGGGCGCGGACAGGGAAAGCGGATTTTCGGTGATCGTGATGTCGCCGGTCCGGATTCCGTCCGCGTGCGTGGAGGTGAGCCCGTTGAAGAACAGGATATCGCCGTCGATCCGGCTCGCGATCCGGCCCGCGCGGATATCGGCGAACGAGATGGCGACATTCGTGTGCGGGACCTGGATCAGGAGCGCGGCGGGCAGGCTGGTATCGGCGTCGATCGCGATGTCGCCGCCCGTGTGCAGGTCCAGCCGGAGCGCGGCGGCGGGATCGGTGCTGGTCAGGCGCAGCGTCAGCGGATTGGCGCCGATGCCGGCCGCGTTGGGGGTGAGCGATCCGGCGGCGGTGCTCGCGATCGATCGCGCGGCGGTGAGCGTGATCGCGCCGGTCGCGGCCTGCGCGCCGCCCAGCCGGATATCGCTGCCGTTGACGGCATAATTGCCCGCGATGCCGACCGTGCCGTCGACGGTGGCGGTGCCGCCCGCCGTGATCGTGGCATTGCCGGCGGTGGTGGTGAGCGTCCCTGTGGAGAGCGTGCGCCCCGCCGTCAGCGAAAGGCCTCCGGCGGAGAGCGGGCCGAGCGCGGACAGGTCGGCCGTCGCGCCGTTCGCGGCGAGGGTCAGGGTCTGGCCCACGCCCGTCACGGCGATGTCGTGGGCGGTGAGCGCGCCGGTGGCGGAGGCGTCGAGCGTCTGCGTGGTGGTGATCGCGCCGCCGAAGGTGAGCGGGCCGGACGCGGCGAGCGAGGCGGTGAGCGCGTGGCCGGCATCCGCACCGGTGAGCCTGCGCGCCGCCACCGCGCCCAGCGCGATGGCCTGCCCGGCGCCGCTGCGGACGCCGATGCCGCCCGTGCTGCCCGTACCTCCTTCGAGGCGCGAGGTGGGATCGAGGGCGATGCCGCCCGCGCCGTCGATGATGAGCGTGCCCGCGCCGGTGCCGGCCGTGTCGCTGCGGAGCGTGAGGCCGGCATCGCCCGCGACGGTGCCGCCGGAGGCTGTCAGCAGGACGGAGCCTGCGCTCTGCAGTACGGCGGCGGCGCCGCTGCCGAGCTTTACCGACGAGGCCGCCACCTGATAGGCGCCGCCCGCCATCACCGCGCCCGTGATCGTGGCGGTGCCTGCCGAGGCGGTGACGCCGATGTCGGTGCCGGCGCTGATCGTGCCGATCGTGGCGTCGCCGGTGCTGGCGGTGAGCGTGACGCCGCCCGATGTGGCTGAGGCCCGCGTGATGCTGAGCGCGGCGCCTGTGATCGCGGCATCGGTATTGGCATCGATCGCGGCCGATCCGGCGGCGAGGCTCGTGGCCGTGATGCCGCCGGTGATGCTGGTGAGCGAGGCCGTGCCCGTCACGCTGGCGGAGGCGAGGGCGATGCTGCCCGCGTGGATCGTGGCGTCTCCGCCTGCGGTGAGCGAGGCGATCTGGGCGAGGCCGCCGTCCGCGGTGATGGCCGCATCGGTGCCGACGGTGATCGCGCCCGAGAGCGTCGCCGCGCCTCCGGCATCGATCGTCACGTCCTTCGCGCCGGCCGTGCTCAGCGTGCCCCCGGCCGTGATCGTGCCCGCTGCCGCGACGGCGAGCGAGGAGGCGCTGGTGACGGCCGCGCCGATCTCCGCTCCGGCGGCGCTGTTCACCCCGGCGGCGGTGAGCGCGACCTTGTCCGCCACCGCGCGATCCGCGCTCAGGATCACGCCGTGATCGGTGGCGGTGGCGCCCGCCGCGGTGACGACGCCCGACACCGACAGCAACGCATCGGCCATCGCGTCCTTCGTCGCCAGCGCGAGCGTGACGTTGCGGCCGGAGATGGTGCCGTTCACCGTGAAGGCGCCGGCGATGGCGGTGCCCTGATCGATCGTCATCGCCAGCGGACTGCCGGGCTGGGACATGATCGTCACGTCGGTGGCGGCGACCAGCCCGACATCGCCATCCTGCGCGGTGAGCGTCGCCGTGCCGCCGGTGCCGGTGCCGACCGCGACCGAGGCGCCGATCAGGACGAGATCGCTGCGCAGACCCGCGAGCGCGCGGCTGCCGGTGGCGGTGAGGCTGGCGCCGGCCTCCACCTCGATCCCCTTCGCCGCCGCGCCGGGGCCGAAATGCAGCGTGCCGCCTGTGGAGAAGAAATCGTCATCCAGCAGGGATAGGCTGCTCGCGATCAGCCCGCCGACATTCACGGCGCTGCCCGTCTTGAAGACGATGCCCGACGGATTGACCAGATAGACGGCGATGTTGGACGGCGCGTTGAGCTGGCCCGCGATCATGCTCTGCGGGATCGTCGTCACGCCGGTCGTGCCGTTCGTGGTGCCGACGACGCGGTTCAGCACGGACATGGCCGAGCCGGGCGTCGCGGCGGCATCGGTGAAGGTGACCGATGTGTCCTTGGGGATGCTGAAGCTGCCCCAGTTCAGCACGGTCGCCCTGTCGGCCAGACCGATCGAGACGGCGTCGGCGCCGAAGCTGCTGTCCGGCGGCGTGACCGCATTGCCGTGGCTGTCGATCCCGGACACGAAATCGCCCTTGCCCGGCAGCGACTGCGCGCGCGCGGCCGGGCCGCCGAGCACCAGGACGGTGCCGAGCGCGGTGGACAGGAGCAGGCGGCGCGCGGCGATCATCGGATCTGCGGCGCGAATTGCGCGGTGAGCGAGGCGAGGACGCGCGCGGGCGGCGGGCGATCGTCGAAGCTCAGCGCGCGATCGAACGGATGGGCGTAGGTGATCTCGAACAGCAGCCGGCCGGGAAGGGTGGCGCGCACGCCGCCGCCGGCCGAGCGCAAGGTGCGCTTCCCCTCGGTGGTGTTCTCGTCGAGATTGCGCAGCCACACGATATCGCCGAAGCCGAACAGCTGGATCGGCAGCGCGCGCAGGATCGGCAGATCGAAGCGCAGCTCGTTCTGCAGGCCGATCGCGCGATCGCCGCTGTTCGAGCCCGGATCGTAACCGCGCCCGATCGAGAGATTGCCGAGCGAGAATTCCTCGAAGTTCAGCAGGGGGTGCGGCGTCCACTGGCTGCGCATGCCGCTGCCCGCCGACAGCAGGCCGAGATGGACCGTGGCATCGAGATTGGCGCGCACGATCCACGCCTGCGGATCGCCGCCGAAGCGCGAGGGGGTGTAGCCGCTGCCGCTGCTGCCTTCGCTCCGGCGCGTGGCCCCCCAGATGCCGAGCCCGCGCCGCACCTCGATCGATCCGCTCAGCGCATAAATGTCCCTCCCGTCGGCGCGCATCCGGCGGAGATTGCCGGTGCCGCGCAGATAGGCGACGCGCAGCTTGTCGCGGTTGAGGGGCGTGGACTGGCCGCCGCCGAACACCTTCGTGCGCTGCTCGATCAGCTCGGCACCGCCCGCGATCGTCAGGTTGCGCGTCACGGTGCGGACGATCGGCACGGTCAGATCGAACCCGCCGATCAGCGAGCGGGAGCGCAGATCCAGCAAGCCCAGATCGGGGCGCGAATAGGCATAGCTGGCGCGGAGGCCGAACGTGGCGCCGCCGCTCCTGAGCCCGGTGATATAGCCGATCTGGCCCACCTTCTGCTCGCGGACCGTGCGCGTGACGGAGGCGCCGACATAGCCGAGATCGGACGGCGTGAGCAGGCCATACATCTCGCCGCGCACATAGGCCGTCTCGCGTCCGATCTGCTTCGATCCGTAATTCTGGACGTTGCCGAGCAGCGCGAACCGGCGGCGCACGATCGTGAGATCGCCGATCACGGCGCCGGGCGCGGTGCCGGCCGGGCGCAAAGCGAGCTGCACGTCGAGCCCCGGAATGTCGCCGGTCAGCAGCAGGATGCGCTCGGCATCATGCTCGTTGAGCGGGGCCAGCGCCTTCAGTTGCTCGATCCGCTGGAGCAAAGCGCGGCGATAATGGCCGGGCTCGCCGCGCACGCGGACCTCGACGATATGCGCGAGGATCACCGTCAGCGTCAGTTCGCCTTTGTCGATCTCCTGCGGCGGCACCTGCACCGAGGCGATGAAGCCCGCCTCGCGCAAGGCGGCGGTGGCGGCATCGCGGATACGGCACACGGCGCCGACCGGCTGCTCGCCCGGCTTCGGCACGGTGACGGCCGCCAGTTCCTGCAGGATCGCATCGGGCAGCGGCTTGCCGTCGGCGGCGGTGAAGCGGACGGTGCGCAGGTCCACCTGCACGGTGGACGTATCGAGCGGGCAGGGGGCGGTGCCGAGCGCCTCGCTGGCATCGACGCGCACGCTGGGGCCCGCAGGCGCCGTGGACTGGGGCGTCGGCGGCTGGATTTGCTCGCGGCTGGGCACGGCATCGGGCACGCGCTCCTGCGCGACCGCAGGCGATGCGACCGCCAACGCGGCGATCAGCCCCGGCGTCCCTGTTCCGATATACGCACTCTTACGCATTCACCCCCCCGGGCGCCTGCGCGGCCGGGGATCACACGTCCCGAGGGACGGGGGTGAGGACCGAATCGCGCGAGGGCGGGACGGTTCTTAACATTATCTTAGCGCTTACGATAACGGCTTCGTGGTTAAGGATGAGCCTGGTGGTGCGGGGCGACGGGGGCTGCATTTGAAGTTTGGATCACCCCGTTCTTTAGGCAGTGTTGCGAAATTTCGCTTTTACCCCCGTTTGCACTGAGCCTGTCGAAGTGCAGTTCTTCTTTCTCTGGCGTTTTCAAGAAGGACGGTGCCCTTCGACTGCCTGCCAAGGCAGGCGCTCAGGACAGGCCCCGACAAGCTCAGCACGAACGGAATTGGGGTTTCGGAATCTCATCGAGAGCCCGGTCCGCTATAGCGAGGCCCCACCCCAACCCCTCCCCTGAAGGGGAGGGGCTTTGATCCCGTCTCTTCACGGCTTGGGCCATGAGCAGGTAAAGGCGCGACGCCTTATTGCTGCCAGCCGCCGCCGAGCGCCTTGAACACGTCGACCTGCTCATCGACCAGCTGCGCGTTGGAGGCGGCGAGGGTCACCTCGGCGGTGGCCAGCGATGCCTGTGCGGTCAGCAGCGACAGGAAATCGGTGCGGCCGAAGCGGTAGAGCTTGCCGGCCTGATCGGCCGCCGTGGCGGCGCTGGTGCGGGCGCGGGCGAGCGCGGCATTGTGATCGCCCTCGCGCGCATAGGCCGACAGCGCGGTTTCCGTCTGGCGCAGTGCCTCCAGCGTGGTGGAATCGAACTGGGCGAGCGCCACGTCCGCGCTGGCGCCGGCCTGCGCGATCTGCGCGCGCACCACCGGACGGTTCGGGAAGCTCCAGGTGATGAGCGGGCCGACGCTGAGGCGGAAGTGATTGCCCGAACCGAAGGCCGAGATCGGCCCGGTGAAGCCGGTCGAGCCGCCGAGGCTCACCTGCGGATAGAGATCGGCGGTGGCGACGCCGATGCGCGCGGTGGCGGCGGCGAGCGCGCGTTCGGCGGAGCGGACGTCGGGGCGGCGGCGCAGCATCGCGCCGCCGTCTCCGATCGGGAGCGGCCGGTTCATCATCGGCGCGGCCGTGCAGCCCTCGGCCTCCTTCGGATAGTCGGCGGGCGCGCGGCCCATCAACGTGGCGAGGCGATAGAGGGCGGCGGTGCGCGTGGCGATCGTGCCGGGGATCAGTGCCTCGCTCTGGTCCACCGCGCTCTGCGCGCGGGTGACGTCGAAGGCGGTGCCGCGTCCACCGCGCTGGAGACGCTTCGTGACGTCGAGCGTCTGGCGCTGGAGCGTCAGCACGCGATTGTTGGCGGCCAGCACCAGATTGGCGGTGCAGACGGCGGCATAGGAGCGCGCCGTCTCGGCCGCGACCGTGACGCGCACATTGTCGCGCGCGGCGGCGGTGGCCTCGGAATCGCCCTGTGCCGCCTCGATCGCCCGGCGGATGCGGCCGGCCAGATCCAGCGGATAAGCGAGCGCGATGCCCATATCGTAATTGATCCGGCCGGGCAGCTTCTCGCCCGTGGCGCTGGGGCGCGCGTCGTTGGTGCTGGCGCTGATGTCGGTGGTGACGGCGCGACCCGCCTGCACCTCGCGCACGACCGCGTCGGCCAGGCGGAGATTGGCGTCGGCCGCCTTCAGATCGGTGTTCGCGGCCAGCGCTTCGGTGACGTAGCCGTCCAGCCGGGCATCGCCGTAGAGCTGCCACCAATGATCGGGCAAAGGCGCATCGACGAACGCCTGTTCGTGGCCGCTGGCGAAGGGGCCTTGCGCGGAGGGGCGGTTCACGGCGGCCTTTTCGGGCAGCCTATAGTTCGGCCCGGCGGTGCAGCCAGCGAGTGTGATCGCGAGCAGGCTCGCGGCCAGACCCGCGGCGAGGGGCGCGCGCATCACCTCTTCATCCCGGAATCGACCGTGACGGTGGCGGTGCGGCCGACGATCAGCGCCACGCCCGGCGGCACATGATCCAGCTTCACGCGCACCGGAATGCGCTGCGCGAGGCGCACCCAGTTGAAGGTGGGGTTCACGTTCGGCAGCAGATTGGCGGTGTCGCTGCGTTCGCTGTCGTTGATGCCGGCGGCGATGCTGTCGACGCGGCCGTGCAACGGCTGCTTCTCGCCCATCAGGTGGACCGTCACGGAATCGCCGATGCGGATGCGCGGCAGCTTGGTTTCCTCGAAATAACCCTCGACGCGGAGCGAATCCGTATCGACCAGCGCCAGCGCCTGCGTGCCCGCGCCGATATAGTCGCCGGGGTGGAGATCCAGATTGGTGACGGTGCCGTGGACGGTGGCGCGGACGGCGGTGCGCGACAGGTTCAGCTCGGCGGTGTCGCGCGTGCTTTCGGCCTGCTCCAGCGCGGCGCTGGCGGTGGCGACGCGCGCGACATTCTGCTCGTGCGTTTCCTTCGCCACCAGATCGCCCAGAGCCAGATCGCGCTGCGCCTCGCGCCGGGCCTGGTTGAGCGTGGCGCGCGCGCTGGCGATCGCGGCGAGCTGCTCGTCCAGCGCGGCCTTGTAGCGGGGGCGATCGACCACGAAGAGCAGGTCGCCCGGCTTCACCGCCTGATTGTCGCGCACGAAGACCTGCGTGACGAGGCCCGACACGTCGGGCGTCACGCGCACCACATCGGCGCGGATATGGCCGTCGCGCGTCCAGGGATCGACTTCATACCGGCGCCACAGCCAGAGCGCGACCAGCACGGCAAGCAGCACGACCACGAGGGTCACGAGGGAACGGCCGAGAGAGGCGAGCAGGGGCTTCATGACAGAAAGGGTCCGGTAAGCAGGGACACAAGTCCCAGGATGAGGATGAACAGGGCGACTTCGACCAGCGGCCGATTGGCGACGAAGCGATACAGGCCGAGCGCGGAGAGCAGCAGCGCCACCGGGATGGTGATGATCGCCGCCCCGATCGCGAGGAGCAGGATGGAGGGCAGGAAGACCCCCGCGATGGAAATCTCTCCGATCATGCGGCCAGTCCGTAGGCAGGGGCGGCCGGAAACAGGTTCCGGCGCAGCGAGGTGAGGGCGAGGACGCCCGCGCGGCGGCGATCGGGCGCCTCGCGATGCGCCATCACGGCCATCGCGGCGTCCACGTCGGCCAGCAGATCGGGCTCGGGCGGGGCGGGACGATCGGGGCGCAGCGCGCGATAATGGGCGCCGACCCCGTCCAGCACGGGCGTGATCGCGGCGGCCTCCTGCGGATTGCCCTCCAGACGCAGCTGGCGCAGCTCGCCCACCGACACGCCGATGCGCAGATCGACGAGCGCGTCCAGCAGGGGCTTGCCGGGATCCTCGCCCTGCTGCGCCAGGCGCGGCGCGAGCAGGCCGATGCGGTCCAGCATGCGCGCGACCCAGCCCTGCGCATCGGGCTTGCCCGGTTCGGTCGCGCGCTCGGCCAGCTCACGCCAGCCCGCCCGGATCAGGCGGCGCGCGCTTGTATCCGCGCCGATCGTCTGGAACAGGCCCACCGAGATCGAGGCGAAGAAGGCGCCGAGCAGCTGCGCGATCGCGCCGTTGAGGAACGTATCGAACGTGCTGCTGTAATGATCGTCGAGCCCCATCGTGCCGAGGCCGCCGATGATCCCACCCAGCACCAGCAGCATCGACCGCGGCCGATAGAGATACACGCCGGCGGCGATCGCGGTGGGCGCGAGCACGGCGGCGAGCGTCACGAAATCGGTCACGCGCGGGAAGATCGCGAACGCATAGACGGCCGAGATCACGGTGCCGATCGCGGTGCCGTAAAAGAAGGTGCGGATGGCGGGCGCGGGATCGTCGCTGCTGCCGAACAGCGCGCAACAGACGCCCGCGAGCAGGACTCCGGCGGCGCCGTCCGGCCAGGCGGTGCCGATCCAGAAGGTGCAGCCGAGCAGGATCGCCACCACGGTGCCGAAGGCGGCGCGCAGCGCGAAGCCGTGATCCTGATGCAGCGGGCGGCGCGTGCTGCGCGCGAGCAAGGCCGGGATGCCCGGCGAAACCGGCGCGCGCGAGGGCGAATTCATCTGATCCCGCAGATCGCGCGCGTGGCGGTGCGCGTCGATCAGCTCGGCCAGCCGCGCGAGCAGGCTCAGGCGCAGCGCATCGCGCCAGATCAGCGGCTCGGCCACGGGCGGCTCCAGCGCGCGGGCGCGGGCGATCAGGTGATCGGCGGTCGTCTGACGCTCGGCCGGCGGGGGCGGCACGCGCAGCCATTCGCGTATATCCTCGATCAACACCATCGCCTCCGGCCGGGGTGCCTCGCTGGAGCGGAGCAGCTCGGTGATGCGATCGTCGACCGCGCTGGCCAGCGGCAGCAGCATCGACAGCTCGGCCTGCAGCGCGCGCAGGGTGCGGACGCGCGGAAGCAGGCGCGCGGTGTCGAAGGGCAGGTGGATCGAGAGCTGGTGCAACTCGTTGATGTCGAGCGCGAGGCGGCGCCGATCACGATCCAGCGTGCGATCGGCGGCGCCGGCGAGCGAATCGCGCGACCAGCGCTCGGCATCCGCCAGGATCGCGTCGATGCGTTCCAGCAGCTTGGCCGTGACGGTCTGGGGCAGGATCAGGCCGTGGATGACACTGCCGCACAGGATGCCGATCGTGATCTCCTGCACGCGCAAAGCGGCGGTGGTGAAGATCGCGTCGGGCGTCTGGACCGAGGGGAAACCGATGATGCTCGCGGTATAGCCCGCCAGCAGGAACACATAGGATCGCGGCGTGCGATCGAGCAGCGAGATGTACAGGCACAGGCCCAGCCAGAGCGCGAGACCCAGCACCAGCAATTCCGGCGCATTGACGAGATGGGGCACCAGCACGACGGCGGCGGCGGCGCCCAGCACCGTGCCCAGCACGCGGAACACGGCCTTGGACAGCACCGCGCCCGCCAGCGGCTGCGCGACGATATAGGAGGTGGCGACCGCCCAGAACGGCCGGGTCAGGCCGATGCGGAGCGACAGATAATAAGCGAGCATCGCCGCCGCGAAGCACTTTACCGCGAAAAGTGCTTCCTGCCCTCCGAACCGCGCCAGCATCAGGGCCTCCGCGGCTGGGCGAAACAGGCTTCGAGATGCTCGGCGACGCGCAGCGCCGTCGCCAGATCCGTATCGGTCACGTCGGCGAGGATCTCGCGCCGCAATTCGCCGAACGCGGATTCGATCCGGGTGGCGAGCGCGCGGCCGCTTTCCGTGAAGCCCACGCGGCTGACGCGCGCATCCACCGGATCGCGCCGCCGCTCGACGAGGCCGGCATCCACCAGTTGATCCACGACGCGCACCAGCGAGGGGCCGGTGATGTCGAGATGGGCGGCGAGATCGGACTGGCGCACATCGTCCCCCAGCCGGCCGACCTGCACGAGCGCCCAGCCGCCGGCGGCCGAGACGCCCATGTCGCTCATCGCACGATCGGCGAATTGCCGCCACTTGCGCGATAACGGCAGCAGCGTGCGGGCATAGGCCGCTTCCAGTTGGTATCGTTCGGACATGATTAGGATGCTATTTAAATCGGAATGTTTTTCCTGCAACCGGAAAAACATTCCAATGATGGGTTGAAATGGTTGCGAAACGGGCCTGGCCGCTTCCGTTTGCTGCACTTGCGAACATATCCGGCACTCATCGGGCCTGTCAGTCTGTCATGATATGACAAAATGATATTGTCGTTCACATACAGAGCGTCGCTCATCGTCCTTGTTCGCTTCGGGCGCGGGCCGCATCTCGGCCGCATCGAACAACAGCCGCAGGTGAGTGATGACCTATCAGAGCCAGATCCGTGAAACCGCCACGCTGATCCGCGAGCAGAGCGGCGCGTGGGACGGGATCGATCCGCAGGCGGTCGCCCGGATGGTGCTGCAGAACCGTTTCCGCACCGGGCTGGACATTGCGCGCCACACCGCGACGATCATGCGCGCCGACATGGCCGCCTATGACGCGGATCCGGCCGCCTACACGCAGAGCCTCGGTTGCTGGCACGGCTTCATCGGCCAGCAGAAGCTGATCGCGATCAAGAAGCATTTCGGCTCCACCAAGGGGAAATATCTCTATCTCTCGGGCTGGATGATCGCGGCCCTGCGCTCCGAATTCGGGCCGCTGCCCGATCAGTCGATGCACGAGAAGACGAGCGTTCCCGCGCTGATCGCGGAACTCTACACCTTCCTGAAGCAGGCCGATGCGCGCGAGCTGGGCATGATGTTCCGCGAACTGGATGAGGCACGCGCGACGGGCGACACGGCGCGCGAACGCACCCTGATCGACGCGATCGACACGTATGAAACGCATGTCGTGCCGATCATCGCGGATATCGATGCGGGCTTCGGCAATGCCGAGGCGACCTATCTGCTGGCGAAGAAGATGATCGAGGCGGGCGCCTGCGCGCTCCAGATCGAGAATCAGGTTTCGGACGAAAAGCAGTGCGGTCATCAGGACGGCAAGGTCACGGTCCCGCATGAGGACTTCCTCGCGAAGATCCGTGCCTGCCGTTACGCGTTCCTCGAAATGGGCGTGCTGGACGGCATCATCGTCGCGCGGACGGACTCGCTGGGTGCCGGCCTGACCAAGCAGATCGCCTACAGCCGCGAGGCGGGCGATCTGGGGGACCAGTATAACGCCTTCCTCGATTGCGAGGAGGTGGCCGATCTTTCGTCGCTGCGCGGCGATGTCGTGATCGAGCGCGACGGCAAGCTGATGCGCCCCAGGCGCCTCGCATCCAACCTGTTCCAGTTCAAGGCCGGATCGGGCGCGGATCGCTGCGTGCTGGATGGCATCACGTCGCTCCGCAACGGTGCCGATCTGCTGTGGATCGAGACGGAGAAGCCGCACATCGAACAGATCGCTTCGATGGTCGATCGCATCCGCGAGGCCGTGCCCAACGCGAAGCTCGTTTACAACAATTCGCCGAGCTTCAACTGGACGCTGAACTTCCGCCAGCAGGTCTATGACGCCTGGGCGAAGGATGGGCGCGACGTGTCCGCCTATGAGCGCGGCGCGCTGATGAGCGTGATCTACGACACGACCGATCTGGCCGCCGAGGCGGACGAGCGGATCCGGTGCTTCCAGAAGGAGGCCAGCGCGCGCGCCGGCATCTTCCACCACCTGATCACGCTGCCGACCTATCACACGGCCGCGCTCAGCACCGACAATCTCGCCCGCGACTATTTCGGCGAGGCGGGGATGCTGGGTTACGTCGCCGGCGTGCAGCGCAAGGAGATCCGCGAGGGCATCGCCTGCGTGCGTCACCAGAACATGTCGGGCTCCGACATCGGCGACGATCACAAGGATTATTTCGCCGGGGAGGCCGCGCTGAAGGCGGGCGGCGTCCACAACACGATGAACCAGTTCGCGTAAGGAGAGAGACGATGGCGACCCAGATGACGATCGAACCGATGAGCCCCGAGCCCGCCCGCGCGCGGCCGGTCTTCTCGACCGAGGATGCCGATCTGCTGAAGACGGCGGTTCTGGCCTATATCCGGGCGAATGAGGATTCGCCGGAATCGGTGAAGTACAACAACCTTTACCACCGGCTCGGACGGCTGGGCTGAATGACCGTGCTCCTGCGAAAGCAGGAGCACGGAAACCTTGCTCCGGAGTTCGGCCCTAACCCCGCTTGGGCGGATGCGTGGACCCCACATGCTCCGCCCCCCGCGCCATCGCCAGTTTCGTCTGGCGGTGGCGTTCGGCATAGCCGGCGCGCTGTTCGTCGGTGCGATCGGCATGGCAGGCCGGGCAACTGACGCCCTCGGCATAAAGCGGCGAGGCGCGATCCTCGGGGCGGATCGGGTGCATGCAGGCGTGGCAAAGCTCGTGCGTGCCGAGCGTCATGCCGTGGCCCACCGCCACGCGCTGATCGAACACGAAGCATTCGCCTTCCCAGCGGCTCTGCTCTTCGGGAATCTGCTCCAGATAAGCGAGGATGCCGCCCTTCAGGTGATACACCTCGTCCAGCCCCTCGGCCTTCACGAAGGCGGTCGCCTTCTCGCAGCGTATCCCGCCCGTACAGAACATCGCGATCTTCGGGGCTGCGCGGCCGTTCGCGAGCAGCTCGTCCCGCCTAGCGCGGAACCAGTCGGGGAAGTCGCGGAAGGTGCGCGTCTCGGGATCGATCGCGCCCTGGAAGGTGCCGATCGCCACCTCATAATCGTTGCGCGTGTCGATCAGGATCGTGTCGGGACGGTCGATCAGCGCATTCCAGTCGGCGGGCGCGACATAATGGCCGACATCGGCGAGCGGATCGATGTCGGGCTGGCCCATCGTCACGATCTCGCGCTTGATGCGCACCTTCATCCGGTGGAACGGCATCGTCAGCGCGCGGCTCTCGCGCACGTCGAGATCGGCGCAGCCCGGCAGCGCGCGGATATGCGCCAGCACCCGATCGATCGCCTCGTCCGTGCCCGCGATCGTGCCGTTGATCCCTTCGTGCGCGAGCAGCAGCGTGCCCTTCACGCCCTGCGAACAGCAGGCGAGCGCGAGCGGGCCGCGCACCGCCTCCGGATCCGGGAAGGGCGTGAAACGATAGAGGGCGGTGACCCGGATCGGCAGATCGGCATCGATCGCCGCGCCGGAATCGGCTGGGCTGGGCGTGGACATGATCGGCGCCCCATAGCCGCATGCGGGCGTTTCGCACAGGGCGGGGGGGTTCTACAGTTCATAACCGTCACCCTGAACTTGTTTCAGGGTCCATCACCCGACCGTAGCGCCAAGCGGACGGGTCAGGTCATGGATGCTGAAACGAGTTCAGCATGACGTCGGAATTTTAGCCCAGCGTCCCGCTCTCTGGCACTGTTGCCGTCCAGCCCAGTGCGCGGCTGATCGCTTCGGCGGTCGCCTTCACCGCCGGGGCCAGTTCGCGCATGCGGTCGGGGCCGAGATAGATGCCCGCGCCCGCGATGCTGATCGCCGCCACGATCCGGCCGGAGACGTCGCGCACGGGCGCCGCGATCGCATGGATATGATCGGGCGGAGGGCCGACGTTCAGGACATGGCCCTGCGCGGCGGTGCGCTGCATCTCCGCGACCCATTCGGCCACGTCGCGATCCGATTGGGTCGCGCGCAACGCCGCTTCCAGTTCGGCGGCGTTGGCATCCAGCAGCAGAGCCTTGCCGAGGCTGGTATCCGCCAGGCGGCGGCGGGTGCCGGGCGTCGTCGTGACGGCGACGCGCTCGTTGCCCGCGCTGCGATGGAGGTGGACCGAGAAATCGCCGTCGCGCCGGCCGAGAAAGGCGGAGTGACCCGTCTCGGCGGCGAGATCGTCGAGGTGGCGCCGCGCGATCATCAGCAGATCGGTCTGCTCCTGCGCGCGCGCGCCCAGCTGGAGCAATTTGGGGCCGGCATGGACCTCGCCCATGGCCGAGATGGACACGAAGCGCCGGTCGGCCAGCGCCTGCACGAGACGCCACGTCGTCGTCTTGGAGAGGCCGGACTGGCGGATGAGGTCGGGCATGCGCGTGCGCTGGCCGACGATATGCTCGAGCATGTCGAGCCCGCGCTCCAGCGTCTGCGCGCCCGATCCGGTGGGCGCGGGGCGCGTCACGGTCGCCGCGGGGGCGGACTGGTCGCTGCGATCCGACAGCTTCACTCGAAACATCCCCTCGGTGTGGCTCCCCTCGGCCACTCTTCAGGATCCCCTATCGCCTATCCCAAGCGGCCGCGTCACCCCCTAGTTTTGGATCGGGTCCGATCGGGAGCGATTCCCGCCACGGGGTTGAGAGGCGTTTCGGTATCGGTCCGCCGTCACTTCCCCGCAGGCGGATCGAAGGCGAGGTCGATCATCGCCTGACGCTCGGCCATCGCGCGTTGCCAGTCGGCCAGTTGCTGGGGCGTGGCACCCACGGGCTTTTCGTGGAACGCGATCGGCAGGCGCACCGGGCCTGCGGGATCGCGCTTCGGCTCCGGGATGGGCAGGGCCGAGACGGGGCGGCCGAGTTTCATCACCTCCACGCCCGCCAGCAGGAAGGCGCCGGTGCCGTAGAGCGCATGATCGCCGGGCGCGGAGGGCACGGGCTGGTCGCCCGCGCGCTGGGCGAAGCCGAGCAGGCCGTCCGGCTGCACCTTGCCCGCCAGCCCCGACCAGGCGCGCTCGGCGCGCGGCAGATAGGCTTTGCGATCGAGCAGGCCGTGATTGACGCCCCACGCCATCGCATAGGTGAAGAGTGCGGCGCCGGTCGTCTCGGGGCCCGAAGGATCCTGCGGATCGAGCAGGCTGGCGGTCCAGAGACCGTCCTCCTTGCGCTGGAGGCGGCTTACGCTGTCCATCAGCGTCTTGAAGGCGGCGATGTAGCGCGGGCGCGACGGATGATCGGCCGGCATCACGTCCAGCAGGCGGGCGAGGCCGGCCGCGACCCAGCCATTGCCCCGGCTCCAGAACAGGGGCTGGCCGTTGCGCGTCTTCAGCGAACGGAAGCGCTCGTCGCGGAAGACGAGCTTATGCTCGGGCGACCAGAGCCGATCATAGACATGCCACCACTGGGCATCCATCGCCGCCAGATAGCGGGGATCGCCGGTCTGCGCGGACAGGCGGGCGAAGACGGGCGGCGCCATGAACAGGGCATCGCACCACCACCAGACGAGCTTGCCCGGCGGAGGCGGCGTCTGGAGCAGAGCGAGTTGATAATCGAGCCGCTGGCGGAGCGGCGCGATCTCGCCCGCCTCGCCGCTGCGCGCATAGAGTTCCTCATAGACGTCGCCGATCGCGATATTGTCGGCGTCCATCATATTGTGGGGCGACCAGGCGCCGAGCATCCCGAAATTATAATGTTCGGCCACGTCGCGCGCATAGGCGCCGGCGCCCGCCGCCTCCGATTCCCGCGCGAGGCGGCCGAGGCCGATCAGGAAGGTGGCGGAGATCCAGTTGACCGTCACGGCCCGCGCCCGATTGGGCGGGATCGCGATCGGCGTGGCCTTCAGCGCATCGATCTGCGCCGCCGCCGTATGGTTCAGCACGGCCAGCACCCGACCGGGATCGGGGATGGCGGCGGGATCGAAGCGGAATGTCTCGGCGTGATAGGCGGGCGGTGTTGCGTTTGCCGCCATGGGCGGCACGAGGCAGGCGGCAAGGGCGCAGAGCGACAGTGCGGCGGGCATCTTCACGAGCGGCATCTCCCCCGGATGCGAGTTCGGCTTTTTAGTCCCGTTCGCCCTGAGCCTGTCGAAGAGCCGTCCTTTCCTTCTGTTGTTCCGAGAAGAAGGACGGTGCTTCGACAGGCTCAGCACGAGCGGAGTTGAAGTTGGGTGGAAGGTTCAGTCCAGCCAGGCGTCAGCGGGCGGGTGCCACCGAGAGCTTGTAGATCATCACGTGCGAATAGGGCTTGCCCGGATCGACGCGGGCCGAAACGAAGCTCGGCTGGTTCGGCGCGTTCGGAAATTTCTGCGGCTCCAGCGCGATGCCGTCGCCCATCCGGTACAGATGACCACCCTTGCCGAGATAGGTGCCGTCGAGGAAATTGCCGGTGTAGAATTGCACGCCGGGCTCGGTGGTGAACATCTCCAGCACGCGGCCGGACTGCGGATCCTCCAAGCGGGCGGCGAGGCCGGGCTGCGCGGTGAGGCCCTTGTCCAGCGCGAAATTGTGATCGTAGCCCTGGCCGAAGCGGATCTGCTCGTCGCGCCCGTCGCGGATCCCGTCCATCACGACGCGCTGCTGGCGGAAATCGAAGACGGTGCCTTCCACGGGGCGCAACTCGCCCGTGGGAATCAGCGTGGCATCGACCGGCGTGTAGGCCTTGGCCGGGATCGTCAGCAGATGGCCGGTCGCGCCCTGCGGCGCGCCTTCGCCCGCCAGATTGAAGATGCCGTGATTCGTCATGTTGATGACGGTCGGCTTGTCGGTCTTGGCCGCGAACGCGATCGTCAGCGCATTCTGCTCGTCGAGCGAATAGGTGACGGTCACGTCGAGCGTGCCGGGATAGCCCGAGGCGCCGTCCGGGCTCACCAGCCCCAGCACCAGCTTGGCGACCGGGCCGCCCGTGGCCGAGATCACCTTCCACGTTTGCTTGTCGAAGCCGTGGCCGCCGCCGTGGAGCGAATTGGTCTTGTCGTTCAGCGGCAGCGCATAGGTCTTGCCGTCGAGCGAGAAGCGGCCACCGGCGATGCGATTGGCATAGCGGCCGACCGTGACGCCGAAGAAGTTGGGCTTGCTCTCGTAAGTGGCGGCATCGTCATAGCCGAGCACCACGTCCGCGATCTTGCCCGCGCGATCGGGCCCCTTCAGCGCCTGCAGCGTGGCGCCATAGGTGAGGATGCGGGCGGAGACGCCCTTGCCGTTCGACAGCGTGATCGCCTCGATGGGCGTGCCATCCTTCAGCGTGCCGGCCGATTCGCGGTGAATGTCGGCTGCCATCGCGGGGGCGGCTGTCATAAGACCTGCCACCAGACAGATGGACCGAAGTCGAGCATTTCCCAGCATTTCCTCTCCTGACGACGCCGTTGACGCATCCCTCGCCGCTATCTAGTCCGACAAATTAGTGCAGGACAAGCGCCGAACCGCGAGGAGGCGGAGTCGCTCGTCCGATAAGGAGACGGACCGAATGCCAGCCCCGATCAACGCCCCGGCCGCGAACCCAGCCGGATCGTCCGGCCCGCAGAAAAGCTACGGCCCGGCCCTGAGCCTGCTCGCCAGCCTCTTCTTCATGTGGGGCTTCATCACCGTCATCAACAATACGCTGCTGCCGCATCTGCGCAGCGTGTTCGACCTGAGCTACACGCAGACGACGCTGATCGAGAGCGTGTGGTTCATCGCCTATTTCTTCGCCTCGATCCCCTCGGCCAAGCTGATCGAGCGGATCGGCTACCAGAAGTCGCTCGTCGCCGGCCTCGGCATCATGGCGGTGGGCGCGCTGGGCATGATCCTGGCGGCGTCGATCCCGTCCTATGGCGTCACGCTGGTGATGCTGTTCGTGATCGCGAGCGGCATCACGTTGCTGCAGGTGGCGGCCAATCCCTATGTCGCCGTGATCGGCGCGCCGGAAACCGCCTCGTCGCGCCTCAATCTGGTGCAGGCGATGAATTCGGCGGGCACGATGCTGGCCCCGGCGTTCGGCGCCTACCTGATCCTCGGCCGTTCGGTGAGCGGCACCGCCAAGGAAGGCGCCGCGCTCACGCAGGCGCAGCGTCTGGCCGACGCGCATTCGGTGGTGCTGCCCTATCTGCTCGTCGCGGTGGTGCTGCTGATCCTCGCGGTGGTGATCGCCCGATTCCCGCTGCCGGCGATCGGGCAGGGCGCGACCAGCCGTGTCGACAAGGAAGCGCGCAAGAGCCTGTCACTCTGGAAGCATCGCGCGCTCGTCCTCGGCATCCCGACGATGGTCGCCTATCTGCTGGCCGAGATCGGCGTGGCCAATCTGTTCGTCAATTTCGTCAGCCAGCCGCAGATTGCGGACCTCACCCACGAGCAGGCCGGCAAGTATCTGACCCTGCTGTGGGGCGGCATGATGGTCGGCCGCTTCGTCGGCTCGGCCGTGATGCAGAAGTTCCGCGCGGAAGACGTGCTGGCCGTGTTCGCGGCCGGCGCGCTGATCGTGATGCTGATCGTGCTGGCCTCCAGCGGCCATGTCGCGATGTGGGCGCTGATTTCGGTCGGACTGTTCCACTCGATCATGTTCCCGACGATCTTCACGCTCGCGATCCGCGGCCTCGGCCCGCTGACCGAGGAAGGTTCGGGCCTGATGATCATGGCGATCGCCGGCGGCGCGCTCGTGTTCGTGCAGGGGCTGCTGGCCGATCATTTCGGCCTGCAGGCCTCGTTCGGCCTGACCGTGGCGTGCGAGGTCGTGACCCTGGCCTATGCGCTGTGGGGCGCGCGGGTGAAGGCCGAGGGATAAGCGGTTCGCCCGCTCATCCGGTTGGGATGAGCGGGCCGGCTGCCCTTCGAGCAACATACCCCTCGTTCGTCCTGAGCGAAGTCGAAGGACGTGCCCCCAGGCGATGTCGTTTGAAGCCCGTCCTTCGACTTCGCTCAGGACGAACGGTTTTTTCTCGTCATTGCGAGTGAGGGGGCTCAGGAGGCCGGGGCCTCACCCCACCATATTGGCGGTATCGTCCAGCGCGAGCGCGACCAGCACGCGCATCGCTTCCGCTGCCGCATCGGGATCGCCCGCCGCGATCGCATCATAGACGCGGGCGTGATCGGGGATGGCATTGCGCGGCAGAGGCTGGCCGCGCTGCTTGAACACCGTCGTCCAGCTCACCGCCGCGCCGATGCTGGCGCTCAGCACGATGATCGCGTCGTTGCGCGTGGCCTGCAGGATCGCGCGGTGGAAATCGCGATCGGCCGCGCGGCCCTCGTCCGTCGCCAGCGTATGCTGGCGCATCGCGGCCAATGCATCGCGCATCATCTTCAGATCGGTCCGGTCGCGCCGCTCGGCCGCCAGACGCGCCGCGGCGGGCTCGATGATCGAGCGCAGCTCGAACAGGTTGCGTACGAAATTCATGTGCGGCTGGCCGGAAAAGGCCCAGGCCAGCACGTCGGGGTCGAGCAGATTCCAGCGCGAGCGCGGCAGGACGCGCGTGCCCGCCTTGGGCTTGCTTTCGACCAGCCCCTTGGCGACCAGCACCTGCACCGCCTCGCGATAGGCGGTGCGCGAGACGTCGAGGCTTTCGGAGAAGGCGACTTCGCCCTCCAGCCGATCGCCGGGCGCATAATCGCCGCCCACGATCGCGCGCCCCAATTTGTTGGCGATGGCGCCATGCAGCCGCCGTCCCGTGCCGCGACGCGCGCGCCCGACGGTGGCCGGCTCCGCCGCATCCGCGCTGTTTATCCCGTCCAGATCGGGTCCCGTTCGCTCCATCGCGCGTATCAGTGCCCGAGTCGGATGCATCGGGCAATTGCCACCCGCATTCGGCGCGCTTATTGTCCGAGTAATGAGCAGCACCCCGATCCTCCCCGCCGTCGAAGCCGCCTGTGTCGCCGCCGAGGCCGCCTTCGACACCTATCGCGCCACGAGCCGGGAGGCGCGCGCCGCCTTCCTCGAGCGGATCGGCGACGAGATCATGGCCATCGGCGCAGACCTGATCGAGACGGCCTCGCGCGAATCGGGCCTGCCGACCGCGCGGCTGGAGGGCGAGCGCGGCCGCACCGTCGGCCAGCTGAAATTGTTCGCCAGCGTCGTGCGCGCGGGCCTCTGGATGGGCGTGCGGATCGATCCCGCGCTGCCGGAGCGCACGCCGCTGCCGCGCCCGGACCTGCGCCTGCGCATGATCCCGCTGGGCCCGGTCGCCGTGTTCGGCGCGTCGAACTTCCCGCTCGCTTTCTCCACGGCGGGCGGTGACACCGCCTCCGCGCTCGCCGCCGGTTGCCCGGTGGTGGTGAAGGGCCATCCCGCGCATCCGGCGACGGGCGAACTGGTCGCCGCCGCCATCCGCCGCGCGGTCGCGGCCTGCGGCATGCCGGAGGGCGTGTTCGGCCATGTGACGGGTGCGGGCAACGATGTCGGCGTGGCGCTGGTGCAGGATCCGCGCATCACGGCGGTGGGCTTCACCGGATCGCGCGGCGGCGGTCTTGCGCTCGCCAAGCTGGTCCAGTCGCGTCCGGTGCCGATCCCGATCTATGCCGAGATGTCGAGCATCAATCCGGTGCTGCTGATGCCGGCGGCGCTGGCCGCGCGCGGTGCGGCGCTCGGCACGGCCTTCGCCCAGTCGGTGACGATGGGCGTCGGCCAGTTCTGTACCAATCCCGGCCTGCTGATCGCGATCGAGAGCGAAGGCCTCGAAGCCTTCGTGCAGTCGGCGAGCGCGGCGCTGACGGGGGCCGCCGCCGGCCAGATGCTGACGCAGGGCATTCACGACGCATACGACAAGGGCGCCGAGGCGCTGGCCGGGAGCGCCGATGTCGAGACGCTGGCGCGCGGCCTGGAGGGCGATCGCAGCGATTTCGGTCGCGCCGCTTTCTTCTCGACCACGGCGGAAGCCTTCCTCGCCAATCCGGCGCTGGGGCATGAGGTGTTCGGTCCCTCGTCGATCCTCGTCCGCTGCAAGGACGAGGCGGAACTGAAGGCCGTAATCGCGGGCGCCGAAGGCCAGCTGACCGCGACCCTGCACATGGACGATGGCGACGAGGCGCTGGCCGAGGCGGTGCTGCCTTTGCTGGAGCGCAAGGTCGGCCGTATCCTCGTCAATGGCTGGCCCACGGGTGTCGAGGTGACGCATGCGATGGTGCATGGCGGGCCGTTCCCGGCGACGTCGGACGCGCGCACCACCTCGGTCGGCACGCTGGCGATCGATCGCTTCCTGCGCCCCGTCTCCTACCAGAATTTCGGGCAGGCGCTGCTGCCGCCCGAGCTTCGCGACGGCGCGGCGGATGTGCCGAAGCTGATCGACGGGAAACCCTCGCTCGGCTGAGAAAACACCAGACGAAGCCCGGCCGGGCGCCATTCAGAACAAGACCCGGCCGGGCATGATCCCCCATAGGAAGAGAGAAGAGCGGATGAGCCTGAGGCTGCTGCAGCATCGTGATGAAAATGGCGCGCGTTCCGTGATCGCGGCGCAGGGCGATCGGGCGACGATCGTCCCGGGTGCCACCAGCGTGCGAGAGCTGGCGCTGGCGGCGATCGCGGCGAGCCAGAGCCTGGCCGAAGCGGTGGCGGCAGCGGGCGAAGGCGCCGAGGTGGATCTGGCGGCGGCGCACGCGGCCGGCCGCCTGATCGCGCCGATCGACCATCCCGATACGGCGCACGTGATCCTGACGGGCACCGGCCTCACCCATCTCGGCTCGGCCGAGGGGCGCGACAAGATGCACAAGGCGGCCGCCGCGGCCGAGACGCTGACCGACAGCATGCGCATGTTCCTCGAAGGCCTCGAGGGCGGCAAGCCCGGCGCGGGTGCGATCGGCCAGCAACCCGAATGGTTCTACAAGGGCGACGGCCAGCAGCTGGTCGATCCCGGCGCGCCGCTGACGATGCCGAGCTTCGCCAAGGATGGCGGCGAGGAACCGGAACTGGCGGGCGTCTATCTGATCGGCGACGACGGCACGCCCTATCGGCTGGGCCTGTGCCTTGCCAACGAGTTCAGCGATCATGTGACCGAGCGGCACAATTATCTGTGGCTCGCCCATTCGAAGCTGCGCCAGGCCTCGATCGGGCCGGAGCTGCTGGTGGGCGATGCGCCCACGGATGTGCGCGGCGCCAGCCGGATCAAGCGCGACGGCGCGGTGATCTGGGAAAAGCCGTTCCTGTCGGGTGAGGACAACATGTCCCACACGCTCGCCAACCTCGAACATCATCATTTCAAATATGATCTGTTCCGGCGGCCGGGCGATCTGCACGTCCACTTCTTCGGCACGGCGACGCTCTCGTTCAGCGACGGCATCGCCACCCAGCCGGGTGACGTGTTCGAGATCGAGGCGGCGCCCTTCACGCTGCCGCTCGCCAATCCGCTGGCGCGTGCGCCCGGCGATGCGGCGGTGCCTTCGGTCGTGAAGGCGCTCTGATGCTCGGGCCGATCCGCGTGGCCGTCGTCGGCATGGGCAAGATCGCCCACGATCAGCATCTGCCCTCCATCTTCGGCAATGCCGATTTCCAGCTGGCGGCCACCGTCAGCTCGCGCGGCGAGGCCACGGGCGGCGTGCCCTTGTTCCGCACGCTGGACGAACTGCTGGCGAGCGACACCGCGTTCGACGCGGTCGCGCTCTGCACGCCGCCGCAGGTGCGCTATGCGCTGGCGCAGGCGTCGATCGCGGCGGGCAAGCATGTGTTCCTCGAAAAGCCGCCGGGCGCCACGCTCGCCGAAGTGGCGGTGCTGGAGCAATATGCGAAGGCGGCGGGCGTCACCCTCTTCGCCAGCTGGCATTCGCGCTATGCGGCGGGTGTCGGCGCGGCGCGCGCCTGGCTGGCGGGCCGCGACATTCACAGCGCCTCGATCGTGTGGCGCGAGGATGTGCGCGTCTGGCATCCGGGGCAGGCGTGGATCTGGGAGCCGGGCGGCCTCGGCGTGTTCGATCCCGGCATCAACGCGCTCTCGATCGCGACGCATATCCTGCCGCGTCCGTTCTTTTTGGAGGAAGGCACGCTGTCGCTTCCGGCCAACCGCGCCGCGCCGATCGCGGCGATGCTGAGCTTCCGCGATGCGCACGGTACGCCGATTGCGATGGACCTCGACTGGCGCCAGACCGGCCCGCAGACGTGGGACATCACGGTGGAGACGGATGCGGGCACGCTGAAGCTCTCGAAGGGCGGTGCCGAACTCTATCTGCCGGACGGCGAGCATAAGAGCGAGGATCACGAATATCCGGGCCTCTATGCGCGCTTCGCCCATCTGGTGAAGGCGGGCGAGAGCGACGTCGACATTTCGCCGATGCGTCTGGTGGCCGACGCCTTCCTGCGCGGCCGCCGCGAACTGGTCGAGGAGTTTCACGACTAAGGGGGGCTCTGCTCCCCAAGGCCCGTTCGTTCCGAGCGAAGTCGAAGAACGTGCTGCGAACGCAGCGCCTGAAGCCCGTGCTTCGACAGGCTCAGCACGAACGGATCAGGGGGCACATACTTCTCAGGAAGAGGGGAGAGCGCAGGGGCAACGAACCCTGCCAGCCCCGACAGGAACGAATAACCGGCCAGACCGGCCGGGCGAACAGGAGGGAAATCGCTGATGATCCGGAAGCTAGGCGGCGCGACACTGGCTTTGCTGCTGGCCACCACGCCGATCGCGGCCAGCGCCCAAGAGGCGCTGACGGCCACCGCCACGATCAAGGGCGATACGCCCGGCCCGGTCTATGACCGGCATATCTTCACCCAGTTCGCCGAGCATCTCGGCACCGGCATCTATGGTGGCCTGTGGGTGGGCAAAAACAGCAAGATCCCGAACACGCGCGGCTTCCGCAACGATGTGGTGACGGCGCTCAAGGATCTGGGCGTGCCCACGATCCGCTGGCCGGGCGGCTGCTTCGCCGACGAATATCACTGGCGCGAAGGCATCGGCCCGCAGGCCGGCCGCAAGGTGAAGGTCAACACGCATTGGGGCGGTGTGATCGAGCCGAACACGGTCGGCACGCACGAGTTCATGGACCTGCTCGATCAGGTCGGCGCCGAGGCCTATATCTCCGGCAATGTCGGCGACGGCACGCCCACCGAAATGGCCGAGTGGGTGGAATATATGACGGCCCCCGCCGGCACGCTGGCGGACGAGCGCGCGAAGAACGGCCACAAGGCGCCGTGGAAGGTGCCCTATTTCGGCATCGGCAACGAATTGTGGGGCTGCGGCGGCAATATGCGCGCCGACTATGCGGCGGACGAGACGCGCCGCTACGCCACCTTCGTGAAGGTCCCCTATGGCGAGAAGATCACGAAGATCGCCTCCGGCGCCAATGCCGAGGATTATCACTGGACCGAAGTGATGATGCGCGATGCGCAGAAGGCGGTCGGCGGCCTCTCGCTCCATTATTACACGGTGCCGCACGGCTTCGACAAATTCGCACCCTCGGCCGATTTCGACGAGGTCCAGTGGGCCGAGACGATGGCCCGGACGTGGAAGATGGACGAGATCCTCGCCAAGCATACCGCGATCATGGACAAATATGATCCGGCCAAGCGCATCTTCCTCGCCGTCGACGAATGGGGCACCTGGTACAAGGAGGACGAGGGCACGCATCGCGGCTTCCTGCGCCAGCAGAATACGCTGCGCGACGCGCTGGTGGCGGGCATCAACCTCAACATCTTCGCCAAATATGCCGATCGCGTGCGGATGACGGCCATCGCCCAGATGGTGGACGTGCTGCAGGCGATGATCCTGACGGACGGCGCGAAGATGGTGAAGACGCCGACCTATTACGTCTTCCAGATGTACAAGCCGTACATGGACGCCACCGTCCTGCCGATCGAGCTGAAGAGCCCGTGGTATGGCAAGGATCAATGGGCGGTGCCCGCCGTCAGCGGCTCGGCCGTGAAGGACAAAGCGGGCGTGGTCCATGTCGGCCTCACCAACGCCGATCCGAACCGCCCGGCGACCGTGACGGTGAGCCTGACGGGCGTGGCGGGCAGTGCGGTGAGTGGCAAAGTGATCACCGCCCCGGCAATGAACGCGCTCAACAGCTACGCCAAGCCGGAGACGGTGGTGCCCGTGGCGTTCAACGGCGCCACACTCAGCGGCGGCACGCTGACGGTGACGCTGCCGGCAAAGTCGGTGGTGATGCTCGATCTGAAGTGAGGTGAGGGGGCGGCGGGGCGGCGTGTCGCCCTTGCTGGTGGAAGGAAAGTCTATTTGATCCTCCCCCGCCAGGGGGAGGTGTCAGGCTTTAGCCTGACGGAGGGGGCGGCAGCAGGCTGGTCGCTGACCTCTCCCTCCGTCGCCTTCGGCGCCACCTCCCCCTGGCGGGGGAGGACGAGGAATGGCCGCTATGGGTGGAAAGCGGTCGCTTACCTCAACTCAAGGGCCACATCTTGCCCGTATTGTTTCCGCGCGTCGACAAACACCTGCACGGCCTCCCCGAGAAAAGCCCTCATAGCGTCTGACAGACCGGACACCCCCGCGATTACCACCGTGAATGGCGGCTCCACCTCGTTAATCCCACCGTATAAACTGTCGTCGAGGGCATTGAGGCTCCGACCGTGCCAGCTTGGCGCGCCAAGTGCGGGCAGGAGGGCAGCAAAGAAATCGTCCGGGGACATCCAAGCCGAGCCGTCGAGTTGAATGAGCTTCATCGGCATAGGCTGACACCTAACCCTTGTGTCCGCTAGTGGGGCGATGGCGGTCATCAGAAAACCACATCGCCACCCACCTGTAGGACAGCTACGTCGCAGTCCTACAGAAAACCAACCAGGTCATCGGCCACGGCTCCCCGAACCGGAGTCGTCCATGCCGGCCCGCACCGTCAGCACCCTCGGCCAGTCGTTTCACCCCGAGGCCCTCACGCGCGAGCGCATCACGCGCGGGCGCGTAGAGGCGAGACTTTCGTGTGACTTTGGGGCCGGAGCCCCGCCGGGCTTCAGCCCTTCACGCTCTCCCAGGCGGCCACCAGCGCGCGGGCGCGTTCGCCGACCGTCTCGGCGCTGTCGCCGGGCTTGTAGAGCGCGCCGCCCACGCCGATTCCGCGCGCGCCGGCCGCCAGCCATTCGCCGAGATTGGCCGCACCCGTGCCGCCCACGGCCCAGACATGCGCATCCTTCGGCAGGATCTCGCGCACGCCCTTCAGGTAGACGACGCCGAAACCGGTGGCGGGGAACAGCTTGATATGGCGCGCGCCCGCCGCATAGGCGGCCAGCCCCTCGGTCGGCGTGGCGAAGCCGGGCATGGGATACAAACCGTGCGCGATCGCGCCGGAGATGATCTCCGGGTTCGTGTTGGGCGTCACCACCAGATGCGATCCGGTGCCCGGCAACTGATCCAGCTGCGCGCGCGTCAACACCGTGCCCGCGCCGCACAACGCGCGGTCGCCATAGGTGGCCTGCAGCTTGGCGATGCTGGTGAAGGGATCGGGCGAGTTGAGCGGCACCTCGATGAAGCGGATGCCCGCCGTCACGAGTTGCTCGGCAACGGGCAGGATCTCGTCGGGCGTGATGCCGCGCAGGATCGCCACGATCGGCGGCGCGCCCGAAGCCAGCATGTCATCGATCGTCATGTCGAATATCCTTTATCGGGTGAGCGTGGCGAGGCCCGCCAGCGCGCAATGATCGCCTTCCAGCAAGATCGTGTCGCAGTCCGCCGCCGCAAGGGCCTGCGTATAGAGCGCGCCGAGTGCGGGCGCGCCGATCAGCGTGACGGTGGTGCCTGGTGTCGCAGCGGCAAGGCGGAGATTTTCGATCACCTCGGCGCCGATCGCGAGTCCGGAGAGGAAGCCGGTGGCCCAGGCGCGGCTGCGCCCGTCGATCAACTGGGCGGCGCGCGCCTCGAACAGGGAGGCGATCAGCGCGCCGGTCTGGCGGATGCGCGCGAGGCCCGCCGCGAAGCCATCCTCGCCGTCCGCCTCGCCCACACCCTCGTTGGACCCGAGGCGGGTGAGGATCGACTGGTCGCGCAGCAGTGCGAACAATTCGCCGGTGAACGAGGTCTGGAAGCGGGTGACGCGGCCTTCGTCCAGCTCCACCCATTTGCTGTGCGTGCCGGGCATCACCAGCAGGCGACGCCCTTCGCCCAGCGACGGATCGAGCGACAGCGCGCCGAAGATCTGCGTCTCCTCGCCGCGCATCACATCCGACGCACCCGCGAAATTGGCACCGCTCAGGCCGCCCGCGATCCGCACCGCGACGCCGTCGACCGCGGTGGTGGCGAGCTTGCCCGCCCAGTCCGAGAAGCCGGCGGGGCAGGGGACATACGGCGCCTCGACCAGCCCGTTCCGCGATCCGGCCATGCCGCAGAGCGTGAGCCCGGTGGCGCGTGCCGCGTCGGCCCAATCGCCCAGCGTGGCGGACAGGGCCTCGGCCGGCGATCCGGTCAGCTGGCCGATACCCAGGCCGTCGCGCCGATCCGCGACCGCGCCATCCTCCAGCCGGAACAGGCGCAGGCGGGTCGTGCCCCAGTCGCCGACGAACTGCGCGCTCATGCGGCGACGATCGCGCGGGAGGCGAGGCGACCGGGCACGTCCACCGGGAAGGCGAAGAGGCCGCCCGCCAACGGCTGATCGGCCAGTGCGGCCTCGTCCATATTGTCGCGCGCGGTGGTGGCGTAGGCGGTCTTCAGATCCGGCCCACCGAAGGCGATCTTGGTGATGTTCGCGACGGGGAAGCGCACGACCTGCACGATCGTGCCGTCCGGCGCATAGCGGCGCGCCGCCCAGCCTCCCCACAGGCCCACCCAGAGATGATCCTCGCTATCCAGCACCACGCCGTCGGGCGTGCCGTCGGCTGGATCGATCGTGGCGAAGATTTCACCATCGACCAGCATGTGGTTCGCGTCGATGTCGAAGCGCCAGATCAGGCCTGCGGCGGTATCGACATGATAGAGGAAACGGCCGTCGGTGGTGACGGCGGGGCCGTTCGTGATCGCGGCCTCTCCGCCCACGGTGCGCAGCGCGCCGTCCGCAAACAGGTGAACCGCGCCGGTCGGCAGCTCGCAGCCGAAATCCATCGATCCGAACCAGATGCGGCCGGAGGGATCGACGGTGCCGTCGTTCAGGCGATTGCCGTCGCGCATCTCCACGCGGGCGATCTCTCCGGTCACGCGCTCGCCGTCGAAATGCTCCAGCGCATGGCCGCGCCCGAGGACGAAGCCACCCGCCTCGTCGACGAGCAGGAAGCCGGGATAGCCGCCCGTCTCGATCGTGCGCTGCGCGCCGGTGGCGGGGGTGTAGGCGTGGACGCGTCCCGAGATGATGTCGACGAACCAGAGCGTGTCGGTGCGGTCATCCCACAGCGGGCCTTCGCCCAGGGTCGCTCCGATGGGCCAAACGCACTCCACATCATCCTCCCGCATCAGTCCGACAATTGTCTGATAATTCCCATGCCATGGCCTGCGCGGCGGCGCCAGCCCGCTGCCGCTCGCCCGAAACATGCGGGCAACGGATCCGATTGCACTCCCGAACGCAAGCCGATAAATACTCCTACATTTGGAAATTAGGACGGATCATGGGCGAGGAACGGAAATTTAAGCTGCGGTCGCGTGCGTGGTTCGACAATCCCGACAATATCGACATGACGGCGCTCTATGTGGAGCGTTACCTCAATTTCGGCCTCACGCTGGAAGAGCTGCGCTCGGACAAGCCGATCATCGGCATCGCGCAGACCGGCAGCGATCTTTCGCCCTGCAACCGCCACCATCTCGTTCTGGCCGAGCGGATGCGCGAAGGCATTCGCGAAGCGGGCGGCATCGCGCTGGAATTCCCGGTCCATCCGATCCAGGAGACGGGCAAGCGGCCGACGGCCGGCCTCGATCGCAACCTCGCCTATCTCGGCCTCGTGGAGTCGCTGTACGGCTATCCGCTGGACGGCGTGATCCTGACGACCGGCTGCGACAAGACCACGCCGGCTCTGCTGATGGCGGCGGCCACCGTGAACCTGCCCGCGATCGCCTTGTCGGTGGGCCCGATGCTCAACGGCTGGTTCAAGGGCCAGCGCACCGGCTCCGGCACGATCGTGTGGCATGCGCGCCAGCTGCTGGCGGCGGGCAAGATCGATGACGAGGGCTTCATCCGCCTCGTCGCCTCGTCCGCGCCGTCCACCGGCTTCTGCAACACGATGGGCACGGCCTCGACGATGAACGCGCTGGCCGAGGCGCTCGGCATGATGCTGCCGGGCACGGCCGCGATCCCCGCGCCCTATCGCGACCGGCAGGAGGCCGCCTACAAGACGGGCTTGCGCATCGTCGACATGGTGCGCGAGGATCTGAAGCCCTCCGACATCCTGACGAAGGAAGCGTTCCACAACGCGATCGTGGTCAATTCGGCGATCGGCGGATCGACCAACGCGCCGATCCATCTCGCCGCGATCGCGCGCCACATCGGCGTGGATCTGCCGCTGAAGGATTGGGAGACGGTGGGCCACAAGGTGCCGCTGCTCGTGAACCTGCAGCCTGCGGGCGAATATCTGGGCGAGGATTATTACCGTGCGGGCAATCTGCCGGCGGTGGTCTCGCAGCTGATGGAGCAGGGCCTGATCAACGAGGCCGCGCTGACCGTGAACGGCAAGACGATCGGCGACAATTGCCGTGGCGTCGCGATCGAGGACGAGAAGGTCATCTACCCCTTCGCCAAGCCGCTGAAGGAAGAGGCTGGCTTCGTCGTCTTCACGGGCAATCTGTTCGATGCCGCGATCATGAAGACCAGCGTGATCTCGCCCGAATTCCGCGATCGCTATCTCTCCAACCCGGACGATCCCGAAGCGTTCGAAGGGCCGGCGGTCGTGTTCGACGGGCCGGAGGATTATCATCGCCGGATCGACGATCCCGCGCTCGGCATCACGCCGGCGACCCTGATGTTCATGCGCGGCGCGGGCCCGATCGGCTATCCGGGCGCGGCCGAGGTCGTGAACATGCGGCCGCCGGCCTATCTGATCACCGAGGGCGTCACGGCGCTGCCCTGCATCGGCGACGGCCGCCAGTCCGGCACGAGCGGCAGCCCCTCGATCCTGAACGCCAGCCCCGAGGCGGCGGCGATGGGGGGGCTGGCGCTGCTGCAGACCGGCGATCGCGTGCGGATCGATCTGGGCAAGGGCACGGCCAACGTGCTGATCTCCGACGAGGAATTGGCGACCCGTCGCGAGGCTTTGGTGGCGGCGGGCGGCTATGCCTATCCGGCCTCGCAGACGCCCTGGCAGGAAATCCAGCGCTCGGTGGTGGGCCAGATGAACACCGGCGCGATCCTGGAGGGCGCGGAAAAGTATCAGCGCATCGCCCAGACCAAGGGCCTGCCCCGCGACAATCACTAAGCCGCGGTTCGATTACGGAATGACCGAGGCGGGGAGGAAACTCCCCGCCTTTTTTGTTGTCCGGCCTGCTTGGGGGTGAGGCGCGCATCGCGCTTGCGGTGCGGGATTGCGCGAACGGCTACGCTTCCTGCGTATGGTGATATCCGTTCGAACCCATCGTGCTCCTGCGAAAGCAGGAGCCCAGGGCTGCAAGTGTCGCGTTCGAAGCTCTGGGCTCCTGCTTTTCGCAGGAGCACGGGCGGACCGCCGGTAGCGCATTGCTCCCGGTCTCCTTCACGCCAAGAAAAAGGGAGGCAGGTTGCCCTGCCTCCCTGGAGGATCTCGTCGGGGAGACGATGAGAGGATCAGAAGCCGACGGTGACGCCCGCCGTGATCGTGCGGCCGATCCGCGTCTGGAACAACGTGTCCTGACGGGTGCTGTCCGTATAGATGCGGTTCTGCTCGTCGGTGAGGTTCGAGCCCTCGATCATCACCTTGATGTTGTCGGTGATGGCGTACGAGGCCGAGGCATCGACGAAGATCGTCTTGTCGTTGGTCTGCACGTCGCTGCCCGGCGAGGCCGGAACGCCGCGCAGGAACGGATCGCGATAGTTGATCGTGCTGCGGATGCTGAACTTCTTGTCTTCGTAATAGATGGTGCCCGAGGCGGTGTTCTTCGACAGGCCGAGCAGCGCCGCCGTCGTGGTGCCCGTGACGGCGCCGTTGGCGGTCGAGGTGATGTAGCTGATCTTCGACGTCACGTGCGTGAAGTTCGCCAGCACGCCGAAATTCTTCAGGAACGGCGACGACAGGAAGGTGAAGGGCAGCTGGCCGTTCACTTCGATGCCGTTCAGGTTGCCGCCCGGCGTGTTCTGCGGCTGCGAAACCGTGAACAGTTCGGTCGGTGCGGTGTTCGAGCCGGCCAGCAGCGCATCGGGCAGGCCGAGCGTGTTGAACGCCACGATCTGCGGCACGGTCTGCACGAAGGTGCTGATCTTCTTGTGGAAGTAAGCGACCGACAGCAGCGAGCCGGGGCGGAAATACCACTCGGCGGCCACGTCGAGGTTGGTGGCCTTGATCGGATCCAGGTTCGGGTTCTGGATCGATGCCGTGCGGGTGACGGCATTGATCGTGGTGCTGGGGGCGAGGGTCGCCAGTTCCGGACGCGCCATCACCTTCGAGGCCGACAGGCGCAGCAGCAGGCTCTTCATCGGCTCGATCACGATGTTCGCCGACGGCAGCCAATTGTCATAGGAGCGCTTGGCCGAGGTGAACACGCCGGTCACGCCGGTGGGCGACGAGCCGAGCGGGGCCGGGTTGAAGGCGCTCGAGAACTGGTAGGTGTGGACGAAGCGGACGCCGAAGTCGCCGCGGACGCCGACCGGCAGGCGATCCTGCAGATCGAACGTGCCCATCAGGTAGCCGCTCGATTCCTCTTCCAGAACCTGGGTGAGGCCGGTGCCGCAGGTGACGCCGCAGGTGCGGGCCGTATCGAGGCTGGCCGCCGCGATCAGCTTCTCCGGATCGAGCGAGGCCCAGCTGGACGGCGCGCCATGGCCCCACAGCTTGTCGACACCCGAAATCTGCATAGAGATGTCGGAGACCGAGGTGCCGGCCGGCAGCGACTTCGTGGTGATGTCGGCGGTGTAATAGCCGGTCGAGAGCGTGGTGAAGTTGCTGCGGCGGAACTGGCCACCGGCCTTCACATTGAAGAACTCGGCCACCTTCCACTTCAGGTTCAGCTCGCCGGTCATGCCCTTGGTGTCGTTGTAGCGGGGCGCGCCCTGGAAGCCGAAGCCGCCCAGCACGGTGCCGTCCGCAGTGCCCGGAGCATAAGCGAAGTTGCTCGGGTTCGACACGTCGAAGCCGAAGCCCAGCTCCGGCGTGCTGGAACCGTTATAGGCGAACGAGAAGGGCTGGTTGATCGCGTCCATATAGTACTGGAAGCGCTGGCGCGTCTGCAGGCGCGAATCGTTGATGCCGACGAGGCCGGTCAGCTCGAGCGAGTCGGTGAACTCATGCTTGAAGTTGAAGTTCGCCTGCTTGAAGGTCGAGACGAAATTGTCGACCAGGCCTTCCGAGCGGACGTCGACGCCGGTGTAGCTGGCGCTCTGGACCGAGCCCTGCGGCGACAGCGAGATCGACTGGATCGAGGTCATCGGCTGACCACCGTTCGAGGCCGAACGGCCGAACGAGATCGCCTCGATATAATTGTCGCGGCGCACGACGTGGAAGCGCGAATAGAGGAAGTCGATCGACATGTCGGTGCGATCGTCCGGCTGGAACTGCAGCGTGAAGGTGCCGCCGATGCGCTCCTGCTTCTGCTCCGAATTCAGATAGCGCGGGATACGCGGGAAGAAGGCACCGCTGCCGGGCGTGCCAGCGAGGTTGGAGCGCGTCGCGTTCTGGACGGTGTTATAGGCGTCGATCGCCGCCTGTCCGGTCGCGCGGGGATTGCCGGTGCTGCAGTTGGTCGCCGTCACGCCGCGCAGCGCCAGCTGAGCCGCCGTCTGGCCGGCGGTGTTGATCGGCACGCCGACGGGCGAGCAGAAGCCGCCATTGGTGTTCGACGACAGGATATCCACGGCCGAATAGCCGACTTCGCGGATGTTGCGCTTCTGATAGGCGAGCGATCCGAGGATGCCCCAGCGGCCGTCACCGAACTTCTTCGAAACGAGCAGCGAGCCGCGCGGGTTCACGTCCTTCGAGACCGTGTTGTACAGGCCCTTCACGGTCGCGCTGACCAGGAAATCCTTGTGCTGTTCGAGCGGCTTCGGCGCCGTCAGGTCGACGGTGGCGCCGAGCGAGCCTTCCTCGACATCGGCCGACGGCGTCTTGCGGACGGCCAGGCCGTTGAAGATTTCGGTCGGGAAGACGTTGAAGTCGAACGAGCGGCCGTTGTTCTGCGCGCCGTAAATGTCGGACGAGCCGGCCTGCGCCGTACCTTCCATGCCGTTGATGCGGACGCGGGTGAAGCCGGCGCCGAGACCACGGACCGAGATGTTCTTGCCTTCACCACCGTCGCCGCGCGCCAGGGCGACGCCCGGAATGCGCTGCATCGATTCCGCGAGGTTCGAATCCGGGAACTTGCCGATATCCTCGGCCTTGATGCTGTCGATCGCGGCGGTCTCGGTGCGCTTGTCGGCGAGCGCGCTATCGAGCGAGGCGCGGAAACCGGAGACGACGATTTCCTGAGCGTCGGTCGTGTCGGGATTGGCGGGCGGATTGGCAGGCGCCGCGGGGGCGGCCGGTGCGGGAGCGGCGGTCTGGGCGAAGGCCGGCGTCGCGGCGATCAGCGTGGCGATCAGAGCGAGAGACGAAGGACCACGGAAACGCGCAGTAAGGGACGAAACCTGGGACATTAAGATCATGCCTCCCCTAGTAGGGTGTGAAGGGACGCCTTGGTTCAGGCGTCTCATATAGTGAAACGAACGTCCAGTTTATAAACCGTCCTATTTCTGCTGGCTAGCCAATAATCAGACATATCGGCCGCTTCCGCGCTCATTCGGGCGTTTTGGGCGGGGCGTTGCAGCCGTGCATCAGCCCTCCGCCCGGTTGCGCGGAGGACGGGCGTCGCTTGTGGCGCGAGTCGGAAGGGTGCTAGCCGGGTGAGGTTTGCAGGGGACAGGGATGGTAGCGACCAGAGAGGCGGATCGGCCCGGCCTCGGCCGTAATCTCACTTACGGGATGGTCGATGCGCTGGGGCGGGCCATCGTCGTCGGCGAATTTGACGCTGCCGCGTTTCCGACCGAGGCGGAACTGGCCAAGCAGCATGGCGTGAGCCGATCGGTCACGCGCGAAGCGGTGAAGATGCTGACGGCCAAGGGGCTGCTCAGCGCGCGGCCGCGCCAAGGCACGGTGGTGCGCCCGCGCGAATATTGGAACCTGTTCGATACGGATATCCTGCGCTGGCTGCTGGAGCGGCGCTTCTCGCTGGATCTGCTGGTGCAGTTCAACCAGCTCCGCATCGCGCTGGAGCCGGAGGCGGCGGCGCTGGCTGCCGTCCACGCCACGGATGCCGAGCGCGGCGCGATCGGTGCCGGGCTGGATCGGATGCGTGATGCCGCGCGTGGCGAGGATGAGGGGCTCGCCGCCGACATCGCGTTCCACGTCGCGATCCTCGTCGGATCGGGCAATCCCTTCTACCGCCAGTTGAGCGACATGGTGGAAACCGCGCTCCGCACCTCGATCCGTTTCACCAACCGGATCGAGGGGCGCACGGCCAGCGTAACGGACCATGCGAAGGTCCACGACGCGATCATGGCGCGCGATGCAGCGGGCGCGCGGGCGGCGATGCATGCGATCATCGCCGACGTGTTCACGGTCATCGATGCGGCAGAGGCGCCTGCAGCAGGATGACGTGAAGGTAGCGGGGGCCGTGCGCGCCGCGCACGTAGGTGCCCTCGATATCGGTGGTGCCGGAAACGCCGGTCACCCAATAATGCGCGCGCGGCTGGGCGCCCGGCAGGATCGCCTCTTCCAGATAGGCGACGATCGCGTCGGCCTGCACCAGCACGATGTGATGGAGCGCCACGAAGTTCGGCAGCATCGGCGCTTCGGGGGCGGTCTCGAACACGAGCGAGCCGGTTTCGGCGACGCCGCAGCGGGCGATGGCCAGCACGGCGGGTTCCTCGGTCGCGGCGGCCGCGTGCAGCGTGAAGGCGGACCAGTCGGCTCCGCCCAGCCTCGGATCGGGCGGGAGATAGAGGGCGGGGGGCAGGCCCTGCTCCGCGCAATAGCGTGCGATGGCACCGGGCAGATCGGCCAGCGTCTCGATCCGGTCGTGCGTCGCGGCGATGCTGGGCAGGGAGAGCTTGGCGACGAAGGCGTCTTCCAGCGCGTTCGTGCCCAGGGCCGGCCGCTCGGGCGCGACCAGCAACGCGTCCGCCTCGATCGTGATGTTGCCGGGCGAGGTGGAGGTGAGACGCGAGAGGATCGCTTCGCGCGCGTTCATCGCCGCCGGCCTTTCTTATATTGCGCCATGAAGCTCTGCGCTTCGGGCGCGGGCATGTCGCGATGCGCGGTCCAGCCGTCCGCCAGCGGAAGCTTGCTGATCCAGCCCCGGCCGAGCACGCGCATCGAGCGCAATGCCATGCCGCTCGCCATCCGATAGAGCGCCGGGCGCCGCGCGAACCACGCCCAGACGCCCAGGCCCGCGCGCATCGTCTTGGGCTCCAGTCCCTCGCGCCAGCTCTTCTCGCGCCAGCCGCGCAGCAGCGTCGGCAGCGGGATGCGGACCGGGCACACTTCCTGACACTTGCCGTTGAGCGTGCAGGCATTGGGCAGATCACGGCTCTTGGCCAGGCCATCCAGCACCGGCGTCAGCACCGCGCCCATCGGCCCGGGATAGGTGCCGCCATAAGCATGGCCGCCAATCTGCCGGAACACCACGCAGTGGTTCATGCAGGCGCCGCAGCGGATGCAGCGGAGCATCTCCGCGAGGCCCTCTTCGCGCATCGTGGTGCGGCCATTGTCGACCAGCACGATGTGCATCTCCTCCGGCCCGTCGCGATCGCCGGGGCGGCGGGGGCCGGTGTAGAAGGTGGTATATTGGGTGAGCGCGGCGCCGGTGGCCGAACGCGCCAGCATCCGCAGCATGTGCGTGGCGTGCGCCATCGAGGGCACGATCTTCTCGATCCCCGCCGTCACGATCTGCATGCGCGGCGGCACCAGCGACAATTCGGCATTGCCCTCGTTGGTGACGGTGCAGATCGCGCCCGTATCCGCGATCAGGAAATTGGCACCCGATATGCCGACGTCGGCGCCCAGCATCTGCGTGCGGAGTTCGCGCCGCGCGCTTTCCGCCATCGCCGCGATCGTCTCTTCCTCGTGCGGGGTGCGATGCCTGGCCTTGAACAGGGCCGACACCTGCTCGCGCGTCTTGTGCATCGCTGGCCAGATGATGTGCGAGGGGCGCTCGTCGGCCAACTGGATGATATGCTCGGCCAGATCGGTTTCGACGCGCGTGATGCCGGCCTCGGCCAGCGCATGCGGCAGGCCGATCTCCTCGCCCAGCATCGATTTGGAACGCGCGACCGATCGGGCGCCCGCCGCCTTGCACAGATCGATCACGATCCGGCACGCCTCGTCGGCCGTGCGCGCCCAGTGGACCCTGGCACCGGCGGCGACGGCGTTCGCCTCGAACTGCTCCAGATAATATCCGAGATGGGCGATCACATGATCCTTGATCGCCGCCGCCCGATCGCGCGCGCGATCGAAATCGGGGAAGGCGTCGACGGCGATCGCGCGCTTGGCCTCGGCGGTGCCCGCCGTCCGTTCGACCGCGATCTTCAGGATGCGATCGGCCAGCGCCGCGTCGGCGCGATCCGTGAAGCCGCTCATGCCGGCTCGCCGATCGCCGCGCCGTCGCCCATGCCCGCAAGCAACTCGATCGTGTGGAAGGCGCGTACCGGCGTGCCGCGCCGGTGGAGCTTGCCCGCCATGTTCATCAGGCAGCCGAGATCGCCTGCCAGCAGCAGGTCCGCGCCGCTTTCCTCGATCGCGGCGGCCTTCTCCTCGACGATCGCGTTGGAGATGGCGGGATATTTGACGCAGAAGGTGCCGCCGAAGCCGCAGCACGTCTCCTCGCCCTTGAGCGGGACGAGATCGAGCCCCTCGACCGCCTTCAGCAGGCGGCGCGGCTGCGCCTTGATGCCGAGTTCGCGCAGGCCCGAGCAGCTATCGTGATAGGCGGCCTTGGTGGCGGGGAGGGTCACGTCGTCCGGGCGCCAGCCGCGCACCTCGTCCAGATAGGCCATGATCTCGTAGGTCTTGGCGGACACCGCCTGCGCGCGGGCGAGCCATTCGGGATCATGTTCGAGGATTTCGGGATAGTGGCTGCGGATTGTCCCGGCACAGGAGCCCGACGGGATCACCACAGCTTCGAACGGCTCCAGCATCGCGATGGTGCGGCGGGCGAGATCCTCGGCGGTGGCGCGGTCGCCGGAATTGAGCGCGGGCTGGCCGCAGCAGGTCTGCGCCTCGGGCACCACCACCTCGCATCCCGCCGCCTCCAGCGTGGCGAGCGCGGCGAAGCCGATGCGGGGCCGCATCGCATCGACCAGACAGGTAACGAACAAGGCAACGCGCGGACGCGACATCGACATCAAACTCCGTGGCGCCCCGCAAAGGCGAGGAACAGATCGGGCCACGCGGCGGTGACGGCCGATTTGGCGCCTATACCGAAGCCGTGGCCGCCCGCCTCGAAGAAATGGCTCTCCACCGGCACATTCTGCCGCTTCAGCGCCAGCATCATCGCGATCGAATTCTGCACCGGCACGGTCTTGTCGTCCACGGCATGGGCGATGAAGGTGGGCGGCGCATCGGCCGCCACATTCTGCTCCAGCGAATAGGCCTTCGCGCGCTCCGGGCTCGGGGTTTCGCCCAGCAATTGCCTGCGCGATCCGGTGTGCGAGAAAGGCCCGTCCATCATGATGACCGGATACATCAGCCCGGCGATCTTCACGCCGAGCGGCTGGCGATCGATCGCGTCGATCGGCTGGTAGCTGTCCTTCGCATCCTGCGTCGCCAGCCAGGCGGCGAGATGGCCCCCCGCCGAAAAGCCGATCACGCCGACGCGGGCCGGGTCGAACCCTTCGCGCGGCGCCATGCTGCGGATGGTGCGGAGCGCGCGCTGGGCATCCTGCAGCGGCGCCTCGGCCCCCGCCGTCCAGCCGTCGGCGGGCAGGCGGTAGAGCAGGATGAAGCAGGTATAGCCGGCGGCCGCGAACCGGCGGGCAATCTCATACCCCTCCAGCCCGATCGCGACGCGGATATAGCCGCCGCCGGGGACGAGCAGCATCGCCGCGCCATTGGGCTTCTTCGGGCGCAGCATCGTGAGCGTGGGCGTCACGACATGTTCGAAATAGGTGTCGTCGGGCGGGCTGTCCGGACGGCGCAGCGCTTCCTTCTCGATCACGGTGACGGCGTCACCACCGGGCGCCTTGCCCGGCCAGATCGGAAAGCGCGTGAAGCCCTGCGGCAGCGGGAACGCGGGCGTGGCCGCGCCGCATCCGCTGGCGTGGAGCGAGAGGGCCGCGACGGACGCAGCCAGGAGCGTGCGGCGATCGATATGCATCAGTGGCAGGCTCCCCGTCCGAGCGGCGTGGTGCGCGTGAGATCTGGGCGGTCGGCCAGGATCTTCTGCGAGATGGGCAGGTTCAGCCCCGCGAGCGCGCCCGCGACGAGATCGGCCACGCCGCGCGCGCCGAGTTCGCTGAAATGGGTGTTGTCCTGGATGCCTTTGGGGAAGTTCGGCGCCTGCTCGGCCGTGAAGTGCATGTAAAACCGCAGCGACGCGTCCGACCCGGTCTTGTCGAGCCAGGCGCGCGACAGGCTTTCGAGATCGATCAGCGGCGTGCCGGTCTTCTGGGCGACCTCGCGCATCACGTCCGAATATTCGGCGAAATCGGCCTGGGCGAGGCCGCGATCGTTGAACGAATGGCGCGCCACCGGCGTCACCAGCACGGGCGTGCCCTTGGCGCCGCGCACCATCCACACGAAGCGCGTCAGATTGTCGCGATAATCGGTCCAGGCGCGGGCGAAGCGCTCCGGCTTGCTGCGATCGGCATCGTTGTGGCCGAACTGGATCATCACCGTGTCGCCGGGCTTCACGGCGGCCATCAGCTTGTCCCAGCGGCCTTCGGACAGGAAGGTGCGCGTGCTGCGGCCGCCGATCGCGAAATTCTGGAGCGTCACGCCCGGCGCCAGCGCGCAGCGCAGCATCATGCCCCAGCCGGCCTGTGGATAGGCTTTCGACTGATAGTCGGAGACGGTGGAATCGCCCGCGATCAGGATAGCATTGGAGGGCAGAGGGGCGGGGGGCGCCTCCGTCGCCGTGGGAGGCGGTCCCGCGACGGCGGCCGGAGGGGGCGCCGCCGCAGGAGCGGCGAGCATCAGGAGGATGCCCGCGCCCAGCATTACTGCAGGTTCACGAACATGCCGCCATCGACGAGCAGAGCCGCGCCGGTGACGTAGGCCGCCATGTCGGAGGCGAGGAACACGATCGGGCCGGCCAGATCCTCGGGCATGCCGAGGCGGCCGAGCGGCGTGCGCTCTTCCATATATTTGCGCTTCTCGACGTCGGCGAGATCGTCCTTGTTGATCTCGGTCAGGACCGTGCCGGGCAGCACGCTGTTGCAGCGGATGCCGTACTTGCCGAGTGCGATCGCGGTGGACTGCATCAGCGAATGCACGCCCGCCTTGGTGGGCGTGTAATGCGTCTGGAATTCACCACCGACGAGCGCGGAGATGGACGAGACCGCGACGATCGCGCCGCCATGGCCCTGCTTCACCATCTGCTGGGCGGCGGCCTGCACCATGAAATAGGCGCCGTGCAGGTTCACCTTGAAGGTGCGCTCCACCACGTCGACCGGCATGTCGAGGAAGGCATGGAACGGGCAGATGCCGGCATTGCTGACCATCACGTCGACCTTGCCGAACGCGTCCACCGCCTTGGCGACGAAATCCTGCGCGGTCTGCGGATCGGCGACGTCGCCCTTCACCGCGATGGCGCGCTGGCCGAGCGCCTCAATCTCAGCCACGCAGGACGCCGCCGGGCCGTCGCTATGCGCATAGTTGATCACGACATCGGCGCCGTGCTTGGCCGCACCGATGGCGGCCGCGCGGCCGATGCCGGTCGATGCGCCGGTGACGAGTACGGTCTTGCCTTCGAGCAGCTTCACGATCGTCTGTCCTTTTCGTAGGTCCTTGGGGGTCGGGTGTCAGCGGCGGCCGGGCTTCGCGCGCGAGCTCCAGCCGAGATCGGAACTGATGCGCTCGGCCGTCTCGCGCACATTCGTGCCGAGCGTCTCCATGCGCGCATCGTCCATATATTGCGCCGCGCTCGACAGGCTGATCGCGGCGACGATCCGGCCGGATGCGTCGCGGATCGGGGCGGCCACGCAGCGTATCTGGTCCTCATTCTCCTCCAGATCGAAGGAGCGGCCCTTGGCGACATAATCCTGCATGCGCGCCAGCCACACCGCATAATCGGCCTTGGGCGCGCCGGAGGTCTGATCGGCCGTGAAGGTGCGCTGCCAGGCGGCTTCGGAGCCGTCGAGCAGGAGCGCCTTGCCCAGGCCGGTCGACGTCAGGGGATGACGGTCGCCCACGCGGCTGGAAATATCGACGCGGCGGCGGCCGGGAATCTTGTCCAGATAGAGCGCCAGATCGGTATCGAGTCGGCCGAGATGCACCGTATCCTCGGTCTGCTGCGCCAGTTCCTCGATATGCGGGCGCGCGATCTGGACGAGGTCGGTCTGCGACTGGGCGAGGAAGCCGAGCTGCAGCAGCTTGGGGCCGAGCTGATAGCCTTCGCGCGGCAGGAAGGTGAGGAAGCCGCGATCGATCAGCGCGTTGGCGAGGCGATGCGCGGTGGAGCGGGTGAGGCCCATGCGGGCCGACAGGTCGGCCAGCTTGATCGGCCCGTCGACAACCTGATCGAGCATGTCGAGGCCGCGAAGGAGGGTCTGGCTACCCTGTACCTTCGCTTTTTCCTCTCCCGCGGTGGAATTTTCCGCCGCTCCGGAATCTTCGTTTGACGCCGCTTTTCTCATCTAATAACATCCTATCCCATAAAGTGAGACAATGTAAACAGGCTAGCCGGGAGAGATCGGCGACCTTCGCGTCGTTTTTCCAGCCCATTCCGACATCCGAGACCGGCCATCAGTATCGCACATGATGGCATGATGTGTCGCGAAATCCCATCATGTGGATGTCGAGGCGCATCGCACGAAGCATTGGGAGTTTCAGACCGTGGCGATCGTTTCGTTGCCGAAGATCAAGCATGTCCGCGCCTTCACCGTGCGCGGCGGTGGTGCCGACTATCATGACCAGGGCGAAGGCCACTGGATCGACAACCACATCGCCACGCCGATGTCGAAATATCCCGAATATCGCCAGTCGCGGCAGAGCTTCGGCATCAATGTGCTGGGCACGCTCGTCGTGGAGATCGAGGCCGAGGACGGCACGGTCGGCTTCGCGGTGACGACCGGCGGCGAGCCGGCCGCCTTCATCGTCGAGAAGCATCTGTCGCGCTTCCTCGAGGGGCGCAGCCCGACCGAATATGAGAAGATCTGGGATCAGATGTACTTCTCGACGCAGTATTACGGGCGCAAGGGCATCGTCGTGAACGCCATTTCCGGCGTCGATCTCGCGCTCTGGGATCTGCTCGGCAAGCTGCGGCAGGAGCCGGTCTATCACATGCTGGGCGGCGCCGTGCGCGACGAGCTGCAATTCTACGCGACCGGCGCACGCCCCGATCTGGCCAAGGAATTCGGCTTCATCGGCGGCAAGATGGCGCTGCACCACGGCCCGGCCGAGGGCGTCGAGGGGCTGCACAAGAATATCGCCGAGCTGGCCGAGATGCGCGAGCGCGTCGGCCCGGATTTCTGGCTGATGTGGGATTGCTGGATGGCGCTGGACGTGGATTACGCCACCCGCCTCGCCATCGCCGCGCACGAACTGGGCCTGAAGTGGATCGAGGAGGCGATCAGCCCCGACGATTATTGGGGCTATGCCGCGCTGAAGCGCAACGTGCCCAAGGGCATGCTGGTGACGACCGGCGAGCATGAGGCGACCCGCTGGGGCTTCCGCATGCTGCTGGAGATGGATTGCTGCGACATCATCCAGCCCGACGTGGGCTGGTGCGGCGGCGTGACCGAGCTGCTGAAGATCAGCGCGATGGCCGACGCCGCGGGCAAGATGGTCGTGCCGCACGGCTCGTCCGTCTACAGCTACCACTTCGTCATCACGCGCCACAATTCGCCGTTCGCCGAATTCCTGATGATGCATCCGGGGCCGACCGAGGTGGTGCCGATGTTCCATCCGCAGCTGATCGGCGAACCCGTGCCGCAGAATGGCCGCCTCAAGGCGTCCGCGCTGGATGCGCCGGGTTTCGGCGTCGAGCTCAATCGCGACATCGCGATGCACCGTCCTTACACTCACTGATCGGAAGCCATTTCAATGAAGCTTGTTCGCTACGGGCCGGTTGGCCAGGAAAAGCCCGGCCTCGTCGATGCCGATGGCAAGATCCGCGATCTCTCCGGATTCGTGGACGATATCTCGGTGGAGACGCTGGCCAAGGCGCAGGCCGTCGATCCGGCCTCGCTGCCGGTGGTCGAGGGTGATCCGCGCTATGGCGTGCCCTTCAAGGGCATCGGCAAGATCGTCGCGATCGGCCTCAACTATCGCGACCACGCGATCGAATCGAACCTGCCGATCCCGACCGAGCCGATGATGTTCATGAAGGCTCTGTCGAGCCTCTCCGGCCCGAATGACGACGTGATCCTGCCCAAGGGCTCGACCCATTCCGACTGGGAAGTCGAGCTGGGCGTGATCATCGGCAAGACCTGCCGCTACGTCTCCGAGGAAGACGCGCTGGACAAGGTGGCGGGCTATGTCCTCGCCAACGACGTGTCGGAGCGCTTCAACCAGAAGCAGCGCGGCAGCCAGTGGAGCAAGGGCAAGGGCCACGACACCTTCTGCCCGGTCGGTCCCTGGTTCGTGACCCCCGACGAGGTGGGCGACGCGCAGGAACTGGACATGTATCTCGACGTGAACGGCACGCGGATGCAGACCGGCAACACGCGCACGATGATCTTCGATCTGAAGCAGATCATCTCCTACGTCAGCGAATATATCACGCTCTATCCGGGCGATCTGGTCATCACCGGCACGCCCCCGGGCGTGGGCGAGGGCAAGAAGCCCGAGGCGATCTACCTGAAGGCCGGCGACGTGATGGAGCTGGGCATCGCCAAGCTCGGCACGCAGACGCAGAAGGTCGTCGAGTGGCGCCAGCTGGGTGACGAGGTGATCGCATGAGCGTCTATGCGGGTCGTTTCGAAGGCCGCTGCGCGATCGTCACCGGCGGGGCCTCGGGCCTGGGCAAGGCGTCGGCCGCGCGGATCGTGGCGGAAGGCGGCAAGGTCGTCCTCTGGGATCTGAACGCGGAAGCGCTGGCGACGGCGAAGGAAGAGGTCGGCGCCACCCACGTCGTCGCGCTCGACGTCTCGAATGCGGAGGCGGTCGCCGCCGCCGCGCTCGAGAGCGAGCAGGCGCTGGGCAAGGTCGATATCCTCGTCTGCTCGGCGGGCATCACCGGCGCGACCGTGCCGGTGCACGAATTCCCGATCGACAGCTGGCTGAAGGTCGTCGACATCAACCTGAACGGGCTGTTCTACTGCAACCGTTCGGTCGTGCCGCTGATGCTGAAAAACGGCTATGGCCGCATCGTCAACGTCGCTTCTGTCGCGGGCAAGGAAGGCAATCCGAACGCCAGCGCCTATTCGGCGACCAAGGCGGGCGTGATCGGCCTCACCAAGAGCCTCGGCAAGGAACTGGCGGGCAAGGGCGTGATCGCCAACACGCTGACGCCGGCCACGTTCGAAAGCCCGATCCTGGCCCAGCTGCCGCAGAGCCAGGTGGATTATATGCGCTCCAAGATCCCGATGGGGCGTCTGGGCGAAGTGCATGAATCGGCCGCGATGGTCTGCTTCATGGCGTCCGAGGAGTGCAGCTTCACCACAGCCTCCACCTTCGACACGTCGGGCGGCCGCACCACCTTCTGATCCGATCAAAGCCGCGACCGGCCACAAGAGCCGGCGCGGCATTCTACCTGTTACCTGGAGAGGCCGATGGCCCCGATACCGTTCGTCGACGCCCATATCCACCTGTGGGATCTGAAGCATATCCGCTATCCCTGGCTCACGCCGCCGTTCGGCAGCGATGGCCCCAATGGCAGCGTCGAGCCTATCGCGCACGATTACGGCCCCGAGGATTATCGCGCGGACACGGCGAAGTGGAATGTCGTCGGCACGGTGCATATCGATGCCGGTGCCGATCCCGAGCAGGCGCTGGACGAGACGATCTGGCTGGAAAGCCAGGCCGAGCAGCATGGCCTGCCGAGCGCGATCGTCGCCTTCGCGCCGCTGCATGATCCGAATGTCGAGGCTTTGCTGGAGCGTCATGCCGCGCACCCCCGCGTTCGCGGCATCCGCCAGATCGTCAACTGGCACACGAATCCGCTGCGCACCTATACGCCGCACGACGTGACGCAGGACGATCAATGGTGGGCCGGCTTCGGCCTGCTCGGCAAGTATAACCTGTCGTTCGATCTGCAATGCTATGCCGGGCAGATGGCGGGCCTCGCCCCGCTGATCGAGCGGCACCCCGAAATCCCCGTCATCATCAACCATATCGGCATGCCGGTGACGACCGACCGCGAGGGCGTGACGCGCTGGCGCTATGGCCTGCGCGCGCTGGCGGCGAACCCGCATGTGGCGATCAAGCTCTCCGGCCTCGGCTTCATCGCGCGCGACTGGACGGCGGAGGGCGTGCGGCCCTTCCTGCTGGAGGCGATCGACATGTTCGGCACGGATCGCTGCCTGTTCGCCAGCGACATCCCGACCGACAAATTGTTCGCGCCGCTCGATCGCTATCTGGAAGCCTATCACGCGATCGCGGCCGATTTCTCCGAGGATGAGCGGCGCGCGCTGTTCGGCCGTAACGCCAACCGCATCTATAGACTGGGTCTGGACCTATGACGCCCAATCCGCTGATCGGCGTATTCTATCACTGGCTGGGCGGGCTCGCCTCCGCGAGCTTCTACGTGCCCTACAAGGGCGTGAAGCGCTGGTCGTGGGAGATTTACTGGCTCACGGGCGGCATCTTCTCCTGGCTGTTCGCGCCGTGGCTGTTCGCCGGGCTGCAGACGCAGGACCTGCTGGGCGTGCTGGGCCGCGCGCCCGCCGGCGCCAAATATTGGCCGATCTTCTTCGGCCTGCTGTGGGGCTTTGGCGGTCTCACCTACGGCCTGACGATGCGCTATCTCGGCCTGTCGCTGGGCATGGCGGTGGTGCTGGGTCTGTGCACCGTCTTCGGCACATTGATCCCGCCGCTGTTCACGGGCGAATTCCACGAAAAATTGCTCGCGACCACGTCCGGCAATGTCGTGCTGCTCGGCCTGTTCCTGACGCTCGTCGGCATCGTGATCGTCGCCGTCGCGGGCGCCAAGAAGGATGCGATGCTCACGGCCGAGCAGAAGAAGGCCGTGGTCGCCGAATTCGATTTCAAGAAGGGCATCCTGGTCGCGATCTTCTCGGGCATCATGTCCGCCTGCTTCGCCTTCGGGCTGGCGGCGGGCGAGCCGGTGAAGGTGCTGTCGGCCTCGGCCGGCACGGGCCCGCTGTGGACCGGCCTGCCGGTGCTGTGCCTCGTCATGTTCGGCGGCCTCGTCACCAACGGCATCTGGTGCGCGTTCCTGATCCTGAAGAACGGAACGGCCGGCCAGTGGACCGGGCAGGCCAGCGACGGCGGCGCCCGGCCTCCGCTGCTCGCCAATTTCCTGTTCAGCGCGCTGGCGGGCACGACCTGGTATTTCCAGTTCTTCTTCTACACGATGGGCGAGAGCCAGATGGGCCGGCTGGGCTTCTCCAGCTGGACGCTGCACATGGCCAGCATCATCATCTTCGGCACCTGCTGGGGCTTCGCCTTCCGCGAGTGGAAGGATGCGGGCCCGAAGATCAAGGCGATCGTGTGGGGCGGTATCGCGATGCTGCTGATCGCCACCGTCGTGATCGGCTACGGCAACCAGCTGGCGCTCGCGTCGGGCTCGTGAGGTCACGTCCTTCGTTCCCGTTCGTGCTGAGCCTGTCGAACCATCGTCCTTCTTCGTCCGACCGGGACGTAGAAGGACGGCCCTTCGACAAGCTCAGGGCGAACGGCTTCTTGACTGCTGTTGTTGCTGGCCTTCTGGCCGTTGCGCCGGCATCCGCCCAGCTCGCTCCTGCCCCTCTCGCTGCGCCGCTGGTGATGACGGACATGCACCTGCACGATCCCTGGATCGTCGCGGACGAGGCGAGCCGCACCTATTACCTCTTCACGCGCAACGAAGCGGCGATGACGGGCGATCGACGGCTCGGCACGATGGTCTATGCCAGCCGCGATCTGAAGCATTGGACGAAGCCCAGGCTCGCCTTCGTGCTGCCCGAGGGCAGATGGGCCGATGCCGGCGCGTGGGCGCCCGAAGTGCATCGCTGGAAGGGCAGATGGTATCTGTTCACCACCTTCCACAATGCGAAGGCGGTGATCGGCAAGGCAGGCCCGCGCGACACCTATCGGCGCGGCACCGTGCTGGCGGTGTCGGACAAAGTCGACGGCCCCTACACGCTGGTGCGCGGCGGCGAGCCGATCGTGCCCAAGGGTCAGATGACGCTGGACGGATCGCTTTACGTCGATCCGAAGGGGAAGCCGTTCGTCGTCTATTCGCATGAGTGGTGGCAGATCGTGGACGGTACGATCGAGGCCGCACCGCTGAAGGACGATCTCTCGATCGCCGGCCCGTCGCGCGTCCTGTTCAAGGCGAGCGAAGGGCCGTGGGTGGTCGGCCAGAAGCAGCCTGAAGGCGATACCGTGTTCGTCACGGACGGGCCGGAACTGTTCCGCACGAAGACCGGCACTCTGCTGATGCTGTGGTCCAGCTACGGCACGAAGGGCTATGTCGAGGGGCAGGCGCGATCGACGAGCGGCGGGATCGAGGGGCCGTGGGAACAGCTCGGCCCGCTTGTGCAGCGCGACAGCGGGCACGGAATGCTGTTCCGCACGTTTGACGGCAGGCTGATGATGGTGCTGCACCGGCCCTTCGCCAACGCGCTCGGCAAGCTTTACGAGATGCGCGACGAGGGCGACCGGCTGAGCGTGGTGCGCGAGGCGACCGAGCTGGATGGCGAGGCCTATCCCACGCACCCCTGCGTGGCGGGTCACAGCTCGTTCGACGGCGCGACGCCGGGCTGCTGAGGGATGACGGATGTGACGATGCTGGGCGCGGATACGATCCGGCCGCTGCGCGGGGCGACCAGCCAGGCTCCTTCGGGCGACGGGCTGGAGCGGGGCGACGATGCGGCCGCCTTCACGCTGGCCGACGACAGCGCCGCGCCCGAGGCGGCGGTGGTGACGGCGGTCGCGGTGCCGGTGCTGCTGGGCTACGCGCCGGCCAGGCCCAACGGCCGCGCGATGCTAATCCTCGGCGGGGGCGGCTATACCGCGCTGATGGCGGGGCGCGAGGGCGTGCAGGTGGCACGCTGGCTCGCGGGGCTCGGCTATCAGGCCTATGTGCTGATCCACCGCTTTCCCGATGCCGCCAATGGCCCGTCGGCCGCGCTGGACGACGCGATCGAGGCGATGCGGATGATCCGCGCCGATGGCGATGCGGGCGGCGTGGGCGCGGTCGGACTGTCGTCGGGCGGCCATCTCGCCGCCTGCCTCGCGGCCGCCTATCCGGCCGAGTGGGGCGAGGCGCCCGAACCCGCCTGCCGCCCGGACGTGGCGGTGATCGGCTATGGCCCGATCTCCACCAACGCCAGGGGCCGCACGATCATCGCCGACAAGCCGCCGCTGCCACCTGCGGAGAAGCAGGCGATGTACGATCGCCTCCAGCCCGATGCGCGGCTTCTGCCGGGGCCGCCGCCCGCCTTCATCGTCTATTCGGGCAACGATCCGGTCGTGCCGGTGGAGAATGGTTTCCGCCTGCAGCGCGCCTGGAGCGAGGCCGGGGGCAGTGTCGAGTTCCACGTCTTCGGCGACGCGCCGCACGGCTTCGCGCTGGATACGGTGGGCCAGTCGGTGTCGCTATGGCCGCAATTGTGCGAGGCGTGGCTGCGGCAGGTGGGGTTCCTGTAAGGGCCTGACGCTGAGCGGTTGGGTGGGCAACGAACGGGCGACCGCTAACGTCCCCAATGTGGACATTCGGTGGAATTGCTGTTGGCCTAGACTTGGCGCAAACGAGGCGTCTCCATTGAGAGCGGCTTCCAGCGACCATATGCGCCGGCCCTGATCAGCCACTCCGCAGGCCCCATCGAAAACTTGCGCAGCCACAGCACGGCAAAGATCCCGGTCGCGACCCAGATCGTGACGGCAACCGCCATCAAACCCGAAAAACTAAGTAAGCCGACCATTCCACAACCATAAAAGAAGATCGACGTCAGCACGGACTGAAGGCTGTAGGTGGTCAACGACATGCGCCCCAGCGACCGCAGAGCCGTGGCTTTGCCTAAGGCTCCGAAACGGAAAAGGAGCGTGAACAGCGAGAGATGCCCCACGCTCACACACAGGCGAGCGGGCTCGTAAATGAAAGAGCGAAGCGCGGATATCTCCGGAATGACGCGATGAGGTTCGGCCTCAAATCCCGTCCGGGCGAGCCATCCCAAAGCTGCCAGTCTTAGGGTCAAGCCGACACCGTATCCCACCAAACAGACAATGACATAGGTTCTGCTTTGGGCCTGGGCCGTAACAAATCCTGTCCGATAAAGGCCGAGGCCGATCAGCATGAGGCTCAGGCATTCGGCGACGCTCGGCCAACTCCATGTCGATAGATGGCGGGCAACCCAACCATTTGCGCTCCAGGCGAGAAGAGTTCCCAGATGAGTGCGTTGTTGGATTTCGTCGTTAACGGTCGAGGGGCTTGGATACAGCGCGTCATGAGCACCGCGTGCGGCATCCAGCGATTTTTGCTGCGCGGGGGTCAATGTCTGACTACGGGCCTTCGCATCCTCCGCTTGGGCCGCAACCACAAAATTCTGGCTGCGTTCGTAGGTTACATAGGCGCGCAATCCGCATAGTCCGAGAAGTATCAGGGCGGCAAAGAGCCACAACGTCCGCAGCCGAGATACGCGGAACGCCAACAGCGCGAGCCCGGCAATTCCATAATCCCAAAGAACTTCGCCCGGCCACATGAAAACGGCAAACTGAATGACGCCGAAACCCAGCAGGATCAGACACCGGCGTGTCCAAACATCTACGGGTGTGATCTGAGGATTCGGCCCCTCGGTTCGCTTGAGCATCAACGCCATGCCGACTCCGAAAAGCATCATAAACATTCCGCGGGCCGGTCCCTCAAAAAGAACCTGCAGAACACTCCATAAAATGCGATTCAAATCCCAGTGAGACGGATAGAGGAGGCCCTCGCGGTCTCCGACCGTCCCCATGACAACGACGTTGACGGGCAAAATCGCGCAAAAGGCTATTCCGCGCAACAGGTCGAGATTGGCGATCCGATCGCTGGCACTCGTCGATGTAATGGCATTGCTCATTCTTGCAGCCTCGACCGGTGCCCCGCGATTGCTAGCAGGGAGACGGCCGTTTTCCACCAATAACCGTCGTTCCCGCGAAGGCGGGAAGCCATGGATTCCACAACTTGTCGTTGAGCTTCCCAGCGGTGGCCTGCCGTCCATGGATTCCCGCCTTCGCGGGAATGACGAGGGGTGGGAGGCGAGGGGGCGCTCTCTATTCTAACGCCGCCTCTGTTCTAACGCCGCCGCACCCTACTTCAGCACCACCTCGGTCGGGGCGTTGCGGTCCACCGTCACCACGCCACCGGCCTCGTGCAACTCCGTCATCTGGATCACGGTGCGGCGGCCCCAGGCGGGGTTGGTGGCGGCTTGCGGTTCGCCGGTCTGGTGGACGAAATAGATCAGGTAGGCACGGTCACCCGCGACGATCACGTCGGGATGCTGGCCCTTGGCGCGGTCCGTCTCGGCCTGGCCCGCATCGGCCACCAGATAGTCGGACTGCCGCGTCCAGTGCGTGCCGTCATCGGAGCGCATCACCAGCAGCCCCTTCCACGCATCCGAGATCAGCCACCACTTCCCCTTCCAGCGGAAGGCCTTGGGGCCTTCGCCGGGGGTTTCGGTCAGGCGGTCCTTCACCGTCCAGTGGACGAGATCGTTGCTGTCGGCGGTGCGGATCGCCTTGTTCATCCGCTCATCGTTGAAGAACAGGCGATAGCCGCCCTCGGGCAGCGCCGCGACGCTGGCATCGATGATCCGGTCCGATCCCAGCTCCAGCCGCTCGCCGCACTGCCAGCTCTTCAGATCCTTGCTGGTGAGGTGGACGAGGAAGCGCGGCGCGTTCCAGTCCTTGAACACGCCCGGCACCACCGTGATCCACATGTGCCACAGGCCGTTGAAGCGCTCGACATCGGGCGCCCACAAGGTCTCGCCGGTGCAGGACTTGGGGATGGCCGCGATGCCGCCATAGCGCCAGTGTGCGCCGTCCTTCGATCGGGCGATGCCGATGTGGGTGGCGTGGAACCAGCTGACGTCCTTGGGGTCCGCTGCGGGCGGCAGCGAGGCGCGGCGGTTCGTGTAGAACATCACCCACTCGCCCGTCTTCGGATCGTGGACCGTCGTCGGATCGGCGGCGCCGTCATAAACTGGATCGCGGAACAGGGGTTTCGGGGCGATGACGGGCTGCGCCGTGGCAGCGGCTGCGAAAGCGAGAAGACCGATCATTTCGCCGCCACCGGATTGGCCCCCCACAGTTGGTCATAGCGCCAGCCTGACAGGTCCTCGACGATGTGGCCATGCTCGGGCGTGGTTGGTGCGGTGTGGCCGGCGCGCAGATGCTCGATCTCGGCCATCAGGATGCCGTGCGTGCGCGGCGTGAGGCGGAAGCGACTGGAGACGAAGATGCCGAAGGCCAGCATCGCGATCGTGCCCGCGCCCATCACGCCCACGATCGCGGCGATCGCGGTGGGGCTCTGCGTGGTCGCCTTCGAGACGAAGCCGGACCATTCCATCACCTGCCCCACGAGGATCACGGCGAGCGCCTGGCTCATCTTGCGCACGAACGTCATCACGCCGGCGAACGCGCCCTCGCGGCGGCGTCCGGTGACGATCTCGTCCACGTCGGCCATGTAATTGTAGGTAGCCCACGGAATGTAGTTGAGCGCGCCGCGGCCCAGCCCTGCGAACACCACCGGCACCCAGAAGAGAGCAGAGGTGGCGGGATAGCCCGCCGCATACATGGCGAGGAAGATCACCACGCCGATCGCGAAGCTGATCGCCGCCATGCGATAGGCGGCGGCGGGCGACAGCTTCAGCGCGAAATTGATCGCGAGGATCACCGCCACGAACTGCACGATATACGTCACGCCCACCAGATTGGCGACGATCGCGGTGGAGCCGGCCAGCGCGAAGATCACGAAATAGGTGAAGGCCGCGTTGTAGATGTCCTGGCTGATATAGCCGCCCAGATACATGCCGAGATGCAGGCGGAAGGCGCGGATGCGCAATGTGGAGAAGAGGTTGCGATAGAGCGCCTTGAACGCGGCGCCCAGCGTGGGGCTGCTGCGGGCGGCCTCTTCCTCGTCCAGGCCCGGCGGGCGGGCGCGTTCCCAGCTGAACGCGTAGAGCAAACCGGCGGCGGCCATGAACAGGCCGGAGAAGATGATGCCCATGTAGAGATAGGTGTCGGGCGAATCCGGGCCGAGCCAGGAGATCAGCCAGCCGGGCAGGAACGCCGCGCCGATCGCCGAGCATTGGCCGAGCAGGATGCGCGCGCCGGCGAACTTCGCCTTCGTCCGGTAGTCGGTCGACATTTCGGAGGCGAGCGTCTCGTAGGGGATGATCTCCATCGCGTAGACCATCTCGAACAGCACGTAGGTGACGAGATAATACCAGAAATTCTGGCCCGCGACCCACATGATGGCGAAGCTGGGCAAGAGCGGGATGGCGGCGAGGATGAAGAAGCGCCGCCGCCCGAATTTGCGCCCCAGCCAACTGCGGCCGATATTGTCGGAGAGATAGCCGATCGTGGGGCTGGTGAACGCATCCAGCACGCGCGCGACGCCGAAGATGATCGTCGCCTGCGCCGCGGAGAGCCCGCAGAAGCTGGTGTAGAAGATCAGGATCCACGTGCTGATGACGGCCATCGATCCCGCGCCCAGCACGTCGTTCGAGCCGTAGGCGACGAGATTGTACCAGCGCACGGGCCGGGCGGGGGGCAAAACGGCCGAGGCCATGATCGTCTTCTACTCCTCAACCATCCACGGGATGGGTTTCACTCAATTCCCGCTTGCCCTGAGCCTGTCGAAAGGCCGTCCTTTTCTCAGCGGGAGATAAGAAGGACGGTGCTTCGACAGGCTCAGCACGAACGGGGGATAGGGGGCTCTACATGCGTTGGTTCGCTACACCGCCACCACCTGATAGAGGCGGGTCGGGCGGGCGGCCTCGATGGCGGAATAGGGCAGGAAATCCTTGGGACCGCTGTCGGTGGCGACGGTCCAGCGCGGGTTCGTCCCGTCCTGCGTCGCGCCCAGCAGATCCTCGCGGCGGAAGGTGACGAGATGGTCGCCCGTCTGGAACAGGGCCAGCGGCCCGCGCATCAGCGCCACGCGGCGCGGCGTTTCGGCCTCCACCGCCTCCAGCCGCAGCGGCGTGGCGAAGGCGAGGCTCACCCGATCGCCATCGGACCAGGTGCGGACGATCTCGGCGAACTGGCCGGGGCGGATCGCGGCGCCGGAGGGCTGGCCGTTGACGGTGAGCGTCGCGCCCGCCGTCGCCCATGCCGGGATGCGCAAGCGCAGCGCGAAGCGGCGCGGTTTGCGCGTCGCGACGGTCAACTGCGTCTCTGGGGTGACCGGATAGGTGGTGCGCTGCGTGAGCGTCACCCCCTGCCAGCGCACCTCCGAGGGCAGATAGAGGTTCACGAACACGCCGCCTGCATCATGCAGATAGGCGCTGATGCCATAGTCGGCGACCAGCTGGCCGATCGTGCCCGAGCAGCAGGGGCATTGATATTCGAAATAGGTCTTGGCGCCGATGCTGCTGTAATCGGCATAATAGAAAGCGGTGCCATTGGGTTTCAGCGGCAGCACGCCCAGTGCCGCGTTGAACAGCAGGCGCTCCATCGCATCGCCCCAGCGGCTGTCACCGGTCGCGCGGATCAGCGAGCGGGCGATCTTGAAATGACCGTAGCAGCCGCACGGCGCCTCGAAGCTGGCATGGGTATTCTCCAGCGATTTGCCGAGCGCGCCCTCGCCGGGCTTCACGAAGCCTTCGGCCGGGCCCCAGCCGCCGGTGGCGAAGCTCTGCTGCTCGACGAACTGGAGGCCGTTGCGCGCGGCGCGCAGATGCTTCTCGCTGCCGTCCACCGCCCATGCCTGCATCGCCGACGAGAGCGCGTTGACGTGGCTGTAGGCGTGGTTGCCAGCCAGCACATTCTGCCCGGCCGCGAGCGGATCGAAATAGGGCGCGTCGTAGAGATAGCGCCGCGCCATCACGCGGTAGCGATCGCCGCCGCCCAGCGTGGCCGCGCGGTAGAGATTTTCGGGTAGCGTGTAGCTCTCGTCCCAGGTCTGCGCCTCGTTGGCGTGGGGACGCGCGCGCATCTCGGGGCGGGAGAGCGCCTTTTCGGGAAGGTGGGGCAAAGCCGCGTCGGTCGCCTTGCCCAGCAATGCCATCGCGCCGGGCGTGCCGGCATAGGCATGCGCGTCGATCAGGCCGACCGCGATCTTGTCATAGGTGTAGGCGGGAAGCGCGTAATTCTCGCCGTAGAAAGCCGAGACCAGCGTCGGCCCCATCGCATCGACCAGACGGCCGACCTTCGCGCGGGTGGCGGCATCGCCGGCGACAGCGGACAGGCGCGCGAGCGCGGACACATATTGCCCCAGCGTGTGGCCGGGGATGAAGCCGTGCATATCGCGCGGGGGCAGGAAATTGGCGGAGAAATTATACCAGCCGCCGAGGTCCGGTCCCGGCGCGGCGAGGCCCGCACGCTGGCGGAAAGGCTTGAGCAGCGCATCCTCGTCCATCGCCATCAAGGCGGCGTGGGTGGCGCGTTGCTGGTCGAGCGCGGGGCCTTCCAGCAGGGTGACGTCGCCATAGTCGAACTGGTCGATCGGCAGGCGCCGGCCGGAGGCTGCGGCTCCGGCGGCGGGGAAGGGCGCGGCGGCGAGGGCGGCGCTCCCCGCGATCAGCATGTCACGGCGAGAGGGCTGGAAGGCGCTCATGCGGTCGGCATCCTGACGATCCCCGCCGCGCGGAGGCCCGTGGTGGAACGCTGCGCGAAAACGGGCGACGCGGCCGGCACCTTCAGCCCCGTAATGTCGCAGCCGTCAACGTTGCCGAGCCACACGGCCGGCCGGGCATCGGCGGCGCGGGTGCGGACCTCGACATGCGACAGCTCGATATTGCGGGCATGGCGGACGAAGAAGCCGCTCGCCGGCAGCGGGCCGAACCGATCGGGATCGGGATAGGTGGTGTCGGCCTCGGGCGGATCGATCGCGGCCATCGCCGCATCGCCGCCGCCGGGCAGGCTGAGGAAGACATTGCTGATCTTCACATCCTCGACCGGGAAACCCTCCACGCCCGCGACGATCGCCGGATAGAGCGAGGTGCCCATGCAGGTGACATTGTCGATCAGCACGCGCCGCATCGATCCCACGGGCACGCCCTTGGGCCCGCGCATCCGCCGCCCCAGCCGCAGGAAGAGCGGAGCCGAGAGACAATCGCGCATCGTGATGTTGCTGACGGCGATATCCTCCATGATCGCGCCGTCCACCGTCTCCAGCGCGAGGCCCCAGCATTTGTCGAACACGCAATTGCTGATCGTGATGTTCTTGAAGCCGCCGTTCGATTCCGTGCCGCATTTGATGCGGCCGAGCAGCCACGTGTCGCGGCTGCGCTGGAGCGGCTTGTACGTGGCATCGAGCAGCGTGCCGACCACATAGCTGCCGGTGACGTGGCAGTTCGTGATGGTGACGTTCTCCGTCGGCCGCGCATAGCCCAGCGCGAACGAGGATTTGGGCACGATCGCGTCGTCATACGGCGAGTTCACCGTGCAATTGCTGACGCGCACATTCTTGCAGCAATCGATGTCGAAGCCGTCGCGATTGGTGTCGACCGTCAGATTGTCGATGACGAGATTGTCGACGCCGGTGGCGAGCAACGCGAACCAGCCGCCCTCCAGCACGGAGAAATCACGCAACTGCACGTTGCGGCAATTCTTGAGCGCGATCGATTTGCAGCCGACGCCGGGCAGTTCCGCCTTCGGCTTGTCGGGATCGGGATGGCCGCGGCTCAGCCCCTTGCCCCAGATCAGGCCATCGCCAACGATGGCGATGTCGTGCAGGCCTTCGCCGTAGATCAGGCTGTTGCGCCAGTGATTGTGGCCATAATCCTGAAAGGGCTCGATCGCCGGATCCTGCGGCTCGGCCGGATCATAGCCGCCGCGCGTGGTGCCCTCGAGCGGCACCGAGGCGGCGAGGATCGTGGCGCCGCGATCGAGGTAGAGCGTGATCATGCTCTTCAGGTGGATCGTGTAGCAGGCATAGGTGCCGGGCGGCACATAGACGGTGCCGCCGCCCCGCGACGCGGCGGCCTCGATCGCGCGATCGATGGCGGGGGAGTCGATCGTCCTGCCGTCGCCCTTCGCGCCGAAATCGCGGATGTTGAGGAAGCCGCCCGTGGGCGACACCCCCAATTGCCGCGCCGCGCGCACGGGCAGGGTCGTGAGCGCGGCAAGACAGGCGGCTCCGCCCAGCAGGTGGCGGCGGTGATAACCGCCCTCCGCCTGCAGGATCGAAGTCGCCTCGTTCCGCATCAGATGTAGGTCCGCAGGAATTCGCCCAGAGCGATCATCGCGAGGCTCTGGCCATAGGGCATCGAAGTCAAGGCGATGTCCTTGTAGAATTGCTGCGTGTCGCCCATCGCGGTGCCGAACGACACCTGCTTCAGCTCGCCCGCATCGTCGATATTGGCGAGGACGCCCTTCACCGCGCGGATGCCGACTTCCTCATAATGGCGCGGCAGATAGCCCTTCCGCACGCCCTTCAGGATGCCATAGGCGAAGCCCGCCGTGGCCGAGGCCTCGAGATACGAGGTCGGATCGACGATCAGCGTGTGCCACAGGCCGGTCTCGGCATCCTGCGTCTCGGCCAGAGTCTTCACCTGGGCGGCGAGCGTATCGATCAGGAAGGTGCGGAGCGCATCGCCCTGCGGCAGATCGAGGATCTCGATGATCTCGGGGATCGCGATCGTCACCCAGCAATTGCCGCGCGCCCACAGGGCTTCCGCGAAATTGTGGCGGCCGTTGAAATCCCAACCGTGGAACCAGAGGCCGGTCTTCTTGTCGAACAGATATTTGATGTGGATGAGGAACTGGCGCTTGGCCTCTTCCACATAATGCGGGCGGTTCAGCAGCAGGCCGATCTTGGCCAGCGGCAGCACCGACATCATCAGCGTGTCGTCCCACATCTCGCCGGGGTTCACATCGTTATAGACGATGTGCTGGAAGCCGCCTTCCTCCGTCTTGGGCAGGCCGTCCGGCGCCATCAGCCACTCGGCCCACGTATCCAGATACGGGATGTAGCGGGGATCGGGCTCGTACTCATACAGATAGGCCAGCGTGATGAACGGGGCCATCGTGTTGATGTTCTTGGTGGGCGTGCCCTCGGCGAAGCGGTCCTCGAACCACTGCTTGATCACCGCCAGCGCCTTCTTGTCGCCGGTCTGCTCGAACAGGCGCCACAGGCCGAACAGGCCGACGCCGTGGGTCCATTCCCAGCCGGCCCAGCCCTTGGTGTCGATGATCCGGCCGTCTTCCAGGTGAAGCAGGAACTCGCCCGTCTCGTCCTTGATGTTCAGCAGATTGTCGATGAGCTTGTCGATGGCGGTGGTGACGGTGCCGTGCGGCACGTCATGGGTAAGGGCGGCCAATTTAGTCTCCTGTTGAAAGCTGCGGCGCGGGGCGCCGGATGAAGCGGTTGGAAAAGATCATTTGAGCTGGGACGGAGTCGCGGGCGCCTCGACCATCTTCACGGGCACGCCGCCCTTCACGGTGCGCAGGCTGACGAGCTTCACACCCTCCAGCGCATCGCCGGGCGCGCCATCGGAGGTGACGGCCAGCGCGATGCTGTTCGCCCCGTGATGATTGAGGATGCCCTCGGGGATCGGGAAGATGCGCTGCGGGCCGACATGGGCGATGAACTGGCCCATATTCCAGCCGTTCACGAACATCAGCACGCGATATTTGGCGACCGAACGCGGGGTGTTCGTGTCGCCGAAGGCGAGCGCGATCGTCGTATCCTCGCCCTTCGGCACGGCGAGCGTGACGTTGGTGCGATACCAGCTGGTGCCCGCCTGCGCCGAGGTGGCGGGGACGGTGGCGGGCTTCCAGCCGCGATCGTCGAAGCCAGGCAGGTGCCAGCCCATCCGCTCGCCATAGAGGCCGCCGCTGTTGGCGGGGCCGCGCGCGGGATCGGGCAGATCCTCGCCGCCCTTCTTGCCCTGGATCCTCCAGTCGATCGGGATGGTGAAGCTGCGGCCGCCGGGCGCCTCCAGCGAGGCCGAGATGAGGCCGCGCGCTTCCTTGTGGAAATCGTCGCCGTCCAGATCCCAGTTATGGCCGTCATTGCGGACCATCACGCTCAGCACATGCTCGCCCGGCGCCTGTGCGGCGGCGGGCAGGGGGATGGTGGCGAGCGCGGTCGTGATCGGGCGGGGCAGGCCGCTGGCGATCTCGTTCTGGCCCACGAACTGCCCGTCGAGCCACACCTGCGCGAGGCCCGCGCCGCCGCCGCCATAGAACAGAGCGATCTGCTTGGCGTCCGCACCGCCCTGGAAGCGGCCGCGATACCAGACGTCGCCGTCATGAAAACCGTAGGGGTCCATCACGAGCGTCGGCTGGCCATCGGGCTTGGCGGTGATCGTCGCGCTGCCGCGATGGTCGATTGTCTGCCAGCCGCTGTCGTCGAACCTGGGATCGGCCTCGGGCGAGCCTGCGGCCATGCGCCAGTTGGCGAGTACGGGCAGCGTGACGGGGACGGGGCCGTCGAGCGGCTTGGCCGCCATGCGGCTGCCGATGGCCGAGGCCTTGGTGGCGACCGCCACGCCGTTCCAGCGCACCGCCTTCACGGCGGCCGGCGCCCAGATTTCGAGCGGGGTGGCGTCGGCGGTGTCGCCGGTCAGCGCGAGCGTGCCGCCGGTGGTGACGGCGGTGCGGACCAAAGCGGGGCCGCGCACCAGCACGTCGCTGCCCTGCGGCTTCCAGTAGCGCACGCCCTCGGCCTCGTCGGCGAGGATCAGCGTCAGCGCCGGGCGGCCGCCGCCCTCGATGCGGACGACGTTGCGGGCCTTGTGGTCGTAATTCAGGCGCAGATCGCCCTTGGCGGCATCGAAGCTGCTGGTGGCGGCGCCTTCCAGCACCGTCACCTTGGGCGCGGAGGCGTAGCGCAGCATCGTCTCGCCGCTCTCGCCCGCGCGGCCATAGAGCAGGATCAGATCCTGCTTGTCCTGCGTCAGCGCGGCCTGCACCTCCGAGGTGGAATAGACCAGCCGCTGGCCGCCGAGAGTCACGCCCGCCACCAGCCACTTCGCGTCATAGCCATTGAGGCGCATCGAGGCGGCGGCGGGGAATGCATAATGGCCGTCGGGCAGATCGGCCGTGATCGTGAAGCTGTCGTCGCTCTGCCCGTTCGAGGGCTTGTGCGTGACGAGCAGGAAGCGCGCGTCGCTCTCCGGGCTCTTGTCGTGATAGACCGAGATGTTGGGCGAGGAAACCTGCACTTCGCCCGCCGGCACCATGCCCGCCAGATCGGGCACGGTGGCGATCAGCCCGCCCAGCTGCTTCATCTCCTCGGCCTTTTCGCGCACTTCGCGCGCCTCGGAGATGGCCGAGCCATAATCGTAGCTGGCGAAGACGACGGGCGCGGGCTGCCAGCCCCAGCTGGTGCCGCCAAAGCCCATGTAGAAGCTCTGGATGTCGATGCCGTTGGCGAGGTTCGTGCCGTAGAAGACGCGCTGGAAGCGCTTGCCACGCTGGATCGCGTTGCACTCATAGCCGCCGTTCGATCCCCAATAATCGAACCAGCCGCCGCCGAATTCGGCAAGGAAACCCGGCGTGTTGGGCGAGGCGGAGGCACCGCCCTTGGCGCCGCCGGGGCCGTAAAAGCCCCATTCGGGTGCCGCCACGCCGCGCGTGGGCTTGCCCTCGACGGTGCAGGTGCCGCCGGGATAGCCATCGAACGCATACATGTCGTTCGGACCCTTCACGACATTTTCGATCGTGGAGTTTTCGGGCACCCAGTATCCGTTGCGGCCCTGATCATTGTGGAACAGCGGCAGCGTGATGCCGTCCGCGCGCGCCTTGGCGTACAGATGATCCATGTAGCGGCGCTGGGTGGGGCCGGTGACCGAGAGTTCATTCTCGATCTGGTGGAGGATGACCGTGCCCTTATGGCCCTTGCCGTCGCCGTTGATCTGGTGGCGCGCGATGATCGGGTTGATCTTGTCCAGCCACTCGTCGACCGCGGCGAGATAGGTGGGATCGTCGGTGCGGGCGCGGGCTTTCTGGTTGACCAGCCAGCCGGGGAAGCCGCCGCGCGACAGCTCCGCATTCACATAGGGGCCGGCGCGCGTGATGACGTAGAGACCTTCCTCCTCCGCCATCGTCAGCAGGCGATCCATGTCGCGGATGCCGGTGAAGTCGTACACGCCCTGCTTCGGGCTGTGATAGCCCCAGTCGAAATAGACGGCGACGGTGTTGAAGCCGGACGCTTTCATCTTCTGGAGGATGTCGCGCCACAGATCCGGGCTCGGCAGCCGGAACGGGTGCATCTCGCTGGACCAGATGACGAGGCGCTTGCCGTCGATCATCAGCGAGCGCGCATCATAGGAGACGCGGCCGAACGTCTTGACCGGCGCGGACAGATTCTCGGTCTGGTGGCCCACCTGCGCGCTGGCGGCGAAGGGGGCGGGGGCGAGCGCGCTGGCGAGCAGCAGCGGCAGCAGGCGGCGATGCATCACGATCCTCCCCTCAGGCGTGGTGGAAGATCATCGGAAGCGCCCATTCCCTGGGCTTGTTGCCGGGCTCCACCTCCATAAGGGGGGCCATATGATCCCACCAGCGCTTCATCACCGGATGATGCGGCAGGTCGGCCTGCTTGTTGTCGTCGGTCAGCTTCAGGACGGCGAACAGCGACAGCGTCTCTTCGTCGAGGAAGATCGAATAGTCGTAGATGCCGCTCTCCGTGAGCAGCGCCGACAGTTCGGGCCAGATTTCGTCATGCCGCTTGCGATATTCGGCGATAACACCGGGCTTCAGCTGCATCTTGAACGCCTGAATCGACACGACCCCTCCAAGTTCCATTATGTGGAATTGATATGTACATGATGGTACGTGGGTTGGGCGCGGGCGTCAAACGCGGAGTGCCGCCGTGGGGTCGATTTTCCCCGGTGCTCCTGTGAACACAGAAGCCCAGAGCTGCGAACGCGGCGCCTGAAGCTCTGGGCTCCTGCGTTCGCAGGAGCACGTGCCTCCTAACCGCGCCAGAGCGGCGTTCGCGTGACCTTCAGGCCGGGCGCATCCTCGATTCCGAAGGGCGGGCGCGCATCCGGCTTGGCGGTGGCCAGCGTCAGGCCGTCGATCGTAATGTCCTTGGCGTGGCGAATCCACAGGCCCCATGCCGGGAGCGTGCCGAACATGCTGGGTTCGGGATAGGCGGTGGCGACTTCGGGGGGAACGAGCGCCGCGTCCGCGGCTGTGCCGCCGCCATCATAGGTCAGGCGGATGTTGCGGAGCGTGACCTGCTCCACCGGATGGCCGGGCAGACCCGCGATCGAGGCGGCATAACGATGATCGATGCCGATCGCCTCGACATCCTCGATCAGCACATTGCGGATCGCGCCGACGCCGGTGCCGGCAGGGCCACGGCGGCGATCGCCAATGCGCAGGAAGATCGGCGCGGTCGTCACGTCGCGCATCGTCAGGCGGCGGGCGACGACATTCTCCAGCACGCCGCCATCCACCGTCTCCAGCGCGAAGCCGCGGCAATGGTCGAAGGTGCAATCCTCGACCAGCACGTTGCGATAGCCGCCGTTGCTCTCGGTGCCGAGCTTGATGCGGCCGGTGGGGCGATCGCGATCGGGCGCGAACTCCTGCGTGGTGCCGCGCGTGCCATCCAGCATCGTGCCGAGATCATAGCCCGAGACGGCGCAGTGGCGGATGACGATGTCCTCGGCCGGGATCGCCTTGCCCAGCGCGTAACTCGCCTTCACGACGATCGCGTCGTCATTGCAGGTGTTCACGCGGCAGCGCTCGACCAGCACGCCCTTCGTGCAATCCAGATCGATGCCGTCGCGATCCGTGTCGATGGCAAGATCGGTGATCGTCAGCGCTTGCGTGCCGGTGGCGAGGATCGCGAAATGGCCGCACTTCAGCATCGAGAAACCGGAGAGGCGGACGTTGCGACCGTTCTTCAGCGCGATCGCCTTGTTGCCCTGGCCGCGCATCGCGGCGGCGGCGGGCTCCAGATGGCCGATCGCGTTGGCGGGCAGATCCTTCATCGAGAGCGGCCGCTCGCCGGTCTGTGCCTTCCAGCGCGCGCCGGGGCCGTTGCGGGTGAGGCCGACGCCATGGATCAGGCCGGGGCCGACGATCGCGACATTCTCGACGCCGTCACCCCAGATCAGGCTGTTGCGCCAGTAGCTGTGGCCGTAATCCTGATAGAGCTGGTCGATCTCCTCTTCGGGCAGATCGTACTTGCCGGGATGCCGCGCCGGATCGGCCGCCTCGATCACCGCGCCCTTTTCGAACATCAGCGTGATGTCGCTCTTCAGCCGGATCGTGAAGCAGAGGTAGCGGCCCGCCGGAAACAGAACGGTGCCGCCGCCGGCCTTGGACGCCGCCGCGATCGCGGCGTTGACGGCGTCCGTGTCCAGCGCTTTGCCGTCGCCCTTCGCGCCATGATCGCGCACGCTGATGCGGAGCGCGGCATGGGCCGGGAAGGGAAGCAAGGCGGCGCTGGCGGCGGTGGCGAGGCCGAGGCCCATTTCTCTGCGGGTCATCATCGGATCAGCTCCCGGCGGGGCGCTGCGTCAGCACGGTGACGCTGGGCGGGATGGGCACGGTTTCAGGCATGGGCGGATAGGACGGCACGAAGGTGGGCATCGTCACGTGCGGGGCGAGGTCGGGAATGTTGGCGCGGATGCGTTCCGCGATCGCGCTGGCCAGCAGGTAAGCACCGTAATTGTCATTGTGGGTCTTGTCGGTGCCGTGCGCCATGAAGGCCCTGGGCGACAGGTCCGGGCCCAGCGCCTCGTAGATCTTCACGGTGTCGGCATTGAGGTCGATCAGCGGCACATGCTGCTCGGCCGCGACCTGGCGCACGACCTCGGCATATTCCGTCATCGTGCCGACGATCTTGCCGTTGGCATCGAAGTTCCGCCGCTCGGGCGAGGTGACCAGCACCGGATGCGCGCCGCGCCGCCGCGCCTCGGCGATATAGGCGCGCAGATAAGCGGGGTAGGTTTCCTTCGTATCGGCGAAGGTCTGGGGCCACTGGGACTTCTGGTCGTTATGGCCGAACTGGATGAACAGATAGTCGCCCGGCTTGATCGTCGAGAGGATCTTGTCGAGCCGCAGGCCGGTGAGGAAGGATTTCAGCGTCTCGCCCGATTTGGCGTGGTTCGCGACCACGACCTGATCGTCGAGCATCGCGGGGAGCATCTGGCCCCAGCTGGCGGCATCCTCGCCATATTGATCGGTGACGGTGGAGTCGCCCGCCAAGTAGATTGTCGGCACCGTGACCGGCTCGATCCGGATCGAGGCGACCTTGGGGTGGCCGAGAAATTCCAGTGTCAGCTTCTCGTCCCACGCATAGCTGGCTTTGTCGGTCGCATCGATGCGGACGGCGGTGCCGCCGGGCGCGGTGGGCGGGGGCGGGGGCAGGGTATCGGTGCGGACGTTGACGAGGAAGCTGCGCTCGACGAAGCGGCCCGGCCTGGTCGGCACGTTGAGCAGCATCAGGCGGCGCGCCTCCGCCTTCACCGTCGTATCGCCCGCCGCCCTGGCATCGCCCAGCTTCACGGTGACGCGGTAATTGCCCTCGGGCACGGCGGCCGAGAACAGGAAGGCATCGGGCGTGGCGCCGGGCTCGAAGCCGAAGCCGCCCTTCGTATAGAGACGATCGGGGGCGACCGGGGTGCCCGAGGCGGAGCGCCCGGCGGGGGCGAGATCGAAGCGCAGCGGGGCTGCGGGGGCGGTCGCGGTGTCGGCCAGCATGAAGAGGGCGAATAAGGGCAGGACCACGGTTTGTCCTCAGTGAGCGGTGGAGGAGGGAGCGGGGCGGAGCGTCAGCCGGTCGAGTGCGAGGCCGGTGCCGCGCGCGGTTATGACGATGTCGTGCGGGCCGGGCGAGAGGGTGAGGCCGGTCGACACGGTCAGGAGATTGTCGAGCACGCCCTGCGCCCAGCCGCCGCCTTCGGCCTGACGGGGGACGTCGATCCGGTGGGGCGCCGCACCGTCGATCGCGACGTCGAAGTGGAGCGCGCTGTCGTCGCCCTCGGGGAAGAGGGGGATCAGGCCGAGGTCCAGCGTGGCGGAGGTGACGGCGATCAGCCTGTATGAAAGGCGCGCGCCGTCCGCCTCGGACATTATCGAGCCTTCTCCGTGGCTTAGGCCGGAAATCAGGCGCCACCCCCGGGGGGTGGCGGCGGTTTCGGCTTCGATAATGATAGGGGCGTCCACTGCGGGTGTGGCGGCGGGCCAGGGGGCGGTTCCGGCGAGACCCTCGGCGGGGAGGGCGACGGGGGCGAGGCGGAAGCCGCGCCACTGATTGTCGGCGGGCTCCTCCGCCATGATGTAGCGCCATTTGCCGCCCGCCACCTGATCGTTGAAGCGGCGGGTGAGCGCCTTGATCCCGGCATCGGCATCCCGCGCGATGCCGGCGGCGACGCGGGCCTCGGCCGGGTGGGCGTCGATCAGCTGGGCGTACCGCTCCGAGGCGAACAGGCGGCGATTGGCGAGCGCCGAGGCGCGGACGGGATAATCGACCAGCTCGAAGAAGGCGTCCTTCAGATCGGCCGGGATCGACGCCTCCACCGCACCGGTCGCCTGCGTCAGCGCATCGAAACGGGCGAGGCGGGTGTCGATCTCGGTGCCGCTCCACGCGCTGAAGCGCGGCTTTTCGGACGGCAGCCACCATTGGAGATGCTCGGGGCGGCGGACGTAATTCAGGCGGTAATAGTCATCCAGCAGCCCGCCGATCGCCTTGCCCTGGCTCGCGCCGAACGTGGCGCCCGCCCACTGATCGAGGAAGGCGCGCTGGGTGCGGCCGCGCGCGGCGCCGATATCCCACGCCATCCCGAGAAACAGGCTGATGTCGATCTCGGCCGGCTTGATGTCGCCGACATTGGCGATCCAGACAGTGCGGATGCCGTTGTCGTAAGCGCGCAGCATCTCCTCCTGCACCAGAGCGGGCGGGGTGGTGCTGAGCCAGAGATAGGAGAGCGGGGCGCCGAGATAGGAGAGGTGATAATAGACGCCGTTGCCGCCCGGCCGCGCCTGCTCGGAAGCATTGGGGAAATGGCGGATGTAGCCGAAATTGTCGTCCGGCCAGATCAACGTGACGTCCTCCGGCACCTTCAGGCCGTGGCGATAGACGTCCAGCACTTCCTTGTAGGGCGTGAAGGTCTGCGGAATGCGGTTCGGATCCCGGCCGATCGCCTGCGCGAGCAGCGCGCGTTGATCGGCGAAGATCTTCGTGAGCAGCGCGACCTTCTCGTCATCGGTGGCGGCGCCGAGCAGGCCGGAATCGTGGATGCCGCGCATGCCGATCGGCCACAGATTCTCGTAAGCCGCATTGGCGGTGGCGCGCTCCTTCCAATAGGCCGAGACGCCCGCCGGATTGGTCGCATAGTTGAAGCGATCGGGGGCGTCCTTCCATTCGCCCACATTGTTGCGGAGCATCGGCTCGGCATGGGACGAACTCATCACGATCGCGTAGGAATCGGCGAGGCGGGCGTTGGCGGGATCGTCGTTGAAGGGCGTGCTGCTGTGATGCATCGCCGGCCAGAGCGTGTTCGCCTTCAGGCGCAGCAGCAGCTGGAAGATGCGCTCATAGGTCTTCGGGCCGATATTGCCGCGCGCGGGATCGTGGGTGCGCGAGGCCCAGGGGATCAGGCCCCAATCCTCGTCATTCAGGAAGATGCCGCGATAGCGCACCGAGGGCGGGCCGAAGCGGCGCGTGCCGGATGCTATGATCAGGCTGTCGCGGTGGCGCGGGGCGACGTCCGCCCACCACACCCAGGGCGAGACGCCGATCGCCTGCGACAGTTCATAGGCGCCATAAGCGGTGCCGCGCCGATCGCTGCCCACGATCACCAAAGCCTGCTCCACGCCCGGCAGCGGGCGGCGGACGGTGGCGATCAGGAAGCTCTCCCATGCACCCTTCAGTTGTCGGACATCCAGCTTGCCCGCCGCGACGAGACGATCGATCGACGCGCTGTGGCCGAGCGTGCCGAGCAGGATCGGCATGCCGCCGGCGGGGAGCGTGGTGAGGATGTCGGGGCGGTGGCCGGTGACGAGCGCGAGATCGTCGGCCAGATCGGCGGCGGCATGGCCGACCACGGCGGCATCGGCCGGATCCGTGACGATCGGGGCGACGGTGCCGGCGTTGGCGAGCACGAAAGCGCCGCGCGTTGAAGTGTCTGTGATCAGGGGGCGGCGGTATTCAGGTGCCTGAGAACCCGGCTGAAAGGTCGGCTTCGTCTTCGATCCGTTCGTCCTGAGCGAAGTCGAAGGACGGGCTTCGGGCGTACCGTTTGCTTCCCGTCCTTCGACTTCGCTCAGGACGAACGGAGAATTTGAGGCGGACGAGGACTTTTCGGCCAGCGCCTCAGGATGGGCGGGTGTGGGAGATGCCTGGATGTCGCTCGGACTTGCGGGAGCAGGGGGGACAGCAAGTGCTGCAGCAGGCGCCGCCAGAGCCGCGAGCGCGATCAGGATCGATCCGGTGAGCCGCTGGTGGAATCGCATCGCCGCGCTTTCAGTCCCCTGTCAGGCCGGATGCGAAGCGGCCAATCCGATTATCATATTTATCTGCCCTTTACGGGTGCGCCGGGTAAGGTGCAAGGCAAGCGGCGAGCGCGGACGGCTGCCATGTCCGCCGCACGAGGATGAGGGAGAGGCGGATGGGCTGGCGCACTGTCGCGGTCTGGTGTGGGATGGCGGCGAGCCTTGGGGCGCTGGTCGCGCCGGCTGTGATGGCCGCCCCGGCGCGGCAATGGGTCGATCCGGCGACCGGCCATCAGATCGTGCGGATCAGCGAGGCGCCGGGCACGGCCAGCCTCTATTTTCACCAGATGAGCTACACGCCGCAGGGCGACAAGATGGTGATCTCGGTGCCGGACGGCATCGCGGTCGTCACGCTCAAGGACTGGAGCCTGACGCCGCTGGTGACGGGCAAGGACCTCCAGTTGCTGTTCACCGGCCGCAAGACGCGCACCGCTTATTATGCGAGCCGCAAACGCGACGACGGGCCGGGCGTCACGACGATCTTCGCGGCCGATATCGACACCGGCAAGGTCCGCACGATCGCGACCGTCGCCAAGGGATCGATCGGATCGATCAACGCGGACGAGACGCTTTTGCTCGGCCAGTGGGCGGCGAGCGACAAGCCGCTGCAGCCGGACGGCACGCAGAAGAAGGGCCAGCCCGAAATCCGCCAGCAATTCGGACAGGCGAGCTATGCCGCCAACAAGCCGGACGGCACGCCCTACACCTTTGCCGAGGCCAAGGAGGTTCGCCTCAACGAGCGGCTGGAAGCGGGCATCCCGATGGAGATCTTCACGATCGACATCCGCACGGGGCAGCGCAAGGTGGTGGTCGCCTCGAAGGACTGGCTCAACCATATCCAGTTCTCGCCGACCGATCCGACGCTGATCATGTATTGCCACGAAGGGCCGTGGCATAAGGTGGATCGCATCTGGACGGTGCGGACCGACGGCAGCGACAACAGGATCGTCCACAAGCGCACGATGAACATGGAGATTGCCGGGCACGAATTCTTCAGCCCGGACGGCAAGTGGATCTGGTACGATCTGCAGACGCCGCGCGGCGAGGATTTCTGGCTGGCGGGCTATGAGATCGCGACCGGCCAGCGCAAATGGTATCATCTCGAGCGCAACTGGTGGTCGGTCCACTATAACCAGGCGCCGGACCTCAAGCATTTCTCCGGCGACGGCGGCGACAGCGAGATGGTCGCCCATGCGCCGGACGGCAAATATCTCTACCTGTTCACGCCGAAGGACGTGCCCGACGTGGCGGGCATCCATGCGGACGATGCCGCCAGCCTGATCTCGCCCGGCACGATGACGACCGAGAAGATCGTGGACATGGGCAAGCATGATTACCGGCTGGAGCCGAACATCACCTTCACGCCGGATGGGCAGTGGATGGTGTTCCGGTCGAACATGGAGGGCGCGCCGCATGTCTATGCGGTGAAGGTGGCGAAGCCTTGAGGGGTGGGGCGGTTCCTTTCTCCGTTTGTGCTGAGCCTGTCGAAGCACCGTCTTTCTTCTGACGTAGGTTGAAGGAAGAACGGCACCCTTCGACTGCCTGCCAAGGCAGGCGCTCAGGACAGGCTTCGACAGGCTCAGTGCGAACGGGAAGAGTGGGTGGGCGCTGGTTCCACCTCGGGGGCAGGTGAACGGTACGGGAGAGTGGGATGCGGATCGATCGGCGTGAGTGGATCAAGGGTGTGGCGGCCACCGCGATCGCGGCGGGGGCGGCGGGCTGGCCGCTGCTGGCCGCGACGTCCGCCGAGGCGGATCGCTTCGCCGGGGTCGATCCCGAGATGATCGACGATCTGCGGCTGGTGAAGGAGATGATCGTCACCGCCGACAATCTCCAAGCCTTCCGCAACCGGCCGCCCTCGGCGCACGCGCATCTGCTGCCCGAACCCGATCCGGCGACGCTGCCGGTCACGCCGCAGACGATCCCCGGTCTGCCCGGCCAGCCGCCGGTGAAGGTGGTGACCTTTGATGGCGCGCCGGGGCGCAAGGGGCGCGGCGCTCTGGTGTGGATCCATGGCGGCGGGTTCGTCTCGGGCGCGGCGGGGATCGGCGTGGGGCTGCGCGCGGCGGCGAAGGAGCAGGGCTGGCTGATCGTGTCGGTCGATTACCGGCTGGCACCGGAGGCGCGTTTCCCGGCCTCGCTCGACGACAATTATGCCGCGCTCAAATGGGTGCATGACAATGCCGACCGGCTGGGCGTCGATCGCGCGAAGATCGCGGTGGGCGGATCCAGCGCGGGTGGCGGCCATTCGGCGATGCTGGCGATCGCCGCGCGCGACCGGCGCGAAATCCCGGTGGCGTTCCAGGTGCTGATCTATCCGATGCTGGACGATCGCACCGCCAGCACGCGCCCGGCGCGGCCGGGGACGGGCCAGTTCATCTGGACGCCCGAGGCCAATCGCTTCGGCTGGCGATCCTTGCTGGGGCAGGCGCCGGGCGGCGCGACCGTGCCGGCCGGATCGGTGCCGGCGCGGCTGACCGACGTGCGCGGCCTGCCGCCGGCGTTCATCGGCGTGGGGACGCTGGACCTCTTCTACGATGAGGACATCGCCTATGCGACCCGGCTGGCGGGCGCGGGGATTGCGGTGGATCTGGCGGTGGTGCCGGCGGCGTTCCACGCGTTCGACGGCGTAGCGCCCACCGCGCGGGCGTCCAGGGCGTTCACGGCGCGGTGGATGAAGGATCTGGCGGCGGCGATCGGGGGGTAGTCCCAGTTCCGCCCCATGCTTGTATGGGGAGGGGGACCGCGCGCAGCGCGGTGGAGGGGAAGAACGCGCGGTTGATGGTGGGGGCGAGGCGCAGGGGCGGGGCATCGCCCCTCCACCATCCTGCGGATGGTCCCCCTCCCCATCTGCGATGGGGAGGAACTTTGGCCTCAAATCCCGCGCCAGAGTGGCGCATCCTCGCGTCCGTCGGCCATTTCCTCGTCTTCCCATCGCGGGCGGATATGCCGTAGGAGACCCGCGCGCACGGGCGGCCGCCCGCTGCGGGATCGGACATGACGGACAGGAGCGACGGAGCAATGGCGGAGGGAGAGCCTCTCGGCATCGTCGCCGATATCGGTGGCACGAATGCGCGCTTCGCCTGCGCGCAGCGCGACGAGAGCGGCAGGATCGCGATCTCGGACGTGCAGAAATATCGCACGGCGGATTATCCGAGCTTCGAGGCGGCCTATCGCCATTATGCCGAAAGCATCCATGTCGCGGCCAAGCATGGCGTGTTCGCGCTGGCCGGGCCGGTGGGCAAGGACGAGGTGAAGCTCACCAACAGCCCGTGGGTGCTGCGCCCGGCGGGGCTGGGCGATCGGCTGGGCCTCGACAGCGTGAAGCTGATCAACGATTTCGAGGCGATCGCCAACGCGGTCGGCGCATTCGGCCCGGAGGATTTCCGGCGGCTGGACGGCGACCGGTTCGAGAATCCCGAAAATGGCGTGGTGTCGATCGTGGGGCCGGGGTCCGGCCTCGGCGTGGCCTCGATCCACTGGAAGGACGGCAATCCGCTGATCGTGCCGTGCGAGGGCGGGCATGTCGGCTTCGCGCCGGCGGACGATGTCGACATCCACATGCTGCGCTTCCTGCTGGGTCGCTATCCGCGTGTCTCGGCCGAGCGGCTCGTCTCCGGGCCGGGGCTGGTGCAGGTGCATATCGCGCTGGCGGATCTGGAAAATCGCGCGATCGTGCCGCCGCAGCAGGTCTCCCTGTGGGAGGCCGCCCAATCGGGCCGCGATCTCCATGCTTATGCCTCGATGGAGCGCTGGCTGATGCTGCTGGGCACCGTCGCCGGCGATATCGCGCTGGCGCAGGGCGCGTGCGCGGTGGTGCTGGCGGGCGGAATCCTGCCCCGCATCGGCGAGAAGCTGGATACCGGACTGCTGCTCTCGCGTTTCCGGGCCAAGGGCCGTTTTGAAACGATGATGCACGGCATCCCTGTCGCCATGATAAGCCATGCCGAGCCGGGCCTGTTCGGCGCCGCGTCCGTGCTGGCCGCGTCTTTGTGATCACCCCGTACCTGCAGGACTGAGCCATGACCCTCGATCCCCGCATCGCCGCCGTCACCGACCGTATCATCGAGCGATCGCGGACGACGCGCGCCGCCTATCTCCGCCTGATCGCGTCCGAGCGGGAGACGGGGGTGGATCGCCCGCGCCTGTCGTGCGGCAATCTCGCGCACGGCTTCGCGGCCTCGGGCGAGGACAAGAAAGCGATCATCGCCCAGCGCGCGATGAACATCGGCATCGTCACCGCCTATAACGACATGCTCTCCGCGCATCAGCCCTATGGCCGCTATCCGGAGCAGATGAAGATCTTCGCGCGCGAAGTGGGGGCGACGGCGCAGGTGGCGGGCGGCGTGCCGGCGATGTGCGACGGCGTGACGCAGGGCCAGCCGGGCATGGAGCTGTCGCTGTTCAGCCGCGACACGATCGCGCTCTCCACCGCGATCGGCCTCAGCCACGGCATGTTCGAGGGCGCGGCCTTGCTCGGCATCTGCGACAAGATCGTGCCGGGGCTGATGATCGGCGCGCTGCGCTTCGGCCACCTGCCGACGATCCTGATCCCGTCGGGGCCGATGGGCACCGGCCTGCCCAACAAGGAGAAGGCCCGCATCCGGCAGGATTATGCCGAGGGCAAGGTGGGCGAGGATGCGCTGCTGGAGGGCGAGAGCAAATCCTATCACTCGGCCGGCACCTGCACCTTCTACGGCACGGCCAATTCCAACCAGATGATGATGGAGATGATGGGCCTGCACGTGCCCGCTTCCTCCTTCGTCCATCCGGGCACGAAGCTGCGTCAGGAACTGACCCGCGCCGCCGTCCACCGCCTGACCGAGATCGGCTGGAGCGGCGACGATTATCGCCCGCTCGGCCTGTGCGTGGACGAGAAGGCGATCGTGAACGCGGCGGTGGGCCTGCTGGCGACGGGCGGATCGACCAACCACGCGATCCACCTGCCCGCGATCGCGCGCGCGGCGGGGATCCTGATCGACTGGGAGGATCTGGACCGGATCTCGTCCGCCGTGCCGCTGATCGCGCGCGTCTATCCGAACGGGCCGGGCGACGTGAACGGCTATCACGAGGCGGGCGGCATCGCCTTCACGATCCACACCCTGCTGGAGGCGGGGCTGGTGCACGACGATATCCTGACCGTGTGGAAGGGCGGCATGGCGGCCTATGGCTGCGCGCCGCAACTGGACGCGGCGGAGAAGCTGGAGTGGGTTCCGGCTGTCGAGACGCGTGACGAGAAGATGCTGCGCCCGGCCTCGGCGCCGTTCCAGCCGGACGGCGGCATGCGCCTGATCGCGGGCAATCTGGGCCGCGCGATCTTCAAGGCGAGCGCGGTCGACCCCGAGCGTTGGACGATCGAGGCGCCGGCGCGCGTGTTCGACGAGCAGGACGATGTGGTGCGCGCGTACAAGGCGGGCGAGCTGTTCTGCGACGTCGTGATCGTGGTCCGCTTCCAGGGGCCGCAGGCGAACGGCATGCCGGAGCTGCACAAGCTGACCCCGCCGCTCAGCTCGATCCAGGACAAGGGCTTCAAGGTGGCTTTGCTCACCGACGGGCGCATGTCGGGCGCGTCGGGCAAGGTGCCGGCGGCGATCCACCTGACGCCCGAGGCGCTGGCGGGCGGGCCGATCGGCAAATTGCGCGACGGCGACCTCGTCCGCATCTCGGCCGACGACGGGCAGATCGACGTGCTGGTCGACCCGGCCGAATGGGCGATGCGCCCGGCGACCCCCCGGCCGCGCCAGCGCTCCGGCACGGGGCGCGAGCTGTTCGCGTTCATGCGCTCGGGCGCGTCGAGCGCGGAAGAGGGCGGATCGGCGATGCTGGCGGCGATGGAAGCGACGCTGGACGTGGCCGAGCCGGCGGATCCGCCGCTGATCGACAATGTCGAGGATCGCACGATCGACGCGTGAGGGCGTATCGACATTTGCCCCATCTGACCCGTTCGTGCTGAGCCTGTCGAAGCACGGGCCTCAGGCGACGTCGTTCGCAGCACGTTCTTCGACTTCGCTCAGAACGAACGGGGGATGGGAGGCGCTCACAGACTGTTCGGCCTACCTCGCGGGATGCGCGAACGGGGAAATGGCGGAATGTCGATTGGCCCTGAACGTTCACCGTCCGTCATTCCCGCGCAGGCGGGAATCCATTGTCGCGGCGTCGCCGATCTGATCGATAGGCTGCGGCTGATGGATCTCCGCCTGCGCGGGGATGACGAAAAGGGGCGTGGGAGGACGTAAGGGGCGTGGGAAAGAAGAAGCGGGATCCCGGCGCAAGGCCGGGATGACGGTGGTGGGCCTGGAATGGAGAACGGCATGATCGATCGGCGCGCGACCTTGCAGGCGATAGCGGCCATGGGGGCGGCGGGCGCGGCTTTGCTCACGGCTCCCGCACTCGCGACCCTGCAGCCCACCCGCAAGCCGCCCCGGCTGAAGGCGGGCGATACGGTGGGGCTGATCGAGCCCGCCGGTTTCACCGACGACGTCTATGATCTGGAGCCGGTGAAGGAGACGATCCGGGCGATGGGTCTCGTGCCCAAGGCGGGGGCGACGCTCGGCAAGAAATATGGCTATCTGGCGGGCGAGGATCGGGCCCGCGCCGCCGACGTCAACGCCATGTATGCCGACAAGGACGTGAAGGCGGTGTTCGCGGTGCGCGGCGGCTGGGGCTGCGCGCGCATGCTGCCCTACCTCGATTTCGCGACGATCCGCGCCAATCCCAAGCTGCTGATCGGCTATAGCGACATCACCGCGCTGCACATGGCGTTCGCCGCCCATGCCGGCTTCACCACGATCCACGGACCCAATGCGTCGAGCGCCTGGGGCAAGGCCTCGTGGGAGCCGTTCCGCGCGCTCGCCTTCGACGGCGCGACGCCGACCTACGCCAATCCGCAGAGCGTGGAGGACCGGCTGGTGCCGCGCCAGTGGCGGACGCGGACGATCAAAGGCGGGAAGGCGCAGGGGCGATTGCTGGGGGGCAACCTCACCGTGCTGACCGCGCTGATGGGGACGCCCTATCTGCCCGATTTCACGGGCGCGATCCTCTTCATCGAGGATACGAACGAGGCCGAATACCGGATCGACCGGATGCTGACCCAATTGTCGCTCGGGGGCGTGCTCGGCAAGCTGAAGGGTGTCGTCTTCGGCCAGTGCACCGAATGCGTGAATACGGGCGCGGGCTATGGCAATTTCACGCTCTCCGAAGTGCTGCAGCAGCATCTGGAGCCGCTCGGCATCCCCGCGTTCGAGGGCGCGATGTTCGGCCATATCGCCAACCAGTTCAGCCTGCCGGTAGGCGCGATGGTCGAGGTGGACGCGGATGCGGCGACGATCCGCGTGCTGGAGCCGGTGGTCAGCTAGAGCGGCTTTGGGCTGGGTTCATACATAGCCCCTCCCCTTCAGGGGAGGGGTTGGGGTGGGGCCTCACTGCGAGCGAACGGCCCAGCCGCACTGCCCCACCCCCGCCCCCTCCCCTGAAGGGGAGGGGTGATTCCAACCAGCCCGGCTTCGCTCCGATCGCCATTGCTTCGCTGCGCTCGTAATGACGACTATTAGCGGCGGCGCCTGTGGCCCTGGGCTCCTGCGTTCGCAGGAGCACGTCGGGGATCACATCGGCGTATCGGTCAAGCCGCCGTGGATGCGGCGCGCTGCGGCGGTGGTGGGGCGATCCGACATTCCCTTTTCCCGTCATCCTGAAACGAGTTCAGCATGACGGGAGGGGAGCGATGCTTACCTCACAGCGTATCGACCAGACCGCCATCCACCCGCAGCGCCGCGCCGGTGGTGGCCGAGGCCTGGGGCGAGGCGACGTAGACGATCAGGTTCGCCACTTCCTCCACGGTCGCGAGGCGCTTGATGAGCGAGCCGGGGCGATGGGCGGCGATGAAATCCTTGCCCTTGTCCTCGACCGATTTGCTGGCGTCGCCGTCGTCCAGCATCGCCGCCACGCCCTCGCTGAGCGTCGGCCCGGGCAGGACCGAGTTCACGGTGACGCCCGTGCCCGCCATCCGCTTGGCGAGGCCGCGCGCCACCGCCACGTCGGCCGTCTTGCTGACGCCATAGTGGATCATCTCGACCGGAATGTTGAACGCGCTTTCGGAGGCGAGGAAGATCACGCGGCCCCAGCCGGCCTGCTCCATCGCGGGCAGATAGGCGCGCGACAGGCGCACCGTGGACATCACGTTGACCTGCCAGTGGCGATCCCAGGCAGCATCGTCCGTCTCGAAGAAATCGCCCGGCTGGAAGATGCCGGCATTGTTGACGAGGATGTCGACGGCGGGCTCGGCCGCGAACAGGGCCGCGCAACCCTCGGCCGTGCCCAGATCGGCGGCGGCGGCGCGGACGGTGGCGCCCGGCACGGCATCGCGCAGGCGTTGCGCCGCGGCTTCGGCCTTTTCGGGGCTACGGCCGTTCACGATCACCGTGGCGCCGGCGGCGGCGAGGCCCTTCGCGGCGGCGAAGCCGATCCCCTCGGTCGATCCGGTGACGAGGGCGGTCTTGCCGCTGAGATCGATGATCATGCGATGTCCTTTGCTGGCGCCCGGACCGGGAGTCGGCGGGCGATACGGCCGCCAGATGGGGCCTCGCGGCGGATCGAAAAGAGGGGCTGCGCGGATTATATCGGGGGTGGCCCACGGCTCGTCCTGTGTGCCCCCGCCGCTCGTCTCCTGCTCATGGACATTTAACCCGGCGCCACTATATACCGCTCGGTATGGAAACCATTTGCGCCCCCGTGACGAAAGGTCGCCCGCGCGAGTTCGACCCCGAGGTCGCACTTGCCGCCGCCCTGCGCGTCTTCTGGAAACGCGGCTATGAGGGCGCGTCGATGGCGGAACTGACCGCCGAGATGGGGCTGACCAAGCCGAGTCTCTACGGGGCGTTCGGCAACAAGGAATCGCTCTTCAAGAAGGCCCTCGATCTCTACGAGAAAGAGAAGATGGCCTATATGCGCACCGCGCTGGAGGCGGAGACATCGCGCGGCGTGGCCGAACGGCTGCTGATGGGCGCGCTGGAGATGCAGCAGAGCACCTGCGATCCCAAGGGCTGCCTCGGCGTGATCAGCACGGTGGCGTGCAGCCAGGAGGCCGAATCGATTCGCGACGACGTGATCGCGCGGCAGGCCGGCTCCAAGCAGGCGCTGATCGATCGCTTCGCGCGCGCCAAGGCCGAGGGCGACCTGCCCGAACATATCGATCCCTGCGCGCTGGCGCGCTATCTGACCGCCGTGATGCAGGGGCTGGCCGTGCAGGCCGGCTGCGGCACCGGCTGCCCCGATCTGCGGACGATCGTGGATACGACTTTGGCCGTCTGGCCGGGGCGCTGATCGCGGGCTGACTGCGCCGCCGGGAGAGTGGTGGTGTTGCAGGGCGTTTTTTGCCCTATTTCCGATCATTCGGTTTCTCAGCGGGCTTGCTCGTCAACCGCCGCCGTCACACCCTGTCGGAATGAGAGACGGGTGGCGACGGATACGCGATGTGGCCGCGACGATTGCGGTCTTTTTGGCCGGTTGCGGCGAAGTTCAGGCCGAGCCGCGCGCGGTCAACACATGGGCCAGCAGGATGACGCCCGCCGTGTCCCGCTGCTTGATCAAACGGGAGCCGGACCTCATCGCGGCATGGCTTCAAACGCTTCCCGGGACGGCGGAGGAGGCGGCCCTCGTCAAGCGCAACGAGCCGCGATTCTCCGCCTGTTTCGATCCTTATGCCCAAGCTGCGGGAGGGTGGCTCGAGATTTACGACGCAGGGGCCATGCGGCCCGCTCTTGTTCGCGCCATGCTGCAGTCCCGACGGAAGACATTGCCGCGTGACCTTGGGGCATCGACGGACCCGCAGCGCTGGTATCAGCCATCTCCCGACGCCTCGCGGCCGGACATCGCAAACGCCATCGTCGTAGCGGATCTCGGACTGTGTCTGGCGAGGAAGGATTGGGCGGACGTGACGGCCTTGATCCATGCGGTCGATCCGGAGGTCGAAGGCGCCAATTTCATCGCCATGCAGCGCCGGCGCAACGCGGCGAAGACGGAAAATCTGGAAGTATCAAAAATTCTTCCGAGATTTATCCCTTCCATGGGCGGTTGTGTGCCGGAGGGGATCAAGCTGCGATTGGATCAGCAAAGGCTCAGGGATATCATCGATGAGGCGGCCTATCACCTGATCGTGGAATGATGCCGGGCGGGCGCTGATCGCGGCGCGAGTGTGGCGTCGATCTTCTCGTTTCTCGCTCTTTTCCGGTCCTTCCGGTTGCCGGATGATGCGAAAGTGTGCGGGTCCGGTGCCGGCGTAACGTCATGTCGGCATGACAGGATTTACCGGAGAAGTGCGGGAGGTCCCCGCACGGGATGGCGCGTTTCAGGTCGTGATCGTCAATGGCGTGACGACCGTCGCCCGATTGAGCGCGTCTTCGCGATCGGAAGCGGAGCGCATCCGCGACGATATCGTCCGCAGGTTCCGCGATCTGGACGCGCGCTGGCCCTGGATGTGGTTTTAAGCGGGCCGGGCAAAAGGGGCTCGGCGCTTGGGCTGATGGGCGCGAGCGTCCGCTCCCGGGCAGGCCGTCATTCCCGCTTGCGCGGGAATGACGGGGGAGGGGGCAGCGGGGCTTGCATCGACGGCCGATCGGCGGGACGGAGGCCCTCATGCGGACCCGGCAGAGCATTTGTGCGCGCAAGCGGCGCTTTGCGTCCGAAGAGGCGGCCGTGGCCGAGGCGCTGGCGGCTGCGATCACGCTCCGGCCCTATCGCTGCGATCGGTGCGGCGCCTATCATCTGACCAGCCGGACCAAGGGCAAGAGGCCGCTCACCCGCCCGGCGTGACCCGGCCTTGCCCCATCCAGCGCCCGGCCGCCTCCACGCTGTTGGCCGGCGCGGTGTTGAAGGCGATCGGGACGACGGGCGCGTGGCGATGGACCGCGTTCACCACCGCCTCGAACAATTCGAGATTGGCCTTCGGAATGCGGATGCCGCCGATCACGATGCAATCGTAGGGGCGGCTGGCCAGCTGCGCGGCGATCGGCGCCTCGGGCGGTCCCTTCAGATCGAGCAGGCAGAGATCGCAGGCGTCGCCCTGCTCCGCGAACAGGCGCTGCGCCTCGTGCAGCCCGGCCGCGATCGTGTCCGCATCCGCGCCCGGCGGCAGGTCCGGATCCGAAAAATCGACCGCGTTCGGCGCGATGCCGATGATGAGGACGTGACGACCGCTCATGCCAATCTCCCGGCGATGGCTGCACCCGTCGCCCCAACGCGGCAGCGGCGGAGAAGAACCGCCGCCGCCGGAGCTTATTTCGCCGCCTTACTTGGCGGCCTTCTTCGCGGGCGCCTTCTTCGCCGGAGCCTTCTTGGCGGGGGCCTTTTTCGCCGCCGCAGCCTTCGGGGCGGCCTTGGGCGCGGCCTTCTTCTTGCCCTTGGCCGGGCCCTTGGCGGCGCGCTCGGCCAGCAGCACCAGTGCGGCTTCCTCGGTCAGCGTCTTCGGGTCGGTGCCCTTGGGCAGGGTCGCGTTGGTCTCGCCGTCGGTGACATAGGGGCCGAAGCGGCCCTCCATCACCTTCACCGGCTTGCCCGTGACGGGGCTGTCGCCGAACGCCGCGATCGGCTCGCGCGAGGCGCCGCGCGCACCGCGTCCGCCGCCCGCCGCCGCCTCCGCCAGCTTGGTGACGGCGAGATTCATGCCCGTCTCGAACACCTCGGCGGTGGACTGGAGGCGCGCATATTTGCCGTCATGCGCCAGATAGGGCCCGTAGCGACCGATCGACGCGACGATCTCCTTGCCCGATTCCGGATGCAGGCCGACCGTGCGGGGCAAGGACAGCAACTTCAGCGCCATCTCCAGCTCCACCTCGCCCACATCCTTGGGGATGGAGGCGCGCTTGGCGTCCTTCTCGTCGCCGAGCTGGACATAGGCGCCGAAGCGGCCGGTGCGGCGCGTGACCTCGGCGCCCGTCACCGGATCGCGGCCCAGCTCGACCGGGCCGGTGTCGGCCGATTCCTCGCTGCCGCCCTGCGCGAAGCGGCGCGTATATTTGCACTCGGGATAGTTGGAGCAGGCGACGAACGCGCCGAAGCGGCCGCCGCGTAGCGCCAGACGCCCGTTGCCGCAATTGGGGCACAGGCGCGCATCCACGCCGTCGCCCTTGTCGGGGAACAGGAAGGGCTCGAGGAAGGTGTCGAGCGCGGCCGTCACCTCCGACGGCTTCTGCTCCATCACCTCGGCCGTCTTCGGCTTGAAATCGCGCCAGAAGGCTTCCAGCACGGCCTGCCAGTCGGCCCGGCCGCCGGACACCTCATCCAGCTGATCCTCGAGCCCCGCGGTGAAATCATACGAGACGTAGCGTTCGAAGAAGCGCTCGAGGAAGGCCGTCACCAGACGGCCGCTCTCGTTGGCGTGGAAGCGGTTCTTCTCCAGCCGCACATATTCGCGATCCTTCAGCGTCTGCAGGATCGAGGCGTAGGTGGAGGGGCGCCCGATGCCGAGTTCCTCCATCTTCTTGACGAGGCTGGCTTCCGAATAACGCGGCGGCGGCTGGGTGAAATGCTGCTCGGCCAGCACGTCCTTCTTCGCGGGCGCATCGCCCTCGGACATGCGGGGCAGGCGCTTCGCATCCTCGTCCCCCTCATCGTCGCGGCCTTCCTCGTAGAGCGCGAGATAGCCGGGGAAGAGCACGACCTGGCCGGTGGCGCGCAAGGCATTCTGGCCGGTGCCGTCGGTCAGCTCGACCGTGGTGCGCTCCAGCCGCGCCGAGGCCATCTGGCTGGCGAGCGCGCGCTTCCACACCAGCTCGTAGAGGCGCGCATGATCGCCGCCGCCGATCCGGTCGCGGCCGAAATCGGTCGGGCGGATCGCCTCATGTGCTTCCTGCGCATTCTTCGCCTTGGTGGTGTACTGGCGCGGCTGATCGGGCACGTAGCTGCCGTCATAGCGGTTCGCGATGGCGCCGCGCGCGGCCGAGATGGCGCTGTGGTCCATCTGCACGCCGTCGGTGCGCATATAGGTGATCGCGCCCTGCTCGTAGAGATCCTGGGCGACGCGCATCGTGTGGCTGGCGGAGAAGCCGAGCTTGCGCGCGGCCTCCTGCTGCAGCGTGGAGGTGGTGAAGGGCGGCGGGGGATTGCGCGTGAGCGGCTTGGTCTCGACGCTGACGACGGTGAACCGGCCCGCCTCGACATCGCGCTTGGCGGCCTCGGCATCGCCCTGGTTGCCGATCGAGAGGCGATCGAGCTTCTGCCCCTTCCAACGGACCAAGCGGGCGGAGAAGCCCACGCCATCCTGCTCCAGCGCGGCCGTGACCGACCAATATTCCTGCGCGCGGAACAGCTCGATCTCGCGCTCGCGATCGACGACGAGGCGCAGCGACACCGATTGCACGCGGCCGGCCGACTTGGCCCCCGGCAACTTGCGCCATAAAACGGGCGAGAGCGTGAAGCCGACGAGATAATCGAGCGCGCGGCGCGCCCGGTACGCATCGATCAGATCCTCGTCCAGCGCGCGCGGGTTCGCCATCGCCTCCAGCACGGCGGCCTTGGTGATCGCGTTGAAGGTGACGCGGCGCGTGTCGGCCGGCAGCACCTTGCGCTTCTTCAGCACCTCCTGAACGTGCCAGCTGATCGCCTCCCCCTCGCGATCAGGGTCAGTCGCGAGAATCAGCGACTCGGCGCCCTTCGCTTCATCGGCGATCGCCTTCAGCCGGCTCGCTTTGTCCGGATAGGTCTCCCATTCCATCGCAAAGCCCTGGTCCGGATCGACCGATCCGTCCTTGGCTGGGAGGTCACGCACATGACCGTAGGAAGCGAGCACCTTGTGGCCCGGACCGAGATACGCCTCGATCGTCTTCGCTTTTGCGGGGGATTCTACGACGACCAGTTTCATAAGATGACGTTGCCGTTCCTTCACATGTACGCGCGAGGGTGAGGTGCCGATGATAAAGACGTCAAGCGCCGGGATCCGTAACGGAATCGCAACAGGTCGTTTTCGGACCTTTCATGTTCTGCTAATGCCCCTCTGGTAGCACGGACGCTCATGACAGTTTCCGTCTCCATGGGGCAAAGGTAAGGCGTGCGAGCGTTTTGTGCATCGGTCGGCATTCTTGCGTCCGCATTCGCGGCGCAGGCGACCCATGCGCAGGCGCCGTCCTCTCCGGCGGCGCTCACCCGCGACGTTCTCGCCGCGCTGAATGCCGCGCGGACCGATCCGGCGGCCTATGCGGGCGGACTAAAGACCTATCGCGGCTACTTCAAGGCGAACATCGTGACGATGCCGGGCAATCCGGTGGATTTCGAGACGGTGGAGGGCACCGCGCCGGTGGACGAGGCGATCACGACGCTCGCCACGCAGGGCTCGCTGACGCCGCTGACGCAGGCGGACATCCTCGCCCAGGCGGCCGCCGATCATGTGGCCGAGCAGAGCGTGTCCGGCCGCACCGGCCATTATGGCGCGGACGGCTCCGCGCCGGGCGACCGCGTCGTCAAGCGCGGCGGCGGACCGATGGTGGCCGAGGTGATCGCCTATGGCGCGGTGGATGCGTCCGACGTGATCCGCCAGCTGATCGTGGACGACGGCGTGCCCGATCGCGGCCACCGCGCGGCCGTGTTCGCGGGCCACCTGCGCTATGCGGGCGTCGCGTGTGGCCCGCATCCCGAATTCAAGACGATGTGCGTGATCGACATGGCCGATACGCCGGATGGCCTGAGCGGCGGCGCGCTGCGCCGCGTGCGCGTGGCGGCGAGCGACAATACCAAGCCGCCGAAATAGGGTCTGGGGCGGCCCGGGACGGCTGTGATGGTGGGTACGGGGTTGCTCTTTCCACCGTCACCCCGGGCTTGACCCGGGGTCCCGCTTCTTGATCCTGATGCCCGATGGGACAGGAAATGAAGGGCGGCTGGGTCCATATCATGGCCGATCGCTATCGCGGCACGATGTCCGTGGCGTCACCGCTCATCTTGCGGCGCGGATCGATCAGCACCGGGCTGGTGCTGGATTGGATTTCTGTCGTCGCTACGGTCTCAAGTTCCTCGTCTGGGCGGAATTCTCGTCCAACATCCTCGACTGTATCGCGCATGAAAAGCGGCTGAAGCGGTGGCGCCGCGAATGGAAATTCACGCTGATCGAAACGGCCAATCCTGATTGGGAAGACCTGTCCGGTACCTTGATCGGATGATGCCAGAAGAAGCGGGACCCCGGGTCAAGCCCGGGGTGACGGGGTTCGGTAAATGCCCCTCAATAAGGCGGGGGAGGATGAGGGGTGGCTAATCCCTTGGCGCGGCAGCGCGGTGAAGGCGGTCGTTGATCGCGAGGCCGAGGCCTTCTTCGGGGATGGGCGCCACGGCGATGCCGGCGCGGGCGGACATGTCCGCTTCGTGGAGCGCGTCGAACAGGGCGGCGGCGGCCTCCACCAGATCGCCCGAGGGGGAGAGCGTGCGGTCGCCCGCGACGGGGCCGAAGCCGATCAGCCATTCGCCGGGCCGGGCTTCGGTCGCGCCGAGGCGGACGGGGTGCGCGGGGGCATAATGGCTGGCGAGCTGGCCGGGTGCCTCGATCGAACCGTTGTCGGTGGTGGAGACGGGCAGGCCGGTCGCCGCCGTCAGCGCCTCGGGCGTGATCGGGCCGGGGCGGAGCAGGCGGAGCGTTCCGTCCGTCGCGCCCACGCCCGTCACGCCCACGATCGTCGATTCCAGCCCGAGCCCGGTGGCGCCCGCATCCAGCACCAGCGCGATCCGGCCGTCGAGCGAGCGCAGCACATGGTCCGCGCGGGTGGGGCTGATCGTGCCGCTGGCATTGGCGGAGGGCGCCGCGAGCGGGCGGCCGCAGGCGGCGAGCAGCGCCTGCATCGCCGGGTGCGCGGGCACGCGCAGCGCCACGGTGGAAAGCCCGGCCGTCACCAGCGAGGCGATCGGCGCGCCCGCGCGCAACGGCGCTACGATCGTGAGCGGGCCGGGCCAGAAACGGTGCGCGAGCAGCCGGCCCGTCTCGCCCAGATCGGCGAGCGCGTCCGCCGCCGCCATATCGGGGACGTGCACGATCAGCGGATTGAAGGAGGGGCGGCCCTTGGCCTCGTAGATGCGGGCCACGGCGGCGGCATCGGTGGCGTCGGCGGCGAGGCCATAGACCGTCTCGGTCGGCACCGCGACGAGCGCACCCGCGCGGATCAGGGCGGCGGCTTCCGTGATCGCATCTGGCGCGTCGGGGGAGAAGGGCAGGCGGCGGGTGGCGGTCAACATCGTCTCACGGTCGAAAGCGGAGCCCGATCCTTACTCCGTTCGTGCCGAGCTTGTCGAAGCACGGGGAGGCAGACGGAAGAACGGCACTTCGACAAGCTCAGTGCGAGCGGATTTTGGGAATCGACAGGCTCAGCGCGAGCGGGATTTCGAGTTGCGCACCGGACGCCCTCAGGCGTGAAGATGGTCGAGCAGGTCGGCGGGATCGAGATCCAGGCGGCGGATGCGCTGGGCGATTTCGGGCCATTCGTCCTCGAGGAAGGATCGGCGCGCGGCGACGCGCAGCCGATCGGCCGCCCCCGACACCACGAACATGCCGACGCCGCGCCGCACGGTGACGATCCCGTCTTCCTGGAAGGTCTGATAGGCCTTGGCCACCGTCAGCGGATTGGCGCCATGTTCGGCGGCCAGCGCCCGCACCGAGGGAAGCGCATCGCCCTCCCGGATGCGGCCGTCGAGGATCATCGCGATGACGAGATCGCGCAGACGGAGATAGACAGGGCGATCGGCACTGGACATTGCGTTATGCTGTTCTAACACAGCATGGCGGAATGCGCAAGCCCCTAACCATCGTGTTAAGTCAGCGCCCCTGCCATATTGCGACGACGCTGTCGCGATCGGGGCGGGGGCGCTCGTCCAGCTCGGCCTGCGGCGTGCCGATGAAGAGGAAACCGGCGATGCGGGCATCGCGTCCGCCACCGAAGGCATGGCACACTTTGGGGGAGAAGGCCGCCCAGGTGGTGAGCCAATTGCCGACGAATCCCTCGGCATGCGCGGCCACCAGCAGATTCTGGCAGGCGGCGCCCGCCGACAATTCCTGCTCCCAGATGGGGATGTGGCTGGCATGGGCGGGGGTGGAGAGCGCCACGATCAGGCAGGGCGCCTGATGCGCGAACTGCTCGATCGCCTCGCGCGCCATCTTGCCCACCGTCTCGGCCTGCGCGGCATAGGCCTCGTGGAGCAGCTCGGCGAACTCCGCGCGCCTGTCCTGCGGCACGATCACGAAGCGCCACGGGGCGAGCTTGCCGTGATCGGGCACGCGCGTGGCCGCCGCCAGAATGCGATCGAGCTGGGCGGAATCCGGCCCCGGCGCACCCAGATCGCGGGCCTTGCCGGAGCGGCGTGTGGCCAGCAGAGCGGCCGCGGACGAGAGATCGTTGAACATGGATTGCCCGCTACCAGCACGGCCCCGCGCCAACAATCTCTTCCCACACGGGATTTCGCCGCTAGGTTCGCGCCCATCCAGCCGAGGGCACGCCCCGGCGCCAAAGCATTGAAGAAAAGGGTCGCATGGAGACCGCAACCGAAGCCTCCCCGGCAGAACCGGACATCAGCCACGTCAATCCGGCCGATGCAGAAACCTGGTTCGGCCACCCGCGCCAGCTCGCCCGCCTGTTCACCACGGAGATGTGGGAACGGTTCGGCTATTACGGGATGCGGGCGCTCCTCACGCTCTATCTCGCCAAGCATTTCCTGTTCAGCGACAGCACGACGACCGGCCTCTATGGCGGCTTCACCGCGCTGGTTTACCTCACGCCGCTGATCGGCGGGCTGATCGCGGATCGCTATCTCGGCTCCAAGAAATCGGTGAAGTTTGGCGCGATCCTGATGTCGCTGGGCTATTTCATCCTCTGCTTCGGCGGCCAGCCGGCCAAGCCCTTCGCCACGATCGAGGGCACGCGCTACGAGATCGTCGTGGATCAGGCGGCGGGCGGCGACCAGCAATATGTGATCGACAATGGCCGCCGCCTCGCCGTGAAGGGCCACGAGGACGGCACGGTCACGCTCACCAGCCCCGAAGGCGCGGTCGCGCGCACGATCGCCAAGGGCGGTTTCGTGCCCGATGGCGAGCGCTCCATCTTCTTCACGATGCTGATGCTGGTCGGGCTTTCGTGCCTCACGGTGGGCAACGGCTTCTTCAAGCCGAACATCTCGACGATGGTGGGCGCGCTCTACGCCAAGGGCGACAAGCGCCGCGATGCGGGCTTCACCATCTTCTACATGGGCATCAACCTCGGCAGCCTGTTCTCGCAATTGCTGTGCCCCTTGCTCGCCACCGTGGTCGGCTGGTGGGCGGGCTTCGGCCTCGCCGCGATCGGCATGCTCGTCTCCTACAGCCTGATCCAGTTCGATGGCGGCAAGCTGGCCGGCTATGGCGAGCCGCCGGCAGGGCAGGCCAAGGATCGCTCGCTGCTGATCTATGCGGGCGCGCTGATCGCCGTGCCGGTGGCGCTCTTCCTGTTCGTGAACCTGATGGATTCGAAGCCGCCCGAGGCCGGATCGGGCCTGCTCGGCTATCTGCTGGGCCTGCCGATCATGGGCAAGATCCTGTTCGGCAGCTTCATCGGCGCCGTGCCGGGCATCCTGATCTGGGCGTGGAAGGACGGCAGCCGCGTCGAATTCCAGATGATGCTCGCGGCGATGGTGATGATCGTCTTCAACGTCGTCTTCTGGACATTGTTCGAGCAGGCCGGATCGTCGCTGACTTTGTTCGCCGATCGCAATACGGACCTGTCGATCTTCGGCCTCTTCTCGATCTCGGCGGGGCAGACGCAGTTCTTCAACGCCTTCTTCATCGTCACGCTGGCGCCGCTCTTCTCGATCCTGTGGAACGGGATGGCCAAGCGCGGGATCGAGCCCTCGACGCCGGTGAAGTTCGGCATCGCGCTGATCGGCGTGGGCGTGGGCTTCCTCGCGCTCGTCTATGGCACCAAATTCGCCGGGCCGGATTTCCGCGTCTCGGTGTGGTGGCTGGCGCTGCTGTACCTGATCCACTCGGCGGCCGAATTGTGCATCTCGCCGGTGGGCCTCTCGATGATCACGAAGCTGAGCCTGGCGCGCGTCGTCGGCCTGATGATGGGCCTGTGGTTCCTCTCGATCGCCTGCGCGCAATATGTGGCCGGGCTCGTCGCGCAGGTGGCGAGCGTGGAGACGGTGGGCGGTCAGGTGACCAACCTTCAGGTGAGCCTGAACACCTATGCGGGCGTCTTCTGGACGATCGGCATCGCGGCGGCCGTGCTGGGCGCGGTGCTGCTGCTGATCTCGCCGCTGATCAAGAAGTGGATGAATGGTGTCAATTAAGCGAATTTCCGCGCTGGCCCTGCTCGGGCTGGCGGCCTGTTCGGCGTCCACGGACGCAAAGCCGAAATCGGCCTCCTCGTCCTCGCCCAAGGTGGCGGAGCCGTGGACGGGCGATCCCTTCCCCTCGACCTACCATGCCTATGCGGGCGTGCCGACTTTGCTGACCAACGCGACGATCCTCGACGGCGAGGGCGCGCGGATCGACAACGGGCAGATCCTGTTCGCGGACGGCAAGGTCGTCGCGGTCGGCCAGACGGTGCAGGCGCCGGCCGGGGCCACCGTGATCGACGGGCAGGGCAAGTGGGTGACGCCCGGCATCATCGATATTCACAGCCATCTGGGCGACTATGCCTCGCCCGCCGTGCAGGCGCATTCCGACGGCAACGAGATGACCAACCCCACCACGCCGGAAGTGTGGGCGGAGCATAGCGTGTGGCCGCAGGATCCGGGCTTCAGCCGCGCGCTGGCCAATGGCGGCGTCACCACGCTGCAGATCCTGCCCGGCTCGGGCAACCTGATGGGCGGCCGCTCGGTCGTGATCAAAAACGTCTATGCGCGCACCGTGCAGGGGATGAAGTTCCCCGGCGCGCCCTACGGGCTGAAGATGGCCTGCGGCGAGAATCCGAAGCGCGTCTATGGCGGCAAGGGCCGCGCGCCCTCCACGCGGATGGGCAATATCGCGGTCGATCGCCAGACCTGGGCGAAGGCGGTGGAATATCGCCGCAAGTGGGACAAATATGAGAAGGACGGCGGCGAGGCGCCCGCGCGCGACCTCGGCATGGATACGCTGGCGGGCGTGCTTTCCGGCCAGATCCTCGTCCACAATCACTGCTACCGCGCCGACGAGATGGCCAACGTCCTCGATATGGCCAAGGAGTTCGGCTACCATGTCGCGAGCTTCCAGCACTCGGTGGAGGCCTACAAGATCCCCGATCTGCTGAAGGCCGCCGACACCTGCGCCTCCGCCTGGGCCGACTGGTACGGCTTCAAGATGGAAAGCTATGACGGCATTCCCGAAAATCTGGCGCTGCTGGAGCATGGGGGCGCCTGCGCGACGATCCATTCGGACAGCCCGAACGGCATTCAGCATCTGAACCAGGAAGTGGCCAAGGCGCGCGCGGCGGGCCTGCGCATGGGGATCGATATCCCGCGCGAAGTGGCGTGGCGCTGGGCGAGCTACAATCCGGCCAAGGCGCTGGGCATCGCCGATCGCACCGGCAGCCTGAAGCCGGGCAAGATGGCGGACGTCGTGCTGTGGAACGGCGATCCGTTCAGCACCTACACGCGGCCCGAAAAGGTCTGGGTCGACGGGGCGCTGATGTATGACATGCACGATCCCAAGCGACGGCCGGTATCCGATTTCGAGCTGGGCCAGGCCGGCGAAGGAGACGTGAAGTGAAGCGCCTTGCTCCTTGGGCTTCCGTCGCGTTGGCCGCTTTTCTCGCCGCGCCCGCCTTTGCGGAAACGATCGCCTTCACCGGCGGCACCGTCGCCATCGGCGATGGATCGCAGCCCATCCCTAACGGCACGGTCGTCGTGAAGGACGGCCGCGTCGTCGCCGCCGGCGCCGGTGTCGCGGTGCCGGCCGGCGCGCGCGTGGTGGACGCCACGGGCAAATGGGTGTCGCCCGGCCTCGTCGCGGGCACCAGCACGCTCGGCCTCGCCGATGTCGAGGGCGTCTCCGAATCGAACGACCTTTCGACGAAGGGCACGCCCTTCTCGGCCGCGATCGACATTTCGACGAGCATCAACCCGGTCAGCGCGCGCCTCGGCGTCGAGCGCGCGAAGGGCATGACGCGCGCCGTGGTGGTGCCCGAGGCGGGCAACACGATGTTCGGCGGGCAGGGCGCGGTGATCGATCTTGGTGCCGATCCCGATCCCGTCACCAAGGCGCGCGCCTTCCAGTTCGTCGAGTTCGGCGAGACGGCGATGAAGCATGGGGGTGGCAGCCGCCCCGCCGCGCAGGCCCTGCTGCGCGCGGCGCTGGCGGCGGCGCGCAATCCGGCGCTGGCGGGCACGCTCGCCCGCGACGTGCTGGTGACGCGCGCCGATGCGGAGGCGCTGGTGCCGGTGATCGAAGGGCGGATGCCGCTGCTCGTCCATGCCGAGCGGGCGAGCGATATCCTTTCGGCGCTGGCGCTGACGCGGGAATTCCCGAAACTGCGTCTGGTGCTGCTGGGCGCGACCGAGGGCTGGACGGTGGCCGACCGGATCGCCGCCGCGCACGTGCCCGTGATCGCCGCCGCTTATGCCGACCTGCCCGAGCAGTTCGAGATGATCGCCTCCACCCAGTCCAATGTCGGGCGGATGGCGAAGGCGGGCGTGATGGTCGCGATCTCGTCGATCGATGCGGGCGAGGAAAGCTACGAGAGCTATCTCAAGCAGTTCGCCGGCAATCTCGTCGCACTGACCAAGGTGGATGGCGCCACGGGTCTCGACTGGGGCCAGGCCTTCGCCACGATCACCTCGCGGCCCGCGCAGGCGCTGGGCCTGGACGGCGAGATCGGCTCGCTCCGCCCCGGCCGGAAGGCGGACGTGGTGCTGTGGGACGGCGATCCGCTGGAGGTCGCCTCGGCGGCGGTCGCGGTGTGGATCGACGGCGTGCAGCAGCCCGCCGGCAGCCGCCAGACGCGCCTGCGCAATCGCTATGCCAATCCGGTGGAAGGCGCGCTGCCCAAGGCCTATGATCGGTAGGCTGGCGGAGATGCGCTGAGGCGGCGAACCGGTCCGGTATGCGGGCCGGTTCGTCCCGCACCGTCTGGTACGATCAGAACTGAAGAGTACGGAAACCGACATGTCCCGCAAATATTTCGGCACCGACGGCATTCGCGGCCGCACCAACGAGGGCGCGATGACCGCCGAGATCGCGATGCGCGTGGGTCAGGCGGCGGGCGCGCACTTCATGCGCGGCACGCATCGCCACCGCGTGCTGATCGGCAAGGATACGCGCTTGTCCGGCTACATGATGGAGAGCGCGCTGACGGCGGGCTTCACCAGCGTGGGCATGGACGTGGTGCTGGTCGGCCCGATGCCGACGCCGGCCGTGGCGATGCTGACGCGATCGATGCGCGCGGACATCGGCGTGATGATCTCGGCCAGCCACAATCCGTTCGCGGACAATGGCATCAAGCTGTTCGGCCCGGACGGCTACAAGCTTTCCGACGACACCGAGGCCGCGATCGAGCGCGCGATCGACGGGCGCGTGGCGCTGCCGCCCGCCGAGCAGATCGGCCGCGCGCGCCGGATCGAGGATGCGCAGGGCCGCTATATCGCGGCGGCCAAATCGACCTTCCCGGATCATCTGCGGCTGGACGGCCTGCGGATCGTGGTCGATTGCGCGAACGGCGCCGCCTACAAGGTCGCGCCCGAGGCCCTGTGGGAGCTGGGCGCGGACGTGATCGCGCTGGGCGTGTCCCCGAACGGCGTCAACATCAACGATCATGTCGGCTCGACCGACCCGAGCGCGGTGCAGGCCAAGGTGCTGGAGACGCGCGCGGACATCGGCATCGCGCTGGATGGCGACGCGGATCGCCTGATCGTGGTCGACGACCGGGGGCAGGTGGTGGATGGCGATCAGCTGATGGCGCTGATCGCCGTGTCGCAGGCGCGCGCGGGCGCGCTGAAGGGCGATGGCATCGTCGCCACCGTCATGTCCAATCTGGGGCTCGAACGCTTTCTGTGGGGGCAGGGGATCGCGCTGCACCGGACGCCGGTGGGCGACCGCTACGTGGTGGAGGCGATGCGCGCTGGCGGCTACAATGTCGGCGGCGAGCAATCGGGCCATATCGTGCTGGCCGATCATGCGACGACCGGCGACGGCCTGATCGCGGCCTTGCAGGTGCTGGCCGAGCTGGTTTCTTCCGGCAAGCCCGCGCACCGGCTGCTGCGCCAGTTCGATCCTTTGCCCCAGCTGCTGAAGAATGTGCGCTTCACCGGCGGCCAGCCGCTGGAGGACGAGAAAGTGAAGGCCGTGATCGCGGCCGCCGAACAAAGGCTGGACGGCAATGGCCGCCTCGTCATCCGCAAGTCCGGCACCGAGCCGCTGATCCGCGTGATGGCCGAGGGCGAGGATGCGCGCCTGGTCGACGAAGTGGTGGACAGCATCTGCGACGCGGTTCGCAAGGCCGCGTGATGCGGGCGGCGAGCATCCGGGCGGCGTTCCGCGTCGGCGTTTTCGGCGCGCTGGGTGGCGTGATCGCCGAGATGATCAACGGCCATGCCGGCGACCGCGTGGCGCTGGCCCTGTTCGCCGTCGAGGTGTGGGCGATCGCCTTCGTGGCCTGGCTGCTGGTCGAGGCGATGCGGCGGCGGTGACGATCCCGCGCATCCTCTCGATCGCCGGATCCGACAGCGGCGGTGGCGCGGGCATCCAGGCCGATATCAAGACGATCACGATGCTGGGCGGCCATGCGCTGACCGCCATCACCGCGCTGACCGCGCAGAATACGCTGGGCGTGACGCAGGTGACGCCGGTGTCGCCCGAGATGGTGGTGGCGCAGATCGACGCGGTCGTCTCCGACATCGGCGTGGACGCGATCAAGATCGGGATGATCGGATCGCCCGAGGTGGCCGACGCGGTGGCGGACCGGCTGACGGCCTTGTTTCAGGGGCGCGAGATCGTGCCGATCGTGTTCGATCCGGTGATGATCTCTTCCAGCGGCGCCGTGCTGGCCGATCCGGCGACGATCGCCGCCTTCGGCCGGCTGATGCGGCTTTCCGTGCTGGTGACGCCCAATCTGCCTGAGCTGGCCGCTCTGGCCGGTGCCGATGCGCTGCCGGACGAGGGAGCGCAGGTGGCGGCCGCGATCGGGCTGGTGCGCGATCATCAGGCGGCGTTTCTGGTGAAGGGCGGCCATGCCGAGGGACTGCGCTTGACCGACCGGCTGGTCGGCTGGAACGGCACCGTGGCAGAATGGAGCGGCGACCGGATCGAGACGCCGCACACGCATGGCACGGGCTGCACGCTCTCCAGCGCGATCGCGACCGGCCTGGGCGCGGGGCTGGAGCCGGAGGCGGCGATCACGCGCGCGCGCTTCTACGTGCGCTCCGCGATCGAGGCGGCGCCGGGGCTTGGCGCGGGCCACGGGCCGATGGGGCATGGGCTCGGGCGCGAGCATTTCCGGAGCCGGCCGCCGCTCAGGATTTGAGGTGCGGCGCGGGTGCGCTCTCCTTCGTGATCCGTTTGTATCGAGCGTAGTCGAGATACTCGCAGACTTCGAGCACAGCCGAGAAGCCGGGACAGATAGCGCGGGCTCTCGGCTGCGCTCGATCCCTCTGATCCCTCGACTTCGCTCGGGACGAACGGAAGGAGCGGTCAGAGGAAGTCCCGCAATCCCAGCCATTTCTCGCGCTTCGCCGCGCGCGACATGCCCGCATGCGCCGCGCTGGACGAGGGGAGATCCACGAGCGCCAACCCTGTCACGCCCGCCAGTTGCCGCCGCCCGTGCTTCGCGGATGTCGCGCCGTTGAATGCCACCGCCGCCAGATCCGGCAGGCCGCGCACGAACCCCGCAAGGTCGCGCAGTTCCGCCTCGCGGATCGCCTGATCGAGGCTGCCCTCGCGCCGGGCGCTGGCGATCACGTCCCACAGGCCGATCCGGTGCGCGCGCAACCGCTCCAGCCGCGTCTCGTATGGCAGACCCGGCAAATCCTCCCCGATCACCTCGCCCACCAGCCACCAGAAGGCATTGCCGGGATGGGCATAATAGCGGCCCTGCCGCAGCGATTCCTCGCCCGGCAGGCTGCCGAGGATGAGCAGGCGGGCGTCGGGCGCCACGCTGGGCGGAAAGGCGGTCCTGATTGTCATGTCCGTATCCGCTCGCGCATAAAGGGTGGCGGCCTTAAAGGGGAGCATCATGCGCCGGATCCTTCTCTCCCTCCTCCTGTTCCTCGGCTTCGCGAACGCGGCGGTGGCCGCGCCGCCGCTGGTGCTGGCCGCCGCCAGCCTGCAGGAATCGCTGAACGCCGCCGCCGATGCCTGGGCCAAGGCCGGGCATGAGCGGCCGACCTTGTCCTTCGCCGCCTCCTCTGCGCTGGCGCGGCAGATCGCGGCGGGGGCGCCGGCCGATCTGTTCGTGTCGGCGGACATCCCCTGGATGGATTATGTCGAGCAGCGCCAGCTGATCGCGCCCGGCACGCGCGTCGATCTGCTGACCAACCAGCTCGTCCTGATCGCGCCCGCCGGCGGCACGCGGCCGATGCCGATCCGCAAGGGCTTTCCGCTCGCGATCGCGCTGGGCAGCGACCGGCTGGCCATGGCCGATCCCGATGCGGTGCCGGCCGGGCTCTACGGGCGCGAGGCGCTGACGAAGCTCGGGGTGTGGACCGCGGTGGCGCCCAAGGTGGCGCGCGCGGAGAATGTGCGCGCGGCGCTGGCTCTGGTGGAAAGCGGCGAGGCGCCTTACGGCATCGTCTATCTCACGGATGCGATGGCTTCGGACAAGGTGAAGGTGGTCGGCACCTTCCCCGAGGCGAGCCACGCGCCGATCGTCTATCCGGCGGCGTTGCTGGCGACCTCGAAGAGCCCGGAGGCGACCCTGTTCCTGCGCTTCCTCGCCTCGCGTCCGGCCAAGGTGATCTTCCACCAGTACGGCTTCGGGGTGAAGTGAGGCACCCATCCGTTTCATCTTTTCCCGTTCGCACTGAGCCTGTCGAAGTGCCGTTCTTCTTTTCCGAGTCAGAAGGACGGTGCTTCGACAGGCTCAGCACGAACGGGTTTGAAGTGGGGCGCGTGAGAGCGGTCCGGGGCGGGACATGACCGCCGAGGATACGGGCATCGTCCTCCTTTCGCTCAGGGTCGCGATCGTGGCGGTGGTGCTGGTGCTGCCCGTCGCCTTCGCGCTGGCCTGGCTGCTCGCGCGGGGGCGCTTTCCCGGGCGCGTGATCGTCGATGCGATCGTGCATCTGCCGCTCGTGCTGCCGCCGGTGGTGACGGGCTGGGCGTTGCTGCTGCTGTTCGGGCGGATGGGGCCGATCGGGAGCCTGCTGGAGCGCTGGTTCGGCGTGACGGTGATGTTCCGCTGGACGGGCGCGGTGATCGCGGCGGCGGTGATGGCACTGCCGCTGATGGTGCGCGCGATCCGGCTTTCGATCGAGGCGATCGATCCCCGGCTGGAGGAGGCCGCGCGCACGCTGGGCGCAGGGCGCGCGCGCGTGTTCCGCACGATCAGCCTGCCGCTCGCGCTGCCGGGCGTGCTGGCGGCGCTGGTGCTGGGCTTCGCGCGTTCGCTGGGGGAGTTCGGCGCGACGATCAGCTTCGTGTCGAACATTCCGGGCGAAACCAACACGCTGCCGATCGCCATCTACAGCGCGATGCAGATGCCGGGCGGCGAGGACCGGGTGCTGCATCTGGCGATCATCTCGGTGATCCTGTCGCTGGGGGCGCTGGTCGCGTCCGAGCTGATGATCCGTCGTTCGGGATCGCGCGCGCATGTCCTTTGAGATCGACGTCCGGCGGCGGATCGGGGAGGCGGAGATCCGCCTGGCCTTTTCGTCCGGGCCGGGGCTGACGGCTTTGTTCGGGCCATCCGGTTGCGGCAAGACGAGCCTGCTCAACATGGTGGCGGGGCTGCTGACGCCCGATGCGGGCCGGATCGTGGTGGCGGGGGAGACATTGTTCGGCGACGGCGTGGACCTGCCGCCCGAGGCGCGGCGCGCGGGCTATGTGTTTCAGGACCGGCGGCTGTTTCCGCACATGAACGTGCGCGCCAATCTCGCTTACGGGCGGCGCGAGGGCGGGAGGCTGATGTCGCTGGAGGAGGTGGCGGATTTCCTCGGCATCGCGTCTCTGCTGGATCGGCGGCCGGCGACCTTGTCGGGGGGCGAGGCGCAGCGCGTGGCGATCGGGCGGGCGTTGCTGTCCGGCCCGCGCTTCCTGCTGATGGACGAGCCTTTGGTGGCGCTGGACCGCGCGCGCGCCGACGAGATCATGGGGCTGATCGAGCGGATCCGCGACGAGATGCGCCTGCCGATCCTGTATGTGAGCCACAGCCAGCAGGAGGTGGCGCGGCTGGCGACCCATGTGGTGGAGGTGTCGCGGTGAGCGGAGCTTCGTGATCTCCCCTCCCGCTTGCGGGAGGGGCCGGGGGTGGGCGCGAGCGGAGCGAGCTTGGCCTTACCTTTCTGCCCACCCCAAACACCTCCCGCAGGCGGGAGGGGCTTAAAAGGCATCGCATCGAAGGGGCCGCCTCACTCCCCCCTCGCGCCGGCCCCCACATAATCGCGCCAGAGCATGATCAGCACCGCCATCGTCGCGGGGCCCACGAACAGGCCGAGCAGGCCCAGCATCTCGACGCCGCCGAGGATGCCGATCAGCACGAACAGGAAGGGCAGCTTGGTCGCGCCGCCGATCAGCACGGGGCGGATGAAATGATCGGCCACGAACACCACACCCATGCCGATCGCGAACAGGATGATCGCCGTACCGACCGCGCCCTGGCCTACCAGCAGCGCGCCCGTGACGAGGAAGATCGCGGCCGCGCCGAACGGGATCATCGCCGCGACCGCCGTGACAGCGCCGAACAGCAGGGGATGGGGCACGCCGCACGCGACATAGACCACCACCATCGCCACGCCCTCGCCAATGCCCACCAGCACCAGCCCGTCGATCGTGCCGCGTACGGACAGGATCACCTGACCGCCCAACCGCCGGCCCGCCGGGCCCAGCAGCCGTTCGCCGGCGCGGGAGAATTGGGCGACGATCTTGTCGCGATCACGCAGCACGAAGAACAGCGACATGAGCGTGAAGCCGAAGATCACGCTGCGCAGGATCAGCCCCTTGCCCAGCAATTGCGACTGTTCGATCAGCACCTTGCTGCGGAGCCGGTGAAACTGCTCGCCCGCCGCCTCCGGCGTGGCGAGGTTGTCGTGCCACCAGGCGGTCACCTGATCGGAGAAGAGCGGCACGCGCGCCAGCCATTGCGGCTCGGGCAGGCCGTTTTCCTGCGCGTCCGCCAGCCAGGCGAACAGATATTTGGCCTCGCGTGCCGCCTCGACCGCGCCCATCGCCAGCGGCACCAGCACCAGCAAGGCGATCAGGGTGGTCCCGATCAGCGGGAGCGCGAGATCGCGCGCCCACGGCCAGCGCATCTCGGCACGGCGATAGAGCGGGTCGATCGCGATGGCGATGATGCCGGCCCAGACCAGAGCGGGCAGGAAGGTGCCGCCGATCCACAGGCCGAACGCCACGAGAGCGATGGTCAGCACCACCTTGGCGATGCGATGGAGGCGCGCGGGATCGCTCGCCCGGATCATCGCGCGGCGGCGGCCATTTCGCGATTGCGCAGGATCGCCGCGTCGATCGTATCGCGCATCAGCGCGCGCAGCGCGCTGGGCTCGTCCAGCACATCAAGCCCGGCGCGCGTGCTGCCGCCCTTGCTGGCGACGCGATCGGCGAGCGCGGCGGGGCTTTCGGGGCTGCCCTGCGCGAGCGCGGCGGCGCCGCCGACCGTGGCGAGCGCGAGGCGCGCGGCCTGATCGGCATCCAGCCCGGCATCGGCGCCGGCGGCGGCCAGCGCATCGACGAAGCGGAACAGGAAGGCCGGGCCGGAGCCCGCCATCGCCGTCACCACATCGAACAGCCGCTCATCCACCCATTCGGCGCGGCCGAGCGGCGCCATCAGCGCCTCGGCCCGCGCGCGGGCGGCGGCGTCCAGCCCCTCGCCATGCAGCGCGATCACGCCCCGGCCGATCGCGATCGGCGTATTGGGCATCACGCGTAGAATCGCATGGGGGGCGGGGAAGCGGCGGCGCAAAGCCTCCGTCTCGACGCCCGCAAGCATCGAGACGAGCAAGGTCGCCCGGTCCAGCACCGGCGCCAGATCGGGCACGACCAGATCCAGCACCTGCGGCTTCACGCCCAGCACCACCAGAGCGGGCACGGCGCCGTCGGCGGGCGGAGCCGTCAGCACGGTTACGCCGGGTGCGATCGCCTCGCCCGATTTGCGGATGACGGTGACGCGCGCGGGATCGAGCCCGGCATCCAGCCAGCGGCGGAGCATCGCCCCGCCCATATTGCCGCAGCCGACGAACCAGACAGGCCCTTCGATCGGAAATGTCTCTTCGATCGCGGCCATCTGCGCCTCAGGCCTCGCCGTGCGTTTCGATCAGCGCGGCGGCGATCGCCTCGGTGGGCGACTTTCCGCCCCACAGCACGAACTGGAAGACGGGATAGAAGCGCTCGCACTCCTCGATCGCGGCCTCGATCAGCGTCTCGCACTGATCGAGCGACAAGGCCGCCTCGTTCGAGGTGTCGAGCAGCGCGCCGTGGCGGAACAGCAGGATGCCGCTGGCCGACCACAGCTCGAAATGGCCAATCCAGAGCTGCTCGTTCACCAGCCCGATCGTCTCATAGACGGCGGTGCGGCGATCGGCGGGCACGCGGATATCCGGCAGGGTCAGGATCTGGAGGACGCGATCTTCCTCGCGCCACACGCCGCGCAGCTCATATTTGGCCCAGCTGCCCTGAACGTTCGCGATCAGCTCATCATCGCCGAGACGCTCGAACGTCCAGCCGTGGGCCTCGCAATATTGTTCCAGCGTATCGATGGCGCCGCCGCCGTCGCGGTCGGCCTCATATTCGTCCGCTATCATCGTGTTCCCGCCCTCCGGTTCCGCCGAGGGTTAGCGGCCGCCTGTCATTGTGCAAGCATGCCCACGCGCACGTGGGCATAAAGCTGTGGATAGTCCGGGAATCAATCCTGGACAGGTGGGGGATTGTCGGTGCCCTTGCCGCGCGATTTGGGCGCGGGCGCGGCCTTGAGCGCGGCGATTTCGGCGCGGAGCGCCTCCACCTCGTCGCGCGCGGCGGCCGCCATCGCCTTCACCGCCTCGAATTCCTCGCGGCTGACGAAGTCCATGCCGCCGAGCCAGCCCTTCAGCTTTTCCTTCGCGCCGGCCTCGCCCTCGCGGGCCATGCCGGCGAAGGTGCCGGCGACGCCGTTCGCCATCTTCACGAAATCCTCGAACAGGCGGTTTTCGGTCTGCATTGGTTGCTCCTTGGTCGAGGGGCTAGATGGGACGGAAGCGCGCGACGCGCAACCGCCGCGGACCGTCTCTCCACAGCTATGTAGGCGGCTGTGTGGCTTCCCGGCTGCGGAAGCGCCGGAAAGATCCGGAATCGACCGAAGCGGCTCTCGCGCGGACCTGCCAGATTCCGTTCGTGCTGAGCCTGTCGAAGCACCGTCCTTCTTCTTCACCCGTTGGGTAGAGAGAAGGGCAGCACTTCGACAAGCTCAGTGCAAACGGTGGAGAGGATTTGGCGACCTCAGCCCGCCAGCGCCTTTTCCTTCAGGCGGAAGGCGTGCAGCAGGGGCTCGGTATAGCCGTTCGGCTGCTCCACGCCTTCGAACACCAGAGCGCGCGCCGCCTGGAACGCGAGGCTCTCCTCTTCGCGCCCCGCCATCGGCTGGTAGAGCGGATCGCCCGCATTCTGCGCGTCGACCCGCGCCGCCATCCGCCGGAGCGCCGCATCCGCCTCCTCGGGCGTGGCGACGCCGTGCAGCAGCCAGTTGGCGATATGCTGGGACGAGATACGGAGCGTCGCGCGATCCTCCATCAGGCCGATATCGTGGATGTCGGGCACCTTCGAGCAGCCGACCCCCTGATCGATCCAGCGCACGACATAGCCGAGAATGCCCTGGGCATTGTTGTCCAGCTCGTCTCGCACTTCTTCGGGCGCCCAGTTGACCCCGCCCGCCAGCGGGATCGTCAGCAGCGCATCGAGGCTGTCGACCGGCTCTGCGCGCCGCTCCGCGCGCCGGGCGAAGACGTCGACATCGTGATAGTGCGTCGCGTGCAGCGTGGCGGCGGTGGGCGAGGGGACCCAGGCGGTGTTCGCGCCCGTGTTCGGATGGCCGATCTTCTGCGCCAGCATGTCCGCCATCCGGTCCGGCGCGGCCCACATGCCCTTGCCGATCTGCGCCTTGCCCGAAAGCCCGCAGGCGAGCCCGATCTGGACGTTGCGATTCTCGTAGGCGCGGATCCAGTCGGACGTTTTCATGTCGCCCTTCCGCATCATCGCGCCCGCGCGCATCGACGTGTGCATCTCGTCACCCGTGCGATCGAGGAAGCCGGTATTGATGAACACGATCCGGTCCTTCACCGCCGCGATGCAGGCGGCGAGATTGGCGGAGGTGCGGCGCTCCTCGTCCATCACGCCGACCTTGATCGTGTGGCGGGGGAGGCCCAGCAGATCCTCGATCGCATCGAACAGGGCGTTCGTGAATGCGACTTCCTCGGGCCCGTGCATCTTGGGCTTCACGATGTAGATCGATCCCGCGCGGCTGTTCGCGAAGCGGCCATCGCCGCGCAGATCGTGCAGCGCGATCAGGCTCGTCATGATGCCGTCGAGGATGCCTTCGGGCGCCTGATGGCCATCGGGCAGCAGGATGGCGGGGGTCGTCATCAGATGGCCGACATTGCGGATGAACAGCAGGCTGCGGCCCGGCAGCGTGAAGCCGGTGCCGTCGGGCGCGGTGTAGGCGCGGTCTTCCTCCAGCCGGCGCGTGAGCGTCCTGCCGCCTTTCTGGAAGCTGGCCTCCAGATCGCCGCGCATCAGGCCCAGCCAGTTGGCATAGGCCGCGACCTTGTCCGCGCCGTCGACCGCCGCGACCGAATCCTCGAGATCGACGATCGTGGAGAGTGCCGCCTCCAGCACGACATCGGCGATGCCGGCGGGATCGTCGCGCCCGATCGGATGCGCGCGATCGATCACGATCTCGATATGCAGGCCGTGGTGGCGCAGCAGCAGGTTGTCGCCCGCGCGGCCGACCAGCTGCGCCGGATCGGCCAGAACCGGATCGCCGCCGGCAAAGTCCGCCCAGCGTCCGTCCGCCAGCGGGACGGCGCGATCGAGGAAAGCCCTGGCCCAGGCGATCACCTGCGCGCCGCGCGCCGTGTCATAGCCGCCGGGCGTCGCCGTGCCCGGCAGCGCATCCGTGCCGTAGAGCGCATCATAGAGGCTGCCCCAGCGCGCATTGGCCGCATTCAGCAGGAAGCGCGCATTGAGGACGGGGACGACCAGCTGCGGTCCGGCCAGCTGGCCGACCTCCGCATCGACATTGTCGGTCGTGATCGCGAAGGGCTCGGGCTCCTCGACCAGATAGCCGATCTCGCGGAGGAACGCCTGATAGGCGGCGGCGTCGAACGGCCGGCCCGCCTGCGCCTGATGCCAGGCGTCGATCCGCGCCTGCAGATCGTCGCGCTTGGCCAGCAGGCGGCGATTCTCGGGGGCGAAGCGGGCGAAGATGTCCGCCATCCCCGCCCAGAAGGCGGCGGAGGTGACGCCCGTGCCCGGTAGCGCCTGTTCCTCGATGAAACGGACCAGATCCTCGTCGATCCGCAGCCCTGCTCTCTCGATCATCGTCACATCCTTCTCGCCCGAGTCCCGGCCCGGGAAGGTCTAGCGCGGCCTTCATTACCCCACTAGATCGTAAAATCTGAAAGCAGTTGTGCCTGAGAGGAACGAATGGATCGCGACTATGCCCTGTTCGCGCGCATCGTCGAGGCCGGTAGCCTCTCCGGCGCGGGGCGGGCTCTGGGTGTTTCACCGTCCTGGGTGTCGAAACGCCTGTCCGATCTGGAGGAAAGGCTGGGCGCGCAGCTGATCGCGCGATCCACCCGCCGTCTGACGCTCACCGCCGCCGGGGCGCGCTTCCATGCCGACGTGCTGGCGATCCTCGCCGCCGCCGCCGAGGCCGAGGCGCGCGTGAAGCGGCTCGACGCATTCCCCTCCGGGCCCTTGGCGGTGACGGCGCCCACCTCGTTCGGCCGCCTCCATATCGCGCCGCATCTGAAGCCGTTTCTCGATGCCTATCCCGCGATCGACCTGTCGCTGGATCTGTCGGACGGCTTCGTCGATCTGGCGGCGGAGCGGATCGACATCGCCGTGCGCATCACCGCCGCGCCCGATCCGCATTTCGCCAGCGACCGGATCGGCGACAGCCCGCGCGTCCTGTGTGCGGCGCCCGCTTATCTCGACGCCCACGGCGCGCCCGCCACGCTGGAGGAACTGGCGCGCCACCGCCTGCTCGCCGCACGCGGCCAGATGCCGTGGCGGCTGAGCGGGGCCGGGGGCGAAGAGGTGGTGAGCGCCGCCAGCGCGGTGGAGACGAACAGCAGCGAGGTGGTGCGCGAACTGGCGCTGGCGGGGGTGGGCATCGCCTTGCGCTCGCTGTGGGACGTGCAGGCCGATCTCGCCGCCGGGCGCCTCGTGCGCATCCTGCCCGCGCTGACGGGCCGCCATGAGACGGGGATCTATGCGGTGCGACCGGCAGGCGCGCGCCTGCGTCCCGCCGTGTCGGTGTTTCGGGACTTCCTGATGGGGGCGGTGGCGGAGGCGATCGGCGGGCAGGGATGATGCGAGCCGCGCCGGTCGCAGGGTCGCGCCGCCGCTTCTTGGGGCAGGCAGGATGTGATATTCCGCACCAATAGTATGATCGTGTGAGAGATGGACATGGCGACCGTTAGGAAGACGATCACGCTGACGGAGCAGCAGAATGCGTGGATCGCTGCCCAGATCGAAGCGGGCCATTACACCAACGACAGCGAGGCCATCCGCGATCTGATCCGCCGCGAGCAGGAGCGGAGCGCCGAGATCGAGAGCATCCGTCACGCGCTGATCGACGGCGAGCAGAGCGGCGAGCCGGAGCGGTTCGACTTCGCGGCGTTCAAGCGGCGCAAGGCCGCGCAATATGGCTGACTATCGGCTGAGCCCAAGGGCGCAGCGCGATCTGGAGGCCGTGTTCGACTACACCGCCCATCATTGGGGGCTGGCGCAGGCGATGCGCTATACGGACCTTATCGAGGCCGCCTGTGCGGACCTCGCCGAAGCCCCGCAGCATGCACAGGACTGCTCCCACATCCGGCCCGGCTATCGACGGCGCGGTATCGGGCAGCACGTCATCTATTTCCGGCCAACCGGATTTGGCATCGCTGTCGTCCGTGTCCTGCACCAGCGCATGGATGTTGCCAGACATTTGTAACGGCCAAGCGTGCCAGCGGCTCTCGCCCCGGTTGCGGGCATTCCGGATAGCGCTCTCCCGCTTGCGGAGGAGCGGTTTGGGCGCACGCCATAAGACGCTCAGCCGCCATCCCGTATGCTGGCCGTCAGCTGGGCTCGCCGCCGTTGCAGCGCCGCATATTGCCGGCTCGCGCGGATCAGCAATCCTGTCGCGGCGGCGATCAGGGCGAGGCCGATCAGCGCCGCAAGATCGGCGGCCGGCACCTCCGACATCACGCCGATCGCGGCCGAGCCAAGCGTGAAGAGCGTGGACGCGGCGACCGCGATCCAGCCGGCGATGACGCGGTGACGGGACAGCATCGTGCGCCGAAAGCACAATATCCAGCCGGCATATCCCGCCCAGGCGAGGTTCGTGATCACGAGAGTGACCATCGCCCAAAAGGTTCTGCCCGGCAGATCGGGCTCGGTCAGCAGGAGCGAGACGAGCGCGGCGATGGCCGCTATCGTCACGATCAGCAGCGTCAGGTGGCCGGCCTTCGCGCGGAACGACAGCTGGTTCTCGGCGATCGACATGAGGGCGCCGAGCTGGTTGGGTTGATCACGCATCCTGGTCCCCTTTGGTCATCGAATCACGGAGCATCTGGCGCGCCCGGAACAGCCGCGATTTCGCGGTGCCGATCGGCACGGCCTGCACATCGGCCAGCTCGGCGAGGCTGAGCCCTTCCAGATAGAATAATGTCAGCGCCTCCCGCTCGACGAGCGGCAGTCTCGCAAGCTCGGCGTTCAAGAGCAGGCTGCGCGTCTCGGCATCGGCGTCAGGCTCAGCCGCGGGCACATCGGCGACGGCGGCAAGCATGGCCGTTTCGGCATAACGGTGGCGCAGACGGTCGATCGCCACATGATGCGCTATGCCGAACAGCCAGGCGCGCAGCTTCGCCCCGTCACGCAGGCGCGGGATCCCGCGCAGCGCCCTGATCCAGACCTCCTGCGCCAGATCCTCGGCCATGTCCTGACCCGCCGTTCGCTGCAGATGATGCAGCAGCCTGCCCGACCATTGCTGGATCAACTCGACAAAAGCCGCCGGCTCGCCCAGCTGACACCGAACGATCAGAAGCTCGTTTTCGGCATCGCTTAGAGGTTCGGTACGGTCGCTCAAGCCCATCTCCGTTTCGCATCATAGTCGCGACAAAACGGGAAAGGTTCACGGCGGCGAGCGGCGCGCGCGATCGGGCGGCGGATTCCGTGTCGGGCGGCCGAGGGTCTTGCTGGCCCCAGCCGACCTCACCGCACCTCGCGCACCAGCCTCCGCACGACGCCGAGCCAGGCCGCATCGGCCACCACCGTCTGTCGCGCGCCGCTCGCGGGGGGCAGGAGCAACAGCCGCCCCTCCTCGCGCTGGATCACGCGGCCGAAGACGAAGCGGCCGGCGGGGCGGGGGGCGATCACGTCGCGGTTGAGCGCCTCGCCGAAGCGGGACGGATCGATCCGCTCGCACCACAGCACGTCGCCCGCGCGATAATCGCCCACGCTCTCGATCACGCGCACCGCCACCATGCCGGGCTCGGCCTCGGGCAAGGGCAGTTGCACCGGCTTCGACAAAGCGCGCGCGCCCTCCAGCCCCAGATCGGCCACGATCGGCAGATCGGCGCGCTCGGGCAGGCGGACGAGATCGGCGGCGGTGACGCCCAGCGCATCGGCGATCCGGTTGAGCCATCCGACCGAGACGGTGCGCGTGCCCATCTCCAGCCGGCCGATCGTCTGCGCGGTGGTGGGCGGCGCGCAGCGCTCGGCCACGTCCAGCAGCGTCATGCCCTTGGCGCGGCGGATCTCGCGGATGCAGGTGATCATGACGAACCCCTTGAGTTGCCGGTCGTGAACCAGATCGGTTCTTCTCTTTCCTACAGGATCGCCGTCATGGCAAGCGCCAGGCATCCGATCGAAGGAGACGAGTCGATGGCGAGCGAGGGCGCACGGCAGGACATGGCGGCGACGAAGATGGCACGGCCGGGGCGTTTGCTCGTGGAGCGCTCGCTGCCCGATCCGGACGGCATGCGGCCAGGTGGGGCTGGTCGCGCCCGGCGCAGCGTGACCGTGAACCTTGCCGAATCGCCGCTCGGCTGGCTGCATGCGCGCGGGCTCGTCTCCACGCGCCAGTTCGATGCGGGCGAGCGGCTGCGCGCGGACTGGACGATGGCCCAGCTCGGCCCCCGCGTCACGATGCGCTGGGATCCCGCGCCGGTGGCGCGCGGCGCGCGTGGGGCGGAGGCGCCGCTCGATCCCACGCTCGCGGGCATCGCCGCCAAGCGCCGCTTCGACGAGGCGATCGCGGCGGCCGGCAAGGGGCTGGCCGACATTCTCTGGCGCGTCGTGTGCGACGGGGCGGGGCTGGAGGCGGCCGAGGCCGCGCTCGGCTGGCCCAAGCGCGCAGGCAAGCTCGTGCTGCTGATGGCGCTCGACCGGGTCGCGGACTATTACCGGCTCCCGTGACTGCTCCCAAGAAACTCCGTGCCGATCAACTGCTCGTCGATCGAGGCCTCGTCGAAAGCCGCAGCCGCGCGCAGGCTTTGATCCTCGCGGGTCTGGTCTATGCGGGCGAGCGCAAGATCGCCAAGGCGGGCGACCAGATCGCCGACGACGTGCCGCTGGACGTGCGCGGGCGCGATCATCCGTGGGTGTCGCGCGGGGGGATCAAGCTGGATCATGCGCTGGGGCATTTCGGCTGGGACGTGACCGGCGCGGTGGCGATGGACGTGGGATCCTCGACGGGCGGCTTTACCGACGTGCTGCTCACGCGCGGGGCCGCGAAGGTCTATGCGATCGATGTCGGCACGAACCAGCTGGCGTGGAAGCTGCGGCAGGATCCGCGCGTGATCGTGCACGAGAAGACCAATGCGCGGGCGCTGACGGCGGAGCAGGTGCCGGAGCCGATCGACATCCTCGTCTGCGATGCGAGCTTCATCGCCTTGTCGAAGGTGCTGGAGCGGCCGCTGGACTTTGCGGGGCCGGAGGCGCGGCTGGTGGCTTTGATCAAGCCGCAGTTCGAGGCGGGGCGCGAGGAAGTGGGCAAGGGCGGCGTCGTCCGCGATCCGGCGATCCATGCGCGCGTGTGCGAGGAGGCGCGGGCGTGGATCGAGGGCAAGGGCTGGACGGTCGCGGGGATCGAGCCGAGCCCGATCACCGGGCCCGAGGGGAATGTGGAATTCCTGATGGCGGCGGTGCGATAGGCGTTCCTCACCCCTCCCTGGAAGGGAGGGGCCGGGGGTGGGTGGGTGCTCGCGAGCGACCCGCTTGTTGGGGTGGCCTTGTCGCAACGGGTGCTCTTGAGGCGCAGGTATCGCCTGCCTCTACCCACCCCCAGCCCCTCCCTTCCAGGGAGGGGAGCTTCCTGACTTTACGCAAACCGCTCGGGGCGGAACGTCTCCAGCAGGTCCGCCTTGGGGCCGCCCAGCACTTCGATCGCGGCGAGCTGGCCGATCAGGGGGGGCCTGCGTCATGCCGCTGTGCATCGCCGCGACATAGGCGTTGGCGCTGCCCGGCAGGTGACCGACGATCGGGAAGCTGTCCTTGGGCAGCACGCGGTGGCCGAGCGTGACCCTGTCCAGCTTCGCGCCCTTGATGGCGGGGACATAGGTGGCGGCCTTGGCGAGCAGCGCCTCACCCACTTCGCGCGTGGGGGGAACCGTGCTGACGCCGAAATTCTCGCCGGTCACGAAGCCGCCGTCGGCCGTCTGCTTGATGTTCGCGCCGGGGCCGAAAGCGAGGCGGGTCAGCGCGATCGGGCGCGCGACGGAGTGGGCGAGGATGCCGGGGGTCGAGTCCAGCGGCACGTTCGCGCCCAGCATCGCGGCGAGCGGCTGACAGCCCATGCCGCCTGCGATCACCACCGCGTCGGCCGCGATCGCGCCCTTGTCGGTCAGCACGCGGGCGACGCGGCCGTCTTTCTGTTCGAAGCCGGTCACCTTCACCGGATAGTCGATCTTGGCGCCCCGCGCGGCGGCGGCCTTGAGCAGCGCTTGCGTGGCGACGACGGGGTTCACCGTGCCCTCGGCATCGCTGAACGTGGCGCCCGCGACCGGGCCGGGCGTGACGCCGGGAAGCAGGCGGGCGATCTCGTCCGCCTCGATCGTGCGGATCGGATAGCCCCACGCCTGCTGCGCATGCACCGAGGCGGCGGCGCGGCGCGCATCGGCGGCGTCCCCGGTCCAGTCGACGCAGCCGCCCCACTGGACGGGCAAGGTGGTGACGCCCAATTCCATCTGCAGCCGGTGCCAGCCCATCATGCCGAGCAGGTTCAGCATGTGATAGGGGCGGGGGCGCTTGCTGCCCGCATTGAGCCAGGCGAAGCTGTTCATCGTGGCACCTGCCGCCGGCTTCTCCGCCTCCAGCACGGTGACGCGCGCGCCCGCCATGGCGAGATGATAGGCGATCGACGCGCCGATGATCCCGCCGCCGATCACCACCACCTGCGTGCCGGCCGCCGCACGGAGGGGAGCCGCCGCCAGCGCGGCCGTGCCCCAGGCGGCGCGGGTGAGCAGGGTGCGGCGCGACAGCATCAGGGTCATGACGGTTTCTCGAAGAAGGAAGGGCGGAGGAGGCCAGTCTAGCCGAGATGCGATCTGCTTCCACGGAAAGCGTCAATAAATCCGCTTTCTTCATCGGGAAGGGGCGTGGACGATCTATAGGATAGGGGTATCGGTGGAATCATGGGTGTCCGAAGCCGGTTTCCGGCGGCGGATCTGTCCCGGATCTTAACCGGGCATTCGCGGATTCGCGATATTCGGCCAGGGCCGGCGTGGGGTGCCGGCGCGTTCGTTGGGGGCAGGCATGATCAGGCTCATCTGCGCGATCTGCATCGGCGGGATGCTGAAATCGGTGGTGGCGAGGGAGTGCCGGCCGGATTCGGGCGAGTCCCGCTGGCGACTGGTTCGCAGCCGGAACTGACATCGTCCTCAGCGCCGATCGACATTCAGCCGCTGGATGTCGCCGGTTCAAGAAACCGTCACCCTGAATTCGTTTCAGGGTCCATGACCCGATCGTCGAGCCAGGCCGACCCGGCAGGTCATGGATGCTGAAACGAGTTCAGCATGACAGTCTGGAATGATGCCCAGTTCATTCCTGCACATTATCCGAGTGTCGATCCGCGCTAGCCGTCAGCTTTCGTCGATCCGGCGATCCTCGTCGCCCATCGCGGCGATCTGCTTCCAGTCCAGATCCTCCTGCAGCAGGAGATAGGCCTCCGGCCCCACCTGAAAGCTGGCGCGGAGTTCGTCCAGCCGCCGCCGCTCGGCCAGCGCGGCCGCCGTCGCCAGCGCGTTGCGCTCCGTCAGCGGTCCGCGCGCATCGGGCGATCGCGCCGCGTCGCGCGCCTCGCGATAGGCCTCGCGCAGGGCGTCGGCGGCTCCGCCTTTCTCGTCCTTCAGCCGATCGAGCGCCGCCTCGGCCAGAAGGGCGCGGGCATGGTCCAGTTCGGCCTGCGCCTCATCCTCGCGATTGAGGTTGAACCAGCGGATCATCGGCGCCAGCGTGACGCCCTGGATCACGAGCGTGGCCAGCACCACCGCGAAGGCGGTCAGCACGATCATGTTCCGCTGGGGGAAATCCTCGGGCAGCGCGAAGGCGGTGGCGAGCGTCACCAGACCGCGCATGCCCGTCCAGCCGATCAGGAAGGTCTCGCTCGGCCGCAACGGCGGGGTGCCGCCATGGCTCCGGTAGCGGGCGACGATATAGGCGCGGTAGCAGAAGGCGACCGCCAGCCGCGCGCCGATCACGCCCACCACCACCACGCCCGCGAAGCGCGCGGCGCGCCACAGATCGGTCGGGTCCATCGCGGTGAAGATGGTGCGCGCCTGCATCCCCATCAGCAGGAAGGCCAGCACGTTCGACAGGAACACCACCGTGGTCCACACCGCGAAGGCGTGGACGCGCATGCGCGGACTGTCCCGCTCGTCGACCGAGGCGGCGATCGTCATCGCGCTGGCGACGGTGGCCAGCACGGCCGACAGATGCAGCCGCTCCGCCACGATCCAGACGAGGAACGCATAGACGAACTGGAGCAGGATGCCGCCGTTCGTCTTTTCCACCAGCGGCATCACGCGGCGGGTGACGAGGCCGAACAGGATACCGAACAGGATGCCGCCGGGCGCCGCCAGCGTGAGACGCAGCGCGGTCGCTCCGTCCAGCCCGCCGCGCGACTGGATCGTGACGGCGGCGGTGAACAGCATCAGCGCGCTGGCATCGTTGAACAGGCTCTCGCCCTTCAGCACCGCCTCGATCCGGCGCGCGACGGGCAGGTTGGAGAGGACGGCGGTGGCGGCGGCGGCATCGGGCGGGGCGACGATCGCGCCCAGCGCCAAGGCGGCGGCGAAGGGCAGGGCCACCATCTGCACGCCGATCCATGCGACGAGGAACGCCGTGACCAGCACCGCGATTACCGCATAGACGATCAGCGGCAGCAGCATCCTGCGCGCGGCCCCGATCGGAAAATCGTAAGCGGCGTCCACCAGCACGGGCGCGATGAAGAGCGCCAGCGCGGTTTCGGGCGCGATCGGGATGGAGGGTGCGCCCGGGATCATCGCCACCGCCACGCCGGCCGCCGCCAGCATGCTGGGATACGGCAGGCACAGGCGCCGTGCGACCTGCAGCAGCAGGGTGGCGACGCCGACCAGCAGGAGCAGGCTTTCGAGAAAGGTCATGCTGGCCCGAGTGTATCAGAGGATCGGCGCGCGCCTACCGGGTCCGTTGCGTCGGTTCCGCGGGAGCGGATCCGTTTGACGGCGGCGCGCCTTGGCGGGAGCGTGTGCCGGGCGGGGTGGTTTTTCGGGGATGACGATGCGGGGATGAACCGGGGCCATCGGGGCGATGCCGCTGGCCGGGGGAAGCGGCCTGATGCCGACGGCGGCGTCCGCGCAAGATGCGTCCGCGACCGAGCGGGCCGCGCACGGCGCCTATCTACAGCAACGATCTCGCGACGTTCCTCGCCGACCTGACTGACGATGTCGTGCTGCAGGCGCCGGGCGCGTCGGAGATGGTCGGCAAGGCGGCGCCGTGAGCTGGCGAAAGCCGAACCTTTTACGTCACCCCGGACTTGATCCGGGGTCCCGCTATTCTCTCCGGGCCACCAAAAAGGAAGAAGCGGGATCCCGGATCAAGTCCGGGATGACGAAGGGACAGGATGAGGCTTCCGCCCCGCACCCGATCAGCTCAGGGTGATGGTGCCCCGTTCGAGCGGATCCAGCTGCGGGAAGGCCGAGCGCGCGCGGCGCGAATATTCGATCGAGAGCGCGTGATGCGCGCTGGCGATCTCGGGCAGATCGGCCCGCAGCGCACGCCGCGATTCTTCTCTCGCGCGGCGCATATAATATGCCGCGTCGGTCATGGCCTCCGTCATGACATCCTCCATCCGCTCGTGTTGGCCGAGTCGTTATCCACAGACCCTATCACCGAAGGGGCCGTTCGCCCAGCATGGCCCTCAGGCATTTGTTTTTCCCCGATTTCCGGGGCGGCTGATGCTTCAGGGACGCGGGCCGCGCTCCAGCTGCGCCGCGCGATGGCGATATTCGCTCGCATAGGTGAGCAACTGTGCCGACAGGACCGGATTGTAGACGCCCGCGCACAGCCGTTCGCAACGGGCCGCATCGGTGCGGAGCTTGCTCGCCTGGGTCTGCCACTCGTCCATCGCCGGACTCCTCTCTTCGACGATGTCTTATCCGGCGCGCGCCTTGCACCGCGATGTCAGAAATCCAACGAAAAGCTTAACCATGTTTCAGCGCGAACATGTGGCGAGCAGGACACGCCGCATCTCCGGCGGCGCGAAACCCAGCATCGCCATCGCGGCGGCGCGACGGGCGCTGGCGACCAGATCGGCATCGGCAATCTCTCCCGCCGTCCAGAAGGACAGCACGCCGCGAAACGCGAAGGCGAGCTGATCGGGCAGGAGCGCGTTCGCCCCGGCCGGATCGGCGAAGGTGGCGGCATCGCCCATCGCCTCTGCCCACAGCGCGCGGGAGCGGGCGAAGACATGGCCCGGCGCGGCGGCGGGTGCCCCCAGCGCGCCCATCACGACGCGGTTCACTTCCGGGCGCTCCAGCATCACCGACGCCGCGATCTCCATCGCCGCCAGCACGCGGGCGGGCCCCGGCTCCGGCGGTGCGGAGGCGGCAAGGCGCGCGTGCATCGCCTCGATCCGCTCGGCCGAGAGCGCGTGCATGATCGCGACCTTGCTGCCGAACTGGTTGAACGGCGTGGCGAAACTCACCCCCGCCTCGGTCGCGAGATCGCGCATCGAGAATTCGGGGCGTCCGGTGGCGAGCAGCCGTTCGGCGGCGCCGAGAACGCGCTCGCGTGTCGATAGCGCGGGAGCGGGAAGGGCGGGCTTGCGGGTAGGCATCAGCGGACTATATCATGATATAATACATCGGACGAGCATGGAGCATGATATGAGCGGCGAGACCAGGACATTTCTGATCACGGGCGTCAGTTCGGGGCTGGGCCGCGCCTTCGCGCGCGGCGCGCTGGCGGCCGGGCATCGCGTGATCGGCAGCGTGCGCAAGCCCGAGGACGGCGAGGCCTTCGCCGCGCTGGCTCCGGAGCGCGCGCATCCCCTGCTGCTGGATGTGACCGATTATGCCGCCATTCCCGATGCGGTCGTGCGGGCCGAAGCGGCGGCGGGGCCGATCGACGTGCTCGTGAACAATGCCGGCTATGGCCATGAGGGCGTGCTGGAGGAATCCTCGATCGAGGATCTTGAGCGGCAGTTCGCGGCCAATGTGTTCGGCCCGGTCGCGATGATGAAGGCGGTACTGCCCGGCATGCGCGCGCGGCGGCGGGGCCATATCGTCAACGTCACGTCGATGGGCGGTTTCATCACGCTGCCGGGAATCTCCTTCTATTGCGGCAGCAAGTTCGCGCTGGAGGGCATATCGGAGGCGCTGGGCAAGGAGGTGGCGGGCTTCGGCATCCACGTGACCACGCTGGCGCCGGGCCAGTTCCGCACCGACTGGGCGGGCCGATCGATGGACCGGACCCCGCGCAGCATCGCCGATTATGATGCGGTGATGGATCCGATCCGCGCGGGCCGGGAGGCGCGGAGCGGCCACCAGCTCGGCGATCCGGACAAGGCGGCGCAGGCGCTGCTCGCGCTGGTGGAGGCGGAGACGCCGCCGACACGCCTGTTCCTGGGCGAGGATGCGCTGGGGCTGGTGGATCAGAAGCTGGAAGCGATGCGGGCGGAGATGGCGGCGTGGGATACGCTGTCCCGATCGACCAATTTCACGGGATGAGGCGTGCCCGAGGGGGCGAACGCCGTGAACGCCCCCGCCGTCAGCGGCGGGGGCGATAGGCGTCGCGCAGCACGCGCGACAGCTCGTCCACCGAATAGGGCTTGTTCAGAAGATCGAACCCCTGCGACCCGTTGTCGGCGAGGACATGGCTGTAGCCGCTGGTCAGGACGACAGGCAGGTGCGGCCAGCGCGCCTTGATCTCCCGGCCGAGCTGCACGCCATCCATGCCGGGCATCACCACATCGGAGAAGACGATGTCGATGTCGGCATGATCCTGTTCGAGGATCGCGATCGCCTCGCGCGCATTGCCGGCGAACCGCGTCGTGTAGCCGAGATCGTCGAGCAGTTGCGACGCGAACTCGCCCACCTGCTCATTGTCCTCGACGATCAGGATGCTGGCTTCGAGGGCCGACACCGCTTCGGGCGGGCGCGCCGCCTCGACACCCTCCGGCGCCGGGACGCGGCGCAGATACAGGCTGAAGGTGGTGCCGACGCCCACCTCGCTCGCGACGTCGATCTCGCCGCCCGACTGTTTCGTGAACCCATAGACCTGGCTGAGGCCGAGACCCGTGCCCTTGCCGACCTCCTTGGTCGTGTAGAACGGCTCGAAGATATGTTCGAGCTGGTCCGGCCGCATACCCGAGCCGATGTCGATCACGGAGATCTTCACGAAATCGCCTTCGGCGGCCGAATGGCCCCTGCGGGCCGGAACGCCATCCTCGGCCTCGATCGCGATCGTGATGCGCCCGTCGCCGTTCATCGCATCGCGCGCATTCACCGTCATGTTGACGAGCGCCGTCTCGAACTGGCTGGCATCCACCTCGACGAAACAGGGCGCGCAGATCGGATCGATGACGAGTTCCACCCTCGAACCGACCACGGTGCGCAGCATATCGGCCACGGAGCCGACCTTCGCCGCCACGTCGAATATTTCGGGGCGCAGCGCCTGGCGGCGGGCGAAGGCGAGCAGCTGGCCGGTCAGCTTGGCGGCACGATCGGCCGTGTCCGCGATCGCATCGACATATTTGACGCGCTTCTCGGGCGTCAGCTCGCGGCGGCGCAGCAGATCGGCCGAGGAGCGGATGATCGTCAGCAGATTGTTGGAATCATGCGCGACCCCGCCGGTGAGCTGGCCGATCGCCTCCATCTTCTGCATCTGGCGCACCTGGCCCTCGGTCGCGATCAGCTCGCGCGAGCGCTCCTCGATCCGGACTTCCAGCGATTCGTTCAGTACGCGCAGCGCCTCCTCGGAGGCGGTGCGATCCAGCAGGTCCGCGGCCTGCCGCGCGAGGATGTCCATCAGGCGAAGATCGCGCTGGGTGGGCGTGTGCGGCGCGCTCCAGTGGGTGGAGATCATGCCGAGCAGCTTGCCGGTGCGCGACAGCAACGGCGTCGTCTGCGCGGAGCGGATGTTCGCGCGGCGGAAGGCGAGCAGATCCTCGGTGCCGGCGATGTCGGTCCACGTCTCGAAATCGGGGACGAGCGCGCGCTGGCCGCACTTCAGCGCCAGCGTGCAGCTGCTATAGGCGGTGGGGCGCACCCACTGCCAGAAGCCAATCGCCTCGGGCGGCAGGCCGCGATGCGCGAGAAGCTGCAGCTCGCCGCCATGGCCCGAGGGATCGCCGTGCGGGCAGAGCAGCTGCATCGTGCCATATTGGGACCGCATGATCGCCACCGCCGCCGCGACGATCTTGCCATAGAGTTCGACGCGATCCTGCTCGCCGATCAGCTCGACGCTGATGCTGTGGAGCAGATCGATATCGTCGAGCCCGGCATCGAGCGGAAGATCGGCCACGCCGATCGGCATCACCTTCTGGCCGAGAAGCAGATCGGTCACGTTGAAATCCCCAGGGAGGTGCGCTGACAAGCGAAACGATCATAGCAGCGAATGTTTCCGGCGGCGACGGACAGGAGGGTCAGCCTGCGGCCAGCCGATATCCGACGCCCAGTTCGTTGGTGATCAGGGCCGGCCGCATCGGATCGACTTCCAGCTTCTGGCGCAGATTGCGCACGACGATCCGCAGATATTCGATGCGCCGGTCATAGGCATCGGGCCAGCCGGCCTCCAGCATCTGCCGGTGCGTGACGATGCGACCCGGCGCGCGGGCCAGTTGCTCCAGCACGGCGAATTCCTTGCGGGTGAGGTGGACCTCGGCGCCGTCCCGCACGACGACCCGGTCGACCAGATCGATCCGGATCCCGCCCGCTTCCACCAGCGGCCGCGATCCCTGGGCCTGCAGCCCGTCCCGCAGCGTGGCGCGCAGACGGGCCAGCACCTCCTCGCTGTCGAACGGCTTGGTCACATAATCCTGCGCGCCGAGATCGAGCGCGGCCACCTTCTGCTCGGTCGCCTCGCGCGCGGAGACGACGATGATCGGCGCCGAACCGCTCTGGCGGAGCAACTGGACGATCTCCAGCCCGTCGCGATCGGGGAGGCCGAGATCGAGCAGGATCGCGTCCGGCCGGGCGGTGCGCGCCGCAGCGAGTGCCTCCGCGGCGCTGGTGGCCTCGATCGCGTCATAGCCGGCGCGGGTCAGCGCGCTGTGCAGCAGGCGCCGGATGTGGAGATCGTCATCGACGATCAGGATGCGCGCGCCGCTCATCCCTGGGCCTCGCCCTGATCGAGGATCAGGAGCCGATCGGGAAAGCGAAGGCTGAACACCGCACCCTGTCCGTCGGGGCGATTGGCCGCGCTGACGCGCAGGCCCATCGCCTCCGCAAATCCCTTGACGATGGCGAGCCCGAGGCCGGTGCCGCCCGCCGTCCGATCCGATCCTTCGAGCCGCCGAAAGGTTTCGAACACCTCTTCCTCGCGACCGGGCGGGAGGCCCGGACCTTCGTCGACCACCGACAAAGTGAGCGCATCATAGGAGCGTTCGGCGCGGATGACGACCGGCGTGCCGGGGGCGCCATAGCGGCCCGCATTGTCGAGCAGATTGAGCAGGCAGTGGTGGAAAAGCTGCGGATCGACGGATACCAGCGGCAGATCGGGGGACGCCTCCAGCTGAATGGCGTGACCCTCCAGGGCGCGCCGCGCGTCATGCACCGCGCCCGCCACCGCATCCGCCAGATCCACCGGCTCGGTATTGAGGCGGAGCGCACCGGCCTCCACGCGCGTCATGTCCAGCAGGTTGGCGACGAAGCGGTTGAGGCGCAGCGCCTCGCTCTCGATCGTGTCGAGCAGAGGATCGTGGGTCTTGCGGCGAAGCTCGGCGGCGGCGGCCAGCACCGACGTCAGCGGCGTGCGCAGATCGTGGCTGACCGACGAGAGCAGCGCCGCGCGCAGGCGATCCCGCTCGCGCACCGCCTCGACATCGCGCATCTCGCCTTCCAGCCGCAGGCGTTCCAGCGCCAGCGCGGTCTGATCGATCAGACTGCCGAGCAAGGCGAGCTGATCCGATCGGATGGGATCGCCGCCATCGTCCCGCGCGAGACCCATGATCGCCAGCACGGGCTCGCCCGATCGCAGCGGCTGGAATTGCCAGTCGGACGCCGTCAGCGTGCCCGTGCCGCGCCCGGCGGGCTGGCCCGTGTCATAGACCCATTGCGCGGCGGCCAGCTCCATCGTCTCCAGCCGAACCTCGCCCCCGCTGGTCGCCTGCACCACGAGGCCGGTCGGCTCCCGCTCCAGGATCAGCACGCGCAGCCCCAGCAGCCGCCCGATCTCCGCGCAGGCCGCTCTGGCGACGGCCTGCGCATCGCTGAGCGCGGTCAGCTGGCGCAGATAGCCCGCCAGCGCCGCATTGGTGCGCGCGCTGGAGGCGGCCAGATCGGCCTGGACGCGGACGCGCGACGTCAGCTGGCTGGTGACGAAGGCCACGCCGATCAGCACGAAGATGGAGACGACATTTTCGGGATTGCTCACCGAAAACGTGCCGACCGGCGGGAGGAAGAAGAAATTGTAGGCGAGGCTGGACGCCAGCCCCGCATAGAGGCCGGGGCGCAGGCCGCACAGGCTGGCCGCCACCATCACCGGCAGCAGATAGAGCAAGGCGATGTTGCCGACGTTGAGGAAGCTGAGGACCGTGGCGCCGAGCGCGGTGACCGCCGCCACCATCAGCGTCGCCCAGAGATAGAAAGACGGCCTGCCCCAATCGCCCGATCGCGGCGCAGTCGTGGATCGGGCGCGCGGGGCGGTCTCGCTGCCGGACGGCAGCACATGGACGGCGACGCCCGGCGTCTCGCGCACCAGACGATCCACGACCGAGCCGTGCCGCAGCTCGAACCAGCGGGACCGCACCGACTTGCCGACGATGAGCTGGGTCGCGCGCGCCTCAGCGACGAAGCTCTTCAGCCCCTCGATCACGTTGACCGCGGGCACCGTCGCCACCTGCGCGCCCAGCCGGGTGGCGAGCGCCAGCACGTCGGCGATCCGCTGATGCTCGGCCGCGCCGAGCTGGCGGGTGCGCGCGGTCTCGATATGAAGCGCCGTCCAGGGCGCGTGGAGGGCATCCGCCATGCGCTTGGCGATCCGGACCAGCCCTTCCGCGCCGGAGACTTCGCTCACGGCGACGACGATCCGCTCGCTTGCGCCCCAGGTGCCGGTCTGCGCGCTGGCCCGCAGATGCTCCAGCATCCGGCTGTCCACCGCCTGCGCTGCCCGGCGCAGCGCCAGCTCGCGCAGGGCCGAAAGATTGGATTTCGAGAAGAAATGGGCGAGCGCGCGCGTCGCTTCCTCGGGCAGGTAGACCTTGCCCTCCCGGAGCCGCTCGATCAGCTCGTCGGGCGGAATGTCGACGACCTCGATCTCGGCCGCCTCCAGGATCGAATCCGGCACCGTCTCGCGCACCCGGACCCGCGTGAACGAGGCGACGACGTCGTTGAGGCTTTCGACATGCTGGATGTTGACGGTCGAGAAGACGTCGATGCCCGCCGCGAGCAGCTCCTCGACATCCTGATAGCGTTTGGAATGCCGGCTGCCGTGGGCGTTGGTATGGGCGAGTTCGTCGACCAGCGCGAGCGCGGGCCTGCGTTCGAGCAGCGCGTCGAGATCCATCTCGGTGAGCGTGCGGCCCTCATAATCGAGCGCGCGGCGCGGCAGGATTTCGAGCCCCCGGGTCAGCGCCTCCGTCTCGATCCGGCCGTGCGTCTCGACGACGCCGACGACGACATCGATGCCCGCGCGGGCCCGTGCGGCGCCTTCGGACAGCATTTCATAGGTCTTGCCGACGCCGGGCGCCGCGCCGAGGAAGATCTTCAGGCGCCCCCGTCCTTCCTGCGCCGCCTCGCGCAGGAAGGATTCCGGGGACGGTCGGGCAGGCTCGCTCAATGCGCCGCCGTTCGATCCAGAGCGAGGTTGAGCGCCAGCACGTTGACGCGCTCCTCGCCGAGGAAACCGGCCAGCGGGTGCGCGATGTGCGCATCCACCAGCGCTTTCACCCGCGCCCCGGCGAGCCCGCGCGCTTTGGCCACGCGCGCGACCTGCGCGTAGGCGGCGTCCGGCGACAGATCGGGATCGAGGCCCGAAGCGCTGGCCGTCACGAGATCCGCGGGGATGGCCGTCACGCCCTCCGCCTTCCGTCTCGCGACATCGGCCTTGACCCGATCGACCAGCGCCTGCGCCGTCGGGCCATAGTTCGATCCCGACGATGCGAGGCCGTCATAGCCCTTGCCGGCGGCGGAAGGGCGGGTCTGGAAGTAACGATCGCTGGTGAAGCCCTGACCGATCACGGTGGATCCGATCACGTCGCCACGCGCGTCGCGCACGAGGCTGCCATTCGCCTGGGAGGGAAAGATCGCCTGGCCGATGCCCGTCATGGCCAGAGGATAGGCCAATCCGAGCAGCAGCGCGAACAGGATCGTCAGCACGATGGCGGGCCGCAGCGCGGTGGTGAAGTCGTTGCCCATGATGATGGTCCTCAGGCGAGACCGAGGCCGCTGACGGCCAGGTCGATGATCTTGATGCCGATGAACGGGGCGACGAGACCGCCCAGCCCATAGACGGCGAGGTTGCGCGTCAGCAGCGCTCCGGCCCCCATCGGCCTGTAGGCGACGCCCTTCAGCGCCAGCGGCACGAGCAGGGGTATGATGAGCGCGTTGAAGATGATCGCCGAGAGGATGGCGCTCTCCGGTGTCTTCAGCCCCATGACGTTCAGGACGCCGAGCCCCGGATAGAGCACCACGAACATCGCCGGGATGATCGCGAAATATTTGGCGACATCGTTGGCGACGGAGAAGGTGGTCAGCGCGCCGCGCGTCATCAGCAATTGCTTGCCGAGGCCGACGATCTCGATCAGCTTGGTCGGATCGCTGTCGAGATCGACCATGTTGCCGGCTTCGCGCGCCGCCTGCGTGCCCGTGTTCATCGCCACGCCGACATCGGCCTGGGCCAGCGCCGGGGCATCGTTGGTGCCGTCCCCGCACATCGCCACCAGGCGGCCGCCGGTCTGCTCCTTGCGGATCAGCTCCAATTTGTCCTCGGGCGTGGCCTGGGCGAGGAAATCGTCGACGCCCGCCTCGGCGGCGATGGCGGCGGCGGTCAGCGGATTGTCGCCGGTGATCATCACGGTGCGGATGCCCATCGCGCGCAGCTCGCCGAAGCGTTCGCGGATGCCGGCCTTGACCACATCCTTGAGGAAGATCGCGCCGAGCAGATGCCCGTCCCGCGCCACCGCCAGCGGCGTGCCGCCGGCACGCGCGATCTCGTCGGTGATCCGGCGGAGTTCGGTCGCGGCGGCGGTGGCGCCGAGACCGGGATGGGCGCGCAGGATCGAATCCACCGCCCCCTTCTGGATTAGCGCGCCGCCGGTGCGGATGCCGGAGATGCGCGTCTGGGCGGTGAACGGGATCACCTCGGCATCGTCCGGCAGCGCGGCCGTCGTCACCCCGAACGTCTCGCGCGCGAGCGCCACGATCGATCGTCCTTCCGGCGTCTCGTCGGCCAGGCTGGCGAGCGAGGCCGCGTCCGCCAGAGTCCGCGCGCTCGCCCCGCCGACCGGGCGGAATTCGCTGGCCTGCCTATCGCCGATCGTGATCGTGCCGGTCTTGTCGAGCAGCAGCACGTCGACATCGCCCGCCGCTTCCACCGCGCGGCCGGATTTTGCCAGCACGTTGAAGCGCACCAGCCGGTCCATGCCGGCGATCCCGATCGCGGACAGCAAGGCCGCGATCGTCGTCGGAATGAGCGTGATCAGCAGCGCCGCCAGGATCACGACGGGCACCGCGCCGCCGGCATAGGAGGCGAAGCCGGGGATCGTGCCGACCGCGATGAGGAAGATGATCGTCAGGCCGACGAGCAGGATGGTCAGCGCGATCTCGTTCGGCGTCTTCTGCCGTTCGGCGCCTTCGACGAGCGCGATCATGCGATCGAGGAAACCCTTGCCCGGCTCGACCGTGACGCGGACCTTGATGCGATCGGAGATGACGCGCGTGCCCGCCGTCACCGCCGAACGATCGCCGCCCGCCTCGCGGATCACGGGCGCGCTCTCGCCGGTGATCGCCGCCTCGTTGACGGAGGCCACGCCCTCGATCACCTCGCCGTCGGACGGGATGAGATCGCCGGTCTCGACCAGCACGATCTCGCCCACCTGCAACTGGGTCGCGGGGACGATGCTATAGGTATCGCCCACGCCCAGCAGCCTTTTGGCCTTCAGCTCGGCCTTGGCGTCGCGCAGGCTGGCGGCCTGCGCCTTGCCCCGGCCTTCGGCCAGCGCCTCGGCGAAGGTGCCGAACAGCACCGTCAACCACAGCCAGACGGTGAGCTGCGCCTTGAACGGCGTCGAGAGGCTGTCATGGCCGATGAAGATCAGGATGGTCAGCAACGTCGCTACGCAGGCGGTGACGAACATCACCGGATTGCGGACGAGCTGGCGCGGATCGAGCTTGCCGAACGCGCCGCCGATCGCGGGAAGGATCAGGTCGGCGGTGAACAGGGATTTGGTCGCTGTGCGGCTCATGAGAGAACCTCAAGGAGTGGATGGTGGATCGCGATCCTCCCCCGCCAGGGGGAGGTGGCGCCGTAGGCGTCGGAGGGGGCGGACGGCGGAGCGCTATCGAGGACATTCCCGTCCGCCCCCTTCGTCAGGCTGCGTCTGCCACCTCCCCTTGGCGGGGGAGGATTTCGTGAGCCGCCCATCAGAACAAGCTCCCCCGCACCATCGCGAGATGATCGGCGATGGGGCCGAGCGCGAGGCTCGGCAGGAACGTCAGGCCGCCCAGGATCAGAATGATGCCGACGAGCAAGCCCACCCAGAGCGGCCCGGTCGTGGGGAAGGAGCCCGCGCTCTCGGGCGTGGCCTTCTTCGCCGCCAGGCTGCCGGCGATGGCCAGCATCGGCACGATGACGAAGAAGCGGCCGACCCACATCGCGATGCCCAGCATCCCGTTGTAATAAGGCGTGTTGGCGGTGAGGCCGGCAAAGGCCGAACCGTTGTTCCCAACCGCGCTGGTGAAGGCGTACAGGATCTCGGCAAAGCCGTGCGGCCCCTTGTTGAGCGGCCCGGCCAGCCCCTGCTGCAGCACGCAGGACAGTGCGGTGAAGCCGAGGATGACGAGCGGCAGCACCGCGATCGCCAGCACCGCGAGCTTCACCTCGCGGGCCTCGATCTTCTTGCCGACATATTCGGGCGTGCGGCCGACCATCAGCCCCGCGACGAACACGGCGAGGATGGCGAAGAGCAGGAAGCCGTAGATGCCGGCACCGACGCCGCCGACGACGACCTCGCCCAGCTGGATGTTGAACAGGGGCACCAGCCCGCCCAGCGCCGTGAAGCTGTCATGCATCGCGTTGACCGCGCCGCAGGATGCCGCCGTGGTGACGACCGCGAAAAGGGCGGAGGCGGCCGCGCCGAAGCGCACGTCCTTGCCTTCCATATTGGCCCCGGAAACCCCGAGGCCGTGGAGGACCGGGTTGCCCGCCGCCTCCTGCCAGTAACTGACCGCCACGCCGCAGAGGAACAGGAAAGACATGGCTGCCAGGATCGCCCAACCCTGGCGGGTGTTGCCGACCGCCTTGCCGAACGTCCACGTCAGGCCGAAGCCGATCAGGAAGATCGACAGCATCTGGACGAGGTTCGTCAAAGCGCTCGGATTTTCGAAGGGGTGCGCCGAATTGGCGTTGAAGAAGCCGCCGCCGTTGGTGCCGAGCATCTTGATCGCTTCCTGAGAGGCGACCGGGCCGATGGCGAGCGTCTGTCTGGCGCCTTCGATCGTGTGGACGTCGACCGTCGCGGCGAGGGTCTGCGGCACGCCGCTCGCGATCAGGAAGATCGTGTAGACGATGCACAGCGGCAGCAGCAGATACAGCGTGACGCGCGTGGCATCCGCCCAGAAATTGCCGATCGTGTGCGTCTGCCGCCGCGCGAAGCCGCGAAACAGCGCGAAGGCCAGCGCGATGCCCGTCGCCGCCGACAGGAAATTGTGGATCGTCAGCCCCAGCATCTGGCTGAGGTTCGACATCGTGCTTTCGCCCGAATAGCTCTGCCAGTTGGTATTGGTGGTGAAGCTGATCGCGGTGTTGGCCGCGAGATGCTCGGACGGCGCGGCGAGGCCTTGCCCGTTCCACGGCAGCACCGCCTGCAGCCGCAGCACCGCATAGGTGAACAGCATCAGCGCCGCGTTGAACATCAGCATGTGCACCGCGTAGCGCCGCCAGCTCTGCTCGGCCGTGGGATCGATGCCGGCGAGCCTGTAGAAGCCCGTCTCCACGGGGCCGAGCACGGCGTGCAGCGGCGTGCGGCGCCCCTCGTACAGCGCGAACAGCCAGGTGCCGACCGGCTTCGTCAGCGCCAGCAAAAGTCCCAGAAAGACGAGGATCAGGATCCAGCCCTGAAGCGTCATGTCCGCCTCCTCAGAATTTCTCGGGGCGGGCAAGGGCCGCCACGAGATAAAGGAGGAGGCCGATCGCGGTGATTCCCGCGAGCCAGAGGTCCAGCGTCATCGCCGCCGCCTCACGCATTGTCGCATAGCCGGACATAAGCGAGCGTTGCCGCCACCAGCCCGATCATGATCGCGATCCAGAGCAGATCCTGCACAAGAAAACTCCCGTTCGTCGGCGGACGGAAACCGTCACGCCGCGGGCCGTGCATTAGGAGGAGCGGGCGTAGCGTATCGAGAACGAGGCCCGGCGATCCGCATAGTATTTGCGTATAGTCAGGGGCAATGCGCGGCCGGGGGAAGGGCCGGCGGGCGCGAGCGGGCGACCGGCGCGCGGGCTTCGAGCGGTGGCGGAAAAGGCGAAGGGAAATGGCGCGCCCGGAGGGACTCGAACCCCCGACCAAGGAGGTAGAAGCTCCTTGCTCTATCCAGCTGAGCTACGGGCGCCCGCCGACGCCGATAGCGCGGATTGCGCGGGGCGGGAACCGCGATAGTCTGGTTTGATGACGGATCGGGTGGGAATGGGCAGCACGGTGGACGCAGTCGGAGCGGTGAAGACGATCAAGGCGGTGGACGCGGGGACGCTGACGGGGCGGCCGCTGCGCTATTTCGATCTCGTGATGTGCGCGTTCGTCGTCATCCTGCTCCTGTCGAACATCGTCGGGGCGGAAAAGCGCGCGGTGATCCATTTGCCGTGGATCGGCGACTGGCCGTTCGGTGCGGGCATCCTGTTCTTCCCCGTCTCCTACGTGATCGATGACGTGCTGACCGAGGTCTATGGCTATGCCCGCGCGCGGCGCGCGGTGTGGGCGGCGTTCGTGGCGCTGCTGTTCATGGCGGTAATGGAGTGGACGGTGGTCCACCTGCCCGTGGCGGAGGGCTGGAACGGGCAGGCGGCCTATGAGCGCGTGTTCGGCGCGGGCTGGCGGATCATCGGCGCGTCGCTCTGCGCCTTCTGGGTGGGGGATATCCTCAACAGCTTCGTGCTGGCCAAGATGAAGGTCGCCACCAATGGGCGCTGGCTGTGGATGCGCACGATCGGCTCGACGATCGTGGGCGAGGGGGCGGACAGCCTGATCTTCTATCCGCTCGCTTTCTATGGCCTGCCCGACTGGCCGGTGGCGGCGCTGGGCATGGTGATGCTCAGCCAGTTCGTGCTGAAGGTTTCGTGGGAGGTGCTGCTGACGCCTGTGACCTATGCGGTGGTGGGCTTCCTGAAGCGGCGCGAGGGGATCGACGTGTACGATACGGACACGGATTTCTCGCCGTTTCATGCGCGGGTTTAACGTCCGTCCCATTCCCCCGTTTGCACTGAGCTTGTCGAAGCCTGTCCTGAGCGCCTGCCTTGGCAGGCAGGCGAAGGGTGCCATTCTTCCTTCAGCGTTGCGAGAAGAAGAACGGTGCTTCGACAGGCTCAGCACGAACGGGTTTTGGAGTGCGTGCGGCTCGGTCTTACTCGTTCGGCAGGCCGTGGGCGGCGGCCTGTAGTTCGGCCGCTGCCGGCGCGCCGCGTTCGCCCAGCACGACGACGATGCTGCCGACGATGATCAGCAGGCCGCCGCCGATCAGGCCCACGCCCGCCGGATCGCCGAACAGGGTGATGCCGATGACCGCGCCGATCAGGGGCTCGATATTGATGAACACGCCCGCCGCCGCGCTGCCGACGCGCGCGGAGCCATAGGCCCAGGCGGCGGTGGCGACGAAGGTGGCCAGCACGCCCTGGCCGATGATCCCGGCCCACGCGGCGGCGGGAAGCGCCAGCGGCGGGGCGCCGTAGAGCAGCAGCGCGATCGGCAGGATCGTGGCGACCGCGACCAGCACGGTGACGGCGGGCACGGACATCGGGCTCTTCGTCTCGGGCGCGCGCCGCAACACGATCAGCCAGGCGAGGAACAGCAGGAGCGAGGCGAGCGACATGGCGATGCCATAGGGCGTGCCCGCGCCCTCGGGCTTGCCCGCGATCAGCGCGGCGCCGAGCGTGGCGGCGACGACGCCCGCCCAGGAGGTGCGGCTGACCCGCTCGCGCATCGCCCACGCCGCGATCGCGACCAGAGCGGGCATCGCGCCCACCAGCAAAGCGGCGAGCGATACGGTCACCTGCGTCAGCCCCTCGAACTGGATCAGGAAGGCAACGCCGTAGAGGAAGCCCGCGAGCAGCACGGGCGGCGAGCGGAACAGGGCGCGCGCCTCGGCGCGGAACGCGAAGGGCAACGCGACGAGGCTGGCGACGGCGAAACGCAGCAGGATCATGTGCGCGGGGCCGATGTCGCGCAGCGCGAGCTTGCCGAGCGGAAAGCCGAGGCCCCAGCAGAGCCCGGAGAGGGTGAGTGCGAGGAAGGGGAGGAGGCGCATGTCCTTATTGCTTTCTTCTGACCCCTTACCGCTCATGCTGAGGAGAGACTGAGCCTGGCGAAGGCTCGTCTCGAAGCACGGTTAGGAGCATGTCCTTCGAGACGCCGCTTCGGCTTCGCTCAGCGGCTCCTCAGGATGAGCGGGGTGGTGCAGGAAAGCGAATGTCACCCCAGCGCCGAATCCGCGCCCATCAGCTTCGGGAAGAAGCCTTCGTGCGCGGTGCGGAGCGTGTCGAGCGAGGCGCAGTGATCGCCCGCGCTGCCTTCGAAGATCAGGCGGCGGCCGGCGGTCGTCCGGCCGATCGGCTCGGCTTCGATGCCGGCGGCCTTGGCGCCGGCGAGGAAGCCCAGCAAGGCATGATCGTCGACCGTGACCACATAGAGGCCCTGATCCTCGGCGAACCACGAGGCGGCGAGGCCGAACGGCTCGGCGCCGTCGATCAGCGCGCCGATATTGCCGGCCAGCGCCATCTCCGCGAGCGTGACGGCGAGGCCGCCGTCCGACACGTCGTGACAGGCCGAGATCCAGCCCTGCTCGATGCCGTTGCGGACATAGTCGCCCGTCTTGCGCTCGGTGGCGAGATCGACCGACGGGGGCGCGCCTTCCTCGCGGCCGTGCAATTCGCGCAGCCACAAGGACTGGCCCAGCTCGCCCTTGCGCGCGCCGACCAGCAGGATCACGTCGCCGGGATTGCGGAAGCCGACGCCCACGGTGCGCGTCCAGTCCTTGAGCAGGCCGATCGCGCCGATGGCGGGGGTGGGCAGGATGGCGGAGCCGCCGCCCGTCGCCTTGCTCTCATTGTAGAGGCTGACGTTGCCCGAGACGATCGGGAAGTCGAGCGCGATGCAGGCGTCGCTCATGCCCTCCAGCGCGCCCACGATCTGGCCCATGATCTCGGGGCGCTGCGGGTTGGCGAAGTTCAGGCAGTTGGTGACGGCGAGCGGGGTCGCGCCCACGGCGGTCAGGTTGCGCCACGCCTCGGCCACGGCCTGACGCCCGCCCATGACGGGATCGGCGAAGCAGTAACGCGGGGTGCAGTCGGTGGTCATCGCGAGCGCCTTGGCCGTGCCGTGGACGCGGACGACCGCGGCATCGCCGCCGGGACGCTGGACGGTGTCGGCGCCGACCTGCGTGTCATATTGCTCCCAGATCCAGCGGCGCGAGGCGATGTCGGGCGAGCCCATCAGCTTCACCAGATCGGCCGCGACATCGACGCATTCGGGGATGTTGGCGAGCGGCGCGGGTGCTGGCGTCGGCACATGCGGGCGATCGTAGAGCGGGGCTTCGTCGGCGAGCGGCCCGAGCGGGATGTCGCACACCGTCTCGCCCTTCCAGACGAGCTCCATGCGGCCGGTGTCGGTGACGGTGCCGATGACGGCGAAGTCCAGCTCCCACTTCTCGAAGATCGCCTTGGCGAAATCCTCGCGGCCGGGCTTCAGCACCATGAGCATGCGCTCCTGGCTTTCCGACAGCATCATCTCATAGGGATTCATGCCGGTTTCGCGCTGGGGTACGTCGTCCATGATCAGGCGGATGCCGACGCCGCCCTTCGACGCCATCTCGACCGAGGAGGAGGTGAGGCCGGCGGCGCCCATGTCCTGAATGGCGACGATCGCGTCGGACGCCATCAGCTCCAGGCAGGCTTCGATCAGCAATTTCTCGGTGAAGGGATCGCCCACCTGCACGGTCGGGCGCTTCTCCTCCGAATCCTCGCCGAAATCGGCCGAGGCCATCGTCGCGCCGTGGATGCCGTCGCGGCCGGTCTTGGAGCCGACATAGACGATCGGATTGCCGACGCCCGAGGCGGCCGAATAGAAGATCTTGTCCGTGTCGGCGATGCCCACCGTCATCGCGTTGACGAGGATGTTGCCGTCATAGGCCGGGTGGAAATTCACCTCGCCGCCCACGGTCGGCACGCCGACGCAATTGCCGTAGCCGCCGATGCCGTGGACCACGCCCGAGATGAGGTGCTTCATCTTGGGGTGATCGGGGCGGCCGAAGCGCAGCGCATTGAGATTCGCGATCGGGCGCGCGCCCATCGTGAACACGTCGCGCAGGATGCCGCCCACGCCCGTCGCCGCACCCTGATAGGGCTCGATGTAGGACGGGTGGTTGTGGCTCTCCATCTTGAAGATGGCGGCCTGCCCGTCGCCGATATCGACGACGCCCGCATTCTCGCCGGGGCCGCAGATCACCTGCGGGCCCGTCGTCGGGAGCTTCTTCAGGTGGATGCGGCTGGATTTGTAGCTGCAATGCTCGGACCACATGACCGAGAAGATGCCCAGCTCCACCAGATTCGGCTCGCGGCCGAGGGCGTGCAGGACGCGCTCATATTCCTCGGGGGAAAAGCCGTGTTCGGCGACGATCTGGGGCGTGATGGCGGAGGCGGCGCTGGTCATGGAAGGGGCCGATAGCGGAGCCTGCGGCGCTTGTCAGCGTGGTGCGTGATAGGCGGCGACATGCGCGCGCACGCGGGCCTCATCTTCGGGCGACACGGCATTGTAGACGAGCATGCCGAGATCGGGCCGGCCATCGACCGAGAAATGCGAATATTCGAACTGGATCGGGCCCAGCACCGGATGATGGAGCCGCTTGAGCCCGTCGCCCTGCGCGTTCACCTCATTGTCGCGCCAGAGCCTCGCGAAATCGGTGCTGGTGCGGCACATCTCCTCCACCAGTTGCTCAATCTCGGCCGTGGCGCCCGCGCGGACCGCATCGGCGCGGAAGGCGGCGACCACATAGCGGGCCACGCTCAGCCAATCGTCCTGAGAGGCGCGCACGCGGCTGTTGCCGAACATCAGGCGCAGGATGTTGCGCTGGGCAGGCTCCAGCAATTGGTAATCGGTGAGGATCGCGGCGGCCGCGCGATTCCAGGCGATCACGTCCCATGTGGCGGTCTTCACGATGGCGGGGCTCGCCTCCAGCGCATCCAGCACGCGCTGGAGGCGAGGGGTGACCCCATCGGTGGCGCGATAATGGACTTCGGGCGGGCGGCCGAGGCCGAGCATGAACAGATGCTCGCGCTCCGGCTCGGTCAGCATCAGGCCGTTCGCGATCCGGTTGAGGACGTCGGCGGAGGGTGCGCCGCCGCGCCCCTGCTCCAGCCAGGTGTACCAGGTGGCGCTGATATTGGCGCGCTGGGCGACCTCCTCGCGGCGCAGGCCCGGCGTGCGGCGGCGGGTGGCGGGCAGGCCGAGCGCGACCGGATCGAGCCGGATGCGGCGATCCTTCAGATAGGTGCCGAGCGCGTTCACGGTCGCCATGAGGAGCCGATCCTGTTGATCATTATACCGGGATAAAGTCCCATCTTTAACGGGATGAAGCCTAGGCCGACATGCGCCTCCGGACAAGGACGGAGACGAAGATGCGTATATTCGTGACGGGCGCGACCGGGTTCATCGGCAGCCGGGTGGTGACCGATCTGATCGGAGCGGGCCATCAGGTGATCGGTGCCGCACGGTCGGACGAGGGGGCGGACAGGCTGCGCGCGGCCGGGGCGGAGGTGCATATCGGCACATTGGAGGAGCCGGCGGGGCTGGCCGCCGGGGCCGAGCAGGCGGACGGCGTGATCCACACGGCTTTCGATCATGATTTCTCGAACTTCCTGGCCAATTGCGAGAAGGACCGGCGCGTGATCGCGGCGCTGGGCGACGTGCTGAAGGGGAGCGATCGGCCGCTGCTGATCACCTCCGGCGTCGGCATGGGTATCGCAGCGCCGGGCGAACTGGCGCGGGAGGACGTGTTCAACACCGAACATCCCAATCCGCGTATCGCCTCCGAACTGGCGGGCGCCGCTTTGCTGGATCAGGGGCTGAACGTGGCCGTCGTGCGCCTGCCGCAGGTGCATGACACGGAACGGCAGGGGTTGATCACCTATTCGGTGATGCTGGCCCGCGAGAAGGGCGTCTCGGCTTATGTGGGCGAAGGGCGCACGCGCTGGTCGGCCGCGCCCGTGGCGGATGTGGCGCGCCTCTATCGGCTGGCGCTGGAAAAGGCGCAGCCCGGCGCACGCTATCATGCCGTGGCGGAGGAAGGCGTGTCGGCGCGTGAGATTGCCGAAATCCTGGGGCGGGGGCTGGGCATTCCGGTGGTGTCGCTGCCGAAGGAGGAGGCGATGGCGCATTTCGGCTGGATGGGCATGTTCGCCGATCTGGACCTGCCCGCCTCCAGCGCCTGGACGCGCGAGGCGCTGGGCTGGGCACCCACCGGCCCGAGTCTCGCCGCCGATTTGGAAGGCATGTTCGGCCTGAACGGGTGACCGCCGCCCCGGAAATTGCGTCAGCAATACTTTCTTACTTCCGACGTGTTGCGGATCAGTCGCAATAGCATTAATCGGCGGTCAAGGGCGGTGACACGTCCGATTTCCGGGGGAGTGAGCCATTTTCTCCCTCGGGCTTGCCTCATCGCTGCATGCGCGGCGCGCTGACGTGCGCCCGCATCGCAGGATCCGCTTTTGCCCCGTCTTTCGCTTTCGCTTGTCGCCGCTCTCGGCATGGCCGCTCCCGGCCAGGCCGCCGATCTCGCCGCCGCCGGGGAGCAGACCGACGACATCATCGTCAGCGGCCGCGCGGGCAAACTCTACCGCACCGACACGACCGAGATCGGGCGCGGCGCCGCCGATCCGCTCGATATCCCGCAATCGGTGCAGATCCTCACCGCCGATCTGATCCGCGACCAGGGCGCGCGCGACATAACCGATCTCTATCGCAACGTGGCGGGCGTGAGCGCGAGCCAATATGCGACCGTCACCTATCGCGGCTTCCGGCAGGACGGCTCCTTCTACGATGGCCTGCGCGGCGATCCGTTTCAGGGGTTCGCGGTGCCGAGCCTGTTCAGCATCGAGCGGGTCGAGTTCCTGAAGGGGCCGGTGGGGATGCTGTACGGCGCCAGCGCGCCGGGCGGCATGATCAATTATGTGACGAAGAAGCCGCTCGACCATTTCGCGGCCTCGCTGCGCGCGATCGGGGGCAATTTCAGCCGCTATGGCGCTTCGGGCGAAGTGACGGGTCCGCTCGACACGGATGGCGTGTTCGCGGGGCGGCTGGGCGCCTTCTACGAGAATCTCCACACGATCCAGACGAATAGCCGCAGCCAGTCCTTCGTGGCGGATGGCGGCCTGGCGACGCGGCTGGGGCCGGATACCAAGCTGACGACGCAGCTGACCCATTTCCGCCAGCATCTGCCGGGGCGGTTCCGCGGCATTCCGCTGGATGCGAACGGCGATTTCGCGGCCGACCGCACATGGAATCACCTGGAGCCGACCGACTTTTCCAAGCTGAACGGCACGGTCGCGCAGGCGCGGCTGGATCACAAGGCGAGCGATGCGCTGTCGTTCAATCTCTCGTCGCGCTGGTTCCGCTATCGCGAGCATCAGGAATATCACGAGCCGCGCCCGGTGACGGACAGCGACGGCGACGGCATCCTCGATACGGTGCCGCGCGAATATCGCAGCCAGCGTTACGATATCGAGGGCGTGACGGTGGTGGGGACCGTCACCGCGACATTCGACACGGGGCCGTTGCGCCACACGATCACGGCGGGCGGCGACTGGTATTGGCAGCGCTCGCAGCTGGACAGCATCGCGGTGCGCGCGGGCGTATCCTCCCTGTCGCTGCAGGATCCGGTCTACGGGCAGACGTCGCGCGCCGATTATGATTTCAGCACGGGCACGCCCGAACGCGCGGATACGCGCTCGCACCGTTACGGCGTCTACGCGCAGGATCAGATCGATATCGGGCGCTTCATCTTCGTGGGCGGCGTGCGCGAGGACTGGTTCGACGACAGCGATCCCGCCGCCGGCCAGCCGCGCGAGGCGGGCAGGCGCACCAGCTGGCGCACGGGCGCGATCTACAAGCCGATGAAACGCGTGTCGCTCTATGCCAGTTACTCGCAGAGCTTCGAGCCGCAATCGCCCAGCAGCCAGAACCCCGCCGTCGGCGGTCCGTTCGCGCCGGTGGCGAGCCAGCAGGTGGAAGCGGGCGTGAAGGGCGAGTTTCTGGGCGGCGCGCTCCAGCCGACGCTGGCCGTCTATCGGATCGTGCGGCGCGGGATCGTACAGGCCGATCCCGATCTGCCGCCCGTGAACGGCGTCGACCAGCTTTCGCCGGTGGGCGAAGTGACGAGCAAGGGCGTCGAGGCGACCTTGGCCGCCGACATCACGCGCGACTGGGTCGTCACCGCCAATTACGCCTATAATGACGCGCGCATCACCGACAGCGCGCCGGGCGCCGCGATCGACAATTCGGTGGGCGGGCGATTCCCCAATGCGCCCCAGCATCAGGCGGGGCTGTGGTCACGCTATCAGGTGCGGCGCCTGGATGCGGCGATCGCGCTGGGCGGACAATATGTGTCGAGCCAGCTCGCCCGCAGCGGCACGCGCATGCACGGCTTCACCATCTTCGACGCGAGCATCACCAAGAGTCTGGGCTTTGCCGACGTGATGGTGCGCGTCGAGAATATCTTCGACAAGGCCTACGCCACCTCGGCCTTCGATGCGCGGCGCGGCGCCTTCGTCGGGCGGGCGCGGACGGTGTTCGTGGAGTTGCGGCGGGACTTTTGAGGGGGGGGATCCGCCGTCCCGGTTCCGCTTCTGCCGAGAGGTCGACCGAAAGATCGGCGCCCTCATCAATCCGTTCGTGCTGAGCGAAGTTAAAGCACCGGCTGCACACGACACCGCTTGAAGCACGTCCTTCGACTTCGCTCAGGACGAGCGGAGAATGTGAGACTTGCAGGATGCGACCGCGCTTTCAGGATAAGCGGGCGGTAGGTCTGAAGATTGCTTCAGGACGCGATCAGCACCGGACGCCTCCCCAATGCAAAACGGGCGGGGATCGCTCCCCGCCCGCTCATGCCCTTGAAGGGGGTGACGGATCAGACGTTGCAGGCCTGGGCGCTGCCGCCGGGCTTCTTGACGGTGACTTCCTTCGCGTCGGGCGTGCCCGTCAGCTCATAGTCGCTGCCGACGAAGGGCTGGCCGGCGGCCGGAGCGGCGAGCGAGATCGGCTCGCCGACCTTCTTCGGGCGGATGTTGGCGGTCACGCCGTCGTTGAACCAGTCGATCGAGACGACGCTGTTGTCCTTGCAGCGATAGGTGACGCTCGCGAGCATCGCGGGCGGCAGCTTCACCGGCGGAGCGGCCTTCACCTTCTCCGCGTCGGGATCCATCAGGTTTCCAGCGGTGATGGTTTCCGGCTTGCCGCACGCGGAGAGCAGCAGGGCAAGAGCGATGGGGGCGAGGACGATCTTCTGCATGGCCTGTTCTTTTGCGGGCCGTGAACGGATCGTCAAGCGGGGTATCACGCAATCGCAACATTTTTGCTGCGGACGCGCTGAAAAACAGGGCCGAAGCGAGACGATAGGCGGAGTTTCCGGCAGTGAAGGCGAGGCTTCTTGCCGGAGGCGGCGCCTCTGCTATCTGCCTTGGCGATGACCAGCATGGCCCAAGACGTTACCGCGCTCGTCGGTAACACGCCGCTCGTCCGGCTCCGGCGCGCAAGCGAGGAAACCGGCTGCGAAATCCTCGCCAAGTGCGAATTCATGAACCCCGGCGGCTCGATCAAGGATCGCGCGGCGAAATTCATCATCGAAGACGCCGAATCGCGCGGATTGCTGCGGCCCGGCGGCACGATCGTGGAAGGCACGGCGGGCAATACCGGCATCGGCCTGGCGCTGATCGGCGCGGCCAAGGGCTATCGCACGATCATCGTGATTCCCGAGACGCAGAGCCAGGAGAAGAAGGACACGCTGCGCGCGCTGGGCGCCGAACTGGTCGAGGTGGCGCCCACCAGTTACTCGAACCCGGCCCATTATGTGCACCAGTCCCGCCGCATCGCGGAAGAGACGCCGAATGCGCTCTGGTCCAACCAGTTCGACAACACCGCCAACCGCATGGCGCACATTCGCGGCACCGCGCCCGAAATCTGGGCGCAGACCGACGGGCGGATCGACGGCTTCACCTGCGCGGCCGGCACCGGCGGCACGGTGGCGGGCGTCGGTCTGGGGCTGAAGGAATATAACCCCGACGTGACGATCGCGCTGACCGATCCGCACGGCGCCTCGCTCTACGAATATTATGCGCATGGCGAGCTGCGCGCCGAGGGCCATTCGGTGGCGGAGGGGATCGGCCAGAGCCGGATCACCGCCAATCTGGAAAGCGCGCCGATCGACACGCAATATCGCATCGCCGACGAGGCGGGGCTGTCCTATCTCTATGCGCTGCTGCGCGAGGAGGGGCTGTGCGTGGGCCTGTCCTCCGGCATCAACATTGCGGGCGCCGTGGCGCTGGCCAGGGATCTGGGGCCGGGCAAGCGCATCGTGACCGTGCTGTGCGACAGCGGGATGCGGTATCTCTCGACCCTGTTCAATCCGGCCTGGCTGGAGATGAAGGACCTTGCCGGGCCGGAGTGGCTGAAGCGGTAGGGGGATCCGGTGTGGGCCGTCACCCTGAACTTGTTTCAGGGTCCATTACCCAAACGTCGAACCAGATACGGACGGCAGGTCATGGATGCTGAAACGAGCTCAGCATGACGGTTTAAGAAGACAAGGCGCCGGCCCTCAGCCCAGCTTGCTGGCGACGACGGCGAGGGGGTGGGCGAGGACGTCCATCACGACGTTGGCGATCACGATCGCCCCCGCGACGCCGCCGCCCGAGAGCGCGGCGAACTGGAACATCGCGGCCTTCTGCCGATTGCGCTCGAACGCCTCCGCCGGATCGTTCGCCTCGGCGCGCGGCCGCGCGCGGCGCTCGGTGACGGGATCGTGCGACGGGGCCGCGACGCTGCCATCGTCGCTCATCATCGAGATGCCGATGCGATCCTGCGTGCGGATGCCGAAATGGCGATCGTCGTGCCAGACGACCTTGCCGACGATCGTGACCTTCGCGCCGCGCCGGATTTCGACATAAGAGCGCGACGGCGGCACCACCTTGGTGCGCGCCATCAGCCCGCGCGAGGAAATATTCAGGATCGTGATGTCATGCCACGTCTCGCCCGCGCACATCCGGGCGGGAACATGAACGCGGATACGCGGCTCGCGCGGGCGGAAACCCGCCCGCACGACATCCACCAGACTGTTGGCCAAGGTCGCGATGGGTCTTCTCCGAACAACCCTGCGCTTCTGTGGTGACGTGCGTTAAAATGACGTTGCCATGACCGTTTTTCCCGCCGTCCGACCCTTTTCGCCCGCCGCCCGGCAAAAAGCGCGCACCGAATCCGCGTGCGACTCGACGGTTCACAAGGGCGGTTCGGCGCATTATCTCTCTGCCATGGCCCATCGTCGCCCTTTCAGGACAAAAGCATGCAGCGCGTTCGCGTCGGCCTGACCGGGCTCGCCTGCGTCTTCCTGCTGGTGATGCTGGCGACGGCATTCCTGCGGATGGCGAACACATCGGAGGCGGGGGGCAATGCCGCCGTCGCCACCACCAACGCGACCGCGCCGAACGAGCCGCTCGCGCAACTGGGCGTCGCGCCCGGCAATCCCATGCCCGCCGAGCCCGTCCCGAACGGCGCCGTTCCGGCCAAGCCTGCCCCGCAGGCCGCGCCCGCCGCCCCGACGACCCCCGCCGCGCGCTGATCGGGACGGCCGTGCGCCATCCCGTCCCACAAAAAACCATGGTGGGCGCGGCTACAAATTTGTCCACACAGCTTTATCCACAGTTTATACCGGATCTATGCATCTGTAATATAAAGAAAATTCTGTTTTCGTCCCGACCCGTGGATGGGTTTTACTCACCATAAGAATCCATCCAGCGGTATTGAAAACCATAACATTCCCATGATAACCCCTTGGCATCCCTGGGGGTGGTGACGCCTGTCCGCGTCGCTGGCTCCGGGGAATGGGCAGGAGACAGGGACTTCTGCTCGCTCGGACAGGGGCCTCGGTGCAGATTGAACATGCCTTTCTCAGCCATGCGCTGAACGCGGTCGACGCGAAGGGAAGGGTGTCTGTGCCGTCCTCGTTCCGGTCCACTGTCGACCTGCGGGTCCGGACCTACGGCATTGCGGGCGACGAACTCCGCGCCACCGAACTCATGATCGGCATGCACTCCACGGGCGATCGGCTGCGCGCCTATGACGCGGTCGGCACGCGCCAGCTGATGGAGGAAATCACCGAAGGCGTGGCGGACCTGCCGGCGCGCGAGCGGCGCGAAGCACTGACGCGGGCCAAGCGCTCCGAAGTCTCCACTCTGATGCCGGTTTCCTACGATGCGGCGGGCCGCATGGTGCTGCCGCCGTGGCTGCGCAGCGAGGCGGGGATTGGCGACACGGCCTTGTTCCTGGGCGTCGACACCTATTTCGAGATCTGGAACCCGCTGAAGGCGCGCGAGGCGCTGTCGGACGATCCCATGCTCGTCCGCATGATCGATTATTATCTGGGTCAGCGCGCATGAGCGCCGCAGCCCACGATCCGCGCCACGCGCCGGTCCTGATCGAGGAGGTCATTGCCGGCCTCGCGCCCGCGCGCGGCGAGACGCATGTCGACGGCACGTTCGGCGCGGGCGGCTATACGCGCGCCCTGCTCGCCTCCGGTGCGCGCGTGATCGCGTTCGATCGCGATCCCGATGCGATCTCCGAAGGCCAGCCGCTGGTGGCCGAGGCCGCCGGTGCGCTGACGCTGGTGCCCGAGCGCTTTTCCGAGATGCAAAGCGCGCTGGCGGCGCTGGGGCTGGAGGAAGTGGACGGGGTGACGCTGGATATCGGCGTCTCCTCGATGCAGCTGGATCGGGCCGAGCGCGGCTTTTCGTTCCAGGCCGACGGTCCGCTCGACATGCGGATGGAGCAGGCGGGCATGTCCGCCGCCGACTTCGTGAACGAGACGGACGAGGCGGGCATCGCCGACGTGCTGTTCACTCTGGGCGAGGAGCGCCAGTCGCGCCGCGTGGCGCGCGCGATCGTGGCGGCACGCCCGATCGAGACGACCGCGCAGCTGGCGGGCGTGGTCCGCAAGGCGCTCGGCTATCGCGAGCATGACAAGAAGGATCCCGCGACGCGGACCTTCCAGGCGATCCGCATCCACCTCAATCGCGAGCTGGAGGAACTGGAAGACGGGCTCGCCGCCGCCGAGCGCGTGCTGAAGCCGGGCGGCCGGCTCGCCATCGTCTCGTTCCATTCGCTCGAGGATCGCATCGTGAAGCGCTTCCTCAAGGAGCGCTCGGGCGCGACGCCCGCCGGATCGCGCCATCTGCCGACCATCGCCGCCGAGCATGCCCCCAGCTTCGAGGCGGTCGCCAAGCCGGTGAAGGCCGGCGAGGCCGAGCTGGCCCGCAATCCTCGTTCGCGTTCCGCCACCCTGCGCGTCGCCCGGCGCACGGCGGCCAGTGCCTGGGCCTCGAAAGGTCGTTTGTCATGATCGCGCAGCGTTTTCGCTCGATCGGTTGGGTCGCGTGCTGCGCCGGTGCGGCCCTGTGTTGCTATCTCGCCTCGCAGTCGGTCGCGGCCGAGCGCGCGTCGCTGGCGCGGGTCGATCGCGAGATCGCGTCGACCAGCAGCGACATTCGCCGCCTGAACACCGAGATCGCGGCGCGCGGGCGCATGGGCCAGATCGAACGCTGGAATACGGAAGTGCTCGCGCTGCAGGCGCCGGCGCCGGGCCAGTTCGTGGCGGACGAGGTGCAGCTGGCGAGCCTGGCGGGCGGCAAGGGACTGCCGCTGGATCAGGACGTGATGGCGACGAAGGGCGCGGTGCGGACCGTGGCCTATCAGCCTGACGCGGCGCCCGCCGCGACGGCCGCGCCGACGCCCGTGTCGGCGGAGGCGGCTCCGGCGGTGCACCAGCCGATGCTGCGCCCGGCCACCTTCGTCCGCTCCAAGCCGGCCGCGATGGACGCGCCCGAAACCGGCATCGTCAAGGCGAGCATGATCCGGACGAAGCCCTTCTCGCTGGATCTGGATGCCGACGCGCCGGCGGAGGATGCGAAGCCCGTGAAGATCGCGCCGCCCAGGCCGGTGACTCCGGTGGCCAAGGCATCGACCGCTGCGGCGAAATCGACGGTGGCGCCCGCCAAGGTGGCGGACGCCGCAGCGAAGAAGCCTGCCAAGGCTGCCGACGAGCCGGCCAGGAAGCCGGCCGTGGTCGCCGCGAAGGCCAAGGCCGCGCCCGAAAAGGCGCCGCTCAAGCCCGCGACGGTGACGGCGAGCCTGCTGCCGACCGATCTCGGCAAACTGATCGCCGCCGAGAAGAAGGGTGCCAAGGCCTCCCGCGCTTCGGCCGATCGGTGAACGCCCCGGCTTCGATCCCCACCGACACCGTGCATCGGCCGCTGTTTCGCGCGCCCGAACCCGCGGGCGCGCCCGGCGGCCTCCAGCAATCGCATTTCCGCCTGATGGTGGTGATGATGCTGTTCATGCTCGTCACGCTGGCGGTGGCGCTGCGGCTCACGCAGTTCGCCATCTTCGGCAATGGCGAGGAAGCGCGCGTCGCGGCGCCCGCCAGCGCGCGGGCGGACATCATCGATCGCAACGGCGTGCCGCTGGCCACCACCATTCAGGCCTGGTCGATCGCGATCAATCCGCAGAGCGTGCTGGGCGACAAGAACGAACTGGCGCACCAGCTTTCGCTGCTGATCCCCGAAAAGAGCGAGGCCGATTACCGGCGCATCCTCTTTTCGAAGAAGAAGTTCGTCTTCCTGAAGGAAGAAGCGGTGCCGGCGCTCGTCGCGCGCGTCCACGCGCTGGGTGAGCCCGCGATCATGGAATTGCGCGTGCCCGAGCGGCTCTATCCGCAGGCGGCGCTGGCGGGGCATCTGCTCGGCTATTCGCAGATGGTGGCGGATGCGAAGGGCAAGGAAGAGCTGACCGGCATCGGCGTCGAACGCTTCTTCGACAAGCAGCTGTCGGCGGGCCAGCAGGTCCAGCTTTCGATCGACACGCGCGTGCAGGCGGCGCTGGAGAGCGAGATCGCGCGGCGCATCGCCGAAACCTCGGCGGCGGGCGGCGCGGGCGTGATCCTGGACGTGCATACGGGCGAGGTGATGGCGCTCGCCTCGCTGCCGGACATCAATCCGAACAGCCACGCGCATTATAGCAATGTCGACATGGCCAACAAGGTCACCCAGTCCGCGTTCGAGCTGGGATCGACCTTCAAGATGCTGACCTTCGCCAATGCGATCGAGCATGGCGTGCTGAACGACATGAGCCAGACGTGGGACGTGACCCACGTGATCCAGATCGGCGGTCACCAGATCCATGACGACGAGCCGATGCACCGCGCGATCACGACGCCGGAGGTGATGACCTTCTCGTCCAACATCGGCACCGCGAAGATCGCGGAGCTGGTGGGCGAGGACCGGATCAAGGCCTTTTTCCGGGAGCTGGGCTTCTTCGATCGCACCGGCATCGAGCTGCGGGAGCGCGGCGCGCCGATCCTGCCGCGCGACTGGGGGCGATCGACGATCATGACCACCGCCTTCGGCCACGGCATCGCCGTGACGCCGCTGCATCTGGCGCAGGCCTATGCGGCGCTCGCCAATGGCGGCATCTTCCACCCGGCGACGCTGGTGAAGCGCCCGCCGGGCGAGGCGGTCCCCTCCCGGCGCGTCATCTCCGAGGCGACGAGCGCACGCATGCGGCAGCTGATGCGACTGGTCGTGCTGCAGGGCACCGGCACCAATGCCGATGCGCCGGGCCTGCGGGTGGGCGGCAAGACCGGCACCGCCGAGAAGGTGGTGGGCGGCCGCTATGTGAAGAATGCCAACATCACCGTCTTTTCGGGCGCCTTCCCGATGGAGGATCCGCGCTATGTGCTGGTGGTGGTGATGGACGATGCCAAGGCGATCAAGGCGGCGCCCGGCATCCAGAGCACCTATGGCTTCAAGACGGCGGGCTGGATGACGGCTCCCCTCGCGAAGAGGGTCATTCGTCGCGTCGGGCCTTTGCTGGGCGTGCGGCCTGAGCTCAACCGGGATATCGACGTCTCCGATCTGATGCCGTTGATCCTCGAGAAGAAGGTGCCCGGCAAGAATGCGTATGAATGAGCTGTTCGAGGGGCTGCCCGCCGGATCGCCGGACGGCGACGCGCGCGTAACCGGCTTCGCGATCGACAGTCGCAAGGTGGCGCCGGGCACCGTGTTCGGCGCATTCCGGGGCGTCGTGCAGAATGGCGAGGATTATATTCCCGCCGCCATCGCCGCCGGGGCCGTCGCCATCGTCGCGCGGCCCGAGGCGATCGTGGACGGCGCGATCCACATTTCCGAAGCCGAGCCGCGCCGGGCCTTCGCGCGCGCGGCGGCGAAATTCTTCGCGCCGTTCCCGGACAAGGTCGTCGCGGTCACGGGCACCAACGGCAAGACCTCGACCGTGGAGCTGGCGCGCCAATTGTGGCGGATGGCGGGCTTTCATGCCGCTTCGATCGGCACGCTGGGCGTCACCACCTCCGACGAGAGCGTCTCGACCGGGCTGACCACGCCCGACATCGTCACCTTCCTGTCGAACGTGGCGGGGCTGCGGCGTGAGGGCGTGAGCCATGTCGCGTTCGAGGCGTCCAGCCACGGCCTTTCCCAGTTCCGCACCGAAGGCCTGCCGGTGCAGGCGGGCGCCTTCACCAATCTCAGCCGCGACCATCTCGATTATCATGGCACGATGGAGGCCTATCTCGAGGCGAAGCTGCGGCTTTTCTCGGAAGTGATCGTGCCGGGCGGGGCGGCGGTGATCTGGATGGACGATCCTTATGCCGCGCGCGTCGCCGAGATCGCGCAGGAGCGCGGGCTCAAGGTGATGGGCGTGGGCGCCGCCGGCAATGCGCTCAAGCTGGTCAAGCGCGAGCCGACGCAGCTCGGCCAGACACTGACGATCGAGGCGGAGGGCGAAACCCATGTGGTGAAGCTGCCGCTGATCGGCGCCTATCAGGCGGCCAACGCGCTGACGGCGGCCGGGCTGGTGCTGGCGACGGGCGGGAGCCTGACGGAGACGCTGTCGGCGCTGGGCCGGGTGCAGCCGGTGCGCGGGCGGCTGGAGCGCGCGGCGATCAGCAAGGCGGGCGCGCCCGTCTATGTCGATTATGCGCATACGCCGGACGGGCTGGAGGCGGCGATCGCGGCGCTGCGTCCGCATGCGGCCAAGCGGCTGATCGTGCTGTTCGGCGCGGGCGGCGATCGCGACAAGGGCAAGCGCCCGGAGATGGGCGCGATCGCGACGCGCTTCGGCGATCATGTGATCGTGACCGACGACAATCCCCGCAGCGAGGATCCGGCGGCGATCCGGCGCGACGTGCTGGCGGGTGCGCCGGGCGCGATCGAGATCGGGGACCGGCGCAGCGCGATCGGCGCGGCCATCGCGGAAGCGGGCCCCGACGATATCGTGCTGCTCGCGGGCAAGGGCCATGAGCAGGGGCAGATCGTGGGCGACCGCGTGCTGCCCTTCGATGACGTACAGGTGGCACGCGAATGCGCGGGGTGAGGGCGCCCATTCCTCCCCATGCTTTCATGGGGAGGGGGACCGGCGAAGCCGGTGGAGGGGCCGCCGCGAAGACGGCGGTCTGCGCCCGCCGCCCCTCCACCATCCTTCGGATGGTCCCCCTCCCCATCTTTGATGGGGAGGAACAGTCATGAGCCTCTGGACCTCCGCCACGATCGCGGCGGCCACGGGCGGCGTCGCTTCGGGCGATTTCGCCATTTCGGGTGTCGCGTTCGATAGCCGCGAAGTGGGCCCCGGCGATCTGTTCGTCGCGCTGAAGGGCGAGGCGACCGATGGGCATCGCTTCATGGCCCAGGCGCTGGCGCAGGGCGCAAGCGGGGTGCTGGTGTCCGAGCCGGTCGCAGGGCCGCATGTCCGCGTGGCGGATACGGCGGTGGCGCTGGATGCGCTGGGCGCCGCTTCTCGCGCGCGGATGCTGGGACGCGTGATCGGCGTGACCGGATCGGTCGGCAAGACGAGCGTGAAGGAGGCTTTGTTCGCCGCGCTCGATCGCTCGGCGCCGGGGTGCGCGCATCGCAGCCTGAAGAGCTACAACAATCATGTCGGCGTGCCGCTGAGCCTGTCGCGCATGCCGCGCGCGGCCCAATTCGGCATCTTCGAGATGGGGATGAACCATGCGGGCGAACTGGCGCAGCTGACGCGCCTCGTCCGCCCGCACGTGGCGATCGTGACGGCGGTGGCGCTGGCACACGGCGCTTTCTTCGCGGACGAAAGCGCGATCGCCGACGCCAAGGCCGAGATTTTCGAGGGGCTGGAGCCGGGCGGCACCGCGATCATCCCCTATGACAGCCCGCATCGCGACCGGCTGATCGCCGCCGCGCGGCCGTTCGCCAGCGACATCGTCACGTTCGGGCGCGACAAGGCGGCCGACGTATGGGCGCGGGAATCGATCGGGCAGGCGGCGGGCACGCTGATCGTGGCGCGGCTGCGCGATGCCGAGCTGACCTTCACGCTCTCCCAGCCGGGCGCGCACTGGGTGTCGAACGCGCTGGCGATCCTCGCGGCGGTGGAGGCGGTGAGCGGCGATCTGCCGGCGGCCGGGCTGGCGCTGGCGGAGATGGCGGGGCTGGCCGGGCGCGGGCGGCGCCTGCCGATCGCGCTGCCCGAAGGCGAGGCACTGCTGATCGACGAGGCCTATAACGCGAATCCGGCCTCGATGCGCGCGACGCTGGCCGTGCTGGGCGCCGAGAAAGCCAAGCGTCGCATCGCCATATTGGGATCGATGCGCGAGCTGGGGCCGTCCGAGGCGCGTGAACATGCCGCGCTGGCCGATCCGATCGCCGCCGCCAACGTCGATTTCGCGCTTCTGGTCGGATCGGAGATGGCCCCGCTCGCGGAGGCGCTTGAGGGCCGGACCGAATTCGCGCATGTGGCCGACGCCGCCGCCGCGGCGGATCAGGCCCGCGGGCTGATCGACGTCGGCGATGCGGTGCTCGTCAAGGGATCCAACTCAGTCGGGCTGGCGCGTGTCGTGAACGCGCTGGCGGGGACCGTTTAACCATGTTGTATGTGCTCGCGGAGACGCTCGGTTTTCCGCATGTCCTGAATCTGATCCGCTACATCACCTTCCGCGCGGGCGCGGCGGCGATGACGGCGCTGTTCCTCGGCCTGCTGATCGGGCCGCGCTTCATCGGCTGGCTGCGCGTGAAGCAGGGCAAGGGCCAGCCGATCCGCGCGGACGGGCCGCAGACGCATCTGAAGAAGGCCGGCACCCCCACGATGGGCGGGCTGATGATCCTGACGACCGTGACCGTCTCGATGCTGCTGTGGATGGACCTGAACAACCGCTACGTCTGGGCGTGCATGCTCGTGACGTGGGGCTTCGGGCTGATCGGCTTCCTCGACGATTATGACAAGGTGACCAAGCGCAGCCATGCCGGCCTGTCCGGCAAGGTGCGGCTGGCGGCGGAGTTCGTGATCGCCGGCATCGCCGCCTGGATCATCACCAGCGGCAACAGCACGATCCTGTATCTGCCCTTCTATAACGGGCCGGTGATCGATCTGGGGCCGCTCTACATCTTCTTCGCGGCGTTCATCATCGTGGGTTTCGGCAATGCCGTGAACCTGACGGACGGGCTCGACGGCCTCGCGACGATGCCGGTGGTGATCGCCAGCCTCGCTTTCTTCGTGATCAGCTACATGGTCGGCAACATCAAGTTCGCCACCTATCTCGGCATCCCGCACGTGCCGGGCGCGGGCGACCTGACGATCCTGACGGCGGCGATCATCGGCGGCGGCCTCGCCTTCCTGTGGTTCAACGCGCCGCCGGCGGCGGTGTTCATGGGCGATACGGGATCGCTAGCTCTCGGCGGCGCGCTGGGCGCGATCGCCGTGACGTGTCACCATGAGATCGTGCTGCTGATCGTCGGCGGCCTGTTCGTGCTGGAGACGGTGTCCGTGATCCTGCAGGTGTTCTTCTACAAGCGCACCGGCCGGCGCATCTTCAAGATGGCGCCGATCCACCACCATTTCGAGCAACTCGGCTGGAGCGAGCCGACCGTGGTGATCCGCTTCTGGATCATCAGCTTCGTGCTGGCGCTGGCCGGCCTTGCGACGCTGAAGCTGCGGTGATCACGAGCCCGGCCTTTGCGGGGAAGCGCTATGCGGTCCTCGGCCTCGCGCGGTCCGGCGTGGCGACGGTGGAGGCGCTGCTGGCGAGCGGCGCCCGCGTGACGGCGTGGGATGCCGATGAGGCGAAGCGGAATGCTCTTCAAGCCCCTTCCCTTCAGGGGAGGGGTTGGGGTGGGGCCTCGCTTGAGGACGAGCGCCCAGATGAGCTGCCCCACCCCCCGACCCCCTCCCCTGAAGGGAAGGGGGAGCTTCTGTTCGCCGATCCGATGGAGATCGATCTGGCGGGTTATGACGCGGTGATCGTCTCGCCGGGCGTACCGCTCAACCGGCATCCGATCGTGGCGCATGCCCACAAGGCGCGCGTGCCGATCATCGGCGATATCGAATTGTTCGCGCAGGCGCGTGGCGATCTTCCCGCGCATCGCGTGATCGGCATCACCGGCACGAACGGCAAGTCGACCACCACGGCATTGCTCCACCATATCCTCGAGACGGCGGGCATCCCGACGTTGATGGGCGGCAATATCGGCCTGCCGATCCTGTCGCGCGATCCGCTGTCCGAGGGTGGCGTCTATGTGCTGGAGCTGTCGAGCTATCAGATCGACCTGACCTGCACGCTCGACTGCGACGTGGCGGTGCTGACCAACATCACGCCCGATCATCTCGATCGCTATGACGGGTTCGAGGGCTATGCCGCCTCCAAGGCGCGGCTGTTCGCGATGCAGAGCGAGGGGCATGCGGCGGTGGTCGATGCCTGGTCCGAGGCCGAATATGCGGTGCTGGACGATGCGCCCGACGGCCTGGGCTTCATGCTGAGCGACGAGGTGGCGATCGGCGATCAGGCCAATTGGCCGGCGTTGCAGGGGCCCCACAATGCCCAGAACGTGCGCTGCGCGGTCGCGACCTGCCGGATCCTCGGGCTGGAGGAGGAGGCGATCGAGCAGGGCCTGCGCACCTATCCCGGCCTGCCGCACCGGATGGAGCGCGTGGCCGAGAAGGACGGCGTGCTGTTCGTGAACGACAGCAAGGCGACGAACGCCACGGCGACGGCGCCCGCGCTGGCCGCTTATCCACTTATCCACTGGATTCTGGGGGGCGTGCCCAAGACGGACGATCTGGACGATTGCGCTCCGCACTTCGATCATGTGCTTAAGGGCTACACGATCGGAGACGCGGGACCGATGTTCGCCCGGATCCTGAAGGAGGCCGGCAAGCCTGTCGAGGAGAGCGGTACGCTCGAGGCGGCCGTGCGCGCGGCGGCGGCCCATGCGAAGCCGGGCGAGGTGGTGATGCTGTCGCCGGCCTGTGCGAGCTTCGACCAGTTTTCGGATTACGAGGCGCGCGGCCGCGCCTTCCGCGATGCGGTGGCGGGGCTGTGAGTGCCGGGATCCATACCCGTTGGTTTCGAGCGCAGATCGAGCTTGTCGAGATCGAAGTCGAGAAGTCGGCCCTCGCTATCGGCGGCGTTCTCGACGGGCGCATCTCGACAAGCTCGATGCTGCTCGAACCGAACGGTCTCGGTCAGGTAGGGGAGGCGTAACATGGCATCCGTGGTCTTCGATCCGCCGCCGACTCCCTCGCGCAGGCCCGTGCAGCCCAAGCGCCGGGGCGATCGCTTCGGGCGGGGCGATCGCTCGGCGATGGCCGTGTGGTTCTGGGAAATCGATCGCGTGCTGCTCGCGCTCGTCACCGTGCTGATCGGCATCGGCCTGATCGCGGTGGCCGCTGCCGCGCCTGCGGCCGCGCATCGTTATTCCGATGCGACGCATGCGATGCCGACGCTCTATTATTTCTGGCGCCAGCTGATGTGGACGGCGCTGGCCGTGCCGGTGCTGATCGCGACATCGATGCTGCCCAAGGATCTGGCGCGTCGCCTGGCCCTCCTGGGCGCGGCGGTGTTCACGATGCTGCTGATCCTCGTGCCGATCCTCGGTGGCGCGGAGAAGAATGGCGCGCAGCGCTGGATCTTCTTCGGGCCGGTGCAGGTGCAGCCGTCCGAATTCCTGAAGCCGATGTTCGTGGTCGCGGTCGCGTGGATGCTGTCGCTGCGCAAGAAGGACCAGCAGCTGCCGATGGTGCCGATGACGTTCCTGTATCTGGGGCTGATCGGCGCCTTCCTGATGAAGCAGCCCGATCTGGGCCAGACGGTGATCTTCGCCAGCGTGTGGCTGTGCCTGCTGACGCTCTCGGGCTTTCCGGTCAAATATCTCGGCATGATCGGCGCGGGCGGCGTGGCTGCGCTCGGCTGCGCCTACATGTTCTATTCGGTCGCGCGCGTCCGCATCGACGGCTTCCTGAAGATCGGCGAGGCGGGCAAGCAGGTCGACAGCTATCAGGTGGAGAGCGCCTACAACACGCTCACCAATGGCGGCCTCGTCGGCATGGGGCCGGGGGCGGGGATCATGAAGTTCCGCCTGCCCGAGCCGCACACCGATTATATCTATTCCGTGATCGGCGAGGAATTCGGGCTGATAGCCTGCCTCGCCATCGCCTTGATCTATCTCGCGATCGTGATGCGCGTGTTCCTGAAGCTGCTGCACGAGGAGGACGAGTTCCTGTTCTTCGCGAGCGCCGGGCTGGTGACCCAGTTCGGCCTTCAGGCGTTGATCAACATGATGGTCAATGTTCACCTCGCGCCTTCGAAGGGCATGACCCTGCCGTTCATCTCCTACGGCGGATCGTCGATGATCGCGCTCAGCCTGGGCTTCGGCCTGCTGCTCGCCTTCACGCGCAAGAACCCGTATCTGACGCGCTCGCCCTATATCGTGACGTGGAATGCGGGGATGGGGAATAGCGGCGTCGGCGGCGCGGAGCGGCCAGGCCGATGAGCGTGAAGCGTCATTTCGTGCTCGCCGCGGGCGGGACGGGCGGCCACATGATGCCGGCCCACGCGCTGGCGGCGGAACTGACCGCGCGCGGCCATCATGTCGCGCTGATCACGGACGAGCGCGGCGCGCGCATCCCCGGTTTGTTCGAGGGGGTCGAGACGCATGTGATGCCCGCAGGACGCATCGCCGGCGGGCCGCTCGGCTGGCTGAAGGCGTGGGCCGGTATTCGCGCGGGCCGGGCGATGGCGCGGCGCCTGTATGAAGGCTTCCAACCGACCGCCGTGGTCGGCTTCGGCGGCTATCCCTCGCTGCCGGCGCTGCTGGGCGCGATGAAGGATCGCATCCCGACCGTGATCCACGAGCAGAATGCCGTGCTGGGCCGGGTCAATCGGCTGCTGGCCGGGCGCGTGGCGGCGATCGCGACCGCCTATCCGGTCGTCGATCGGCTGAAGCCGCGCTTCAAGAAGAAGACGCACCTGATCGGCAATCCGGTGCGCGAGATCGTAAAGGCGATGGGCGAGCGCCCTTTCCCCGCGATCGACGAGGACGGGCCGTTCCGCATCCTCGTCACCGGCGGCAGCCAGGGCGCGACGATCCTGTCCACCGTGGTGCCGGATGGGCTCGGCCTGCTGCCCGATGCGATCCGGATGCGCCTGCAGGTGGTCCAGCAATGCCGCCCCGAGGATATAGAGGGGCCACGCGCGCGCTATCAGGAGCTGGGCATTCCGGCGGAACTGGCGACCTATCTGGAGGATCTGCCCGCGATCCTCGACCGATCGCATCTCGTGATCGCGCGTGCGGGCGCCTCCACGATCGCGGAGCTGACGGTGGCGGGGCGCCCGGCCATCCTCGTGCCGCTGCCGAGCGCGATGGACGATCACCAGACCTGGAATGCGCGCGAAATGGCGTCCGAAGGCGGCGCGCGGATGATCCCGCAGAGCCAGTTCACGCCCAAGGAGCTGGCGCGCCAGATGGAGGCGCTGCTGGGCGATCCGGAGGCGTTGATCGTGGCGGCGAACCGGGCCAAGGCCTGCGGGCTGCCGCGCGCGACCGAGGATCTGGCCGATCTGGTGGAGAGCTTCGGGCGGCCTCCGGTGATGGATGCGATCGGCGACGACGTGCGCGGGCTCGGCGCGCCGTCGGGTGCCCTGCCGGCAATGGGACGACCCGCTTTGGGAAGGAATGCGATTTGAAGGGTGTAGCGACCGATATCGGCACGATCCATTTCATCGGGATCGGCGGCATCGGCATGTCCGGCATCGCTGAGGTGATGCACAATTTGGGCTATAAGGTGCAGGGCTCCGACGTGGCCGAGGGCTATGTCGTCGAGGGCCTGCGCGCGAAGGGCATCCCCGTCGCGATCGGGCACAAGGCCGAGAATCTGGGCGATGCGGCGGTGGTCGTCACCTCCACCGCGATCAAGCGCGGCAACCCCGAGGTGGAGCTGGCGCTGGAGACGCGCGTGCCCGTCGTGCGCCGCGCGGAGATGCTGGCCGAGCTGATGCGTCTGAAATCCACCGTCGCGGTGGCGGGCACGCACGGCAAGACGACCACGACCTCGATGATCGCTGCCCTGCTGGATGCGGGCGGCGTGGACCCGACCGTGATCAACGGCGGCATCATCAACAGCTATGGCTCCAATGCCCGCCTCGGTGCGTCCGACTGGATGGTGGTGGAGGCCGACGAGAGCGACGGCAGCTTCCTGCGGCTGGACGGCACGATCGCGGTGGTGACCAACATCGATCCCGAGCATCTCGATCATTACGGCTCGTTCGACAAGGTGAAGGACTGCTTCGTCGAGTTCGTCGAGAATGTGCCTTTCTACGGCGCGGCCCTGCTGTGCATCGATCACCCCGAGGTGCAGGCGATCATCCCGCGCGTGCGCGACCGCAAGGTCGTCACCTACGGTTTCTCGGCGCAGGCGGACGTGCGCGGCGTGAATGTGACGCCGTTTCCCGGCGGCAACCGCTTCGAGGCGATCATCCGCAGCCGTGACGGATCGACCCGCTCGATCGAGAATATCGAGCTGCCGATGCCGGGCCGCCACAATGTGCAGAATGCGCTGGCGGCGGTCGGCGTGGCGCTGGAGCTGGGCGTGCCGGACGACGTAGTCCGCACCGGCTTCTCGAAGTTCGGCGGCGTGAAGCGGCGCTTCACCAAGGTGGGCGAGGTCGCGGTGGATGGCGGCGCCGTGACGATCATCGACGATTATGGCCATCATCCGGTGGAGATCCGCGCGGTGCTGTCGGCGGCGACCGAGGGCGCGCGCGGGCGCGTGATCGCGGTGGTGCAGCCGCATCGCTTCACCCGCCTGCGCGATCTGATGACCGACTTCCAGAGCGCGTTCAACGAGGCGGACGTGGTGTATGTCGCACCCGTCTATGCGGCGGGCGAGCAGCCGATCGAGGGCGTCGATGCCGAGGCTTTGGTCGATGGGCTGAAGCAGCGCGGCCACCGCGCGGCGCAGGTGATCGCGGGTCCCGAGGCGCTGGCGAAGGCGCTGGCCGATACGGTGCGGGCGGACGACATGGTCGTGTGCCTGGGCGCGGGCGACATCACCAAGTGGGCGGCAGGCCTCGCCGACGCGATCCGGAGTGCGAGAGCATGACCGAGTGGATGAAGTCGATCATCGCGCTGCAGGAGCAGGCGCTGGAAGTGCAGCGCCTGCAGATCCAGATGGCGACCAAGGCGATGGAAGCCGGCCGCGATGCGGTGACCGCGCAGAAGCAGGGCCTCTCCGCGATGGAGGCGGGTGCCAAGGCGTGGCGCAACTGGTTCGAATTATGGTCGATCAAGCCGTGAGTGCGCTCGCGCCCGCCGCTTCGGTCGCCTTGCCCGCGCTGGCGGGGACGGCGGAGGCGCGCGGCTCCCTGGCAGACTTCATCTGGTTCCGCACGGGCGGGCCGGCCGAATGGCTGGTGCGTCCGGCCGATACCGCCGATCTCGCGCGCTTTCTGGCCGCGCTCGATCCGTCCGTGCCGGTGCTGCCGGTGGGCGTGGGATCGAATCTGATCGTGCGCGACGGCGGCGTGCCGGGCGTGGTGATCCGCCTGCCCAAGGCCTTTGCGCGCGTGGTGGCCGAGCCCGGCGATCTGGTGCGTGCGGGCGGCGCGGCGATGGGCATCACCGTGGCGAGCGCCGCGCGCGACGCGGGCATCGCCGGCATGGAATTCCTGCGCGGCATTCCCGGCACGGTCGGCGGGGCGGTGCGGATGAATGCGGGCGCCTATGGGCGCGACGTGAGCGACATCCTCGTCGAGGCGACCCTGGTGCTGCGCGACGGCAGCGTCGAGCGGTGGGAGGCCGAAAAGCTCGGCTACACCTATCGCCATTCCGCCGTGCCGGCAGGCGCCGTGGTGGTGGAGGCGCTGTTCCGCGGCACGCCGGGCGATCCGAAGGACATCGGCGCCGAGATGGACCGGATCGCGGCCGAGCGTGAGGCGAGCCAGCCGCTCCGCAGCCGCACGGGTGGGTCCACCTTCAAGAATCCGGACGGGCACAAGGCCTGGCAATTGATCGACGAAGCGGGCTGTCGCGGCCTGCGGCTGGGCGACGCGCAGGTGTCCGAGAAGCATACGAACTTCCTGCTCAATCTCGACAAGGCCAGTTCGGCCGATATCGAGGCGCTGGGCGAAGAGGTGCGTATTAGGGTGAAGGCGACAAGCGGCGTGGAGCTGGAGTGGGAAATTCAGCGCGTGGGGGTGGCGTCTTGACGCGCGACGATGACGAATATGAGCGGCAGATCGTCACCAACGTGCGTGAGCATGGTTGCCATATCATGTATGTGTTTGATCCGGACGCAGATAGCCCGGCATTCGCTTACTCGACAGGGTTCCTGGAGTCCGTTGGGCAACCGGAAGTTATCGTTTTTGGGCTGCCGTCCGAGATGATGCAATTCATGATCAACGAAACCCTTCGGCAATGTCGGAATGGGTTGGAACTGGTCGACAATGCAGAGATCGAAGGATTGCTCGAAGGGCATCGATGCGTGGTGTGTGCCATTCCGCCCGAGAATATTACGCGGGAATATTTTAATTCAGCGATGTGGTTTCAGCGATTTGTTGCGCGGGAGGATCTGACGGAGGCGTGTCAGATCGTTTGGCCGGGAGCTGCCGATGGACTCTTCCCTTGGGAAGAGGGGTGTTCCGACGCGGTACGCGCTTCTCAGGTCTGTTTGTTCGCTGAGGGCGCACAATGATCCTCCACGTCGCAGTCCTGATGGGCGGCTGGTCGGCCGAGCGGGCGGTCAGCCTCGTTTCGGGCGAGGGGGTCGCCAAGGCGTGCGAGAGCCTTGGGCATCGCGTGACGCGGATCGACATGGACCGCGATGTTGCCGCGCGTCTGGCCGAGGCGGCGCCCGATGTCGTGTTCAACGCGCTGCACGGCACGCCCGGCGAGGACGGCACCGTGCAGGGCCTGCTCGACATCATGGGGCTGGCTTATACCCATTCGGGCCTGGCCACCTCGGTCATCGCGATCGACAAGGAATTGAGCAAGCAGGCTTTGGTGCCGCACGGCATCCGCATGCCGGTGGGCACGATCGTCAAGTCCGAGAGCCTCTATGAGGGCGATCCGATCGCGCGGCCTTATGTGCTCAAGCCGGTCAACGAAGGCTCGTCGGTCGGCGTCGCGATCGTGACGCGCGAGGGCAATTACGGAAATCCGATCGCGCGCGACGCGGCCGGGCCGTGGCAGACGTTCGGGACGTTGCTGGCCGAGCCCTACATCAAGGGCCGCGAACTGACCGTCTCCGTACTGGATACGGCCGAGGGGCCGCGCGCCTTGGGGATCACCGAGCTGATCCCGAAGAACGGCTGGTACGATTACGACGCCAAATATACGGACGGCCTGACCACGCATGTCTGCCCGGCCGAGAACATCCCGGCCGATGTCGCGGCCTCGATGCTGGCCATGTCGATCGAATCCCACCGATTGCTCGGCTGCCGGGGCGTCTCGCGCTCGGATTTCCGCTGGGACGACGAACTGGGCGAGGCAGGCCTCTATCTGCTGGAGGTCAACACCCAGCCGGGCATGACGCCGCTGAGCCTGGTTCCCGAGCAGGCGCGCGCGATCGGCATGTCCTATGAGACGCTGGTGCAGGCGATCATCGACGAAGCTCTGGCGAGGAAAGCCGCGCGGTGAGCGCGAAGGCGGCCCCCAAGCGCACGCGCCCCCGGCCCGCGACCAGCGCGGCGCGGAGGGCGCCCGCGCGCGCGCGGCCGCCGGCGCGCACCAGGGGGCCGTCCGCCGCCGGCGCGATGATCAGCCGCGCGTTCAAGGCTTTGCCCCTGCCCGAGGGCTTCCTGAAGAGTCTCGGCAACTGGACTTTGAGCCTGCTGCTGGTGGGCGGCGTCGGCGCAGGTGTGGTCGCGATGGGCGTGCCGGGGATGGTGGGCCTCGCGCTTTCGCATGCGATCGGCCGGGCGGGCTTCGTCGTCCACACGATCGAGGTGAACGGCCGCGCCCATGTCGATCGCGACGCCGTCTATCGTGTGGCGATGGATTCGCGTGGGCAGGACATGCCGCTGGTCGATCTGGAGGGCATCCGCCAGTCGTTGATGGGGTTGGCCTGGGTGGAGGATGCGCGCGTCTCGCGCCGCCTGCCCGACACGCTGATCGTCGATATCGTCGAGCGCAAGCCGGCGGGCGTCTGGCAGCATGATTACAAGCTCTCGCTGATCGACGGGGAGGGGCGCGTGATCGCGCCGGTGGATCCCTCCTCGCCGATGGATCAGTTGCCGCTCGTGATCGGCACCGACGCCAATCTCCATGCGGGCGAGTTCGCCGCTTTGATCGCCAGCCAGCCGGTGCTGAAGCCCTTGATCGAGGGCGCGACATGGATCGGCGGGCGCCGCTGGGACGTTCGGTTCCAGTCGGGCGAGACGCTGATGCTGCCCGAAGGCGACAAGGCCGCGCGCGACGCCTTCGCTTTGTTCGCCCGCAAGGACAGCGAGGCGCGGCTGCTGGGGCAGGGGATCGTCCGCTTCGACATGCGCGTGCCGGACAGGATGGTGGTGCGCATGTCGAGCGAGCCGGGGGCGAAAGTGACGCCCCCACAGCCAGCCAATCAGATATAGGTCAGAACCGAACGATAAAATGTCAGTACAAGGCTTGAGTGATGGCCCAGACGCGTAGCGAAGGATTGATCACGGCGCTGGATATCGGCTCGTCCAAGGTGGCGGCGCTGATCGCGCAGCCCACCCCCGACGGGCTGATGGTGCTGGGCACCGGCCAGCGCGAGAGCCGGGGCATCCGCCGCGGCTATATCGCGGACATGGGCGCCACCGAGGGCGCCGTGCGCGAGGCGGTGGAGCAGGCGGAGCGGATCGCGCGCACCCAGATCGACGAGACGTGGCTGAGCTTCTCGGCCGGCGGGCTCGTGTCCGATGTCGCCTCGGTCGAGGTGGATCTGGGCGGGCAGCGCATCGCCCAGCGCGATATCGACGATCTGCTGGCGGCCGGGCGCCGCTCGATCGATCCCGACGGGCGCATGGTGCTGCACGCGCAGCCCACGCTCTATACGCTCGATGGGCTGAAGGGGGTGAAGAACCCGCTCGGCCTCCACGCCGATCGGCTGGGCGTGGATATCCATGTCGTGGTGGCCGAGCCTTCTCCGGTGCGGAACCTCGATCTGTGCGTCCGCTCGGCGCATCTGGCGGTGAAACAGATCGTGGCGAGCCCGATCGCGACCGCCATGTCCTGCCTCTCGGCCGAGGAGCGCGAACTGGGCGTGGCGCTGGTGGAAATGGGCGCGGAGGTGACGAACGTGTCGCTGTTCGCGGGCGGGCTGCTGGTGGGGCTCACGTCGCTGCCGCTGGGCGGCGGGGACATTACCGACGATATCGCCTCCGCGTTCGGCACGCGCCGCGCGCAGGCCGAGCGGATGAAATGCTTCCACGGCAGCGCGCAGACATCCCCCCGCGACAATCACGAGATGATCGACGTGGCGCCGCTTTCGGGCGAGCAGGATGCGGGCGAGGCGCCGCGCATCACGCGCGCGCAGCTGGTCGCGATCGTGCGCCAGCGGCTGGAGCAGATTTTCGGCGAGATCGAAGGCGCGCTGAAGAGCCTCGGCTTCGTCGGCCCGATCGGCCGGCAGGTGGTGCTGACGGGCGGCGGGGCCGAGCTGAAGGGCATCGCCGATTATGCGCAGGGCGTGCTGGGCCGTGCCGTCCGCGTCGGCCGGCCGCGCGGATTGATCGGCCTGCCCGAAGCGCATAGCGGCCCGGCTTTCTCCACGCTGGCGGGTCTGGTTCAGTTCGCCGCGTCCGATCCGATCGATCTGCGGCCCGCGCCCGCGCCGCAGACGATCGTGAAGCTTTCGCCGTCGAACATCGTTCAAAGACTGCTCGCCGTCGTCAAGACGTCCTATTGAGTGAACAAGTCTGTGGATAACACGTGGTTAATTTCTCAAAATTTGCTCGCGCCGAACGCCCGAGTCTGTCAGATTCACTATAACCGGCGGCGCGCCGCCCCGTCTGTGTAAGGTACACCCCATGACCATCGAATTCCTCCGGCCCGAGATTGACGAACTCAAGCCCCGGATCAGTGTCATCGGCGTAGGCGGCGCCGGCGGCAATGCGGTCGCCAACATGATCGCGGCCGAGGTGCAGGGTGTCGACTTCATCGTCGCCAATACGGACGCGCAGGCGCTGAACGCCTCGCCCGCCGAGCAGCGTCTCCAGCTGGGCCTGAAGATCACGCAGGGCCTGGGCGCGGGCTCGCGGCCGGAGATCGGGCGCGCGGCGGCCGAAGAGACGATGGATCAGGTGGAAAAGGCGCTGGACGGCGCGCACATGTGCTTCATCACGGCCGGCATGGGCGGCGGCACGGGCACGGGCGCGGCGCCGGTGATCGCCAAGGCGGCGCGCGAGCGCGGCATCCTGACGGTGGGCGTCGTCACCAAGCCGTTCAGCTTCGAGGGCAATCGCCGGATGAAGTCGGCCGATGCCGGCATCACCGAGCTGCAGAAGCATGTCGACACGCTGATCATCATCCCGAACCAGAATCTGTTCCTGATCGCCAATCCGAACACGACCTTCAAGGAAGCGTTCCAGATGGCCGATCAGGTGCTGCAGCAGGGCGTGCGCAGCATCACCGACCTGATGGTGATGCCGGGCCTGATCAATCTCGACTTCGCCGACGTGCGCTCCGTCATGTCCGAAATGGGCAAGGCGATGATGGGCACGGGCGAGGCTTCGGGCGACAATCGCGCGATCGAGGCGGCCGAGAAGGCGATCGCCAATCCGCTGCTGGACGGCGTGAGCATGAAGGGCGCCAAGGGCGTGATCGTTTCGATCACCGGCGGCGACGACATGCGCCTGATGGAAGTGGACGAGGCCGCGAACCACATTCGCGAGCTGGTCGATCCGGACGCGAACATCATCTGGGGTTCGGCCTTCAACAACGAGCTGGACGGCAAGATCCGCGTGTCCGTGGTGGCGACCGGCATCGAATCCGAGGCGAGCGGCGTGCCCGCGCAGGAGGCGAGCAAGCTGTTCAGCTTCCCGCCGCGCAGCCGCTCCGAAGTGCGCACGCCGAACGCCGAGGCGCCCGCCGCGCCCGCTCCGGCACCGGCCCCCGAGGCGAGCATCGAGACGCCGGCCGCGGCACCCGCTCCGCAGGCTCCCGAAGCGACCGCCGACGAGCAGGACGAACTGATCCTGGGCGAACCCGAGGCTCCCGTCGCGGCGGCACCGGCTCCGGTCGAAGCGCCGGCTCCGGAAGAGCCCGCGCCCGCTGGCGGCCCGCGCCGCTGGCTCCGCGCCGAGCGGGGCGAGGCACCGCGCCCCGCCGCCGCTCCGGCCCGCGAGGGCGGCACGTTGTTCGAGCGCATGTCGAGCATTGCCCGTGGCTCCGCCAAGGTGGGCAATGACGATGACGAGGAAGCCGGTGGCTCCGATCCGCTCGATATCCCCCGCTTTCTGAACCGCCAGAACAACCAGTAAGGCGCGCCGCGCTCCGCCCCCTCATCCCAGCCTGTGCCGGGATGAGGGGCGGGCGTTAAGCTAGTGAGGGATTGTCTCCGACAGACAGATCCTTCTGTCATGCCGGACCCTTCGACTACGCTCAGGACAGGCTTGGTCCGGCATCCGCCCCTCTCCGCGTGTCTGGGCCTGCTGTGCCCGTCGCCCGGTTGACCCCGGAACAAGTCCGGGGTGACGGTCATGTGTTGGCGCGAGGTACACGCCAAATCGTTTCGGGCAGCGCGCTCATCCGAGCCGCTGCCCGTTCTGTCGCTGGACGCGCGTTGTTCATCGCCGGGCCGTGCGATCCTGCTTATGGAGGCGCGATGCGCCTTCGCCCGATTCTCCGTTCCGCCCCGCTCGCTCTGACCCTCGCGCTCGCGGCGCCGATTTCCGCCCAGATCCCGCAGGACAGCGTCGAGGAGCCGGCCGAGCCCGTGCCCGCCGCCACCGCATCGGATCCGATGTCGATCGCGCGCGCGGCGGCAGAGCGCGGCGATCAGGCCGAGGCGCTCTCGCAATATCTCCATGCTCTGTCCAAATCGCCGAACAATGTCGAAGCGCTGGCGGGGGCGGGGCGCGCGGCGCTGGCCGTGGGCGACGTGAACGCGGCGACCGGCTTCTTCGCGCGGGCGGAAGAACTGGCGCCGAACAATGCCGTGGTGAAGGCCGGGCTGGGATCGGCCACGGTGCAGACCGGCAATGGTCGCGCGGCCCTGCGCTATTTCCGGCAGGCGCAGTCGCTGGGCGTGCCGGAGGGCGTGATCGCGGGGGATCGTGGCCTCGCTTATGATCTCACCGGGGACGGGCGGCGGGCGCAGGCCTCCTATCAGATGGCGTTGGTCGCCAAGCCTGGCGATCCCGTGGCGACGCGGCGCCTCGCGCTCAGCCAGGCGATCTCGGGCAACCTGCCGGGCGCGCTCGTCACGCTCGATCCGCTGCTTCGCAAGCAGGATATCCCGACATGGCGCACGCGCGCCTTCGCGAAGGCGGTGACGGGCGATCTGGCCGGGGCCGAGCAGGATGCCGCTTATGTGCTGCCGCCCAATCAGGTGGCGGTGCTGAAGCCCTATCTGGCGAAGCTCGCCACGCTGAAGCCGAGCGAGAAGGCGGCGGCTGTGTTTCTCGGTCGCTTCCCGCAGCCGGGCAACGGCCCGACGGTGGCGAGCGCGAACGCGCCCCGCGTGAAGCGGCCGATCGTGACGCCGGCGGCCGCGAAGCCCGCGCCTGCCGCCACGCTGGTGGCCGATGCGTCGGTCGCGACGAGCAGCGCGCCGCCACCGGCGGCCGAGCCGACCGTGGAGGATAGCCCGGCCCTGCGCGCGCAGGCGCGTCGCGTCGAGGCGGCGAAGCGGGCGGAGACGCTCGCCGCGCAGAAGAAGAAAGCGGATCAGGTCAAGGCGGCCGAGCAGGCGAAGGTGGCCAAGGCCAATCCGCCGCGCCATTTCGTGCAGGTGGCGGGCGGCGCGAACAAGACCGATCTGCCCAAGGCTTGGGCTGCGCTGAAGGCGAAATGGCCGAGCCAGCTGGGCGGCCGCTCACCCTGGACGATGCATTATCGCTTCACCAATCGCCTGCTGATCGGGCCGTTCCCCAGCTCGGCGGCGGCGCAGGATTGGGTGACCGCGCGCAAGAAGGAAGGCCTGTCCACGTTCCGCGTCTCCACCCGTGCAGGCGAGGAAGTGGAGAAGCTGTAGGCGGAGCTGCAACGGGCCCCCCTCCCTGGAAGGGAGGGGTTGGGGGTGGGTGGAGAGTGGCCGAAACCTCCGTGGCTCACGGAAAGGGCGGCGTCATGCGGCAACCGATAGATGGCGGCTCGCGGATAGCGACCCACCCCCGGCCCCTCCCTTTCAGGGAGGGGAGATTCACCCTTACGCCAGCGCGGGATGCCGGCGGGTGCGGCGGGCTTCGGCCAGCGCGCGGAGGCGGGCGCGGATCGCGGGGCGGCTGAAATGATCGCCGTCCAGCAGGGCGGTCTTGCTCGGGTCCTGATCTCGCATCGCGTGGCTCCTCCTTTTCCGGGGTCGTCCTGAGGGAACGCTGCCGCCCGCGCCAACGCGCTTTGTCGGTCAGAGTGATCGGCTAAGCCGCTTGAAGGCTCGACTTCGCGGGCCGGCACCTTATGTCGCGGTCCCGTGCTTGCCCCTCATGCCTCCGATCCCGCCCGCAGCCGTGGCCGCCGCTTCGGCCCGCCCGACGGCCGCTCGACCACGCCGCGCGACGCCTTCCAGCGCGATCGCGACCGGATCATCCACTCGATCGCTTTCCGTCGCCTGCGCCACAAGACGCAGGTGTTCGTCGCGCCCGACGGCGATCATTTCCGTGTGCGCCTGACGCACAGCATCGAGGTGGCGCAGATCGGGCGCACGATCGCGCGCGCGCTGGGGCTGAACGAGGATCTGACGGAGGCGCTGTGCCTCGCGCACGATATCGGCCATCCGCCCTTCGGCCATGCGGGCGAGGAGGCGCTGAAGGCGGCGACCGTCCAGGCCGGCGGCTTCGATCACAACGCGCACACGCTGCGCGTGCTGGCCCGGCTGGAATCGCCTTATCCCAGCCACAAGGGGCTGAACCTGACGTGGGAGATGCTGGAGGGGCTGGCCAAGCATAACGGTCCGGTCGCGAAGCCGACCTGGGCGCTGGCCGAGATCGACGCCGATTTCCCGCTGGAACTGGGCGGCCAGCCCTCGCTGGAGGCGCAGGTGGCGGCGCTGTCCGACGACATCGCCTACGACCATCACGATATCGACGATGGCCTGCGCGCGGGGCTGCTGTCGCTGGATCAGGTGCTGGGCGCGCCTCTGGTGGCGGACGGCTGGGCGGCGGTGCAGGCGCGCTGGCCCGATCTGCCGCCGGAACAGCTGGCGGGCGAACTGATCCGCGACCAGATCGGCCGGATGGTGGGCGATCTGATCGCGGAGAGCCGCCGCCGCATCGCCGCAGCGGCACCCCGATCGGTGGAGGATGTGCGCGCGGCGGACGGCCCCCTGATCGGCTTTTCGGACGAGATGGCGGCGGGCGAGCGCGCGCTGAAGCGCTTCATGTATGCCGAGCTGTATCATCATCCCAGCCAGCTCGCCGTGGCGGACAAAGCGGGGCTGATCGTGGCCGGGCTGGCCGAGGCCTATCTGGCCGATCCCGCGCTGCTGCCGCCGGCCTGGGCGGCCGCTCTGCCGGAAGAAGATCCCCAGAAAAGCCGCCATATCAGCGATTTCATCGCAGGCATGACGGATCGCTACGCCATATCCCGTTACCGTGAGGTGGTGGGCCCGGTGGATATGCCGGACGGTCTCTGAAGGTTTCGATCGGCCGGAGCGGCGATAGACTTGCCGATCCATTGGATCTGGTTCGACTTGCTCCCGCAACGACTTGATGCTTCTCTTGCCCGCGGGGGAGAGAAATCATGTCGATTCAGGATATTCTTCTGTCGGTGGCGAAGACGGTCGTCGGCAGGGACGCGATCAATGCGTTGCTTATCAACAGGATCGTCAAGGCGGCGCGCAATCGCCCGCACCCCTGGAGCACGCGATTCGATTATATCTGCTGGAGCGGCCTGACCGATCGCAGCTACAATGCGCGCCTGCTGCCGGCCAAGACCGTCACCGATCTGCCGCCGGTGGACAAGGTCGCCGCGTTGTTCGTCCCCGAGGCGGAGCAGCGCACATGCGCGAAATCGACCTGCCTGTTCCCGGCCTTCGCGCAATATCTCACCGACGGCTTCATCCGCACGCGGATCTTCAACGATCCGACCAAGGACGAGCGCAAGCGCACTACTTCCAATCACGAGATCGACCTGAGCCCTCTCTACGGCCGGATCGAGGAGCAGACCGCCGTGCTGCGCGCGCCACCATCCGGCAGCGGCAAGGGGCGGCTGAAATCGCAGATGCTGCATGGCGAGGAATATCCGCCGTTCCTGTTCGACGCGGCCGGGCAGGTAAAGGCGGAGTTCCGCGATGCCTCCGGCCGGCCCGTGCTGGACGAGCCGCTCGGCCTCGATCACACCAAGCCCGGCTTCGACAAGATCTTCGCAGTGGGCGGCGACCGCGTGAATGCCGCGCCGCAGGTGGCGATGATGAACACATTGTTCCTGCGCGAGCATAACCGGCTGGCCGGGCTGATCGCGCAGGCCCATCCCGGCTGGGACGACGAGCATGTGTTCCAGACCACGCGCAACAACGTGATCGTGATGTTCATCAAGATCGTGGTCGAGGAATATATCAACCACATCAACACATCGAACTTCCGCTTCCTGGCGGAGGGCAAGGTGGCATGGGATGCGAGCTGGAACCGGCCCAACTGGATGACGGCCGAGTTCAGCCTGCTCTATCGCTGGCACAGCTTGGTGCCCGAGGAATTGAGCTGGGGTGGCGCGCCGGTCAACGGCGGCACGACCCTGCTCAACAATGCGCTGCTGATCGATGCGGGCCTCGCCACCGCCTTTGCGGAGATATCGGCCAACAATGCCGCCTGCCTCGGCCTGCACAACAGCGCGACCTTCCTGTGGAAGGCGGAACTCAGCGCGGTCCAGCAGGCGCGCGACAACCGGCTGGCTTCCTATAACGATTATCGCGAGGCGATGGGGCTGAAGCGCAAGAAGAGCTTCGAGGATGTCGCCGGCACGTCGAGCGATCCCGTGGCGAAGGAGCGCCGCGCGCACCTCGCCAGCGAACTGAGGGGGCTTTACGGCGATGTCGACAGGATCGAATTCTATGTCGGGCTGTTCGCGGAGCCGACCGAGAAAAACGGCGTCCTGCCCGAGCTGATCCAGGCGATGGTGGCGATGGATGCCTTCTCGCAGGCGCTCACCAATCCGCTGTTGAGCCAGCATATCTGGGGCGACGACCGCAACAAACTGGACGCGTTCACGCAGATCGGCCTCGACGCGATCGTCGCGACGAAGACGCTGCGGGATATCCTCGTCCGCAACAGTGCCAATCTGGGCGATCGCTTCGTCGGCATGACGCGCGCCGACTGGAAGCGGAGCTGACGGGCTAGTCGCGCGGCGTCAGGCGAGTTGGGCGGACTTCGCGGCGCCCAGCAGCCGTTTCGCGCGCACATACATTTCCGCGCGCGTGGCGGAGAGCAGGCCGAAGCCGAAGGCGAGCAGGATGCCGGTGATCTTCATCAGGTTCACGCCCGCCTGCGCCGCCTCGTAGCGCAGGCCCTGCCGCGCCACGATCAGCAGCACGATGAAGAGCAGGGCCGCCGGGCTGTTCTGCTTGTTGAGCTGATGCGTGGCGGGATCGACGCTGATCTTCATCAGCTTGCCGCGCTGCCAGCCGAGCGCGCCGCCGCCGGCGGCCGCGACCACCAGCCATAGCCAGCCAATCGGCGTGGGGGGCGGTGCCTCATAGAGGCCGAACAGGAAGGCGAGGCCGAAGATGGCGGGGACGATCCAGAGCGTCTCCAGCCGCAGCCGGCTCGCGCGGCGCATGCCCCGGTAACGGAGGACCAGCACCAGCGCGATCGCGCAGCCGGTGATGATATAGGTGATCGTCTGCGGCGCCGGATGAGCCTGCACTCTCAATTCCCTCGACCTGGTCCGTCCGTATCCTATGGTTAGCGCATCAGGCGGGCAAGCGGGGGTGAAAGCGGGTGAAGCGGGCGATCTTCGTGGCGATGGCGGTGATGCTCGCCGTGCTGCTGGCTGTGTGGGCGGTGACGCCCGGCCGCCCCCGTCCGGCCGATGCGCCCGCGGCGACATTCTCGGCCGGGCGGGCGATGCGCGACGTGCGGATGATCGCGCGGGCGCCGCACATGACGGGCAGCGCCGAGGATCGGCGCGTGATGGCCTATCTGCTCGATCGGCTGGGCGGGATGGGGCTGTCCGTGGCGGTCCAGCCCGTGCCGCTGTCCGACAAGGCGCGCGCCAAGCTGGAGCGGCAGAGCGGCGCGAAGGTCTCGCCCGATCTGCGCGGCGGATCGATCATCGGCCTGTGGCCGGGGCAAGATCGATCGGCGCCGGCGGTGGTGCTGATGGCGCATCACGATACGGTCGGTGGATCGCCGGGCGCGGCGGACGATACGATCGGCGTCGCCGCGATCCTGGAGACGGTGCGCGCGCTGCGGACCGGGCCGCAGCCCCGGCGCGACCTGATCGTGCTGTTCACCGACGGCGAGGAACTGGCGACGAGCGGGGCCGAGGCGTTCTTCGCGCAGGCGGGCCTGCGCGATCATGTCGGCGTCGTGATCAATCTGGAGGCGCGGGGCGGCGGCGGGCGCGCGGCGATGTTCGAGACGGGGCGCGACAATGGCGCGATGATGCAACTGTTCCAGCGCAGCGTGCCGACGCCGTCCGCCGCCTCGCTGGCGATCTTCGTCTATCGGAGGATGCCCAATTATACGGACCTGACCGAGGCGCTGAAGCACGACATCGCCGGCTTCAATTTCGCGGTGACGGGCCGCGCCGCCCTCTATCATTCGCCTTTGTCGACGCCCGACCGGATCGAGCAGGCCTCCGTGCAGGATATGGGGCAGCAGGTGCTGGCGCTGTCCCGCGCGCTGACGCAGGCGGCGGCGCTGCCCGCGCCTTCGCCCGATCGCGTGTTTGCGGACATCTGGGGTACGCGGCTCGTCACCTATCCGCTGTGGGGCGGGTGGGTGATCCTTGGCGTTTCGGTCTTGCTGGTGGCGATCGGCGTGCGGGGGGCACGCGGCGAAGTGCGAGGGCGGGAGGTTGCGATCGGGCTGGCGCTGCCGTTCGTGCTGCTGCTCGGCGGGGCGGTGCTGCTGCTGGCGCTCAACTGGCTGTCGGGGGCGGGCGCCGGGGCCGATTATTATGATCGGCTGGCCGCCATTCCCCGTCTGCGGACGCAGGCCTTCGTCGCCTGTCTCGCCGTGCTGCTGCCCTGCCTGCGCTGGGGGCGGAGCCTGTGGAGCGGGTGGCTGGGGCTGATCGCGGTGTGGGGCCTGCTCTCGCTCGCGGCGCAGATCGTGGCGCCGCTGGTGACGCCGATCCTGCATTGGCCCCTGCTGGTGGCGGCGCTCCAGATGGCGATCGTCGGCTGGCTCGATCCCGTGATGCGGCGGACCTCGGCGATGGCGCCGGTCGCGCTGCTGGCGGCGGGATCGGCCGCGCAATCGGCGGCGATCGGCCTGTTCCTGTTCGGCGGGGTCGGGGCGGGGATGCCGGTGGTGGCTTTGTTCGCGCTCTTTCCGATCGCGCTGGTGGCGTGGCCGGTCGCGCATCGGCTGGCTTCGGTGCGGGCGCTGGGGATCGCGGCGGGGGTTGCCCTGATCGTGGCGATCGTCCTCGCGCTGACGGTGCGGCTCGATCCCCTCTCGCCCAGCGTGCCGACCTATGCGACCGACAAGCGGTGAGGGCGCGCGCGAAAACCGCCGCAACCCTTCTTCCGTTTGTGCTGAGCCTGTCGAAGCACCGTCCTTCCTTCCCCCCAGGACGTTGAAGGAAGAAGGACGGCCCTTCGACAGGCTCAGGGCGAACGGAACGTGAAGTCGGCGAACGGAGCTTGAAGTCGAATGACGCGCCGCCCCCACCCACGTCACCCCGCAACTTGGCGATGACGGTCGCGTCCCGATAGGCTAGAGGCCCGCTTCCCGTCCCTCACCGGAATTGTGTCCTTGCCCACGCTCTACGCCCGTTTCTCCGCCGATCTCGCCGCCGCCCTCGATGCGCTGGAAGCCGAAGGGGCGCTGCCCGCCGGGCTGAAGCGCGAGGCGATCACGGTGGAGCCGCCGCGCGACACCACGCATGGCGATCTGGCGACCAACGCCGCGATGGTGCTGGCAAAGCCCGCCGGCACCAATCCGCGCGCGCTGGCGGCCTTGCTCGTGCCCAAGCTGGAGGCGCTGCCGCAGGTGGAGGGCGTCGAGATCGCCGGCCCCGGCTTCATCAACCTGCGGCTGACCGAGGCGACGTGGCGCGGCGAACTGGGCACGATCCTGGCCGACGCCGCCGCGTATGGCGAGGCCACGGTGGGCGCCGGCACGCGCGTGAACGTGGAATATGTGTCCGCCAACCCGACCGGGCCGATGCATATGGGCCATTGCCGCGGCGCGGTGGTGGGCGATGCGCTGGCGCAACTGCTGGAATATGCGGGCTACGCCGTCACCCGCGAATATTATATCAACGATGCCGGCGCGCAGGTGCAGACGCTCGGCCGCTCGGTCCACCTGCGTTATCGCGAGGCGCTGGGCGAGGATATCGGCCAGATCCCCGAGGGCTTCTATCCGGGCGACTATCTGATCCCGATCGGGCAGGCGCTGGCCGCCGAATATGGCGACGCCTATGTGGACAAGCCCGAGAGCGAGTGGCTCGATCTGTTCCGCACGCGTGCCGTCGCCGCGATGATGGACATGATCCGCGCCGATCTGGCTTTGCTCGGCATCACGCACGAGATTTTCGCGTCCGAGGCGGCGGTGCAGGCTGAGGGCCGCGTCGACAAGGCGTTCGATCGGCTGCGCGCCGAGGGGCTGATCTATCAGGGCGTGCTGGAGCCTCCCAAGGGCGAGCTTCCCGACGATTGGGAGCCGACCGAGATGACCCTGTTCCGCGCCACCCAGTTCGGCGACGATCAGGATCGCCCGGTGCGCAAGTCGGACGGCGGGCTCACCTATTTCGGCACCGACCTCGCTTACCATTGGCAGAAGGCCGAGAGCGCCGATCAGCTGATCGACATCTGGGGCGCGGACCATGCCGGCACGGTCAAGCGCATCCAGGCGGCGGTGAAGGCGCTGACGGGCGGCAAGCCGTTCGACGTGAAGCTCGTCCAGATGGTCCGCCTGCTCCGCAATGGCGAGCCGGTGAAGATGTCGAAGCGCTCGGGCTCGTTCGTGACTTTGGCCGACGTGGTGCGCGAAGTGGGCAAGGACGTCGTCCGCTTCACGATGCTGACGCGCAAGGCCGATGCGCAGATGGATTTCGACTTCGCCAAGGTGGTGGAAGCCTCCAAGGACAATCCGGTCTTCTACGTGCAATATGCGCACGCCCGCATCGCTTCGCTCCATCGGCGCGCGGCCGAGGCGGGGCTGAGCCTGCCCGAGGCGGATCTGGCGTTGCTGGATGCGGAGGAACTGGGGCTGGTGAAGCTGGCCGCGCAATTCCCGCGCATGATCGAGGGCGCCGCCGCCGCGCGCGAGCCGCACCGCATCGCCTTCTATCTCTACGATCTGGCCGCCGCCTTCCATGCGCTGTGGAATCGCGGCAACGATGATCCGGGTCGTCGCTTCCTTCTGCCCGATGGTCTCGCTCTCACCGCCGCGCGGCTGGCGCTGGCCGACGCGATCGGGCAGATCATCCGCAACGGCCTTGGCGTGATCGGCGTCGAGGCGGCCGAGGAGTTGCACTGAGCGATGGTCGAGATCCGGCGGGGGAGTTCGGGCGACGCGGCGCGCGAGCGTTTGCCGTGGCTGGAGCCGGTGGAAGATGAGGATGACTATGCGGCCGAGGGCTCGGGCTATGGCGGCCTGATCCTCGCCGCGATCCTCGTGCTGGTGGCGATCGCGCTGCTGACGGCGGGCGTGATCTGGTATCGCGGCCAGCGCGGCGGTGCCGCCGGCGGCGACGGCCAGATCATCAAGGCCGAGCCCGGCCCTTATAAGGTGCGCCCGCCCAATCCCGGCGGGATGAAGCCCGATGCCAATGGCGAGGTGACCTACGACACCAGCGCCGGGCAGGACGTGAACAGCCCGATCGACCTGAACGCGCTGCCCGAGCAGCCGATGGTGGCGCCGGGGCAGAATCGCCCGGCTCCACAGCAGGCACAGCGTGAGCAGCCGCAGACGCCGGCCCGGCCCGCCGCCGTGCCTCAGGCGCCTGTCGCCAAGGCTGCGCCGCAACCGGCCGCACCTCCGGTGGCGGCCGCTCCGCCCCCCGCGTCCCGGCCCGCGCCGGTTCCGCAGGCGCCGGCTCCCTCCGCCGTGCCCGAGGCGGGTGGCGTGGGCACCGTCCAGCTCGGCGCCTTCTCCAGCGAGGCGAAGGCCAAGCAGGCGTGGAAGACGCTGTCGGGCCGCTATGCCGGCCTGCGCGATCTCGGCATGGCGATCAGCCCGGTGAAGAGCGACGACAAGACGCTCTACCGCCTGCGCGCCTCCGGTGCGCCGAACGCGGCACGGCTCTGCGCCCAGCTGCGCGTGGCCGGCGAGAGCTGCAGCCTGGTCAACTGACGAGGATCCATCCCGCCGTTCGGTTCGAGCAGCATCGAGCGTGTCGAGATGCGACCGTCGAGAACGTCTGCGCTGACGTCTCGACTTCGTTCTCGACAGGCTCGAACTTCGCTCGAAGCGAACGGTGGGACATCTGACGCGTAAGGAAAGTCCGTTATGACACCCCTGATCCTCGGTTTGTCCGGTCCGGCCCTCACCGCCGACGAGCGCGCTTTCTTCGCGGAGGTGCAGCCGGCGGGCTTCATCCTGTTCCGCCGCAACGTGGTGGATCGCGATCAAGTGCGCGCGCTCACCGATGCGCTGCGCGCGGTATCCGGGCGCGACGACGTGCCGATCCTGATCGATCAGGAGGGTGGGCGCGTGGCGCGGATGCAGCCGCCCGAATGGCCCGCTTTTCCGGCCGGGGCCGCGTTCGACACACTCTATGACGTGGCGCCCATGTCCGCGATCGAGGCGATCCGCGCGCAGGCGACCGCGCTCGGCCTGATGCTGCGCGAGGTGGGCGTGAACGTCGATTGCCTGCCCTTGCTCGACGTGCGCCAGCCGGGCGCGCACGATATCATCGGCGATCGCGCGCTGGGCACCGAGCCTTTGCGCGTGGCGGCGCTGGGGCGTGCCACGATCGAGGGCCTGCGCGCGGGCGGCGTGGTCGGCGTGGTCAAGCATGTGCCGGGCCATGGCCGCGCGATGGCGGACAGCCATCTGGAGCTGCCCGTGGTCGATGTGTCGGCCGAGGAGCTGGAAACCGATCTCGCGCCCTTCATCCGGCTGCACGACGCGCCGATGGCGATGACCGCGCATGTGGTCTACCCGATCTGGGATCCGGCCCAGTGCGCGAGCCTGTCGGCGAAGATCATCGCCGGCATCATCCGCAAGCGCATCGGCTTCGACGGACTGCTGATGTCGGACGATCTGGGAATGCACGCGCTCAACGGCGATTTCGGCGATCGCGCATTCGGCGTGATCGCGGCGGGCTGCGATGTCGCGCTGCATTGCTCGGGCGATATGGGCGAGATGATCGCCTGCGCCGATGCGGTGCCGACGATCACGGCGGAGGCGCGCATCCGGCTGGACCGCGCGATGGCGACGATCGCGGCGGGCGCGACGACGGGCGACACGTTCGCGGCGCTGATCGAGAAGAGGGATCAGCTGCTGGCATTGGCGTGAGCCGTGCTTTCACCTCCAGCGTCATCCTGAACTCGTTTCAGGATCCATGACCCTTCACCCGATCTGGATACGCGAGGAGGAAGGGCAGGTAATGGATCCTGAAACGAGTTCAGGATGACGGGGAGAGTGGGGCACTCTCGACTCACCCGTCTCTCCGGCTAATCTGCTCCGTTCCATGTCCGACGAATTCGATCTTTCCCAGCCCGACGGCGAGACGCTGACGCTCGACATCGACGGGTGGGAGGGGCCGCTCGACCTGCTGCTGACGCTGGCGCGCAACCAGAAGGTGGATCTCAAGCAGATCTCGATCCTCGCTCTGGTGGAGCAATATCTCGACTTCATCGCGCAGGCGCGCGCGCTGAAGCTGGAGCTGGCGGCCGATTATCTCGTGATGGCGGCGTGGCTGGCCTACCTCAAATCGGGCCTGCTGCTGCCACGCGATCCCGAGATCGAGCCGAGCCCCGAGGAACTGGCGCTGCGCCTGCAATTGCGGCTCCAGCGGCTGGACGCGATGCGCGAGGCGGGGGCGCGGCTGATGGCGCGCGACCGGCTGGGGCGCGACGTGTTCGCGCGGGGGGAGCCCGAGGGGCTCCGGGTGGTGAAGACGCCCGCCTGGGAAGCCCATCTGTTCGATCTGATCGCGGCCTATGGCGCGGTGAAGGCGCGCGCCGTGCCCGCCATCCATATCGTCTCGCGCCGCCCGGTGATGACGCTGGAGGCGGCTCTGGAGCTGGTCGCGCGGATGGTGGGGCAGGAACTGGACTGGGCTGATCTGGCGAGCTTCCTGCCACCCGCGCAGGATGAGGACTATCGCCGCTCGGCGGTGGCCTCCAGCTTCGTCGCGGCGCTGGAGCTGGCCAAGCAGGGGCGGCTGGCGTTGCGGCAGGAGAGCGCGTTCGCGCCTTTGATGGTGCGGCGGGCGTGAGGGGGACACATTCCACCCCCACCGTTTGGTTCGAGCTTGTCGAGAACCGGGCCAGGCTTCGAGCGAAGCCGAGAAGCCGGGACACAAAGCACGGGCTCTCGACTTCGCTCGATCCCTGCGGGTTCTCGACAAGCTCGAACCAAACGGATTGGGGGGACGGATTTTGATCGACGTTGACGTCCGTGCCCTCGAGGCCACCCTGTTCGCCGCTGAAGCACCTATGACGCCGCAGGATCTCGCCACCGCCACCGGGATCGAGGACGTGAGGGGTGCCCTCACGCGCCTGGGCGCGCTCTACGAAGGGCACGGCATCGAACTGGTCGAGCGGGGCGGGCGGTGGCGGCTGCAGACCGCGCCGGATCTCGCCCACATCCTGCGGCGCGAGAAGGTGGAGCCGCGCAAGCTGTCCCGCGCGGGGATCGAGACGCTGGCGATCATCGCCTATCACGAGCCCGTCAGCCGCGCCGAGATCGAGGCGATCCGCGGCGTGCAGATCTCCAAGGGCACGCTGGATGCGTTGCTGGAGGCGGGCTGGGTGAAGCCCGCCGGGCGGCGCGAAGTGCCTGGGCGGCCGCTCACCTTCGCCACCACGCCGGCCTTCCTCGATCATTTCGGCCTCACCTCGCGCCGCGATCTGCCGGGGAGCGAGGATCTGAAGGCGGCGGGGCTGCTCGATCCGATCGATCTTGTCATGGAACAGCAGCTAGAGGTGGCGAAAGAGGGCGAGGGCGACTAAGTGTCGGCCGGAGGAGATATCTGATGGGCGGTTTGAGCATCTGGCATTGGCTGATCCTGGCGGTCGTCGTCATGCTGCTGTTTGGCAAGGGCCGCCTGTCCGACATCATGGGCGATGCGGCCAAGGGCATCAAAAGCTTCAAGAAGGGCCTGCAGGACGACGAGGAGGAGCAGCGCTCGGCCCCGCGCCCCGCGCAGCGCCTGCAGAACCAGCCCCCGCTGGAGCCGAACCCCGATCACAAGCTGCAGCCGATGCAGGACGACCGCCCCTCGCATTGAGGGGATAGGGCGGCCTGACGTTCGGGCGGCCGTCCTGAAATTGTTTCGGTATCCGGAGGACGATCCTCGAAGGAAGGATCGCGTCCGGTAAGCGGAGAACATTTCGACCGTCGCGCGCGTCTCCCTGTTCGTCGCATATGGGGCGGCCTCGCGCCTGCGACGCGTTCGGATCGTCACGATCCCGCTGTACCGTTCGCTCGTTTCCGTGAGCGGGAGTGGCGTGACATGCTGCGGTTTCGGGGCGTCCTGCGTGGGTGTATCGTCGCCATCGGCCTTGCCGGGGTGTCCCCGGTCGCCGCAGAGGTCGATGGGTGGGGATGGAGCATCATCATCCCCTCCGTCACCCGGACCGACGTTCTCGGCACGCGGCTGCGCCAGCTGGATGAAGAGATTGAGGCGCGCGACGGCGCCACGCCCAAAGGCGGGGTCGTCCCCGCTCCGGTAGCGCCCGATCCGGCCCGGCTGCGCTACGCGCCGTCCAGGGCGCGCCGCAGCGCCAATCTCGCCGCCTTCGTCGCCAAGAGCCGCCAGCGCGATCAGGACGCCGCCCGCTCGCTGGAGCAATTGTTCGCGCAGGGCGACATCATCGAGCGGATGGGGACGGTGCTCGCGTCCTATGGCATGAGCATCGATAATGTCGCCGATGCCTATGCGGTGTGGTGGATCGATGCCTGGCAGGCGTCGCACCGCCGGAACGAGGATACCGACAAGCGCACCTTCGCGGCCGTCCGCGCGCAGGCGGCCCGTGCGCTCTCCGCCACGCGGGAACTGGCCATGGCGGACGATGCCGCCAAGCAGCGCTTCGCCGAGGCCTTGCTGCTTCAGGCCCTGCTGCTGGAAGGCGCGATGGATCAGGCCAAGGCCAATCCGGCGATGTCGGGCCCGGTGGCCGACGCCGCCACGCGGGGCGCGCGCGGCATGGGGCTGGATATCGCGACGATGACGCTCACCCCGGACGGTTTCATCGCCGCCGCCCGATAGACGGGCCACGCTCGGAATTTCTGCATCCGACCGGACGGGTCAGAGGATCTCGCGCACCTTTTCGGGCGGGCGGCCCAGGCGGACGCCCTTGGCGGTTTCCACCAGCGGGCGTTCGATCAGGATCGGGTTGGCGGCCATCGCGGCGAGGATATCCTCCTCGTTCGCATCCTTGAGCGCCTTCGCATCGGGCTCGGCCAGCCGCAGGCCGTCGCGCGCCGTCATGCCCGCGCGCTTGTAGAGCCGGGCCAGATCCTCGGCGGACGGCGGCGTCTTCAGATATTCGACGATCGTGACCTCGGCGCCGCTGGCCTCGACGATCGCCAGCGCCTCGCGCGATTTCGAACAGCGGGGATTGTGATAGATCGTCGCTCTCATTCGCGTTCCCCGTCCCCGATCATTCTTCCGTTCGTGATGAGCCTGTCGAAGCACGGGCCTCAAGCGATGCCCTCGGAGCCCGTCCTTCGACTTCGCTCAGGACGAACGGAAATGGAAGGCGGCTCAGGCGTCGCCCTGCCTGGCCAGAGTGGCTGGCCCGCGCGACGGGATGATCCCCCGGATCATCCCGTCGTTTCCTCGCGCGCCAGCCACTCCTCCAGCCACTTGATCGAATAATCGCCGGCCTGGAATTCGGGATCGTCCAGCAGCGCCTGGTGGAGCGGGATCGTGGTCTTCACGCCATCGATCACGAACTCTTCCAGCGCGCGCCGCAGCCGGCGCAGCGCGCCGTTGCGGGTGGTGCCGTAGACGATCAGCTTGGCGATCATGCTGTCGTAATAAGGCGGGATGCGATAGCCGGCGTAAAGCCCGCTATCGACGCGCACGTTCATGCCGCCGGGCGCATGATAGCCCTTCACGAGGCCGGGCGAGGGCGCGAAGGTGCGCGCATCCTCGGCATTGATCCGGCATTCGATCGCATGGCCCCGGAAGACCACGTCTTCCTGCCGCAGCGTGAGCGGATGGCCCTCCGCCACGCGGATCTGCTCGCGGACGAGATCGAGGCCGGTGATCGCCTCGGTCACCGGATGCTCCACCTGCAGGCGGGTGTTCATCTCGATGAAGTAGAATTCGCCGTTTTCCCACAGGAACTCGATCGTGCCCGCGCCGCGATAGCCCATGTCGGCCATCGCCTTGGCGACGATGCCGCCCATGCGCGCGCGCTCCTCGGCCGAGATGATCGGCGAGGGAGCCTCCTCGATCACCTTCTGGTGGCGGCGCTGGATCGAGCAGTCGCGCTCGCCCAGATGGATCGCATTGCCGTTGCCGTCGCCGAACACCTGGAATTCGATGTGGCGCGGATTGCCGAGATATTTTTCGAGATAGACGGTCGCGTCGCCGAAGGCGGCCTTCGCCTCGGTGCCGGCCTGGCTCATCAGCGTTTCCAGCTGATCTTCCGAGGTGCAGACCTTCATGCCGCGGCCGCCACCGCCCGATGCCGCCTTGATGATGACCGGATAGCCGGCCTTGGCGGCGATCGCCTTGGCTTCCTCGAGATCGGAGATCGGGCCGTCGGAGCCCGGCACCAGCGGCAGGCCGAGCTTGCCGGCGGTGCGCTTGGCCTCGATCTTGTCGCCCATCGTCCGGATATGCTCGGGCTTGGGCCCGATCCAGATGATGTCGTGCGCTTCCACGATCTCGGCGAACTTGGCATTCTCCGAGAGGAAGCCGTAGCCGGGGTGGATCGCGTCCGCACCCGAAATCTCGGCGGCCGAGATGATGTTCGGGATGTTCAGATAGCTTTCCGCCGCCGACGGCGGCCCGATGCAGACCGCTTCGTCGGCCAGCCGCACGTGCATCGCGTCCGCATCGGCGGTGGAGTGCGCCGCCACCGTGCGGATGCCCATTTCATGGCATGCGCGGTGGATGCGGAGCGCGATCTCGCCGCGATTGGCGATCAGGACCTTCTTGATCTCGGGCATAGTATTTCCTTGGCGGCACCGGCCCGCTCCCCCACCCGGCCTCCCGCAAGATACTGCCGCTGGGAGGCCGGGTGGGGGAGCGGGCCGGTGCGGTGCCCAATATTAAACGCTTACTCGACCACCACGAGCGGCTGATCGAACTCGACCGGCTGGCCATTGTCGATCAGGATCGCCTTGACGGTGCCCGCCTTGGGCGCGGCGATCGGGTTCATCACCTTCATCGCCTCGACGATCAGCAGCGTATCGCCGGCGGCGACCTGCTGGCCCACGGACACGAAATTCTTCGCCTCCGGGCTGGCCGCGAGATAGGCGGTGCCCACCATCGGCGACTTCACGGCACCGGCCAGGCCCGCGTCGGCGGGCGCGGCAGGGGCCGCCACGGGCGCGGACGCCGCCATCGGGGCGGGAGCATAGGCCACGGGCGCGGCGGGAGCGGCCACGCTCACCTTGCGGACGACGCGGATCTTGCGATCCCCGTCCTGCACTTCGATCTCGGTCAGCTGCGTCTCATCGAGCAGCTCGGCCAACTGGCGGACGAGCGCGGGATCGACCTGCATCGCCGTCTTGGACGTATCGGTCATCAAGACCACCTCATTCACATTGAACTCTATTTGGCCGGGCGCCATGTCAGAGCTTGCCACTTACGTCCAGCTTCAACGGGCGCCTAAACGCGCGTTAGCCATTTGAAAGCGGACGAAGGACGGCCTAGATCGCCCCTCTCGCTCACAGGAAAAGCGCCCGAAATGCACAGCGACGGTACGATCAGCATCATCGTCAACGGAGAACATCGCCGCGTCAATGGCGGGATGACGATTGCGGGGCTGGCGGGCGAGCTGGGGCTGGAGCCGGCGAAGGTGGCGGTGGAGCGCAATCTGGAGATCGTGCCGCGCTCCACGCTGGGCGACGTGACGCTGGAGGATGGCGACGAGCTGGAGATCGTCCATTTCGTCGGTGGCGGCGACCATGCGGTCGCGGGCGGCGGCGGCGACCATGTCCCCGCGCCGGTGGACGACGATAGCTGGACGGTCGCGGGCAAGACCTTCCGCTCGCGGCTGATCGTCGGCACCGGCAAATATAAGGATTTCGCGCAGAATGCGGCGGCGGTGGCAGCCTCCGGCGCGGAGATCGTGACGGTCGCGGTGCGGCGCGTGAACATCGCGGATCGCAACCAGCCGATGCTGACCGACTTCATCGATCCCAAGACGATCACCTATCTGCCCAACACGGCCGGCTGCTTCGATGCCGAAAGCGCGATCCGTACGCTGCGTCTGGCGCGCGAGGCGGGCGGCTGGGATCTGGTGAAGCTGGAGGTGCTGGGCGAGGCGCGCACGCTCTATCCCGACATGATCGAGACGCTGCGCGCGACCGAGATCCTCGCCAAGGAAGGCTTCCTGCCGATGGTCTATTGCGCGGACGATCCGATCGCGGCGAAGCGGCTGGAGGATGCGGGTGCTGTCGCGATCATGCCGCTGGGCTCGCTGATCGGCTCCGGCCTCGGCATCCAGAATCCGGTGACGATCCGGCTGATCGTGGAGGGCGCCAAGGTGCCGGTGCTGGTGGATGCCGGCGTCGGCACGGCGAGCGAGGCGGCGGCGGCGATGGAACTGGGCTGCGACGGCGTGCTGATGAACACCGCGATCGCGGAGGCCAAGGATCCGATCCTGATGGCGGCGGCGATGAAGGCGGCGACCGAAGCCGGCCGTCTCGCCTATCGCGCGGGTCGCATGGGGCGGCGGCGCTATGCCGATCCCTCAAGCCCGCTGGCGGGCCTGATCTAAGGCACTACGTCATTGCGAGCGCAGCGAAGCAATCCAGTTCCGACAGGGCGGGACTGGATTGCTTCGCTGCGCTCGAACCCACCCCCGGCCCCTCCCGCAGGCGGGAGGGGAGGGCCGCGTTTCAGTTCGCGGCCAGCATCGGCGCGGCGCGGCCCTCGCGCGGGCCTTTCAGGACGTAGCGCAGATAATCGAGGTGGCCGTTGAACAGCTGATCCTTCCGGACCAGATCCTCTTCGACGAAAATCTGATGCACCGCCGGCAGGTTGCCGAACGACACCGTCGGGAAATGATGGTGATAGACGTGCATCGAGAAATTCATGTTCGGATAGAAGATGCGGCTGGCCCAGGTCGGCAGGATCACCGGCGAGGTTTCCTCCACGGTGGCGCCCTCATGGCCATAGGAATGCTCGCAGATCGCGCCCCAGCGCACGATCGCCGGGAAGATGGTGACGAGCGGCAGCGCCCAATAGAGCAGGAAGGCGGTCCAGCCGTGCACCACGGTCAGAACGGCTGCGACGGTGATCAGAAACACCGGCTTCAGCCAGCCCGGCACGGGATGCTTCCGCTTGAAGCCGTTGCCCGTATAGGCCCGCTTCTTGCGATCCAGCATGTAGCGCACGAAGCTCACGCCCGTCACGTCCAGCAGGAACAGGCCCAGCAGCCGGGCGAGCGGCATCGGGAAGGTCCAGTCCGGGCCCTGCTTGCGGAGGAAGTCCGGATCGGCCTGCGTGAAATAATGGCGATGATGGCGCAGGTGGATCTTCGCATAATCCTCGATCGTCACGGCGATCAGCGGATAAGCGGTGAAGAGATTGCCCACCACGTCGCCATAGCGGCCCTTGAGGCCCAGCGAATGGGTCTGCTCATGGACGAGCAGGGCGAGCAATTGCTGGCGGGTCGCCACGAAATAGATGGCGATGATCGAGACGAACACGTTGTGCGCCACCAAAGCGGCCGCGATCGCGACCGCGATGACGAGCCACGTCGTCACGAGCGTCTGGATATAGTGTGCCGGCCGGGCGCCGCACAGGGCCCGGATACGCGCCCGCGCGTCGGGCGAGAGTTGAGAAACCAGCTCCATGTCGATCCCGCTGCTAAGTCCCATCGCGCGACGACTCTGCCGACCCTCGGCTCCGCGCGACCCCCATCTCGACCGAATCCGTTAAACATCGAGTTAATGCACTAGGTCCGATGTGGACTCAACGACGATCTGTTTCTGGATTGCGACAGATTGAGCAGGGTGCGGGGGTTGGCTGGCCAGATCGTCACGCGGAGCCTTTGCAGGCTCAGGACAGGCTGACCGGGGTGACGGGGGGAGTTTTGGGGAGGCGGGAGCTTTCGCTCTGGGCGCTCTACCGGTGCGGGAGCGCGGAGGCCTCGATCGTCTTAATCATGGCGCAGGAGCGCCGCGGCAGGCCCTCGCGCGGCGGAGGCCTGCCTCTCGTCGTTAGCCCGCGACGGCGAGCGACTTGCGGACGTTGTTGATCAGGATCAGCAGGCTGAACATTTCGAACCTCGATGTTGGAATGCTGCGGTGCAGTATGAGCGCTCCTTTCGCTCGGTTCGTCGCGCGGCGCAAATGCTGGATTTCGGGAGTTGGTTGCGTCAAATGCATTCGTAAAATGATCTTAATTTAAGTGTTTAGCGTCTTAACAGGATGGTCGGGCACGGTTCGTCGCATCCTCGATCCGCTCGTGATGCGCCGCACAGAAGGTCCGGTTCGGACATCGACGAAGCGATCGCCTTTCGGGGCTTGATCCTGAGGCACTTCTGCTACGCTGCGGACATGCGTGCTCTTCTCCTCGCCTCCGCCCTCCTTGCCAGCACCGCCTCCGCCGCGCCCGTCGCGGTGCCGCCGCTGGCCTTCACCACGCGCACCTTGCCCAACGGGCTGCGCGTCTATGCGATGCCGGACAAGACCGGGACGACCGTGTCCGTGCAGGTGTGGTACGATGTCGGCTCGAAGGACGATCCGCGCGGGCGATCGGGCTTCGCGCATCTGTTCGAGCATCTGATGTTCAAGGCGACGCGCAACATGCCGTCCGAGATGCTCGATCGGCTGACCGAGGATGTCGGCGGCGCGAACAACGCCTCCACCGACGACGATTATACCGAATATCACGAGACGGCGCCGGCCAACCATCTCGAGCGGCTGATCTGGGCCGAGGGCGAGCGGATGGGCGGGCTGGTGATCGATCAGCCGACCTTCGTGGCGGAGCGGCAGGTGGTGGAGGAAGAACTCCGCACCGGGCTCGCCCGGCCTTATGGCCAGCTGTTCAGCCACGATCTGGTGAAGGCCAATTATCGGGTCCATCCCTATGCCCGCCCCGGCATCGGCAACATCGCGGAGCTGGACAGTGCGAGCGTGGAGGATGTCCGCGCCTTCCACGCGACTTACTATCGGCCCGATAATGCCGTGCTGGTCGTCTCGGGCAATTTCGATCCGGCCAGGCTGGATGGCTGGATCGATCGCTATCTGGGCCCGATCGCGAAGCCGGACCGGCCGATCCCGCGCGTCGACGTGGCCGAGCCCCCGCGCACCGCGCCCGCTTCCTATGCGGTGACGGCGCCGAACACGCCGCTTCCCGCCGTTACGCTCTCCTGGCTGCTGCCACCCACGACCGATGCCGATCATGCGGTGGTGACGATGATCGACGGGCTGCTCTCGGGCGGCGAAAGCTCGCGCCTCTATCAGGCGCTGGTCTATCGTGATCGGGTGGCGAGCGAGGCCGATGTGGACTCCAGCTTCCGCAAGGGGCCGGGCCTGTTCACGGCCTATGCGATCATCGCCGGCGGCAAGGATGCGGGCGCGGGGGAGGCGGCGCTGCGGCGCGAGGTCGGCCGGCTGCGCGACGCGCCGGTGACGGCGGCCGAGCTGGACCGGGTCAAGAACATGATCGTCACCGCCGCCCTGCGCGAGCGGGAGACGGCCGAGGGGCGTGCTTCGCTGATCGCCTCCAGCGTGATCGTCGATGGGGATGCGCGCGCCGCCGATCGCCAGCTGGCCGCGATCCAGGCGGTGACGGCGGCGGACGTGCAGCGCGTGGCGCGGCGCCTGTTCGCCGACGATCGCGCGGTGGCCATCCGCTATGGCGCGCCCGCCAAGGGTGCCGCGCCGCGCGATCCGATCACGATCGCCGCCACCGTCGTCACCGCGCCCCTGGTATCGCCGCCGAACGTGCCGATCGTGACCGCGCTCGGCCCGGACCGGCGCGCGGCGCCACCCGCGCCGGGTGCGGCCGTCGCGCCGGTGGTGCCTGTGGCCAGCGAGCAGAAGTTGGCCAACGGTCTGCGCCTCGTCGTGCTGGAGCGGCATGATCTGCCGATCGTCACGGCGATGCTCGTCTCGCCGCATGGCTCGGCCGAGGATCCCGAGGCGAAGCTGGGCCGCGCCGAGCTGGCGGCCGGCCTGATGACGAAGGGCACGCCCACGCGCAGCGCGACCCAGTTCGCCGACGCGATCGAGTCGCTGGGCGCTTCGATCTCGGCCGATGCCACGCGCGATTCGGCGACGATGGGGATGACGGCGCGCAGCGATCAGCTGAAGCCCGCCATGGCGATCCTGGCCGATGCGGCGCGCAACCCGATCTTCGCGGAGGAGGAACTGGATCGCGCGCGCAGCGAGGCGCTGGACGGGCTGGCGGTGGAGATGAAGCGTCCGGCCGTCCTCGCCAGCCTGACGGCGACGCGTGCGGCTTATGGCGCGGCGCCTTATGGCAAGCCCGCCAACGGCACGGCGAAGACGATCGCGGCGATCACCCGCGCCGACGTGACCGAAGGCTATCGGGCGGCCTGGTCGCCCGCTTCGACGACATTGGTGCTGGCGGGCGACGTGACGCCCGACTCCGCCCGCGCGCTGGCGGAGGGACTGTTCGGGGACTGGACGGCGCCCACTGTCGCCGCCGTCGCCCCTGCGGCCGTGGCGTTCCCCAAGCCGCGTGCGATCCTGCTCGACATGCCGGGCGTGGCGCAGGCGGCGGTTTCGATCGTGCGGCCGACGCTGACGCGCACCGATCCCTCTTATTATCCGCTGCTGGTGGCCAATACGGTGCTGGGCGGGGGCTTTTCCTCGCGGCTCAATATCGAGGTGCGGATCAAGCGCGGGCTGGCCTATGGCGCGGGCAGCCGGCTGACGGCGGGGCGGCTGCCGGCGCCGCTGGGCGTGGCGACGCAGACCAAGAACCCGTCTGTGCCCGAGGTGATCGGCCTGATGCGCGCGGAGATGGCACGGCTGGGCCACGAGGAGGTGCCGCAGGCCGAACTGGCCGCGCGCAAGGCGACGTTGATCGGCGGCTTCGGCGACGGGATCGAGACGACCGACGGGCTGGCGGGCGTCGCGGGCAGCCTGATCGTGGAGAATGTGCCGCTGGGCGAGATGGCGCTCTATGCCGGGCGGATCGATGCGGTGACGCCGGCGGCGCTGAAGGCGGCGGCCGCCACCTATCTGGATCCCGCCGGGGCCAGCCTCGCCGTGGTGGGCGATGCCAAGCTCTTTGCGGCGGGGCTGGCGGAGAAGGGGATCGTCATGGAGCGGATCGCCGCCGATGCGGTCGATCCGGGGTCGGTCACGCTGGGAAAGTAGGGGAGGCCATCCGGTCATCCTGAGCCTGTCGGGGGATCGTCCTTTTCCTTTCAAGGAGAGAACGGTGCTTCGACAGGCTCAGCACGAACGGGATAGGCGGCGTTTCGATTGGATCACGCGTCATTGCGAGCGCGGCGAAGCCATCCAGTCCCTTGCGTTCGGGACTGGATGGCTTCGCTGCGCTCGCAACGACGATGGAATTAGGACAGGTTCAGGCGAGGGCGGTCGCGGCGGTGGCGCCGGCGATCAGGATCGCCATCCACAGCGCGCTGGCGCTGGCGACGATGAAGGCCATGGCGCGGCGATGCGACCAGAGCTCGACATGCGGATCGGGCAGCTGTCCGTTGCGCTCGTCGAGGAGCTGCTGGAGCAGGCGGGCCGGGGACTGGACGGCCATCACGCCTTCGCGCGCGGTCGACAGGGGCGAGCCCTGCTCTTCGGCCCATTCCGTCTTCAACTTACGCTGCGCCATTACACGACCCTCCTTGCGGTCGATTCCCTATGGCGCGATCAGCCTTTCCAATCGGTAAAAACGGGCGGTTACCCGTATTTTTACTATATGTTTTGCCCGGATTTCGGGCGCCGCATGACGCGATTCGATCGTTACGGGGGCGATCTTTCGGCCCATCGTCAGTTGGGGGAGGCGACCCGGCCCGATCGTTCCAGCTTGCCCCAGCCCACCCACAGGCCCCGGACCGCAGACGCCACCGCGCGCACGACGACCGAATACATGATCTGCCGATAGACGAAGCGCTGGGCCAGCAGCAGGAAGAGCGGAAAGCGTTTCTCCCGCTTTTCCAGCCGATAGGCGATCCAGCCGCACACGGCGTCGATCGTGGTGAAGGCGATCCAATAGGCGCCCATGTGCAGCACGTCGGACTGGGTCTGCGCCCAGCCATGCTGCTGGACGCGCACGAAGGTCGACACGATCGAGATGGCGAGCGCCAGATCGATCAGCGGCGAGATCAGGGCGAAGCCGATCTGAAACAGCCACGCCTGCGGGATGCCGACCAGGGCAAGGCCGGCCGGCTTGCGATCGGCCAGGATGCGGCGATGCTTCCACAGGCATTGCAGCGTGCCGAACGCCCAGCGGAAGCGCTGCTTGGAGAGCGCGCCGAAATTTTCGGGCGCCTCCGTCCACGCGACGGCATCGATATCGTAGCGCACCAGCCAGCCGTGCCGCTGGATCGCGATGGTGAGATCCTGATCCTCGGCCAGCGTATCGTGCGGATAGCCGCCGACGCTGTCGAGCGCGGAGCGGCGCCACGCGCCGACGGCGCCCGGCACCACCGTGATCGCATCGAAGCGGCTGAGCGCACGGCGCTCCAGATTCTGCGCGGTCACATATTCCACGCTCTGCCAGCGGGTGACGAGGTTGATGCGGTTGCCGACCTTTGCATTGCCCGCCACCGCGCCGAGCGCGGGATCGGCGAACCAGCGCGCGAGGCGGGCCATCGTCAGGGGCTCGAACTGCGTATCTGCGTCCAGCGCGACGATCACCTCGCCGCTCGCCAGTTCCAGCCCCTTGTTCAGGGCGCGCGCCTTGCCGCCATTTTCCAGCGTCAGCAGGCGCACGCGCGGATCGTCGGCGAAGGCCGCCTGCACGATCGCGCTCGTCTCGTCCTTCGATCCGTCGTCGATCACGATCACTTCGATGTCGATCTGCTCGCTGGCGAGCACGCGGCGCACCGAGGCCTCGATCACGCGCGCCTCGTTATACGCGGGGATCAGCACGGACACGAAGCGCGAGGGATCGATTTCGGGCGGCACCGCGCGATTGACCTTCGCATTCGAGCGGACGGCGAGGAAGGCCAGCAGAATCGCGCGGAACGTGCCCACGAAGATCGCGAGAAAGAACAGGAATTTCAGCGTGGCGTTGAGCCCCGCCAGCACCAGGAAGATGCCGACGTCGAAGCGCACCGCGAGCAGATCGCTGCCCGAAACGACGGGATTCACCTGCGCCCGCGACAAGCCCGCGAGCTGCGAGACGGGCACGAACGTGTAGCCCTTGGCGCGCAGATCATCGATGATCGTGGGCAGGGCCGCCACGGTCTGCGCGCGATCGCCGCCGGAATCGTGGAGGAGCACGATGTTGGCGGATTTGTTGGGATCGCCATTCTTGGCCTCCCACTCGCCGCTCTCGACCGCGTCGATCGTGTTGTCGATGATCTTCTGCACGCCGGGGCGCGTCCAGTCCTCGCTGTCGGCATGGAGGCCGACGATCGCATAGCCCTGCTTCTGGGCGAGCATCGCGGGGACGAGTTCGTCCTCGGTCGTCGGCTCGGCGTCGCCGAAATAGGGCGCGCGGAACAGGCGCATCGATCGGCCGGTATAGGCCTCCAGCAGGCGCTGCGTGGTGTTCAGCTCGATCCGCGTGCCGCGTGGCGAGGCCAGCGCGAGATTGGGATGCGTATAGGTGTGGTTGCCGATCTCCGATCCCGTATCCAGGATCCGCTGCAGCAGCAGCGGATGGGCCAGCGCATTCTCGCCCACCACGAAGAAGGTGGCGGGCACCTTCTTGGCGTTCAGGATGTCGAGGATGCGCGGCGTCCAGGTCGCGTCCGGCCCGTCGTCGAAGGTCAGGGCGATCTGCTTCGAGATGTAGCCGGTCCGGGCGACCACATAGGGGGTCGGATAGGCGCGGTAGGTCTCGCTGCGGATCAGTCCGTGCACATCGGCCGTCGCGGTGCGGAAGCCGGGCGTCGGCACGGCCGCGATCCGCAGGATCTCGCCATTCCCCTGCACGTCGGTATTGCCGATCGAGAGGACCTCGCCGAATTTGGGCGGGCGATTGCCCCGGCGCAGCGCGGTGAACGCATCCCAGATGCCCGGATCCTCGCCGCCGAGCCGCCACAGCGCGACGCCGAACGCGCCCGCCGTCTTGGCGGCGAGCATCTGGTTCCAGCCGCTCGCCGCATCCAGCATCCACACGTGGCGCAGCGTGCCGTCATCGTCATGATAATCGTAGGTGGCGTTGCCGCTGGCGGGGTCGAAATGGGTGACGGAATTGTTGTCGTGCGCGATCAGCCACGCGCGCTCCACCGTCATCGTATCGGCGTTGGTCTTCCCGTCCGGCCAGTCATAGGCATAGCTGCCGATCGCGGTGATCGCCTTGTCCGGGCCGATCGCGCGGGTGATGTGGCGGATCCTGTCGACGAACCAGGGCTGCGAGGCGATCGGCCCGGCGGGGCCGCCCGGCACATGCTCGTCATAGGCCATCAGGAACAGCTTGTCGGCGACCTTGGCATAGGCCTTCAGATCCCAGCTGTCGTCGTCCACCGGAACGGCGGCGGTGACGAGCAGCGCGCCGAAGCGTTCATTCGCCTCTTTCAGCAACGTGCGATAATCGGCCTGCGCGCTGGCCGGCAGTTCCTCGATATCGAAACAGACGCCGCCCGCGCGCTCGGCCCGCATCATCGCCGCCACGCGATCGAGGAACAGCTTGCGCTGCGCGGGATCGTGCAGCAGCCTGGCCATGCCCGCGCCGTCCCAATCCTCGTCCTGCACATTCTGGACGAGCGGCAGGATCATCGGGCGATGCTGGCTGGTCGCCAGCACGGCGCGCAGCTTGCGATCGGGCTTGTAGACGAAATCGTGATTCGGTCCGGTGACGGAGGCAAGCACCGGCACGAGCCAGTCCATGTCGTTGATATGCGCGGACAGGCTGGCGCGGCTCGCATCGTCCCACGGCACGTAGAAGCCGACGACGGTCTGCCGCCCGGTCGAGATCGCGCCGGGCTTGGGCGCCCCGGGCAGCCAGCTCTGCACCCCGCGCACGCGCCGCACGGTGCGGCGGATGTTCGCCACCTGCGCATTGAGCGAGCGCGGCTGCTGGCGCTCGATCCCCAGCTTCAGCGGATCGGGCGCAGGCACGTTCATGATCGTCGCGGCAAAGCCGATCGCCGCCAGCGCGACGATCACGATCACCGCCCACAGCAGCCTGAGCGACCAGATGCGTCGCCTGCCGCTCGGATCGTAGAAGACCGGCGCTTCCATCAGTTCTGGCCTCTCCGTCCCGCCGCCATCAGCATGGGGTGGGCCGCGCCTCTATGAGGAAGGCGGGCCGCGGGCAAGCGGCGGGCGAGGGCGGCGCGATCATGGCTGCTGCTGTACCGCAGGCGGCGGCCCCTTCCCAGCCGCCGCGATTGTCCCATAGAAAAGGGCCGGAGAGGACAGAAGATGACGGCAGCGGGACAGGGAGCGGCGCAGGCAGGCGGAGAGGCGCGCACGGGCATGGGGCTCGTCATCCTCGCCTCCACGCTGGGCACGGTGTTCGAATGGTATGATTTCTTCGTCTACGGCACGCTCGCCACGATCATCGCCCACCATTTCTTCCCGGCCGACAATCCCAACGCCTCGCTGCTGATCACGCTCGCCACGTTCGGCGTGGGTTTCGGCATGCGGCCGCTCGGCGCCGTGCTGTTCGGCGTGCTGGGGGACCGGCTGGGGCGCAAATATACGTTCCTCGCCACGGTCGCACTGATGGGCGGGGCGACCGCGCTGATCGGCCTGCTGCCCACCTATCGGCAGATCGGGTTGACCGCGCCGATCCTGCTGCTGCTCGCGCGCGTGGCGCAGGGGCTCGCGCTCGGCGGAGAATATGGCGGGGCGGCCATCTACGTGGCGGAGCATGCGCCGGCGCGGCGGCGCGGCCTTTACACCAGCTTCATCCAGGCGGGCGTGATCGGCGGCTTCCTGCTCAGCCTGATCGCGGTGCTGGCCTCCACCAGCCTGGTCGACAAGGCGCAGTGGGAAAGCTGGGGCTGGCGCGTGCCGTTCCTCTTCTCGCTCGTGCTGCTGGCGGTGTCCCTGTGGGTGCGGCTGAAGCTGCACGAAAGCCCCGTCTTCCGTGAGCTTCAGGCCGAGGGCGGGCTCGCACGCAATCCGCTGCGCGAGAGCTTCGACAGATGGGCCAAGGTGAAGCGCATTCTCGTCGCCTTGTTCGGCATTTCGGCGGGGCTCACGGTGATCTGGTATACGGCGCAGTTCCAGAGCCTCTATTTCATCCAGAATGCGCTGCGCGTGGACGATACGGCGGCGCGGCTGATCGTGGGCGCGGCGGCGGTGTGCAGCCTCGGCTGGTTCCTGCTGTTCGGCTGGATCTCCGATCTGGTCGGCCGCAAGAAGCCGATCGTGATCGGCCATGCGCTGACCCTGCTGCTGCTGTTTCCGCTGTTCCACTGGATGGCGGCGGCGGGCAATCCCGATCTGGCCGCCGCGATGGCGCGCGCGCCGGTCGTGGTGACGGGCGGGGACTGCGCTTACGATCCCTTCGCCACCGGCAAGCAGGCCACGCCCTGCGGCCGCCTGCTGGATGCGCTCGCCAAGAAGGGCATCGCTTACACCAAGGTGGACGCCCCCGCCGGCCAGCCGCCGCAGGTGCGCATCGGCGGCCAGCCGGTGGACGCGGCCGATCCGGCCCGGCTGGATGCGGCGCTGGCGGAGGCGGGCTACCGGCTGGAGAAGATCGTGCCGCCCTTCGGCCGCGCGGTGCAGGTGGCGCTCGCCATCATCGGCATCGGCTTCCTCTCGGGCATGACCTACGGGCCGGTCGCGGCGTTGCTGGTGGAGCTGTTCCCGGCGCGGGTGCGCTACACCAGCATGTCCGTGCCCTATCATATCGGCACCGGCTATTTCGGCGGCTTCCTGCCCTTCATCAGCCAGCTGATCGTGGTGAAGACGGGCGATCCCTTCGCGGGCCTCTGGTACACGATGGCGGTGGTGGCGATGGCTTTGGTGGTGACGGCGTTCGGTCTGCCCGAAACGGCGGGGAAGGAGCTGGAGTGATCCTTCTGGCCGCACTGGCCGCCGCTGCGACCGCGCCCGATGTCGCGCGCCTGCTCGAACGGCGCGAGGGTTGCGACCATTGGGCCGGGGAGGAGCCTTATGACCAGGCACGGGGCCGCGAGATCGCCGCGGCTCTGGCATCGCTGCGTTGCTCCGCCATCGAGCGGGACGAGAAGCGCCTGCGCCGGAAATATGCGCGCGATGCCGCCGCGCTGCGCCTGATCGATCAGGCGCCCGATTAGGGGCGATCGGAACGCGCGCATGGAATGGCGGAGCGGGCGCCGGCCCACCCCGCCATCCCGCTGCGATCAGGCGAAGCGGACCCGCGTCGTCGTCCGGCGACGCATCGAGCCGCCGACCGCGCCGAAGCCGATGATGAACATCGCCCAGGTCGCGGTTTCGGGCACTGCGGACGTCTCGTTCACGCCCAGCACGATGAACTGCGTCTTGCGCTGGCCGGTGCTGTTATTGTTGTCGGACACGAGCGTCAGGCTACGGCGGCCGTCCGCCAGCGTGGGGCCGAAGGTCATGCCCTCGATATTGTCGATCTTCGTATCATAGGTGCCGAGGACGGCCGCCAGCGACTGCGAATCGAACAGCAGGGTCTTGGTGAGCGCCGAATAAGGCGTGCCGCCGTCGAGGAACTGGATACCCGACACGTCCGTCGCGCCCGCCAGATCGACCTGATAGATGCGGATCGAATTGTGCGAGACGCCGTCGGTGGTGCTGAGGCCGTCCCAGGCGCGCTCCAGCACCAGGAAGCTGGTGTCGCTGACCGCGAGGATTTCGGACACGCCATTGTTGCCCACGCCGCCGCCCGGCGGATTGGCGATGACGCTGCCGGGGCGGTTCGGCGCGCTGACCGAATCGAGCTGATAGGCATATTGGCTCAGCAGCGCGCCGTCCGTGCCGATCTGCGACAGGCGGATGACGTTGGTGGCATCGCCCTGCAGCGCATTTTCGCGCGACACCCACAGGCTGCCGTCCGGCGTGAAGGTCATGCCTTCCAGCCCGTAATTGGAGGCACCCGCCGGGGTGCGGCCCGTGACCGAGGCCGGCAGCGTGATCTGCGTGCGCACGCCGTTGCTGTCGATATGATAGACGGCGTTCGGCGCCTCCGACGTGACCCACACGCCGTTGCCGTTCGGATCGTAGCGGATCGATTCCAGCCCGGTCAGGCCGTTGTTGGTGCCGCCCAGCGTGTTCACGCCGGTGAACTGCATCGTATAGCCGCCCCCCGCCTGCGGCACGGCCTGCAGCGTGAAGGCGACCGGGCTGACGCCGCTGATCGTATTGTCGCGCTGGGCGATGAAGGTGTTGGTCGCGGCATTGTAATCGATGCCGGAAAGGCCGGCGATCACCTGATTCTGATAGCGCGTGCCGGTCGTGAAGGTGGTGTTGCTCAGATAATCGAGCGAGGTGATCGCGGCCTCTGCGCTGCCGGCGCCGACGAGCGAGACGGCGGCGAGGAGCAAGGCGCGCTGGAGTTTGGTTAACATTCGGTAAATCCCCATCGGTGAAGGGCGCGCTTTACGAGCGGGGCACGACATTTCGGGTGCGAAATGATGACGGGGGCATGAAATCCGACCCGTCCTCTCCGGGCTGCCATCGGATATCATCGCCGTTGAGGCGCGTGGGCTCGGTTTCCCGCGAAACGGCGCTGAGGGAACCGGCACGCGGCTGGGCGATTGCGTCGGCCATATGCTGACCACCATCGCCGTCGCCGCGCGGGATCGCCGCCGCCTTGCCGAAATCAGCACCGTCGCGACGCGCTTCGGGCTCGATCTGTTTCTCGCCCGGCTGGGGCTGGGCAGCGGCGGGGAGGGCGCGGGCGAGCCGGCCGATCTGCCCGCGCGCACCCGCGCGGCGCTGGAGGAATTGGGGCCGACCTTCGTGAAGTTCGGCCAGATCCTCGCCACGCGGCGCGATCTGCTGCCCGATGCCTGGATCGAGGAACTGGAGCATCTCCACAGCCGCGCGCCGACGCGGCCGTTCGAGGAATTGCGCGGCGAGGTGGAGGCCGCCCTGGGCGAGCCACCGGAGACGGCGTTCGCCAGCTTCGATCCCGCGCCGCTCGCCGCCGCCTCGATCGCGCAGGTGCATCGTGCGACTCTGCAAGACGGCCGGGCGGTGGTGCTGAAGATCCGGCGTCCCGGCATCCGCGCGCAGATGGAGGCGGACCTGCGCCTGATCCGCCACTTTGCGGGGCTGGTGGAATCGAACAGCGCGGTCGCGCGCCGCTTCCGCCCGCAGGCTCTGGTGCAGCAGCTCGCGCAGGATCTGCTCGACGAGCTGGATTTCACCGCCGAGGCGCGCAACGCGGACCGGCTGCGCGCCGATCTGGCCGGGCGGGACGACGTGGTCGTGCCCGAGGTCCATTGGCAGTGGACGTCCGAAGCCGTGCTGGTGATGGACTATGTGGCGGGCGTGTCGCCGCGCAGCGGGGAGGCGCTGCGATCGGCCGGGATCGATCCCGATGCGATCGCGGCGCTGGGCGCCGATCTGGTGCTGGACATGGTGCTGGTCACCGGGCGCTTCCACGGCGATCCGCACCCCGGCAATTTGCTGTGCCTGCCCGGCGATCGGCTGGCCCTGCTCGATCTGGGCTCGGTCGGCACGGTCAGCGCGCGCCGGCAGCAGGAATTCCTCACCTTCGTGCTGTCGCTGCGGTCCAGCGACGCGGTCGCGCTGGCCGATACGCTGGCGATCTGGAACGAGGATTCGGGCGCGCCGCGCGCCGCGATCCTGGCGGCGTCCGAGCGGCTGATGGCGCGCCACGGCGGCGGCCCGCTGGTGATGAGCGCGCTGGTGAAGGATCTCTTCCCGCTGCTGCGCGAGGAAGGGCTCGTGCTGCCGCCCGATCTGTTGCTGGTGTTCAAGGCGATGATCACGATGGACGGCGTGCTGAACGGGATCGCGCCGGGCTTCGATCTCTCCCCCGCGATCGAGCGGGCCCGCGCGAAACTGCTCGCCCACCGTATCTCGCCCCAGCGCGGGCGGGACCGGGCCGAGGCGCTGATGCTGGAACTGGACCGCGTCGCGACCGAGGCGCCGCACCTGATCCGCCTGCTCAGCCGCAGGCTGGAGGCAGGGCAGGAGCCGACGGGCGCGCTGATCGCGCAGGCGGCGGGCAAGGGCGCGATGATGATCGCCGGCGCGATCGTGCTGGCGGCCTTGCTGATCGCGGTGGCGTTGGTTTTCGGTTAGTTCCCCACAACCCGTTCATGCTGAGCGTGTCGAAGCATCGTCCTTCTCCTCTCAGCGACGAAGGAAGAACGGCACCCTTCGACTGCCTGCCAAGGCAGGCGCTCAGGACAGGCTTCGACAGGCTCAGTGCAAACGGGGCTTGAGAGGGCGTAGTCTTACTTCGCCGCCGGCAAGGGCTGGGGCGAGGCGCTCTGCTGGTTCAGATAGGCGATCACGTTGGCGCGATCCTCGGGCTTGGAGAGGCCCGCGAACGTCATCTTCGTGCCGGGCGCATAGGCCTTCGGGCTGGTGAGCCACTTGTTCAGCTCGTCGAAATTCCAGGTGCCGCCCTTGCTTTTGAGCGCGTCCGAGAAGGCGAAGCCGTTGGCGCCCTGGCCGATCGCCTCGCCCACGACTCCGTAGAGATTGGGGCCCAGCGCGTTGGCGCCGCCCTTGTCGGCATTGTGGCAGGCGGTGCATTTCTTGAAGACATCGGCGCCCTTGGCGGGGTCGGCGGCCGCCATGTAGGTTTCGAACGGCTTTTCGGCGGGCGCGTCGCCCGCGCCGGCCTCGGCCTCCACGCCGGTGACGACATAGCCCATCTTCTCGGGCCGTTCGGGATGGAAATATTCGCCGGAGACGATCGTGAGACCGAGCGCGACGATTCCGCCCGCAAGGACCCAGCCCGCAATCGTGTTGCCTCGATCGTTCATGCCGCCCCCAGACTAGTTATTTTGGCCAGCTTAGTCAGCGACGGAGGCCCCCGCAAGGTTGCGGCGCGCGTGCAACCTTCCTAAGCCGCCGTGCCATTATGGAAAGCTATCCCGCACCCGCCCGCGCGCTCGTCGCGGAGCTCACCCAGGCCGCAGCGCAGGCGCCGGAGCGCGCGGTGGCGTTTCAGGGTGCGCCGGGCTGCAATTCGCACATCGCGGCGATGAACGTGGTGCCCGATGGCCTGCCCTTGCCCTGCTTCCATTTCGAGGATGCGCTGGATGCGGTGCGCGACGGGCGGGCGGCGAAGGCGCTGATTCCGATCGAGAATTCGCTGCACGGCCGCGTGGCGGACATCCATTTCCTGCTGCCCGAATCCGGCCTTTCGATCGTGGGCGAGCATTTCATGCCGATCCGCTACGGCCTGATGGGCTTCGGCGAGGGCATCACCGAGGCGATGAGCCATCCGCAGGCGCTCGGCCAGTGCCGTCGCTGGCTGCGCGAGCGCGGCATCAAGCCGGTGCCCTATCCCGATACGGCGGGCGCGGCGGCGGCGGCGGCCGAGCTGGGCCGGCCGGAGGTCGGCGCGATCGCTCCGCCGCTGGCGGCCGATCTTTATAGCCTGAAGATCCTGGCCGAGGGGCTGGAGGATTCGGACGACAATACGACGCGCTTCGTGCAACTCTCGCGCGAGCCGCTCGCCACCTCGTTCGAGGGCGTCGCGATGACGACCTTCATCTTCGAGGTGAAGAATATCCCCGCCGCGCTCTACAAGGCGCTGGGCGGCTTCGCGACCAACGGCGTCAACATGACCAAGCTGGAAAGCTACCAGCGCGGCGCGAGCTTCGCGGCGACCGAATTCTACTGCGACGTGGAAGGCCGGCCCGAGGATGCGACGCTCGGCCGCGCGCTGGAGGAACTGGAATTCCATACCAAGTGGATGCGCGTGCTGGGCACCTATCCGCAGGAACGTGCGAGGACGCTTACCTGAGCCATCACTCCCCCGTTCGTGCTGAGCGAAGTCGAAGCACGTGCTGCAAGTGATGCCGCCTGAAGCCCGTCCTTCGACTTCGCTCAGGACGAATGGAGGAGGGAGGCAGGGGCGCGTTGAGGGGCAAGAGCGTTAAAGGGCGCTCACGCCCCCTCCGCCCACGCCCTGAGCAAGGTATTCGCGATCGCATAGGGTGGCGGCGCCTGGAACGGCGCGCTCTCGTCCCCCGCCAGCGCGGCGAACACCTCGTCACGATCCACCCAGCGCGCATCCTCCAGCTCGTTCATGTCGAGCGTCACCGTCGGATCGGCCACCTCCGCGATGCAGGCGATCATCAGCTGCGAGGGGAAGGGCCAGGGCTGGCTGGCGACATAGCGGATCGCGCCGGCACGCACGCCCGCTTCCTCGGCCAGTTCGCGCGCCACCGCGCCCTCGATCGATTCGCCGACCTCCAGAAAGCCCGCCAGTGCCGAATAGCGGCCGGGCGGGAAAGTCGGCTGGCGGCCGACCAGCACGCGCGCCTGCGGCCCCCGCTCATGTTCGGCCAGCATGATCACGACCGGATCGGTGCGCGGAAAATGCTCGGTGCCGCAATTCGGGCAGAGCCGACCCCAGCCCGCGCGGGCAAGGTCGCTCGCATGGCCGCAAAACGCGCAGAAGCGATGCCGGGCGTGCCAGTCGAGCAGGCTGCGCGCGACCGCATAGGTGGTGGCGTCGCCGGCCGACAATGCCTCGATCAAGGCGGAGACGGCCGGCGTGCGTCGCCCACCCAGCAGATCCGGGGCGATGCGCGTGAAGCGCGGCCGGCCCGCGATGCGGCCGAGCAGCACGAGCTGTTCGGGGGGAATGTCGCCGGGAACGGCCGTCCATAGCAGCCCCGATTCGTCCGCCGCCGGCAGATAGTCCGGCATGTCGAGGAACAGCGCATCGCCCTCGGCCAGCAGACGGGGGACGATATCGGGGGCCAGACGCTCGATTTCGACGCGGTCGAGAACGGATCCGGTGAAGCCGGGCGTGAAGGGCATCAGGCGCTTTCCCTCTGGGATATGGCAATCGCGGCGGCGCGCGCGAACAAAGTGGGCAGGCCGGCCTCGTCGAGACGATCGATCGGCCACCATTCGCCCTCGGCCGATCGATCGGCAACGACGGTGCCGACCACGGCATAGTCCAACGCGAAATGCGTGAAGACGTGCCGCCCGCCACCGAGCGGGCGCCAGTCGGCCGCGAGGGGCGCGTCGGCCAGACTGGGATCGCTCGCTTCCCAGGAGCCCGACGGCAAAGCGCGCATCCCGCCCAGCATCCCCTTGGGCTCGCGCCGACGGAGCAGCACATGGCCCTCGGCCTCCAGCCAGAAGATCGTGCCGCGCCGCACCGGCTTGTCGCGCTTCGCCGCCTTGCGGGGATAATCCTCCTGTGTGCAGGCGGCGCGCGCGGCGCAGTCGGGCGAGAGCGGGCAGAGCGCGCAGGCGGGGCCGCGCGGCGTGCAGATCGTCGCACCCAGATCCATCATCGCCTGCGCGAAATCGCCGGCGCGGGCCTCGGGCGTGATCGAGTCGGCCAGGCGGCGCAGCTCGGGCCGGGCGGCGGGCAGGGGCTGCTCCACCGCGAACAGGCGCGAGACGACCCGCTCGACATTGGCGTCCACCACCACCGCGCGCCGTCCGAAGGCGATCGCGGCGACGGCGGCGGCGGTATAGGCGCCGAGGCCGGGGAGGGCGCGCAGGCCTTCTTCGGTATCGGGGAAGGTGCCGTCATGCTCCCCCGCCACGGCGCGGGCGCAGGCGATCAGGTTGCGCGCGCGGGCATAATAGCCGAGCCCCGCCCAGGCGGCCATCACATCGGCATCGTCCGCCGCCGCCAGCGCCGTCACGGTCGGCCAGCGATCGAGGAAGCGCGCGAAATAGGGCTTCACCGCCGCCACCGTCGTCTGCTGGAGCATCACCTCCGACAGCCACACCGCATAGGGGTCGGGCGCGGGCGCACCCGGCGCCGCGCGCCACGGCAGGGTACGGCGATGCACGTCATACCACGCCAGCAGCCGTCCCGCCGGGGACTGCTCGGCCGGAGACGCGGCGGATCGTGGGGCCATGCTATCGACGAGCATGGCGGGCCTATGGCATGGCGATGCCGATGACGGAACGAAAGACTCGCAAGGCCGCCCTCGCCGGGGCCGACGCCCCGCGCGCCAACGGCGTGCGCACCGTGGCGGAGATGGTGCCGCAGGTGGGGGCGATGGCCTTCAAGCGCTTCGGCTTCGTCCAATCGTCGATCGTGTCGCGCTGGGCCGAGATCGTCGGCGAGCGTTATGCCGAGGTTTCCACGCCCGAATCGATCCGCTTTCCGCAGGGCAAGAAGCAGGATGGCGTGCTGAACCTGAACGTGCAGGGCAGCCACGCCACGATGATGCAGCATGTGGCGCCCGCGATCATCGAGCGGGTCAACCGCTTCTTCGGCTATCCGGCGGTGGTGAAGCTGGCGATCAGGCAGGGGGCGGTGGTCGCGCCCAAGCCGCGCCGCGCGCCGCCTTCGCTGAAGCCCGTGCCGATCGAGCTGGGCGAAAGCCTGCGCGCGATCGCCGATCCCGAATTGCGCGAGACCCTGTCCGCGCTGGCCGGCGCGGTGGCAGCCTCCACCGGAATTCCGAAACTCTCGGCCGGACGGCCGCGCGGGAGCAACGATTGACCCAGATGATCCGGCGGCTGCTGCCGCTCCTGAGCCTCGCCTTCGCGTTCGCGATCCCCGCCACGGCGCCCGCCGCCACGCCGACCGTGGCCGCCAAGGACTGGTCGAAGGTCGCCGCGCGCACCCCTGCCGGCACCTTCATCCAGGGCAATCCGGACGCGAAGGTGAAGCTGGTCGAATATCTGTCCTTCACCTGCCCGCATTGCGCCTTGTTCGAATCGCAGGCGGCGGTGCCGCTCACGCAGCGCTACATCCGCACCGGCCTCGTCAGCTATGAAGTGCGTCTCGCGCTGCGCGATCCGTTCGATCTCGCCGCCGCCGTGCTCGCGCGCTGCAGCGGACCCGCCGCCTTCTTCGCGGTGAAGCCCGCTTTGTTCGCCGCCCAGCCGCAATGGGAGGCGCAGGGCCAGAAGTGGGGCGCGACCGCGCCGAAGCTGGATCAGATGACGGAGGCGGACGCCGGCAAGGCGATCGCGGCCGGCGCGGGCCTCGACACCTTCTTCCTGAAGCACGGCCTGCCCCGCGCGCGCATCGATGCCTGTCTCGCCAATACGGAGGAGCAGCATGATCTGTCCGCCGCCGCGCAGAAGATCTGGACGCCCGATTTCCCCGGCACGCCGATGTTCGAGATCAACGGCAAGCGCGCCGAGGATGTTCACGAATGGCCCCAGCTGGAGGCCAAGCTGAAGGCCGCGCTGGGCTGAGCCCGCCGCGCCTGTTCACCCCTTATCGAATAGTCTGAGGATGTTCCGAATGATGTCTCGTCGGCCCGCCGTCGCTGTGTTGATCGCTCTCTCGCTGGGCGCCTGTTCGAAGAAGGCGGCCGATGGCAATGCGGCCTCGCTTCCGGGCGGCCCGGTCGCCGCCGTCGCCCCGCCCGCCGGCAAGGACTGGACCGAGATCGCCAGCATGACGCCCGAGGGCGGCGTGCGGATGGGCAATCCCGATGCGCCGGTGAAGCTGGTCGAATATGCGTCGCTCACCTGCCCGCACTGCGCCGAATTCACGAAGGAGGGCGCCGAGCCGATCCAGGCGCAGTTCGTGAAGACCGGCAAGGTCAGCTGGGAATATCGCCCGTTTGTGCTGAACAGCTTCGACATTCCGGCCTTCATGCTCACGCGCTGCCGTGGTGCCGAGCCTTTCTTCAAGCTGGCGGAGCAGGCCTATGCCCAGCAGCAGGAGTGGGTCGGCAAGGCGATGGCGCTGACGCCCGCGCAGCAGGCCGAGCTGCAGAGCACCGAGCAGGCGCAGCTGTTCAAGAAGATGGCCTCGTTCATGGGCCTCGACGCCTTCTTCCGCGCGCGCGGCATCTCGCAGGCGGATCAGGACAAGTGCCTGGGTGACGTCGCCGCCGCCGAGAAGCTCGCGCAGGGCACGACGACCGCGACCAACGACAAGAACGTCACCGGCACGCCCACCTTCTTCATCAATGACGAGCAATGGTCGGTGCCCGTCACGACGCAGCCGGTCGCGCCGCAGCTGATCGCGCGCCTGAAGTCCGTCACCGGCGGCTGATCCCGAAGCGGGGGCCGGCAGCATGAGGATCAGGAAGCTCCGGCTCGCGGGCTTCAAGAGCTTCGTCGAGCCGGCCGAATTGCTGATCGAGCCGGGCCTGACCGGCATCGTCGGGCCCAATGGCTGCGGCAAATCCAATCTGCTGGAGGCCATTCGCTGGGTGATGGGCGAGGGCAGCCCCAAGTCGCTGCGCGGCGGCGGCATGGAGGATGTGATCTTCGCCGGCACGGCCAGCCGCCCCTCGCGCGATTTCGCCGAGGTGAGCCTGCTGGTCGAGCTGCGCGGCGACGATGCCAATTGGGCCGAGCAGGAGGTGGTGCGCCGGATCGAGCGCGGCGCCGGCTCCGCCTATCGTCTGAACGGGCGCGACGTGCGCCAGCGCGACGTGGCGTTGCTGTTCGCCGATGCCGCGACCGGCGCGCATTCGCCCGCTTTGGTCAGCCAGGGGCGGATCGCGGCGGTGATCGCGGCCAAGCCCCAGCAACGCCGCGAGATGCTGGAGGAAGCGGCGGGCATCGCCGGGCTCCACGTGCGCCGCCGCGAGGCCGAGATCCGGCTGCGCGCGACGGAGGCCAATCTCGAAAAGCTCGACGAGATGCTGGGCGAGATGGAGGTGCGTGCGAACGCGCTGCGCCGTCAGGCGCGCGCGGCGGAGCGCTATCGCACCTTGTCCACCGAGATCGGTCTGGCCGAGGCGCGGGCCCTGTTCGCGCGCTGGCGCGAGGCGGCGGCGGCGGCCGAACAGGCGCGCAGCAAGGCGGCTTTGTCCGAACAGGCGGTGGCGCAGGCGGCCGAGGCGCAGCGTGCCGCCGCCGCATATGTGGGCGGGGCAACGACCGCTTTGGCGGAGGCGCGCGCGGCGGCGGATGCGGCGCGCGAGGCGGCCAGCACGACGCGGCATCGTCTGGACGAGGTGCGTGCCGAAGCGGGCCGTGTCGGCCGCCGGATCGAGGAACTGGCGCGGCAGGTGGCGATGCTGAAGGCGGATCGCGAGCGCGAGGATGCGCTGGCGATCGACGCCGCTGCCGCGCTCAAGGCGCTGGAGGAAGAGGACAAGGCGCTCGGCGTGGCGATCACGCAGGCCACGGCCGAGCGCGCGGGCAGCGATCAGGCGCAGGCTGAGGCCGAGCGCAAGGTGCGCGATGCCGAGGTGGCGGTGGCGCAGGCGCTGGCGGCGGCCGCGGCCGAGGAGGCCGAGGCGCGCGTGGCGGAGGCGGCTCTGGTCGCCGCCCGCCAGCGTTTCGCGCGGGCCGATGCCGAAGCGCAGCGCGTGGCGCGCGACGTGGCGGCTTTGGGCGAGGCCGCGCCTTTGCTCGCTGCGGTCGAGGATGCGAAGACGCAAGTCGCGGCTGCCGAGGCGGCGGTCGCCACGGCATCGGCCGCGATCGGCGAAGCGGAGGCCGCGCGTGATCGGGCGGCGCTCGCGCGCGAGGAGGCGGAAACGCGCTCGGGCCTTGCCACCGCCGCGCTGGCCCGCGCGGAAAGCGAGGCCAAGGCGCTGACGGCGGGCCTCGCGCGCGATGCGGGCGATCGGGCGCTGACCAAGCTCACCGTGGCGGCGGGCTATGAGCGCGCACTGGCGGCGGCGCTGGGCGACGATCTGGATGCGCCGATCGGGGGCGAGGGCGCGCGGGCATGGACTGGCGCCGATCCACAGGCGGGCGATCCGGCTTTGCCTGCGGGTGTCGTCTCGCTGGCGGAGCATGTCGGCGGCGGCGAGGCGCTGGCGCGCAGGCTGGCGCAGATCGGCGTGGTGGAGAGTGATGAAGGCTGGCCGCTCGCGGTCGGCCAGCGGATCGTGACCTTCGCGGGCAGGCTGCGGCGCTGGGACGGCTATGTCGCGCGCGATGTCGGCGCGGCGGCGGCCGAGCGGCTGGTGCGCGCCAATCGCCTGCGCGAGATCGAGGCGGGATTGCCGGGCTTGCGCGAGGAGGCCGGTGCCGCCCGCGCCGCGCTGGACGGCGCCACCACGATGCAGCGCGCCGCGCGCGAGCAGGCGGAGGCGGCCCGCCGCGCGCTGGCGACAGCCGAAGAGCAGGTGCGCGCCAGCCGCCGGCGCGAGGATCAGGCGCAGGCGGCCGCCGAGCGTCACGCTGCCTCGCTCACGGCGCTGGCCGATCGACGGGCCCGCGCGGACTCGGAACTGGCCGAGGCGCAGGCGGCGGTGGGGACAGCCGAAGCCGCCGTGCAGGCGTTGCCGGATCGGGCGACATCGCGCGCCGCGCTCGACCAGTTGAACACCGCCGCCGATCTGGTCCGCTCCGAACTCGCCACCGCGCGGGGGCGGGCAGCGGCGCTGGGCGAGACGATCGCGCGCGATCAGCGGCGGCGCGATGCGGCGCGAGGCGAGGCCAAGGGCTGGCGCAGCCGCGCGGGCGATGCCGCCAAGCGGATCGACGAGATGGCCAAGCGCCTCGCCGCCGCCGAGGCCGAACATGCGAGCCTGGCCGCCAAGCCCGAAGCGCTGGCGCGCGACATCGAACAGGCCGAGGGGAGGGCGACCGAAGCGGAGGCCGCCGCCAAAGCCGCCCGCGAAACCGAGGCCATGCGCGAAACCGAGCTGCGCCGGATCGAGGCCGCCGCCGCGCAGGCGGGAGAGGCGCTCGCCAACGCCCGCGAGGCCCGCGCCACGCTCACCGCGCATGCCGAGCATCAGGAAAGCCGGCGCGGCGAACTCAGCCGCGCGGCGGGCGACCGCTTCCAGTGCCCGGCCGCCACTTTGCCCGAAAAGATCGGCTTCGATTCCGGCGCGCTGCTGCCGGCGGAGGAAGAGGGTGCGCGCCACGATCGGCTGGTGGCGGATCGCGAGCGGCTCGGCCCCGTCAATCTCGTCGCCGACACCGAACTGGCCGAACTGGACGCCACGCGCACCACCAACGCCGCCGAACGCGAGGAACTGGGGCAGGCCGTGCATCGCCTGCGCGGATCGATCGGCAGCCTCAATCGCGAGGGGCGCCAGCGCCTGCTGGCGGCGTTCGAGGCGGTGGACGGCCATTTCCGTCGCCTGTTCGCCACGCTCTTCGGTGGCGGCGAGGCGCATCTCGCGCTGATCGACAGCGACGATCCGCTGGAGGCGGGGCTGGAGATCATGGCGCAACCGCCCGGCAAGCGCCTCGGTTCGCTCACGTTGCTCTCCGGCGGGGAACAGGCGCTCACCGCCGTCGCTTTGATCTTCGCGCTCTTCCTCACCAATCCCGCGCCGATCTGCGTGCTGGACGAGGTGGACGCGCCGCTCGACGATGCCAATATCGAGCGCTTCTGCGATCTCTTGGTGGTGATGACGAAGGAAACCGACACACGCTATCTGGTCGTCACGCACAATGCCGTGACGATGAGCCGGATGCACCGTCTGTTCGGGGTGACGATGATCGAGCGCGGCGTCTCGCGGCTCGTCTCGGTCGATCTCGGCGGGGCGGAATCTCTGCTGGCGGCGGAGTAGAACGCCGTGGCCAAGCGTTACAGGGTCGTGCACCAGCGGAAAAGCATCTGGGAGGCGCTCGTTTCCGGGCGCGGCAGCCGCGACTGGTATCTCGCGCAGGCGGGTTATTGGTTCGGCTGGCGCACGATCGCGACCTGCCTGTCGACCGAGGAGGCGGAGGCCGCCTGCCGCGATCATGCCGGTGGCACCCTGCTGCGCGGCGGGCATCGTGTGGTGTCGGAATTCGAACGGCCGGATTGAGATGGTCGGCCTCACGCTCGCGATCGGCGACTTCATGATGTTGCTGATCTCCGCCGTGCTGTGGACGGGCGGGGGCTTCGTGCTGCTGGCTTTGCTCGGCGTCGGCGCAATCGGCGGGATCGCGATGCTGGCGAAGAAGTTGATGCGATAGCCGAACCGTCATCCTCCCCTGCAAGGGAAGGATGCAACAGGAGCGAATATGACCCAAGTGCCCCAGCAGTTGCTCAATGACGGCCGGACGATCCCCCAGCTGGGCCTCGGCGTCTATCAGACCCCGCCCGCCGAGACCGAGACGATCGTGCGCGCCGCGCTGGATGCGGGCTATCGCTATGTCGATACCGCCATGTTCTATCGCAACGAGGAGGGCGTGGGCGCCGCTGTGCGCGATTGCCCGGATTGGGTGTTCGTCACCACCAAGCTCTGGAATGCCGATCAGGGCTATGATCGCACGCTCGCCGCCTTCGACGAGAGCATGCAGCGCCTCGGACTCGACGAACTCGATCTCTTCCTGATCCACTGGCCGGTGCCGAAGATCGATCGCTTCGTGGAGAGCTGGAAGGCGATGATCCGGCTGCGCGAGGAGGGGCGCGTGCGATCGATCGGCGTCTCCAATTTCCGGGTCGAGGATCTCCAGCGCATCATCGACGAAACCGGCGTCACCCCCGCCACCAACCAGATCGTGCTGCATCCCGGTTTCCAGCAGCGCGAGCTGCGCGCCTTCCACGAGCGCCACGGCATCGTCACCACCTGCTGGGCGCCGCTGGGGCAGGGCGAGGCCTTGCGCGATCCCGTGATCGGCCGGATCGCGGAGAAGCATGGCAAGACGCCGGCGCAGACGATCATCCGCTGGCATATCGACAGCGGCTTCAACGTGATCCCCAAGACGGCGAGCGTCGGCCGCCTGCCCGAGAATATCGACGTGTTCGATTTCCAGCTGGATCACGAGGACATGCGCACGATCGAGGCGCTGGACCGCTCCGACGGCCGCATCGGCTCCGACCCCGCGACGATGGCGATGGGGGTGGAGTGAGGGTGTAAGCCCCTCCCGCAGGCGGGGGGGGCAGGAGGGGGAAGGCAAGGCTCGCTGTGCTCGCGCCCACCCCCGGCCCCTCCCGCAGGCGGGAGGGGAGATACACCTCTCCTAGCCAGCCAGTTCCCCCAGCCGCGCCTTCATTCGTGCCAGATCCTCCACGAAGCGGGCATATTCGGCCTCGGCCGCCTGCGCGTCGGGCAGGCGCAGCAGATAGGAGGGGTGGACGGTGACCCACGCCTCGCTTCCGTCCGCCAGAGGATGTGGCGTGCCGCGCGTGGCGGCGATCGTCACGGCCTTGCCCAGCACGGATCGCGCGGCGGTGGCGCCCAGCGCCACGATCAGCCTGGGCTGGATCAGCGTGCGTTCCTGATCGATCCACCAGCGGCAGGCGTCGATCTCCGGGCCGTTGGGCTTGGCGTGGATGCGGCGCTTGCCGCGCTGCTCATATTTGAAATGCTTGACCGCGTTGGTGACGTAGGCGGCGGCGCGATCCAGCCCGGCCTCGGCCAGCGCCTTGTCGAACATCTGCCCGGCCGGGCCGACGAAGGGGCGTCCGGCCAGATCCTCCTGATCGCCCGGCTGCTCGCCCACGAACATCAGGGGGGCGTCGATCCGGCCTTCACCGAACACGGTCTGGGTCGCGGGTTTGAACAGCGGGCAGCGCGTGCAGCCGGCGGCTTCTTCGCGCAAAGCCTCCCACGATGTTTCCCGGCTTGCGCCACGGCGTGTACCCGCTTCGCCCTTGGTCATCGCCGTATGACTGGCCGCCACCATGCCCGCCTCCCGCGCCTGCGCGCCCGCGATCAATGCCGGCACCAACGCGGTTTCAGGCATGTTTTTCCAATATTTGCGCGGCATCTCCTTCAGCATCGCGCCGACCTTCACGCGCGCCGGATTGAAGATGGAGGCATAATAGGTCTTCCACGTCTCCTCGAGCGGATCGCCGTCGGGCGCATCGGCGCGGGCGGCGCCGGGGCCCTCGCGCAGCGTTTCCCCGTCCCAGTCGAGCGAGAGTTCGGGCGTCAGGATCGTCCAGCGCATCGCGGCGAAGCGGTTGAGGAAGAAATCCGCATTGGCGCGGACGATATGATGATCGGGTTCGAACCAGGCGACGAAGCGCGCGCCACCCCCGTCCGCCACCTCACGGAAGCGCAGGAAGGCGCGCATCTTGTGGATGTCGCGGCGCACCTCCTTGGCCAGCTGCTCCAGCCGCCGGATCAGTGGATCGGCCTGGTCCTGCATCAGGCCCGGCGCCTCGCGTAGCCGGGCGAGCGCGGTGTGAAGCAGGGCGAAGCGCTCCGGATCGCGATGGCCGATCACGCTGCGGGCGAGATCGAGGAAGGCGCGCGGCACGGAGAAAGCGGGCGCCGTGGCGGCGGGAAGCGGCCCGGCCGCGCCGCCGAACAGATCGGTCACGCCCTCGCCCACCTGCCAGATCACCCGATCGGGCGACACATCGGCGCGCACCAGTGCGCGCGCGGCATCGCGCCAGCCGTCGAAATCGTCTTCGGCATCGAGCGGGACGATGAGGGAGGTCGTGCCGGTCACGGGATCAGATGAACGGTTTTGCCTTGGTCATCAGGCACATATAGGCGCCGCATTCCGCGCCACCCAGAGCGGTTTCAAGGGCAAAGGGCGGCGGCAACGTCGTGCAATCCGTGTGCAACGTAGCGAGGCCAGCACCATCTCCCGTAATCCGACTGCCACAGGATCGATCATGGCGAGCCGCGCCCTTCCTTATTCCCCAGGCCTGACCGGGCGCCTGTCCCTTGCGGGGCGGGGCTGGCGGGATGCGCTGGCGATGCTGGTGGTCGCCTTCGCACTGCGCTGCTGGTGGTTCGGCAATCCGGCGATCCAGGTGGACGAGCAATTCTATCTGCTGGTGGGCGATCGGATGCTCCACGGCGCGTTGCCCTATGTCGATATCTGGGATCGCAAGCCGATCGGCCTGTTCCTGCTCTACGCCGGCGTGCGCCTGCTCGGCGGGGCCGGGATCGTCCAGTATCAGGTGGTCGCGACCGTGTTCGCGGCGGCGACGGCCTTCCTTGTCGTGCGGATCGCGGCACGTATCGCGAGCCCCACGGCGGCGCGGCTGGCAGGCGCGGCGAGCCTGATCTTCACGGTCGTGTTCGATGGCGCGGGCGGGCAATCGCCGGTCTTCTACAATCCGTTCGTGGCGGGTGCCGCGTGGATGGTGCTGCAGGCGCTGGACGTGCCGCCGGCCGGGGAGCGCCGCTTCGTGGCGTGGGGCGCGGGCGCGATGGCGCTGATCGGCCTCGCCATGCAGATCAAATATACGGCCCTGTTCGAGGGCGTGACGATGGGCTTCGTTCTGCTGTGGGCGGCGCGGCGGCGGGGGATCGACGCGGCGCTGCCCGGCGTGGCGTTGCTGTGGATCCTGCTCGCGATCCTGCCGACCGCCGCCGCCTTCGCGGCCTATGCGGCGGCGGGGCATGGCGAGGCCTTCTTCTACGCCAATTTCGTCTCGATCGGGGATCGGCCGGGCACGGCGGCGCTGCAACTCGCCAAGCGCACGATCGTGGCGGCGGGCATGGGCCTGCCGCTGATCCTCGCCGCGATTGCGGGCGTGCGCGTGCGCCAGCATGGGGAAGAGGCGAAGCGTGCGCGGGCGTTCCTGATCGTCTGGCTGGCTGGGGCCGTGATCGGCTTCTTCGCGATCGGCAGCCTCTTCAAACATTATTTCCTGCCGGTGGTGACGCCGCTGGCCGTCTTCACCGCGCCCGCCTTCGATGTCGGGCGGCGCGATCGCTGGCGCGCGGTGGCGGTGCTGGCGATCGGGCTGGTGCTGGCGGCGGGGATGAGCCTCCATCGCGGCAGCACCCGTGGCGGCGAACGCCATATGGACGAACTGGTCGCCGCGATCCGTCCGCACCTGAAGGACGATCTGTTCGTGTTCGACGGGGAGCCGATCCTGTATCTGCTGACCGGCGCGAAGCTCGTCTCGCCTTATGCGTTCCCCAATCATCTGAACCAGATGAAGGAAGCGCCCGCGATCGGCGTGGATCCGGTGGCGGAGGTGCGGCGCGTGATGGCCGCGCGGCCGAGCGTGGTGGTGGTGACGGACCGACCGGGCGCCGATCGCAATCCCGTGACGTGGGAGATCGTGCGGGCCGGGCTGATGCGCGATTACGCGCAGGTGGGCGCGGTGCGTTTCCACAAGAAATGGCGGCTGGTCTACGCGCGGAAGGCGTGAAACCCATCACCGTCATCCCCGCGAAAGCGGGGACCCAGTTCTTCGGCTGAAGAAAGGCTGGGTTCCCGCTTGCGCGGGAATGACGATGGGTTGGTTTAGGCTTGGGTCAGGTCCAAAGCCTCAGGCCGCGAGCGTCGCCATGTCGATGACGAAGCGATACTTCACGTCGCTCTTCAGCATCCGCTCATAGGCGTCGTTGATGCCCTGCGCCGGGATCATCTCGATATCGGCGGTCAGGCCGTGCTTGGCGCAGAAATCGAGCATCTCCTGCGTCTCGGCGATGCCGCCGATCAGCGAGCCCGCAATCGCCTTGCGCCCGAAGATGAGCGTGCCGACGTTGGGCGAGGGATGCGCATGCTCGGGCACGCCCACCAGCACCAAGGTGCCGTCGCGCTTCAGCAGCGCCGTGAAGGCGTCCAGATTGTGCGAGGCGGCCACCGTGTTGAGGATCATGTCGAAGCTGCCGGCATGCGCCGCCATCTCGTCCTCGTTCTTCGACACGACCACTTCGTGCGCGCCGAGCTTCTTTGCGTCCTCGATCTTGGAGGCCGAGGTGGTGAAGGCGACGACATGCGCGCCCATCGCGGCCGCGATCTTCACGCCCATGTGGCCGAGGCCGCCGAGGCCTACCACGCCCACCTTCTTGCCGGGGCCCGCGCCCCAATGCTTGAGCGGCGAATAGGTGGTGATGCCCGCGCAAAGCAGGGGCGCGACCGCCGCCAGATCCGCTTCGGCGTGCGCGACCTTCAGGACGAAATCCTGATCGACGACGATCTTGTCCGAATAACCGCCGAACGTGTGGCCGCCGAGATGCGCGTCGGGACCGTTATAGGTGCCGACCATGCCGGTGCCGGTGCAATATTGCTCCTCGCCATCGCTGCACGAGGGGCAGGTGCCGCAGCTGCCGACCATGCAGCCGACGCCGACGATGTCGCCGACCGCGAATTTGGTGACGTCGCTGCCGACGGCGGTGACGTGGCCGACGATTTCATGGCCGGGCACGCAGGGGAAGATCGTGCCGTCCCACTCGCTGCGCGCGGTGTGGAGATCGGAATGGCAGACGCCGCAATAGGCGATGTCGATCGCGACGTCGGTGGGGAGCGGATCACGCCGCTCGAACGTGAAGGGCGCAAGCGGGGTCGTGGCGGACTGGGCCGCGAAAGCTTTGGCTTGGCTGGTCATGGAATGTCCCTGAGTTTGGGATGTGAAGTCGCGCCCGGGGAAGGCGCGACCCCTTTATAACCAGCTGCCGGCGATTTTTCTACCGCCCGGTAGTGAAAAGATCGCGATAACGGCTCGGCTGGCAGCGCAGATATTGCGGCGCCGCCTTCACCTGTGCGCGCAGATGCGCCGCCGCATGCCACGGCCAGCGCGGATCGTAGAGGATCGTGCGGGCCAGCGCGACGAAGTCCGCATCGCCCGTCGCCACGATCGCCTCGGCGTGATCGAAATCGGTGATCAGCCCCACAGTGGTGACGGGCATCGTCACGGCGTCCTTCACCGCGCGGCCCAGCGGCACCTGATAGCCGGGGCCGACCGGGATCTGCTGGCGTGCATCGAGACCGCCCGAGGAGACATGGATGCCCGCGCAGCCGCGCGCTTCCAGTTCCTTGGCGAAGGCGATCGTCTGCGCGACATCCCAGCCGCCCTCGACCCAGTCGGTGCCCGAGACGCGGACGGTGACGGGCTTGTCCGCCGGGAAGGCGGCGCGCACCGCATCGAAGATTTCGAGCGGGAAGCGCATCCGGTTCTCCAGGCTGCCGCCATATTCGTCGGTGCGCGTGTTGGAGAGCGGCGAGAGGAACTGGTGGATCAGATAGCCGTGCGCACCGTGCAGCTGGATCATGTCGATGCCCAGCCGGTCCGCGCGGCGCGCAGCCTCGACGAACGCATCACGCACGCGGCCCATCCCGGCCCGGTCCAGCGCCATCGACGGCGCGGTGCCCTCGGTGAAGGGCGCGGGGGAGGCGGAGACGACCTGCCAGCCATGTTCGGCGTCGGGCGCGATCTGCGCGCCGCCCAGCCAGGGCAGATCGGTTGAGGCCTTGCGGCCAGCATGCGCCAGCTGGATCGCGATCGGCATGTCGGACCAGCGGCGGATGCCCTGGATCACCGTGCCCATCGCCGCCTCGGTGCGATCGTCATACAGGCCGACATCGGCATAGGTGATGCGGCCCTCGGGCACCACGGCGGTCGCCTCGATCGTCAGCAGGCCCGCCCCGGATTGGGCGAGCTGGCCGAGATGCTGCGCGTGCCAGTCGGTCATCGCGCCATCCTCGGCCGAATATTGGCACATGGGCGCGATCACGATGCGATTGGCCAGGTCCAGCCCGCCGACGGCGTACGGCGCGAACAATTTGGATGCCATGAAATGCTCCTTGGAGGGAAAACGGGGAGGGGATTCGGATGATCGGAAGGCGCCGGCCCACTCTTATGGCTCGCGGCGGAAACAGCTCGACCGGCATTTATGTACCGAAAGGTATCTTTCAATCCCCGATCGGGCTACCCATGTGCGACGCGCAGGAGGCCCCATGGTTGCAATCTCGATCCTCGATCTCGTCCGCATTCGCGAAGGCGGCAGTGCGCGCACCGCGCTGGATGACGCGCGCGATCTCGCCGCGCATGCCGAAACACTGGGCTACACACGATTCTGGATGGCGGAGCATCATAACATGCCCGGCATCGCTTCCGCAGCGACATCGATCGCGATCGCGCATGTCGCGGCCGGATCGAAGACGATCCGCGTCGGCGCGGGCGGGGTGATGCTGCCCAATCATTCGCCGGTGGTGATCGCCGAGCAGTTCGGCACGCTGGAGGCTCTGTTTCCGGGCCGGATCGATCTGGGCCTCGGCCGTGCGCCGGGCACCGACCAGATCACGCTGCGCGCGTTGCGCCGCGATCCGTCCGCGTCCGAGCATTTCCCTCAGGACGTGCAGGAATTGCAGCAATTGCTGGGGCCGCTCCAGCCGGGGCAGCGCGTGCAGGCGGTGCCGGGCACGGATTCCAACGTGCCGCTCTGGATCCTCGGCTCCAGCCTGTTCGGCGCGCAGCTCGCCGCGCATCTGGGGCTGCCTTACGGCTTCGCCTCGCATTTCGCGCCGCAGTCCCTGCTGCCCGCGCTCCAAATCTATCGCGACCGTTTCCAGCCTTCGGCGCAACTCGCCCGGCCCTATGCGACGGTGGGCGTGAACATCGTCGCCGCGCCCAGCGACGAGGAAGCGCGCTTCCTGGCGACCACGCAGCAGATGGCGATCGCCAACCTGTTCAGGGGCGCGCGCGGGCTCAGCCTGCCGCCGATCGACGATATCGACAGCTACTGGACGCCGCAGGAGAAGGCGCAGGCGCACGGCTTCCTCGCCCGATCGATCGTCGGCGGGCCGGAGACGGTGGCCAAGGGCATCGCCGCGCTCGTCGCGGAGACGAAGGCGGACGAACTGATCATCGTCTCCGACGTGTTCGATCATGCCCTGCGCAAGCGTAGCTACAGCCTCATCGCCGAGGCCGCAGGGGTGGCGAGGCTGGCGGAGGCGGCGGAATGAGCGATGGGGTGACGAAGAGGCTCCGCTGTGCTGGGCGAGCGGATTTTCGGCGCTGAGGTGCTGAAGGGCGCGCATTTCGGGCTGCTGCTTCGATTGATGTCTGGGGCGCCTCCTCCCCTCCTGGAACCGTCATCCTGAACTCGTTTCAGGGTCCATGACCCGACCGTCGCACCGGGCGCACAGGATCGGTCATGGATGCTGAAACGGGTTCAGCATGATGAAGAGGAAAGAAGGGGAGGCGCGCTTAGCCCTCCCTAAATCCGCAAATTCGCGTTCGCACATTCGCAACATTGCACTCGCCTTGGCGCCGGGACCTGCTTAGGGGCGCCGCTCCGGTTTGAGGGGAGGATGGATGTTTGCGATCGCTCTGCTGGCGGCCAGTGCCTCCGGCGCCGTCGAGGCTGCGCCAGCGGCCGCCGAACCGGAGATCCTCGTCACCGCCACGCAGCGCCCGACGCCCGCCGGCGACGTGCCCGTCGCGATCACCTCGATCGGTCGCGAGGCGCTGCGCGACGGCGCGGTGGTCGATCTCCGCACGCTGAACGTGCTCGCGCCCTCCTTGCTCGTCTCCTCCTCGTCGAACGAGGCGGGCGGGGGCGGCGCGCGCATCCGCGGCATCGGCACGGTGGGCGACAATGCCGGGCTGGAAAGCTCGGTCGCGACGTTCGTGGACGGCGTCTACCGCGCCCGCGCCGCGACGGCTCTCACCGAACTGGGCCCGCTGGAGCGGGTCGACGTGCTGCGCGGGCCGCAGGGTACGCTCTTCGGCCGCAACGCCTCGGCCGGCCTCATCAACGTCGTCACCGCGCAGCCCTCGCGCACGCTGGGCGGCTATGCCGAGGCGAGCGTCGGCAATTACGATTACTGGCGTCTGGGCGCGGGCATCACCGGGCCGCTCACCGAAACCCTCTCCGGCCGGATCGACGGCGTCTATATCAAGCGGCAGGGTTTCTTTCAGGACGTCGTCTCGGGCCGACATCTCAACGGGCGCGATCGCGGGCTGGTGCGCGGCAAGCTGAAGTGGGAGCCGGATGCGAGCTTCGCCGCGACGCTGACCGTCGATTATGCGAAGCGCGACGAGGAATGTTGCGCGGGCGGCTACAGCGTCGTGCGCGATCTGCGCAGCAGCACGCCCGGCGCGGGCGGCGGCAGCCTCGTCACCGCGCCGTCCTCGATCGCGGCGCTGATCCGGGCGATGCCGGGCGGGCAGGTGCTGGACGATCCCGGCGTGCGCAAGGTGGCGCTCTCGCCCGGCCAGAGCTTTCGACAGGACGTGACCGACGGCGGCGTCGCGCTGAACATGACCAAGACGCTGGGTGGCATCACGATCGACAGCATCACGGCCTGGCGCTCCAACAAGTTCATCAAGGGACAGGATGCCGATTTCTCCAGCCTCGATCTGATCCGCCGGCCGAGCGACGGCAGCGGCTTCATCCGCTTCCGCAATTTCAGCCAGGAACTGCGCGCGCGGGGCGAGGCGTTCGGCGGCAAGCTCGACTGGCTGGTCGGCGGCTATTGGGGCGAGGAGCGCCTGACGCTGCAAGACAATATGGCTTACGGCGCGGACTATGATCGCTTCGCTTCGGCCCGGATCGGCGCGCTGGGCGGCGCCTTCGCGGCGTTCCCCACCTATGGCTTCGCGAACCTCAAGGGCTTCGCGCAAAATTATGGTGGCGCGGCGCTGGCGGCGGCCGTGCAGAATGTGCCGATCGCTGGCACCGGCGAACTCGATCGCTTCCGCCAGCATGACAGCAACCAGGCGCTGTTCACGCACGACATCGTCCACGTCACCGATCGCCTCTCGCTGACCTTGGGCGCGCGCTACACGCGCGACCGCAAGACGCTGGACGCGAACCTCGCCTCCACCAGCAGCTGCGGCATCTATCTCGACACTATCGCCCGGCTGCGCGCGTTGGGCACGGCCAGCGCCACCGCGCTCGCCAATTCGGTGCTGGCGCCGCTCGCGGGCTATCCCTGCAACATCAACAGCGTGAATGGCGCGATCGATCAGCGCCGCACCGAGCATCGCTGGTCGGGCACAGCCGCGCTCGATTACCGGATCGCGCGCGGTGCGAACGTCTATGCGAGCTGGTCGCGCGGCTACAAGGCGGGCGGCTTCAATCTCGATCGCGGCGGCCTGTTCAACACCGGCCGCCTCCAGCAGCTTCCCGCCTCCAGCCTCGCCTTCGCGCCGGAGACGGTGGAGGCGTGGGAGCTGGGCGCCAAGCTGCACCGGCGCCTGTTCGATCTGGATGTGGCGCTGTTCCGGCAGGCGTTCCGCAATTTCCAGCTCAACAGCTATACCGGCACGAACTTCGTCGTCTCGAACGTGCAGGGGTGCAGCACGTCGCTGGGCAATCGCGATTCCGACAATATCGCCGGCAATTCGGCCTGCTCGGACACGAAGGCGGGCGTGATCTCCAAGGGTGTCGAACTGGACGCCACGCTGCGCCCGGCCGCCGACTGGGTGCTGACCGGCGGCTTCACTTATGCCGACACGCGCTATGCGAAGGATATCGTCGGGTCGCCCGATGCGCTGACCGGCGACAATTCGCTACCGCCGGTGCTGTTCCTGCTGCCGGGCGCGCGCCTCTCCAACGCGCCGGCCTACACCGCGACCGGATCGGTGCGCTGGACGCCCGCAATCCGCGAAGGGCTGCGCGCGCTGGCCTATGTCGGCACGCGCTATCAGAGCAAGATCAACACCGGCTCCGATCTGCTGACCGAAAAGGCGCAGAAGGGCTTCGGCCTCGTCGATGCGCGGGTGGGTGTCAGCACGGCCTCGGGCTGGAGTCTCGAACTGTGGGCACAGAATGTGTTCAACGTCACCTATACGCAGGTGGCGTTCAGCGAACCGCTGCAGGGCGGCGGATCGGGCGGCATGCCCGGCACGGCGGCGGCGGTGACGGCGTTCGGCACCACCTCCAGCCAGCTGTTCGGCGCGTTCCTCGGCGATCCGCGCACCTGGGGGCTCACGGCACGGAAACGCTTCTAGCTGTCATGCTCCCCGGCTAGATTGCAGGTTTGGCAGGGAGCGGGGGACGGGCTTGGCGGCGATCATCCAGACGGCGTTGCGGAAGGCGGGGCGCGCGCGCGTCCAGGCGATGTGGATGGCGCATCGCGCGGGCGGCAAGAGGCGCCGCCCGATCGCGATCTTCCTCGGGGATTCCATCACCCGGCAATGGCTGGAGCATGATCCCGGCTTCTTCCGCGGCAAGAAGCGTCGCAATGCCGGCCTCGGCGGCGATACCAGCGCCGGGATGCTCGCCCGTTTCGATGCGGAGGTGCTCGCGGTCGGCCCGCGCGTCGTCCACATCATGGCGGGCACGAACGACCTGTGGCACGGCGATCCCGGCCCCGATGCCACCAAGACCATCGCCAACATCGCGGAGATGGCGGCGCGTGCGCGGGCGGCGGGCATCGCCGTGATCCTCGCCGCGCCGCCGCCGATCGGCCGCAACGCCGTGCCCCTGTTCAATCGGCCGGGCCTGGCCCCGATGCTGCGCGAGGGCGTGGCGCGGCTGTGCGGCGGCGAGGATGGCCCGATCCATGTCGATTATGCGGCGTCCCTGGGGGACGGCATCGGCGGCATCCGCTTCGATCTCACCACCGACGGCGTCCACCTCACCCGCGCCGGCTATTACGCGATCCGCGCCCAGGCGGAGCGCGCGCTGGCGCTGGCGCTGGGGGATTAGGGACTTGGCTCTCTCCCCCCGTTCGCACTGAGCCTGTCGAAGCCTGTCCTGAGCGCCTGCCTTGGCAGGCAGTCGAAGGGTGCCGTTCTTCTTCCTCCGCTGTGAGAGATAGAAAAGGACGATGCTTCGACAGGCTCAGCACGAACGGTTTTGTGAGAGAGCGAATGCCCAGCCGGCCCTCTGTAGGAAAATGTGCGTCGGCTTGACCTGCAACACATCGCTCCATTACTCCTACAAATAGGATGAGGGAGAGGGTGATGAAGCGCTTGGTTTTGGGCGGGATGCTCGCGCTGGCTTCCGGCATGGCGGCACAGGCGCAACCCGCCGCACCCGGATCGAACCCCATCCTCCGCGACCAGTTCACCGCCGATCCGGCGGCGCTCGTGGTGGGCGACACCGTCTATCTCTATGTCGGCCACGACGTGTCGGACGACGAACGCTACCGCATGCCGGACTGGCTGCTCTATTCGTCCAAGGACATGAAGCACTGGACGCCGCACGGCACGATCCTGCGGCCGACCGATTTCGCCTGGTCGAAGGGCGATGCCTATGCCTCGCAGGTCGTGGAGAAGGGCGGCAAATTCTATTTCTATGCCAATGCCAAGGAGGCCGCGACCGGATCGATGGCGATCGGCGTGGCCGTGTCGGACAAGCCCACCGGTCCGTTCGTGGATGCGCGCGGATCGGTGCTGATCACCAATGCGATGACGCCGCAGGGCCAGCATGGCTGGAGCGACATCGATCCCACCGTGCTGATCGACGATGATGGCACGCCGTGGCTGATGTGGGGCAACGGCAATTGCTTCCGGGCGAAGCTGAAGCCCAACATGATCGAGTTGGACGGCCCGATCGAGGAGGTGAAGCTCACGCGCTATGAGGAAGGCCCGTGGCTGCACAAACACGGCAAGACCTATTACGTCACCTATGCCTCGCGCGAGCGGGGGCCGAAGGAGCCCGAGACGATCTCCTACGCCACCGCGCCCGCCGTCACCGGCCCGTGGACCTATCGCGGCGAACTGACCGGCCCGGCCGAGAATAGCGGCACGATCCACCCCGCGATCATTGCGTTCAAGGGGAAGGACTATTTCTTCTATCACGATGGCACGCTGACGATCGGCGACAAGAAGGGCGGCAGCTATCGCCGCGCGGTGCGCGTGGAGCGTCTGTTCTACAATGCGGACGGCACGATGAAGCCGGTCGCGCAGACGGCTGCCGGGGTTTCCGGCCGCCCGTGAGGCGGCCGGCCGCTTCCGTCCAAAACGGTGGCGATAGTGCGTCCGACCGCTCTCTTCCCACGGATCGCGCGGGACATTCCGCCTCCGATCCGGCAGACTGGTCGCGGGAGAGAAGCCGATGCGATGGAAAATCGCCCCGTGCATCGCGTTGATCGCCGCCCCGCTCTGGGCGGCGAGTGCCGCCGCGCCACCACCGCCCGCCGATCCCGAGATCGTCGTCAACGGCAAGCGCATCATCCTCGAAGGCGGCGAATGGGAATTCGATCGCTCGACCGGGATCACGCAGTCGGCCGGGCTTTCCAACATGCCGGCCTCGAACTGGAGAGCATGCCTGCCCACCGGTTCCCAGGTGAGCATCCTGCGCCGGTTGCTCGGCGCGATGCCGGCCGTTCAGACGACCGCGACCGGCGGCACGATATGCGGGCAGATGGGGTTCCGGATTCGCGGCAATCGCGTGGTCGGCCATCAGAACTGCTCGATCCTGTTCGCAGGTGTCTTACCGGCCAGGACCTATCATCGCAGCCAGCGGATGATCGCGACCGTCGGGGAGGATCAGGTCGCCGTCGAATTCGATCAGACCGATGACATGCCGCCGCCGTCTCGATCGATCGGTATTCCGTCCGAGGGGCTCGGGCTGCGGCGATTCAACTGGCGGTTGGCCGCCCGGCGGGTGGGTGCGTGCCCGCTCCCGAACATGGCCGCGTCCCGTTCACGCGTTACACCTCCCTTGCTGGCCAACGCCGAGCCTGCACCGACAGCGATCCCGCCCCGAGTTTTCTTAGAGCCGCTGAACGTCTCCCTGACGATCACCGAGGATATGCTGGCATCACCCCTGACGGCGGCCCGCGATGCATTGCCCGCCAGCGAGGATGATATCGTCGTGATCGGTCGGCGCCTGCGCCGCGCCAAGCTGCATTTCGCCAATGAGGGCCGGTTGCTCACATGGTGCCACACCGACGTCTCGACCGGCGACGCCCGGGTCGACCGGATTGCCTGCGCAATCGTGCAGGCCTGTGTCCGCGAAGGCGTCACCGATCTGCTGCCGGTCCGGGCCTGCTATGCCCGCAAGGTCGCCTATTTCGACGATGCCGTCCACGCAGCGCGCAGCCGGGCACCTTCCTCCTGATGGTCCGCCGGAGTAGGATCTGGCTGTGCGCGGCATTGATCGCCGCCCCGATCTGGGGCGCGGGTGCCGCCGCGCCACCGCCGCCCGCCGATCCCGAGATCATCGTCAACGGCAAGCGCATCATCCTTGAAGGCGGCGAATGGGAATTCGATCGCTCTGTAGGGATCGGGGCAACGCATGTTTCCCGGCCCATGAAGTGGAAGGCATGCATTCCAGCCGGCGATCAAATCGTCATGCTGCGCCAACTGCTCGGTGCAATGCCCGCTGTTCAGGTCGCTGCTGGAAGCGGCACGTTATGCGGAAAGATGTCGTTCCGTTTCCGGGGTAACCGCGTGACCGGTCGCCAAGGTTGCAGGGTCGTGGTCGTGGGTGAGCAACTCACGGCCTCCTATGATCGCAGCCAATGGCTCGAGGCGATCGTGACGGAGGATCGGATCGCCGTGGAATCCGAAATAGCAACCGATGGCGGAGCGCGCGGGCCCTCGCGAACCAGCTGGCGAATGACGGCACGGCGGGTAGGGATCTGCAGGATGCCGCAAACATTCGCGTCGAAATCGGCGGCGCCTGGCATGCTGACCCGGGCGGCCGAGCCAGCACCGGCGGCGATCCCACCCCGGCTATTCCTGGAGCCGCTGGATGTCTCTCTCTCGATCACCAGGGACATGCTGGCCTCGCCCCTGATGGAGGAGGGCCGTGATACGTTGCCCGCGCGCGAGGACGATATTGTGGTGATCGGACGCCGTTTGCGCCGGGCGAAGCTGCATTTCGCCAATGAGGGGCGGCTGCTCGTCTGGTGTCACACCGACGTTTCGACCGGAGATGCGCGGGTCGACCGGATCGCCTGCGCGATCGTGCAGGCCTGTGTCCGCGAAGGTGTTAGCGAGCTGTTGCCCGTCCGGGCCTGCTATGCGCGCAAGGTCGCCTTGTTAGACGATGACATTCGCGCCGCACGTGGCCGGAAACCAACGTCCTGAAGCACGCTGAAAAATGCATGGCCGGGGGCGCGCATCCGCCCCCAGCCACCATCATCCGTCAGATCCCGTCGACGCTCTTGCTCACCATGATGTTGACGGCGACGCGGCGGTTCTGCGCCTTGCCTTCGGCCGTATCGTTGCTGGCCAGCGGATCGGCCTTGGCCATGCCGGTGGGCGTCAGCATGCGATAGGGTTTCCACCCGCAATTCTGCTGCAGATAATTGATCACGCGCGCGGCCCGCTTCTCGCTGAGCTGCTGGTTGATGTCGTCATTGCCGGTGGAGTCGGTATAGCCGACCACCAGCATCAGCGCATTCTCGGTCGCCTGCGCATTGGTCGCGGCGGCGCAAAGCTGGGTCTTGTCCTCGGCGGACAGTTCGGACCGGCCCGTATCGAAGTGCACGTTGGTGGTGCTCTTGATGTTATATTTGTCGATGTCGCCCATCCGGCCGCGCAGCGCTTCCGTGGCGGCGACCTGTTCGTCGAAGCGCTGCGACGTTCCGTTGCGGATCATCGAGGCCGTCTTGAAGTCGTTATTGCGGAAGGTGATCTGGTTGGCGACCAGTTCTCCGCCCGTCTGGCCGTCCGTCGGCTGGAAGGTCTTCACGGTCACGGGCAGGCCGTTGAGCAATGCATCCGCCGACATCTTGTTGCGGCTGGAACCGAACAGCCCGCTGGCGGATTTGATCCGCGTCGCATCATTGACGGCGATGACGGTGGCCGTGCCATCTTCCGCCGTTACCTTGAGCTTTTCGCCGTTGCGCGCAGTGATGACGCCCTTGATTTCCGGGCCTGCCATAGACTGGCCATTTACAACGATGCTCGGATCGGCGGATGGTATCTCCTGCGCAGACAAGCTGCCTGCCGACGACGCGGCCAGCATGAAAATGATCGCGTGAATTCCTGCCTTGTTCGTAGTGATACGCATCGAGCTACTCCTCTCAACTTATCAGCTGCCAAGGAGTGTTGGGGACAACCTGTCCGGCACATGAATGTCTGATTCGCGCGTTAACCGAGTCGATGATGCGACTTCGCAGTGCGGTGAGCCGAAGCGAGGATATGGCGGCCGGGAGCGATGCCGGCACCCGGACGCGCTGCAATCCGGCATTCATATCGCCCTTGCAATGACCCTCTTCTGGTAAGGGGTAGGGGAGGGACGGCCGGCATGCTGATCGATCGACGCGCGCTGTTGCGGGGCGGTGCGGCCACGGGAATGAGCGTGCTGGCCCCGCTGCCACTCCAGGCCAGCGGCCATCCCGACGATGCCAAGATCGACGCCTTCGTGAAGGCCAACGGATTTGCGGGCTCGATCCTCCGGGCCAAGGCCGGCAGCCCGGTCTATGCCCGGAATTTCGGGCTGGCGAATATCGCCGCGAACACGCCGGCGACCACCGATACGGTCTATGGCATCGCCTCGATCTCGAAGTTCCTGACCACGGTCACGGTGCTCAGGCTGGTGGAGGCCGGCAAGCTCGCCCTCGACGCTCCCATCGCGACGCTGCTTCCGGATTACCGCGCGGATACCGGCGCCCGCGTCCGGCTCGCGCATCTGCTGTCGAACACCAGCGGCATCCCCAACGGCTTCAGCGTGGCGACGAAGGCCGAGCCCGATCTGGTCAGCCGCGATCTCGGCACCGCGGAGGCGGTCCGCCGTTTCGCGTCCGGCGATCTCGCCTTCGAGCCCGGCAGCAGGTTCGATTATGCGATGACCAACTGGTTCATCGTCGTCGCGATCGTCGAGGCGGTGACGGGCAAGCCTTTCCAGCAGGCGATGCGCGCCATCACGCTCGATCCCATCGGCCTCAGCCATACCACCGCGGCGCTGGGCACCGAGAACCGGCCCGGCTCGGCTCTGTCCTATCGCACCGTGGAGCCGCCGGTCGAATGGGGCAATCCGCGCACGCCGGCGATGGCGGCCTCGGGCGGCTATTTCAGCAACGCCCCCGATCTGCTGCGCGCGGCCCACGCCGTGTTCGACCGGCGCTTCGTCTCGCCCGCCTCCCTGACGGCGCTGCGGACGGTGCGCGTCGCCGATCAGGATTATTCGCTCGGCGGGCGGGTCCGGACGATGATGATCGGCGGAAAGCCGGTCGAGGCGGCGTGGGAAACCGGCCGCACCGCCGGCTATCGCACGCTGCTCGCGCACCGCTACGACACGCAGGACAGCATCGTGCTGCTCAACAATACCGGCATTTCGCAAAAGGCGATCGACCTGTTCGCCGACGAGCTGTTCGGAGCGGCGCCACGGGCTTGAGACGGGACGCGGGTATTGCGCCCGTGTCGGCCAACGAGCTCGTCGCATGCGGGCGGAACGGTGCGGTTTCCGTCGACCGTCGGACTTGCGCATGCCGCGCCTTGCCCCGCCGCAGCCAATGTCCCACACCCCGCAACATGGGGAAACATGCATGACCGCCACCGCCGCACCGCGCACGCCGATCCGCTCCATCCTCGGCGCCTCGGGGGGCAATCTGGTCGAATGGTATGACTGGTATGCCTATTCGGCCTTCACGCTCTATTTCGCGCCGGCCTTGTTTCCGAAGAGCGATCCCACCGCGCAATTGCTGAGCGCGGCGGCGATCTTCGCGGTCGGCTTCGTCATGCGGCCGCTCGGCGCGTGGATCATGGGCGTCTATGCCGATCGGCACGGGCGCAAGGCGGGGCTCACCGTCTCCGTTACTTTGATGTGTGCGGGTTCGCTGCTGATCGCGGCCACGCCCACGTTCGAAAGCGTCGGCGTGCTGGCGCCGGCGATGCTGCTGATCGCGCGGCTGATGCAGGGGCTGTCCGTCGGCGGCGAATATGGCGCGAGCGCGACCTATCTGTCGGAGATCGCGACGAGCCGGCATCGCGGTTTCTATTCCAGCTTCCAATATGTCACGCTGATCGCAGGGCAATTGGTGGCCCTGTGCCTCGCTCTGCTGTTGCAGGCGATCCTGTCGCCCGCCGAACTGGAGGCGTGGGGCTGGCGCATCCCGTTCGTGATCGGCGGCGCGCTGGCGATCGCGGTCTTCATCATCCGGCGGAAGATGGAGGAGACGAAGGACTTCCTCGCCACCAAGGCGGGGGGGGCCGCGCGCTCCACCGGCCTCGCGCTGTTCCGGGAACATCCACGCGCCGTTGCGCTCGTGATCGGGCTTACGGCGGGCGGCACCGTCGCTTTCTATGCCTACTCGATCTACATGCAGAAATTCCTCGTCAACACGGCGGGCTTCGGCCGCGAGACGGCGACCGCGATCATGACGGCCGCGCTCTTCTGCTACATGTTGCTCCAGCCGGTGGTGGGCGCCCTGTCCGATCGGATCGGGCGGCGGCCTCTGCTGATCGCGTTCGGCGTGCTGGGCACGCTCGGCACGGTGCCTTTGTTTCAGGCGATTGCGGGCACGGCGGGCCACCCCTGGCTGGCCTTCGCCTTGGTGATGTGCGGCCTCGTCGCCGTCTCCGGCTATACGGCGATCAACGCGGTGGTGAAGGCGGAGCTGTTCCCCGCGCATATCCGCGCGCTGGGCGTGGCGCTGCCCTATGCGATCGCCAATGCCGTGTTCGGCGGCAGCGCCGAATATGTGGCGCTGCTGTTCAAGTCGCTGGGCGCCGAGCAGGGCTTCTATTGGTATGTCGCCGGGCTGATCGCGATCTCGCTGATCGTGTTCGTCCGCATGGGCGACACGCGCGCCAAATCGACGATCGGGGGATAAGCCCCGACTGTCTCCAAAACCCGTTCGTGCTGAGCCTGTCGAAGCACTGTCCTTCTTCCTACACGCGATAGGGATAAAGAAGAACGGCACCCTTCGACTGCCTGCCAAGGCAGGCGCTCAGGACAGGCTTCGACAGGCTCAGTGCAAGCGGGTGGGTAACGTTTGAATCACCCCGCTCAATACAGCGTCACATTGTCCAGCATCATCCAGATGCGCTCGCCGGCGGGGCCGTTGCCGCCGACCTCGATCTGGGTGATGCCGTCGCCCGTCCAGCCGGTCTTGGCGGCGGCCTGCTCCTCGCCGCCGGCGGGGCGGAGCGAGGCGAAGGGGATCGTGATGCCCTGCCATTCGCCCGTCACCGTGACGGGGGCGGACCAACTGCCATCGAGGCCGTTGAGGCGCAGGCGATAGCTGCCCTTGCCACGTATCTCGAAGCGGACGCCCTGATAGTGGGAGAGATTGACCGGCTTGATCGATCCCCGCGTCAGCGGAAGGACGACACCCGCATAGGGGTTCGCCTTCTGCGACATCTTGGCCGTCATCGAGAGGGCATGGCCGCCGCCTTCGCGAGTGATCACCTCGGCCACCTCGATCGAGCGGTCGAGGCCGCCGTCAGGATCGGTAATGCGGAGCGTGTCGAGGCCGGAGCGTCCATCGGGCCGCTCGAAATCGTCGACCAGCGCGGGCACCGTGACGGAGGGCAGCCGATCGGTGCGGTTGAGCGCGGGCAGCGCCGGGGCGCCCGCGCCGGAGACGAGGCGCCCGTCGATATAGACCTGCCACGTCTTGAACACGTCGCTGATCTTCGCCCAGGGCGTGCCGTCGACCAGCACGATGTCGGCGCGCTTGCCGGCGGCGATCGTGCCGCGATCCTGATCGACGCGCATCAGATGCGCGCTGACCGAGGTGCCGGACAGCAAGGCGTCGGTCGGCGTGAGGCCCGCCTGCACCAGTAGCTCCATCTCGTGGAGCGAAGAGCTGCCATGCGGCGTGCCGGGCATGCCGGCGTCGGTGCCGAGCGCGATCGGCACGCCCGCGTCGTGCAGCGTCTTCACGTTATAGAAAGCGGTGGCGAAGCGCGCGCGGCCGACGGCGAGGCGGGGATCGTCGGCGGCGCGGGCGGGTTGGCCGGGCTTCACCGGCTCATAGACGGCGAGCGTCGGCGCCATCGCCATCCCCGATTTCCTGATCGCCGCCACTTCGTCGGCGGTCAGCTTGCGGTCCTGCAGGCCGTGGGCGAGCGAGTCCACGCCGGCCCGCGCCGCCTCCAGCCCGCGCTCGACGGTGACGGTGTGGGTCAGCACCGGCCAGTTCTGCTTATGCGCCTCCACCACCACGGCGGCGAGCGCGTTTTCGTTGACATTGTTGTTGTTGGGCATGGTGCCGTAGCGCCAGCCGTCGTTGAACACCTTGATCAGGTCCGGCTTGTACGGGATCAGGCTGCGGATCGCGGCGCGGCCGCCCTCGGGCGTGGTGATCGCGATCGTGGTCGCCTCGTCCGCCCAGTCGGCGCCGTGCCCGCCCGGCGTGCTGATGCGGGCCGCGAAGAGAACGTGGGGCGAGGCGAGCTGGCTCAGCCATTCGCGGCGCGGCGCGAAGCTTTCGGGCTGGTCGTTGAAGTCGTTCACGGTGGTCACGCCCAGCTTCACATAGGCGTTGGCGATCTGCGGCGTGGTGCCGGGCAGGCCGGCGGGCGTCCAGTGGGTGTGGACGTCGAAGAAGCCGGGCAGCAACGCCTTGCCCCTGGCATCCACGATCTTCGCGCCGCGCGGCGGCTTCACCGAGGGGCCGACGGCGAGGATGCGGTCGCCGAAGAGAGTGACCGTGCCCGCATAAGGCGCCGTGCCGGTGCCGTCGAAGATGGTCGCGCCGACGATCGCGGTGACGCCGGAGGGCGTGGCGGCGAAAGCGGGGACGGAGGCGAGCAGGGCGGCGGCAAAAGCGGCGAACGACCGTGTGGACATCGAAGGCTCCGAAACGTGACCGCAATGTTATGGCGGATCGCGGCGTCGGCGGGCACTGGCTTCCCGTGCAGCATTCCGGCTTTTTCGGAGGCGGATCGATGCGGCGCGTGCCGAAACGGGCATTTGTTTTCGAGCGGGCTATTCCGAGAGAATGTCCCGTGCTCCGGCGAAGCCGGAGCCCAGGGCTGCAAGCGTAGCGGTCGAAGCTCTGGACTCCGGCTTTCGCCGGAGTACGGCGATGACGCTCAGGTCTCCGCGAGGCTCAACACATTGCCGTCGGGATCGAGGAACCACGCCACTTTCGTCTGGCCGTCAGGCGCGCTCCAGATGCCGTCCTGATCCTGGCCGATCCCGTCATAGATGGCGAGTTCCACGCCGCGCGCCTCCAGCGCGGCGGCGGTGGCGCGCACGTCCGCGACGTTCCAGCCGACCACGGGATGGGGATGCGGCACATAATCGGGGATCACCGTCATGCGCAGCAGCGGGCCGCCGAGATCGAGGAAATCCCCGAACGGATCGGAGCTGCGCAGCGGCAGGCCGAGCGCGCGCTCATAGAAATCGAGCGCGCGTGCCCGGTCGGTCACGTGAACGAAAGCGACGACCCTGGCCGAAAGCAGCTTGTCCATGCGCGCATTCCCGTTGCGGGATTATGGCTGCAGCTTGTTCGTCCCGATATGGCCCTGTCAAGCGGTGGCGGGTGTCGGATGCTTGCGGAAGAGCGCGCGATCGTCGGTGGTGAAGCCGAAGCGCCAGACGATCGCGCCATAGACGCCCAGGATCAGCGGCACGCCGATCGCCAGCTCCACCCATTCCAGGCTGTGCGGCAGGCGCGTGACGGCCCAGCCGGTGACGGCGGCGACGATCGCGGCGAAGACGAGCGACCAGCGCCAGCCCGACACCTTCGCGCGCAGGATCCGCCGCAGCAGCAGCGCCTTGGCCACCGATGCACCGCCCAGCGCCAGCATCAGCGCGATGGCGGGGCCGGCGGCGGCGATCACATCCTCATTCTCGTCCGGGCGGGGCTGGACCCAGTGCCAGTCGGCGAGCGACGGCAGGATCGCGCGGAGCAGCCACACCAAAGCCACCGACAGCAACGCCTGCGTGGCGATCATCAGCAGCGAGATCAGGAAATTGCGCTTGGCCGCCACGTAGATCAGTGCCGCCTCCGACACGACGGCGGTGGCGGCGATCGCTTCGGCCGCGAGCAGCACGGCCAGCGCGCCGGTGCCGCCGACGAAGCTGGGGCCGACGAGGCCCATCACCGCCTTGCCGGGAATGGAGAGCGCCAGCGCGATGCCGAGCTGCGCGGCGATGATCCAGAAGCCGACCTGCCGCACCTGCTTGGCGACCGCGCCGAGATTGTCCTCGGCCAGGTTCTGCGTGATGACGGGGCCGAGGATCGGATCGAAGCTGGTCTTCAATTTCTGCGGCAGGCTCGCGACCTGCTGGGCGACATAATAGATGCCGACGATGGCGGGCGAGAAGAACAGGCCGAGCATCGCGATATCGAGGCGGCGCGAGCCCCATTCGATCGCGTCGGCACCCGCGATCGGCAGGTTGCGGAGCGCGGTCTTGCCCAGCTGAAGCGGCTCCGGCCGCCATCTATCCGGGCGGCCATAGCTGCGGAACAAGGGCCAGAGCGAGGCGCCGAAGGCGGCGATGGCGGAGAGCGCGTAGGCGATAATCAGGCCGTCACGCGTCGAATAGAAAGCGAAGGCGAAGGCGGCGATGCTGATCGTCCACGGCTCGATCAGCGATCGCGCGCGGACCGAGGCGCCGATATCGCCGCGATAGGCGAGGGCCGCCAGCGCGATGTCCGATCCCGCCCAGCCGAAGATGGTGAGCGCCAGCAGCCGGTCCATGCCGTTGATCTGGCTGTTGGGGAACATGATCTCGGGCACCGCGATCAGGATGCCCGCCGTCACGAACGAGGCGAGGAAGCCGACGAGCAGCCCGTCCCACACGACATGGACGTGGGGGCGGCGCGTGTTGGAAAGCTGCTGGGCGAGGCCGCGCTTCAGGCCCATCGTCGCGAGCTGGCCGGCGAACTCCACGATGATCGTGGCATAAGCGAAGCGGCCGAGCGCATCCGCGCCATACCAGCGCCCCGCGATGAACAGGAAAGGCAGGCGCGCGGCGAGGCGCAGCAGGAAGCCGAAGAAATTCGTGCGCCCGCCCTTGGCGAGCTGCTCGATATCGCCGGGGCCTTCTTGGGCAGGACGGCTAGCCACGAGACGAGCGTTCCGATCTTCCGTTCGTGCTGAGCCTGTCGAAGCACGGGCTACGCGCGATGCCGCCTGAAGCACGTCCTTCGACTTCGCTCAGGACGAACGAGGCGAGGGACGTGGCGCAATAAGATCCGGGGCGAACTGGGGAGTTCCCACCCCCGACCCCTCCCGCAGGCGGGAGGGGAGACGCGATCGCGTTCGTCAATGCGCGGCGCCCCAGCTCTGGCCGTGGCCGATCTCGACGCCCAGCGGCACGGACAGGGTGACGTGCGGTTCGGCGGCACCCGCCATCACTTTCAGGATCACGGGCTTCGCGGCCTCCACCTCGGCATCGGGCGCCTCGAACACGAGTTCGTCATGCACCTGGAGCAGCATGCGCGTGTTCGTCAGGCCCGCGTCCGCGAGGGCGGCCGGCATGCGGACCATCGCGCGCTTGATGATGTCGGCGCAGGTGCCCTGGATCGGCGCGTTGATCGCCTGCCGTTCGGCCGACTGGCGCTCGCCCACCGTCTTGCCCTTGATGCCGGGCAGGTGCGTCTTGCGACCGAACAGGGTGGTGACGAAGCCCTTCTCGCGCACCATCGCCACCGTTTCGGCGATATAGGTCTGCACGCCGGGGAAGCGCTCGAAATAGCGATCGATGATTGCCTGCGCTTCGTTCCGGTCGACGCCGAGGCGCCCCGCCAGACCCCAGGAGGAGATGCCGTAGAGGATCGCGAAGTTGATCGTCTTGGCGCGGCCGCGCGTCTCGCGATTGACCTCGCCGAACAATTCCTCGGCGGTGAGATTGTGGATGTCGGTCCCCTGCGCGAACGCCTCGCGCAGCTGGGGTACGTCCGCCATGTGCGCGGCCAGACGCAGCTCGATCTGCGAATAGTCGGCCGAGATCAGGCTGTGGCCGGGCCGCGCCACGAACGCCTCGCGGATGCGGCGGCCGACATCGGTGCGGATCGGGATATTCTGCAGGTTCGGATCGGTGGAGGAGAGGCGCCCGGTCTGCGCGACCGCCATCGAGAAGCTGGTATGGACCCGGCCCGTGACCGGATTGATCTGCTCCTGCAGCGCATCGGTATAGGTGGATTTCAGCTTCGAAAGCTGGCGCCATTCGAGAACGAGGCGAGAGACTTCGGCGGCGGCATCCTCGCCCGCGCCGATCCGCTCCAGCTCGGTCACGTCGGTGGAATAGACGCCGCTCTTGCCCTTGCGCCCGCCGGCCGCGCCGAGGCGATCGAACAGCACCTCGCCCAGTTGCTTGGGGCTGCCGATCGTGAAGGGCCCCTGCGCGGCGGTGTGGATCACGCCTTCGAGGCGGAGGATCTCCTCGCCGAATTCGGACGAGAGCTTGGCCAGTTCGGCGCGATCGACGAGGATGCCCGCGCGCTCCATCTCGGCCAGCACGGGCACGAGCGGGCGATCGACCAGTTCATAGACGCGGGTGGCGGCCTCGTGCGGCAGGCGGGGCTTCAGCCGCTGCCACAGGCGGAGCGTGACGTCCGCATCCTCGGCCGCATATTCGGTGGCCTTGTCGAGCGCGACCTTGTCGAACGTGATCTGGCTCTTGCCGGTGCCGCACACCGATTTGAACTCGATGCAGCTGTGATCGAGGTGGCGCTTGGCGAGTTCGTCCATGCCGTGGCCGCCGAGACCGGCATCGAGATCATAGGAGAGCAGCATCGTGTCGTCATAGGAGACGATGTCGGTGCCGTTCTTCCGCAGCATGATCAGATCATATTTGAGGTTCTGGCCGATCTTCAGGATCGACGGATCCTCCAGCAGCGGCTTCAGCTTCGCGATCACCAAAGCCTGATCCAGCTGGACCGGCTTTTCGGCGAGCAGATCGTCGCTGGCATGGCCGTGCGCGAGCGGGATGTAGCAGGCCCTGCCCGCCGCGGTCGCCAGGCTGATGCCGACCAGCTTCGCGCGCACGCAATCGACATGATCGGTCTCGGTATCGACCGCGACCACAGTCTCCGCCCGGATCGCGGCGAGCCAGGCGTCGAGCTGGGCCTCGGTCGTGACCGTTTCATACTCCTTGTGGACGAACGGAATCGCATCCTCGATGCGCGGCGCGATCGTTTCGGTCGCGACCTCGGCGCCCGCCAGCTTGGTCAGCAGCGAGCGGAAGCCCATGTCCGCCAGGAATTCCTTGAGCGGCTCGGGCGGGATGCCCTTCATCGCGAGGTCTTCGAGCGGCTCCGGCAGCGGGCGATCGCAGACCAGGCGCACCAACTCGCGGCTGAGGCGCGCATTGTCCGCATGATCGATCAGATTCTGGCGCAGCTTGGGTTTCTTGATGTCGGGCGCGGCGGCCAGCACGGATTCCAGATCGCCATAGGTCTGGATCAGCTCGCTCGCCGTCTTGGGGCCGACGCCGGGCACGCCGGGAACATTATCGACGCTGTCGCCCATCAGCGCCAGCACGTCGCCCAGTTGGGCGGGCTCGACGCCGAATTTCTCCAGCACATGCTCGCGGCCCAGCCGACGATTGTTCATCGTATCGAACAGATCGAGCCGGCCGGGCTCGATCAGTTGCATCAGATCCTTGTCGGACGAAACGATCGTGACCTGCCAGCCCGCCTCCAGCGCGGCCTTGGAATAGCAGGCGATGATGTCGTCCGCCTCCAGCCCGACCTCCTCGATGCAGGGCACGGAGAAAGCGCGCGTGGCGGTGCGGATCAGCGGGAACTGGGGCACCAGATCCTCGGGCGGCGGCGGCCGGTGCGCCTTGTACTGATCGTACATGTCGTTGCGGAACGTCTTGGACGAGGCGTCCAGAATCACCGCGAGGTGCGTCGGCCCTTCGGCCTTGTGGAGATCGTCCAGCAGTTTCCACAGCATCGTCGTGAATCCGTAGACGGCGCCGGCGGGCACTCCGTGACGGTTCGTGAGCGGCGGAAGTCGATGATAAGCCCGGAAAATATAGCCCGAGCCGTCGATCAGATAGAGGTGATTGGCGGCCATCGGACGGCTTGTAGCAGCGCTTCGTGCCCCTTGCATCGCCCGTTTATTGCAACGAGAGGAACGGCGCGTGATCCGCGCGGGTTACGCCTCCAGACCAAGCCCTCGCCCAGCAGAAGGAAATGCCGACGATGCGCCTCTCTCTCCCGCTTGCGCTGATGATCGCCGCCACACCGGCTCTAGCCGCCGCCCATATGGTGACGCTGAAGAATGCATCCGGTGCCTCGGCCGGCACGGTCGAGCTGGTTTCGGCGCCCAAGGGCCTGCTGATCAAGGTGGACGCGACCGGCCTGACGCCGGGCTGGCATGCGATCCACCTGCATGAGAAGGCCGATTGCTCCGATGCGGGCTTCAAGGCCGCCGGCGCCCACACGCACAGCGCGACGCCCGCCGTGCACGGCCTGCTGAACCCGGCCGCGAACGACACGGGCGACCTGCCGAACATCTATGCGGCGGCGGACGGCACGGCGAAGGCCGAACTCTTCACCGCGCTGACGGCGATGGCGCCGCTGCACGATGCGGACGGATCGGCCATCGTGATCCACGCCAAGCCGGACGATTATACGACGCAGCCGATCGGCGGTGCGGGCGACCGCGTGGCCTGCGGGATCATCAAGTAAGGGGAGGGGCGCTCCCATCGGGGGCGCCCGTCGATCGAATCTTCGTCATTGCTTCGCTGCGCTCGCAATGACGAAGGACTAATAATCGGACTTTTCGCCTACGCCGCCTCATCCTTCCCGACGCTCGCGATCGGCGCGGTCGATCGCGCGCAGCAGCGCGTGGAAATCATGATCCTGCTCCACCCGATAGGCGCGGCGGAATCCTTGGCCGAGCACGCTCAGGTCCTGCTCGGTGAGCAGACCTACGGCGACGATGCGCTCATCTTCGGGAGCCTCGAGGGGGTTGAGCTTGGACATGGGAGGCAGGAACGACCGGGCGTCCCGATTTGTGCCATCCCAGACTGTTTCGAACTGCAAAAATCCCGCAGAATGGCATCCTGTCCACGTCGAAGCGTGCATGGACGGAGATGGTCTGCAAAAAATACGCAAAAACATCGTTGACTTTTGCATCCGATGGATCGTGCGGGCCGTAGCTTCGTTGTGCCTGTCAAGGTTCACGGAGCGTAAAAATGCAGTTCAAACGCCGGCCCGCGCCAGCCGATTGGCGCCTTCTCCTGCTCTCTGGCGCAGCCTTCTGCGCGGTAGGAGCCGGCAGCGTGCCGGACCAGCCCGTCACGGCGACGGCTGCCGCCCTCGACGCTCCGGCGCCCGCCGCCGCGGCTGTCTGGAAGAAGTCGGCCGTGCGCGATCTGATCGGCGCGATCGAGGCGTCCGCCGACGAGGGATTGCGGCCCGAGGATTACGGCCTCGCCGCGCTCAAGGGCGGGCTGGATGCGGGCGAGAGCCCGGCGCTGGATGCGCTGGCCGAGCGATCCGCGCTGACGCTGGCGCATGACTATCAATATGGCCGGGTCGGCGATCGCGCCGATCTGGGCTGGCATATCGATCGCGGCCAGGGCTCGGTCGATCCGATGGTGCTGAACGGTGCCGTATTGCGCGGCCAGGTGCGCTCCTATCTGGAAAGCCTGCTGCCCATCGATGCGCGCTACAAAGCGTTGAAGACCGCGCTGGCCGATGCGCCCGACGGCGCGAGCCGCGACCGGATCCGCGCCAATATGGAGCGCTGGCGGTGGATGCCGCGCGATCTGGGCCGCGACTATCTTTATGTGAACGTGCCCAGCTACCGCCTGCAGCGGATCGAGGATGGCACGGTCCTGTCTACCTACACGGTCGTGGTCGGCGCGAAGGATACGCCGACGCCGTGGATCGCGGGCGACGCGCCTTCGCTGGTGGTGAATCCGTGGTGGAACGTGCCGCAGAGCATCATCAAAAGCTCGAACCTCCGGCCGGGGCGCGGCGGCTATGTGTTCAAGGCATCGGCGGGTGGCTATACCGTTCGCCAGCCTCCGGGGCCCCGCAATGCGCTCGGCCGCTTGAAGATCAACCTGACCAACGATCAGGCGATCTATCTGCACGATACGCCCGCCAAGGCCGGCTTCGCCAAGGATGATCGCGCGCTGAGCCACGGCTGTATCCGGGTGAAGAATATCGACCAGCTCGCGGCCGAACTGATGTCGGACGGCGGCGACGGCACGCAGCTGGACGAGGCGCTGGCGCAGGCCGACACGCGCACGCTGCAGCTGCCGAAGCGCACCAACGTCTATCTCGTCTATTTCACGCTCGATCAGGACGAGAAGGGCGATCTCGTCTCTTATGGCGATCCCTATGGCCGTGACGCGCAGGTGATCGCGCGGCTCGACGGGCGCCCGGTTCGGGACACGCGCGCGCCCCTGCAGGTGGCGTCCAACTGAGTCGCCCCCTTGCTGGGCGGCGCGCGACACGGCAGTCAGGCGCCCGGATAATCCGGAGGCGTCGTTGATGAAGAGCGGTCTGATGTGTGGTGCGGCTTTCCTGCTGGGGGCCGCGCCGGTGTTCGCCCAGACCGCTCCTTCCCATTTCAATGCGACAAAGATCGCAGGCCATATCGAGACTTTGTCCTCCGACGCGTTCGAGGGCCGTGGTCCGGCCACCCCCGCCGAAGACAAGACGATCGCCTACGTCTCCGCCAAGATGGCCGAGGCGGGGCTGGAACCGGCGGGCGACATGAAGAATGGCGCGCGCGGCTGGACGCAGGACGTGCCGTTGCTGCGCGCCGAGACGGTCGGCAGCCCGACGATCACGCTGAACGAGGGCGGATCGACCAAGACGCTGACGCAGGGCGAGGAGATCGCCGTGCGGGCGCCGCTCGACGGCACCAAGGCGATCGACATCAGGAACGTGCCGCTCGTCTTCGTCGGCTACGGCGTGACCGCGCCCGAGAAGAAGTGGGACGATTTCAAGGGCGTCGACGTCAAGGGCAAGCTGATCGTCGTGCTGGTCAACGATCCCGATTTCGAGACGGGTGCCGGCGACTTCGGCGGCAAGGCGATGACCTATTATGGCCGCTGGACCTACAAATATGAGGAAGCCGCCCGGCGCGGCGCGATCGGCACCCTGATCGTGCATGAAAGCAAGCCCGCTTCCTACGAATGGGCGACGGTGAAGAATTCGAACACGAACGTGATGTTCGACATCGTCCGCGAGAATCCGAAGGCGAGCCATGCGCCGGTCGAGGCGTGGATCCAGCGTGATCTGGCGGTGCAGCTGTTCCGCGCGTCGGGCCTGGATTTCGACGGCGCGAAGAAAGCGGCGCAGTCGCGCGCCTTCAAGCCGATGCCGCTCAACGCGACGCTCTCGATCTATCTGAAGGCGCAGAGCGGCCGGATCGTCTCGCACAATATCGCCGGACGGGTGAAGGGCACGACGCACGCGGACGAAACCGTCGTCTATTCGGCGCACTGGGATCATCTGGGCGTCGGCGCGCCCGATGCGAAGGGCGACAAGATCTACAATGGCGCGCTCGACAACGCCTCCGGCACGGCGGCGCTGATCGAGATGGGCCGCGCCTTCGCGAGCGGCCCGAAGCCGCAGCGCTCGGTGCTGTTCCTCGCCGTCACCGCCGAGGAGAAGGGGCTGCTCGGCTCCGAATATTATGCGACGCACCCGCTCTTCCCGCTGGCGACGACGGTGGGCGCGATCAACATGGACGGCATCCAGATGCTGGGCCTCGCGAAGAATTTCAGCATTTCGGGCAGCGCCAAGCTCGGCCTGCTCGACGATCTGATCGCGCAGGGCGCCAAGGTCGGCCGCACCTTCACGCCGGAATCGCACCCGGAGGCGGGCGGCTTCTTCCGTTCGGATCATTTCCCGATGGCCAAGCAGGGCGTCCCCGCCATCTCCTTCAAGGGCGGCAACGATCTGGTCGATGGCGGCACCGCGAAGGGCGAGGCACTGGCGGCGGACTATACCAAGAACCGCTATCACCAGCCCGCCGACGAATGGGTGCCGGGCACGGATCTGAGCGGCGCGGTGCAGGATCTGGACCTGCTCTATACGCTGGGCGAGAAGCTCGCCAATTCGCGTGAATGGCCGCAGTGGAGCGCCGACAGCGAATTCCGCGCGGCGCGCGACAAGACGGCGGCGGCGCGGAAGTAAGCCCGGTGGCGCAGGACCACGACGCGGATAAGGCTATGGCGGCCGAGGCCGCCGTGGCTCTGGTCGAAGCGGGGATGCTCGTAGGGCTCGGTACGGGCACCACCGCCGCGCACGCCATCACCGCGCTGGGACGGCGTGCGGCGGAGGGGCTGGCGGTGCGGACCGTGGCGACATCGCTCGCCACGGCGCGCGCGGCCGAGGCGGTGGGCCTCGCCGTGCTGGACTTCGCCGATTGCGCGGCGGTGGACCTGTGCATCGATGGCGTGGACGAGATCGATCCCATGCTGCGCGCGATCAAGGGCGGCGGCGGGGCGATGCTGCGCGAGAAGATCGTCGCCAGCTCGGCCACGCTGAACGTCGCGATCGCGGACGGATCTAAGCGGGTGGCGCAAGTGACGCGGTCCGTGCCCGTCGAGATTTTGCCGTTCGCGCGCTCCTCGGTTCTGGCCGCGCTGGGGCGGCTGGGGGGCGAGGCGGTGCTGCGCGAGGGGAAGCGCAGCGATCAAGGCAATCTGCTCGCCGACTGCCGCTTCGCCGACATGGGCGATCTGCCCGCGCTGGCGGCATCGCTTTCGGCCGTTCCGGGCCTGCTGGGGCACGGAATTTTCCTGGACGAGATCGATCGGCTGATCGTCGCGCGGGACGGACTCGTCGAGCGATGCGACCGGCCGTTGCCTCAGATGAAAGCATAGGCATCCTTCCGGGCGAAACTGCGTTCAGGCCCCAACCGAGGGACATTTTCATGACCGATCAGAGCGCAGATTTCTCCCGTCTCCATGAGGACGGGTCTCCCGAACGGCTGGCCATCGATACGATCCGGACCTTGTCGATGGATGCCGTGCAGAAGGCCAATTCGGGCCATCCCGGCACGCCGATGGCGCTGGCGCCGGTGGCCTATACGCTGTGGCGGGATTTCCTGCGCTACGATCCGGCCAAGCCCGACTGGCCCAATCGCGACCGCTTCGTGCTGTCGGTGGGCCATGCCTCGATGCTGCTCTATTCGGTGCTGCATCTGGCCAAGGTGATCGAGATCGACGCGGACGGCGTGCCGACCGGCAATCCCGCCGTCAGCCTCGCCGACATCGAGCAGTTCCGCCAGCTCGATTCCAAGACGCCGGGCCACCCCGAATATCGGATGACGACGGGCGTGGAGACGACCACCGGCCCGCTCGGCCAGGGCTGCGGCAATTCGGTGGGGATGGCGATCGCGGAGCGGGCGCTGGCCGCACGCTTCAACCGCGACGGGCACACTTTGTTCGATCATGACGTCTATGCGCTGTGCGGCGACGGCGACATGATGGAAGGCGTCTCCGGCGAGGCGGCGTCGGTGGCGGGGCACCTGAAGCTTTCGAACCTCTGCTGGATCTACGACAGCAACCACATCTCGATCGAGGGCGACACGCAGATCGCCTTTACCGAGGATGTCGGCCGCCGCTTCGAGGCTTATGGCTGGAACGTCATCCATGTGGACGACGCCAACGACACCGCCGCCTTCGCGCAGGCGCTGGCCGCGTTCAAGGCGACCGACGACCGGCCGACCTTCATCGTCGTCCATTCGGTGATCGGCTGGGGCAGCCCGCGCGCCGGCAGCGAGAAGGCGCATGGCGAGGCGCTGGGCGAGGAGAATGTCGCCAAGACCAAGGAAGCCTATGGCTGGCCGGTCGACAAGAGCTTCTATGTGCCGGAGGGCGTCTCCGAAGCGTTCAGCGACGCGATCGCCGGGCGCGGACAGCCGCTGCGCGAAAGCTGGGAAGAGGCGTTCGGCCGCTATGCCGAGGCGTTTCCGGCCGAGGCCGCCGAATTTCAGTTGATGCGGCAGGGCAAGCTGCCGCAGGGCTGGGACGAGGCCCTGCCGACGTTCGAGGCAGACGCCAAGGGCATCGCCTCGCGCGATGCGGGCGGCAAGGTGCTGAACGCAATTTCGCCCAAGCTGCCGATGCTGCTCGGCGGCGCGGCCGATCTGTCGCCCTCCACCAAGACCGACATCAAGGGCGCGCCCTCGTTCGAGCCGAACGATTATGGCGGCCGCAACATGCATTTCGGCGTGCGCGAACATGCGATGGGATCGATCGCGAACGGCATGGCGCTGTCCTATCTGCGCTCCTACACGGCGACGTTCCTGGTGTTCGCGGACTATATGCGCGCGCCGATCCGGCTCGCCGCGATCATGGAAGTGCCGACCGTGTTCGTGTTCACGCACGACAGCATCGGCGTGGGCGAGGACGGGCCGACCCACCAGCCGATCGAGCATCTCGCCACGCTGCGCGCCATTCCGGGACTCGACACGATCCGGCCGGGCGATGCGAACGAGACGGCGGTGGCATGGAAGGTCGCGCTGACGCACACGCACGAGCCGACCGCGCTCATCCTCTCGCGTCAGGCGATCCCGACGCTCGACCGTAGCACCTATGCCTCGGCGGACGGCGTCGAGAAGGGCGGCTATGTGCTGGGCGACAGCGAGGGCACGCCCGAGCTGATCCTGATCGCCACGGGCAGCGAATTGCCGCTGGCGGTGCAGGCGCACGAGAAACTGACGGCGGAGGGCGTGAAGTCCCGCGTCGTGTCGCTGCCGAGCTGGTATCTGTTCGAGAAGCAGGACAAGGCCTATCGCGACAGCGTGCTGCCTCCCGATGTCACCGCGCGTCTGGCGATCGAGCAGGCCGGATCGTTCGGCTGGGATCGCTATGTCGGCACGAAGGGCGAGACGATCACCATGTCCACCTTCGGAGCGTCGGCTCCCCTCGCGAAACTGCAGGAGAAGTTCGGCTTCACGCTGGACAATGTGTGCAAGGTCGCGCGCGGCCTGATCGGGTAAAGCGTATCTCCATTTCTTACTGACTGACGGGACATTTGAGCATGAAGCTGGCGATGATCGGGCTGGGGCGGATGGGCGCGGGCATCGCGCGGCGGCTGATGCAGCATGGGCACGAGATCGTCGGCTATGATCGGGATGCGGGCGCGGTGGAGAAACTGGCCGGAGACGGCGCCACTTCCGCCACCGGCTTGGCCGATGTCGTCGCCAAGCTGGAGGCGCCGCGCATCTTCTGGGTGATGCTGCCCGCCGGCGGGCCGACCGAAAGCACGATCACCGAACTGCTCGGCCTCGTCTCGCCGGGCGACATCATCATCGATGGCGGCAACACCTTCTACAAGGATGATATCCGCCGCGCGAAGGCCAGTGCCGAAAAGGGCATCCACTATGTCGACGTGGGCACGTCGGGCGGCGTGTGGGGGCTGGAGCGCGGCTTTTGCATGATGATCGGCGGCGACGCCGACACGGTAACCCTGCTCGATCCGATCTTCGAGGCGCTGGCGCCTGGCGTCGGCACGATCGCGCCCACGCCGGGCCGCGAGGGCGCCGATCCGCGCCCCGAGAAAGGCTACATCCATGCCGGACCGGCAGGCGCGGGCCATTTCGTGAAGATGGTCCACAACGGCATCGAATATGGCCTGATGGCGGCCTATGCCGAGGGCTTCGACGTGCTGAAGGGCAAGACATCCGAGAAGCTGCCCGAGGAGGAGCGCTTCGAGATCAACCTGCCCGATGTGGCCGAGGTGTGGCGGCGCGGCAGCGTGATCTCGTCCTGGCTGCTCGATCTGGGCGCCATCGGTCTGGCCAAGGATCACAATCTCGATCAGTTCACCGGCAACGTCGCGGACAGCGGCGAGGGCCAGTGGACGATCGACGCGGCGATGGAGGAGGCGGTGCCCGCCTACGTCCTCTCGGCCGCTCTGTTCGCGCGCTATCGCAGCCGGGTGGAGCATACGTTCGGCGACAAGCTCCTGTCCGCGATGCGCTTCGGGTTCGGCGGCCATGTCGAGATGCCGCAGTGAGCGCCGTGAAGTGAGGAAGCCGCCGGTCGCGCCGCTCGCCACCTTCGTCATTTTTGGAGCCCTGGGAGATCTCACGCGGCGCCTGCTGGCGCCCGCGCTCGTCAATCTGGTGCGGGACGGTCTGCTGACCAAGGGGACCAAGATCCTCGGCGTCGCGCATACCGAAGGCGACGATAACTCGCTGAGGGACGTCCTGGGCGAATATATCGACGACAAGAGCGACTGGCCGAACATGTCGGCCAATGTCCATTATCGGCGTGGCGACTTCACGCAGGCCGAGACGTTCGCGGCGCTGGCGAAGGAGCTGACGGGCAATGTCGTCTTCTATCTGGCGACGTCGCCCGGCTTCTTCGGACAGATCGTCGACCATCTCGGCGATGCCGGGTTGCTGGACGAGAAAGGCGGCTTCCGCCGCGTCGTGATCGAAAAGCCGTTCGGTACTGATCTGGAGTCGGCGCGCGCGCTCAACCGGCAGATATTGGCGCGCGCCTCGGAAGAGCAGATCTATCGGATCGATCACTTCCTGGGGAAGGAAACGGTCCAGAACATTCTCGTCACCCGCTTCGGCAACGCGCTGATGGATGCGGTGTGGAACCGGCGATATATCGATTATGTCGAGATCACCGCGGCCGAGGTGGTGACGGTCGGCACGCGCGGCGCCTTCTACGATGGCACCGGCGCGCTGCGCGACATGGTGCCCAACCATCTTTTCCAGCTCTTGTCGCTGGTCTGCATGGAGCCGCCGGTCAGCCTGTCGGCGGACGCCATCCGCACCGAAAAGGCCAAGGTGATCGCGGCGGTGCCTCCGATCCCGCCGGAGGATGCGGTGCGCGGCCGTTACGCCAAGGGGAAGATCGGCAAAGCCAAGGTCCCCGATTATACGGCCGAGCCCGACGTGAACCCCAAGGGCCGCACCGAAACCTATGTGGCGCTGAAGGTGGCGGTGGAGACGTGGCGCTGGTCCGGCGTGCCTTTCTATCTGCGCACGGGCAAGGCGATGTCGGCGCGCGATACCGAGATCGTGATCCACTTCCGCGATGCGCCGCTGTCGCTGTTCCCGGACGCCGAAGGCGGCAAGCTGCCGCCCAACACGTTGATCCTGCAGATCCAGCCCAATGAGGGCATGACGCTGGACATCGCGGCCAAGGCGCCGGGGCCGATCGTGGCGCCCGTGCCCGTCAGCCTCGATTTCCTGTATGCCAGCCACTTCGATATCGGCCACCGGACCGGCTACGAGACGTTGCTCTACGACGTGTTGATCGGAGACCAGACCTTGTTCCAGCGCGCCGACCAGATTGAGGGCGGCTGGGCGGCCGTGCAACCTCTGCTCGATGCGTGGGGCAAGAAGGGCAAGCCCGAGCCCTACAAGGCCGGAAGCGACGGACCCGAAGCGGCGGCGGCGCTGCTGGAGCGCGACGGCCGCGCGTGGCATCCCATTCAGTGAGCGATGATCCTGTGAACCATGAAGCCGGCCGCAAGCCGCTGAAGCTCGTCATTTCCGATGTGGACGGCACGCTCGTCCGTTCCGACAAGACGCTCTCGCCCGCGACGATCGCGGCGGTGGGCCGTCTGGAGGCGGCGGGTCTGCCCTTCACCCTGATCAGCGCGCGGCCGCCGAGCGGGCTGCTGTGGATCGCGGAGGCGCTGAACCTCACGCATCCGATGGGAGCGTTCAATGGCGGCACGATCGTCAATCCGGACGGGACGGTGATCGCCGCCGAACGGATCGACACCGCCGCCGCCGAGACGGCGATCGCGATGCTGACCGAGGCGAAGGTCTCGATCTGGCTGTTCGCGGACGGCAAATGGTATGCGCAGGAAGGCGCGAACACGCATATGGAGTCCGAGCGCAACTCGGCCAATGCGGAGCCGGTGATGTTCGGGGATCCGGCCGAGGTGGAGGGGCCGTTCGACAAGATCGTCGGCGTGTCGGACGATTATCCCTATCTCGCCGCACTGGATGCCAAGGTGGCGGCGGCTTTGGGCGATGCGGCGACGGTGGGCCGCTCGCAGCTTTACTATCTCGACGTGACGGCGCCGCGCGCGAACAAGGGCGACGGCGTCGAGGCCTTGGCCGCGACGCACTGGCTGGGCCTCGACGAGGTGGCGGTGCTGGGCGACCAGCGCAACGATCTGCCGATGTTCGCGCGCGCGGGCTTTTCGGTCGCGATGGGGCAGGGGCCGGAGGAGGTGCGCGCGGCGGCCAGCTGCACCACGCTCTCCAATAACGAGGACGGCGTGGCCCACGCGATCGACACGATCCTGCTGCCGATGGCGAAGGCCGAATGACCCGGCCTCTGCTGATCGCCCCGTCCGTCCTCGCGGCGGATTTCGGGCGGTTGGCGGAGGAGGTGGCGGCGGTGGACCGCGCGGGTGCGGACTGGATCCATGTCGACATCATGGACGGCCGCTTCGTGCCCGAAATCTCGTTCGGGCCGCCGGTGGTGCGCGCGATCCGCAAGGCGACGACGAAGCCGCTCAACGTGCATCTGATGGTGGTCGAGCCCGAACGGTCGCTGGCCGCCTATGCGGAGGCGGGGGCGGATCATCTGCTGGTGCAGGCCGAGCCCGGATCGACCGTGCATCTCCACCGCGTGCTGAGCCAGGTGCGCGAGATGGAGAAGAAGGCCGGCGTCGTGATCGATCCGGCGACCCCGCTCGTCTGGATCGAGCATGTGCTGCACCTGGCGGACATCATCCTCGTCATGACCGTCAATCCCGGTTTCGGCGGGCAGAAATTCCTGCCCGAGATGCTGCCCAAAATCGCGGCCTTGCGTGGGCTCTGCGCCGAACGCGGCCTCGCTCCGCACATCGAGGTGGATGGCGGGCAGGATGCGAGGACGGTGCGCAGCGTGGTGGAGGCGGGCGCGGACGTGATCGTGGCCGGCACCGCCATCTTCGGTGCGGACGATCGCGCGGCCGCGATCGATCGGATCAGAACGTGCGGCGGTATGCCGGGAGGATGTGCATGAAGACGATGATCGCGTTCGATCTGGATGGCACGCTCGCCGCCAGCAAGCAGCCCTTGCAGGACGATATGGCGGCGACCTTGAAGGCGCTGCTGGACGTGGCCTCGGTCGCGGTGATTTCAGGTGGCGATTGGCCGCAGTTCGACAAGCAGGTCGCCTCGCGCCTGCCGGAGGGCACGAAGCTGGAGCGGCTGTTCCTGATGCCGACGACGGGATCGAAGCTCTACCGCCATCGGGACGGCCAGTGGACGCGCATCTATGCCGAGGATTTCTCGCGCGACGAGCATGACCATATCCTGCAGGCGCTGCAGAAGGCCGTGAAGGCATGCGGCTACGATCAGGAGAAGACGTGGGGGCAGCAGATCGAGGATCGTGGCAGCCAGATCACCTTCTCCGCGCTCGGGCAGGAGGCGCCGCTGGATGCCAAGGAAAAGTGGGATCCCGATCAGAAGAAGCGCGGCGCGATGCAGGCGATCATCGAGAAGGAGCTGCCGGGCCTGTCGGTGAAGGTGGGCGGCTCCACCTCGATCGACATCACGCGCGAGGGCGTCGACAAGGCGTGGGCGATCGGAAAGCTGTGCGAGCATTCGGGAGTGGCGCGCGACGAGATCCTGTTCATGGGCGACGCGATCTTCCCCGGCGGCAATGACGATCCGGTGCGGGCGGCGGGGATCGACAGCATCAAGGTGCGCGATCCGGCCGAGACGATCACGGCGATCACGGCCGTGGTGGCCTGTCTGAAATAGGGGCCGCTTTCGTATTCCTGCGTACGCAGGAATCCAGAGCTTCGGGCGGCGCCGCTTGCAGCCCTGGGCTCCGGCGTTCGCCGGAGTACGGTGAGATAAAGAAAAGAGCGGCGACACCCTCGTGTCGCCGCCCTTTTTGTTACGCGGATCGCCCGATCAGAATTCGAACTTGGCGCCGACGCGGATCGCATAGAGCGAGACGCGGCCGACATTGTCGACGGCGGGGTTCGAGAAGCTGGAGTAGCGATACTGGGTGCAGTTGTTGCCCGAGGTCGCGGCGCAGGTGACGTTCACGACGGAGGCGAGGTACGGGAACGAGACCTGGCGCAGCGAGCCCCAGTTCTTGTTGATCATGTTCAGCACGTTTTCCATGTCGGCGAACAGCTTGATGCGGCCGCTGCGGATCACAGGAACCGGGATTTCCTGATCGACGTGGAGATCGATCTTGAACCAGCTCGGCGCGCGCATCGTATTCTTGCCGACCGTCTGGCCCTGCTTCAGCTTGTTCGTCTGCACGAAATTCTGGAGCGAGGTGAAGGTGGCCGTGCTGTCATAGGAGACGAGCGGATCGGCGGTGATGCTCGACACGTTCGGCACATAGAGCAGGAAGCGGTTGTTCGATCCCGCCACGCCGAAGACGTTGCCATGGCCCTGCGTGGCAACGGTATCGGCCATCGTCAGGCTGTAGGGAATACCCGAGCGACGCTCGCCGAACAGGCTGAAGCGCGTCTTGTAATCGCCGAAGAAGGCGTGATCGAAATCGACGTGGAACTTGATGCTGTTCTTGATCTCGTAGATCGACGTTCCGTAGGCGGCGATGTTCGGATCGAGCATCGCATTCTGGCCATAGGTGCCCGATGCGGTCGTGCCGTTCATCGAGCTGCGATCCTTCACGTCCTGATAGGTGTAGCTGACACCCAGGCCCAGGCCGAAATCGAAGTTCTTGTCGAGGCGCGCCACCGAAACAAGCGAATAACCGTCGCGGCTGTTGGTCAGCAACAGATCGGTGTTGGCGCTGGTCGAGGTGAGCGAGGCGTAGCGAGGGCGTCCGTCCGGTGTCACGCCGATCTGGCGCAGGCGCAGATCCTTGTAGATCGGCGCATAATTGACCCAGCCATAATAGATGTCACCGCCGACATTCCAGCCGCCACCCAGAAAGCCCTCGAACTTGGGCGTCCAGTCGACCGACAGGCTCGACTTCCAGGTGGATTCAAGATGGTAGTGCGGGTCCATCGCGTTGACGTTGGCGACGGACAGCGAACCGGTGTTGGTGCGGAGATAATCCGTCAGCGCGGTGTTGAAGGTGCGGCCGTTCACATTGTCCAGCGCTGCCGAACACAGCGCGTCCGAAATGCCGCCTTGACAGCCGACACCGCTGAGGTTGCGCGTGATCGTGACCGAATTGGCATAGACGCCCGACACCGAATAGCTGTTGCCGACGAACACGTCCGGCGAACCGCCCGCGAACAGGCCGATGCCGCCGCGCACGCGCACCGTCGGCGTCACCTTCCAGGTCGCCTGCAGGCGCGGCTGGATCACTTCCTTGCCGTTGATCGCGCTCTGGTTGGTGAAACCATAGCGGGCAGAGAAGAAGTTGTTGAGCGGCGGGGCCGAGATGCCGCCATACATGTCGGTGCGGACGCCGGCCGTGACGTTCAGATTCGAGCTGGGATCCCAGGCGACCTGGCCACCGACCGTATATTGATCATATTTGAAGCTCGCGAGCGTATCGAGGAGATTGCCCGTGACGGAACCGGCGAGCGTGACGCTGCCGGCGCGGCGGTTCTGGAAATCGGCGACGCTGTCGAAATAATAAGTGCCGAGCGCATCCGAGGTGAAGGCGTTCGCCACGTCCAGATGGCTCCACGCGGCGGTCAGCTTCATCGAGAACTGGCCGGCTTCCCAGCGCATCGCGATGTCGCCGCCATATTGCTTGGTGCGGACATAGTTGAAGTGGCGGAAGCGATCCGGGCCGAGATACAGGCGCGCGGCGCCGGGGGCCGCCGTCGATCCCTGCGAGCAGAGCGTGGCGTTGCTGTTGGCGGCGCCATTCTGCTGGGTGGTGGCGTTCGGATCCAGGCAGACCTGCATCTGCGCGAAATTGAACTCGCCGAACGGAACCGGCGTCAGATCATATTTGCGGTAGTTGCCACGGATTTCGGTGTGGAATTTGCTCGACCAGTCGGAGTTCAGCTGGGCGACATAGCTGTCGACCTTTTCCGGGCGGCGATAATTGTCCGACTGGAGCCCGAGCGCGGGCGTCGCCGGCACGGTGGAGGAGAAACCGGCCGTCGCGGAGTTATTGCTGTTGTTGTGGATCCAGGTGGCCGAGAGGCGCTGGCCGGTGGTGATGTTCCAGTCGGCCTTGACCGTCCACTTCTCGTCGGTCTCGATCGTCGACTGCTGCACGCCGAGCGTGTCGTAATTGTAGATCGACTGCGCGATCGACGAGACGTTGGAGATCTGGGCGTCCGTCAGGTTCGGGACGACCGAGGGGAAACCCGCCGTGCCGATCTGGATCGGCGTGCCCTCGCGCAGATGCTCATAAGAGACGGCGAGGAACAGCTTGTCCTTGATGATCGGGCCCGACAGGAAGCCGCCGTAATTCTTGCTCTTGAAGTCCAGATTGATGCGGCCGCTCGGGTTGGCGATGCCGGGCTTGGTCTTGCTGCCGGTCAGCCCGTCGCTGCTGAAAGTGTAGAAGCCCGAGCCGTGATAGTCGTTCGTGCCCGAACGCAGCACGACGTTGACGGCGCCGCCCTGGAAATCGCCTTCGGAAATGTCGAAGGGCGCGATCTTGACCGACATCTGCTCGATCGCGTCGATCGGCACCGGGCCGCGCGCGGTGGGCAGACCGCCGACGTTCAGGCCGAAATTGTCGGAGAAGCGCAGGCCGTCGACCGAGAATTTGTTGAGGCGGGCATTCTGGCCGGCGATCATCACGCCGCGGCTCTGGCCCGGATCGATCGTGGCGAAGGGATCGCGGCGCACGATATCGCGAATATCGCGGCCAACCGTCGCAACGCTGGCGATCTGCTGGCGCGTAATGTTGGTCGACGGGCCGGCGGCGAGGTTGACCGTGTTGGTGCGGGTCGCGCTCACCACGATCTCCTGGCCTTCCGGCTCCAGCGCGAACGGCACGGCCAGCGGTTGGCCGGCGACGAGCTGGATGTCGGTCACCGTGCTGTCGGCATAGCCGGGCGAGGAGACGACGACGGTGAAGGGGCCGCCGACGCGCAGGCCCGAGGCCGAGAAGGCGCCGTCCGCGCCCGAGCGCGTGACCGCCTTCGTGCCCGAGGGAAGATGCGTGACGGTGACGGTCGCGCCTGCGACCGCGGCGCCGTTCGCCGTCACCGCGCCGCGGATCGACGAGGTGACTTCCTGGGCGTGCGCGCCGCCGGCGACGCACAGAGCCGCGATCGCGGCGCCCGCATAAAGAGTATTCCGCATTCCTGTTCTGCCCCTTTTCCTGTCGGAGCGTTCCGGCCTCCCACCGTCCCGCACCGATGCTCGATAAACCCCGTTGTCGATGTCTTACGGCGCGGCGCTGGCCCCGCTCGTGCCGGGCGTGGCGTCGCGATAGCGGCTCCAGTTCCCGGTGATCTCGTCCACCACCGTCCCGCCCACCGTGAAGGCGGCGTCCAGCGAGGCCTGCATCGCGGAAAGCCCCTTCAGCTCCCCGATCAGGCTGCCCGCCGCATCCTGCCCCCTTGGGCTGCGTGGTGAAATTGCTGCCCGTCCGCAGCACCATCAGCCGCTGCGGATCGGCCTTGCCGATCCGGCCGAGCATGGAGATCGCATTGGCGACGCCGGTATCCTCCATGCCGGTCATCACGAAGCTGTCCGGCCGGCCGGTCCAGTAGGCGACCCAGCGCTCGGCATGGTCGTTCATCAGCGTGCCGTGCCAGAAGGTCTGGCCGGTCGCCTCGTCCCCTCGGATCACCGAAGGCGGCTGCAGCGCGGCGCCGTTGCGCGGATCGCCCGCATAGCCGGCGCGGATCTGCTGCAGCACCGGCGTGTCGGGCAGCTTCATGCCCTTCGTCAGCGCATAGGCCCAGTCGCGCAGGCCCTTGTTGAGCGGGTAGAGATTATATTGGGTGTCGCCGGCCTTGCCCTGATAGGGCGCGGTGCGATCACGCGGGAAGGTGCCCGTGGTCCAGCCCTTTGGGGCCTCGCGCGGATCGACCCCGTAGCCGTAATCGGTATCCACCAGATCGCCGATCCAGGCGGCCGAGCCGACCGTGGCGGTGTGCGGATTGGCGCCCGCGATCGCGGCGATCATCCAATAGGCATGGGTGAGATCGAAGCGGGAATCGGTGCCCAGCGCCATGATCGAGGCGGCGGCGCGGTTCGTGCCGATGCCGGTCATGATCAGCAGCGCCTGCTTCTTCGGATCGTAGCGCAGGTGGCGGAAACCGGCGGGGAAGGGCAGGATCTCGGGCATCACAGTGGCCCAGGCCTGATATTCGGCGGCCCTGTCGCCGGTGTCCTCGCCAATCTCGAACGCGGTGACGATCACCATGCGGATTTCGAGTAGTTTCGCCGAGGCCGCGATGCTGGCCGGAGCTGGCGGCGTCTGGGCGCAAAGCGGAACGGCCGCGCACATGGCGGCCAGCAAGCCCAGGCGATGACGAAGATAGTCCCCCAAAAAGCGGCCCCGCTCTCGTTGCGTGCCCCTCCCGCCCCCGGCCTCTTTTCGTGCCTGTGTCTCGGGCCTTAGCAGCGTGTGAACGAAGCGGCCAAGTGCCGATCGCTTCGGGCTGGCGGCGGCCGTGCGCTTTCCGCTAGGCTGTGACCATGAAGCTGCACCTCCTGTCCGCTGTGGCCCTGATCGCCGCGCCGCTCCTTGCCCAGACCCCGCCGGCTCCGCCGCCCGAAGCGGCAGGCGCGATGCCCGCCGCCGCTCCCGCGCCCAAGCCCGCGACGGTGAAGGTCACGCTCACCACCAGCGAAGGGCCGATCGTGCTGGAGCTGGAGAAGGAGCGGGCGCCGATCACGACGGCCAACTTCCTCAGATATGTGGATGCCAAGCGTTTCGACGGGATCGGCTTCTATCGGGCGGTGAAGGTGCAGCCGGGCTTCGGCCTGATCCAGGCGGGCCTGCGCAACGATCCCAAGAAGGTCTTCCCGAACATCGCGCACGAGCCGACGACCAAGACCGGCCTGCACCATGAGGACGGCACGATCTCGATGGCGATGGCGGCGCCCGGCACGGCCTCGGCGGATTTCTTCATCATGGTCGGCCCGGCGCCGACGATGGATGCGGATCCTGCGACCAACAATGCCGGCTTCGCGGCCTTTGGCCATGTTGTCGAGGGGATGGACCTCGTCCGCAAGATCATGGACGAGCCCACGTCGCAGACGGCGGGCCCGGCCGCGATGAAGGGGCAGATGCTGGTCGCGCCGGTGAAGATCCTGACGGCGCGGCGGACGGGCTGATCGGCCGTCCCTTCGGGAAGCTGGCTGGGGCGGCAGGATTCGAACCTGCGGATGGCGGCACCAAAAGCCGCTGCCTTACCACTTGGCGACGCCCCAACGAGGAGGGCGGCTTATAGCCGCCCCGACGCGGGATGGAAGGTCCTAGTTGGCCTGCTTTCACCGATGGCGGGTCGGCCTCGTCACCCTCAGAAAAGCCGTTCCATCCAGCCGTGCGGATCGGGCGCGACGCCGCGCTGAATATCGACGAGGCGCGCCTTGATGCGGTCGGTCGCGACGCCGATGCCGCCATTGCCGATGCGGAAATCGCGGTTGCACCCGCGCACCCGGCCGATCGGCGTGACCACCGCCGCCGTGCCGCAGGCGAACGCCTCGCGCAGGCGGCCCGAGGCGACGTCCGCCTCCCACTGATCGATCGAATAGGGCTCCTCGCGCACCGTGAGCCCTTCCTCGCGGGCGAGGAGCATGATGCTCTCGCGCGTGATGCCGGGAAGGATCGTGCCGCCGAGCGGGGGCGTCTGGATCGAGCCATCCTCGAACACGAAGAAGACGTTCATGCCGCCCAGTTCCTCGACCCATTTGCGCTCGACCGCATCGAGGAAGACCACCTGATCGCAGCCCTCGCGGATCGCCTCCTGCTGGGCGACGAGGCTGGACGCATAATTGCCGCCGCACTTGGCCGCCCCCGTGCCGCCGGGCGCGGCGCGCGTATAATCCTCCGAGATCCAGATCGAGACGCCCGTGGGCGTCTTGAAATAGGCGCCGACCGACGAGGCGATCACCATGTACAGATATTCGGAGGCGGGCTTCACGCCGAGAAACACCTCCGACGCGAACATGAAGGGGCGCAGATAGAGCGCGCCGCCCTCCGCTTCCGGGATCCACTCGCGATCGACGGCGACCAGCTCGCGGCAGGATTGCAGGAACAATTCCTCGGGCAGCTCGGCCATCGCCATGCGGCGCGCGCTCTCGCGGAAGCGGCGGGCATTGGCGTCGGCGCGGAACAGGGCCGCGCCGCCATCGGGCAGGCGATAGGCCTTCAGTCCCTCGAAAATTTCCTGCGCATAATGCAGCACGGCGGTGGCGGGATCGAGCACGAGCGGCGCGCGCGGCGTGATCTTCGCATCGTGCCAGCCCTGGCCCTCGGTGTAGCGGATCGTCACCATATGATCGGTGAAAACCTTGCCGAAGCCGGGGTTGGCGAGCAGCGCGCCGCGCTCGCTGGCGGGGACGAGCGCCGGGTGCTCCTCTCGGGCGAAGAACGAAGGGGCGCTCATGTCAGTCTCCAACGCTGGAAATCGGTCAGAAAGTGCGACCAAAAGATGGACCGGATCGGTTGCATCCCCCTAATCACCGTGGCAGAAAGGGTCAACATGACTGTCCCGTCAGCATCGCCTCTCTTCCTCCGTGAAGCAGAAATCCGCCGCGGCACCGAGCTTCTCTTCTTCGGTTACGCGAATCTCTACAAGCCCACGGACAAGATGCTGGCGAGCCAGGGGCTCGGCCGGGCGCATCACCGCGCGCTTTATTTCATCGCGCGCCAGCCGGGGATGACGATCGGCAGCCTGCTGCGGCTGCTGGGCATCACCAAGCAATCGCTGGGCCGCGTGCTGAACGAACTGGGCGATCGCGATCTCGTGGAGATCGTGCCGGGCGAGGAGGATCGCCGCCAGCGGCTGCTGCGCCTGACCGAGAAGGGCGCGAAGCTGGAGGCCGACCTGTTCGCGATCACGCGCGAAAACCTGTCGGCCGCTTATGGTCAGGCCGGGCAGGAGGCGGTGACGGGCTTCTGGCGCGTGCTGGAACTGATGATGCCGCCGGCCGAGCGCGCGCGCGTGGCCGAACTGAGCCGGGAAACGCGCAAGGGCTGAGCGCGAAGGCGCGCGCTCCGATCGGAAGATGCCGTGCTGTCGGCGCGGTCAGACCGTCACCGTCTGCCAGTCGAATGTCAGGGGCGCTTCGCGGAAGGCGAAGCGGTCGAGGTGGCGGGCGACGACGCCTTCCAGCGCTTCCAACTGCTCGGGCGTGGAGGCGTCGATGCGGACGAGGAGGAAATCCTCCGCCGCGTTGAAGGTGCAGAGACCGTCGGCGGGGAAGGTGCCGGCGCGGCCCTCGCGCGGGAAGACGACCGTGCCATGGTCGGCGGTGAATTCCACCTGCAGATCGTGCGACCAATGCTTGCACAATTGCTGGAGATATTTGCTGCCGCTGGTGGTGGGAACGCGGGCGGCGGCGGTGATCGTATCGGTCATGGCATGTCGTTCCTGCTGGTCGATCCGGTCGTCTTGGTCCCGTCCGATCGCGACGCCCGCCGGGAGCGGGGCCGCGAGCCGGACAGGCCGAGAGCGATCGGAGCGGATATAGGAGGCAGAAGCGCCGGGGGCACCACCGGAGCGGTGATTCCCAGTCGACGCCGGAGGAGTTCGAGGCGCGGCATGATTACAGCCTCTTGAGAACGCGCCATCGCGCGTTGCGGCACTGGCCCGCTCCCCGACCGCCCACAGAATATCCTGAACAAGCGGCCGGGTAGGGGAGCGGCCCGGCGCCGCGTTCGAGATGCGTTCTTCCGCGCATTTCCAGACGACCCCTTACAGGCGCTCGATCTTGCGGGCGGCCTCGTCGAGGATCTCCGCGATCGCATGGCCGCGTTCGCTGCCCTCGTCGCCTTCGGCCTCCATCGCGGCCTCGCGCAGCGCGAGCTTCAGGTTCGTCATAGCGCGACGGATCGGCGCATGATCGGTGCGGTTGCGCTCCTCGCCCATGGCCGAGAGCCGGGCGAGCAGGGCGTCCGCCTGTTCGCGGCGCTCCTCCAGCCAGGCGGTGCCGGTGGCGGTGATGCGGAAGCGGCGACGGGCGCCTTCCTCCTTCACCTCCTCGATCAGGTCCATCTCGTCGAGCAGGGTAAGCGTCGGATAGACGACGCCGGGGCTGGGCGCATAGGCGCCGCCGGTGCGCTCCTCGATCTGGCGGATCAGATCATAGCCGTGGCGCGGTTCCTCCGCGAGCAGAGCCAGCAGGACGAGCTTCAGTTCCTCGCCGTCGAACACGCGCCGCCGCCCGCCGCCGCCGCGAAAACCGCGATCGCCGTCGAACGACCAGGCGAATTCGAACGGGCCACGGCGAAAGCCGCCGCCGCCGCGCGGGCCGAAATGATGGTGGTGGCCAAAGCCTCTCAACATAAAAAATCTCCTTTGATGCGACTCAAGATATATCTTAGACGGATTTTTGCAAGAGGGTTGTTGGGGCCGTCGTCGGGAAGGGTGCATGAGGACGGGATCGGAGCCGGACGGCGGCTGCTCGCCGCGACGATCCGGGCGCCGTCGCTGCGCGGGATTGCTTACCCTGCGGAAATCCGTCCCTATATCGGGGCCATGGCTGACCTCTTCGCCCACGCCCGCCTGCCCGACGACGCCGTGGTCGGGCTGCCGCCATTTACCGGGGTGGATCGACCATCATCGCTTTCGCTGCGCCTCGCCGTCATCCAAGCCTTGAGCCGGGGTGACGCTGCTTTGGGATTCGGGGTCGGCGGGCGAAGAAGCGGAATCCCGGATCAAGTCCGGGGCGATGGAATGACACGAAGCCGCGTCCGTCTTTTCGAGCGATCCGAATGCCGATCCGATCTTGTCGCCTCGATGCAGCGTTCCGGCCGGGTGTCGGATCGCAGGAGCCGGTGCGGAAGCCTTACGGACTTTGGGAAATGACTCTCACGCTTTTCGAGGATCCCGTGCAGCGCCCGCTGGCGGAACTTCTCCGCCCGAAAACCCTGGCCGAGGTCGTCGGGCAGGATCATCTTCTCGCCCCGTCGAGCCCGCTGGGGCGCATGATCCAGAGACGGCATCTGCAGTCGTTCATCCTCTGGGGACCGCCGGGTGTCGGGAAGACCACGATCGCGCGTCTGATCGCCAGCGCGGCGGGCTACAGCTTCGTGCAGTTGTCGGCCGTGTCCACAGGCGTCGTCGATCTGAGAAAGACCATCGCGGAGGCCGACAATCTGAGGCAGGCCAACGGGACGACGACGGCCGTCTTCATCGACGAGCTGCACCGATTTTCGAGGCCGGTGCAGGATGCGCTCCTTCCCGCTGTGGAGGAGGGGAGGATCATCCTGATCGGCGCCACGACCGAAAATCCCAGCTTCAGCCTGGTGTCCGCCCTCCTGTCCCGGTGCAAGGTGCTGACGCTCCGCCGTCTGGACGGCGCGGCGCTCGATCTGGTCATCCAGCGCGCCGAAGAACATTTCGGACGAGCGCTGCCTTTGACGCCGGACGCGCGGGATGCCGTGATCGCGATGGCTGATGGCGATGCCCGCTATCTGTTGGGCCTGTGTGACGAACTGCTCTCGCTACCGCCCGACGAGACGATCGATGCCAAGCAGCTTGCCGACCTTCTGCAGCAGCGCGCGCCGCTCTATGATCGGGGCAAGGAAGAGCATTTCAATCTGCTGAGCTGCTTCCATAAGAGCCTCCGGGGAAGCGATCCCGATGCGGCGCTCTACTGGGCCGCCCGGATGATGGCGGGGGGCGAGGATCCGGCCGTCATTTTCAGGCGGTTGTGCTGCGCGGCTTCCGAGGATGTTGGCCTGGCGGATCCGCAGGCGATGATACAGGCGACGACCGCGTGGCAGGCGTTCGAGCGTGTGGGCTTGCCGGAGGGGCGCCTGTTTCTCGCGCAGGCCATCGTCTACGTCGCGACCGCTCCGAAATCCAACGCCTGCTACATGGCCTTCGCGAAAGCGCAGGAACTCGCCCGGCAGACCGGCTCCGCAGCCCCGCCCATGCACATCCTGAATGCCCCGACCAAGCTGATGAAGGAACTCGGCTACCATGCGGGCTATCGGTATGATCATGACTTTCCGGACGCCTATTCCGGTCAGACCTATTTTCCGGACGAGCTCGGCGGCGCGGATCATCCGGAACTCTACCGGCCGAACGAGCGCGGTTTCGAGCGCGAGATCAAGCGCCGGCTGGATTTCTGGTCGAAGCGGCGGGCCCAGGCGAACGGCGAGGGGTGACGCCGGTCGGCATCGGCCGATCGGACGAGGCGCGGTGGCGCCTCACGCTGCCGTGGCCGTCCGCCAGCGTCTGTAGCCCAGAATCGCCAGCGCGATCATCACCGCATAGAGCCCGGCCGTCAGCGCCAGTCCCTTGAAGGCGAACATGCCGACGTAGAAGATATCCACCGCGATCCAGAGCAGCCAGTTGGCCGGATATCGCCGCGCGGTCCAAACTTGTGCGACGAGGCTGAAGCTGGTCAGCGTCGAATCCATCCAGGGCAAGGCCGCGTCGGTATGGTGGCTGGTGAACCATCCGATCGCCGCCGCACCCACGGCGCCCGCCGCCAGCCCCGTTACGGCCTGACGCGGCGCCATCGTCCTCGGGATGACGGTGCCGCCGACGTCCCGGTCCCGCGCCCACGCGATCCAGCCATACAGGATGGCGAGGCCGAACACCGCCTGCAGCATCATGTCGGCATAGAGGCGCTCGTCGAGGAAGAGTTTGAAATAGAGCGCGCAGGCCACGAGATTGACGGGCCAGCACAGCATATGCCGCTTCGCGGTCAGCCAGATGGCCGTGAGGGTGGCGGCGACCGCGACGATTTCTAGCCAGGTCATCGGGGCTGCGTCCATGCGCCGATCCGGTGCAGGACATCCTGTCCCGCGGCCGAGAGGAACCATTCGGCATGGCCGATCAGATAGGTGTCCCACGCCAGCGCCGCCTGATCGGGCCGGCCGGCCACGCCGGCGAAATAGTCGATCTCGGACAGCGCGAATTCGAGATGCACGAGCGGCAGCAGGCGGACGATCGCGTCGACCGCGCGAGGATCGATCGGGTGGACCGATGCATAGCCGGCCAGCAGGGCGATGGCCGCCTGCGGATCGGCCAGCGCATCGTCTGCCCCGTGCCCGAGATGCAGCCAGTCGATGGCCGTCCGCTCGATCGCGGTGGCGATATCGTGGACCGCGCAACCGCGATCGGCGAGGCCGAAATCGAACGCCGTCCGCACCGTGCCGTCGGGCGTCCACAAGAGGTTCGACGGATGCCAGTCATTGTGCGTCCACAGCGCCGGCTGTTCGGCCAGCCGTGGGGCCAGACCGGCGGCCGCCGCCGCGAACAGACGCGCCAGCGGCCGCCGCCAAGGCCGGCCGGCCAGATATCCGGCGAGGGCCGGGCGCGCCGCGACATAGGCCTCGGCGGCGGCAAGCGGGTCGGCGGCGGGCAGGATGGTGAAACTGGCGACCAGCGGCTGGGGTTTGCGGGCGGGCTCGGCGAAGCCGCGCGCCGCCCCGTGCAGCCGTGCGAGCGCGGCGCCGGCGGCCTCGGCATGGGGCTGCGAGAGGAAGGGCGTCCACGAAAGCCGGTCGCGATAGAGATCGGCGCCCGGCGCCTTGCGGTGCAGTTCGTAGGTCCACTCGCCCGCCGCGACCGCGCCGGGACCTTCGGCGGTCCGCATCGTCTCGGGCACCGGCATGCCGGCGGCGGCGAGATGCGCGATGAAGCGATGCTCCTCCGCCAGGCCCTCGGGCAGCCGCACCCGCCGGTGATGGCGCTTCAGGACGAACGCGCCCCGATCGGTGTCGATCAGGGCGGCGGCCGAGAAGGGGCGGGGGGAGTGCCAGCGCAGCGCTTCCATCCGGCCCGCCGCCGGGAAGAGGGCGAGCAAAGCGTCGGCCTCCGCCTCGGTGATGGCCGGCCACGTCGGGGCTTCCGGCGCGGTGCCCATGCCGTGGACGAGATGCCCGGCCGGCGACGCCATTCCGCTCATTCGGTCAGATGCGCGGTCAGAAGGCACGCGACAGCGTCGCCATGACGGCGCGCCCGCTGCCCACATAATAAGCGGGCGCGGTGCCGGAGATGATCGTCCCGCCGCGCCCCACCGTATCGTGCGCATTGGTGGTGACCGCCTGCACGCCCGAGAGCACATGCGGGTTCGTGATGTTGATCGCGTTCAGGCGCAGATCGGTGCGTTTGCCGTCGAGCCAGTCCGCCAGATGCACGCCGATCGACATGTCGAGCGTCGCATATCCGGCGATGCTCTCGTCGTTCATGAAGGTCGCATATTGCCGGCCGACATATTTGACCGCGCTGCTGCCGAACAGGTGGCCGTCGTCATAGGTGCTGCCGAGGCCGAATTGCAGGGTCGGCGCGGAAACCGCGTGCCGGCCTTTGGTGGGGAGAAAATCCCCGCCCACGGGCAGATCGTCGTCGATCCGGGCGTGCAGATATTCGCCCGAGACATAGATGCTGACGCCCCTGGCCGGGCGATAGTCGATCTCCGCATCCACGCCGTACGATGTCTGGCCGCCGGCGTTCAGCGTGGAATTGACCTGCGGACCGCCGCTTTCCACCACCGTCGCCAGCTGCCGGTTGCGGAATTGGTAGTGGAAGCCGGTCACCGATGCCGAGAAACTGGGCCCGATATAGCGGTAGCCTACCTCCTGCGAGACAGAATATTCGTTCTTGACCGCCGCCGTCCCCTCGCCGTCGCGCACGCCGCCATAATAGCTGTCGTAGAGCGTGAACTCGTTGGGCGTCCGGAAATTGGTCGTCACGTTCGCGAACAGCTGCTGGCGATCGTCGACCTGATAGCGCACCGATGCGCGCGGCAGCGCCGCGAAGCTGTCGATATGGACCCTGGTTTGCGGGCCGGGCAAATAGTTGCGGCCGTTGCGCAGGAGATCGACGCCCTTGAACCCGGCATCGAGCGTCAGGCGCGACGTGATGGCGATGCTGTCGGCAACGAAAAAGCCCTTGGTCACCGTCACGGTGCGCTGGTTCTCATAAGCGAGCAGGCGGCCGTCGGCGGTGCGGATCGCTTTGCGGCGATATCCCCAGCGATCGGTCGGCCGCCCGTCCGCATCGATCGCGGTATAGGATTGGGTGACGCGATCCGTGCCGTAATCGAACCACAGGCCCGCGCTGATCCGGTGCGCGCCGGCCTGGCGCGTCAGCTTGCCGACCTGCCCGGCCCGCATCTGATCGCCGGTATAATTGCCGAGCACGGTGGCGACGCCGTCGACGGCGCCCGGCAGCGCGATCGGATCGGCCAGCGCCTCGTTGCCGAGGAAATTGCCGGTCGTGGTCAGTTGCGTTCCATAGGGCGAATTGCCGTAGCCGAACTGGAGATAGGAGGTGCCGTCGAACGTCAGCCGATCGCCGAGCTTCAGATGGACCGGCGCGGCGGCGTAGAGATTGCGGAACGGCGCCCGATACAATTCCCAGTAATTCGTGTTTCCCGCGCTGTACCGCCGGTCGAAATTGAAGCCGCGCCCCTCGGCCCGCCACTCCTCCAGCGTAGGGCTGGGATAGGTCGAGGAATTGGCGTCGTTGAAGGACAGAGCGAGGCTCGCGCGATTGCCGTCGCCCCACTCGCCGAGCAATTTGGCATCGACATGGCGGCGCGTGTCATGTCCGGCGCCGCGCCAATTGTCCGCGCGCGTCTGCGAATAAGAGAGGAAGGCCCTGAGCCCGGTCCGGCCGATCGCGCCCGTATCGAGCCGCACGAAGCCGCGGAGCGCGGCATAGGACCCCGCCGAGAGATTGACGAGCATTCCGGTCTGCGTTTTCGGATCGTCGAGCGAGAGCGAGAGCAGGCCGCCCGCACCGCCGACGGTGGGAGAATCTATGTCCGCCGCCCCCTGGGCCAGCGTTACCTGCCGCACATTCTCCGCGTCGGCGAACTGCGACGGATAGGCATAATAATAGCCGATGTCGTTCTGCGGGGCGCCTTCCATCAGCACGCCGATCTCGTCCTGACCGAGGCCGCGCAGCGTGAGGCTGGAACTGGTCGACAGGCCGTAGGGATCGCTCGACGAGACGTTCGCGCCGGGCATCAGGTTGACGAGCTGAAAGGCGTTGAGCGTCGGCGCCTGCTTGGTGATGAACGCGGCGGCGATCGTGCTTTGCGCCTTGGCCACGGTCTGATCGGGCAGCAGCCCTTCGGGATCGGGATGGCCGACGACCTGTATGTCGTCCGCTTCGCCACGATCGGCCGCCGCCGCCGGAGCCGGGGACAGCGCGGCCAGAACCACGGGCGAAATCATTGCGATGCGCGAAAACCTACCGGTCACCAATCAGGTCCACTCCACTCGGAGGGACAACGGAACGACCGCCAGCCCTCCCTACGCCGGTATCAACCGGATCAGGTTCAGCGGGTCGTGAGCTGCTGCCCACCTCTCAGCCGCGCGTCAGCGGCCCCCCGGGGATGGCGCCTGTTAGGGGATCGGGCGTTGCGTTGGAAGGTCTATCTAGGTGAGTAATGCCGCGCACTTTCTGCAGGCGCGACGACAGGCGAAAGACGATGTCCGATGACCATCACCCGTGACACGCTGATCGCCGGACTGCGCGCCATCGTCGGCGGCGCTCATGTCCTGACGGGAGACGCGCGGACGCGCCGCTTCGCGACCGGCTATCGCTTCGGTTCCGGACCGGTGATGGCAGTCGTGCGGCCGGGGTCGCTCGTCGAGCAATGGCGCACGCTGCAGGCCTGCGTGGCGGCGAACGTGATCGTCATCATGCAGTCCGCCAATACCGGGCTCACCGGCGGATCGACGCCGCACGGCGAGTATGACCGGCCGGTCGTCCTCATCAACACGCTGCGCATCCACGGTCTTCACCTGATCGGTGGCGGCACCCAGGTGGTCTGCCTGCCGGGCACCACGCTCTACGATCTCGAGCGGAGGCTCGCCCCGATCGGCCGCGAACCGCATTCGGTGATCGGCTCGTCCTGCATCGGCGCCTCGGTGTTCGGCGGGGTCTGCAACAATTCGGGCGGATCCCTGGTCCAGCGCGGTCCCGCTTATACCGAACTGGCGCTCTACGCGCGGCTCGATGCCGACGGGGTGCTGCATCTCGTCAATCATCTCGGCATAGCACTGGGCGACGATCCCGAGACGATCCTGCGCCGCGTCGAAGCCGGTGATTTCTCCGCCGCCGACATCGAAACCCCGAACCGTGCGGCCTCCGATCACGGCTATGGCGCGCATGTGCGCCAGATCGACGCGGATACGCCCGCGCGCTTCAATGCCGATCCGACCCGGCTGTTCGAAGCCTCCGGCAGCGCGGGCAAGGTGATGCTGCTCGCGGTGCGGCTCGACACGTTCGCCAGGGAGGCGGAGACCGCGACCTTCTATATCGGCACCAACGACACCGCCGAGCTGACGTCGCTGCGTCGCGCGATCCTCGGCGGTTTCGCGTCGCTGCCGGTGGCGGGGGAATATATCCACCGCGACGCCTTCGACGTGGCGGCCGTCTACGGCAAGGACACCTATCTCGCGATCAAGCATCTCGGCACCGATCGCCTGCCCCGGCTGTTCGCACTCAAGAGCCGGATCGATGCGATCGCGCCGCATCTGGGCGATCGGCTGCTGCAGGGCGCGAGCCGGCTGTTCCCGAGCCACCTGCCGAAGCGGATGCGCGCCTGGCGGGAGCGTTACGAACATCATCTGATCCTCAAGATGGCGGGCGACGGGATCGCCGAGGCGCGCGCGCATCTGGCCGCGATCTTTCCGAGCGCCTCCGGAGACATGTTCGAATGCACGCCTGACGAGGCGACCGCCGCCTTCCTGCATCGCTTCGCGGTCGCGGGCGCGGCGGTGCGCTATCGCGCGGTCCATCCGCAGGAGGTGGAGGATATCGTCGCGCTCGACATCGCGCTGCGCCGCGACGACCGCGACTGGTTCGAAACGCTGCCGGGCGACATCGCGAAGCCGATCATCCGCGCGCTCTATTACGGGCATTTCTTCTGCCACGTCTTCCATCAGGACTATATCGTCGAGAAGGGCGTGGACGTGCACGCGCTGGAACACCGGATGCTGGACATATTGGAGACGCGCGGCGCGGAGTTTCCGGCCGAGCATAATGTCGGCCATCTCTACGCTGCCAAGCCGGCGCTGGCCGAACATTATCGCGCGCTGGATCCGTGCAACGCCTTCAATCCCGGCATCGGCCACACGTCGCGCGACGCGCACTGGCGCTGAGCCGCGCCTGTTCGTGACGGGCAGACCGTCCTCAGGTCACCGGCAGCGGATGACCTGAGGGCGAATTGTTCACGGACAGCCTGCTCCGAAGCCGGCGTCAGTTGGCGGGAAGCGAGGTGGCCGCGCTGGCCGCCTTGCGCATCCTCGCGACATCGGCCTCGCGGACGGGCCTGGCCGCATTGCCCCAGCTGTTGCGGACATAATCGAGCGTTTCGGCGATCTGCCGATCATCCATCTTCCACGCGAAGGAGGGCATGCCCGCGCCGGTCGGCTTATGGTGCGTGGAGGCGGCCCGGCCACCCACCAGCATCACCTGGATCAGGCTGCTCGCATCCGCCGATTGCAGCGCCTGATTGCCGGCGAACGGCGGCACCATATCGCCCATGCCCTCGCCGCGCACGCCGTGGCAGGCCGAGCAATTGACCTCGTAGCGCAACGCCGCGCGCTTCATCGCGGGGGGTTCGGCGCCGATCGGATCCGGGCGCGGATTGTTCGAGGCGGGCAGCGACTTGAGATAGATCGCCATCGCCGTGAGGTCCGCGTCGGAGAGATATTGCAGCGAATGTTCGACCACCTCGGCCATGGGGCCGGCGGCGATGGCGGTCCTGTTGCCGCCCGTCTTCAGATATTCGACGATGTCCGCGTCCGTATCGCGGCCCAGGCCGACATGGGCGTTCGCGGTGAGATCGGGCGCATGCCAGAAACCGATCCGGGCACCCTCAAGGTAGCGGCTCTGCTTCTCCGCGCCCAGCATGTTGCGCGGACTGTGGCAGACCGAGCAATGGCCGCCGCCGTCCACCAGATAGCGTCCGCGTTCCCATTCGGCGGACCGGCCGGCCGTCGGGCGATACGGGGCGGGATCGAAGAACAGCATGTCCCAGCCCGCCAAAGCGAGGCGGATGTTGAACGGGAACATCATCCCCGCATTCTCGTCGACCGCGTTGGAGATCGGGGCGACGGTGGACATATAGGCCCACAGATCATGCATGTCGCGGTCGGTCAGCCGGGCATAGGCGGTGTAGGGCATGGCCGGGTAGAGCAGGCCCTTCGATCCCTGGCCGTGGCGCACGGCGTTGAAGAAGGCCCGCTCGGTCATCGTGCCGATGCCGGTCTTTCGATCCGGGGTGATGTTCGAGGACAGCACCGTGCCGAAATTCGTATCGAACCGATAGCCGCCGGCGAAAACGCCTTTGGTCCCGTTGTGGCAGGCCGCGCAGTCGGCGGCGCGCATCACATATTCGCCGCGCCGGATCGCCGCGCGATCGGCGGACCGCACATCCGCCAGCTGGACCGTCGCATCGGCCACGGCGGAGCGCGACGTATCGAGCGCGCGATGGCCCCAGATGCCGATCCCGGCGGCGGCGATGAGCGCTGCGGCACCGGCGCCGAGCGCGATGCGTTTCCTGGTCTTGCTCATAGGTCAGCCTCAGGCGAGCCGTGCGGGATTGCGCACGTAGGTCTGGTGGATGGCCTGCGCGGTGCGGATCGCCAGCGCGCCGACGGTGCCGGTCGGATTGTAACCGGCATTGTTGGGGAAGGCCGATGCGCCGACGACGAACAGGTTGTGCGCGTCCCAGCTCTGCAGCCACGGATTGACCGCGGACGTCGCCGGATCGTCGCCCATCACCGCGCCTCCGATCACGTGATCGGAGGCGATGACGGCGGTGGAGAAGGCCTTGTCCGCGAAGTTGAAGCCGGTGACGTGCGCCGCGCCCATCGCGCGGGCGATCTCCACGGCGCGGTCCATCGTAAACTTCGCCATGTTGCGGTCGCTCTGCGCATAATCGTAGGTCAGCCGCAGCAGCGGCACGCCGAATTTGTCGCGATAGGTGGGGTCGAGATCCAGCGTCGCGGATCGCGTGGGCATCGAGCAGCCCTGATTGAAGATCGTCCCGTAATTCCGGTAATATTTGGCATAGGCCTTCTTGAAGCCGCTGCCCCAGCGCGGAGATCCTTCTGGCAAGGCGGCCGCCTTGGCGATCGGCGCGCCGTCGCGGGCGAGCGTGAGGATGCCGGCGCCACCGATGAAATCCAGCTTCGAATGGTCGAAATTGTCGCCGTTATAATCGTCGATCTGCGAGCCGAGACCGCCTGTGCCGATGAACGGATTGATATGCTCGTCCTCGAACCACATGTCGGTGCCGGAGACGGTCTGGAAGCTGAAATTGCGGCCGATCGTGCCTTCGCCGCTCTTCGGATCATAGGTCTTGCCGACGCCCGAATTGAGCAGGATGCGGACATTGTCCACCTGGAAGGCGGTGAGGCAGACGATATCGGCCGGCTGCTCCCACTCGTGGCCATTCTCGTCGATGAAGGTGACGCCGGTGACGGTCTTTCCGTCCGACGACTTATTCACCTTGGTGACGCAGGATCGGGTGATGACCTTGAAGTTCGGGCGGCGCACCAGCACCGGGAAGATGCACGCCTGCGGGCTGGACTTGGAGAAATTGCCGCAGCCATAAGCCAGGCAGAAGCCGCAATAGGTGCAGGCGCCCATGCTGACGCCGAGCGGGTTGGTATAAGGTTCGGAGATGTTCGCGCACGGAATCGTGAAGGGGTGCAGCCCCATGTCCGTGGTGGCTTTGTTGAACAGCTCCATGATCCGCAGGGTCTTGAGCTTGGGCGTCGGATAATCGCGCGCGCGCGGCCCTTCGAACGGATTGCCGCCGGGCTGGATCTGCCCCTTGATGTTGCCCGCCTTTCCGGAGATGCCGGCGATGCGCTCCCACTGATCGTAGAAGGGCTCCAGCGTGTCGTAGGTGACGCCCCAGTCCTGCAGCTGCATCTCGCCGTCTTCGGCCTTCCGGCGGCCGTAGCGCTCGATCGTCCTGGAGCGGACCTCGAAATCCCAGGGCGAGAAGCGCCAGGCCATGCCGGCCCAGTGGAAGCCCGCGCCGCCGACGCCGCGCCCCAGCTCGAAGATGCCGTAGTCGCGCAGCGGCGCCGCCGTCTGGCCGGCATGGTTGCGGAAGGTGACGGTGTTGTCGCGCGGCGGCGACAGGAATTCCTTGCGCTGGCCCCAGCGCAGCTCGTCCGGATCGACGGCGGGGGGCGTATGCGTCGACGTGTCGATCCACGGGCCGCGATCGATCGCCACCACGTTCAGGCCGGCGCGGGTCAGTTCCTCCGCCATGAGGGAGCCGGACCAGCCGAGCCCCACCACCACCACGTCCGCCTTGGGGCGCTTGCTCACCATATCATCTTGCCTTGCTGGGGGTCTTCGCCGACCGGGAGAGGCGCTCAGGCCTTCGGGACAAGGCTGACGGGCTCGAGGCCCAGATCTTCGCCGGTCCGATCGGCATAGAGACGGTAATCGTAGCGGGCGCCGGGGAAGCCGATCATCTTCCAGCCGGCCATGTCCTTGTTGCCGCCATAGAGCGGATCAGCGAAATAGCCTTCGCGCGCATTGGCCAGCATCAGCTCGAAGAAGGCGCGCGTATTGACCTCCGGCGCGAGTTCGATCTCGCCTTTTTCCATCCCGGTCAGGATCGCGTCCTGCTGCTCGGGCTTCAGGTCGGCGAAGGAGCCCTGATGGGTGCGGCGGGCATAGGCCTCCAGCGCGCGCAGGCCGGTTTCGTAGCGTTCGCGCGGGGTCGCGATGAACTGCGGCTTCTGCATCAGCGCATCCTCGCCCACCGCCTTCGGCCCGGCCCGGTAGAGCGTGGCGCCCTGGCCGAACGGGCCGGCAAGCTGCGCGTCGAGGAATTCGACACAGCCCGCCGCGCTGGCGGACGGCCCCAGCTCGTCGCCCGGAATGAACCGATCGAACACGGCCGTGATGGTGCGCCGATCGATGTCCCGCGTGAGGACCTGCGGCGCGCCGCCCGGCGCCGGCTTCGGAACGAAGGCGGGATCGAGCGCCATGTCGTGCGGGAAGGCGTCCATCTCGGCGGCGAGCAGCCGGGCGGCCGGGACCGCCCCGACCGCGACACCGAGGGAAAGGATTTCGCGCCGCCTCATCAAACCGCCTTTTGCTTCAGTGCCGAACCGGGGAAGCGGGCGAGCGGCGGGCGCAGAGATGGGCCCATCGCGGAGCCGGCCTGCGACCTGAGGCTCCCACGAGTTCCCGATGGCCGTATGTTTGGTCTGTCTTGGTGGCGGGCCGCATATGGCCGTGCCGGCAGCCAGGCAACGTTCTTGTGACAATTTTGACAGAATCTGTCATTTTGACAGCTGTTCCGCATCAGAAACCAATCGACGTGCGTGCGCCGGTGATGATCGCGTCGCGGTTGGCGGCGATGCCCCCCGGGCGACGGATCCACTGGATATCGGGGCGGAATTTGAGGAAGCGCGTGACCTGGATGCCGTAATAAAGCTCCACCACATTCTCGCCGACGCCGGGCATGTCCGTGCCGGTGCCGTTGAGCAGCCGCTCCCTGCGATAATCGGCGACGCGCTGGTTCAGGTGATTGTAGCTGACGGCGATGCCGATCTCGTCCTTGGGCCGGGCCGCCAAGGCGCCGGTATAGACGATGCCGGCGGCGAAGCTCTGATCGACGAGGCTGGTGCGCGTATCCGCCAGCGTGGCGTTGGCGAAGACCATGACGGTGCCCGGCCCGTCGCGTTCGCCGATCGGCATGCGCGCGACGAAGCTGGCATAGCCGCCATAGGATCCCGAGCGCTCCAGGAAGGGTGCGGCGGTCTGCGCGGCGCTGGCCCGGTTCCGGTCCAGATAGACGTCGTTGCGCGCGGCCGTGCTATACCATCCGCCCAGCTTCAGGGTGGTGTTGCCGGCCGCGCCGCGCAGCGGGGTCCAGCCGAATTCGAAGGGAATGAGCGTGCCGGTGCCGTGCGAAGGATCGAAAGGCGAGAAGAAGCCGAGTTTCAGATTGTTCGGATTGACCTGATAGGCGCCGACCTTGAACGAGGTGGTGCCGCCGATGCGGGCCTTGGCGATCGCGCCCCACTGGCTGATCGGATAATTGTACCAATAATCCGAGACGATGTTGCCGACCTGATTGCCGCAATAGGACAGGTTGATGAAATTGCAGTCGAACTCCTCGAAGTCGCTGCCTGGATTGACCCGTCCGATCCGGATCGACAGCCGCTTGCCGGCGAGATCCTGATCGAGCCAGAATTGCGAGATGCGGGTGACGTTGCCCCGCCCGTAAATCTCCTGCGGCCCCAGCAGCGCGCCGATGCCGGAGCGGGTGTTGATCCCTTGCCCGTCGCGCTTCGAGACCGACAGCGTGATCGCCGCGCCGCCCCATCCCGCGAGCCGATCCATGTCGGCCTGGCCGGTGAAGGAGAGCTGGCCGGCATGCACGACCGCGTCGCTGTTTCCGCCGCGCACCGCGACGAGATCCTCGGACGTATAATTGAGATCGAAGGTCAGGCCCTTTTGCCTGAGGCGCCCCTTCCAGCCCTCATAAGCGGAGAGAGGATCCCCGTGCGATGCCGGCGGCTCGTCCCGCTGGGCCACCGATTCGGCATGGGACGCGCTCGCCACGGCGGGCAGGCCGAGGAGCAAAGCGCGCATCGGGAGATAGGCCGGCCGGCCGCGAAGGGCGCCGGCAAGGGCTTCGGATTTTACGGGGATGGCTGGGGTCCGGTATCTGATGGGGGTGGTGGCCGAAGCCACGGCACGGTCCTTGGCGTCTGGACCGGATCGTTCAAGCCTAGGCTCGCATTTTCTGTCTTTTTATGTCATGATAGATGTCATGAAATGAGGCTTTCGAAAGGGCGATGAGATGGAGACAGCGGAGCGTCGGACGATCGTCGATCTGGCGAGCGCGGCCGGGGTCAGCGTCTCCACCGTGGACCGGGTGCTTAACGGGCGGCATCCGGTTCGGCAGGTCACGGCGGATCGCGTGCTGGAGGCGGCCGAGCGGATCGGCTTTCGCGGGCTGACCGCGATCCGCCATCGCGTGGCCAATTCGCGGCCCGTCGGCCGCCTCGGCTTCCTCCTCCAGCGGCCCGGCCAGAAGGAATATCGGCTGTGGGGCGAGCATCTCGCCGAGGCCACGCGCGCCAGCACGATCATCCACGGCCGGCCGGTCGTCCGCTTCGTGGAGGATCTGACGCCGGACAACGTCGTCGATCATCTGATGGCCCTGAGCCGCGAGGTGGATGCGGTGGCGCTCGTCGCCGCCGATCATCCCCGGATCAACCATGCGGTGGACATGCTCGCGGCGGACGGGGTGCAGGTGTTCACGCTCGTGACCGACCTGAGCGCCGCGGGGGTGGTGGGGCATATCGGGATCGACGATCTGAAGAAGGGCCGGACGGCCGGCTGGTTCGTGAAGGGTCTGGCCCGTCGGGCGGGGCCGGTCGCGGTCATCGTCGGGAACGCCCGCTACATGAGCCAGGATCTCGCCGAGACGGGCTTTCGGGGCTATCTGCGCGAGCATGCGCCGGACGTCCGCCTGCTCCAGACGGCTCCGACGCTGGAGGATGACGCACAGGCCTTTTCGATCACCGAAGCGCTGCTGCGCGACGAACCGGACCTTGCCGGAATCTATGTGGCGGGCGGCGGTATCGGCGGCGTCATCGCCGCGCTGCGCGCGCGGGGCGGCGCGGAGGAGGGGCCGGTCGTCGTCGTGAACGAACTGACCGAGGAAACGCGCGAGGCCCTGACGGACGGGGTGATCCGGGTGGTCCTGTCCCACCCGGCCGGGCAGATGGCGAAGACCGCCGTCGAAATGATGGCGCTGGCGCTGGTCGGGCAGAACCAGAGCGGGCGCAGGAGCGGGATCCTGCCGTTCGAGACCTTCACGTCAGAGAATGTGTAGGGGGCGACGCCGCCGAAACGAACCATTCGGTTACGCCGTTTTAATCGATCCTCCGGTAACCGCGTCTCTCGACAGAGCAAGGCGGGCGTGTGCGTAACCCTTTCAGACGCGAATGGTTGATGAGGAGGGTGCGCGCATTTTTCCCGGATAACCGGGGAAATGTGCTGATCCTGACGGCGGCGTTCCTGCTGCCGATGCTCGCGTTGATCGGCTCCGGCGTCGATATCGGCCGGGTCTATGTCGCGCGGTCGCGCATGCAGCAGGCGTGCGACGCGGCCTCGCTCGCGGGGCGCTGGGCGTTCAGCCAGGGCCAGACGACGGATACGGCGACGGCCGAGGCGCAGAAATTCTTCACCTTCAATTTCCAGCAGGGCAGCTTCGGCACCGCGCCGTTCACGCCGATCGTGACGGTGACGGGCACCACGACGAAGGTGGTGACCGTCTCCGCCAGCACGACCCTGCGGCTGACGATCATGGGCCTGTTCGGCTTCCCGCCGATGGCGGTGGCGACGACCTGCACCGCCGAGCAGAATTTCGTGAACACCGATATCGTGCTGGTCCTCGATACGACGGGTTCGATGGCCGACAAGGCTACGTCCAAGGATACGCAGACCAAGATCGAGGGGCTGCGCGCCGCCGTGCTGGCGCTGTACGATCAGCTGGCGCCGATCCAGACGCAGCTGGCGGCAGCGAACATGCGGATGCGCTTTTCGATCGTGCCTTATTCCAGCACTGTGAACGTCGGAAAGCTGATCTATGGGGTCGACAGTAGCTATATCCGCAATCCGGCACCGTATCAGAAGTGCTCCAACTACAGCAGTAACAACGGTTGTACCGGCGGATACCAAGCTATCAGCGTCACACACAGCACGAGCAATCCGAACTGGTTCACCTCCAGCAGTTGGGGCGGCTGTATCGAGGAGCGACAGACGACATCGACGATCACGGCCTCGACATCGGCGATTCCGGCTGCCGCTTATGATCTCGACATTGATCGCAAGCCGGACAGCGATGCAACGCGCTGGCCGCCTTACGATCCTTCTTACGCCAGTTACTCCAAACTCCAGGTCGCCTGTCCGCAGCCCGCAAAGCGCCTGCAGGCCTGGACGCGGTCGGATCTCGATACCTACCTGCAGGCTCTTTCGCCGGATGGTGGTACATATCACGATTTGGGCATGATCTGGGGCGCGCGGATGATCTCCAGCGCGGGCATCTTCGCGGACAGCCCCTCGACCTACAATGGCATGCCGACCAACCGCTTCGTGATCTTCATGACGGATGGCCTGCTCGATACCGGCCCCACGCTCTACAGCGCCTATGGCGTGGAGCAATATGACAAGCGCGTCACCGGCGGCTGGACGAGCAAGGCCGATCAGGATTCGCGCCACCAGCAGCGCTTCAACCTGATGTGCAGCGCCGTGAAGAATCGCGGCGTCTCGATCTGGGTGGTCGCCTTCGCCAGCTCGCTGGACACCAACCTCACCAATTGCGCGAGCAATTCGGGACAGGCCTCCACCTCGGCCAATTCGGCGGACCTGACGACCAAGTTCGTCCAGATCGGCAAGAGCATCGGCGCGATGAGGCTCACGCAATGATGCCCCTCTCCGGGTGCGTCCGCCTGCGCCGGCTGGCGCGCGACGGCAGGGGCGTCGCCGCCGTCGAGTTCGCGCTCGTGTCCGTGCCCGTGGTGCTGATGCTGCTCACGCTGATCGATCTCGGCTTTCGCAGCTATCTCTCGTCCCAGCTGCAGGGGACGATGGACCAGGCCGCGCGCAGGGTGACGGTGGGTGGCGTCACCACGACGAGCATCACCAACTTCGTGACGGACCGGATGAAGCGGATCCTGCCGGGCGCGCAGGTTCAGGTCGTGCCCAAAAGCTATGACGATTTCTCGCAGGTCGCCAAGCCCGAGCCGATCACGACGGATAAGGCGCCGATCGGCACCTACAATGCTGGCGACTGCTTCACCGATCTGAACGGGAATGGCATTTGGGACAGCGACGGCGGCTCCGCTGGCAATGGCGGGGGCGACGACATCGTCTATTATGTCGCCACCGTCACCTATCCGGCGCTGATGCCGCTGCGCGGGTTCCTCGGCTGGCCCAGTACCGAAACCGTCAGCGCGACGATGATGATGCGGAACCAGCCTTATTCGGCCCAGCCGCAGCCCGTGACGGTCTGCACATGAGCGCGTCGCTGCGCCGCCTGCGTGGGGCCGAACGGGGCGTGGTGCTGGTCGAGATGGGGCTGGCCCTGCCGCTCGTCCTGCTGGTCGGGCTGGGCGGGCTGGAAGTGGCGCGCTATTCGCTCACCGTGCTGCGGATGAACCAGATCGCGGCCGCCGTCGCCGACAATGCCGGCCGCGTGCGCCAGGGTCTGGACGAGACCGACGTGAACGAGATCATGATCGGCGGCAAGCTGATGGGCGGCAGCGATTTCGCCGCCAACGGCCGCATCATCCTGAGCGATCTGGAGCAGCGCACCAACACCAGCGGCAGCAACGGGACGGGCGCCACCTCGCCCGGCAATCCCAACGGCTATCGCCAGTGGATCCGCTGGCAGCGCTGCGCGGGGGCGCTCTCGCGCACCTCCAGCTATGGCGTGCCGACGAACGGCAGCGGCGTCGCCGTAGTCGATCTCGACAGCAAGACCAACGCCGATCACGGCGCGGTCGAGAAGAATTCTATCCTGGATGGCATGGGCCCGGCCGGGCAGCAGATCTCGGCGGCGGGCGGCACGGCGGTGATGGTGGTGGAGGTATTCTACACCTATCGGCCGATGGTGCCCTTTTATTCCTTCGCCACCTCCAGCATCCATGTGTTCGAGGCGTATAATATCCGGCAGCGGACGGACTTCACAGTGTCCAACGGCGCGAAGCTGAGCGGTAATGGCCGCTCCGATTGCCGACTGTTCAACACGGCGGTGCCTGCGGCCTGATCGGCTCGGATGGTAAGGAGGCGCGGGCGATGACACACCGCTTCGACCGCTTCGACCGCTTCGCCTGCATCGACTGGTCGGGCGCGGTGGGCGATCGGCTGAAGGGAATCGCCATCGCCACCTGCAAGGCGGGCGAAGAGGCGCCCAGCCTGGTGATCCCGCCGCGCGGGCGCTGGTCGCGGCAGGAGGTGCTGGACTGGCTGATCGCGCAGGCCCCGCGCCGGATGCTGATCGGGCTCGATCTCTCGCCGTCCCTGCCCTTCGCCGACGAGGGCGCCTTCCTGCCGGGCGAGGGGACCGCCCCGGCCGACGCGCGGGCCTTATGGGCCTATGTCGAGGCGGGCTCGGCCGGGCAGGCGCATCATGCCGTCTCGCATTTCGTGGCGGATCATGCCGCGCATTTCCGGATCGGGATGCGGACGGGCGCGCGGTTTCGCACGGCGGGCAACGGCCGGATGCGCGCGACCGAGGTGGCAGCGCGCGCGCAGGGCGTGCGGCCTTATTCCTGCTTCAACCTCGTCGGCGCCTCGCAGGTCGGGCGATCGAGCCTGACCGGGATGCGCGTGCTGCATGCGCTGGACGGGCGCATTCCGTTCTGGCCGTTCGATCCCGTGCCGGAGGAGGACGCGCTGCTGGTGGAAATCTATACGAGCATCGCCGCGCGCCGGGCGGGCGTGACGGGCGGCACGAAGCTGCGCTCGATCGAGGCGCTGAACCGGGCGCTGACGGCGCCGGCCATCGCCTCGGCGCCCGTGCCCGGCGCGGGCGCGATCGACGATCACAGCGGCGATGCCCTGCTCACCGCCGCCTGGCTGCGCCGCGCCGCCGTCGATCCGGATCTGTGGCATCCGCACGATCTGGAGCCCGTTCGCGACACCGAAGGCTGGACGTTCGGCGTTCGCTGACGCATGGAGCGCACGTCATGCGACGGGGCATTGCCCCACGGGCCGGCTTAGCACAGCGGTAGTGCAGCGGTTTTGTAAACCGAAGGTCGGGGGTTCGATCCCCTCAGCCGGCACCATTCCATTCCGATATCAAGGGCTTGAATCGCGCTTCGGGATGCGGAGGCGCGCTCTGGCTTTGGGCGAGCGACGCCTCCGGCCTTGGGTCAGGCCCGCGTCACAATTTTCCCCGGATGCCGAAATAGACGCGGCGGCCGTAGGTTTCGATCACGTTGCGGCGATAGATGCTGTTCGCATCCTCGATCCGGGTGGCGTCCGTCAGGTTCACGCCCTCCAGAAACACGGAGAAGTGCTTGTTGACGACGTAGCTGAGCGACGCGTCGAACTGGCCGAAGGCTTCTCCGAACGAGGGATTGTTGCCGCGATCCTGCGCGTTGATCAGGAAGCGGCTGCGCCAGTTATAGGATCCGCGGATCGCGACATGCCCGTCGTCGTAGAAGAGTGACGCGTTGTAGCTGTTGTGGGAGACGCCCGGAAAGGGCAGCTTGTCGCGGGTGAAATAGTCGCGCCCTTCATAGCCGCTGTCGTGCATGTAGGTGTAGTTCAGCACGGTGCCGAGATTGTGGAGGAGGCCCGGCAGGAAGCCGAACGTCACCTGCGCGCCCGCCTCGAAACCCTGGATCGTAACATGCTGGGTTCCGTTCACGGGCAGGCTGATCGCATAGGTCTGCCCGTTGATTGTCTCTTCCTGGATGCGCGTGTCGATGAAGGACGTGATGTCCTTGCGGAAACCGGTGAGCGACACATAATCGGTGCGCGACATGTAATATTCGGCGCCGAGATCATATTGCCAGGCGCGATAGGGCTTCAGCCCCGGATTGCCGCGCGATCCCGTCAGCGCCACCGGATCGAGGCGGACGTTTGGCGCCTGCTGCGACGGGGCGGGGCGGGCGAGCACGTCGGTCGCGGTCGCGCGCAGCACCAGCTTGTTCGGGATGATTTCGGCGCGCAGATTGGCCGAGGGCAAAGCCACCGTATAGCTGCCGCTGTAGCGCACCGGCGTGATCACATTGTTCGCGCTCTGGCTGCCGTAGGAGATGGTGCGCGTGTGGGCGAGGCGCACGCCGAACACGCCGGACAGATCGATGCCCACGTCGGCCTTCACCGCCGTCTGCAGATAGCCGGCGATATTCTCCTCCTTCACCCGATAGGTATCGAGCGGCGAGGCGCTGCCATAGGGATCGGGCACGCCGATCGCGTCGGCGAGGGGCTGGCCGAGATTCAGCCAGCGATCGATCCCGCTGAAGCCGAGGTCGCCGGTGCGGAAGAAGCTGCCGTCGCCCACGGTGGCGTGGGCGCCCAGCAGGCTCTGGATCTGGCCGAGCATGGCGGCCGGCGTGGTGGTGGAGAGGATCTGCGTGCCCGTCACGCCCGATTGCGTGCGGGTGGTCTGCCCGGTGACGCCGTTCAGCGTGTAGACCGAGTTGAAAAAGGTGCTGCTGGAGGTGAGGTTGCGCGCCTCCACGCCGGCCTTGAACGACTGGAAGATGCTGGCGCTTTCGGGCTTGAACTCGGCATCGAACTTGCCGCCCACCTCGCGCTGCCGGTTGATCCGTGGCCGCGCCTCGGCGGAGAGCGTGTTGACGCCTGCGGTCGAGGTCGGATCGATCGGCAGGATGATGTTGGGGCCCTGCTGCGGATTGCTGTAATCGATCTTGATCCAGGGCAGGGCGTCCCGGCCGGAAACGGTGGCGGTGAGGTCCACCTCGTTGTTGAAGACGCGCGATTTCGCATAGGTGCCGCGCGCCGACAGCGTCAGGCGGCCCAGCGTCCATTCGGATCCGGCGATGCCGTTGAACGTCCGCCGGTTGAGGCTGCCGATCACGCTGCGATAATTGACGGCGAGGCCGGACGGCGCGTTGAGCCCGTTGACGAACGTCACCGTGCGCGCGGTTTCGTCGGCGATGGCGACGCTGCCGGTATCGATGCCGCCATTGGCCACCGCCTGGGTCGTGCCGATCTGGAGATACTGATCGTCGGAGCGCGTATCGCTGCGGGTGAAGGTGCCTTCGACATAGGCCTTGAAGTTCGGCTCCGGGCGCCACTCGACGATGCCGTTCAGGGCGTAACGCTTGGTCGGCTCGTTCGACTGGATGTAGCGCGGGATATCGGGATAGAAATCGCCGAAGCCGCTCTTGTCGACATCGACGCAGCGGGCCTGATTGCGTCCGCTCAGGCAATTCTGCGCGGCGGGCGTCGCGGGCTGCACCGTCTCCACCTGACGCCAGCCGGTCGTGCGCGCCTGATCGTAGCGGATCGTGCGCTTTTCGTACGTGCCCGACAGCAGCACGCCCAGCGTGTCATGGGCGAACAGCTTGCTGCCGATCAGCGCCAGCCGGGGATCGGCGGTCTTGGCCAGCTGATTGTAGATGCCCTGCGCGGATCCCGCGAGATAGCCGTCCTTCGTATCGAACGGCCGCCGGGTGATGACGCGCACCGTGCCGCCCAGGCCGCCTTCGGTCATGTCCGCCGTCGCGGATTTCACCACCTCGACGCGCGAGAGGAACTCGGTCGGCAAATCGCGGAAATCCACCTGCCGGTTGCTGCCATTGCCCGCGGCGGCGGCGATGCTGGTGGAAAGCGCGGTCTGCCCGTTGATCTCGACGCGGTTGAGCGAGGCGTCGGCGCCCCGGATCGTGATGCTGGAGCCCTCGCCGCCTGCGCGGGTGAGCTGGACGCCGGTGACGCGCTGGAGCGCCTCGGCGATGTTCTTGTCGGGGAATTTGCCGGTATCCTCGGCCGAAATGGCGTCGATCACCTGCGGGGCATTCCGCTTCGCGGTCAGCGCGCCGGCCAGGCTCTGGCGAATGCCGGTGACGACGACTTCCTTCTCATCGGCGCCCTTCTCGTCCGCACCGTCGGTCTTGGCGGAGGGCGATGGCGCCGGTGCGCTCTGGATCGCCGCCTGAGCGATCACGGACGTGCTGGAAAGCAGCGCGAAAGGCGCCAGGAAAAAGCTGTAGCGTCCCATAAATCCCCGTTTTTTTGCGATTTTGTGGGGAGGGCGGCTAAATCCTACTTTATCGATAGGCAAAAAAGAAAAACTTCGCCCAAACCTAGGCGCGCGGCCTTGGACGTGCGGGTTGTCGATCCCGGTGTTGCGATGAGCGGGCGAGGTGGTCCACGCGGAGGAGGGTGGGGCGAGGGCGTCGCGACAAACACGCCCGGTTGGCGGCCCGGCCGCGAGGATTCAGGCGTGGGTGCGCAGCCAGTCGCGTTCCGCGTCGGTGAACACCCGGCCGCGCGTCAGGAAGCGTTTCTCGCGGCCATTGTCGAGGCTGAACATGCCGCCACGCCCGGCAACGACATCGAGGATCAATTGCGTGTGCGCCCAGGCCTCGCCTTGCGCGCGGCCGATATAGACGGGCGCGCCGCCGACCTCGCCCAGCAAGATGTCGCCCTCGCCGAGGCGGAAGTCGCCGGCCGGATAGCACATGGGGGAGGAGCCATCGCAGCATCCGCCCGACTGATGGAACAGCACCGGCCCATGATCGGCGCGGATCTCGTCCAGCAACGCCAGCGCCGCCTGGGTGGCGACGACCCGTTCGATTCCGGCTGCCTCATGCGCCATGCTCCGCCTCCTGCTGTCGGATGACGATCTGACCTTTCCAAACCCGTTCGTGCTGAGCCTGTCGAAGCACCGTCCTTCTCCTCTTCGGCATAGCTAAAGAAGAACGGCACTTCGACAAGCTCAGTGCAAACGGGAAGGTAGGATAAGGCTTCTGTCTAGCCCACCAGATCCATCACCACGCGCCCTTCGATCTGGCCCTTGTGCATGCGATCGAAGATTTTGTTGATGTCCGCCAGCTTCGCGGTCTCCACCGTGGCCTTCACCTTGCCCTGTGCGGCGAAGTCGATCGATTCCTGCAGATCCAGGCGCGTGCCGACGATCGATCCGCGCACGGTGATGCCGTTCAGCACGAGGCCGAAGATGTTGAGCGGGAAATCGCCCGGCGGCAGGCCGTTCAGCGCCACGGTGCCGCCGCGCGCCGTTACCCCGATCGCCTGCTCGAACGCCTTGGGGCTGACGGCGGTGACGAGCACGCCGTTCACGCCGCCACCCGTCTCGCGCTTGATGATCGTCGCCGGATCCTCGTTGCGGGCATTGACCGTCACGGTCGCGCCCAGCCGGCGCGCGAGATCCAGCTTCGCATCATCGATGTCGATCGCCGCCACGTTCAGCCCCATCGCGACCGCATATTGCACGGCCATGTGGCCGAGGCCGCCAATGCCGCTGATCGCGACGAAGTCGCCCGGCTTGGTGTCCGTCATCTTCAGGCCCTTATAGACCGTGACACCGGCGCAGAGGACGGGCGCGATCTCGGCGAAGCTGATCGAGCTGGGCAGGTGGCCGACATAATTGGGATCGGCGATCACATAATCGGCGAAGCCGCCATTGATCGAATAGCCGGTGTTGAGCTGTGTTTCGCACAAAGTCTCCCAGCCGCCCAGGCAGTGCACGCAATGCCCGCACGCGCTGTAGAGCCACGGCACGCCCACGCGGTCGCCCTCCTTCACATGCTTCACGCCCGCGCCGACCTGGCTGACGAAGCCGACGCCCTCGTGGCCGGGAATGAAGGGCGGATTGGGCTTGACCGGCCAGTCGCCCTCGGCGGCATGAAGATCGGTGTGGCACACGCCCGACGCCTGGATCGCGACCTGGATCTGGCCGGGGCCGACCTCCGGCACGGGCACTTCATCGATGGTGAGGGGCTTGCCGAATTCGCGCACGACGGCGGCCTTCATGGTCTTCGCCATGGTCTCTCTCCTTTGTCTGGAACGTCTGGAAAAGGGTGCGCCCGGCCGTGAGGATGGGGAGCGGCCGGGCGCGGGGGGACAGTCAGAAGAAGCCGAGCTTCTTCGGGCTGTAACTGACGAGCATGTTCTTGGTCTGCTGATAGTGATCCAGCATCATCTTATGGTTTTCGCGCCCGATGCCGGACTGTTTGTAGCCGCCGAACGCCGCATGGGCGGGGTAAGCGTGGTAGCAGTTGGTCCAGACGCGCCCGGCCTGGATCGCGCGGCCGAAGCGGTAACAGGTGTTGGCATCGCGGCTCCACACGCCCGCGCCGAGGCCGTAAAGCGTGTCGTTGGCGATCGCGAGCGCGTCGGCCGCGTCCTTGAAGGTGGTGACGGACAGGACCGGGCCGAAGATCTCCTCCTGGAAGATCCGCATCTTGTTGTGCCCGCGGAACACGGTCGGCTGGACATAATAGCCGCCCGCCAGCTCGCCGCCGAGATCGGCCGCGCCGCCGCCGATCAGCAGCTCCGCGCCTTCCTGTTTGCCGATATCGACATAGGACAGGATCTTGTCGCGCTGCTCGGACGAGGCCTGCGCGCCGATCATCGTCGCCATGTCGAGCGGGCTGCCCTGCACGATCGCGGCGACGCGCTTCAGCGCGCGCTCCATGAAGCGGTCGTAGATCTTCTCGTGCACCAGCGCGCGGCTGGGGCAGGTGCAGACCTCGCCCTGGTTGAGCGCGAACATCACGAAGCCCTCGATCGCCTTGTCGAGATAATCGTCATCCTCGCGCACCACATCCTCGAAGAAGATGTTCGGCGATTTGCCGCCCAGCTCCAGCGTGACCGGGATCAGGTTTTCGCTGGCATATTGCATGATCAGGCGGCCGGTGGTCGTCTCGCCGGTGAAGGCGATCTTCGCGATCCGGGGCGAGGTGGCGAGGGGCTTGCCCGCCTCCAGCCCGAAGCCGTTGACGATGTTCAGTACGCCGGGCGGCAGCAGATCGCCGACCAGATCGATCCACACCATGATCGAGGCGGGGGTCTGCTCGGCGGGCTTCAGCACGATGCAGTTTCCGGCGGCCAGCGCAGGCGCCATCTTCCAGGCCGCCATCAGCAGCGGGAAATTCCACGGAATGATCTGGCCGACCACGCCCAGCGGCTCATGGAAATGATAGGCGACCATGTCGTGGTCGATCTCGCCGAGCGAGCCTTCCTGCGCGCGGATGGCGCCCGCGAAATAGCGGAAATGATCGATCGCGAGCGGAATGTCCGCCGCCATTGTCTCGCGCAGCGGCTTGCCATTGTCCCACGTCTCGGCGGTGGCGAGTGTCTCGAGATTCTGCTCCATCCGGTCCGCGATGCGGTTCAGGATGCGGGCGCGCTCGGTGACGGAGGTCTGGCCCCAGGCGTCCTTGGCCTTGTGGGCGGCGTCGAGTGCGGCCTCGATATCCTCGGCCTGCGATCGGGCGATCTCGCCGACGACCTTGCCGGTGATGGGGGAGATATTCTCGAAGTAGCGGCCCGCCTTGGGCGCGGCCCAGCGGCCGCCGATGAAATTGTCATAACGTGCTGCGAACGGCGGCGTGAGCGTGGTGGCCGGACGGTCCTGAATGATGGCATCCATGTGCCTGATCCTCTTCATCTCTCGATCGGCGCCGTTTGACCCGGCGTCTGGAGAGGAGGTTGGACCTGGGGGATGCCGGGCGAAAGAGCCGGAAAATCGCGGCGGTCCGGATCCGTCTCACTATCGAGACAGGTGGGATCCGGAAACGATCAGTGCTTCATCCCGGCGCGCGCCATGCGCCGATAGAGGGTCGCGCGGCCGATGCCGAGCAGGCGCGCGGCCTCGCTGGCATTGCCGTTGGCGCGCGCCAGCGCGCGGCGCAGCACGGCGCGATCGGCATCGTCGAACGAGAGCGGCGCCTGTTCGCCCAGCAGCTGATCCAGCGCGCGCGGAGTCGCCAGCGCGGCATCCTCCAGCCGCAAGTGCAGCCGCGCGGCGCGGCTGGCGCCGATCACCAGATCGTCGCGGTCCACCGCCAGCAGCGCCGTGCCCGTCACCGCATCGTCGGAGAGCAGGACGATGCGATGCCCCTCGAAATGGCGGCAGAAAAAGTCGCGTTCGATCTGGCGCGCGGCATCGCGGACGAGGGCCGCGATCATCTCCGCCATCGCCGGGCTGTGATCATCGCGACAGCTGGAGACGTCGAGCGCGGCGGCCAGCCGGCCATAAGGATCGTGCACGGGCGCATCCATGCAGCTGATGTGCACGTTGCGGCTGGCGAAATGCTGGTCGCGGTGGATGATCACGGGCTTGCCCTCGAACAGGCAGGTGCCGATGCCGTTGGTCCCTTCCTCCGCCTCGCTCCAGCGCGCGCCCTCGACCAGCCCGGCGGCGGAGAACCCGTCCGCATCGCCATCGCCCGCCCGACGCTCCAGGATCACGCCGCGCGCATCGCTCAGGATCACCGCGCATCCCGATCGCGCGACCGAGCGATAGATGTGATCCAGCACGGGCACGGCGACCGAGAGCATCAGGCCATGCTCGGTGCGCAACGTCGCCAGCGCGGCGCCGTCCATCCGCTCGCGCTGGTCGCGATCCTCGGGGTCCAGCCCGTGGGCGAGGACCGATCGGCACCACGATGCGGCGATCGCGGATACGCCCGCGCTGCTCGGCGACCGCACCGCCTCGAACACCGACTCTCCGTGGCTGGCGCTGCTCTGCTTCATGCCTTCTCTCGTTGCCCGCAGGGTCGCAGACGGCCCCGCACGGAGTCAATGGCGAGGGTCGGGTCGGCCCCTGGCGGTCATCGTTTATCATGGCCCGGAACCATAAACCTGAGCGCGCCCCCTCAGCCGCCGGTCTTGCCGATCTCCTGTCCCAGCCGGCCGCCCAGATCGGCGAGGTCGCGGTGGAGAATCTCGATCGCGAAGGCGAGGCCGAAGACGCGGCCGGCATCGGCGAAATCCATTGTCCGGATCAGGCCGGACTGGCGCAGGCTGCCGAACGCCTCCTCGAAGGCCTGATATAAAGGCTGTTCGTCGCCGGTCGCCGCCGCCGTGCCTGCACGAAGCGCCGTGGCGCAGCGCCCGGCATATTCGGCTTCGGCCGCCAGCAATGCGGTGGCAGGCGCTGCGATGAGGTGCGCGGCGGGCGCGGGAAGCGGCAGATCGATCGCGCGTGCCACGAGGATCAGGTCGTTGCGGATCCGCCAGAGCGCGCGCGCGATCACGGGCGGCGGCGCGCCATAGGCCAGCCCGGAGGCGCGCTCGCGTTCGGCATCGCGGGCGGCCTGCTCCACCGCGCCGAGCGCGGCGCGCAGCGGTCCATGCTCTCCGGCCAGGGCGGGTGTCCCCGTATCCCCGACGGCGGCGGCGAGAACGCCGAGGATGCGCTGCATCTGCTCCAGCACGGCGGCGGCGCGCGCGATGACGAGCGGTTGCGAGCGCGCCGGGAAAACCAATACGCTGACCGCGACGCCGATCAGCCCGCCCAGCGCGATCTCGACGATGCGATCGATCACGAAGTGCAGGACGGGCATTCCCTGCGGCTGCGTGAGCAGCAGGATCGCGGCGGTGACGGGCGCCACCTTGAGCTGCGGGCGCACCGCCGCCGCAAAGGCCGTGATGCCGACCACCACGACCAGGGCGACGCCGATCGTGACATCGCCATGCTGGATCGCGACCGTGGCGATGCCGCCGATCAGCGCGCCGGCGATCGTTCCGAACAGCCGATCCAGCGCGGCGCCCAGCGTGGTGGCGATCGAGCCCTGCAGCACGATGATCACCGTGAACACCGCCCAATAGCCCTGGGCGAGGTGAAGCATGCGATAGGCCGTGTAGGTCAGCGCGCAGCCGATCAGCACCCGCGCGGCCTGGCGCAATTGGGAGCCGTAGCGGTCGAGAAGGTTCGAGTGGGGCATCGTGGACGATCGATCAGCGCGCTTCGGCCCGCTCTGCCCTCAACGGCCTAGGATGGCAATGTGGCGGGCGTCGTCGTCGGCCCTGAGGGCGCATCGGGATGCGGTCCGGAGTGACCTACGTCGTTCCGCATTGCGCACGGGATCGATCGGTCGCACAATAAGTATGACATATCATATGAATATGCCCGGCCGGTCAGGACGGGCCGGGCGGACCGGATCCGCCGGCAGGGGAGGACGATGATGAGGGCGTTTCGCAGCGGCATTCGGGGCTCGGCACTGGCATTGCTGGCGGCCGGACCGGCCTTTGCCGCGACCGTCACAGTGGATGCGACCGCCCCGTCGCCACAGCCACGCTCCGGCCATCTCATAATGGGCACAGGGGCAGGGCCGCATGGCACGCTCGGCGTCGACAGTCGGGAGCTGCTGCGCGACGGCAAGCCCTGGCTGCCGGTGATGGGCGAGTTTCATTACACGCGCACGCCCGCCGCCGAATGGGATGCCGAGCTGGCGAAGATGAAAGCCTCGGGCGTCTCGATCGTCGCCACCTACATCATCTGGAACCAGATCGAGCAGGAGCCGGGTCGTCTCGACTGGACCGGCGATCATGACCTCCGCCGTTTCGCACAACTCTGCGCCAAGCATGGCCTGATGCTGTTCGTGCGCCCCGGCCCGTGGGCGCATGCGGAGACGCGCTTCGGCGGCATTCCGGACTGGATCGTGGGTTCCACCCGCCCGCGCAGCAACGATCCCGCTTATCTCGCGCAGGTCGAGCGCTTCTGGTCCGGCATAGGCGATCAATTGAAGGGCCAATTGTGGAAGGAAGGCGGGCCGGTCGTCGGTTTCCAGCTGGAGAATGAATATAATACCGACGGCCCCGGTCAGGGGCGCGATCATATCCAGGCGCTGAAGGCGCTCGCGCTGAAGCTGGGCTTCGATGTCCCGCTCTATACGGTGACGGGCTGGGACCACACCATCTATCCGCGTGGGCAGGTGCTGCCCGTCTTCGGCGGTTATCCGGACGAGCCCTGGTCGGCGAAGACGACGGCGCTGCCGCCCAAGGAGAATTATCTCTTCCGCTTCCACAGCCGGGTGAGCGGCGATCTGGGCGCGCAGACCAAATCGGCCAAGCGCGGTGACGCCGATGACGATATCGCGGACACGCCCTTCCTCGGCGCGGAATATGGCGGCGGCGTGCCCACCATGTATCGCCGCCGGCCGATCCTGCAGCCGGAGGATATCGCCGCCGCCGTCACGACCCAGGTGGGCTCCGGCGTCAATCTGCTCGGCTATTACATGTTCCACGGCGGCGCGAACCCGCTCGCCCACGGGCGCACCCTGGAGGAGTCGAGCCGCTCGGGCGGCTATAATGACGTGCCGGCGATCGGGTACGACTTTCAGGCGCCGATCGGCCAATATGGCGAGATCAATCCGGTCAACGGCGCGCTCCGGCCGCTCCACGCCTTTCTGGAGGCCTATGGCGACCGGCTCGCGCCGATGGTGCCGCACGAGCCCGCCGTCGTGCCGAGCGGGCCGGGGGATCGCGCGTCGCTGCGTTGGTCGCTCCGAAGTGCTGGCGACAGCGGCTTCCTGTTCGTGAACAATCACATCCGCCAATACCCGATGGCGAAGCAGAGCGCGGTGCGCTTCACGCTGAAATTGCCGGGCCGGACGGTGACGATGCCGTCGCGGCCGATCGACATCGCTTCGGGCGCGAGCTTCTTCTGGCCGATCGATCTGGATCTCGATGGCGTCCGGCTGGCCTGGGCGACGGCGCAGCCGATGACGCGGCTGGAGGATCGCGATGGGCCGATCCATGTGCTGGCCGCAACGCAGCCGGGGCCGGTGGAGCTGGCGTTCGATGCGGGCGTGCGCGCCGTCTCCGTGCCGACGCGTGCGGAGGACGGCGGCAGGCTGATCGCGCAGGTGATCCCCGCGCCGAACCGGATCGTGACCGTCACCAAGGCGGATGGTGGGCGCGTGCGCCTGCTGGTGCTGGACCCGGCCTCGGCGAAGCAGGCGTGGGTCGGCGAGGTCGGCGGCCAGCGCCGGCTGGTGCTGACCCCGGCCGATCTCACCTTCGACGGCGATCAGATCACGCTGCGGAAGCGGGGTGGCGGGGATGTGCCGCTCGCCGTCTGGCCGGCCGTGCCGTCACTGGCGAAGCAGCCGGGCGTGCGGAGCGGGGCGAACGGGGCGATGATCGCGCGGCTCCCGGCGGCAGCGACGCAGACGCTCACGCCGCAGCAGTCGCGCGCGGCGGGCGAGGCGCCGCCGGTGGAGATTGGCGGTCCGGCCAAGGCCGCGATGCAGCCGCTGGACGAAGCGCATCGCGTGGACGCGGCGTGGACGTTCAGCGTGACGACGGACGCGCTGCCCAAGGGCGGCGATGCCTTCCTCGAGATCGATTATCGCGGCGATATCGGCCGTCTGTTCGACGGCACCACGATGATCGACGATGCCTTCTGGGACGGGCGCGTGTGGCGCATCGGCCTGCGTCGCTTCGCCGCCCGCCTCGGCCATCCGTGGACGCTCACGGTGATGCCGCTCCGCGCCGACGCGCCCATCTATCTGGACGAGAAGACGAGGGCGCTCGTGCCCGCCAAGGAGCAGGTGGCGGACCTGCTCTCGGTGCGCCTGATCCCGGAAAGCGAGCTGACGATCAGGCTGCGCTAGGGCGGCGTTCGATCACTCTGCCGATCATTCTGCCGTGCTCCTGCGAAAGCAGGAGCCCAGAGCTTCGGGCGCATCCGCCTGCAACCCTGGGCTCCTGCGTCCGCAGGAGTACGGATGGCCTGAAGATGTGCGGCAATCTGTTCGTCATTGCGAGCGCAGCGAAACAATCCAGACCCGCACGGGAGGACTGGATTGCTTCGCTGCGCTCGCAATGACGATCGTGGGAGGGAGGCGTCGATCGCCCCCGGAGCGTCAGTCCTTGGCCTGGCTCTTCTTCTTCCGGTAGCGCGTCGCGTAGAGCAGGGCCGCCGCCAGCGCGGCCGATCCGATCCCCGCGCCCACGCCCGCGCCGATCCACATGCCCATGTTGGGATTCGCCTTCGCCTTCTCGGCGTCGGTCTTGGTTTCGGGCGTCTTGTTGGCGTCGTCGGCCATGGCGGGCACTCCCTGAACAGAAACGGAAGGCGTCCGCCCTTATCGCGCGAGCTGCCGCGCTGTCGAGCCGGGCGCGGCGAACCGTTTCCGCGCGGGGGTAGCGGCGCGGGCTGGTCCGTCCTTACGCCGAAAGACGCATCTTCAAACGAGCCTCAGTGCGCCAGCGCCTTCACGATCTCCTCCACCATCTTCTTGGCGTCGGCGAGGAGCATCATCGTATTGTCCTGGTAGAACACGTCATTGTCGACGCCCGCATAGCCCACGCCGCCCATCGATCGCTTGATGAACAGCACGGTCTTGGCCTTGTTCACGTCGAACACGGGCATGCCGTAGATGGGCGAGCTTTTGTCGGTCTTGGCGGCGGGGTTCACCACGTCGTTCGCGCCGATGATGAAGGCCACGTCGGTCTGGGCGAACTCGCTGTTGATGTCCTCCAGCTCGAACACCTCGTCATAAGGCACGTTCGCCTCGGCCAGCAGCACGTTCATATGGCCGGGCATGCGGCCCGCGACCGGATGGATCGCATATTTCACGGTGACGCCCTCGGCCTTCAGCACGTCGGCCATCTCGCGCAGCGCATGCTGGGCCTGTGCCACCGCCATGCCGTAACCGGGCACGATGATGACCTGCTCGGCCTGGCTCATCAGGAACGCCGCATCCTCGGCCGAGCCGCGCTTCCATGGCCGCTGCTCCTTCGCTTCGCCGCCACCTGCGCCACCCGCATCGCCGCCGAAGCCGCCCGCGATCACGCTGATGAAGCTGCGGTTCATCGCCGCGCACATGATGTAGCTGAGGATCGCGCCCGACGAGCCGACCAGCGCGCCGGTGATGATCATCGCGGTGTTGTGGAGCGTGAAGCCCATCGCGGCGGCCGCCCAGCCCGAATAGCTGTTCAGCATCGAGACGACGACGGGCATGTCCGCGCCGCCGATCGGGATGATCAGCAGGAAGCCGATCGCGAAGGACAGGAGCGCGATCGCCCAGAACAGGATCGGTGTGTTCAGGTGGAACAGGCCGACCAGCACGAGGATCGCGACGAGCGTACCGAGGTTGATGATGTGGCGGCCGGGCAGCATGATCGGCTTGCCGCCCATATTGCCGTTGAGCTTCAGGAAGGCGATCACGGAGCCGGAGAAGGTGATCGCGCCGATCGCGATGCCGAGGCCCATCTCGATCCGGCTGTTGAGGAAGATGTCGGCGCCGCTCTCGTCGAGGATGCCGAACGCGGCGGGGTTCAGGAACGCGGCGATCGCCACCAGCACGGCGGCGAGGCCGACGAGGCTGTGGAAGGCCGCGACGAGCTGCGGCATCGCCGTCATCTGGATGCGCTTGGCGGTGGTGAGGCCGATCACGGCGCCGATCAGGATCGCGCCGGCGATTTCAGCGGCGGTGATCCAGTCGATCGTCCACGTCGTCCAGCAATCGGCGGCGATCGGGCAGACCCTGGTGCCCACGGCGGGGGCGTGGGTGATGAGCGTGGTCGCCACGGCGATGGCCATGCCGGCCATGCCGAAGCGGTTGCCGCGCTGGCTGCTCGACGGGCTGGAAAGCCCGCGCAGCGCCATGATGAAGCAGACGCCCGCGACCAGATAGGCCAGCATCGCCCACGGATTGACGGCTACATGCTCCATTAAAACCCCCTCGAACCTTTTATCGCGTCATGCCAGCGAAGGCTGGCATCTCCGGGCTATCAGGCGCTCGCCCGGCCACACGAGATCCCGGCCTGCGCCGGGATGACGATCAATGCTTGGGACCGGCGCCGGCCGGCTTGTCCTTCTTCTTGTACATGGCGAGCATCCGCTCGGTGACCGCGAAGCCGCCGAAGATGTTCACGCTGGCCAGCACCACCGCCGCCAGGCCGAGCCATTTCGACGCGGCGGATCCGCCCAGCACGCCGGCCGCACTCGCCACCAGCGCGCCGACGATGATCACGGACGAGATCGCGTTGGTCACCGCCATCAGCGGCGTGTGCAAGGCGGGCGTGACCGACCAGACGACATAATAGCCGACGAAACAGGCCATCACGAAAATCGACAGGATCGAGATGAAGTCCATCAGCAGGCTCCGCTAAATTCCTCCCCATGCAAAGCATGGGGAGGGGGACCGACCGCAGGGCGGTGGAGGGGTAAGGCGGCGCGCGCAAGCATATCGGCTGCGGCATCCGGATCGTTCAAAACCTTGCGCGCTTCGAGCCGGACAATTTTGAGCCCGCGCGCGATCAGAAAAGCATCGCGAATTTCGTCACGGTGCGGTCGATTTCCGTGTGCGTGGCTGGCGCCGTCGATCTCGGTGGCGAGCTTGGCCGACGCGCAATAGAAGTCGAGAATATAAGGGCCGATCGGATGCTGGCGACGAAACTTCGCGCCGCCGGCCTTGCGCCGCAGACGCTGCCACAACAGACCTTCCGGCAGGCTCATGTCGCGGCGGAGGGCGCGAGCCTTGCGGACGGGATCTGCCCCTCCACCAGCCTTCGGCTGGTCCCCCTCCCCATGCGGGGCATGGGGAGGAACTAGGTGGGCGATCATCCGAGCAGCCTCGGGTTCACGACCTTGCCGCCCTGCGTCAGGCGGATGGCGTCGCCGATTTCGGCGTCCAGCACGGGTTTGCCCGCTTCCTTGTCCCAGAAGGCCGAGAGGAAGTTGAAGAGGTTGCGCGCGAATAGGGCCGAGGAATCGGCGGCCATCGTCGCCGCGATATTCTTCGCGCCGATGATCTTCACGCCGTGCTTCACGATCGTCTCGCCCGCGACGACACCCTCGACATTGCCGCCGCTTTCGGCCGCCAGATCGACGATCACGCTGCCCGCGCGCATCGTCGCGATCTGCGCGTCGGAGATCAGGCGCGGGGCGGGGCGGCCGGGGATCAGGGCCGTGGTGATGACGATGTCCTGCTTGGCGATATGCGCGGAAACCAGTTCGGCCTGTGCCTTCTGATACTCGTCGCTCATCTCGGTCGCGTAGCCGCCGGAGCCTTCGCCCTCGATGCCCTTCACGCTTTCCACGAAGATCGGCTTGGCGCCGAGCGACTGGATCTGCTCCTTCGTGGCGGAGCGCACGTCGGTGGCCGACACCTGCGCGCCGAGGCGCCGCGCGGTGGCGATCGCCTGCAGGCCGGCCACGCCCACGCCCATCACGAACGCCTTGGCGGCCGAGACGGTGCCTGCGGCCGTCATCATCATCGGGAAGGCGCGGCCATATTCGGCCGCCGCCAGCAGCACCGCCTTGTAGCCGGCGAGGTTCGACTGCGAGGAGAGGATGTCCATCGATTGCGCGCGCGTGATGCGCGGCATGAATTCCATCGCCAGCGCCTCATAGCCCGCCGCCGCATAGGCATCGACGCGCGCGCGCTCCGCGAACGGCGCGAGGCCCGCGACGATCCACGCGCCGGGGTTCGCGCCCGCAAGGCCCGTCGGATCGGCCCCCTGTATGCCGAGGATGATGTCCGCGCCCGCCAGCGTCGCCGCGCGATCGCCGATGGCGGCGCCGGCCGCCGCATAATCGGCATCGGAGATCGAGGCGGTGAGGCCGGCTCCGCTCTCCACCGCGACGGTGGCGCCGAGGGCCGCAAACTTCTTCACGGTCTCGGGCGTCGCCGAAACCCGCGTCTCGCCGGGCGCCGTCTCCTTCAGGACGGCGATCTTGAGTGCCATCAGGGAATCAGCGCGTGATGAGGAAGATGACGAAGGCGGCGATCAGCGCGCAGGCGATCGTGCCGGCCTTGGCGAGGCCGATGAAGCGCGCATAGGTTTCCTCATGCGCCTTCTGGTCCATTGGAGCGCCTTCGGCCATCCCGTATCCCCGTCCCTGTTGTTTCCGCCGGTTTAGACGCGCGCACCCCACACCTCAAGTCCTTCGCGGAGACGAAACGATCGCGGCAAAATGAGTCTTTTGCGCCACACCCACCAGAGCTTGAGTCCGGGCATCTTGCCGGTCGCCATATCCTGTGGATAACTTTTCCGGGGGCACGGTATCCATACCGCGTCTGCGAAAATTCCGATCAGCGGGACTCTTGACCGGGGAGTCCTGTCGGATTCATTGAGCGCGCTCATTGCGGGAAGGGCGGAATTTATGGGGGTTGTGCGACCGATACGGGAGGCTGCCGCGCGGCCGGCTCTGTCGCTGCTGCCGCTCGACACGATCCTGATCGGGGATTGCATCGCCGAGATGGCGAAGCTGCCCGACAAGTGCATCGACATGATCTTCGCCGATCCGCCCTACAATCTTCAGCTGGGCGGCGATCTGTTCCGTCCGGACGGCAGCCAGGTCGACGCGGTCGACGACGAATGGGACAAGTTCGACAGCCTCGCGGCCTATGATCGCTTCACGCGCCGCTGGCTGGCGGAGGCGCGGCGCATCCTGAAGGATGACGGCTCGATCTGGGTGATCGGCAGCTATCACAACATCTTCCGCGTCGGCACGGCGCTGCAGGACGAGGGCTTCTGGATCCTCAACGACATCGTGTGGCGCAAGGCCAATCCGATGCCGAACTTCAAGGGCACGCGCTTCACCAACGCGCACGAGACGATGATCTGGGCGTCGAAGGGCCAGAAGGCGCGCTACACGTTCAACTATCGCGCGATGAAGACGCTGAACGACGACGTGCAGATGCGCTCGGACTGGGAACTGCCGATCTGCGGCGGCGCCGAGCGTCTGAAGGACGAGCATGGCCACAAGACGCATCCGACGCAGAAGCCGGAGGCCTTGCTGTATCGCGTGCTGCTTTCGGCCAGCAAGCCGGGCGACATCGTGCTGGATCCCTTCTTCGGCACGGGCACGACGGGCGCGGTCGCGCGCCGCCTGCGCCGTCGCTGGATCGGGATCGATCGCGAGACGACCTATGTGAAGGCGGCGCGCGCGCGGATCGATTCCACGCTGCCGCTGGACGAGAGCGCGATGCTCGTCGTGGCCGAGCGCAAGACGGAGAAGCGCGTGGCCTTCGGCCTGCTGGTGGAAAGCGGCGCGGTGGCGCCCGGCACCAAGCTGATGGACTCCCGCCGCCGCTGGACGGCCGAGGTGATGGCCGATGGCGGGCTGGTCTGCGCGGACGGGGCAGGGGGGTCGATCCACAAATTGGGTGCCACGCTGCAGAATGCGCCGTCGTGCAACGGCTGGACCTTCTGGCATTTCGAGGAAGCCGGCGCGCTGATGCCGATCGACGTGCTGCGCCAGCGCCATCTGGCGGCGGCGAAGGGATAGGCTCGATACTTTCCAATTCCGTTCGTGCTGAGCCTGTCGAAGCACCGTTCCTTCTTTTCCCCACTGAAAAGAAGGACAGCCCTTCGACAAGCTTAGGGCAAACGGGAGAGGATGTGGCACTCGAACGCCACATGACGATCGCTGTGCAACCCGCTAGAGCCTCCATATGGCCGAACGCTTCGAACGACATCGTCAGCCCTGGAAACAGGACGAGATCCAGAAACTCCACACGCTCGCGAAGAAGGGCATGGCACTCAAGGCGATCGCCAAGGCGCTCACCCGCAGCGAGGATTCGGTGAAGGAGCGCGCCAAGCTCGACGGGCTCTCCATCGCCAAACTGCACTGAGCGCGGGGTGACCGGCTCCCGCCTCTATCTGCGCCCGACGGCGTTCGTGGATGCGCCGTTCGGGCATGACGGCAAGGTGCTGCGGCTCGCGGGCGGGCTCTGCTTCTTCTCCGCCGTCGAGGTGATCGAGGTCGAGGCCGGGCGTCGCATCGCGCAGACCTTGGTCGCGGTCGAGGCGCTCGATGCTTTCCTTGGCGGACTCCCCGGCGCGCTGGCGGAGCAGGGCAGGGCGTTCCTCGCGCGGCTGATCGCACCCCGCGCCCCTCTGCAGCTGGGCGCGCGTACCATCCGGCTGGATCAGCCGCAGGTGATGGCGATCCTCAACATGACGCCGGACAGCTTTTCGGATGGCGGCCGCAATGCCGATCCGGCCAGCGCCGCCTTGTCCGCCACACGCATGCTGGAGGCGGGGGCGGCTTTGATCGACGTGGGCGGCGAATCCACCCGGCCGGGCGCGGCCGCCGTGTGGGAGCAGGACGAGATCGCGCGCGTCGTGCCCGTGATCCAGCTGCTGGCGGGGGCGGGCGCGGCCATCTCGATCGATACGCGCAAGGCGGCGGTGATGGCCGCCGCGCTGGATGCCGGCGCGGGGCTGATCAACGACGTGTCGGGCCTCACATATGATAAAGAGGCGGAGGCTCTGGTCGCGGCGCGCGGTGCGCCCGTGGTGATCATGCACCATCGCGGCGATCCGGCGACGATGCAGCAGGATCCGCATTATGGCGACGCGCTGATCGAAGTCTATGACTGGCTGGAGGATCGCGTCGCATCGGCGGTGGCGGCGGGGATCGATCGCACGCGGATCATGGTCGATCCGGGCGTCGGCTTCGGCAAGACGCTGCGGCACAATCTGGCGGTGATGAACGGCCTGTCGCTGTTTCACGGGCTGGGCTGCGCGATCCTGTTGGGGGCGAGCCGCAAGCGCTTCATCGGCGCGCTTTCCAACGAGGCGCCCGCGCAGGAGCGGCTGGGCGGATCGGTGGCGGTGGTGCTGACAGGTGCCGCGCAGGGCGTGCAGATGGTGCGCGTCCACGATGCCTATGAGACGGTGCAGGCGCTGCGGGTGTGGCGCGGGCTGAGGGACGAGGCGCTTTCGCCGGTTTGACCCTTCTCTTCTCCCCTCCCTGGAAGGGAGGGGCCGGGGGTGGGTGGAAGCTTGCGAGCCGCTCGCTGGACAATGGCAGGTCGGTCGGGCTCGCTGCCGGAGCCGATCGCCCCGCCTTCCTCAACCCACCCCCAACCCCTCCCTTTCAGGGAGGGGAGTTTGGTGGGGGAGCGCAGAGGGGTTTAGCGCGCCACCACCGGCTCCAGCCCCGCCAGCAGATCCCCGAACGAGCGGCGATGGTGGCGGGTGGAGCCGTGCGTCAGGATCGCGTCGCGATGCGCCTTGGTGCCGTAGCCGGCATTCTGCTCCCAGCGATAATAGATGTGGCGCTGCGCGAGGCGCGCCATCAGGCGATCGCGCATCACCTTGGCCATGATCGAGGCGGCGGCGATCTGCGGCACGATCGCGTCGCCCTTGATCACAGCGAGCGCATCGCCGGAAAGCCCGCGCGGCACGTCGATCCCGTCGATCCGTACGGGGGCGTCCAGGTCCAGCCGGGTGACGGCCTGCGTCATCGCCTGCAGCGTCGCGTTCCGGATATTATAGACGTCGATATAGCGTGCCGATCGCGCCGCGAAGGAGACGCGGGCGCAGCGTGCGATCAATGGGTAGAGCGCCTCGCGCTCGGCCTGCGCGATCTTCTTGCTGTCATCCAGCCGCGCGAGCAGCCCCTTGGGCAGCGCCTCGGGCTCGAACCACACCGCACACACCACCACGGGGCCGCAGAGTGCCCCCCGGCCCACTTCGTCGCAGCCGATCACCGGCGGGAACAGGCTCGCCCGTCGCCGCGCGAACGGGCGCACGCTGGACTTGCTGGATGGGGAGGACTTGGACGGCATCGCGCCGGAATTAGTCCGGGCCGTGCCGTGACGGAAGAGCCGGCTCTTCCCAATGGCTGCATTAACCGCTTATCTACTTGAACTCGCTAGATTGTGGGGATCGGAAAAGCCGCGGCCGACACGGATCGCGGGATCCGGGGGAGAGGCGCCGTGTCCGACGACTGGCTTTTGATCGATATAGATGGCGGAAATGCGCGCTTTGCGCTGGCGTGCGGCGCCGATCATGCGGAGCTTCGCCAGCAGCGCCATTATTCCAGCCGCGATTTCGTGACCGCCACCGATTGCATCCTCCATTATGGGCGGGAGGCGGGGATCACCTTGCGCGGCCTGCCGACGGCGGTGGTGATCAGCGGGCCCGTGATCGGCGATACCGTCCGGGTGGCGCGATCGCCGTGGATCATCTCGGTCCGAGGGCTGGCCTATGTGATGGACCGCATGCCCGCCGTGATGAACGACAGCGCGGCGAAGCTCTGGTCCGATCTCGCACCGTCGTCGAACCGGCATAGTCCGCTCGGCGGCCTGGCGGAGCCGAGGCAATTGCCGGACGGCAGCAAGGGTGGCTATCTCGCCGTCAATTTCCGGTCGGGGCTCGGTGCGGCTTTGCTGATCCACTCCCCGCACGGGATTGCGCATGCCGAAACGGAGATCGGCCACATCGCCTTTTCCCCCTTCGGCGATGTCGAGCGCACGGTGTGGACAGCGTTGTCGGGTGCGCGTGGGCCGGTCGGCTGGGAGCGGGCCCTGCTGGTCGGGCGGGACGATCCGATCTGGGCCGGCACGTCGCTGCGGGGCAATGCGATCGGGATCGCGCGGGCGCGCGCGGCGATGCTGGGCGCCTTCTGCGGCGATGCGGTGCTGGCGACAGGGGCGTGGAACGGGCTGCTGCTGCACGGCGCCGGCAACGATCTGCTCGCTGGCGATCAGCTCGCCGCCGCATTCAACGAGCGGTTCGAGGCGCGGGCGGGCTATGCCTCGATGCTTCGCCGCGTGCCGCGCTGGCGGGTTGAGGCACGCGAGGAAAATCTCGTCGGCGCGGCCAATTTCCTCCGCGCGCGGATGAAAGCCGGAGAGGGCTCCCTCAGCGCGCCTTGCTGATCGGGCGGCCGCCCATTTCGCGCAGCCGGATCACGCGCAGATAGCCTTCGACAAGGGCCTGATTGACGCGATCCCAGGTGTAGCGTTCGCTGGCGGCAAGGCCGGCGCGTCCGGCGGCTTCCCGCGCGCCGGCATCCTCGCAATAGAGGCGCAGCGCCTGCGCGAAGGCCTCGTTGGCGCCGGGGCGGATCAGGCGGCCGGTGATGCCGTCCTCGACCAGGCTCTCGCTGCCCGTCGCCTTGGCGGCCACCACGGGCAGGCCGCTGGCCATCGCCTCCAGCGTCACGTTGCCGAACGTCTCGGTGACGGAGGGGTTGAACAGCATGTCGCACGAGGCCATCGCGCGGCCCAGATCCTCGCCGCGCTGGAAGCCGGCGAAGATGGTATCCTCGGGCAGGCGCTTTTCGAACCATTCGCGCGCCGGGCCTTCGCCCACCACCACGATGCGGCCCTTCGTGCCGCGCTGGCGCATCAGATCGATCGTCTCGGCGAAGACGTCGAGGCCCTTTTCCATCACGAGCCGGCCGACATAGCCGATGGCGGGCTCGTCATCGGCCAGGCCGATGCTGCGGCGCCACTCCATGTCGCGCCGCTGAGGCGTGAAGATCGCATTGTCCACGCCGCGCGTCCAGATGCCGACGTCATAGCTCATGCGCTGTTCGCGCAGCACCTGGGCCATCGATTCGGACGGGGCGAAGATCGCGTCGCAGCGGCGATAGAAGCGCCGCAGATAGGCCTCCACCGCCGGCTCCAGAAACGCGAAGCCGTAATAGCGCGGATAGGTCTCGAAACGGGTGTGGACCGAGGCCACCACCGGCTTGCCCCAGTAGCGCGCGAGCGTGACGGCGCGGTGGCCGAGGATTTCGGGGCTGGCCACGTGGAAGATGTTCGCGCCGAATTCGCGCAGGTTGCGGCGCACCTTTCCGGGGATGCCGAGCGGCGCGCGATATTCGCCGCGACCGGGCAGGGGCAAAGAGGGGACGTTCACGACGCGGCCGGTGGAGGCGAAGGCGGGCTTGGCCACCTTGGGGCTGTAGATGCGGACCTTGGCCCCTTCGCGCATCAGATAGCCGACAAGGCGGTTCAGCGCCTGATTGGCCCCGTCCCGCACATAATTATAATTGCCTGAGAACAGCGCGACGCGCAGGTCGGTAACATCCATTGCGCGCCCCTAACGGACGGGCGGTGTCTATGCAATGAACCGGAGATCAGCCGCCGATGCCGGCGTTCTTGCCTTCCAGCGCCTGGCCGGCGGCAGCGGCCTCGGCGGCGACGGCCTTCGCGCCGCCATAGATGAAGCCGTAGGTGGGGTAAGCGCGCTGGCCGATATCGTGGATCGGCGAATACCAGACCTTCACCTGGCTCCAGTCGCCGTTCGGCGAGGCGTCCACCACGGTCACGTCATTCTCGACGCGGCCCTTGGCGCCGCCCCAATTGGCGTGGGTCACCTTGATGATGCGATCGGAGACGATCTTGGTGACGGTGGCGACATGGCCCGAGCGCATGGCGCCGATCGCCTTGAACACCAGCACCGAGCCCATCTTGGGCGCGCCGCCCTGAGCATATTTGCCGATCGCCTGATGCCACCAGCTGGCGGCCGCGCCGAACAGCTGAATGCCCGAGAAGACGCGGGCGAACGGGGCGCACTGCCAATAGGTCGACTGGGCGTTGGCGGCCGTGGGGGCCGAGATCGCCGTGATGAAGATCAGAGCGGCAACCGCCGCCCGGGCACTTTTAAACAACTGCGAATCCCCCGATCCCGCTGACACAGTGTGAGCTACGGGATGGCGGCGGGCCTGTTAAGCTGCGGTGCGGCGAAACGACGGAGTCCTGCGTTCATCTGCAGGCAAGGCGGGAGAGGCTTTCCGAAAGGTAAAAGCGGGCCCGTAAAAAGGGCAGGAAATCGGCGCGAATGAAGGTCCCGCGTTACGAATCCTGATTCCGCGCGGCCTCCTTCTGGCGCTTGCGTTCCTCCCGCGCTCGCTTCTCTTCGTCCTTGCGCATCTTGCGGCCGGCGTTGCGATCCGCCTCGCTCTGGCTGGTCGTCGCCTTGTCGACCGTCCAGCTCGCGGCCTTCACCGGCGCGGTGACGATCGTGCCGACGGTGCGGACGCAGCCCGAAAGCGCGAGGGCGCACACAGCGAGCGCGGGGAGGGCGAGAGCCTTTTTCATGACGCCCGTCTGCCGGGCATTTGCGGCCGGATCACGGCACGGGCGATGGGATGAGGTGGGGGGCGGCGGGAAGCCCCGCCCGCAAGCGGGAGGCAGAGGAGGAGCGCAAGGCTCGCTTCGCTCGCGCCCACCCCCGGCCCCTCCAGCAGGCGGGAGGGGAGAGCGCCGCCCGGACTAGCGCCGCGGCTCATCCTTGTCGTCGATGGCCACGGGGGTGGCGGTGGCGAGGGCGAGGGCGACTTCGGCCGGGCTGACCGGGCGCAGGAATTCGCAGCCCACCACATCCCCGATCCGCCACACAACGCGGGCGTCGGCATAGCCGGTGCGGCCGAGCCGGAAGGTCAGCCGATCGCCACCGGCGACGGCGGCCGCGCATTGTGCGCCGAAGCCGCCTTCCGAGATATTCCAGAGCGTGACCGAGGACGGCACCCCATCCGGCCCGCGAACGCCGCAGGTGGCGTGGGTCGGCCAGCGGCGGGTCCGCCGGCGATCCTGGGCAAGTCGTTCGCCCGTGGGCGTGATGAACACCATGCGTAACCCTACCTACGACCACGACCCCGGGCTGTGCCCCGGGCCGATACCGAACCGTATTGCGGCGCCCTGCGGGGGCGCAACGCTGCGCTGCACCATTTCCTTATGCAGAAATACGGCCGAAGTGTGCATTCGTTTCGTTTCTGAGACGGTTTTGGGGTTTTTTAAGCCGGCCCAAACGAAAAACGCCGCCGCCCCTTCCGGGACGACGGCGCTTTTTCGAGCCCGAAAGGGCGACGATCACTTGTCCAGGTAATCGCCCGCATCCGCGTCGGTGCCATGCGATTCGCCGACCACTTCGGCCAGGGCATCGCTGCCCGTATCGGCCTGGACCGGCTGACGCAGCTCGGCGGCATGCTCCTCGGCCGCGGTCTGCGGCGCGATGAGCGAGGCCTGCCAGCTCTTCTGCTGGGCCCGCAGCGCCGCATCGCGCGACGAGGCGGTGACGCGCAGGCGGTTCATGCCCGCACCCGTACCCGCCGGGATCAGGCGGCCGACGATGACGTTCTCCTTGAGGCCCGTCAGCGTATCCACCTTGCCCTGCACCGAAGCCTCGGTGAGCACGCGGGTGGTTTCCTGGAAGGACGCCGCCGAGATGAAGCTGCGGGTCTGCAGCGACGCCTTGGTGATGCCCAGCAGGATCGGCTTGCCCTGTGCCGGCTGGCCGCCATGCTCGGCCGCCTTGGCGTTGAGCTCGTCCATCTCCTCGCGGTCGACCTGCTCGCCCGGAAGGAGCGTGGTGTCGCCCGCGAACGTGATCTCAACCTTCTGCAGCATCTGACGAACGATCGTCTCGATGTGCTTGTCGTTGATCTTCACGCCCTGCAGTCGATAGACTTCCTGGATTTCCGACACGAGATATTCGGCGAGCGGCTCGATACCGAGCACCTCGAGAATGTCATGCGGATCCGGCGAACCGCCGATCAGGTTGTCGCCACGCTTCACGTAGTCGCCTTCCTGCGCGTCGATCGTCTTCGACTTCGGGATCAGATATTCGACGGGCTCGCCGCCATCCTCCGGACGGATCAGGATCTTGCGCTTGGCCTTGTAGTCCTTGCCGAATTCGACACGGCCCGAGACCTTGGCGATGATCGCATTCTCCTTCGGCTTGCGCGCCTCGAACAGCTCCGCCACGCGCGGCAGACCGCCCGTGATGTCGCGGGTCTTGGCGGCTTCGCGCGGGACGCGGGCGAGAACCTCACCGGCCTCGACCGACTGGCCATCGTCCACCGCGATGACGGCGCCGACGATCAGGCGGCTGACGCCCGCCTCGCCCGAGCTGTCGTCGAGAAGGGTGAGGCGCGGACGCAGATCATCCTTCTTGCCGCGGCCCACATCCTCGATCACGACGCGCTGCGTCAGGCCGGTCGTCTCGTCGGACTCTTCGCGAACCGTGCGGTTCTCGATGAGATCCTGATAGCGGACCGTGCCCTTCTTTTCGGTGATCACCGGCATGAAGGCCGGATCCCACTGCGCGATGCGATCGCCCTTCGAGACGAGATGGCCTTCCTCGAACAGCACCTGCGCGCCGTACGGCAGGCGATGGGTCGCCCGCTCGCGGCCGTCCATATCGACGATCGCGATTTCGCCGTTACGCGCCAGGCTGATGCGCTGGCCACGCGGATTGAGGATCGTGGGCAGGCCACGAAGCTCCAGCTTGCCGTCCGACACCGCTTCGAGGTTCGACTGCTCGTTGAGCTGCGCCGCGCCGCCGATGTGGAAGGTACGCATGGTGAGCTGCGTGCCCGGCTCGCCGATCGACTGCGCCGCGATGACGCCGACGGCCTCGCCGATGTTCACCGGCGTACCACGGGCCAGATCGCGACCGTAGCAGGCGGCGCAGACGCCGCCCTTGCTCTCGCAGACCAGCGGCGAACGGATCTTCACCGCCTGCGGCGAGACCGCCTCGATCTTCGCGATCAGCGCTTCGTCGAGCAACGTGCCCTCCGGAGCGACGACCTCGCCGGTCTTGCTGTCGACGATGTCCTCGGCCGTGGTGCGGCCCAGGATACGCTCGCCCAGCGACGCGATGGTCGCACCACCCTGCACGATCGCGCGCATTTCCAGCGCCCGCTCGGTGCCGCAATCCAGCTCGACGATGACGCAATCCTGCGACACGTCGACCAGACGGCGGGTGAGGTAACCCGAGTTCGCCGTCTTGAGCGCGGTGTCGGCCAGACCCTTACGGGCGCCGTGGGTCGAGTTGAAGTACTCAAGGACGGTCAGGCCTTCCTTGAAGTTCGAGATGATCGGCGTCTCGATGATCTCGCCCGAAGGCTTGGCCATCAGGCCGCGCATGCCTGCGAGCTGCTTGATCTGCGCCGCCGAACCACGCGCACCGGAGTGCGCCATCATGTAGATCGCGTTGATCGGCTTTTCGCGGCCGGCATTCTCGCCGTCCTCGTAACGCCGGACCGTCTGGATCTCCTTCATCATCTCGGCCGCCACGCGGTCGCCGCAGCGCGACCAGGCGTCGATCACCTTGTTGTACTTTTCCTGCTGGGTGATCAGGCCGTCCTGATACTGCTGCTCATAATCCTTCACGAGCAGCTTGGTCTCGTCGACCAGCTCTTCCTTGGCGGCGGGGATGACCATGTCGTCCTTGCCGAAGGAAATGCCGGCCTGGAAGGCGTGGCGGAAGCCGAGCGACATGATGCCGTCCGCGAACAGCACCGTCTCCTTCTGGCCGGTGTGGCGATAGACGATGTCGATGACGTCGCCGATCTCCTTCTTGGTCAGCAGGCGGTTGATCGTCTCGAACGGAACCTTGTGGCTCTTCGGCAGCGTCTCGCCGAGCAGCATGCGGCCCGGCGTCGTCTCGACGCGCTTCATGTAGGGCTGGCCGTTCTCGTCGGTCTGCGGCACGCGGCTCGTGATCTTCGTGTGAAGCGTCACGGCCTTGGCGTTGAGCGCCTGATGCACCTCGGTCATGTTGGCGAGGAGCATGCCTTCGCCGGGCTCACCCTCCTTCATCATGGAGAGGTAGTAGAGGCCCAGCACCATGTCCTGCGACGGCACGATGATCGGCTTGCCGTTCGCGGGGCTGAGGATGTTGTTGGTCGACATCATCAGCACGCGCGCTTCCAGCTGCGCCTCGAGGCTCAGCGGGACGTGCACGGCCATCTGGTCGCCGTCGAAGTCGGCGTTGAAGGCCGAGCAGACGAGCGGGTGCAGCTGGATCGCCTTGCCTTCGATCAGGACCGGCTCGAACGCCTGGATGCCCAGACGGTGGAGCGTCGGCGCGCGGTTCAGAAGGACGGGATGCTCGCGGATGACCTCATCCAGGATGTCCCAGACTTCCTTGCGCTCCTTCTCGACCCACTTCTTGGCCTGCTTCAGGGTCATGGAAAGACCCTTGGCGTCCAGGCGGGCGTAGATGAACGGCTTGAACAGCTCGAGCGCCATCTTCTTCGGCAGGCCGCACTGGTGCAGCTTCAGCTCCGGACCGGTCACGATGACCGAACGGCCCGAATAGTCGACGCGCTTGCCGAGCAGGTTCTGACGGAAGCGGCCCTGCTTGCCCTTGAGCATGTCGGACAGCGACTTCAGCGGGCGCTTGTTGGCACCCGTGATCGTGCGGCCACGACGGCCATTGTCGAACAGCGCGTCCACGGCTTCCTGCAGCATGCGCTTTTCGTTGCGGACGATGATGTCCGGCGCGCGCAGCTCCATCAGGCGCTTCAGGCGGTTGTTACGGTTGATCACGCGGCGATACAGATCGTTCAGATCCGAGGTCGCGAAGCGGCCGCCGTCCAGCGGCACCAGCGGGCGCAGTTCCGGCGGGATGACCGGAACGACGTCGAGGATCATCCATTCCGGGCGGTTGCCGGAATCGAGGAAGCTCTCGACGACCTTCAGGCGCTTGATGATCTTCTTGGGCTTCAGCTCGGACTTGGTGACGGCCAGCTCTTCGAGCAGGGCCTTCTTCTCGCCTTCAAGGTCGAGGTCCATGAGCATGGTCTTGACCGCTTCCGCGCCGATGCCGGCGGAGAAGGCGTCCTCGCCATATTCGTCCTGCGCGTCGAGCAGCTCGTCCTCGGTGAGGAGCTGGAACTTCTCGAGCGGCGTCAGGCCGGGCTCCGTGACGATATACGCCTCGAAGTACAGCACGCGCTCCAGCTGCTTCAGCTGCATGTCGAGCAGCAGGCCGATGCGCGACGGCAGCGACTTCAGGAACCAGATGTGCGCGACGGGGGCGGCCAGCTCGATATGGCCCATGCGCTCGCGGCGGACCTTCGAGACGGTGACTTCGACACCGCACTTCTCGCAGACGATGCCCTTGTACTTCATGCGCTTGTACTTGCCGCACAGGCACTCGTAATCCTTGATCGGACCGAAGATGCGCGCGCAGAACAGGCCGTCACGCTCGGGCTTGAACGTGCGATAGTTGATCGTCTCGGGCTTCTTGATCTCGCCGAAGGACCAGCTGCGAATGCGGTCGGGCGAGGCGATGCCGATCTTGATCTGGTCGAAGGTTTCGGGCTTCGCGATCGGATTGGCGAAATTGGTCAGTTCGTTCATGTGATCCCTCACTCAGCTCCCCTCCCGCATGCGGGAGGGGTTGGGGGTGGGCAGGCGCCGGAGCTCGCTCCGTTCGCGCCCACCCCTCGATCCCCTCCCGCAGGCGGGAGGGGAGGGTTCCTGTTTACTCCGCGGCTTCGGCCAGCCCGTCATCGTCGGCGTCTTCCGCCGAGTTCAGGTCGACGTTCAGGCCGAGCGAGCGCATTTCCTTCACGAGCACGTTGAAGCTCTCCGGAATGCCGGCCTCGAACGTGTCGTCGCCCTTGACGATCGCCTCGTAGACCTTGGTGCGGCCGACCACGTCGTCGGACTTCACCGTGAGCATTTCCTGCAGCGTGTAGGCGGCGCCGTAGGCCTGGAGCGCCCAGACCTCCATTTCGCCGAAGCGCTGGCCACCGAACTGCGCCTTGCCGCCCAGCGGCTGCTGGGTGACGAGCGAGTAGGGCCCGATCGAACGCGCGTGGATCTTGTCGTCCACGAGGTGGTGGAGCTTCAGCATGTAGATGTAGCCCACGGTCACCTTGCGGTCGAACGCGTCGCCGGTGCGGCCGTCATACAAGGTCGACTGGCCCGACGTATCGTAGCCGGCGAGCGTCAGCATGTCGGACACGTCGCTCTCGCGGGCGCCGTCGAACACCGGGGTCGCCATCGGCACGCCGTTCTTCAGCAGCTTCGCCATCTCGACGACCTGATCGCTGCTCAGCGCATCGATCTCGTCGTGATACTGCGCGCCGTAAACCCGCTTCAGGCTCTCCGACACCGCCGACGGGGCGGCGCCCGCCTTCGGATCCGGATTGGCATCGCGCCACTCTTCCAGAGCCTGCGTCACCTGCTGGCCCAGACCGCGCGCGGCCCAGCCCAGATGGGTTTCGAAGATCTGGCCGACGTTCATGCGCGACGGCACGCCCAGCGGGTTCAGCACGATGTCGACGTGGGTGCCGTCCTCCAGGAACGGCATGTCCTCGATCGGCAGGATGCGCGAGATGACGCCCTTGTTGCCGTGACGGCCGGCCATCTTGTCGCCCGGCTGCAGCTTGCGCTTCACCGCGACGAAGACCTTGACCATCTTCAGCACGCCCGGCGGCAGCTCGTCACCGCGCTGCAGCTTCTCGACGCGATCGTCGAACTTGGCGACGATCGCGGCGACCGCTTCGTCATACTGGGCCTTCACGGCTTCCAGATCCGACTGACGGGCATCGTCGGCGACGGCGAACTTCCACCAGTCGCGACGCTCGACCTCTTCGAGGATCGTCTCGTCGATCACGGCGCCCTTCTTCGTGCCCTTCGGGCCCGAAGCGATCGTGTGGCCGAGCAGCATTTCCTTCAGACGCGACCAGCTGGCGCGGTTGAGGATGGCGCGTTCGTCCTCGCGGTCCTTGGTGAGGCGGTCGATCTCTTCACGCTCGATGGCGAGCGCGCGCTCGTCCTTGTCGATGCCGTGGCGGTTGAACACGCGCACGTCCACGATCGTGCCGGCCACGCCCGGGGGCAGGCGGAGCGAGGTGTCGCGCACGTCCGACGCCTTCTCGCCGAAGATGGCGCGGAGGAGCTTTTCCTCCGGCGTCATCGGGCTTTCGCCCTTCGGCGTGATCTTGCCGCACAGGATGTCGCCCGGCTCCACTTCGGCGCCGACATAGACGATGCCAGCCTCGTCGAGGTTGTGCAGCGCTTCTTCGCCGACGTTCGGGATGTCGCGGGTGATGTCCTCCGGCCCGAGCTTCGTGTCGCGGGCCATCACCTCGAACTCCTCGATGTGGATCGAGGTGAAGACGTCGTCCTTCACGATCCGCTCGGAGATCAGGATGGAGTCCTCATAGTTGTAGCCGTTCCACGGCATGAACGCGACGAGGGTGTTGCGGCCCAGCGCCAGCTCGCCGAACTCGGTCGACGGGCCGTCGGCGAGGATGTCGCCGGCCTTCACCACGTCGCCCACCTTCACCAGCGGACGCTGGTTGATGCAGGTCGACTGGTTCGAGCGCTGGAACTTCATCAGCGTGTAGATGTCGACGCCCGAGCGGCCGGCATCGACCTCACCCGAGGCGCGGATCACGATACGGCCGGCGTCGACCTGGTCGACGATGCCCGGACGCTTCGCGGCGATCGCCGCACCCGAGTCACGCGCCACCGTCTCTTCCATGCCGGTGCCGACGAACGGCGCCTCGGCGCGGACGAGCGGCACGGCCTGACGCTGCATGTTCGAGCCCATCAGCGCGCGGTTGGCGTCGTCGTTTTCCAGGAACGGAATGAGCGATGCCGCGACCGACACGAGCTGCTTGGGGCTCACGTCCATCAGCGTGATGTGGTCGCGCGGCGCCATCAGGAATTCGCCGGCTTCACGCGCCGAGATCAGATCCTCTACGAACGTGCCGTCGGTCAGCACTTCGGCGTTGGCCTGCGCGATCGTGTGCTTGGCCTCTTCCATCGCCGAGAGGTACACGACCTCGTCGGTGACCTTGTGGTCGATGACCTTGCGGTACGGCGTCTCGATGAAGCCATATTTGTTGACGCGCGAGAAGCTCGCCAGCGAGTTGATCAGACCGATGTTCGGGCCTTCCGGCGTTTCGATCGGGCAGATGCGGCCATAGTGGGTCGGGTGAACGTCGCGGACTTCGAAGCCCGCACGCTCACGCGTGAGACCGCCCGGCCCGAGCGCCGAGACGCGACGCTTGTGCGTCACTTCGGAGAGCGGGTTGGTCTGGTCCATGAACTGCGACAGCTGCGACGAGCCGAAGAATTCGCGGACGGCGGCCACGGCCGGCTTCGCGTTGATCAGGTCGTTCGGCATCACCGTCGACACGTCGACCGACGACATGCGCTCCTTCACGGCGCGCTCCATGCGGAGCAGGCCGACGCGATACTGGTTCTCCAGCAGCTCGCCCACCGAACGCACGCGGCGATTGCCGAGATTGTCGATGTCGTCGATCTCGCCCTTGCCGTCCTTCAGGTTCACGAGCGTCTTGACGACCTCGAGAATATCCTCGGCGCGCAGGGTGGTGACGGTGTCCTCGACGTCGAGATCGAGACGCATGTTGAGCTTCACGCGGCCGACGGCCGAGAGATCGTAGCGCTCCGGATCGAAGAACAGGCCGGCGAACAAGGCCTCGGCGGTTTCCTTCGTCGGCGGCTCGCCAGGGCGCATCACGCGGTAGATTTCGGAGAGCGCATGATCGCGCTCCTCGACCTTGTCGGCGGCCAGAGTGTTGCGCATCCAGGCGCCGGTCGAGATGTGATCGATGTCGAGCAGGTCGACATGATCGAAGCCGGCATTGTCCAGCTTCTCGAGATTCTCCGGCGTCACTTCGTCGCCCGCCTCGATGTAGATCCGGCCGGTGGCCTCATCGATCAGGTCGAACGCGGAATAGCGGCCGTAAATTTCCTCGGTCGGGATCAGCAGGTTCTGCAGGCCGTCCTTGGCCGCCTTGTTGGCGGCGCGCGGGGAGATCTTGGTGCCCGCCGGGAACACGACTTCGCCGCTCTCGCCGTTGACGACGTCGAACGACGGCTTCTGGCCACGCCAATTCTCGGGGAGGAAGGGCACCTTCCAGCCGCCTTCGCCGCGCACATAGCGCTGCGTCTTGTAGAATTCGTTGAGGATCTGCTCGCCGTTCAGGCCGAGGGCGTACAGCAAGGTCGTCACCGGCAGCTTGCGCTTGCGGTCGATGCGGACGTTGACGATGTCCTTGGCGTCGAACTCGAAATCGAGCCACGAGCCGCGATACGGGATCACGCGGGCGGCGAAGAGATACTTGCCCGAAGCGTGCGTCTTGCCGCGGTCATGATCGAACAGCACGCCCGGCGAGCGGTGCATCTGCGAGACGATCACGCGCTCGGTACCGTTGATGATGAACGTGCCGTTCTCGGTCATGAGCGGCATGTCGCCCATGTACACGTCCTGCTCCTTGATATCGAGCACCGAGCGGGTTTCCGTATCCGGATCCACCTCGAACACGATCAGGCGCAGCGTGACGCGCATCGGCGCCGCGAAGGTTATGCCGCGCTGGCGGCACTCTTCGATGTCGTACTTCGGCTCTTCCAGCTCGTACGTCACGAAATCCAGCTCGGCGGTGCCGGCGAAATCGCGGATCGGGAAGACGGAGCGCAGCGTCTTTTCCAGGCCCGACACATAGCCGATCGAGGCATCGGACCGCAGGAACTGCTCGTAGCTTTCCCGCTGAACCTCGATCAGGTTCGGCATCTGCACCACTTCGTGGATGTTGCCGAAAACCTTGCGGATGCGCTTCTTCGCCGCACTCATGTGCGTCGGGGCGCGTGCCGGAACTGACTGGGTCGCCATCAATTATCCTCGCGGAGCATCACCAAAAATACCCGCCTCGCTGCGGGCCTGCGGCCTTTGCGTGGAAGGACTCCACGCAAAAAAGTGCGGGTCCGGACCGTCGGAACCGCACTGGCAGCGTCTGATCCCGTCTGCCCCCATTCGTCGCGGCCGTCGCGCTACAAGCGGCCGTGTCCCGGGGCGGGACGGGCGGCGCGACTCCTCCGAACGGAAAAGTGGCGCCTGGGATGTTGGATTGGGCGCATATAAGCCCTCTTCAGAATTTGGAAAGCCCCCCTGTGGCGCGGGGACAAGAAATCAGCCCGCAGTACCCAGCTCGGCGAGGAAGGCATCTACGCGCTCGCGCAGGCGGCGCGCGTCGCGGCCGAGATCGTCGGCGCGCGCGCGCAACGCTTCGGTATGGCCGGATGCGGTGGTGACGAGTCGCTCGGTTTCGGACGCGCCCGCCTGGATCGCGGCGCTCGCCTGTCGGGCGCGATGCACGTTGGAGGCGAGCAGGCGCGCCGAGTCGGCCTCGGCCTCCACTGCCTGCTCCACCGACAGCGAGACGCCGTCCACGATGCGGGCGATCTGCTCCACCGCCGCCTGGCTCGCGGCGATATCGACGGCGATGTCGCGTATCTCGCCCATCTGGCCGCCGATCGTGCCGACCGCCTCGCGGGTGCGGCCGGCGAACTGGCGCAGCTCGCGCGCGACGATGCTGAAGCCGCCGCCGGCCTCGCCCAGCCGCGCCGCCTCGATCGCGGCGTTGACGGAGAGCAGATGCGCCTGCGTGGCGACCGAGCGGATCAGCGCGAGATTCTCGTCGATCGACTGCGCGGCGGTGGCGAGCGCGGCGCCGCGCCGGCTGCCCGCCTCGGTCAGCTCGATCGCCTCGCCCGCGCTGGTGCGCGCGGAGGCGGCGGCGTCGCGCAGATGCTGGATGGTGGTGGCGAGGCGGGAGCCCTGGTCGGCCAGGCCGGTCATGTCGTCGGTCGTGCGCTGGCAGGCGGCGGCGACGATCGCGGACTGGCGCTGGAAGGCCTCGACGCGGGATCGCGTGCCGTCGGCGGCGCCGTCGATCGCGGTGGCGGCGTCGGTCAGGTCGTCGGCGATCAGGTCGACATCGCCCAGGAAGCGCGCGCTGGCCTGCGCGCTGCGCTCCCAGCGTTCGGCCTGCGCGGCGGCCAGCCGTGTCTCGCGCTCGCCCGCCAGCTTCAGCAGGGTCCGGTTCGCCAGCAGGCCGCAGAAGCGCCCCTTCTCGGTCAGCAGCATGCCTTCGCCGCCGCCGTTGCGCGCATAGATATCCAGCAATTCGCCCAGCGGCGTGCCGATCTCCGCCGTCGGGCAATCGCGGCGCCGGCTGGCCGCCGTCCGCGCGAATCCGGGATTCATCAGCAGCGAATGGCCGAAGGGATTATAAAGGATCGCGCGGATATCCTGCTCCAGCATCGCGCCGACAGGGCGGTCCGCCGCATCGACGATCGCCAGCAGGCGCAAAGTCGGCTGATCGCGGAACAGATCGATCGCGGCGCGCAGGGGGGCATCGGCCTCGACCTTGAGCGCCGCACCGCCCGGCTCGCATAAAGTGAGCAGGTCGGCCGTATCGGCGGCAGGCTCGGCACGCGGGAGGAGGGCGGTCATCGGCATCAGGGTCCGGTTAGCGGTTCATGCTTAATGAGGGGATAAACTGGCGTGACGTTTCAATGACAAGACGATGAAAAACGGCGGGAAAAGGCCAGCTTTGATGTCACACCCGATTTTGATCCGCCCCGTCCGGCAGGACGATGCCGCGGCATTGGCCACGATCTACGCGGCGCATGTGCGGCATGGCACCGCCACGTTCGAGGTGGAGGCGCCCGATGCGGAAGAGATGCGGTTGCGCGTCGCCACCGTCGTTTCGCGGGGCTGGCCGTGGATCGTGGCCGAGCGTGCGGGTGAGGTGATCGGCTATGCCTATTGCGGGCTCTTCCGCACGCGCCACGCCTATCGCTTCACCTGCGAGGATTCGATCTATGTCGATGCGGATCAGGTGGGGACGGGCGCGGGGCGCGCGCTGCTGGCGGGTCTGATTGAGGCGGCCCGCGCGGCCGGCTTTCGCGAGATGATCGCGGTGATCGGCGATGCGGACAATCGCGCCTCGATCGGCCTGCACGAGGCCTTGGGCTTCGATCATGCCGGCGTGATGCGGCGCGTGGGCTACAAGTTCGATCGCTGGATCGATGTGATCTACATGCAGAAATGCCTGGTGGAACCCGGAGATCCCATGCTCCGCTGATGCCGGCAACCCGCTGACGGCGGACCTCTGGCCGCTGGCGCTGATCGTGCCGCTCTTCGTCCGGGATCCCTATCGCCTGCGGACGGTGCATAGCGCGTATCGGCTCTAATTCGGCCTGTGCCTCGCGCTCGATATTCCGCTGTATCGGCTTTGGGGCGCACGCCCGGCTGGCGCGAGACAGCGACGCATCTGCTGGGATCTCGGGCAAGGCGGGTGAGCGCCCAGCGCCGTTTTTCCCGCAAATCGGCCTTATTCGACCGGCTTCCCCGGTTCCTCTAAAAGCAAAGGCTTTTCCAGGGGTTGCTGATGGTTCGTCGCGTGGCTTGGTGGGGTGGGATGATGCTGGCGGGGGCGATGCCCGCGCAGGCGACCGATCTGTTCGGCGGCCTCTACAAGCATGACGTGAACATCTTCGCCAAGAAGCTGCACGAGGGCGGCGCGGATATCGAGGCGGGGATACGCGGCGATGCGATATCGGCGCTCGGCTTCGTCGGTGGCCCCGCGCCTTACGCGTTCGTTTCGGTGAATACGGACGGCGGCACCAATTTCGCGGCGGCGGGCCTGTCGTGGACATTCGGCGGGCCAATCTACGTGCGCCCCGGCATCGGTATCGCCGTGCATGATGGGCCGCTCCGCCGTTATCGCGGTACCGACCGGATCGATCTGGGCAGCCGCGTGCTGTTCAAGCCTGAGCTGGCGATCGGCTGGCAGGTGGCGCCGCGCTGGTCGGTGGAGGCGAGCCTGACTCACCTCAGCCACGCGCAGATCTTCAGCCACCAGAATCCGGGCGTCGACATGGCCGGCATCCGGGTGAATTTCCATCTGCCGTGAATGCTGTCGCGCTCCGGCGAACGCCGGGGCACGGGGCGGTGCGGCCCGATCCTAACTAGGTCCGTGCCGGGCGCAGCCGATTGAAAGCGAGGCGCACCGCCCATAGGCTGCCTGCTCTGACTGGGCGGGAGCGACGGATGCGGGCGAAATACTGGCTGGCGACACTGGGAGGTTTCGGCCTGGCGATCACGGCCGTGCAGGCCGCCTCGCCGCCCGATCTGGAAACCTTCCTCGCTTATCCGTTCCTGAGCGGCCTCACCGCGCCCGCGCAGGGCGGCCGGCTCGCCTGGATCGAGAACCGGCAGGGCAAACGGTCCGTCTGGCTGGCGAAGGGGGCGGATCTCGCCGCGACGCGGCTGGCGGGCACCGGGCTCGACGACGGGATGGAACTGGGCGAGCTGACCTTCTCGCCCGATGGCCGCATCCTCGCCTGGGTGCGCGGCGGCGGCGAGCATAATGGCTGGGCGGCGAGCCTGCCTCCGCCCAATCCGGCCTCGGCGGTGGTGCAGCCGACCCAGTCCGTGTGGGTCTCGGTCGACGGCGCCGCGCCCATCGAGGTGGCGGAGGGCGCGGAGCCGGCTCTGTCCTCCACCGGGCGGCTGGCCTTCATCAAGGGCAATCAGGCGTGGACGGTGGCGCTGACTCCCGGCGCCAAGCCCGAGAAGCTGTTCTACGATCGCGGCCATGTCGGCGAACTCGTCTGGTCGCCGGACGGATCGAAGCTGGCCTTCGTCTCGCGGCGCGGCGACCACAGCTTCGTCGGCATCTATGCCGGGCCGGACGTGCCGATCCGTTGGCTGGCGCCGGCCACCGCCTATGACGGCGACTTCGCCTGGTCGCCGGACGGCACGCGCATCGCCTTCGTCCGCCGCGAGGGCGAGCCGGACGGCCTCGCCTCCCCGTTGGCCGAGACGCCCAATCCCTTCTCGCTCTGGGTGGCGGAGGTGACGGCGAACCGCGCCCGCAAAATTTGGGAGAGCCCGAAGACGCTCGACGGCTCCTATCCCGAAGTGCCGGACGGGATGTTCGTGCAATGGATGGCGGGCGACCGGATCGTCTTTCGCGCGGAGATGGACGGCTGGCCACATCTCTATGCGCTCCCCGCCGCGGGCGGCACGCCGAAGCTGCTGACGCCCGGGGCGTTCATGGTGGAGCATGTGACGGCGACACCGGATGGCAAGTCCTTGATCTACGACGCGAATACCGGGGCGACGCCGGGCGACGTGGATCGCCGTCACCTGTATCGCGTCAGCGTCGACGGCGGCGCCCCCGTCGCGCTGACCAGGGGCGTGGAGGGCGAGTTCACCGCCGCCGCCGTGTCCGACGATCGCCTCGCTTATGTCGGCGCGCCGGCGACGGGGGCGATGCGCGTGATGCTGGCGGGTGCGAAGGGTGCCGCGCATCCGATCGGCGAGGCGGGCGCGCCTTATGCGCCCTCTGGCATGGTGGTGCCGCAGCCCGTCACCTTCACCGCCGCCGACGGCACCACGATCCACGGCCAGCTCTTCGCCGCCAAGGGCGGATCGGCTCATAAACCGGGGCTGGTGTTCGTCCATGGCGGGCCGCCGCGACAGATGCTCGCGGGCTGGGCTTACCGCGAATATTACGCCCACTCCTATGCGATGAACCAATATTATGCCGCGCACGGCTATGTCGTGCTGTCGGTCAATTACCGGCTCGGCATCGGCTATGGCCGCGCCTTCCAGCATCCGGCCAAGGGCGGTATCGCGGGCAATTCGGAATATCAGGACGTGCAGGCCGGCGCCCGCTTCCTCGCCGCGACGAACGGCGTCGATCCGGCGCGGATCGGCATCTGGGGCGGCAGCTATGGCGGGCTGCTGACGGCCCACGCGCTCGCGCATGACAGCGCCACCTTCAAGGCGGGCGTGGATTTCCACGGCGTCCATGACTGGTCGCTCTTCCCCAGCCTGATCTCCAAGCCGGACCGCTATGAGCAGGGCGATTATGAGGCGGCGATGAAGTCCGCCTTTGAAAGCTCGCCCGAGGCCGCGCTGAAGGGCTGGACCTCACCGGTGCTGCTGATCGCGGGCGACGACGATCGCAACGTGCGTTTCGACCAGACGGTGGACCTCGCCCGCCGCCTGCGCGCGCAGGGCACGCCCTATGAGACGTTCATCCTGCCGAACGAGATTCACGGCTTCCTGCGCTACGAGAGCTGGCTGCGCGCGGACGAGGTTTCGGTGGAGTTTCTGGGGCGGACGCTGAAGCCGTGAGGTGCCTTCTCCCCTCCCTGGAAGGGATTGTTGCGAAATTTCGCTTTTACCCCCCGTTTGCACTGAGCCTGTCGAAGTGCCGTTCTTCTTTCTCTGGCGTTTTCAAGAAGAAGGACGGTGCTTCGACAGGCTCAGCAGGAACGGGAATGGGGCGGTGGCCTATTTCGCAACCCCTCCCTGCAAGGGAGGGGGGCCTGTTGTCTTTCGCCTCCGGGGCGTGGGTTCACTTCCCGTCGGCGTAGGCCTTGACCAGATCGGTCAGGAAATCGCGGCTCACATAGGCCGATTTCACCGCGTGGCGCTCGTTCAGGCCGTGGGCGCCGTTGCCGTCCGGGTCGCCCCACGGGCCGGGGACGCCGTAGGTGGGGATGCCGACGGGGGCGAGATAGGTCGCGTCGGTGGCGCCGGTCGACATGGTCGGGATCAGCGGCACGCCGGGGAAATAACGCGCGACCAGTTTCTCGGCCGGGCCCATGATCTGCGGGGTCAGCGGCGGCACCACGGCGACGGGGCGCAGACGGCCGACCATCGCCACCTGCAGCTTCGGATCGCCGATCGCTTTTTCCAGCGCGGCCTTGGTCGTGTCGCCATCCTCGCCCGGCGCGATGCGGCAGTTGATCGTGGCGACGGCGCGCTGCGGCAGCGCGTTCACGGCATGACCCGCCGCCAGCATCGTCGCGACGCAGGTGGTGCGCAGCATCGAATTATAGGTGCGGTCCGCGATCACGGTCGCCTCGGCGGCCTTGTCGGACGGGTTGGCGGAGAGCGCCGTCATCGCCTTGCCCAGATCGTCGCCGCGCGCCGCGCCCGCCTTGGCGAAGAAGGCCTTGGTGGTGGCGTTGAAGCGGATCGGGAATTTATACGCGCGCACCTTCTCCAGCGCGTCGGACAGTTCGTAGATCGCATTATCGTCGATGGGGATCGAGCTGTGGCCGCCCGGATTGGTGGCGGTCAGCTCGTAGCTGCGGTTCGATTTCTCGCCCACCTGCATCGATTGGGTGATGATCTTGCCGTGGCCGTCCGTATCGCCGCCGCCGCCCTCGTTGATCGCGAATTCGGCCGCGATCAGATCGGGCTTGTTCTTCGAGAGCCACTCGGCGCCGTTCATCCGCGCGCCCGATTCCTCGCCGCAGGTGAGCGCCAGCTTGATCGTGCGCTTCGGGCGATAGCCCTCCTTCTTGAAGCGCATGAACATATCGACCCAGATCGCGTCCATCACCTTCATGTCGGAGGTGCCGCGACCATAGAAATAGCCGTTCTCCTCGATGAATTTGAACGGATCGCGCTCCCAATCCTCGCGCTTGGCATTCACGACATCGAGATGGCCGAGCAGCAGCATCGGCTTCGCTTTGGCATCGCTGCCGGGCAGCATCGCGACGAGGCCGCCATCGAGCGGGAATTTGGGATCGGTGAAGAGGGTGATCTGGCTGTCGCTGTAACCCGCCGACTTCAGGTGGCCGGCGATCTTCTCGGCGAGCGCGGTGCAGCTTCCGGTCGCGACCGACGTGTCGGTCTCGATGAACTCCTTGTAGAGATCGCGGAAGGCGAGCTGGCCCGGCGCCTGCGCGTGCGCCGTGGTTGCGAGCAGAAAAGCGCCGAAAGTGGCGAGTGCGGAACGTGTCATCAGGCCGGAAACCCCCATCAGGAACGGGGGCAGGCTAGGGGCGGCTTTCGGGCGCTGTCAAACCGGCAAATCCTCCCTGAAGGGAGCGTCGCGAAATTCGCTTTTCCTGCCGTTTGCACTGAGCCTGTCGAAGTGCCGTTCTTCTTTCCCCGTTTCAAAGGAGAAGGACGGTGCTTCGACAAGCTCAGCACGAACGGGTTGTTGGCCCTGCCGATCCTGCAACGGGGCTCATGACAGCAAAAAACGACTGTGCAGATCAGGCCGCCAGATCGTAGGGCTGGATCTCGCCCGACAGATACAGGTTGCGCGCCTTGGCGCGGCTGAGCTTGCCGGACGAGGTGCGTGGCAGCGTCTTGGGCGGCACCAACTCGACCACGCAGTTCATGCCCGTGATCGCGCGCACGCGCTCGCGGATCTCGTCGCGCAGGCGCGAACGCTCCTGGGGATCGCTGGTACGGCACTGGACCAGCACGGCGGGCGTCTCCTCGCCGCCGGGCGTGGTGATGGCGAAGGCGGCGATGTCGCCCGCCTTGAAGCCCGGCAATTGCTCCACCGCCCACTCGATATCCTGGGGCCAGTGGTTCTTGCCGTTGATGATGATCATGTCCTTGGCGCGGCCGACAATGTAGATGTAGCCGTCGCTGATGTAGCCCATGTCGCCCGTATCGAGCCAGCCATCGACGAGGCAGGCGTCGGTCGCCTCCTGATCGCGGAAATAGCCGACCATCACGGGCGCGCCGCTGCACCAGACCTTGCCGATCGCACGCTCGGGCAGGGTGCCCCCATCCTCGTCGCGGATCTGGATCACGATGTCGCGCACGGGCTTCCCGCAATTGACGATCGCGCGGTAGCGCTGCGGGCGATCGAGCGCCTCGTCGCGGCTGCCGGACAGTTCGGTTTCCTCGACCAGCTCAACGACGATGCCCTCGCCCGGCGGCATGATCGAGACGGCCAGAGTCGCCTCGGCCAGACCATAAGAGGGCAGGAAGGCGGTGGACTTGAAGCCGGCTTCGGCGAACGCGTCGACGAAGGCCTGCATCACGTCGGGACGGATCATGTCCGCGCCGTTGCCCGCCACGCGCCAGCGCGACAGATCGAAGCGGTCCGACGCCTTCGTCTGGCTCGACATGCGCCGCGCGCAGATATCGTAGCCGAAGGTGGGCGAATAAGAGAGGGTGGTGCCGGGATTGCGGCTGATCAGATCGAGCCACGCGAGCGGACGGCGCGCGAAATCCTCGGTCTTCAGATAATCGGTCGAAACCTGATTGGCGACCGGCGACAGCAGGCAGCCGACCAGCCCCATGTCATGATACCAGGGCAGCCACGAGACGCAGCGATCGCCATCCTGCACGCTCATCCCGATCGAATGGGCGGCGAGGTTCGACATCAAGGCGCGATGCGTGATCGCCACGCCATGCGGGAATCGCGTCGATCCGCTGGAATATTGCAGATAGGCGATGTCGTCCGGCGACGCCTGCGGCAGCGCGATATCCGGCGCGGGCAAAGCGGACTGCGCGGCATAGGAACGCGCGGTCACGCCCTTCAGCAAAGCGGCGGCCTCGGCCATCGCCTCCAGCTCGGCCGGATAGAGAAGCAGGATCGGATCGGAACTGCCGAGCTGCACGGCCAGCTGATCGATATAGGCCTCACGCCCGCCGAACGAGGTGGGCAGGGGCAGCGGCACCGGCCAGGCGCCCGCATAGATGGCGCCGAAGAAGGCGGCGGCGAATTCGGTGCCCGTTTCGGCCAGCAGCGCGATCCGGTCGCCCGGCTTGATGCCGGCGGCGAGCAGCCCCCGCGCCGAGACGATGGCGTCCGCGCGCAATTCCGCGAACGGGTAGGGGCGAACCAGCGTGCCGCGCGGATCGTGGAAGTTCAGGCCGCGCGTGCCGCCCGCCGCATAATCGAGCGAGGCGCCCAATGTCGGGAAGTCGGCATAGCGTCGCGGCAGGCCGTCATCGCTGGGGGTGCTGCGGAGAATCGCTGCGTCGTCAGCCCCACCGTCTTGATCAAAGGTCTTGCCCGAACTCACTCTCTGGCAGCTCCAAAAAAAATCCCGCCGGGCGCAAGCACCCGTGTCACCAACCTTTAACCTATAATCGGCGGCGCGTTCTAAATTCGACAGCCTTGTGGCACAAACGTGGCGAATGAGACAGTCCACCGCATCCAGGCAGCGCCGAGGAACCCGTTCGCTGGATGCGAAAGGGCTGGAGGCGCTCGCGCTGCGCTATGTCGGCCGCTATGCCACGAGCCGCGCGAAACTGCGCGATTATCTGCTGCGGAAGATCGGGGAAGCGGACTGGGCGGGGGAGGCCGCGCCCGATCCCGACGCGCTCGTCGCCCGGATCGCGGAACTGGGCTATGTCGACGATCGCGCCTTCGCGGAGCAGCGCGCGGCCGCGCTCGGCCGGCGGGGCTATGGCGCGCGGCGCATCGGCATGGCCTTCCGCGCGGCGGGGATCGAGGCGGAGGATGGCGAAGAGGCGCTCGCCTCGGCGCGGGAGGGCGCGCTGGATGCGGCGCTGGCTCTGGCGCGGCGCCGGCGCGTCGGGCCCTATGCCGCCGAACCGCTCGACCGTCCCGCGCGCGAGCGGGCGATCGCGATGCTGGTTCGGGGCGGACACGATCCCGGCCTCGCCCGCCGCATCGCGATGAGCGAACCGGGCGAGATTCCAGAGACTTGAAGACCTTGCCTCACTTTTGGCGTTTTTAGGCCGGAGACTTTCCCTTATCGGGGACGCCTGCTAAGCTAACACTTTGTAGGCCTCTCCGGCCTCTGTGAAGGAATGCCCAAGTTCCATGAGTGACGACGAGGCGGGCCGGGGGCTCGCGACGGGAGTGGATCTGGACGAGGCTTCCCCAGCTATGGCGACGGGGGAAACGGTCCTCTGCGTCAGTGGTTCCGTCAAATGGTTCGATGGAACGCGCGGCTTCGGCTTCATGGTCGGGGACGATGGCGAGGGCGATGTCCTGATTCACTTCTCGGTGCTGCGCGAACATGATCGCCGCACCCTGCCGGAAGGCACGCGCGTCGTGTGCGAAGCGGTGGAGCGCCAGCGCGGCATGCAGGCGCGCCGCATCCTGAAGATCGATCTGTCGACGGCGATCGGCCCCGATGCCGACATGATCGCCAAGAAGAATGCCGACCGCGTCGATCCGATGGCTCTGCTCGCGATCGCCGGGCCGTTCGAGCCGGTGATCGTGAAGTGGTTCAACCAGATCAAGGGCTATGGCTTCGTGCTGCGCCCCGGCACGACGCAGGACATCTTCATCCATATGGAGACGGTCCGCCGCGCCGGGCTGGGCGAGATCGAGCCCGATCAGCCGCTGCGCGCGCGCATCGCCGACGGCCGCAAGGGGCCGCTCGCCGTCATTGTCGAGGGTGCATGATTCGTAATCTTCGTGCGGTGGGCGCCGCGTTGCTGATCGCCCCCGTCTGTGCCGCGTTCGTCCCGATCGCGCCTGTTGTGTTTGCTCCGGCCGCCGCCGAGCCGGCCGCCTCCGCCCAGTCGCTGCGGACGGTGCCGCTGAAGATCGGCGGGCAGGGCAAGGTCCGCACCTTCACCGTGGAGGTGGCGACCACGTTCGAGCAGCAGGAAACCGGCCTCATGTATCGCAAGACAATGCCGGCCGATCACGGCATGATCTTTCCGATGTCGCCGCCGCGCCCGGCGACCTTCTGGATGAAGAACACCTATCTGCCGCTCGACCTGATCTTCATCGGGCCGGACCACCGAATCGTCCGCATCGCCGAAAATGCCGTGCCCCTGTCGCTCGACCTGATCGACTGTCCGGAGCCGGCCGCGGCCGTGCTGGAGCTGAACGGCGGCGCGGTGAAGGCGCAGGGGATCGCCGTCGGCGATCAGGTCCGCTGGTAAATTTGCGATCGATGGCGGCCGTTCGTGTCGCACCCGGTTGCACAGGCGCCCGGTAAGCGGCTAAGCGCCCTGTCCATGTCTGCGCTGATGAAGATCTTCACCTGGTGGGAAGGTGCCACCATCGGCACCCTCCTGTACAGCCGCCGCAACGGCCGCTCGGTCGGCACCGATTCGCTCGGCAACGCCTATTTCGAGGCCAAGAAGGCCACGAACGGGCTGACCCGTCGGTGGGTGATCTACAAGGGCTCCAACGATGCGAGCCGCGTGCCCGCCGAATGGCATGGCTGGCTGCATCACACGACCGATCTCGTCCCCGATGCGCTGCCGCCGGCGCGCGTCTGGGAGAAGGAAACGCTGCCGAACCTGACGGGCACGCTCGGCGCCTATCGCCCGGCCGGCGCGCTGGAGCGCGGCGGCAATCGCGCGGCCGCGACCGGCGATTACGAGGCCTGGAGCCCCGGCAACCCATGAGGGGCCTTTTCCGCGAGAATGCCGGCGAGGCGATCGTCGGCCTTCTCGTCGTGATCCTCGCAGGGGTCTTCATCCTCTTCGCCTGGGATCGCACCGGCGGCGGTAGCCATGCGGACGGCTACAAGGTCACAGCGCTGTTCCCCAATGCCAGCGGCGTGAATGTCGGCACCGACGTGCGCGTCTCGGGCCTGAAGATCGGGAGCGTGACCGGCCAGAAGCTGGATCCGCAGACGTTCCAGGTCGCGATCACGATCGCGCTGGACCCGGCGGTGAAGCTGCCCGCCGATTCGAGCGCGGCGATCACGTCCGAAGGCCTGCTCGGCAGCACCTTCGTCGCGCTGACGCCGGGCGGCTCCGAAACCCCGCTCAAGAATGGCGACACGATCACCGATACGCAGGGCGCGATGGATCTGATGGCGCTGATCGGCCAGTTCATCAACAAGCCCTCCGCGCCTGCCGGGGGCGATCAGGGGGCCACGGGCGCCAAGCCGTGAGGATCGGCCGATCCGGCGCGCTGGCGCTGGGCGCGATCCTCGTGGGCGCGATCGGCCTCGGCGCCGCGGTCGCGGTCCAGTCTCCCGCGAACGGGAATGAGACGGCGGCGCTCGCGCCCGATGCCGCGCTCGCCAACGAATCGGCGCCCGCCGCCAAGGCCGCGCCCCGCACGCCCACGCCGCCTTTGTCCAAGAGCGACACGCCGATGGCCGAGCGCGTCGCCGTGCTGGGGGTGCTGAACAAGCGCGACGGCGTCTCGCGCGACATCACGCTGAAGCCGGGCGAGGCGCGCCGTATCGGATCGCTGATCGTGCGCCTGCGCGCCTGCGACCAGACGGCGGACTGGGAGCCGGAGCAGCTGACCGGCGCGTTCGTGCAGGCCGATCTGCACGGATCGGACGGCCAGTGGCGGCGCATCTTCTCGGGTTGGCTCTACAAGGAGAGCCCGTCGCTCAACGTCGTCGAAAATCCCTATTGGGACGTCTGGCCCAAGAGCTGCACGATGCGGCACGCGGACGTGGGCCCGGCGACCGTCTCGGCCGGATCGGCATCGGGTGCGGCACCGTCGAGCGCGAAGAAATCGGCGGACCCCGCCGCGACGACGCCCGCCGCCGAGGCGGCCGAGCCCAAGCCCAGCGCGGCATCCAACAGCACGACATAATCGGCGCGCGCGATCTCGATCGCGCCCATCGTGGCGAGATGGTCGGTCTGGAACTGGCAGTCGAGCAACTGGAAGCCGCCATATTTGAGCCGCGCCACCAGATGCGCGAGCGCGACCTTCGAGGCATCGGTCGCGCGGCTGAACATGCTCTCGCCGAAGAAGGCGCCCCCCAGCCGCACGCCATACAGGCCACCGACCAGCCGGCCCTCGGCAGGATCGCCTTCCCACGTCTCGATCGAATGGGCGTAGCCGCGCGCGTGCAGCTCGCCATAGGCCAACTCGATCTGCGGATTGATCCACGTATCCGGCCGCCCCGGCGTCGCCTCCGCGCACATCGCGACCACCCGCCCGAACGCGCGATCCGCCGTGGTGGTGAAGCGGCCCGAGCGCAATGTCTTGGCGAGGCTGCGCGAGAGGTGAAAGCCGTCGAGCGGCAGCACGCCGCGCTTCTTCGGCTCGACCCAGAAGACGTCGTCCGTCTCGCGGCTGTTCGCCATCGGGAACACGCCGACGGAATAAGCGCGCAACAGCAGGTCGGGGTCCAGCTCGGCCATGCGGCCAGTCTAACCCTTAACGCACGTCCATTCCACCGGCGACACGATGGCGTTCACCAATTCCGCCAGGGTGTCGCATCCGGAATGGAGGGGGGCTCCAGCCCGCGCGCCAGCATCGCGGCGCGCCAGCGGGCGAGCGCCTCGTTATAATAATCGAAGATGCACGGCGAGCAGCCCCGGCCGCAGCAGGCCCATGGCTCGGGACGGACGGGAGGGGGAGGAGGGACGGTGCCGTCCGTCATTCCCATGTCCCCTGCGCGCGGACGAAATCGACGAAGGCGCGGAGCGGGGCGGGAAGGTAGCGGCGGCCCGGATAATAGAGGAACGGGCCCGAGAAGCTGTCCCACCAAGGCTCCAGCACGGGCTCCAGCGCGCCGCTGTCGAAATAGGGTTGCAGCCATTCCTCGAACAGCATGATGACGCCGCTGCCCGCCACCGCCGCGCCGACCGCGAGATCCACCGCCGCGCCGATGCGGACCACGAGCGGCCCGGTCGGATCGATCCGCACCACCTCGCCCTCGCGCTCGAACTCCCACACCGTCATCGCGCCGCTCGCGTGGCGGGCGGCGAGGCAGGCATGATCCAGCAGATCGCGCGGATGATCGGGGCGGCCTTGGCGTGCGAGATAGGCGGGGGCGGCGGCGGTGGCGAAGCGCTGCGTGCGCGGGCCGATCGGCAGCGCGATCATGTCCTGCTCCAGCCGCTCGTCATAGCGGATGCCCGCATCATAGCCGGCGGCCAGCACGTCGACGAGGCCGTCCTCGGCGGTCACCTCCAGCCGGATGTCGGGATAAGCGGCGAGGAAGGCGGGCACGATGCGCGGCAGCACCAGCCGCGCGACGACCACGGGCACGTTCAGTTTCAGCGTGCCGATCGGCCGATCGCGGAAGCCGTTGACCACATCCAGCGCCGCCTCGACCTCGCCCAGCGCGGGGCGGAGCCGATCGAGCAGCATCGCGCCCGCCTCGGTGGGCGCCACGCTGCGCGTCGTGCGGTGGAGCAGGCGCACGCCCAGCCGCGTTTCCAGCCGGCGCACCGCCTCGCTCAGCCCCGACGCGCTGCCGCCGGTCGCGCGGGCGCCCTCGCGAAACCCGCCCGCCTGCGCCACCGCGACGAAGGCGGTCAGTTCGCCGAGATCGCTCGCCATTGTTCGCTCCTGCGCACGACCTGTACGGATTGTGCGATATTATCGTGCGGTGTGAGCCTGTCTATATGCGTTGTCACCTTACAGGAGACTCTCCATGACCCATCTCGGCACAGCTGGCACGTTCCCGCTCGGCGATCGCACCGTGAAGCGCATCGGATATGGCGCGATGCAACTGGCGGGGCCGGGCGTGTTCGGGCCGCCGAAGGATCGCGCGCAGGCCGTGGCGGTGCTGCGCGCGGCGGTGGAGGCGGGCGTCGACCATATCGACACCAGCGATTTCTACGGACCGCACGTCACCAACCAGATCATCCGCGAGGCGCTGCATCCCTATCGCGACGATCTCGTCATCGTCACGAAGATCGGCGCGAAGCGGGGCGAGGATGCGTCGTGGAATCCGGCTTTCTCGGCCGAAGAGCTGACAAGCGCGGTGCATGACAATCTCCGCAATCTCGGCCTCGACGTGCTGGATGTCGTGAATCTGCGCCTGATGTTCGGCATCCACGGCCCGGCCGAGGGATCGCTGGAGGCCCCGCTGACCGCGCTGGCCGAACTACAGCGGCAGGGGCTGGTCCGCCGGATCGGCCTCAGCAACGTGACGCCCACGCAGATCGAGGAGGCGCGCGGCATCGCCGAGATCGTCTGCGTGCAGAACCAGTATAATCTCGCGCACCGGGAGGATGATGCGCTGGTCGCGGCGCTGGCGGCGGAGGGCGTGGCCTATGTGCCCTTCTTCCCGCTGGGCGGTTTCAGCCCGCTGCAGTCGGACGCGCTGTCCGATGTCGCGGCCTCGCTGGAGGCGACGCCGATGCAGGTGGCGCTGGCGTGGCTGCTGCAGCGCTCGCCTAACATCCTGCTGATCCCCGGCACGTCGTCGCTCGGCCATCTGCGCGAGAATCTCGCCGTCGCCGATCTGGTGCTGCCGCCGGAGGCGGTCGCCACGCTCGACGGGATCGGAAGCAAAACCTCCGCGCTTTGAGGGGGCGCCTTTCGGCGCGAGGCGGCACCGGCCCGCTCCCCAACCGATCTCCCAATCAGTTCACTCTGTGGGAGGTTGGGTAGGGAGCGGTCCGATGCCGCCCCGAATGCGCTTTCGTGCATTTCGCAAACAGAATCCGCTGCGCAATGATAGAATCGGGCGGAATGGCGGGGGTGTTATTTACATGCGCGATTCCGCCCGCTAACGGGCGCTCCATGTCCGCTGCCGCACCCAAAGCGATTAGCATCAAGCCGACCCGCGCGAGCGGGGCGGTCCGTGCTGCGCTGGGGGTTTCCCGCTAAGCGCACCGGACATCAGCCCCGCCGAAGCGCGGGGCCGATCCTACCGGGATCAACGACCTCCGCGCCTCCGCACACTTCAGGAGACGCATTTCATGACCAACTTCCGTGGCCGCGATGGCCTTCCCAATGTCGGCGTCGTCGGCGCGACCGGCCTCGTCGGCACGATGATGACGAAGCTGCTGGCCGAGCGCGATTTCCCGCTCGATCAGCTGCGCCTGTTCGCCTCGGCCCGTTCGGCCGGCTCCACGATCCGCTTCCGCGATCGCGACGTGGTGGTGGAGGATGCGTCGACCGCCGATTTCGCCGGGCTCGACATCGTGTTCTTCTCGGCTGGTGGCAGCACCTCGAAGGACCTCGCGCCGAAGGTGGCGGCGGCGGGCGCGATCGTGATCGACAACAGCTCGGCCTGGCGTTCCGATCCGGAGGTGCCGCTGGTGGTGGCCGAGGTGAACCCCAAGGCGCTGCGCAACATCCCCAAGGGCATCGTCGCCAATCCGAACTGCACGACGATGGCGGCGATGCCGGTGCTGAAGCCGCTGCACGAGGCGGCGGGCCTGAAGCGCCTCGTCGTCAGCACCTATCAGGCGGTGTCGGGCGGCGGCATGGAGGGCGTCGAGGTGCTGCGCGACCAGATCGTGGCGGGAGCCGAGGGCTGCGAGGCGCTGGCGATGGACGGCGCGGGCGTCGATCTCGGCCCGGTGAAGAAGTGGGCAGTGCCGATCGCCTACAATGTCGTGCCGCTCAATTATGTGCTGGGCGAGGACGGCTATACCGAGGAGGAGCTGAAGCTGCGCGACGAGAGCCGCAAGATCCTCGATCTGCCCGATCTCACCGTTTCGGGCACCTGCGTGCGCGTGCCGGTCTTCTCGGGCCATGCGCTGTCGATCAATGCCGAGTTCGAGCGGGCGATCTCGGTGAATGCCGCGCTGGCCCTGCTGGAGGATGCGCCGGGCGTGGTCGTCACCGAAGTGCCGAATCCGCTGGACGCCACGGGCCACGATCCCGTGTTCGTCGGCCGCGTCCGCCCCGATCCGACGGTCGCGAACGGGCTGGCCCTGTTCGTGGTGGGCGACAATCTGCGCAAGGGCGCCGCGCTGAACGCGGTGCAGGTGGCCGAAGTGCTGGTGGCGCAGAAGGGCTGATCCTGTCGCGCTCCTGCGAACGCAGGAGCCCAGGGTTTTCGGGCGCCGTTGTCCGAAGCTCCGGGCTCCCGCGTTCGCGGGAGTACTTTCCAAAGTTCGGCGGTCGCTCCGGATAGACGCCCTTGCGCACCGCCGCCCCCGCCGCTATGCGCGCTCCACCTCTGCGGAGGAGTGTAGCTCAGTTGGTAGAGCATCGGTCTCCAAAACCGAGGGCCGTGGGTTCGAGTCCCCCCACTCCTGCCATTTTCGCCTGATCTTTCCCCGAAAGGGGGCCCCGGCGAAATCGTGTTCGAGAATGCGTCCGTGGCGCTGGTGCGGTCTGCGCATGCGCTCTTCCGCGCATGCGCAGACCGACTCTCACATCCCGAAGGCCTTGCGCAGATGCGCGTCGCTCTGTTCCAGCAGTTGCGCGCGGGCGGCGCCGTCCTCCAACTGATGATCCAGTTCGGGGAAGGTGATCAGCACGGGCTTCGCGCCCGACGCCTCCAGCTTGCCCTTCATCAGCGTCGATTCGCCATAGCCCACATTGCTGTCGAGCGTGCCGTGGACCAGCAATACGGGGACCTTGATCTTCGCCGCATTCTGCGCGGGTGAGGCCTCCGCCATCACCGGGCCGACATAATCGGCGGTCGCGCGATGATTGGACCAGTTGCGAAACTCTTCGCGCCACACACCGAAATCAGTGACGGGCGCGATCGCAACGACGGCCTTGTAGAGATCGGGCGCGATCACCGCCGATTGCAGCGCTGCATAGCCGCCATAGGACCAGCCGACGATGCCGAGCCGCTTCGGATCGGCGATGCCTTCCGCCACCAGCCAGCGCCCGGAATCCACCACGTCACCGATCGCGATGCGCCAGGATTTGAAGCCATTTTCCATCTGGAAATCATCGCCGAAGCCCTCGGAGCCACGGAAGTTCGGCTGCAGCACCGCATAGCCCTTCGCCGCGAAATATTGGGGCAGCCAGTCGAAGCCCCATTCGTCGCGGGCAGCGGGACCGCCATGCGGCATCACGATCGCGGGCAGGCCCTTGCCGCTGCTGCCGGGCGGCAGCGTGAGATAAGCGGGGATCGCGGTGCCGTCGCTCGCCTTCAGGGTGATCGGGCGCACCGTCGCCAGCGTGCGGCCGGCGAGCTGCGGGCGCACTTCCAGAATGCGCTGGAGCCGCTTGGTGGTCTTGTCGAACACATAATAGATGCCCGGATCATTGTCGGACGAGGCGATCAGGAGCAATTTGCTCTCATCCTCGCTCGCATCGACGATGTCGACGATCGGAGCATTCGGTAGCGCCTTGCCGAGCGCGGTTCGGAGCGCCTTCAGCGCCGGATCGAAATAGATGACCTCGCGGCTGTCGGTCGCATAGCTGGCGCCGACGATGCGCCGCTTGCGCCCGATCCGCACCAGATCGTCCACGTCCACGTCGGGCCGTGCGAGGACGAGCGTTTCGGTGTTCGATCCGTCGAGCGCGTGGGTGTAGAGCGCCAGCCGCCCGTTCAGCTTGCGAAAGCCGTAGGCGATATTCTTGTCGGGATCGACGGCGTAGGGATTGAAGCCCTCACGATTGACGGAGTCGTAATCGCCGAGCGTCTGCCAGTCGCGCGACCCTTGCGTGCGGTAGCGATAGCCATAGACGCCGGTGCTCTGAAACGTCTGCCCGGCATAGCGGGCGAAGCCGGCGATGCGGACAGTGCCGAGCCCGTCCGTGATATATTTGATCGCATCGGCGCGGGGTTGCTCGATCGTGGTCGACCGCAGCGTGCGGCTGTCGACGCGATCGACGCTGAGCCCTTGCTCACGGCTGCCGATATTGGTGCCGCTCTGGTCGGTGCGCTGGTGCTGGCGAGCGAGCAGCACCTGTCCGTCGGTGCCGGGCAGCCAATCCAGCACGGCGCCCCCATAGAAGGTCGCGCTGCGCTGGTTCACATCCTGCGCGGTCAGCATCTGCTGGTTGCCACCGCCGGCATCCACCGCGATCAGGCGGGAATAAGAGAGGGGGCGCGAGAGATCCGGCGATTTGACCATGCCCCAGAAGGTGCAGACGAGCCGGTCGTTCGAGATCCAGCTGCATTTCGCCAGCCTGTCCGGCGCACCCGATACCGCCAGCGCGGGGCGCGGCGTCGCGCCTTCTTCTGTGCCGACGGTGAACAGGGTCGATCCCTGGCCCCTGGTCGGCACGATGAAGGCCACCTTGCTGCCGTCGGGCGAGAGCGAGGCCTGCTCCACGCCGGGCCGTGCCCCGAATGCTTCCGCCACCGGATCGGCCGCCTGTGCCGCGCCGCATCCCACCCCGGCCAGCGCGAACAGCGCCGCCGCCTTCACAAATGTCATTCTGCCCCCAAAACCCCATCGGGCGTGGCATCCTCCCGATGCACGGCCCCGTGACCAGACTAAAGGGGTGGGCCCCCAAGGCAAGTCTCCGCATCGCGTCGCAGCCAGCCTTCCGGTCCGGTCGCGGGGCGGCGCGACGGGTGGCGTCTTGCGTCCGGGCGCCCAAAGAGGTATCTGGCGCCCCAATCCGAAAGCGTGGATGGGTCCGCACCGGCTCCGATAAGGACCGGGCGACGGTCCCATGCCTCGTTCAGGAATTAAGGAAGAAGCATTTCGTGGCGAAGATCAGTCCCACCGAATTCATGAACCAAGTGAAGGCCGAGACCGCCAAGGTCTATTGGCCCAGCCGGCGTGAAACGGTGATGACGGCGATCATGGTGGTCGCGCTGACCCTGATCCTCGGGATCTTCTTCTTCGTCGTTGATTGGGGTTTCAGCCGGATCGTCAAGTTCCTGCTGTCGCTCGTCCAGGGTTGAGGCACGCCTAGAACAATGTCGCGCTGGTACATCATCCACGCTTATTCGGGCTTCGAGAACAAGGTGCGGGAGCAGATCCTCACCGATGCGACCCGTCTCGGCCTCGAAACGCTCGTCGAAGCCGTCGAGGTTCCGACCGAGAAGGTCACCGAAGTCCGCCGCGGCAAGAAGGTGACGTCGGATCGCAAATTCTTCCCGGGCTATGTGCTCGCGAAGCTGGCGATGAACGACGACGTCTATCACCTGGTGAAGAACACGCCGAAGGTGACGGGCTTCCTCGGCTCCTCGGGCAAGCCGCAGCCGATCTCCGATGCGGAGGCCGCGCGCATCCTGAACACCAAGGAGGAGGCCGCCGCCGCCCCCGCCAAGACCAAGATCAAGGTCGATTTCGATATCGGCGACTCGGTCAAGGTGCTGGACGGTCCGTTCGCGAGCTTCAACGGCGTGGTCGAGGAACTCGATTTCGACCGCAGCCGCGTGAAGGTTTCGGTTTCGATCTTCGGTCGCGCCACTCCGGTGGAGCTGGAGTTCGAGCAGGTCGAACGGGTCAAGTAAGAATTCCGGTATTCCCGCCAACGCGGGAATCCAGAGTCACAGGCGCTGCGCTCGCGGCCCTGGGCTCCTGCTTTTGCAGGAGCGCGTAGCGAGCAAATCCGCGGGAGGCGGGCTTCGGCCTGCCGCCATCACCGCTAAGCCATAGGAGGTAATCATGGCGAAGAAGATTACTGGTTACATCAAGTTGCAGGTGCCGGCCGGCAAGGCCAATCCGTCGCCGCCGATCGGCCCCGCGCTCGGTCAGCGCGGCGTCAACATCATGGAATTCTGCAAGGCGTTCAACGCGCAGACGGCTGGTGAAGCCGTGGGCACGCCGCTGCCGACCGTGATCACCGTCTATGCCGACCGTTCGTTCTCGTTCGAGACGAAGACGCCGCCGGCGACGTATCTGATCAAGCAGGCCGCCGGCCTGAAGTCGGGCTCGAAGGAGCCGGGCAAGGTGTCCGCGGGCAAGATCAAGCGTTCGCAGCTCTCCGAGATCGCGACCGCGAAGATGAAGGATCTGAACGCCAACGACATCGACGCGGCGACGAAGATCATCGAAGGCTCCGCGCGCGCGATGGGCCTCGAAGTGGTGGAGGGCTGATCCATGGCTAAGCTGACGAAGAAGGCCAAGGCTCTGGCCACCGCGGTCGACCGCGAGAAGCTGTACGGCGTGAACGAGGCGATCGCTCTCGCCCGCACCAACGCCACCGCCAAGTTCGACGAGACGATCGAAGTCGCGCTGAATCTCGGCGTCGATCCGCGCCACGCCGACCAGATGGTCCGCGGCGTCGTCAATCTGCCGAAGGGCACGGGCAAGGACGTTCGCGTCGCCGTGTTCGCGCGCGGCGCCAAGGCTGAAGAAGCCACGGCCGCCGGTGCGGAGATCGTCGGTGCGGAAGACCTGCTCGAGATCATCCAGGGCGGCACGGTCGATTTCGACCGCTGCATCGCGACCCCGGACATGATGGGCATCGTCGGCCGCCTCGGCAAGGTGCTGGGTCCGAAGGGCCTGATGCCGAACCCGAAGCTCGGCACCGTGACGATGAACGTCGCGCAGGCCGTGAAGGACGCCAAGAGCGGCCAGGTGGAATATCGCGTCGAGAAGGCCGGTATCATCCACTCGGGCATCGGCAAGGCGAGCTTCCCGGCCGAGGATCTGCGCGCGAACTTCGACGCGCTGGTCGATGCGGTCGTGAAGGCCAAGCCGTCGGGCGCGAAGGGCAAGTACCTGAAGAAGGTCGCCATCTCGTCGTCGATGGGCCCGGGCATCAAGGTCGACGTCGCGGAAGTCGCGACCGCCTGAGCCACACGGCACAACCGAACAGGAAGGGCCGGGGAGCGATCCCCGGCCCTTTTTGTTTGCGCGGCGTGGGGCGGACCGGGCGCGAAAGGCGGGCGCGGGCGAGAGGCCGTGGCGCCGGATCGCCAGACGCGCGTTGATAGGGCATGCAGGCGCGCATACGGGACAGGATGATCGCCGGATCGGGCACCGCGCTCGTGCTGGCATCGGCGGCCGGGCTGCTGATGAGCGCGTTCGACGTGTCGGTCGCGCGGATCGGCGAGACGGCGCTGGCTTTGGTCGATCTGCGGCCGCCCGCACCGCCGCCTCCGCCACCCCCCGAGCCCGTCGTCCCGCGCGAGCGTGCGAAGGGCGCGCCCTCACCGCCCAATCTGAGGAACAAGGCGACCGAGATCGTCGCCAAGCCGCCGGTCATCCGGTTGCCGCCTCCCGTGCCCGTGGTGGCGGCACCGGCGCCGAATATCGGCATGGCCGCGCAGTCCGGCGCTTCGGACCGGTCCGGTCCGGGGCAGGGCGCGGGCGGCCGGGGCGATGGCGATGGTGGCGGCGGGGATGGCGGCGAGGGGAATGGAACGCCGCCGCGCTGGGTGAAAGGGCGGCTGTCCTTCGCCGATCTGCCGCCCGAATTGCGAGCGACCGGCTGGAGCGGGACCGTCGGCGTCAGCTATGCCGTGGGCGTGGACGGCCGCGCTTCGGCGTGCCGGATCGATCATTCCAGCGGCAATCCGGTGGTCGATGCGATCACGTGCCGCCAGATCGAGCAGCGTTTCCGCTTTCGTCCGGCTCTGGATGAGGATGACCGGCCCGTTCGATCGGTGCTGGTCGAAAATCACGAATGGATCGTGGAGCGGGAACCTGAGGACCGGCGCTAGGCTGGCCGATCGTGCAAGTTTCCGTTCGCACCGAGCCTGTCGAAGCGCCGTTCTTCCTTTCGATCGCCGGGTGCGAGAAAGGAAGGACGGTGCTTCGACAGGCTCAGCACGAACGATGAGGGGCGCGGCTGGCTTACGCCAACCGCCTCAGCCCTCAGCAGCCATTCTTGCGGTTCTGGGCAGAGTCATGCTTCTTGTCGAGATGCTTGCCGAGCAGGGCGCCGCCGACGCCACCAGCAACCGTGCCGAGCGTACCGCCGCCCAGCACGTTGCCGAGCACCGCGCCACCCGCACCACCGGCGATCAGGCCGGTCGTGCCGCTGCTGCGCTTGCAATTCTGGTAATAGCGGCGGTCGCGGCCACGATAGCGGCGATCATCGCGGTCATAGCGACGGTCCTGTGCCGAGGCCGCGCCGATCGGGCCGACGGCGAACGAGGTCGTGGTGGTGGCCAGCATGGCCGCGATGAGCAGTATGCGCATTTTCATTCTCCTTCTCGCGCACAACGACGGGAAGGCGAGAGGGTTTCCAATAATCGTTACGCTCTCGGCATCAGTTCACCGCCAGCACGAGGCTCTTCACCTGCGGATAGACCTGCGTTTCCCACTTGCTGCCGGAAAAGACGCCATAATGGCCGACGCCGGGCTGCAGGTGATGCCGCTTCAGATGCGGGCGCAGCGACGAGCAGAGATCGTGCGCCGCCGCCGTCTGGCCGACCGCGCAGATATCGTCGCGCTCGCCTTCCACCGTCAGCAACGCCGTCTTGCGGATCGCCCCCGGCTTCACGCGCGCACCGCGATAATCGAGTTCGCCCTTCGCCAGCAACGCGCGCTGGAACACGCGGTCCACCGTCTCCAGATAGAATTCGGCGGTGAGGTCCAGCACGGCGAAATATTCGTCGTAGAAATTGCGGATGCGCGATCCGTCCTCGCCGTCCGCCAGCTGCTGGAAGAGCTTGCGATGCTGCTCCATGTGGCGGCCCATGTTCATCGCCATGAAGGCGGTGAGCTGCATGAAGCCCGGATAGACCTCGCGGCCCCGCCCCGGATAGCGCAGCGGCACGCGCGTGATCAGATTGTCGCGAAACCAGCCCAGCGGCTTGGAGGTGGCCAGTTCGTTGACGGAGGTGGGGGCGATGCGCGTGTCCACCGGGCCGCCCATCAGGGTCATCGAGCGCGGCTGGCAGGGATGATCCTGCTCCGCCATCACGGCCACCGCCACCAGGGCCTGCACGCAGGGCTGGCACACCGCGATCAGGTTCGCGCCCGGCCCGATCGCCTCCAGGAAGCGGATGACGTAATCCACATAATCGTCGAAGCCGAAGGCGCCGGCCGACAGCGGCACGTCGCGCGCATTCTTCCAGTCCGTGATGTACACGTCATGATCGCGCAGCAAGGTCGCGGCGGTGTCGGCCAGCAGGGTCGCGAAATGGCCCGAGAGCGGCGCCACCACCAGCATCTTGGGCTTCAGCTCGGAATCCTCGCGGACGAGGTGGAGCAGATCGCCGAAGGGCAGCGACAGCGCCACCTCCTCATGCACGCTCAGCACGCGATTGCCCGAGGGCACGCTTTCGATGCGGAAGGGCGGGCGGCGGTGCGTGAGCTTCGTTTCCGCCACCATATGCGCGAACGCCATCGCGCTGCGGCCGATGGGCAGCGTGTTCGCCGCCGTCTCGTTGAGCAGGGCGAACCGCGCGCCCAGCCGGAGCGGGCTCATGAAATCGGTGAAGGTCTGGTAGGCTTGGTACAGCATGATGCAGCCGTTCCCCCAAACGGTGAGCAAGGGCCTATGCTTTTTTGCTGCACTGCGCCACAAGAACAAGCACCGTGCGGGCACGGGAGAGGGTGGGTCATGAGCGCGACGCTGACGATCTCGAGCAAAAATTATTCGTCCTGGTCGCTGCGCGGCTGGCTTCTGTGCAAATTGGCGGGGCTGGAGGTGACCGAGGAGGTCGTTCCGGTCGATGCCGATTCGCGCGCGGAACTGCTGCTGCTGTCGCCGTCGGTGCGCGTGCCCCGGCTCACGCATGACGGGGTGAGCGTCTGGGATACGCTGGCGATCGCCGGCTATCTGAACGAGGTGTTCCCGGAGGCCGGCATGTATCCGGCCGATCCCAAGGCGCGCGCGCATTGCCGATCGATCACCGGCGAGATCCATTCGGGCTTCTTCAATCTGCGCTCGGCTTTGCCGATGAACCTGCATTCGCAGTTCAAGACCTTCAAGATCTTCTCGGGCGCCAAGCCGGATATCGAGCGGATCGAGGATATCTGGGGCGATTGCCTCGCCCGCTATGGCGGCCCCTTCCTGTTCGGCAAAAAGCCGACGATCGCGGACGCGATGTTCGCGCCCGTCGCCACGCGCTTCGTCACCTATGACGTGCCGCTGGGCGAGGCGGCGGCGGCCTATCGCGACACGATCATGGGCTGGGAGCCGATGAAGGAGTGGATCGCGGCGGCCAAGGCGGAGCCGGTCGAGATGCAGGAACTCGAGGTGGAATTCTGACCGCCGGGGGTGCCGGAGCGGGCGGAGCGCCCGATCTCTGGAATCCCGATCTCGCGCCGACGGGCCCCGAGCAGCGGACCTGGGCCTGGTATCATTTCGCCGCGCTCTGGGTGGGCATGGTCGTCGCCGTGCCGAGCTGGATGCTCGCCTCCGGCCTGATCGAGCAGGGCATGTCGGCGGGCCAGGCGACGCTCACCGTGCTGCTCGGCAATGTCGTCCTGCTCGTGCCGCTCACGTTGATCGGCCATGCCGGTGCGCGCTACGGCGTGCCCTTCGCGGTGCTGGCGCGCGCCTCGTTCGGCACGAAGGGCGCGCGCGTGCCCGCCGTCGCCCGCGCTCTGGTCGCCTGCGGCTGGTATGGCATCCAGACGTGGATCGGCGGCGAGGCGTTGCTCACCCTGCTCGGCATCTTCCTCGGCCGCGATCTGGCGGGGGCGCCGCTGCCGTTGCTGGGGATCGGCGCGGGGCAGTTCGCCGCCTTCCTCGCTTTCTGGCTCCTCCAGCTCTTCTTCGTCCGCAAGGGGCTGACGACGATCCGGCGGCTGGAGACATGGACCGCGCCGATCAAGATCCTCGTCTGCCTCGCGCTCGTCTGGTGGGCGGTGTCCCGCGCGGGCGGCCTGGGCCCGATCTTCTCGGCACCCTCGGCCTTCGCGCCCGGCGGCGCCAAGGCGGGGCAATTCTGGGTGGTGTTCTGGCCGACGCTGACGGCGATGGTCGGCTTCTGGGGGACGCTGGCGCTCAACATCCCCGATTTCACCCGCTTCGCACGCAGCCAGCGCGATCAGATGCTGGGGCAGGCGATGGGCCTGCCTCCGACAATGGGGCTGATCGCGCTGGCCAGCGTCATCACCACCTCCGCCACCGTCGTCATCTACGGGCAGGCGATCTGGGATCCGGTGAAGCTGGCGGGTACGCTCTCGGGCCCGTTCGTGCTGCTCGGCCTGATCGTGATCAGCGTGGATACGATCAGCTGCAACATCGCCGCGAACCTCGTCTGCTCGGCCTATGATTTCTCGTCGCTGGCGCCGTCGCGCATCTCCTATCGCACGGGCGGGCTGATCAGCGCGCTGATCGGCGTGCTGATGATGCCGTGGAAATTGCTGGCCACCACGGGCGGCTTCATCTTCGTCTGGCTGACCGGATACAGCGCATTGCTGGGGCCGATCGCGGGCATCCTGATCGCCGATTACTGGATCGTGCGGCGGGGCGTGATCGAGGTGGAGGCGCTCTACCGCGAGGAGGGCGCCTATCGCTATCGCGGCGGCTGGAACCCGGCCGGCCTGATCGCGCTGGCGGCGGGCGTGCTGCCGAACCTGCCCGGCTTCCTCGCCACGGCCTTTCCGGGCGCAGGCGGCGGGATCGGGGCCTTCTGGACCGGCCTCTATGCCTATGCGTGGTTCGTGGGCCTGGGCGTGGCGATGCTCGTTTATGTCGGGCTGATGGCGGGGGCGGGCGCCTTCTTGGAAACACGGCCTCCGTCGGCTATATTCGTCGATAGGAGGCCATGATGCGCGTCAACACCGAGGAATCGATCCGGCTCGGCGAGCGTATCTATCGTCGTTTCGGAAGCTGGGAGGCCGCGCGGGAGGCATCGCGCCTGCACGACGGCGTCTATCTCGTGCCCGCCGTCGATCATCGGCAGGACGACAGGAAGGACGATGCCGCGGCGGCCTGATCCGTCGTGACCTTCAGTTACACGCTCGTTCTGGCATTGCTGCTGCTGTTTCCCGGCCTGTGCGCGTTCGCCGGGCTGCGATCCGGCGAGCGGACCGATTTTCTCGCACCCCGCCCGGAAAAGCCCAATTCCACGGGCACGCTCTTCGTGGTCGTCTCGGGCACGATCGCGGGGCATCTCGCCGGCGCCGTCCTCTTCGATCTTCAGGCGATCTGGTGCCGGTCGACGGGTCTGTGCGTGCCCGTCGCATTCGATCCGAACATCTACCGCGTGCTGCTCGGCATGGGGCACCCGGCCGGCGCGCCCACGGACGGGGCGATCGCCTGGTGGATCTTCTTCCTCGGGGCGCTCGGCGTGCTGACCGGCTGGGCCTTCGCCAGGGCATCCCGTACCGCCGCCTTCAAGCGCAACTTCGATCCCGTCGAATTCGGGTGGCTCGATCCGGCCGTGCAGGCGGTGAAGGCCGGACGTTCGGTGATCGTCGCCTATGTGGTGACCAAGACGAGCCACGATGGCGCCAGCATCGCCTTCGAGGGGATCGTCGACCGGCTGGCGCTGGACGATGATCAGAAGGTGGCGATGATCGTCCTCAGCCAGGTCGATCGCTTCACGGTGACGATCGAGTCGAAGGGCGGGATCCGCCGCCGCAACGGTGGTGGCCGGCCGATCGCGCAGATGCAGCTCGCCGCGTCCGAGATCGCGAACATCGCGTTCGAGGTGCTCACCGCGCCGCCGGAGACGAGGGTTTGACGGCCATGGACCCACGCACGGGTCCTTGACCTTGGCCCTGATCCTGCTATGGGCGCGCACCTGTTCGTCGGCTTGCTGGCGAACATCCGTCCGAGACAGCAGGTGAGGGGACTACGCCCCTCTTAATGCCCTGCCGAGACGGGGAAGAGATTTTGCCGGTCGCGTCTTCATGGCCGCGCCGGTCTGCCTGTCGGGTTCATTCCCTGCGGGTCAGGCATCCCATCCCCATCGGACTCTGACCGTTCCGGTTCTGCCGGGGCGGTTGGTCGCGTTCGGCGCATGTCGCGCCGCGCGTTCGAATGCGTCCGGCGAGCGATCGTCGGACGATGTGGAGAATGGCAATGGATCGTGCTCAGAAGTCCGAGCAGGTTGCAGCGCTGAACCAGGTCTTGAGCGAAACGTCCGTCGTGGTCGTGACGCGCAACCTCGGGATGACCGTCGCCCAGTCGACGGCTCTCCGGGTCAAGATGCGGGCAGCGGGCGCCAGCTACAAGGTGACCAAGAACCGCCTTGCCCGCATTGCCGCCGAAGGCACGCCCTACACCTCGCTCAGCGACATGCTGACGGGGCCGACGGCGCTGTCCACCTCGGTGGATCCGGTCGCAGCCGCCAAGGTTGTCGTCGATTTCGCGAAGACCAACGACAAGTTGGAAATCGTCGGCGGCGCCATGGGGACGACCGTCCTGGACGTGAACGGGGTGAAGGCGCTCGCAGAGCTGCCCAGTCTCGACGAGCTGCGCGCCAAGATCATCGGTCTGGTGCAGGCTCCGGCGCAGAAGATCGCCTCGGTGCTTCAGGCGCCGGCCGGTCAGCTCGCCCGCGTGTTCGGGGCCTATGCGGCCAAGGAAGACGCATAAACCTGACCTTATCGGGCGCCCTCGCGCCCGATCATTATCTGGGCGTACCGCGCCCGCATGGAGAATATCATGGCAGACCTCGCAAAGATCGTTGAAGACCTGTCCGCGCTGACCGTCCTCGAAGCCGCTGAGCTTTCGAAGCTTCTCGAAGAGAAGTGGGGCGTTTCGGCTGCCGCCGCTGTTGCGGTTGCCGCTCCCGCCGGTGGCGGCGCCGGTGCTCCGGCCGCCGAAGAGAAGACCGAGTTCGACGTGATCCTCACCGGCGACGGTGGCAAGAAGATCAACGTCATCAAGGAAGTCCGCGCCATCACCGGCCTGGGCCTGACGGAAGCCAAGACGCTCGTCGAGAGCGCTCCGAAGGCCGTCAAGGAAGGCGTGAGCAAGGACGAGGCCGAGAAGCTGAAGAAGCAGCTCGAGGAAGCCGGCGCGACCGTCGAGCTGAAGTAAGCCTTTCGGGGGCGCTGCCCCCGAAGACTTGCCCCCCGCTTCGGCGGGGCCTTGGTCGAAAGACAGAGAAGGGCGGTCCGGCAACGGGCCGCCCTTTTTCTGTGCGCGGCGCGCCCGTCCGGGCGTTTCGATCCCCGCCGGCGGCGGCTCGGCGGACGGGCATGTCCGTTCGTCTCGCGAACCTGTCCCCGCGATTGCAAACGTAACCTGCCGTGCGGCAGCCTCCCGCCGGATCCGCGTACGGGAGACGGGGTGATGTCGTATCGGTCGATCCTGCAGGCGCGCATCCTGATGCCGGCCGCTGGAACCATCCTGCTCGGTCTGGCGTGGCCTGCGGGGCCCGCCTGCGCCCAGATGATCCAACCCTCGCTTTATCTGGGGCCGCAAATCTCCTTCCAGGCGCATGTCGCCGCGCAGAATGCCGGCCGCGCGGCGGCGGATCGCGGAGCGGAGGGCGCCGCTGATGCTCCGGCGGCGGTGGATCGGGCCGTCCTGCTCTACCGGCCGGATCCCGCCCGCCGCCGCGCCAATCTCGCGGGCTTCGTGAAGCGGCTGCGCGCGATCGATCCGCAAGGTGCGGCCAATGTCGAGGCGATCCTGGCGCAGGGCGATATCATCGAGCGGGCTCGCCCGACGCTCGCCGCGCATGGCCTCGACACCAACGATATTGGCGATGCCTATGCCGCCTACTGGATTTCGGCTTGCCAGGCCGCGCGCGGCGATACCGCCACGCCCGACCGGACGACGATCGCGGCCGTGAAGGCGCAGGCGGCCGAGACGATCGGCATGAAGCCCGAATTCCGGATGGCGGGGGACGCGACCAAACAGGAGATCGCCGAGACGCTGTGGCTGCAGACGATGCTGCTGGATGGCGCGGTGGAAGGCGCGCAGGGCAAGCCGGACCAGCTGCGCGTGCTGCATGAAGCGGCGGTGCTGGGCGCGCGCAAGGTGGGGCTGGATCTGAACCGGATGACGCTCGGCCCACAGGGCTTCGTCCCGGTGCAATAAGGCCCTGCGGCTAGAGCCCGGCCAGATCGCCCACCCGCTCGATCACGATATCGGGGCGGCGCGCGCGCAGAGCTGCGGGTGCCGCATAGCCCCACAGCACCGCGCCCGTCGCCGCGCCGATCGATCGCGCCGCTTCGATGTCGCGTATCTCGTCGCCGATGCAGATAGTGCGAGCCGCTGTGACTGCGGCGTTCCCGATGGCCTTCTCCAGCTTGGCCGCCTTGCCGAACAGCGAGGAGCCGCAGCCGAAGAAGCCGATCCGCGCCGCGAGGGCCGCTCCCAGCACGTGGCGCACATTGGCCTCCGCATTGGAGCTGACGATCGCCAGCTGCGTGCCGCGCGCGTGCAGCGCCACCAGCGCCTCTTCGATTCCGTCGAACAGCCGGATCGCCTCGATGTCCTCCGCCGCGCGCGTGCGCATATGGCGGGCGATCAGGGGCAGCTTCCACATCGGCACATCGAGCCGCCGCAGGATCTCGCGGCTGTCGCAATGACGCAGCGTCTCGCGCTCGTCCGACGTCGTGATGCGGAAACCGAAGCGCCGGGCGGCGTCGTTCAGCGATCCGAAGAACCAGTCGGCGCTGTCGGCCAGCGTGCCGTCGAAATCGAAGATGGCCAGGTCATACGGCATCGCGAGGGGATGCCGTCGATCCGCCCGGGCCTCAGCCCAGCTTGCCGAACTGCGCTTCGAACGCTTCGGTGTCGCCCTTGGCGAGCAGGCGGGCCTGCTCCACCCACTTGTCGCGCACGATGCGGCCCTTGAAGGCGCCCATCTGCGCGTCGACGGCGGCGACGTCGTCGGTCGTCCAGGCGGCGATCTGGTCGAAGCGCGTCACGCCCAGTTCGTGCAGGCGGCTCTCCGCCTTGGGGCCGAGGCCCTTGAGCGTGGTGAGCGTGTCGCCCGCGCCCTTCGTGGCGGTCTGGCCCGAGGGATGCGCGTCGATGCCGATGAACTGATCGACGACATCCTCGATCGCGGCCGTGATCTCGGAATCGACGCCGTGCCCTTCCTCGATCGGGGCAGGGACGGGCGCGGCGGCAGGCCTGGGGGCCAGGGGCTGGGGTGCCGCCACCTTCTGCGCGGGCGCCATCGTCGGGGCGGGCGCATCGCCGAAGCGCACATGCTGCTTGCGGCTGCGGAGCAGGACGAACGCGAGCAGCAGGATCGCCACGATCACGGCGATGATGATGATCGTGGTCTGGCTCATGAAGGTTCCCTGTTCTCTTACGGTCGATCCGCAGGCGATGCGCCGCCCCCTAGCCTCCGTGCGACCGATCGCGCAAGGGCGGGCGTCATGCCTGCGCCTTGGGCCCGATCGACATTGAGAGCGTTCGAGGGGGGACGATCTCGACGTCGTTTCATTCCGTCATCCCGGACTTGATCCGGGATCCCGCTTCTTTCTGCTCAAATCGGACGCGAAGGCGGCGGGACCCCGGATCAAGTCCGGGGTGACGGCGGGAGGCCGGGAAACGAATGAATGTCGATCCGCGCCAGCGCTGCTTCAGCGCTGCGCCTTCTCCCGCGCCACCTCGCGCCAGCCGATGTCGCGGCGGCAGAAGCCCGACGGGAAGGTGATCCGGTCGATCGCGGCATAAGCGGCGGCCTGCGCCTCGGCCACCGACGCGCCCGTGCCCGTCACCGCCAGCACGCGCCCGCCCTGGGCGACGAGCTGGTCGTCGCGCAGCGCCGTGCCCGCATGGAACACGATGGCGCCGTCCGTTTCGGCCATCTTGATCCCGCTGATGTCGCCGCCTTTTTCGGGCGTGCCGGGATAGCCGCGCGCCGCCATCACCACCGTCAGCGCCACGCGCGGCGACAAATGGGGTACGGGGATATTGGCAAGCCTCTCTTCGGCCACGGCCAGCATCAGTTCGATCAGGTCGCCCTCGAAGCGGGGCATCAGCACCTGCGTCTCCGGATCACCGAAGCGGGCATTGTATTCGATCAGCTTGGGGCCGTCGGCCGTCAGCATCAGGCCCGCATAGAGCACGCCCGAATAGGGCATGCCGGCATTGGCCATCGTGCGGACGGTGGGCAGGATGATCTCGCGCATCACCTGCGCCTGCAGCGCGGGCGTCAGCACGGGGGCGGGGCTATAGGCGCCCATGCCGCCCGTATTGGGGCCGGTATCGCCCTCGCCGACGCGCTTGTGATCCTGGGCCGATCCGAACGGGATGGCGGCACGGCCGTCGGTCAGGGCGAAGAAGCTCGCTTCTTCGCCCTCCAGAAATTCCTCGATCACCACTTCGGCGCCGGCACCGCCGAAGCTGCCGCCGAACATGTCGCGCAAAGCCGCCTGCGCCTCCGCCTCGGTCTGCGCGATCACCACGCCCTTGCCGGCGGCGAGCCCGTCCGCCTTGATGACCACCGGCAGGCCGAAGCCCGCGAGCCCCGCCTGCGCCGAGGGCAGGTTGGAGAAGCGCGCATAAGCGGCGGTGGGGATGCCGGCGCGCGCGCACAGATCCTTGGTGAAGCCCTTCGAGCCCTCGAGTTGCGCGGCGGCCTTGTTCGGCCCGAACACCAGCACGCCATCCTCGCGCAGCCGATCGGCGAGCCCTTCCACCAGCGGCTGTTCGGGGCCGACCACGACGAGGCCGACATTCTCGTCGCGCGCGAAGGCGACGATCGCCTCGATATGCGTGGGATCGAGATCGACCAGCTCGGCGCAGGCAGCGATTCCGGGATTGCCCGGCGCGGCATAGAGTTTAGTCAGGCGCGGCGATTGCGCGAGCTTCCAGGCGAGCGCATGTTCGCGTCCCCCCGAACCGATAAGCAGGACTTTCATGACGATCCCCGATGAGAACGGCCGGCTGCTAGCCGAGGAAGCCGCAGGGGACAACGCGCCTGCGCTCTCCGTGTCCGAACTTTCGGGCGCATTGAAGCGATCGGTGGAGGACACGTTCTCCCATGTGCGCGTGCGCGGCGAGATTTCGGGCTATAAGCGCGTCGCCTCCGGCCATTCCTATCTGACGCTGAAGGATGATCGCGCCAATCTGGATGGCGTGATGTGGAAGGGCACGCCCGTCGCCTTCCGGCCGGAGGACGGGGCCGAGGTGATCGTGACCGGGCGGCTCACCACCTATCCGGGGCGCTCGCGCTACCAGATCGTGATCGAGCGGATGGAACTGGCGGGGCAGGGCGCCTTGATGGCGCTGCTCGATCAGCGCCGCCGCGCGCTCGCGGCCGAGGGGCTGTTCGATCAGGAGCGCAAGCGGCGCCTGCCCTTCATGCCGCGCACGATCGGCGTGGTCACCTCGCCCACCGGCGCCGTGATCCGCGACATCCTTCACCGCCTGCGCGATCGCTGCCCCAGCCATGTGCTGGTGTGGCCGGTGCTAGTGCAGGGCGAGGGCGCGGCCGCGCAGGTGGCGGCGGCGGTGCGCGGCTTCGCGCGCATGGCGACGCCGCCGGACCTGATCATCGTCGCGCGCGGTGGCGGCTCGATCGAGGATCTGTGGGCGTTCAACGAGGAGATCGTGGTCCGCGCCGTGGCGGAATCCCCGATCCCGACCATCTCGGCCGTGGGGCATGAGACGGATACGACGCTGTGCGACTTCGCCGCCGACGTGCGCGCGCCGACGCCCACCGCCGCCGCCGAAATGGCCGTGCCGGTGAAGGCGGAGCTGGACGAGGCGGTGCAGAAGATGTGGCTGCGCGCGGGCCGCTGCGTGCGCCGCTATCGCCAGCTGGGCGAGGAGCGGCTGGCGGTGGTCGCGCGGCGCCTGCCCCAGCCGGAGCGCCTGCTCGCGCCCCAGCGCCAACGGCTGGACGATGCCGGCGATCGCCTGCCGCGCGCGCTCTCCGGCCGGCTGGCCGAGGCGCGGCGCGAACTGGCCGATGCGGCGGGCGCGCTGCGCCCCGCTTTGCTGGAGGCGCGGGTGACGCGCGGGCGGGAGAGGCTGGCGGGGCTGCGCCTGCGCCCGGCGCTCGTCACCGCGCGGATCGAGGCGGACCGCGTGCGCCTTTCGCAGACATGGCGGCTGATCGAGCAGCTCAATCCCGAGCGCGTCCTTTCGCGCGGCTATGCGTGGGTCGAGGATCGGGACGGGGGCGTGGTGACGACCGGGGCCGGCGTGCGCGCGGCGGGCGCGGTGACGCTCGTGTTCGCGGGGCAGGATCGGGTGGATGTGCAGGTGGAGGGTGGCGGCGTCACTGCGCCAAGACCCGCCCGCCCGGCCAAGCCCGGCAAGGGGCCGGATCAGCCGACCTTGCTGTAGTTCCCACCTATTTCGTGGAATCCCGAGGTCATCCTGAAGTTACGTCATCCTGAACTGGTTTCAGGATCCATGTCCCAACGTCGCCGTCACGCGCGGCAGAGAGGACAGGTGATGGATCCTGAAACAAGTTCAGAATGACGGCGTGGGGGGAGGGCCGAGAAGCCCAACCACCACCCCGCGCTTGCCGTCGCGCCGGGAGCCGCTATCTCCGCGAGGATACGGAATAAGGATAAAAGACTATGCTGATGGCGCAGGGGCGGCCCGCCCGGCTCCACTATATGGCGAACGGGTTTCGCGTGATGGCGGCGGGCGATCATGTCGTCTGCGCGATCTCCGGCGCGAAGGTACCGCTCGACGAACTGCGCTACTGGAGCGTGCTGCGGCAGGAGCCCTATGCCAGCTGCGAGATGTCCACGCAGGCGGAGCGCAAGGGTTGAGGCGCACGGTCGCTTCGGCCTCGCTCCTTCTCCTGCTGGCGGGCTGCGCGACGCGGCCGATCGCCCCCGGCCCGGCCACGCCGCCCCCGCCTCCCGGCAAGCCCGTCGCCCCGCCGCCGCCGCGCATCGTCGGCGCAGCTTTGTTCGCGCTGAAGGGTGAGATGACGCAGGGCACTTTGCTGCGCGGCACGGCGCCCGCGGGCACGGCCCTGCTGCTGCTCGACGGCAAGCCCGTCCGCATGGCGCCGGACGGCAGCTTCATCATCGGCTTCAATCGCGACGCGCCCGATCATGCGCTGCTGGAGGCGCGGCTGCAGGACGGGCGCCTGCTGCAGGCCCCGCTCACGATCACGAAGCGCGCGTGGGACATTTCCAATCTCTCGACGCTGCCGATGGGCACCTCGCCCAGCCCCGCCTTCCAGAAGCTGCGGTCCGGCGAACTCGCGCAGATCGCGGCGGCGCGCGCGCTGAATGCGGACAGCGACGGCTGGCGCCAGACATTCATCTATCCCACCACCGGGCGGATCAGCACGCTCTTCGGATCGCAGCGCATCTACAAGGGCGGGGTGGAGGGGGCCTATCATGGCGGGATGGACATCGCCCGGCCGACCGGCACGCCCGCGCTGGCGCCGGCCGATGGCGTGGTGGCGCTGGCGACCGATCATCCGTTCAGCCTGGAAGGCAATCTGGTGATGATCGATCACGGCTTCGGCCTGATGAGCGCGATCATGCATCTGTCGCGTATCGACGTGAAAGCGGGCGAGCATATCCGCCAGGGTCAGGTGATCGGCCTTGTCGGCGCCACCGGCCGCGCGACGGGGCCGCATCTCCACTGGGGGCTGACATGGCAGGGTGCGCGGATCGATCCGCTGCTGGTGACCGGGCCGATGCCGGGTGCCGCACCGGCCCACTGACCGCCACACGAAAAAGCCCGCCCCGGCGCGTGCCGGAGCGGGCTTTGGATCGGATCGGGGCCGCTTAGCGGACGGTGCCGCGACGGACCAGATTGACGATCGCGAGCAGGATGATCGCACCCACCAGCGAAGTCAGGAACGTGTAAAGCGACAGGCCGGCATTGTTGATCGTGCCGCCCGTGAAGATCAGGCCGCCGATGAACGCGCCGACGATGCCGACCACGACATTAAGAACGATGCCCTGCTGGGCGTCCGTGCGCATCACCATGCTTGCGAGCCAGCCCACGACGCCGCCGATAATCAGCCAAAGAATAAGACCCATTTCATCCTCCATCCGTCCGCGTGCATCCGTTTGTCGGACGCTCGATGCTGAAGGACTAGACGCTCTGGGGCCGAAACGGTTCCCGCGATTCCCATAAGTCAAGGCCCCCGATCCGGGGATCGGAGGCCTTTGGAGAGCGTCGGGCACGTGCGTCCGTGGCCGGACGCCGATCAGAAGCGCTGCTGGCGCTCGTAGAGAGACTTGTAATGCTGGATGCGCGTCACGCGCAGGCCCGGCATGCCGGAGCGCTCCACCGCGCGCTTCCAGCCGGCGAATTCCTCCATGGTGAGGTCGTAGCGCTCGCACACCTCCTCGAAGGTGAGCAGACCGCCATCGACGGCCGCCACCACCTCGGCCTTGCGGCGCACGACCCAGCGCGTCGTGCCGGGGGGGGGCAACGAATCCAGGGTCAAAGGTTCCCCCAATGGCCCGACGACCTGCGCCGGCCTGATTTTCTGGTTTTCGATCATTTCGGTCCCTGTACCTGGCCGATCGACCGCAAGCCGATCAGGTGACGTTTCCTGGAGAGGGGTTGTACGGATGGCGTTTCAACGAACTTTAAAATGCCAGGGTTAAGAAAGCGGTCATCTTTGTTCATGCGCTTTCCTCCGGCCTTGGGGCATCGATGCTGAAGCGGTGGTCCAGCGCTTCCGCCGATTCCTCCGCGCTGGTTTCGTTGGAAAAAAGCGCATGAAGGGCTTCGTGCGGATCGACCGCCTCGCTCTTCTTCCGTGCGCGATTCGCCCTCCCCGTGGGGGTGGCGGCCTGGGCCGCGACGAGAGCTGCCTTCAGCATCGAATAATCGGGCGCGATCGGTGCCGCGCCGTTCATGCCGATAGTAACCTTCATCGTAACCCGCCTTCCGTCCTGATCTCTTTCACGGCGCGGCGGCGCGGGTTTTTAGAGGCTTGTGCGGAAATGCGTGCTGCGGCGCATCGCGGCATCGGCCTGCTCCCTTCCGACCTCCGTCCTGCTTTCCTTGTAGGAAGGCGGGCGGGGGGACAGGTCGGCCGAGTCTCGAAATATTATCCATATCGGGCGTTCCGGCGGGCTTTCCCGGCGGTTTCCGCTCCGCTGGTCTGAAGGGGCGGGTTGGGGTAAAGGCCCGCCGCATGTCGCAGGTGGATTTCCAGCTTCCGGCGGGCATCGCCCGGCCGCGTATCGTCGTCGCCATGTCGGGCGGGGTCGACAGTTCGGTGGTGGCCGCGCTCGCCGCGCGCACGGGCGCCGAAACGATCGGCGTCACGCTCCAGCTTTACGATCATGGCGCCGCCGTGGGCCGCGCGGGCAGCTGCTGCGCGGGGCGCGACATTGCCGATGCGCGCGCTGTGGCCGACAAGCTCGGCATCGCGCATTATGTGATCGATCGCGAGAGCAGCTTCCGCGAAAGCGTGATCGATCGCTTCGCCGACGATTATATCGCGGGCCGCACGCCCATTCCCTGCGTCCGCTGCAACATGGGCGTGAAATTCACCGATCTGCTCGGCCTCGCGCGCGAGCTGGGCGCGGATTGCCTCGCCACCGGCCATTATGTGCGCCGGCTGATCGGGGGCGAGGGGCCGGAGCTGCACCGCGCGATCGATCCCGCGCGCGACCAGAGCTATTTCCTGTTCGCCACCACGGCGGCACAGCTCGATTTCCTGCGTTTTCCGCTCGGCGGGCTGGAAAAGACCGAGGTGCGCGCGCTCGCGGCCGAACTCGGTCTGGGGGTCGCGGGCAAGCCCGACAGTCAGGACATCTGTTTCGTGCCCGACGGCGATTATGCCGGGCTCGTCTCGCGCCTGCGCCCCGAGGCGGAGACTCCGGGCGACATCGTCGATCTGGCGGGCCGCGTGATCGGCCGTCATCGCGGGATCACGCGCTATACGGTCGGCCAGCGCCGGGGCATCGAGATCGGCGGGCAGAGCGATCCGCTCTACGTGATCCGGATCGAGGCCGAGACGCGGCGCCTGGTGGTCGGCCCGCGCAGCGCGCTCGCGGTGGCGTCGGCGCGCCTGTCCGATCTCAACTGGATCGGCGGCGCGATCGATCCGGCGCGGCCGCTCCTCGCCAAGGTCCGCTCGCTCGCCAAGCCCACCGCGGCGACCTTCGACGGCGCGGCGGTGCATTTCGCGGCGCCCGAATATGGCGTGGCGCCGGGGCAGGCGGCGGTGCTGTACGAGGGCGACCGCGTGCTGGGCGGCGGCTGGATCGAGGAAACCGAGGCGGCCGAGCCCCAGCGCGAAGGCGCGATGGCGGCGGCCTGATCCGTCCGACCTTCTTCGTCATCCTGAACTTGTTTCAGGATCCATGGCCAAACCTCTCTGCCACGCGCGCCGGCGGTGTCGGTCGCTAGATCCTGAAACAAGTTCAGGATGACGCTCCGGGTGCTTAGCCCGCTGCCATCCCCAGCGCGTCGAGGATCGCCCGATTGAAGGCGGGGATGTCGTCCGGGCTGCGGCTGGTGATGAGCGGGCCGTCCACCACCACCTCCTCATCCACGATCGTCGCGCCCGCGTTGCGCAGGTCGGTGCGGATCGACGGCCAGGGCGCCACGGCGCGGCCCTTCACCACGTCCGCCTCGGCCAACAGCCACGGCGCATGGCAGATGGCGGCGACGGGCTTTCCGGCCGCCACGAAATCGCGGATCAGTTGGACGGAGGCCGCGTCCCTCCGCAGCGTATCGGGATTGGAGACGCCGCCGGGCAGCAGCAGCGCATCGAAATCCGCCGCTGCCATGTCCGCGATCAGCGCGTCGGGGGTGATCCAGTCCGCCGGCTCATCGCGGATCGTGCCCATGATCGGATCCAGCGAGAGCGACGCGAGCGTCACCGCCGCGCCCGCCTCGATCAGTGCCCGGCGGGGCTCGAACAGTTCCGCATTCTCGAAGCGGTGGGTGGCGATGATCAGGACTTTCCCGGGTTCGATGGACATGACATACCTTGCGTGGACAGGCCGGAATCGACCGGCGCGACAGAGCGACTCCCTCCGCTCCCGAGGCCTCGGAGTCGGCACGGCTTTAGCCTTAATCGCCGTGCCGCTGCTGCAAAAGCGGGCACTATTCCCGCAGGTTGCACGATCCGTAAGCAATTCGATCACAGGCTGACGCATCCCGGCGCGATCCGCTTGCCAGCGCCCGAATGCCGCGCCTATTGAAGCATAGCGTTGTTAATCTGTGTCGTGGTCCGGGACGCGGTCTGCGTCCGGGGAGGGGCTCGTGAAGAAAGTCGAAGCGATCATCAAGCCGTTCAAGCTGGATGAGGTGAAGGAAGCCCTGCACGAGGTGGGCGTGTCGGGCATCACGGTCCTCGAGGCCAAGGGGTTCGGCCGTCAGAAAGGGCATACGGAGCTGTATCGCGGCGCCGAATATGTCGTGGATTTCCTGCCCAAGGTGAAGCTCGAGGTCGTGGTGGAGGACGCGCTGGCGGAGCGCGTCGTCGAGGCGATCCAGAACGCCGCGCAGACGGGCCGCATCGGCGACGGCAAGATCTTCGTCAGCACGATCGATACGGTCGTGCGGATCAGGACCGGGGAGAGGGATGCCGACGCGATCTGACAGGTCGCGCGAAAGGCAAGGCGGCCAGCGAGCCGCGCACATCATCTGCGGCTGGCGAGGCCGCGCATTCACCGAATTCCATAGCGGGAAGGGCTATACTCATGGCGAACAAGGCTTCCGACGTTCTCAAGATGATCAAGGACAAGGAGGTCGAGTGGGTCGATCTTCGCTTCACCGATCCGAAGGGCAAGTGGCAGCATCTCACGATGGTGTCGAAGGTCGTCGGTGAGGATGAGCTGAACGAAGGCTTCATGTTCGACGGCTCCTCGATCGAGGGCTGGAAGGCCATCAACGAGTCCGACATGATCCTGAAGCCGGATCTGGACGCCGTGTGGATCGATCCCTTCTCGGCCACGCCGATGCTGATCCTGGTCTGCGACATCGTCGAGCCTTCGACCGGCGAGCTGTATGCCCGCGATCCGCGCTCCTGCGCCAAGCGCGCCGAAGCCTATGTGAAGACGCTCGGCATCGGCGACACGATCTATGTCGGCCCGGAAGCCGAATTCTTCATGTTCGACAGCGTGCAGTTCGACAGCACCTATGACTCGTCCTACTACAAGATCGAGGACATCGAGCTGCCGACCAATAGCGGCAAGGAGCTGGAAGGCGGCAATCTGGGCCACCGTCCGCGCGCCAAGGGCGGTTACTTCCCGGTCGCCCCGGTCGACAGCGCCGTCGACATCCGCGCCGAGATGGTCTCGACCATGCTCGACATGGGCCTGCCCTGCGACAAGCATCACCACGAAGTCGCCGCCGCGCAGCACGAACTGGGCCTGACCTTCGGCACGCTGGTGCAGACCGCCGATCGCATGCAGATCTACAAGTATGTCGTGTGGCAGGTGGCGCAGGCCTACGGCAAGACCGTCACCTTCATGCCGAAGCCGATCGCCAAGGATAACGGCTCGGGCATGCACACCCACATGTCGATCTGGGACAAGGGCAACCCCCTGTTCGCCGGTGACGGCTATGCGGGCCTGTCTGACATGTGCCTGTATTTCATCGGCGGCGTGATCAAGCACGCCAAGGCGCTGAACGCCTTCACCAACCCGACCACCAACAGCTACAAGCGTCTGGTGCCGGGTTATGAGGCGCCGGTGCTGCTGGCTTACTCGGCGCGCAACCGCTCGGCTTCGTGCCGCATTCCTTATGGCGCGGGCGCCAAGGCGAAGCGCGTCGAATTCCGCTTCCCGGATGCGATGGCCAATCCGTACCTCTGCTATGCGGCGCTGCTGATGGCCGGCCTCGACGGCATCGAGAACAAGATCCACCCCGGCGAGGCGATGGACAAGAATCTCTATGACCTGCCGCCGGAAGAGCTGAAGGAAATCCCGACCGTGTGCGGCTCGCTCCGCGAAGCGCTCGACAGCCTGGCCGCCGACCACGCCTTCCTCACCAAGGGCGGCGTGTTCACCGAGGACCAGATCGAGAGCTACATGGAGCTGAAGTGGCCGGACGTGTACCGCTGGGAAATGGCGCCCAGCCCGGTCGAGTTCGACATGTATTATTCCTACTGATCCCACGCCGGATCATCGGAACAAGGGGGCGTCCACAGCGTTGTGGGCGCCCCTTTTCTTTGTCGAAAAACATGCTATTCACGTTGTGTAAGTCGGTTTTGAATACCGTATTCATACTATAGTGATTATACTGTGGTAGTCATACGCGCGCGTCGTCAAGCATGTAGAAAAGATTAACCGTCAAGACTGCCTCCGAGGGTTAGGAGGCGTCTCCATGTTTGGCTTGTTTCGAGCAAGATCTGCCGACGCTCTTGTGAGCGACGAAATTGCAACGCGTGAAAAGCGTCAGCACAAGCGCCATAAGGTGCGGATGTCGGCATCCGTTCACCCGATTGACGTGTATCAGGAAGTGACGATCCACAATGCGTCGCGCAGCGGCCTGATGGGGGAATCCCCCATCGAGGTCGAGGTCGGCCAGACGATCTTCGTCAGCCTTGACGACAGGACCTATCTGTCCGGCGTCGTGCGCTGGACCAAGGGCCAGCAGTTCGGCCTCGATCTGGACGATCCGCTGGATCTGGCCGGCATCGCCCCCGAGGTGGATCATGGCCGGGAGATCGGCCACAAGCCGCGCGCGGAACGCGTCGATCTCAATCTGCCGGCGCGTCTCCATTCGGGCCAGTCCGCCCGCCCGGCGACGATCCGCAACCTGTCGCGCAGCGGCATGGCGATCGAGGCGGGCGAGGGGCTTCTGGCGGGCCAGCAGGTGCTGGTGCGCATCCGCGAGCGGCCGCTGATCCTCGCGCGCGTCCAGTGGAACCGCACGGGCCTGGTGGGTGTCGCCACGGTCTCCGACGTGCCGCTGCTGCAATTGCTCTATTCCGAGGACTGAAGGCCTGCCGGGTCCGTGCCGGCCTTGGCGGCCCGGCACGGATCGACATTCCCCGCTCATCCCGAGGAGGCGCTGCATCCCGCACAGCCTCGGCCCGAAGGACATGTCACGGCGCGTACGTCCTTCGAGCCGCCATTGGTTCTGGCTTATGGCAGGCCCAGCCGGTGCATCCGCGTCAGCGGGCGCGGCAAGGCCCAATGGCTCCTCTGGATGAGCGGGGGTGACGCAGCGAAATGAAGCACCCCTCGTCTTTTCGAAGGGCCTGAAGGCCGATCCGCGCTAGGCGTGGCCGATTGCCGTCCTGCCGCCTTCGACCACCGCCATCAGCGCGACCAAGCCCACCACATTGCCGGTCTGCAGCTTGCGCATCGCATTGGCGCGATGCATCTCCACCGTCCGCACGCTGAGATCCAGCTCGCGGGCGATTTCCTTGTTCGAAAGCCCGGTCGCCAGCCGGTTGACGATCTCCCGCTCGCGCTGGGTCAGGCTTGCCAGTCGCGCGAGCGCGGCATTGCGGTCCCGCTCTTCCGTGGCGCGATCCTGCAGCGCATCGAACGCCATATCGAGCGCGCCCTCCAGTTCCCCCATTTCGAAGGGCTTGGAGAGAAATTCGATCGCGCCCAGCCGCATCGCGCGCACCGCGATCGGCACTTCGCCATGGGCGGTGATCACGATCACGGGCCAGGTCTTGGCCCTCCGCCGAAGCTCGCCCATCAGTTCCAGCCCGTCGATATCGGGCATGCGGATATCCATGAGGATCGGGGCCGGTTTCAGATCGTCGATCCGGTCGAGAAAGTCGCAGCCGGAGCGGAAGGGGAATGCGTCGATACCCATCGCGCCGAACAATTTGTGAAGGGAACGGCGCATCTCCGCGCTGTCGTCGACGACGTAAACGCTCTTGTTAACCTGAAGGTCGCACTGCTTCCCGATATTCATTCCGCTACCAATACAAACCATTTTGCTAGACAAAAATACCCATTGTGGGGAACTACATGTCGTACAAATCGTTCCCGCGCCGGAAAGGGGGAGACGAAATTTTCGATAAACTGCCATTTTTTAACGATAATGCGCAGTTTTTGAGCGGCAGTGCATTGCCTCGCTCCCCTTCGTCAAGGAAAGCGAAGTTCGCAGTTGCAGCAATTTCACTTTCGCTGATCGCGGTGATCTGGATCGCCTCGGTCAGTCGGGCGCATCTGCTGCATCGTCATGGGATCACCCTGGCCGTGGAGGGCAACGACGCCCGCGTGCGCGATCACGAACTCTATGTCGCGCGCACGCTGGATGCGGTGCGGATGGCCATGGATCATGTGTTCCAGCTTTACGGAGAGGCGTTGATCGCGGGCGCGCGTTCCCCGTCCGGGCCGATCTTCCTCGGGAGTGATCCGGTACTCGCCGGGCGGCTTCTGGCCGGCACGCGGATCGCGTCCGGGGACGGGAGGATCATCGCCGCTGTCGGCCGCTCGCCGACGGCGCTTCCCGCGGATCTTCTGGCATGGATGGGCCGTGCGCCCATGCAGGACGGGCGGCTCCTGATCAGCCCGCCATTCCGGGACCCGGCGACGGGGGCGGAGCGCATTTACGCGATACGACGCTTCATGCGGGCGCCCGACCGCACCGACCGCACCAATCGCATCCTGGCGATCGTGCCGATGGCGCCGGCGGCGCTGCTGGGGGTGACGGGCGATGCGTGGGGCGCGACGAACACGGATACGGTGATCATCGGGGACGACGGCATCGTTCGCGCGCGCATGATCGGCGACCGTGTCGTTCCGAACGTGCGGCTGAGCGGTGCCGAGTGGGCATGGCTCGGCCTCGGTCCGGGGGCCTGGGACCGGATCCGACACGGCGATGCGCATGGGCGCCATTCCGGAGAGGGCGGGCGGGATCATGTCGCCCGTTCGGCCAGCTTCCATCATGCGCGGGCCTATCCGCTGATCGTGGCGAGCGCGGTGGGGCATGGGGCCACCCTCAATCCGTTTCATTGGTTCGGGCGGGTCCATCTGGCCGGCGCGCTGACGCGCACGATCGCCGTGCTGGCCGTCGCCTGGCTGGCCTTCCGCGCGATCGATGCGCAGGTGCGACGCGAACTGGCTCTGGCCGAGAATAATCGCCGCCTGCTGGTCGCCCAGATGATGGGGCGGATGGGCGAGTGGAGCTGGGATGCCGCCACCGATACGGTCTGGCGTTCGCCGGTGCTGGATTGGCTGTATGGCGATCGGGGCCGGCAGCGAAAGAAGCTGGCGGACATTCTGCCCGGCCTCGATCCCGAGGATCGCAGGCGGGTGGAAGAGGCGTTCCACGTCGTGATGGCCACCGGCGAGCCCTGCGAGTTCCAGCGGCGGGGCGGGGCCCAGGATGGCGGGCGGCGGGTGCGCCGCGTGATCGCCTATCCGACCCGCAATGCCGAGGGCACGATCATCGGCGTGCACGGGATCGATCAGGACGTCACCACCGCGAAGCGCCTCGAAAGCCTGGAGAGCCGGATCGTCCAGCTGTCGCGGCTGGATGCGATGCATCTGATGGCCGCCACGCTGGCGCATGAGATCAACCAGCCGCTCGCCGCCGCCGCCAATTATCTGGTCGCCAGCCGGCGCCTGCTCGCGCGGCCCGGCACGGCCCCCCATCCGGAGATCGAGGATCTGATCCTGTCGGGCGAGACGCAGGTCCGCAACGCCGGGCAGATCGTCCGGCGCGTCCGGGAGATGGTGATGAAGCGGGACGAGCATGTTCCGATCGTCGTGTCCGGCGCTTGGCACAGGGCCGCGGAACTGGTCGAGGCCGTGACAGAGGACAGGGCCATCCTCTTCGAAACCGAGATCGACGAGGATGCCGCGATGGTGATCGCGGACGAGGTGCAACTGAGCCAGGTCTTCACCAATCTGATGCGGAATGCGGTGGAGGCCGTGCCGGCCGGCCCTGTCCTGATCGGCCTGCGCGTGCGGAGAGACGACAAGGGCTGCGTGCGGCTGGACGTGCGCGACAATGGCAGCGGCGTCGCCATGCCCGATCACGACGTCTTCGCGCCGCTGGAGACGACGAAGGAATCGGGCTTCGGCCTCGGTCTCATCATCTCCCGCACGATCGTGGAGGCGCACGGAGGGCGCATCTGGATCGAGTCGTCCGGCGCCGAGGGAACGGTCGTCGCCTTCACGCTGCAGAACGGGGTGCCCTGAAGAAGGGCTCCGCCCTTTGCAATGCGCGGCCGGCTCGGCCATCGTGCCCAGGTCATTCGAGGAGACATCATGCGCCGCGCTTTCGCCCTCACGCTCGCCCTTTTGGGCGCCACCTCCGCCACCGCCGCCACGCGCGGAGAGACATGGTGGGCGCATGTGCAGGCGATCGCCAATGACGACATGAAGGGCCGCCTGACCGGCACGCCCGATCATCTGCGCGCGGCCGATTATGTGATCGGCCGGCTCAAGGCGATGGGGCTGGAGCCGGCGGGCGTGGACGGCTTCTTCCAGCCGGTGGGCTTCACCGAGCAGCGCATCCTTGGCCCCCAGACGGTGGCGTCGCTGGAGGGGCCGGGCGGTTCCGTGCCGCTCAAGGTGCCCGATGCGATGATCGTGTCGGGCGGCGGCGGCCCCGCGCCGGACATGATCGACGCGCCGATGGTGTTCGCGGGCTATGGCCTGCGCATTCCCGAGGCGGGCTATGACGATTTCGCCGGGCTGGACGTGAAGGGCAAGATCGTCGTCGTGATCGCGGGCGGGCCCTCCACCATCTCCGGCGCGCTCAAGTCCAACGCGCGATCGGAACGGACCAAATATCTGGCGGAGAAGGGCGCGGTCGGCATCCTCGCGCTCACCCCGCCCAAGCAGATCGAAATTCCGTGGGCGCGCCGGATGGGCATCTCCTCGCAGCCCGCGATGTTCCTGGCCGATGCCGCGCTGCGCGACATCAAGGTGCCGTTCTTTTCGGCGATGTTCGACACCGCCCAGTCGGAGCTTTTGTTCAAGGGATCGGGCCACAGCTTCGAGGAGGTCGGCACGCTGGCCGACGCATCGAAGCCGGTGCCGCGCTTCGATCTGGGCGAGCGGCTGAAGGTGAAGGTCGCGGCGCAGCGGCGCGAGGTGACCTCGCCCAATATCGTCGCGAAGATGCCGGGCACGGATCCGAAGCTGAAGAACGAATATGTCGTCGTCTCGGCGCATCTCGATGGGCTCGGCGTGGGCGAGCCGATCAAGGGCGACACGATCTATAACGGCGCGATGGACGATGCCTCGGGTGTCGCCACCGTGCTGGAGATCGCGGCCAAGCTGAAGGCGGACGGCGCGACGCCGAAGCGCTCGATCCTGTTCGCGTTCGTGACGGCGGAGGAGAAGGGGCTGCTCGGCTCGCGTTACTTCGCCAGCCGGCCGACCGTGCCGAGGAAGGACATCGTCGCGGATCTGAACTTCGACATGCCGCTGCCGCTGTGGCCGTTAAAGAGCGTGCTGGTGCTGGGCGCCGAGGAAAGCAGTCTGGGTGAGGTGGCCAAGGCGGTGAGCGCCGCGCGTGGCCTGCCGCTGGCGCCCGATCCGCTGCCCGATCGCAACAGCTTCACGCGATCGGACCAGTTCAGCTTCATCCGTGCGGGCATCCCCTCGGTCGCGTTCAAGTTCGGCTTCGCGCGCGGCACGCCCGAGGAGCAGATCGAGAAGGAATGGCGCGCCGTGCGCTACCACTCGCCCTCGGACGACATCGATCAGCCGGTGGAGAAGGAGGAAGCGGTCAAGCTCAACGATTTCGTGGCGGACATGGCGCTGAGCGTGGCGAACGGGGCCAAGCGCCCGGCCTGGAATGCGGACAGCGCGTTTCGGAAGTTTGCTGTGAAATAGGGGGAGGGGTGGAGGATTGCGTTCTCGATCGCGTGAGCCGCTTCCTCCTCCCCCGTTCGTCCTGAGCGAAGTCGAAGGACGGGCTCTAGGCGACATCGCTTGTGGCACGTGCTTCGACTTGGCTCAGCACGAACGGGGGGTCTTATAAGGCTTCGTCATTGCGAGCGCAGCGAAGCACTCCAGTCCCGAACGAGCGGACTGGATTGCTTCGCTGCGCTCGCAATGACGGGCGGTTGGCCCCTCACGCGTAGGTGGCGGAAACGTCCAGTTTCAGGCCGCGCAGTCCGGTCACGCGCGCCCCGTTGCAGAAGGGGGCGGCGATCAGTCGCATCCAGCGGCGCTGCCCGTCTCCGCCGTTGATCACCGTATCGAGGATGAAGCCGCGCCGGTGGCGGATCGCATAAGCGCGCAGCCGCTCCATCGCCGCGCGCGATTCCTCGGCATAGAAGCCCACCGTCTCCGCGCGCCTCAGCGTGGCGCCGCGCGGCAGGCCGAACATGTCGAACACCTGATCGGACCAGGTCAGCCGGTTGCCGTCGAGCAGATCGCAGGACCAGATGCCGATGCCGCCGCGCAGAGCCGCGTCGCGGTCAATCTCGCTGATGGGCGCGAAAGCGCGCTCGAAGCTGTCTGTACGGTCCATCAGGCCGAGATCGAAGCGCTGCTCCTGCTCGAACAGCGGCCAGCTATGATTCAATTCCAGCGGGAGGACAGGCAGCAAGGTCGATCCTTCGCGGAGGGCATTCTCCGATTAGTTTCGACAGGTAACTAAAAGATTTCAGCTGGCAAGAAAGGCAGATTATTCCGTCGTTTCCAGTTCATTGCCGGCAAAGGCCGGGTCGCTCACCGCATCGGCGAGCGTGCGATGGTCCAGCACCGAGACGAGCTGTTCGCGCGCATCCATCATCACGCGGCGCAGCGCGCAGGCGGCTTCGTCCGAGCAATCGCGGCAGGGGCGGTAGAATTTCTGGCTCGCGCAGCCGATCAGCGCCAGCGGCCCCTCGATCGATCGGATCACCTCGCCGAACGTGATCTCGCCCGGCGGGCGCGTGAGGACATAGCCGCCGCGCGGGCCGCGCGTGCTGGCGACGAAGCCGTTGCGCTTGAGATCGACGAAGATCGCCTCGAGAAACTTCCTCGGCACGTTGGCGGCCGTCGCGATCGAGACGATCGGCTCCGGCCCCTCCCGTTCGCAGGAGGCCATGTGGAGCAGCGCCTTCAGCGCATAGCGGCTATGTTGCGACAGCATCTTAGCGAGCCAGCTTCGCGACGAGGCCGGGCAGCATCGCGCGGACCGAGGCGGCATCGGGCGCGGGCGCCGTGCCGCCGCATTCCAGGCAGCGGACCTGCACCACCGGGCCGGAGAGGATAGTGCCGGCATCGGCCAGCGCGTTCAATGCCGTCGCCTGCGGCGCGCGGGCGATGCGGGCGAGGGGATCGGTCACCGCGGCATCGGCATCGCCGTCCGGACGGCGACCGGCCCATTCGGCCAGCAGCGCCTTGTAGGGATTGGGATCGCGCTCGATCCAGCGCGGCCGCGCGTCGCCGCCCGAAAGCTTGGCGGCGGAGGCGGCGAAAGCGATCGCATCGTCCAGCCCGCCGAAGCGATCGACGAGGCCCAACTGGCGCGCGGTGCTGCCCGCCCACACATGGCCCTGGCCGATCTCGTCGACATGCTCGGGCGTCATGTGGCGCGCGGCACCGACGATGTTCATGAAGCGCGCATAGGTGCTGGTGATGCTGCCCTGGATCAGCCGGTCGATCGTGGGCGAGGTGCCCTTCAGCACGTCCGGCTGGCCGGAGAGCGGCGTGGTCGCCACGCCGTCCGCCGACAGGCCAAGCTTGGCGAGCGTGCCCTCGAAGGTGGGGATCAACGCGAACACGCCGATCGATCCGGTGATCGTGGCGGGATCGGCGAACACCATCTGGCCGGGCGTCGACACCCAATAGCCGCCCGAAGCCGCCACCGATCCCATCGAGACGACGATCGGCAGCCCCTGCGACTTGGCTTCGAGGATCGCGCTGCGGATCCGCTCCGAACCCGTCACCGAGCCACCGGGGCTGTCGACGCGCACCACCAGCGCCTTGATGCGCTTCTTGGCGAGTTCGTCGGTCAGCAGGCGCGCGATCGTCTCGCCGCCGGCGGTGCCGGGGCCGCGCTCGCCGTCCACGATCTCGCCCGCGATCGTCAGCACGCCGACCTTGCCGGCGGCGGGCTCGGGATGGGCCGCGAGATAGCGATCGATCGGGATCGCCTGATAGTCGCCGGGCTTGCCGCCAGCGGCGTCGCCGGCAATCTCGGCGACGCGGCGGCCAAAGGCGATGCGATCGCCAAGCTTGTCGACCAGGCCCGCATCCAGCGCGGCCTTGCTCGTATCGTTGCCGGCGCGCTCCAGCGCTCCGGCCGGATCCTTCTCATAAGGGGCGAGCTGCGCCTTGGGGCGGGCCTTCGCGACCTCCTCGTTCCATCGCGCCCACAGGCTGTCCGCCAGCGCCTGATTGGCGGCGCGCGCCTCGGGCGAGAGATCGGCGCGGATATAGGGCTCGCCCGCCGACTTGAAGCGGCCGACGCGATAGAGGTGCGCGGTGACGCCGATCTTGTCGAGCAGGCCCTTGTAATAGAGCTGCGAGCCGCCGGGCCCGCTCAGGAAGATCGCGCCCAGCGGATTGAGCCACAGGTCGCTGGCGTGCGCGGCGAGCTGGTATCCGTCATCGGCATAGCCGGTCGCATAGACGAAGACTGGCTTGCCGCCGCGCCGCGCGCCGTCGATCGCCTCGCCCACTTCGGCCAGCGCCGCCTGACGCCCGCCCGCGAAGCGATCGAGATCCAGCACGATCGCCTTCACCAGCGGATCGGTGGAGGCCACCTGCAGCGCGCGCACCACATCGCGCAGGCGATATTCGCGCGTCGCCGGCCCGTTGCCGGAAATGACGGAGAGCGGATCGGCATCGGCCGGCTGCTCGACGATCGTGCCGTCCAGCTTCAGCACCAGCGCGCCGGAGGTGGGCACGGACGGATTGGGGCGTACCGACAGCAGGGCGAAGAGCGCACCGAAGAACAACAGCAGGAGCAGGAGCACGAGAGCATCCTTGATCCCGACCAGAAGCCGCCAGAAACCCCGTACGACGCGCATCACTGTCTCCGCGGCGCGCATGTCGCGTCCATCCACCGGGATGGGGAAAGAGCGGGCGAGATCATGTCCCTCGCTCTGCCCTGCGCCGGATCCGCGCCATAGCTGATCCGATCGGCCGGGAAAGTTTCCCACCCACTCGCCGATTTGCCCATTTTCGGGGCCAAATCGAAGCGAAAAGTGTGACGTCCCTCACCGAGCATAAGCGAGCGATATAGGGCATCGGCCGGGACGCCGTAAGGGGCCGCTTCGGCGAGAAATTTCGGGCCTATTCCTGCGCGGGGCGAGAGGCGGCGGTACGGTCCAGCTCCCCCTCCCACGCGGCGACGCTGGTGGCGACAACGATGTTCGCCGATGCGCTCGGCACGGTGCGCGTCATGTCCAGCAGCCGATCGAAGGGCAGGATGAAGCCCACCATCAAGGCGGTCTGCTCCGCCGGTACGCCCACTGCAGACAGCACGGCGGCCAGCATGAACAGCGAGGCGGACGGAACGGGCGCGGTGCCGAAGGCCGCCAGCGCACCCGTCAGCCACACCGTCCCCAGCACGACGGGCGAGAGCGGGACGCCGAACGCCTGCAGGCTGAACAGGCTGATCAGGCCGACATACATGGCCGTGCCGTCCTTGCCGATCGCGGCGCCCAGCGGCAGCACGGTGGAGGTGATCGTGCGCGAGACGCCGAGATTATCCTCGGCGCAGCGCATCGCGACCGGCATCGTCGCGGAGCTGGAGGCGGTGGAGAAAGCGATCGCCAGCGCATCGACGATCCCGCCCAGGAAGCGGCGCGGGCCGATGCCGGCGACCGTGCGGACCAGCGGCAGGTGGACGAAGGCGATCTGGATCAGAGATCCGATCACGACGCCCAGGGCCAGCCAGCCGATATGCGCGAACACCTGCACGCCGCCCGCTGCCACCGCATTGGCGACGAGCGCGAACACGCCGAACGGCGTCAGCTCCATCACGAGGCGCACGATGCGGAGCAGGACGGCCGAGGCGGCGGCGAGGAAATTCGCGACCGGGCGGCCATCCTCCCCCGCCAGCACGACGCCCACCCCGATCAGGATCGAGAAGAGGATGATCGGCAGCATCTCGCCCTTGGCGAGCGAGTCGAAGATGTTGGTCGGCACGATCCCGATCAGCTGATCGTGGAGCGTCTTGGCCTCGCCCAGCGACTGCGCGGCGGCGCCCGCCAGCGTTACGCCCTCGCCCGGCCGTAGCAGAATCGCGACGATCATGCCGACCGCGACCGCGACGAAGGTGGTGGCGAGGAACAGGCCCAGCGTCCGCCCGCCGAGCGAGCCCAACCGCGACGGATCGCCCAGCGTGGTGATCCCCGCCGCGATCGTGATCAGCACGACGGGGACGACCAGCATCCGGATCAGGCGTACAAAGAGTTCGCCGACAAAGGCGATCGTCGGTGCCACGCCCGGAAAGGCGAAACCCAGGGCGATGCCCAGCAGCAGGCCGATCAGCACGCGCTGCCACAGGATCAGGCCGCGCCTGCCTTCACGTCCCCGCATTGTCACGCTCGGTTCGTGCCCCAGAAGCCGGGGGCGGGGGGCAGGATCATGCCGTCTTCCACGGTGATGCCACCGGGCCGGTCCTGCTTGAGCCACCACGGCCCGTCGAGATCGGCATAATCGGCGTGCATCGCCACGGCGAGCGCGGGCACGATCGAAAGCGAGGTGGAGATCATGCAGCCGACCATCACACCGAAGCCCCGTGCCCGCGCCGCTTCCAGCAGAACGAGCGCCTCGGTCAGGCCGCCCGTCTTGTCGAGCTTGATGTTCACCATGTCGTAGCGGCCGACGAGGTGATCGAGATCGCGGCTGACATGCACCGATTCATCGGCACAGATTGGCACGGCGCGCTCGAACCCGGCAAGCCCCGCATCAATCTCGGACGGCACCGGTTGCTCGACGAAATCGACGCGCAGTTCGGCCAGCAAAGGCTGAAGGCTGGCGAGCAGGGCCAGATCCCAGCTTTCGTTGGGATCGACGATCAGCTTCGGCGCGGGCGCGCTCTTGCGGACGGCGCGCAGGCACGCCTCCACATCCTCGGCGTTCACCTTCACCTTCACGAGCGGGGCGGCGGCCAGCGCCACAGCGGCCTCGCCCATCGCCTCGGGCGTGTCGAGGCTCACAGTGAGGGCCGTCGCCAGCGGACGGGTGAGCAGGGGGAGCGAGGCTTTGCCCTGCTTCAGTTCCCAATCCCACAGCGCGCAATCGATCGCGTTGCGGGCCGCTCCCGGCGCCAGCAGGCCGGGGAGGTCGGCCCGCCCGGCACCGGAGGCGAGCGCGTCCGTCACTTCCCGTATTTCGGCGAGGACGGTGGCGGGCGTTTCCTCATAGCGGGCATAGGGCACGGCCTCGCCGCGACCCATGACGCCGTCCGCCTCGATCTCCACCGTCACCACCTCGGCGGCGGTCTTCACCCCGCGCGAGATGCGGAAGGGCCGCTCCAGCGGCCAGCTTTCTATGCCGCTACGGATGTCGCGTCGCATTCCAGCAGCCTGTCGATGATCCGGTTCACACCCATTCGCAGAGGATCCTGGCAGGGCAGCCCATATTTGTCTTCCGCCTCGGCGCACACGCGCAGCGCATCCTCATCGGACAGACGCGACGTGTTCAGGCCGATGCCGACGAAGCGCGCGCCCGGACGGGTGAGAGCGGCGGCGGCGAGGTTCGCTTCCATACATTCGCCGATGTCCGGCAACGTGCGATAAGACAAGCCGCGCATGCTCGGCCGGCCATATTCGTGGCACATGACGAGCGCTTCCGCCTGCGCTCCGTGCAGCAGGCCGAGCGAGACGCCCGCGAAGGAGGGGTGGAACAGCGAGCCCTGGCCCTCGATCAGATCCCAGCCGTCGTCGGTGCGGGCGGGCGAGATCATCTCGGCGGCGCCAGAGATGAAATCGGCGACCACGGCATCGATCGGTACGCCGGACTGGGCGATGAGGATGCCGGTCTGGCCGGTGGCGCGGAAATCGGCGGGCAGGCCGCGCGCATGCAGTTCGCGCTCCAGTGCCAGCGTCGTGTACATCTTGCCGACCGAGCAATCGGTGCCGACCGTCAGCAGGCGCTTGCCTGCGCGCGGGCGGCCATTGCCGACGACGAGACCCTTCGGCGGCTCGCGCACGTCGAACAATTGCAGGCCGGCTTCCTCGGCGGCGGCGACCAGATCGGGATGATCGTTGAGGCGGTCATGCAGGCCCGCGGCGACATTGAGCCCGGCGGCGAGCGCCGCCAGCACGTCGGCCTTGGCCGACGGCCCCATGATGCCGCCCGCATTGGCGACACCTAGCACCAGCGTGCGCGCGCCGCGCGCATAGGCCTCGGCGAAGTCGAGATGCTCGAGGCCGAGCGTCACGGTGCAGTCGGGATTGCGATATTCGCCGACGGCGACCTCCGGCCGCCAGACGGCGATGCCACGCGAGGTCTTCACCGAAAGCTCATCGGTCGATGAGCCGAGATACAGCAGATAGGGGCTCGGGATCATTCCGCTCTCTTCTTGGGAGGGGCGAGGGATGCTCGCTGTCCCCAATCGATGTCAGATTTCCCGGCATTGCCGATATTTCAAAGGAAGAGGCGGCGTATAGACGAAGGCTATGAGGGGTTTGATGATCCGCTCATGTGGGCGGCGGCACCGGCCTTCTCACTCCGCTTGCCCCGAGCATGTCGAAGCTATTCTTCTTTTCCGGTCTTTCAGGAAGAAGGGCGGTGCTTCGACAGGCTCGGCACGAACGGGAGAGGGCCGCGCATTTCGCAAACAGCCTCTAAGCACTGATCTCCGCGATCGTCTCCCGCAGCGTGCGGATGAACTCGCTTTGGAGGCGCGACAGCGGGCGATCTTCCAGATGGATCGCATAAACACCGAACGCCGCCTTCTCGACGAGCGGACGGAAATCCATCCCGTCCGACAGGCAGGCGCGCGCGGTGAATTCATCGACGATCGCGACGCCCGCGCCGCGCCGCACGAGCGCGGCCGCGACATAATAGGTCTGCACGCTCACCTGGGCGCGCACGGGCGTCTCCTCGCCCATCTCCTCGTTGAACAGGTTCGCGAGCGTGCCCGTCGAGGACAGGCTGATCACGTCCCGCTCGGCCACCATCTCCAGCGAGACGCGCTCGGGCGCGTCGGGCCAGTCCTCCTTGCGGAACAGCAGCACCAGTTCGCCGCTCGCCAACTGGATATGGGCGAGGCGCGGGTGGCGCGGCAGATCGTAGCTCACCGCCAGATCGCATTCGCGCTCGTAGAGCGAGCGCAGGATATCGTCATTGTGCAACGTCTGGATGTCGATCGAGACGTCGCGATTCTTCGCGCGGAAGCGGCTCACCGCCGCCGGCGCCACGTCCAGCCCCAACGAGGGCAGCACGGCGAGGCTGAGCCGTCCCTCGCTGCCGCGCCGCAAATTGATCGTCGTCTGCTGCAGCGAATCGAGCCGCGTCTGCAGTTCGCGCACCTCGCGGAACAGGATATGCGCCTCGTCCGTGGGAACGAGCCTGCCCTTGACGATGCGGAACAATGTGAAGCCGATCCGGCTCTCCGCGTGGCGCAGCACCTTGCTGACCGAAGGCTGCGAGACATTGAGCGCCCGCGCCGCCGCGCTTACCGAGCCGGATTGATAGACGGCGTGGAAGACTTCGATATGACGGTGCTTCAACATGTGTGAACGCACGATCACCTGCTTCGTCCGCCGCTGCAAGCGCGCGTTCGCGCGGGCCCCAAGAAGGCGCTGACCTGTGACATCCGATCCACGCTTATTGCAGGAACAGGCCTCGCGCCTGAAGGCTGCCGGGCGGCTGGAAGAGGCTTTGGCCTTCAATCTTCGCGCGGTGGCGGCCGCCCCCGCCAGCGCCGTGGCCGAGCATAATCTCGCCTCCACGCTGGGTGATCTGACCCGCTTTGCCGAGGCGGAGGAGGCGACGGGGCGGGCCTTTGCCAAAGGGCTTGATGCACCGGAGACGTGGCTGGTCCGCGCCCGCGCGCTGCAGGGGCTGGGGCGGCTGGACGAAGCGGAAGCCGCCTATCTGGAAGCGATCGCGCGCCGCGCCGCCTATCTCGAGGCGCAGCGTGATCTGGCCCAGTTGCGCTGGATGCGGACCGCGGATGCCAACACGGCGCTGGTGACGCTGGAGGCGACGATGCGCACCCTGCCGACCGTCCCTGAATTGGCGATGCTGCACGCCAAGGTGCTGATCAATGCGGGGGAGGGGCGGCGGGCGATTGCGTCCCTGAAGGCGGCGCTGGCGCGCAGCCCCGATCATGCCGGGCTCCATGAGGCCGCCTCGCGTGCCGCTGCCGATCTGGGGGACGCGGCGGCGCAGCTCGATCATGCGATCGCGGCGCTGCGGGCTGCGCCGTCCTCGGCGGGGGCGGCGCGGGCGGCGGTGGAGGCGTTGTTGCACATGGGCAGGGCAGGGGAGGCGGAGCAGCTCGTCCAGCGCATCCTGCCCTCCGCACCGAACGATCAGGGGTTGATCGCTCTGCTGAGCACGGCCTGGCTCCTGCAGAAGGATTCGCGCCATGCCGCGCTGTGCGAGGATCCCGCCTTCGTCAGTTTCTCACCGATCGTGGCGCCGACGGGCTGGCCGAGCCTCGATGCCTTCCTTGCCGAACTCGGCGAGACGCTGCGCGGCCTGCACGGCTGGCGGACGCATCCGCTGGAGCAATCCTTGCGCCATGGCAGCCAGACCCAGATCGATCTGGCCCGCTCGGATCTGCCCGTACTGCGCGCTCTGTTCGCCGCGCTCGATGCGCCGATCCGCACGCATATCGGCGGCCTTGGCACCGGTGCCGATCCGCTGCGCGCGCGGCCGCGCCTCGGTGGCGATTACCGCATCCTCGGCGCCTGGTCGGTGCTGCTCCAGCCGGGCGGGCGGCATGTCGATCATGTCCATCCCGAAGGCTGGCTTTCCTCGGCTTTCTACGTCGATCTGCCCGACGCAATCGATCGGGGGCGGGAGGGCTGGCTCTCCTTCGGTCGGCCCGGAATCCCGACCACGCCGCGCGTCGAGCCCTTTCGCGCGATCCGGCCCGAGCCGGGCCATGTCGCGCTGTTCCCCTCCTATCTCTGGCACGGCACCGAGCCGTTTGCGGGCGACGAACCAAGGCTCACGGTGGCGTTCGATCTGGTCCCCGCCTGAATTGATCAGATTTATTTTTGTTGCTGCGTGAGGGCGACCTGCGCTCATGCGTCTTCCTCCGCGACCGTCCCTCCGAGGACGGCAGAATGACGATAAGGGGTCCGGATTTATGGTGAAGCGCGGGATGCTGCTCGGTGCGGCAGCGATAGCGTTGATGGCGGCAGCGGCCGGTGCGGCGGGGGCGGCAGGCCCGATCACGCCGCCCGTGGCGGGCGTGACTGCGCCGTCGCAATTCTTCCCGCAGGAGCCGGGCAGCGATTACTTCCTGGCCAACTACACTCAGTATGAAGCCTACCTGCGGAAGCTGGCGACCGAATCCAACCGGATGAAGCTGGTCGAGATCGGTAAGAGCGCCGAGGGCCGCACGATGGTCGTCGCGATCGTCTCGACGCCCGAGAATCTCGCCAAGATGGAAGACTATCGGCTGATCGCGAAGCGCCTTGCCAAGGCCGAGGGCCTGACCGACGAGACGGCGCGTGAACTGGCCGCCAAGGGCAAGTCGATCGTGTGGATCGATGCCGGCCTGCACGCAACCGAGACGATCACCACCCAGAGCCAGATCCACGTTCTCTACCGGATGCTGACCGCGACCGATGCCGAGACGATGAAGATCCTCGACAACGAGATCATCCTGTTCGGCCAGGACAATCCGGATGGCCTGCAGCTGGTGGCCGACTGGTATATGCGCAATGGCGATCCCAAGAAGCGCGAGATGCGCTCGATCCCGCGCCTCTACCAGAAGTATATCGGCCACGATAACAATCGCGACAGCTTCATGTCGCAGCAGCCCGAGACGACCAACGTCAACAAGATGCTGTTCCGCGAATGGTATCCGGAAATCGTCTACAACATGCACCAGACCGGGCCGGAGGGCATGGTGGTGTTCGTTCCGCCGTTCCGCGATCCCTTCAACTATAATTACGATCCGCTGCTGATCACCGAGCTGGACGAGGTCGGCTTCGCGATGCACTCCGGCCTGATCGCCGAGGGCAAGGCCGGATCGGGCGCGCGCAGCGCCGCCAATTACTCGACGTGGCATAACGGGATGGAGCGCTCCGTCTCCTATTTCCACAATTCGATCGGCCTGCTGACCGAGATCATCGGCGGCCCCACGCCCGAGATGATCCCGCTCATCCCGGATCAGCAGCTGGCGCGCAACGACGTGCCGATGCCGGTCCGCCCACGCGAATGGCACCTGAAGGACAGCCTCGATTATACGTGGACGATGAACCGCGCGGTGATGCGTTTCGCCGCCGACAATCGCGAGCGCCTGCTGTTCAACATCTATCGCATGGGTTCGAACGCGATCGCGCGCGGCAAGACCGATAGCTGGACGACCACGCCGAACGACATCGATCTCTTGAAGGCCGCCGCGAAGGAGCATCCGGTCGAGACGGCCAATATGTTTGGCGGGCGCACGCCGGCGGCCGATCCCGCGCTTTACGACAAGATCCTGCGCGATCCGGCCAAGCGCGATCCGCGCGGCTATGTCATCACCACCAATCAGAAGGACATGCCGACCACGATCGTGTTTCTGAACACGCTCATCAAGAATGGCGTGGACGTGCTGAAGGCGACCAAGCCTTTCACCGTCGCGGGCAAATCCTATCCGGCAGGCTCGTTCGTGGTCCGCACCGATCAGGCTTACCGCCCGCACGTGCTCGACATGTTCGAGCCGCAGGATCACCCGAACAATCTCGCTTATCCGGGCGGGCCGCCGATCGCGCCCTATGACATCACCGGCTACAATCTGACCTACCAGATGGGCTTCTCCTACGATCGCGTGCTGGACGCGTTCGACGGCCCGTTCGAGAAGCTGCCCGATCAACTGCTGACCGCGCCCGCCGGCAAGGTGATCGGCACCGGCAAGGCCGGCTGGCTGATCAGCCACGAGACGGACAATGGCTATACGCTCACGAACCGCCTGCTGAAGGCGGGGGCTCCGGTCTTCTGGCTGAAGGCGCCGGTGAAGGCGGGCAAGGCTTCGATGCCCGCAGGCACGGTCTGGGTGCCGGCGAGCGCGCAGGCCGCCTCGATCATCGCCGACGGCACGAAAGGGCTGGGCATCGATGCCTATGCCGTCGCGGCCAAGCCCACGGCGGCGGCGATCCCGCTCAAGCCGGTGCGGATCGGCCTCGTCGATCAATATGGCGGCGTGATTCCCGCCGGCTGGACCAAGTGGGTGCTCGAACAGTTCGAATTCCCCTACACGGTCGTCTATCCGCAGGAACTGGATGCGGGGAATCTGAACGCGAAATATGATGTGCTGCTGTTCGCGGACGGCACCGTGCCGTCGAATGGCGACGGCGCGTTCCGCGGCCGTCCGCCGATGATGCCGAAGGCCGAGGATATTCCGGCCGAATTCCGTCCCTGGCTCGGCACGATCAGCGACACCAAGACGGTGCCGCAGCTGGCCGCCTTCGCCAAGGCCGGCGGCACGATCGTGACGATGGGAAGCGCCACCCGCCTCGCCACCGCGCTGGGTACGGATCTGAAGCCGGCGCTCGTCACCACGGTCAACGGCAAGCAGCAGATGCTGGACGGGAAGACCTTCTACATCCCCGGATCGATCCTGCAGGCGACGGTGGATAACAGCCAGCCGCTCGCTTACGGGCTGCCCGCGAAGACGGACATCTTCTTCAACCAGAACCAGACCTTCACGCTGCCTTCCGGCGCCGCCGGCACCAGCAAGATTGCCTGGTTCGATAGCGCGACGCCGCTGCGCTCGGGCTGGGCGTGGGGCCAGGACAAGCTCAACGGCACCACCGCGATCGCCGATGTCGATCTCGGTCGTGGCAAATTGTTCGTGATGGGCCCGGAAGTCGCCCAGCGCGCGCAGAGCTACATGACGTTCAAATTCCTGTTCAACGGTCTGCTCTACGGCCCGGCCGTGGCCGCGAGCCGCTAACCCTCAAGGCCCCGCCCGTCCGGTGACGGCCGGGGCCTTTCCTTCGGTTGGCCGATAAAGTTCCCGCACATTGCATTTTTTTTGCAGTCTGCGGTGAGGATCTGTTTCTCGCCTGCGTCTTCCCTCACGGCCGCACCTCAAAAACGGGCGGCGAAAAGGGGACATGGCACAATGACACGCTCGGTTTACCGCGGCCTCCTGGTCGGAACCTGCGCTTATGGCGCGATGATGTCGGGGACGGCCTGGGCGCAGGTCGCGGCGCCCGCGGAGGCGGCGTCCGAAGAAGCGTCGGCGCAGGAAATCACCATCACCGGTTCGCGCATTGCACGGCCCGATTATGTCGCCGAAAGCCCGATCCTGTCCTTCAGCAAGGATACGTTCGAGAATACCGGCAAGGCCACGCTGGAACAGTCGCTGTCCACGCTGCCGCAATTTTCGGGCTCGTTCGGCTCCAACAATGCCGGCAGCACCTCCACCGGCCTCAACGGCGGCCAGTCCTATGTCAGCCTTCGCGGCCTCGGCCCGCAGCGCACCCTGATCCTGCTTGACGGCCGCCGCCTGCAGCCGTCCAATCCCAACGGCTCGATCGACCTCAACATCATCCCCGAAGGCCTGATCGACAGCACCGAGATCATCACCGGCGGCGCTTCCACCACCTACGGTTCGGACGCGACGGCGGGCGTGGTGAACTTCCACCTGCGCAAGAACTTCACCGGCGTCGAGGTCAAGAGCAACTACGGCGTCAGCACCTACGGCGACGGCCAGCAGTTCAAGATCGGCGCGATCGGCGGCCTGAAGTTCAACGAGGATCGCGGCAGCGTGATGCTGGGCTTCGAATATACCAATCGCGGCCGCGCCTATCAGAAAGTCCGCCCCTTCTATCTTTCGCGCACGCCCACCCAGGCCGGCACCTCGACGCTGCCGCAGGGCAACGTGCTGTTTGGCGCCAACACGCCGACCGTCGCGGCCGTCAACAGCGTCTTCGCGCGATATGGCATCGCCAATGCCGTCGGCACGACCGGGCGCTACAGTGGCCAGCTCGGCTTCAATCTCGACGGCACGCTGTTCACCAACCTGTTCCGGCAGGTGCTGAACTATCGCGATCCCGAGACCGACCTCGCCTACATCGCGCGCACCGCGACCAGCCAGCAGATCAACTTCGGCTATCCCGACAGCTCGATCCAGGCCAACCTGAAGCGCTATACCGGCTTCGGCAAGGCCGAATATGAGCTGACGGACCACATCAAGGCCTTCGCCCAATTCGGCTACACGCACTACACGTCGGTCGGCGTCAGCAATCCGACGCTCGCCTCGAACGTCTATGCGCTGTCCTCGCCCGTCAGCAACCCGTTCATCCCGAATGACCTGCGCACGATCCTCGCCTCGCGCACCACGCCGGGCGCCGACTTCATCCTCTACAAGGCGTTCAATATCGCCGGCCCGCGCTATCAGGGCTACAAATATGACGTGTGGCAGGGCACGGCCGGGCTTTCCGGCGATGTCGGCATCAGCGACTGGACCTGGGATCTGTACGGATCGGTCAGCCAGGCGAAGTTCGACAATTATCAGACCGGCGGCGTCAGTGCGTCCGCGGTTCGAACCCTGCTCTATGCGCCGGACGGCGGCCGCAGCATCTGTGCGGGCGGCCTCAACCTGTACGGCGACTTCACGCCGTCGCAGCAGTGCGTCGACTATATTTCGCGCCGCACCAACAACACCAACGACCTGAAGCAGCGCACGGTCGAGGGCAACGTCCAGGGCAAGATCCTGAGCTGGTGGGCGGGCGACATCCGCTTCGCCGCTGGCGCGGACTATCGCTACAACAGCTTCGCCTTCAATTCGGATCCGCTGTTCAATCTGAACGGCTCCAGCGACGTGCTCGGCTATTCGGTGCTGCTGCCCACGTCGGGCGCGATCAACACCAAGGAAGTCTATGGCGAGTTGCTCGTGCCGGTCCTGCGGGATCTGCCGCTCATCAAGAAGATGAGCCTCGATCTCGGCTATCGCTATTCCGATTACAACACGGTCGGTGGCGTCAGCACCTACAAGATCAGCGGCGACTGGGAAGTGTTCAGCGCGCTGCGCTTCCGGGGCGGCTACAACCGGGCGATCCGCACGCCGTCGGTGGGCGAACTCTATGCGCCGGTCTCCACCGCCAGCGTCGGCATCGGCACGGCGACCGCCACCAGCACGCTGGGCGATCCCTGCGACGTCCGCTCGTCCTTCCGCCAGGGTTCGAGCGCTTCGCAGGTCCGCTCCCTCTGCCTCGCGCAGGGCGTGCCGGCCGGTGTCATCGATACCTACCAGCTCGGCACCGCGCAGGTGTTCGCGCTCAACGGCGGCAATCCGGACCTGAAGGAAGAAACCGCCAACACCTATTCGGCGGGCGCGGTCATCACGTCGCCGTTCAGCCATCCGCTGATACGCCGGATCACGCTGTCGGTCGACGCCTACAAGATCCAGATCAAGGACGCGATCGGACCGCTCGCCATCGGCCAGGCGATCCAGAACTGCTTCAACGTCGGCGGCAACAACCCCACGTTCAGCGCCAGCAACTATTATTGCTCGCTGATCGGCCCGCGCAACACCTCGACCGGCGTGCCGATCAACCCGAGCCAGCCGCTGCTGAACCTCGGCCAATATACGGTGCAAGGTATCGACATCCAGGCCGACTGGAAGTTCGCACTCGCCGATCTCGGCCTGGGCGAGAATGGCACGCTCGCGTTCAACACGGCGGTCAGCTACCTCGACAAGTTCAAGATCCAGGCGCTGCCGGGCGGCCCGACCTACGATTTCGCAGGAAAGATCGGCACGGCGGGGCGGATCGACGAGACATCGGGCCAGGCGCATCCGCGCTGGAAGTCCGTGACGTCGGCGACCTACACGCGCGGCATCGCCAGCGTCGGCGTGGTGTGGCGCCACATCAGCGCGATGAAGGACGCTACCACCGCGGCCAACCCGGCCTCGACCACGCCCGGCGTGCCGAAGTATGACGTGTATGATTTCAATTTCCGGATCAACACGCCGTTCGGCAGCCAGATTCGCGTCGGCGTGACGAACGCGTTCAACAAGAAGCCGCCGATCCTGCAGGGGCTGTTCAACACCTTCGACGCCCAGAATTACGATACGATCGGCCGATACTTCTTCGCGGGCATTACGCAGAAGTTCTGATGATTTTCCGGGTGGGGCAGGGATCCGCTCCACCCGGTGCTCCCGTGCCGCGGCGAACACTGCCGCATCCTCGTCTGACCCGTCCGGCTCCCGTCGGACGGGTTTCTTTTTGTGTGAGGGAGAAACCCCTCAACCGTCACGCTAGCCATTCGACGCCGCCTGCGGCGTCGCTCAGGATGACCTGCGGCAAAGCCGAATGCTGGCATCCATCTCTATCACGGCAGCGGCTGTCCTGCGAAAGAGAGTCATGGATCCCGGCCTTCGCTGGGATGACAGCAAGAGGGAGTGTCGGCTTTTACCCATTTGCGGACGATGAAGCAGCAATCTGTCTTGCCGCAAAGCCGACATTAGCTAAGGTCGAAGGATGATCCGGCGCGCAGCGATCGTTGCCTTTTTGTCGATCGCATTGAGCGGCTGTTCCTATGGATATGATCTGCTTGCGGTCGTTAGGGGTGGGCATCTGACTTTCATTGTCGATCCCAAATCGGCGCAGCAGCCATCTTGCTTGCGTTATGTCGATGTCACGTCTGACCTGACCGTGATCGGATCGGACGGTAAGCCCTATGATCCCGCTCCCAGACAGCACACGGCATGGCTTGAAAATATCGACTATGACGATGATTGCTTGAACAAGTTTCCCCTCGTTTACGGACGTCCGCTAAATGGACGCCATCAATCCGAAAGCCCGTTGATTACGGCTACACCTCTACGGCGAGAGGTCATCTACGGAGTGACTACTACTACTGGCGCGACCGGCTATGGCGGCGGCCGCTTTGTGATCCATGCCGATGGTCGTGTTGAGAACTTGAAGCCACAAACCATTCCCGAGCCGAGCGGTGGAACAGCACCCAAGACCTAAGTGTCAGCTATCATTAGCCAGACTCCCGTAAGCCGACAGTCCGCTTCCCACCAAAAGCCGCCACCGCCCCACGCACTTACCCAAACAAGCGATCCGGCATCACCTGCTCCGGTCGCACGCCATAGGCCGCCAACTCCTCCGGCCACGCATCGCCGAACAGCAGGGCCTCGGCCGCGAGCGCCATTGCGGGGGCGGTCTGCAGACCATAGCCGCCCTGTCCGGCCAGCCAGAAGAAGCCGGGCGCGTCCGGCGCGAAGCCGGCGGTCGGCACCTTGTCCGCCGTGAACGTCCGCAGGCCGGCCCATTTGGTCTTCACGCGGCCCACTTCCAGCGTGGTCGCCTCCTCCACGCGCCAGGCGGCGACGGCGACGTCATAATCCTCGGGCTGGGCGTCGGTCGGCTCGGTCGGCGTCACGTCCATCGGCGAGGCGAGCAGGCGGCCGGCATCGGGCAGCATGTAAAAGCCCTCGTCCCCCGCCGTCTTCGTGAACGGCCATTCGGACACGTCGAGCCCGGCGGGCGGATCGAAGCCGATGATCGTCCGCCGCAACGGCTGCAACCCCAGCGGCCGTACGCCCGCGCCGATCGCGATTTCGTCCGCCCAGGCGCCGGCCGCATCCACCAGGATCGCGGCCGAATAAGCCGTGCCCTGCGTCTCGACGATCCAGCGCTCGCCCGATCGCGTGACGGAGAGCGAGCCCGCATCGGTGACGACCTCGCCGCCCGCCGCGCGCACCTGCTTCGCACAGCCCTGCAGCAGCAGATCGCTGTCCAGCTTGCGACCGCCCGTATCCAGCAGCCCCTCGACGATGCCGCCCTCGCCCGTCCTCAGCACCGGCACGATGCCCAGCATCTCCTGCGGGCCGACGCGGTGGATCGTGTCGGTGAAGCGCGTCATCTCCGTTTCCAGCGCGCGCAGTTCGCCGATGATCTCCTGGGTGGCGATGAACATGGCCGGCCGCGCGATCGAGAGAGCGCCCTCCACGAAGCCCTCCGGCGGCGTCTCGAAGAAGGGCCGGCTGGCGGCCGTCATGCCGCGCACCGCCGCATCGCCGATGCCGAAATGGGAGAAGGTCGCGCTGCGGCCCGACGAATGATAGCCAAGCGCGCCTTCCCGTTCGATCACGACCGTCTTGGCCCGGCGGGCGAAGCGCATGGCCGCGGACAGGCCAGCAATCCCGCCCCCGATCACGATGATATCGACCTGTCGCATCCACACTCTCTTTCCGTCGCCCGATCGCGTCTTCAACGCCGCCTTGCCAGCGCCCCCGGCGCCCGCTAATCCGCCCATAGCCGGGGCTCGACGGAATTCCATCACCGAACGTGACGGAAAGGATGTCATTCCGGCACGATAAAGCACCGCTTTTCAAACGGTTGCGGGTGTAGCTCAATGGTAGAGCAGAAGCTTCCCAAGCTTACGACGAGGGTTCGATTCCCTTCACCCGCTCCAGCTGCGAAATCAGATACTTAGGTCGCCAGTGACGGCAAAGGGGCGCCGACCGTCGGCCGACGCCCCCTCGATAGCCTCTTCAAGCCTTACTTCGGCTGCGCGATCCGGATCACGCCGACATTGTTCTCGATCGTCACCTTGGTGCCGAATGGTTCGGAGAGCTTGGCGATGCGCTCCAGCACGGTCTTGCCCTGTTCGGGCGTGGCGAGCAGCGGCATGCCGCGCAGCTGATCGCGACCGCCCTTGCCCAGCCAGATCGGATAGAGCCGGATCTCGCTGACGACCCCATTTTCGAATTTGCTGGTCGCGACGACGCTTTCCAGCAGTTCCTGCCGGCCGAACATGGTCTCCACCCAATAGTGCATCATGTCGCCCAGCGGCGCCGCCTCGGGCTCGCGGCCGAGCTGATCGTAAAGCTGCTGCGGCTGCGGGAATTGCGGATCGTCCATGTGGCAGAAATTGCCGAGCGAATAGAAGATCGGCTTGCCCTTGTAGATCTCGATCCCGCGCACCTGATGCGGGCCACTGGCGAAGAAGGCGTCCGCGCCCGCATCGATCGCCTGATGCGCGATCTTGGGAAGGAAGTCGGCGGGCTGACGCGCGGTTTCGCCACCTTCATGCGCATGCATATAGACGGCCTGGAACGCGCCGCCGAGCTTGCCCTGCCGCACCGCATAGGTGATCTGGCGCACGTCGGTGGGGTTCATCTCATAGGTGGTGCTCACCTTGTCGCCCACGTCAGCGGCGCGATAGGTGGCGCCGGCCAGCGTCACATCGCCGGGGGTGGCGTCGAGCGGCGTGCGCTCGCCCGAAGCCTTGGCGATATCGCCCAGCTGCTTCAGCCGTTCGGCCGAGACGAGGCTGACCTTCTTGGTGTGGAGCGCGCTCATGCCGGGGCGGCCGGGCACTTCGCCCAGCGCATTGAGCGCAGGCGACATCGTCTCGAAGCTGGAGGCGAAGGAGACCAGGCCGACGCGGCCGACCGTCTTGGCTTCCAGATAGCGCGCGGCGCGGGCAGCGCCCAAGGTCTCGCCGGTGCCGGCGTGGATGATCCCCGCCTTGTCGAGGAAATTGTCCGTCATCTCCATGCCTTCCACGCCCCAGTCGGTGCTGTGGTTGTTGGCACGGCCGACCATGTCGAAGCCCATGTCGGCCAGATCCTGCGGCACGCCCGGCGTGGTCACCAGCCAGCTGCCGCCGGCCTCGGCCTGCGGGTGTCCCTTGTAGGTTTTGAAGTCGATCGCATTGTCCTCGAAATTCGCGATCGCGACGTCGGCGCTCTTGATGATCTCGATCAGCCTGGGCGTGCGCTGCTTCACATATCCCGAGATCGGGAAGTGGCAGATCGTGTCGCCGGCGGCCAGCACGGTGAAGCCGTTCGGTACGTCGGCCGGCGGCGGAGCGGGCATCACATAATCGGCGGCGATGGCCTGCCCGGCGAGAGCGAGCGCCAGCACGCCGCTGAGCGCGGCGCGACCCAGCAGGCGACGGTGAGGGCGGGAGGCGGCGGGCGCCGGATGCAACATGGTCGATCGGTCCTTCTGGTTGAGGGGGTACGCGGAACGCAGGGTCAATGGGCCCGCCAGAGCGGCAGGAGTTCGGAGCGGCGGAGCCAGCCGGAGCGGCCATCGGGAAGACGGAGTTCGACCCAGCCGAGGAAATTGCGGCCAAGATGGCCGGCGGTGCCGGGAGCGAGGACGATCGGCGCCTCGTCGTCGGGCGTATCGACAGGAAGATCGCGGAGCGGGACCTGCCGCCAGACGATCGCGGCATCGGCGGCAGCGGCGGGGCCATAGCCATCGACACCCACCGCGCCGACGAACGCGCCGATCAGGCCCACGCCGAGAGCGATCTGCGCCGGCAGGCGGGTGGCGCGCGGAACGTGGCCGAAGCGGCGCAGCAGCAGAACGGCTGCGCCCAGCGTGGCGAGGGCGAGGAGCGAGAGCGTCAGCGCCTGCCAGCCGGCGGGAGACAGCAGGCCGCTGAACGGCCCCCTGCCTTGTTCCGGCAAGGGCAAGCCACCGACCGGGCGACCACCGAAACCGGCCTCGCGCGCGGAGCGGGTCCAGAGCAGGGCCGCCTCGGGCGAGCGGGGATGCTGGACCCAGGCGATGCCGGCGTGCGCGGCCGCGAGCCCCCAATGCTTCGCCTGCGCCTGATCGAGGGCGAGATCGTAGCGGGCGATCCAGTCGGTCGGGGCGGCGGCGATGCGGGCGGCGGGAGTGGCGGAGGTGACGGCGGGCAGAGGGGCTGGCGCGGTCAGGATCAGCGCGACGAAGAGGGCGGCGACCGGATAGAGATTGCGCGCCGCGAAGATCGTGCGCGGATCGAAACGCGGGGGCGTACCCTGCGTCACCAGCGCCACCTGCGCGCGCGCCTGCCAGTCCTGCGGCAGCGGCACCGCGCGGCCGTAGAGATGGCTTTCGGCCTCGTCCCACAGATCGGCCCATGCGGCTGCGTCGAAGGCGCTGGCGGCGGGCGCGGCGAGGCCCAGCTTCAGCCGTACCGCCGCATCCCTCTGCCAGGCGCGCACCAGCGCGCGGCGGCGGGCCTCGTCCGTCTCGCCTGCCAGTGCGGACAGGGTGCGGACGAGACGGGCATGGGCGCGACGGGCGATACGCTCGGGATCAGCGGCGCGGGCGCGAGCAATGGCGAGGCCCAGCCACAAGAGTGCCAGCAAGGCGACGGGGAGCGTCAGCGCGGTGCGCCATGCGGTGGTCGACAGGGGCACCCAGGCATGGCCGATGCCGGGAAGCGGCGGGGGCAGCGCCTCGCCCACGGGGGTCGGATCGGGCTCGGCCTCGTAGGCGGGCGGCGTGCTGCCGGCGGCACCTGGCGCGACATCGAGCGCGATCGCGGGCGCGGTGATCGTCAGGTAGCGGCCGGCCTCGGGGTCGAACACGCTCATCTCGACCGGGCCGAGGCTGTAATGGCCGGGCTTCTTCGGCACGATGCGGATGCGTTCGGTGACTTTGCGCTCAAACAGGCTGCCGCCCGTCTCTTCCTTCTGATCAGGTTGACCTACCATATCGAAATCGCGATCGAGCGAGCGGGCGGGCACGCCGCCGAAGCCCGCCCAATTGCCGGTGCCGGACAAGGTGACGCTCCAGACGAGCGGCTTGCCCACCTCTCCGCTTTTGCCGTCCAGCGAGGAGGAGAGCGTGAAGCGGCCAACCGCGCCGGTGAAACCCGCCGGGGCCGTCGGCAGCGGCCGCACGGCGAGCGTCGCCGCTGCGCCCGTCGCCACGCCATCGCCGATCGTGACGATCTTCACGCCGTCCGTCTCATAGCCGCCATTGACGACCTGCATCTCCTGACGCGGCGCCTTCAGCGTGATCTTGCCGGGCTGGAGCGCCATCGCGCGCGTGGAGAGGGTGAGCGTGGCGATGGTCTTGCCGCTCTCGGGCGCGGGCGCGCCGGGCGGATCGCGCGTCCACGCATCGGCCACGAGCGGATCGGGCTTCCACACCGGATCGCCTTCCAGCGCGCGATACTGATCCCAGTCGACCCGCCAGAGCAGCTTCAGATCGAACACCTGCCCGGCCCAGACCGGCTTGTCGGGAAAGACGAAGCGGCCCGCCGCCACATCCTTCGGCACAGCCGGACCATGCAGCGCCACGGGCGGGGTGGCGGGCGCAGACGGCGTCTGCGCGAGCGCCGGCGCGGCGAGCAGCGCCAGAGCCAGACCGCCGCCCCTCACCATGTCTGGCCGCCCTTGCGCGGCGGGCCCGGCTGCTGGATCTGCATCAGGCGGAACAGCTCGCCCGGCCGATCGCTGCCGCGCAATTTCTGCAGCGCGTAGAGCGGCTTAACCAAAGAGGGCACGCGCCACTCGGCCTCCTCGGCCTTGCTGCGCTGCGTGCCGCCGACCTTGCGGGAATCCTGATCGGCTTTCTTGCCGCTATCCTTGCCGTCCTTCTTGTCCTGGTCCTCACCGGGGACGGGCTGGGGCATGTTCAGCTTGGCATCGACCGGATCGTTGGCAGGATCGGGCGCGCCCTTGTCCGGATTGTTCACCGGCTTGGGCGGGCGCAGCAGGTGGATCAGCTTCGCGCGCGCATCGGCCCAGCCGGCCATGCGCGGATCGATCGCTTCGCCCGCATCGATCGCGACGAGGCCGTCGCGCATCACGCCATCCTGCAGCACATGGGCATGCTGGCGATGCACCTCGCCATAGCGCACCGCCGCCTGCGCCAGCGCCATATAGTCCTCAGCGGTGGCCTGCCCCTCCGCCAACACCTTGCGGGTGCGATCCTTCACCACCAGCAAAGGATCGGGTTCGGTGCCGTGCAATTCGAGCGAGATGGGCGGCGGCTTCACCGCCTGACCGCGCGGGCCCGCGAGCCCCACCGCAAGCACGGCGAGCGAGGCATAGGCCGCCGGGCGCTGCCAGTGGCGGGGCGCGCGCAGCAGGCGCGGCAGAGCGGGCCATTCGACCAGCGCGCTCCACAGCAGGAGCAGGAGTCCGGGCACGAGGACCCAGCCGAAGCGATCCTGCTTCGCTTCGCCGGGTTTCGGCGCGGCGGTGGCGGCCGCCGCCGCATCGGCATCGGCCAGTGCCTGCACGCGCGCGGAGAGATCGCGCGACTTGGCCGCATCCAGATAGGCGCCGCCCGTGCCGTTCGCGATCGCGCGCATCGCGTCGGTATCGAGTCGGGAAACGACGGCGGTGCCCGAAGGCCCGATCAGATCGCGGCCACCACTGCGGATATGCGCGCCCGCCGTCGTGCCCAGCCCCACCGCGACGACATGCACGCCGGCCGCGCGCAGCTTCGGCAGGATCGGCCGCCACGGCGTCGGCTCCGCCTCGCCATCCGAGAGGATGACGAGCGTGCGGCTGACGGCCTTGGCACCAAAGCTGTGCTGCGCGACATCGAGCAGGCTGGCGAAATTGCTGCCGGGCACCACCATCTGGTCCGGCATCAGCGAGGGCAGGAAGAAACGGAGCAAGGCGCGATCGGCGCTGGGCGCGGCGAGTGGATAGGCTTGGCCGGCAAAGGCGATCAGGCCGATATCAGCGCCGGGCGACTGCGCCACGAAGCGCGTCGCGATCGTGCGCGCGCGTTCGAGACGCGAGGGCAGAGCATCGGTTGCGGTCATGCTGCGCGACAGATCGAGCGCGATCATCACCTGCGGGCGCGTGTCCGCCGCATCGGGCTTCGCGCCATATTGCGGCCGGGCGAGCGCGACGACGAGCAACAGAAGCGCGCACCAGAAACGCCACGGCCGGCCGATGCCGCGCCCGCCGATCCGCAGCCGTCCACCCGCCGCCACCGCGCGCAGCACGGCCGGAAGCGCCTCTCCCGTCCCTTCGCGCCGGGCCATGAGGAAGGACAGCGCCAGCGGCAACAGGGCAAGCAGCAGGAACCAGGGCGCGGCGAAGCTCATGCCGGGCGCGGCCGAAAACGGGGGAATGTCAGGCCGCCCAGCAGGCCAGGCAGCGCGGCCACGAGCAGCAGCAGGGAGCCGCCGACGAACCAGCCATAGAGTTCGCGCACACGCACGTCGCTGCGGACGTGGAAGACGGCCTTGCGCTGCGCGTCGATCGCGCGGAACGCGGCCTCCAGCGCGGCAGTGTCGCCTGCCATGAAGAAGCGACCGCCCGTCTCGTTCGCCATCGTCTTCAGCGCATCGATGTCGATCGCGGAGGGCTGCTGGCTGGTGCCGGTGCGGCGGCCCGCCGCATCGAACACCGGGAAGGGCACCATTCCGTTGCGCCCCGTGCCGATCGCATAGACCGGCACCTTGCGATACCGCGCGAGCGCGGTCGCCTCGGGCGGGGTGAGATCGCCGCTGTTGCTGCTGCCGTCGGTGAGCAAAACGATGAACGCGCCGACCGAACCGGCACCGTTCGCCTGCGTCTCGTCCTGCCGCCCGCCCTCCAGATCGGTGAGCGCGATGCCGAGCCCGTCGCCGATCGCGGTGCCGTCCTCGATCACGCCGGTCTTCAGGGCCGCCACCTGCCGATCGAGCCAGCCATGATCGGTGGTGAGCGGCGCCAGCGTCAGCGCACGGCGCGCGAAGGCGACGATGCCGATCCGGTCGTTGGGCCGCCGCTTGATGAAGGCGCGGATGATCGGCCGGATCGTCTCCAGCCGGTTGATGCGGCCCTTCGGCCCCTCATAATCCTCGGAGAGCATCGACGTGGAGAGATCCACCGCGAGCATCAGATCATAGCCGTGCTGCTCGATCTTTTTCAGGCTGTCGACGCGCTGCGGCTGGGCGAGCGCGATCACGGCCAGCGCCATCGCTCCGTAGAACGCCACGATCCACCAGCGCGATTTCTCAGCCCCGCCCGTCGACCAGCTGGCGGCATAAGGCACCACCAGCAGGGAGGCCCGCCCCCGCCACATACGCCACAGGATCGCCGCCGGGATCAGCAGCAAAGCGAGCAGCGCCAGCGGTTCCTCGAAGCGCAGGCCACTCATCGCGCGGTCCACGCATCGCGCGCGCGCAGGAAATGGGTGAGGGCCGCCAGCGCATCCTCGTGCGGCCCGATCGTGAGCCTGTCGGCGGGGTTGGGCCACCAGCTGTTCCAGCGCGCCTCGCGCGCGGCGCGCCAGGCGGCGTGGCGCTCGCGCGTCTCGGCATCGTCGCGCAACCGCACGACGCGGCCCGCGACCGGATCATAAGCCTGCAGCGCCCCGGCGGCGGGGCCGTCGCGCTCCCAGCGATCCTCGGCACGCACGCCGATGACGGGGTGGCGGCGCGTCCAGCCGCCCCATTCCGGCGGAGGAGGCGCATCCGGCACCTCGCCGATCCAGACGATGATCGAGCCCTTCGGAATGTCGTGGCGGACGAAGGGCGACGCCGAGGCGCGCGCCGCGAGCGGATCGGGCGGCGGGGATGCGAACAGCGCGCCCGCCGTGGCCATCACCCGATCACGTCGCCGCGCGGGCGGATAGGTGCGCGCGCCTTCGGGCCGATCGTGGATCAGCATCACCCGCTCGCGATTGAGCACGCCCAGCAGCATGACGAGCCCGGCCAGCTCCAGCAGCGTATCGCGCTTGGTGCGCTCGCCCGATCCGAACTGGAGCGCGGGGTGATCGGCGAAGATCACGGCGATGCTCGCCTCGCGATCCTCGATGAAGACCTTGCGATAGACCTCGCCCAGACGGGCCGTGACGTTCCAGTCGACATCGCGGATGTCGTCCCCGAATTCGAAGCGGACGACCTGATCGAATTCCATGCCCCGCCCGCGAAAGATCGAGCGATGATCGCCCGTCAGCGCGGTTTCCACGCGGCGTCCCCGCATGCGCCACTCCAGCCGGCGAAGCGCTGCCCGCGCCCGCTCGTCCAAGGCCGGAGAGGGCGCGGGCGCGATCAGGAAGGCACCGCCACTGCGGCGAGGGTCGCCGCGACGACCGCATCGGCGGTGAAGCCTGTGGCCTCCGCCTCATAGGACAGGCCGATGCGGTGGCGCAGGATATCGGGCGCGATCTCCTGCAGCAAAGCGGGCGAGACATGCCCCTGTCCGCGCAGCAAGGCGAGGCCGCGACTGGCCTGATACAGAGCGAGCGAGGCGCGGGGCGAGGCGCCGAAGGAGAGCATCCGCACGCCATCCACCACCTCAACCGCGCGGCGGCGCGTCTCGCGGACGATCGCGAGGATATAGGCCTCGATCTCGGGCGCGACGTGAATGTCGTCGAGCGCAGGGCGCAGCGCGAGGATCTCGCGGCCGCTGGAGACAGGCAGCACTTCGGGCGCGCGCGTGGCGGAGCCCCAGCGGCGCAGCACCTCCAACTCGTCGTCATGCGCCGGATAATCGAGCAGCAGCTTGAACAGGAAACGATCGGTCTGTGCCTCGGGCAGCGGATAGGTGCCCTCCTGCTCCACCGGATTCTGCGTCGCCATCACGAAGAAGGGGGTGGGCAGGCGATGCGTGACACCGCCGATCGTGACCTGCCCTTCCTGCATCGCCTCCAGCAAAGCGCTCTGCACCTTGGCGGGCGAGCGGTTGATCTCGTCCGCCAGCACCAGATTGGCGAAGATCGGCCCGTGATGCGGCGAGAAGCTGCCGTCGGTGGGCGAATAGACCATCGTGCCGACCACGTCCGACGGCAGCATGTCCGGCGTGAACTGGATTCGCTCGAAATCGAGGCCGAGGGCTGCGCCCAGCGACTTCACGAGCAGCGTCTTGGCGAGGCCCGGCATGCCTTCCAACAGCACGTGGCCGCCGACCAAAAGCGCGATCTGCATCCGCTCGACGATCGCCTGCTGGCCCAGCACGGCCTTGCCGATCTCGGCGGAGAGTTTAGCGCCCCAGGCCCGCGCCTCCGGCTTCGTCGCAACCTCGATATTCATCGGCGGGCAGGCCTTTCCGTGGGTCAGCTCCGGCCGCGCAACAGGACGCGGCCGTAACGGTGATCGGTCACGGCGCCGCCGTCGACGGCCTCGTGACCGTTGACGAGGACGGTGGTGATGCCGACCGAATAGGCGTCCGGCTTTTCATAGGTCGCCATGTCGCGGATCTTCGCCGGATCGAACACGACGATGTCGGCATAATATCCGGCCTTCAGCACGCCGCGCTCGGGAATGGTGAAGACCTGCGCGGGCAGGCCCGTCATCGAATGGATCGCCTGCTCCATCGGGATCACCGGCTTATCCAGCACATATTTGCGAATCTTGCGCGGGAAGGCGCCGTAGGCACGCGGATGCTCGGTGCCGGAACCGAATTTGGAGAGGCCGCCGTCCGTGGAGGTCATCGTCCACGGCTGCTTCATGATGTTCTCGATGTCGGCATCGTTCATGTTGAACGAGACGATGAAGGCGCCGCCGAGCGGCATGCCATCGGGCGCGCTGTTGCCCTTGATGAGCATGTCGATCGCCGTATCGAGCGGATCCTGCCCCTTCGCGCGGGCAATCTCGTCGAGACGCTTGCCGTTGAGCGAGGGATCCGGCTCGTACTTCGCGATCTGGATCGCGTTGGCACCCCCGCGCCGGGCGAGGTTGCGGACCATTTCCGGTCGCATCTTCGCGCGCGTCTCGGGATTTTGCAGGCGCTTGGCGATCGCCTCGGGGCCGCCTTCCTGCGCCCAGCCGGGCACGAGCGACGCCTGAAGCGACGATCCCGACGCGCCATAAGGATATTGATCGGCCCAGATCGACAGGCCCTCGGCGCGGGCCTTGTCGATGATCCGGATCGCGTCGGCCGACTTGCCCCACACGTCCGGCCCCAGCATCTTCATGTGCGTGACGATGCCGGGCAGCTTCGCCTCGCGCGAGACGGTGATCAGCTCCTGGATCGCATTCAGGACGCCGATGTCGTAGCTGGATTCGTCGCGGACGTGGCTGATGTAGAAAGCGTGCGGATATCTGGCCGCGACCTTCGCCAGATCGACGATCTCCGGCGTCTTCGAATATTTGCCGGGCACGTAGAAGGGGCCGTCCGAAAAGCCGTAGGCGCCGAGCTTCATCGCCGCATCGACATAGCCTTCCATCTTCTGGAGTTCGGCCGGGGTGGGCTGGCGATCGGCGATGCCCATCACGGCTTCTCGCACGCCATTATGGCCGATCATCGGGACCACGTTGATGCCGGGCACCTGCTTCTCGATCGCATCGATCTGCGGCTTCAGATCGGCCGGGCCGAAGCCGTCCGGGTTGATCATCACCGTCGTGATGCCCTGCAGCAGCACCGGCTTGGCGGGCGCCAGCTCGGGCGTGAGGATGCCGGGCATCGTCACATGGCTGTGCGCGTCGATGAAGCCCGGCACGACATACTCGCCGGTGGCATCCACCACCTTGTCCGCCGTGGCCGAGGCCGGGATCGCGCCGACCAGCACGATCCGCTCGCCCTTCACCGCCACGTCCGCCTTGCGACGGGCCGCGCCGGTGCCGTCGACGACGGTGCCGCCCCGGATCAGCACGTCATAGTCGGCGGCCGCCGCTGCCGTCGCGAACGAGGCAGTCGCGGCAAGCAGCCCGGCAACGATGCCGAGCCGCGCAATGCCGGCCATCGGAACGATCTTCATCCGCTTATTCCACCCGGCCCGATGTGGCGGGCGGCATCATCTGCGCCGTGGCCGCCGACGGCGGATTCTCCTGCCGCAGCAGCACCTTGCCATAATGATCGGGCGTGACCTTGTCGGCCCAGATGGCCGGCTTGCCGTTCACGAACACATAATCCATGCCGACCGAATAAGAGTGCGGATTGTTGTAGGTCGCGGTGTCGCGCACCGTCTTCGGATCGAACACGACCACGTCGGCGAAATTGCCGGTCTTCAGCTCGCCCCGGAACGGGATCTTGAAGACATGGGCGGGCAGGCCCGTCATCGAATGGATCGACTGCTCCATCGTGATCACATGCCGATCGAGCGTATAGAGACGCAGCTTGCGCGGGAAGGCGCCATAGGCACGCGGATGCTCGGCACCCTTGCCGAAGGTGACGAGGCTGCCGTCGGTGGACGTCATCGTCCACGGCTGCTTCATGATCGCCTCGACATCCTTCTCGTTCATGTTGAACGAGACGATACCGGCGCCGCCCTTCTTGAGCATGTCGATCGCGGTATCGATCGGATCCTGCCCTTTGGCGCGGGCGATCTCGTCGAGGCGCTTGCCCTCCAGCGAGGGATCGGGCGCGTAGCTGCGGATCATGATCGCGTTGGCCCCTGCGCGGCGGGCGAGATTGCGGACCATCTCCTTGCGGATCACCGCCGCCTGCTCCGGATTGGCGAGGCGCTTGGCGATCGCATCCGGCCCACCTTCCTGCGCCCAGCCCGGCACCAGCGAGGGCTGGAGGCCCGAGCCCGAGGCGGCATAGGGATATTGATCGGCCCAGATCGAAAGACCCTCGGCGCGGGCGGCGTTGATGATCCGGATCGCCTCGGCCGACTTGCCCCACACTTCCGGCCCCAACATCTTCATGTGGGTGACGATGCCCTCGATATGGGCCTGGCGTGAGACCGTGATCAGTTCCTGGATCGCGGCGATCACGCCGATATCGTAGCTCGATTCATCGCGGATATGGCTGATGTAGAAGGAGCCCGGATATTTGGCGGCGACCTTCGCCAGATCGACGATCTCGTCCGTCTTCGAATATTTGGCGGGAATGTAGAAGGGCCCATCCGAGAAGCCCCACGCGCCGAGCTTCATCGCATTGTCGACGAGCCCTTCCATCTTCTGGAGTTCGACCGGCGTGGGCTGGCGATTGGCGAGGCCCATCACGGCCGAGCGCACGCCATTGTGGCCGATCATCGGGATGACGTTCACGCCGGGCACATTCTTGTCGATGTCGGCGATCAGCGGCGCGAGATCGCCGGGGCCGCCGCCATCGGGATTGGCGAAGACGGTGGTGATGCCCTGCGTCAGGATCGATTTGGCGCCGGCCAGTTCGGCCGTGGCGATACCGGGCACGGCGTGGCTGTGCGGATCGATGAAGCCGGGAGTGACGTATTTGCCGGTGGCGTCCACCACCTTGTCGGCCGTGGCCGAGGCCGGGACCACGCCGACCGCGACGATCCTGTCGCCCTTGATGGCGATGTCGCCCTTCTTCGCGGGCGAGCCGGTGCCGTCATAGAGAGTGCCGCCGCGGATCAGAACGTCATAATCGGCGGCAAGCGCGGCGGTGGCAGCCGACACGAGGAGGCCGAGAGCTGCCGCTGCCTTTGCGGCGCGCACTGCGAATGTCGTGGCGGTCGTCATGCCTGAATTCCCCCTCTTATGATGATGTCCGCGTGGCTGAGGGGCTCCTGTGCCGGGGCGTCCTTGCACCCATCGGTCGATAGCCGGCCCCTTGTCACCGATCGTCACCGGATCATGGCTCTCGATGATTCGAGTTGTGCGATGATCCCTCCCCCCGGTGCCCGCCTTTCCGTGCCTGGCCCGGCGCCTGCAAGCCCACGAGCCTCCGCACTTTTCGTCGGAATTGACCGGATTGTGACAAAGCGCTCACAACTACGTCAATGGCTTTGCCGTTTCCGAGGCTTGGGTCGCCCATAACCGCACGACATGGTCCTGCACGGATCGCGACTTTCCCGCAACATCCATGCGCAAAAGCTAACGCCATTGCCCGAAAAGGTATGGCTCACTGTCTTGACGGTTAGACCCCAGACATGATCGATTGAGGGCAGAGAGGGCGTCTGCAGGAAGACAGAACAGATGGCAGGGGCGATCTATGTTCATGGGGACAGACGCAGCAACGATTGAGCCGCGCGGCGAAGTCCGCAAGGCCCTGTATGAGCGCTTGCCGGGATTACGATCCTTTTTCGCCGTCCGAGTCGATGCGGACGATGTCGAAGACATGATGCAGGACGTCGCCCTGCGCCTTCATCTATGCCGTCGCACGGACGGCATCGAGAATGGCCGCGCCTATATTTATCAGGTCGCGCGCAGCGTCGTCACCGATCAGCGCCGTCGCAGTTCCTGCCGTCAGCGCGATCGCCACGATCCGTGGAGCACCACGCACGAGCCGGTCGACGAACATTGCCCCGAACGCGTGCTGGAAGGGAAGCAGGAACTGGAGCGCGCGATGCAGGCGCTGCACGAGCTGCCCGAGCGCACCGCGCAGGTCTTCACGCTCCACCGGATCGAACAGATGCCCTGCGCCGCGATCGCCGCACGGATGGAGATTTCCGTGAGCGCGGTGGAGAAGCACATCATGCGCGCGATGCGGCATATGGCGGCGGCGCTGGCGGCCTGAGGGCGGTTGACGCAAGCCTACAGCCGTAATGGATGGTTAGCGGTCATACAAGCTGAACGGCGATGCGGTGCCATTCAGGTGGAATTATTCGCCGTTTTAGGGAGGATCGTATCCTGTCGAAGAAGTTGGTCGATAAGGCCATCCTGATCGACCGCTCCATGATTTCGCGGACTTGAGCCTCCGGCCACGGCTGCCACTCTCCTGCGATTGAAAGCAGATTTGCAGCGAAGGCTGGCGATACTTCGTTCTTCAAAATGGCTTCTACTTCGCGCGAGCTATATGGCGATCTCGCCAGCACGGCGACAATACGAGCAATGTCATCCTCTTGAAGCTCGGTATCGAGGAACAATTCGCTCAGGGCCGTCCAAACCGGCAAGCGTTCGTCCATCAGCGATTGGAAGTTCATCGGTCCAAAGTGACGAGCTTGCGCAATGTCCGCAACTGGGGCGATTGCCGATAGAGGGATGGATGCCAGCCTTCGCTGGCAGGACGTGAAAGGGGGCGAGAGAGGCTTATTCCGCGCCCCGCTTCCGTGTCCGCGTCCGCACCTTTTTCGGCGCCGCCGCGGGCTCCTCGCAGTCCGTCTCGCGCGTGGTCCAGCTGAGGTTGCTGATTTTCCATTCGCCGGCAATGCGGGTCAGCTGGAAATGATCGACGCCGCAATGGTGGATCTTGCCGTCGATCAGGAAGGTGTAGGCGCCCCAGACCACCGCGATGTCGCCGTCCGCGCGCACGGTCGCGGTGCCGAGTTTCTCCTCGTAGGTTTCGGCGCTCGGCCTGATCGCGTCGGCGAACTGCGCCCAGTTGAGCTGGCGGACGCTGCCGGCACCGTTTTTCACGGACGAAACCGTCACGCCGCCATTGCCCCAGGTCTGTGCGCGCAGCGCCTGCCCGTCATGCGCGGCGATCGCGGCGAAGGCCGCATCCACCGGCGCCATGATCGCGGCGCGCTCCGGCACGGTGAGGGCCGCGGTGGCGAGGAAGAGAAAGGGCAGCATCGGATCGGCCTCGCGGGATCGGGTTGGATCGGCCGGGTGTAGGCGATTTCGGCCGCCCGGAAAAAGGGGAGGGGCGGATTGGCGTACGGCCCGCCCGCACGATACATCCGCGGGCATGCCTACGATCGCTTTGCTCATCCTCTCCAACCTGTTCATGACCACCGCCTGGTACTGGCATCTGAAGGGCGGGATGAACAAACCGCTGCTGGTGGTGATCCTGATCAGCTGGGGCATCGCCTTCGTCGAATATTGCTTCGCGGTGCCCGCCAACCGGATCGGTTACGCGCATGGCTGGTCGGCCGGGCAGCTGAAGATCGTGCAGGAGGTGATCGCTTTGGTCGTGTTCGGCGGCTTCATGGTGCTGGTGCTGGGCGAACCGCTCCACTGGCGCCACGCGGCGGCCTTCCTGTGCCTGATGGGGGCGGTGGCCTTTCTGTTCGCGGGAAAGTGAGGGCGCAACGTGCACGGGACAACCCGTTCGTCCTGAGCCCTTCGACTGCCTGCCAAGGCAGGCGCTCAGGATAAACTTCAGCCCGTGGGCTGAAGTCGAAGGACGTGCCTCAAGCGACATCGTGTGTAGCACGTGCTTCGACTTCGCTCAGCACGAACGGGTATCGAGAGAGCATGCATCCTTCCGTCCCTATGTCGCTTTGTCCGCTTCGCGCGTGCCCGCGCCCGGCCTATAGAGCCGCTCCATGAGCAGCCCCCTGACCACCACCGATCCCGATGCCCTGTTCGAAGCCTGGCTGGACGAGGCTAAGGCGTCCGAGCCCAATGATCCGGTCGCGATGACGCTCGCCACCGTATCCGCAGCCGGCCAGCCGGCGGCGCGGATGGTGCTGCTGAAGGGGCATGATGCGCGTGGCTTCGTGTTCTACACCAACCAGCAGAGCCGCAAGGCGGGCGATCTGGCGGATGTGGCGCGCGCTGCCCTGCTGTTCCACTGGAAGTCGCTGCGGCGCCAGATCCGGATCGAGGGGCCGGTCTCCACCGTATCGCCCGAGGAGGCGGACGCCTATTTCGCCAGCCGGGCGCGCGACAGCCAGCTGGGCGCCTGGGCATCCGATCAATCGCGCCCGCTGGACGATCGCGCCACGTTCGAGGCGCGGTTCGAAGCGGTGAAGGCGCGCTACGAAGGCGGCCCCGTGCCGCGTCCGCCGCACTGGAGCGGCTATCGCGTCGCGGCCGAGCGGATCGAATTCTGGCAGGATCGCGCGCATCGCCTGCACGAACGCCGCCTGTTCGCGCGCGTCGAGGGCGGCTGGACGGAAGGCCTGCTCTACCCGTGATGCGCCTGCCGCTCACGCAGGTCGACGCGTTCGCCGATCGCCCGTTCACCGGCAATCCGGCGGCGGTGATGCCGCTGGAGGCGTGGCTGGACGACGATCTGCTGCAGGCGATCGCGGTGGAGAACAATCTCGCGGAAACCGCCTTCACCGTGCCTTTGGCGGTGGGCGACGAGGCGGAGTATGAACTGCGCTGGTTCACCCCCACCACCGAGGCGGCGATGTGCGGCCATGCCACGCTCGCCACCGGCCATGCGCTGATGGGCGATCGGGAGCGCCTCCGCTTCCGCACGCGCCGCGCGGGCGTGCTGGAGGTGGCGCGCGCGGGCGAGGGTTATGCCCTCTCGCTCCCCGCCTGGGTGCCCGCGCCCAAGCCGTTGCCGGAGGTGGTCGCGGCGCTCGGGATCGACCCTGCCGCCGTGGTCGAAACGCTGTGGCACGAGATGGATTATGGCGTGGTCGTGCTGGCGGACGAGGCGGCGGTGCGCGCCTGCGATCCCGACTTCCGCGCGCTGGCCCGCTTCGGCGACTGGCTGACGATCGTGACCGCGCCCGGCGACACGACCGATATCGTCAGCCGCGCTTTCGTGCCCGGCGCGGGGATCGACGAGGATCCCGTCACTGGCTCTGCGCATGCCGTGATCGTCCCTTATTGGGCGGAGCGGCTGGGGCGGACGAGCCTCACCGCCTTTCAGGCCTCGACGCGGGGCGGGCACATGACCTGCCGGCTGGAGGGCGATCGCGTCGTGCTGGGCGGGCGCTGCGTCACCGTGATCGAAGGCGCGATGCTGCTGCGCTGATTGCGGCAGAACCACTGTCATTTCGGCAGGATGATCGCCCGGATCGACGACCCGCTTTGTCCTCCGCTTGACGATCGCGGAGGGCGCGCGCACGTGGCGCTTATCCCCCACAGGAAAGAGTTCACGATGCCGCACGAACAGGTTTCGATCCGCACGGCCGATGGCATCTGCCCGGCGCATGTCGTGACGCCGGAAGGCGCCGGACCCTGGCCGGCGGTGATCGTCTATATGGACGCGCTCGGCATGCGTCCGGCGCTGGTGCAGGTGGCGGATCGTCTCGCCGCCAACGGCTATCTCGCGCTGCTGCCCGATCTCTTCTACCGCTCGGGCGACTATCATATCCCGACGCCGACCGAGGCGTTCGCGACCGGCGATCTGATGGCGATCATCGGCCCGCACATGGCGCTGACCGGCCCGCTCAAGGCGGCCGAGGATACGCGCTATCTGCTGGAGTATCTCGACACGCGCGATGACGTGAAGGGCGAGGCGATCGGCACGGTCGGCTTCTGCATGGGCGGCGGCATGGCGCTGGCGGCGGCGGGCAGCTTCCCGGATCGCGTGGTGGCGGCCGCCAGCTATCATGGCGGCAACATCGCCTCCGACAAGCCGGACAGCCCGCATCTGCTCGCGCCTAAGATGAAGGCCGAGGTCTATGTCGCCGGGGCCGACGAGGATCCCAGCTATCCGTCCGAAATGGCTGAGCGGATGGAAAAGGCGCTGACGGACGCGGGCGTGACGCATCGCGCCGAAATCTATCCGGGCGCGCATCACGGCTGGATGAAGCCCGATTTCCCCATCTACAACAAGGACGCGGCCGAGCGCGGCTGGCGCGAGATGCTGGCTTTGTTCAAGCGCAATCTGGGCTGAGAGGGCGCCGACCTTATCGTGCTCCGACGAAAGCCGGAGCCCAGGGCTTCGGGCGCAGCGCTTGCAACTCTGGGCTCCTGCGTTCGCAGGAGCACGATTGACCGCTATGGGCGGTATGGGGACACCCTCCGGCCCCGCTGGCGGCCTTCTCCGAACTCCGGTATCATCTCCTTGAGCCAGAAAATGGCCGGGCCGGGGAGATGGCCAATGGAGAGTGAGAGAAATCCTTGCCATTTCTGGCTGGGAATCGAGTCGGAACACGACAGCGCCGAATGGGAGGCGCTGGTGCTGCAGCGCCTCAGGAGCCGGCACATTGAGCCGGAGCCGCCCTTCCTGCTCGCGGAAATCGTGCGGCCCGAAATGCCGCAGCCTGTCCCGAGGATGACCGTGCGGGCCGGTTAAAGACCCTCGCCTACCCAAGACTGTCATGCTGAACTTGTTTCAGCATCCATCGACCAACCGTTCCGCTTGGCGCAACGGTCAGGTGATGGACCCTGAAACAAGTTCAGGGTGACGACGTCAGGAAGTCGGGCTTTACCGGCTCAGCCCGCCATGCCGAGATGTGGCACGTGCAGCCCGGTCGGGCTCAGCGTGAAGACCTCGCAGCCCGTCTCGGTGATGCCGATCGAATGCTCGAACTGGGCCGAAAGGCTGCGGTCGCGCGTCACGGCCGTCCAGCCGTCGTCCAGCACCTTCACGTCGGGGCGGCCGATATTGATCATCGGCTCGATCGTGAAGAACATGCCAGGCTTCAGTTCCGGGCCGGTGCCGGGGCGGCCGACATGCACCACTTCGGGCGCGTCGTGGAAGATGCGGCCCACGCCGTGGCCGCAGAAATCGCGGACCACGCCGTAGCGATGCTTCTCGGCATGCGTCTGGATCGCATGGCCGATATCGCCGAGATGATTGCCGGGCTTCGCCTGCGCGATGCCCAGCATCAGGCATTCGTAGGTCACCTCGACCAGCTTCTTCGCCTTCAGCGGCACGTTGCCCGCCAGATAGGTTCGGTTCGTGTCGCCATGCCAGCCGTCGAGCAGGGGCGTCACGTCGACATTGACGATGTCGCCGTCCTTGATCGTCTTGGCGCTGGGGATGCCGTGGCACACGACATGGTTGATGCTGATGCAGCAGCTGTGCGTATAGCCGCGATAGCCGAGCGTTGCGGGCACGGCGCCGCCCGCGATCGTCATGTCATAGACGATCCGGTCGATCTCCTCGGTCGTCACGCCGGGCACGATATGCGCCGCCAGCGCGTCGAGGATCTCGGCGGCGAGCCGACCGGCACGGCGCATCCCCTCGAATCCGTCCTGGCCGTAGAGCTTGATCGAGCCGGTGCGCTGGACGACGTCGTCCGCAGTGATCGCCTGATAATGGGTCATGCCACCGATATAGAACGACGGGCGCCGCTTTGCCAGTCGCGCGGGCGGCGCTATGGGGGCGGGGATGGAGCCCACCCGGATCTGGACCGCCGCCCTTTTGGTGATCGGCGACGAAATTCTCTCGGGCCGCACGCAGGATCGCAACGTCGCCCAGATCGCCACCTGGCTCAACGTGCAGGGCATCCGCCTGGCCGAGGTGCGCGTGGTGGCGGACCGGATGGAGGCGATCGGGGAGGCGGTGACGATTCTCGCCGCCCGCAACGATTATCTGTTCACGACGGGCGGCATCGGCCCGACTCACGACGACATCACCGTGGATGCGATCGCCGCCGCGCTCGGCGTGCCGGTCGTGATCCACCCGCGTGCCCGCGCGATCCTGGAGGATTATTATGTCGATCGCGGGGGGCTGAGCGATGCGCGCCTGCGGATGGCGCGCACGCCCGAGGGCGCCTCGCTGATCGAGAATGCGATGTCGGGCGCGCCGGGCATCCGCGTCGGCAACATCTTCATCCTCGCGGGCGTGCCCAATATCGCCGCGCGCATGCTGGATGCGCTGACCGGCACGCTGGAGGGTGGCCTGCCGGTATTATCGCGCACGATCGGCTGCTGGGTGGGGGAGAGCGCGGTGGCGGAGCTGTTGCGGTTGACCGAGGCGGATCATCCCGGCTGCCAGATCGGCTCCTATCCCTTCTTCCGCGAAGGGCGCACCGGCGCGAACTTCGTGATCCGCGCGACCGACGCGGACCTGCTCACCCGCTGCACGGGCGAATTGCTCGTGCGCCTGGCCGAGGCCGGCTACATGGGCGTCGACGGCGGGATCTGATCCTGACCCCGGCCGGCGACCGAGAGGATCGCCATCGAGATCAGGCCCAGCACGGTCGCGATCGCGAAGCCCACGCCCACGAAGCGGAACGGCGCCGCGTCGCTGGTGAAATAAGCGAGCGCCGGGCTGAACAAGGCGGGCGCGATGATCGCGCCGATCGCGGCCACGCTGCCGTTGAAGCCCTGCAATTCGCCCTGCGCATCCGGCGGCACCTTGCGCGACATCAGCCCGTTCATCGCCGGGAAGACGAGGCTCTGGATCGGCTGGAGCAGCATCACCGCGAACACCATCCAGCCTTCGCGAATGACAATGTAGCAGACGAATTGCCCGATCGCCGCCGCCATGCCGAGCAGCACCGAGGATCGCTCGCCCAGCCGTTTCACGATCGGGCCGACGACCACCATCTGCCCGAACGCCATCAGCAGGCCGACCACCGCCAGCGAGGCGCCGATCATGCCCGGCGACCAGCCGAAGGCGGCGATGGCGAAGAAGGCCCAGGTGGCCGGATAGATCATGCTCGCCACCTGCCAGAAGAAGGCGGCGACGCTGATCGGGATCACGCCGTGCAGCTTGCCCAGCGATTGCCAGGCACCCACCGGATTGGCGCGGCGCAGGCTGAACGGGCGGCGGTTTTCCAGCCTCAGCGTCTCGGGGAAGAGGAACAGGCCGAACAGCAGATTGACCGTCGCCAGCGCCGCCGCCGCATGGAAGGGCGCGCGCGGGCCGAATTCGCCCAGCAGGCCGCCGATGGCGGGCCCGACGACGAAGCCGATGCCGAAGGCCGCGCCCATCATCCCGAAATAGCGCGCGCGCTCGTCGGGCGTGGACATGTCGGCGAGCGCCGCGCCCGCCGGGCCGAACGAGGCGCCGAACAGGCCGGCCAGTGCGCGGCCGAGGAACAGCCAGCCGAGCGAGGGCGCGAACCCCATCAGCGCATAATCGATCGCGAACCCGGCCAGCGCGCCCAGCAACACCGGCCGCCGCCCGAAGCGGTCGCCCAGATTGCCCACCAGCGGCCCGGAGAGGAATTGCACGGCGGCATAGACCACGCCCAGCCACCCGCCGATCCGTGTCGCCTCCGGCAGATCGACATGGCCCAGCTTCATCACGATATCGGGCAGCACCGGCAGCACGATGCCGAAGCCGATCGCATCGATCAGCACCGCCAGCAGCACGAAATAGACGGCGTGGCGCGAGGCGCCGGCTGCGGGCGCCGCCGTCATGCGGGGATGTTCGGGGTGGCGGAGGTGGCGGCGGTCTGGCCGAACAGGATTTTCTTCTCGGCGTCCGTCATCTGGTGGCCGGAGGCGCGGATGGCCTCGCCCTTGGCATAGGCCGCCACCGTGGCGGGCCGGGCGGCGATGGCGCCGAACCAGCGCTCAAGGTTCGGGAAATCCTCCAGTTTCTGGCCCTGTCGCTCGTGCGGTACGATCCAGGGATAGGCGGCCATGTCCGCGATCGAATAGTCCCTGCCGGCGAGGAAGGCGCGATCGGCCAGACGGCGATCCAGCACGCCATAAAGCCGGTTCGTTTCCTTCACGTAACGATCGATCGCATAGGGGATCTTCTCGGGCGCATATTGGGAGAAATGGTGGTTCTGCCCGGCCATCGGGCCGAGGCCGCCCATCTGCCACATCAGCCATTGCAGGATCTCGGTGCGGGCGCGCGGCGTGTCGCCGTAGAAACGGCCGGTCTTCAGCGCGAGATAGATCAGGATCGCGCCGCTCTCGAACACGCTCTGCGGTGCGCCGCCGTCGGCGGGTTCGTGATCGATGATCGCGGGCATGCGATTGTTGGGCGCGATCGCGAGGAAATCGGGGGCGAACTGCTCGCCCTTTCCGATGTCGATCGGCACGATGCGGTAGGGAAGGCCGGTTTCCTCGAGGAAAAGCGTGATTTTATGGCCGTTGGGGGTGGGCCAGTAATAGAGATCGATCATCACTCTTCTCCCGCGACAGGCGCCTTCCTCTACTGCGCCGCTTCGCAATCGGAAACTGCAGCGCTTGCAACCCTGCCACGCCCGTCGCATGGCGCGCGCCTTCGCCTTGAATGGATGCCGTTTGCCGATGTTCGCTTTGATCGCCGCCGCCGCTCTCGCTCCCGCCGCCACCCCCGCCAAAGCCGCACCCGTCCCGTCCGCGGCGCTCGCCAAATATGCGGCGCTGGCGATGGATGCGTCGGGCAAGCGCATCGCCACGGTGGACAGCCTCCACGCGGCGGGCGCGCCGGCCGCCGGCCACGGTATCGTCACGATCCGCGACACGACCGGCCGCGCTCGCCCGATGGGCTACGATCCGTGCGACGTGTGCCGCTATGACGGCCTCTCCTGGTCGCCCGACGGCAAGACGCTCGCCTTCGTCGCGAGCGGACGGGGCGAGGCGACGCTCTATCGGCTGGACGGCGGCACCGTCGCCAGGGTGACGAGCGTGAAGGGCCTGATGGCCAATCCGCGCTGGTCGGCGGACGGCAGGACGATCGCCTTCCTCGCCACGATCGATGCCGCCAAGGAAACGGGTGCCGCCATGCCCGGCGTGCGCCAGGTGGGCGTGATCGGCGAGAAGAATGACAGCCGCCGCATCGCCACCGTCCCCGCGCTCGGCGGCGCGCCGCGCCTGATCTCGCCCGAGGGCACGTTCGTCTATGAATATGACTGGACGCCGGACGGACGCGGCTTCGTCGGCACGGCGGCCGAGGGCAATGGCGACAATCAATGGTGGGTCGCCAGCCTGCGCGCCTTCCCGATCGACGGCGCGATGCGGACTCTCGCCGCGCCGAAGCTGCAGATGAACTTCCCGCGCGTCGCGCCCGATGGCGCCAGCATCGCCTTCATCGGCGGGCTGATGAGCGATTTCGGATCGGTCGGCGGCGATGTCTATGTGGTGCCGATCGCGGGCGGCACGCCGCGCAACGTGACGCCCGGTTACGCCGCCACCTTCACCTCGCTGGTGTGGCGCGGCACGCGGCTGATCGCGGGTGTCACGCAGGGCGGCTCGACCGGCACTGCCGTGATCGATCCGGCCAAGGGCGTGCTCGCCGCGCCGATCGTGGCAGCGCGGACGATCGACGCGGGCGACGGCCGCGTCGCGCTCGATCGCTCGGGCGTGTGGGCGGCGGCCGTGGCGGAGGATTATGCGACCCCGCCGCGCATCCTGTTCGGCCCGCTCAATAACATGAAGCCGATCAGCCACGAGAATGATGCGATCGTCTCGACCAACGTCGCGACCGATATTCGCTGGCGCAATGCGGGGCGGCAGGCGCAGGGCTGGCTGCTCGCGCCCTCCGCCACCGTCCCGGCGGACAAGGCGCCGATGATCACGATCGTGCATGGCGGCCCGGCCTCCGCCGCCACGCCGCGCTTCCCGTGGACCGGCCCCGTCGCGTCCTTCCTGAAGGCGGGGTATTGGGTGTTCCAGCCCAATCCGCGCGGCAGCTATGGCCAGGGCGCGGCGTTCGTGCGCGCCAACGTGCGCGATTTCGGCGGCGGCGATCTCTCCGACATTCTCGCCGGCATCGATGCGGTGGAGAAGCAGGCGCCGATCGATGATGCGCGCCTCGGCGTCTATGGCCACAGCTATGGCGGCTTCATGACGATGTGGACCGTCACGCACAGCCAGCGCTTCAAGGCGGCGGTGGCGGGCGCGGGCATTGGCGACTGGGTCGCTTATTACGGGCAGAACGGGATCGATCAGTGGATGATCCCCTATTTCGGCGCCTCGGCCTATGACGAGCCCGGCATTTACGACAAGCTCTCGCCCGTCCGCTACGTGCGCGCCGCGAAGACGCCGACGCTAATGTATGTGGGCGAGCGCGACGTGGAGACGCCCGCCGCGCAGAGCCTGGAATTCTGGCACGGCCTGAAGGCGATGAACGTGCCGACCGAACTCGTCATCTACGCCGACGAGGGCCACGCCATCCGCGATCCGAAGAACCTCGCGGATCAGGAGACGCGGATGCTGGGCTGGTTCGATCGCTATCTGAAGAAGTGAGCGAGTGGCTCGTTCGGTAAGGGAAAGGAAGAAAGAGGTTCACGCAGAGGCGCGGAGAGGGTTGCGATTGTCGCGGCGGAGCCGCTTGATCTCCATGCTGGGGAATAATGACAGGCGCTTCGCGCCCTGATCCCTCCGCGTCTCTGCGTGAACCCTTTCCTCTTCTCTTATCCGCCGGCGATCAGGCCGCAGCCTTGGGCTTGCGGCCGCGCTTGGCCGGGGCGGGAGCTGCTGCTTCCTTGGGTTTGCGGCCGAGGCCGATCTGCTTGGCGAGTTCGCGACGGCGATCGGCATAATTGGGCGCGACCATCGGATAATCGGCCGGAAGCTTCCATTTCTGGCGATATTGCTGGGGGGTCATGCCATAGCGCGTCTGCAAGTAGCGCTTCAGCATCGTCAGCTTCTTGCCGTCTTCCAGGCAGACGATGTAATCGGGCTTCACCGAAGAGCGCACCGATACGGCGGGCTTCGCTTCGGTGGAGGGCGCTGCTTCTACGGTATCTTTACCAAGGCCGCTCAGCGCTTCGTGAACGCGCTGGATAAGATCGGGAAGATCGCCGGGAACAACCCGGTTGTGCCCCACATGGGCGGCGACGATCTCGGCGGTCAACGTGAGGATCGTCTGGTCGGCTTGCTCCGTCATCGATCATTCCCTCCGCATAGCGCGACAAGCTGTTGGGAGCGCGCCGGGTTGTTGTGGCGGCTGCATAACAGGAGAAGTGGTTCGATGAGAAGAGTTTATCTTTCGTTTGGGATGCTTTCGAAAAAACGGCCCAAAAGCTTTTGGCGGACGGCCGTCCGGGCCGTCCGCCAGATACCGCTTACTTGACGTGCGCGGAGATGTGCTTGTTCATCTCGAACATGCTAACGCTCTTTTTGCCGAAGACCTTCTCCAGCTGGGCGTCCGCATTGATCTGGCGCTTGTCCTTGGAATCCTGCAGATTGTTCTTCTTGATATATTCCCACATCTTGCTGACGATCTCGCTGCGCGGCATCGGGCCGGTGCCGACGATCGCGCCGAGATCGGCCGACGGGGTCACGGGCTTGTGAATGCCGCCGGTCGGCGCCTTCGCAGTGGTTTCCTTAGCCATTACATTTCTCTCCTGCTCTGAGAATGAGCCTCTCCTTAGGCGGCGTTTTCGGAGAGGGCGAGTGCTTTCGTGAGGGGAAATGGTCACTCCCGCCTCAGGGCGCCGGGCTTGTGCGCCGCTTCACCGCCTTTGTCGGATCGTACGAGATATTGCGCATCGTCCGGCGACGCCGCCACCTTATGGCCTTTGATGTGGCGTTCCGCGGTCAGCTTGCGCTCGACCGTGCCGTGCGCGGTGCCGCCGTGCGAGGCCCAGCGGACCTTATCGCCCTTCCGAAAGCTGGTCATGACGCGCAAGCTCCTTACTCCACGGGAGCCAATCGCGCGGTCGCGGTTTTGGTTGCGAGCAGGCGGCGGACGATGAGGGCGCGATGGACGATTATCTGATCTTCACGCCGGACGACGTGGATCTTGCCCGCTCGCCGCTGCGTGCGTCGCTCTCCGCCGAAACCTATGTGCTGGGTGCGTTCAATCCGGGCTTCACGCGCCTGCCGGGCGGCAATCTGCTGCTGATGGTGCGCGTGGCCGAGGCGCTGAAGGAGCCGGTCGCGGGCGATCAGGTTCATGCGATCCGCTGGGCGGACGGCGCCTACGTGCTGGACGCGCATCCGCTCACCGCCGTCAACATGAGCGATCCGCGTCAGTTCGACATTGGCGGCTCCCCCTATCGGATGCTGGGGCTCACCTCGATGTCGTGGCTGCTGCCCGTCGAACTGGATCCCGAGGGGCGGCGCGTGCTGGCGGTGCATTACGATCGCGCGATCGCGCCGACCCGATCCTATCAGGTCTATGGGATCGAGGATCCGCGCATCACGAAGGTGGGCGATCGCTGGTACATGACGACCTGTTCCGTCTCGCCCGAGCGCCATTCCACCACACTCTACACGTCCGGCAATGCGCTGGACTGGACGCTGGAAGGTATCGTCCTCGATCATCAGAACAAGGACATGATCTTCTTCGAGGGCAAGGTGGGGGGGCGCTTCCTGGCGCTCACCCGTCCGCTGGGCGAACTCTACTTCGCCTATCCGGAGGGAAGCGACTATGTCGGCGGCCCCTCGATCAACCTCGCCCAGTCGCCCGATGCGCTGCACTGGAAGCCGATCGATCATCCGGGCATCCGCGCGCGGCGGGGATCGACATCGGCGATGAAGGTGGGCGGCGGCGCCCAGCCGGTGCTGACCGATACGGGCTGGCTCGTCCTCTATCACGGCGTGGAGACACGGGCGAAGGTGGGCGTCTATCGGACCTTCTGGGCGCTGCTCGACAGAGACGAACCGTGGAAGATCCTGCGCCTGGAAGACGAGGCGCCGCTGCTGGAGGCCAATCCGGCGCTGACCGCGCCAATCGCGCATCAACTCTATCTGCCGACCGAAGTCGTCTTCACCACGGGCATCGTTGAGGCCGGCGATCATTATATCGTCGCGAGCGGCGAGGCTGATCTCGCCTGCCGCATCACGCATGTCGCGAAGAGTCGCTTCGCCTGAAGATCAGGCGTGCCCTGCGCCACCGGGACGACGGAAGCATGTTCCTCGCCCGATGACTGTCCGAGTCTTCGATCCGGGCGTCGCGGCGGTCGCTCGTTTTTTCGGCGAGACGGTCGCTGCAGTTCGATCGGGACCGTGGCGGCGGGATCCTTCATCAACCCGCTTGATCGATTCCGATGAGCCTTTCGGCTTTTCGGACGTTGAAGCGATGTCATCTTGTGCCGATGCTAGGGCGCGTCGGCGCGGTGAATGACGGTATTGATGGAAAGCGGCGCGACATCTTCTCTTCAGGCCACTTTCGAAGACGCTGCGCTCAAAAGCGGCCGAGGCGGGACGATTAACCATATCGTGACGCTTGAGACGCCAAAGAAGCGATTTTCCGTAGATCGTATGGGTAATCGCTGTTTTGGCCTTTATAGCCAAAATCACGTGTCCCAGGGCCCGCAGACAGGATCAGTTCATCACAGTTGGTATGGAATGTTACAAATTTCTACTGGCCATCCGAAATCATCGAACTATATCGCGCCCGTCCCTAAGGAGCTAGCCGTGTCCACTGATAATCAGGATTTGATCACGCTCACCGCCGATATCGTGTCGGCTCATGTGAGCAACAACAGCGTCCCCACCGCGGAAGTCGCGGCGCTGATCCAGAGCGTGTATGGCGCGCTCGGCGCGCTGGGCACGCCGGCGCTTGAGCCGGTTGCCGAGAAGCCGAAGGGCGCCGTTTCGCTGCGCTCGTCGATCAAGCCGGATTTTCTGATCAGCATGATCGATGGCAAGCCCTACAAGATGCTTCGCCGTCACATTTCGCAGCACGGCTATACGCCGGAGAGCTATCGCGAGGCTTTCGGCCTGCCGCGTGACTATCCGATGGTCGCCGCCAATTATGCCGAGCAGCGCCGCGCGCTCGCGCACAAGATCGGCCTGGGCCGCAAGCCGCGCTCGGCCACCGCTGCCCCGGCGGCGGCTGCTGCCGCGCCGAAGCGCCGCGCCCGCAAGGCGGTCGAGGCCTGAACCGTTCGCGGCGCCTCCCCAAAAGGTGCCGACGACGTAAATAAAGGGGCGGGAGCGGTTGCTCCTGCCCCTTTTCTTTGGGAATAGGCCGCGTATGTCCGTGCCACCTGTTCGTGCGCCCGGCGCCAGCGATCCCGGTCTTTCCTTCCGGCCTTTCGTCGCGCTGATGGCCTGTCTCATGGCCATGAATGCGCTTGCGATCGATATCATGCTCGCGGCGCTGCCGGAGATTGCGCGCAGCCTCCACATCGCCACCGAAAACCAGCGGCAGTGGATCATCGCCACCTACGTGATCGGCTTCGGCTCCGCGCAACTGGTGTGGGGGCCGCTGGCGGATCGCTTCGGGCGCAAGCCGATCGTGGTGGCCAGTACCGCCTCCTTCTGCGTGCTGAGCCTGGTGGCAGGGCTCTCCAGCACCTTTCCGCTGCTGCTGATCGCCCGCTTCTGGCAGGGGGTGGCGGCGGCCGCATCGCGCGTGCTGGTCGTCTCGATCGTGCGCGATTGCTATGAGGGACGGCAGATGGCGCGGGTGATGAGCCTGGCCTTCATGTGCTTCCTCGCCGTGCCGATCCTGGCGCCCAGCATCGGCCAGATCATCCTGCTGGCGATGGGAAGCTGGCGCTGGATCTTCCTGCTGCTCGGCGCCTTCGGCGGGCTGCTGGGGATCGTGGCGTGGTTCAAGCTCAAGGAAACGCTGCACCCCGAATATCGCCAGCCCATCTCGATCGGCGGCGTGGCCACGGCGATGGCGCGCGTGATCGGCGATCGCACGGCGGCGGGCTATTCGCTGTCCAGCGCCTTCGCCTTCGGCTCGCTGATGGGCTTCATCAATTCGGCCGGGCAGATCTTCGCCGACATCTTCCATGCGGCGGCGATGTTCCCGCTGGTCTTCGCGTGCATCGCGGGATCGATGGGAGTCTCGTCCTTCCTGAACTCGCGCATCGTCGGCCGGTTCGGCACGCGGCGCGTCTCGCAATCGGCGATGTTCGGCTTCACCGTTCTGGCGATCATCCACCTCGTCGTCGCTTTGAGCGGGCGGGAGACGATCTGGACGCTCGCCATCATCCAGTCCGCCACGATGTTCTGCTTCGGCATGATGGGCGCGAACTTCGGATCGATGGCGATGGAGCCGGTGGGCGACATCGCCGGCACGGCCTCGTCGATCCAGGGCTTCTTCCAGACGTTGATCGGCGCGCTGATCGGGCTGGTGATCGGCCAGTCGTTCGACGGCACCACCGTGCCGCTCGCCATCGGCTTCACCGTGATCGGCTTCTGCGTGATCGCGACGGTGACGTTCACCGAGCGCGGCAAGCTCTTCCGCCCCCACCACGCGCCGGTCCTGAGCTGATTTCTCTTTTTCGCCATCCCGGACCTGATCCGGAATCCCGCTTCTTTTTGCGTCGAGAAGAAAAAGCGAGACCCCGGATCAAGTCCGGGGTGACGATAAGACGGACATGCCCCGCCGCGCTCAATAATCCTTCGAGACGCGCACGTTGCCGCTCTGTCGCCCGATCGTGGAGATGGTCGAGAGCAGGGACAGCCAGCGCGTGATGCGGAATTCGGCGCTCGTGGCGGAATAGCCGGCGCCGTCGGTGACGACCTCCACATAGGTGCGGCGTCCGATATATTTGCCGGCCGCCACCGCCGACTTCGCGCCCGTGGTGGGATCGGCGGGCAGGATGCGCAGGCGATCGAGCCGCACCGCGCGGCGCACCGCGTTGATCGGATCGAGATTGAGCCCGCCCTTGTTGCCCGAGCTGCGCAGCGAGGCGACCGCCGCCGCCAGCTGAAGCGCTTCCGGCGCGGACAGGTTCGTGATCGAGGTGCCGAACAGCAGGCGCGAGAGTAGCTCGTCCTCCGGCAAAGCGGGGACGCTCTGGAAGCTGATCTCGGGCTTCAGCCCGGTGCCAGACACCTGGATCGAGGCGTTCAGCCCTTGCAGGTCGGCGCGCGCGGTGATGTCCAGGATCGGATCGGGCGGGGCCGCGCCGGTGAAGCGGATGATGCCGCGCTCCAGCTCGAACCGGCGGCCGGCGAACTGATAGCCGCCGCGCACCAGATCGGCCTTGCCGCCGATCGCGGGATTGTTGACCGCGCCCTTGATCGTCAGGTCCGCGCGCCATTCGCTGTCGAGGCCGAGGCCGCGCACCAGCATCTGGTTGCGCGCATGCGCCTTCAGGTCGAGCTGCCAGGGGCGGGGCGGGGGCGTGTCGTCGAAATCCTCGTCGTCGGCGTTGACGTCCGTCACGGTCAGCTGCGCCACCTGCGCGGCGGCGGCGCTGCCCAGTTGATAACGGCTCTTGATCAGATCCAGCGAGCCGCCGATCGTGCCGGTGCGCCCGTCCGACTTGATCGTGATCGGCCCGGTGACGGTGGCTCCCAGATCGTCGCGGTTCAGGATCTGCGCGTTGGTGGCCATCAGCGCGAGGTCCATCGCCACGCCGGTCGCGCCCGACAGGTCGAAATCGCCCCGGCCGGTGACGGTGCCGTCGCCCGGCGTCGATCCGCTCATCTGCGAGAGGATCAGGCGCGAGCCTTCGAACGTGCCGCTCGCCTTGATCCCGCGCACCACCGTGCCGGTGACGCTGCTTTCGAGGCGGCCCGCATCGGTGCGGAGCGAGCCGCGGATCTGCGGATCGGCGAGCGTGCCGCCCGCATCGGCCGTCACGGTCAGTGGGCCCGAAAGATCGATCGTTTCCACGCCGGTCAGCCGCCAGAGGATGTCGGCGGGCCCCATGTAGCGCAGCTGCGCGAAGAGCGGCGCGTTCAGGATGCGGTCGGCCAGATCGGCCCCCGCGCCCAGCGGCGCCACCTTCGCCTGCGCGCGCCCGATCGTCTTCCCCTGCGAGACGGCGACGGCGCGCGCGGCGATGCCGCCCGGCGTGAGCGCCGCGGCCAGCCCCAGATCGATCGGCTGCGAGGCGAGGACGAGGCCCGCGCGGGCGAGGCCGCGCACCGTCACGTCCATCCGGCCGGTCGGGGCGGCCTGCCCCTCGCGCCGGAAAGCCAGCTTGCCGCTGGCATAGCCGGAGAGGCCGAGCTTCGGCGCGAAGATGTCCGCCAGGATCAGCGGCACATGCTCCAGCGTGGCATCGAACGCCACGCGGCCCGGCCCGAACTCGCCGCCGACCAGAGCGGCGCCGCCCGCATAATCCAGCCGTGTGGGTGCGAGCTTCCAGCCATCGCCCTGCGCGCTGATCCGGGCGGGCTGGGGCAGGCTGATCGGGCGGCCGTCGAGATTGCCCGAGGCGCTGATCGCGGCCTGGCCGGGCTCCAGCTGCGCGCCGACCTTCAGATCGAACGTCTTGCCCCGGCTGCCGACGATCGTGCCCGATACGGTGCCGCGCCCGCCGCGCAGATGCGCCTGCGCCGCCAGCCGCGCGATAGAGACCGCGCCGCGCCGCAGCCCGCGCCCGGTGAAGGTGCCGTCCAGCCCCAGCGCGTCCGGATCCAGCAGGATCGTGCCGTCCAGCTGCCCGCGCCCGATCCCAATCGGATTGGCGGCGGCCAGCTTCGCGCCGGTGAAGCTCAGATGCGGATCGATCCGCTGGATCGTGCCCTGTGGCGCGAAATTCAGCGCGCCCGCCATGCCGCCGCCCGAAAGATCGAGCCGGCCGGTGAAGCCTTCGGGATCGGAGCGCAGCCGCCCGCTGGCGCGCGTACCGGAGGCATCCAGCGCGCGCACGTCGATCACGGTGGGCTGGCCGGGCGGCGTCTCGATCGCGCCGTTCGCGGCGAACGGCCCGAGCGTGGAGCCACCGGTCGCGCGGAAATCGAAGCCGTTGGGCAAGGGATCGAGCGTGAGATGGACATCGGTGGTGCCCAGCGCCGGCACGGGCGCGTCGAGCATCAGATCGACCTTCGGATGATCGATCATCCCGTCCAGCGCGAGGCGGAAGGCGCCGTACACGTCCTGCTGGCCCGCGCCGTCAAACTGGAACGTGCCGTCGCGGCGGCGCATGCCGGTGCCCGTGATGCGGATCGCGGGGCCGGTGAGGACGAGATTCTGGAAGCGCAGCGTGCCGTCCGGATCGCGGATCAGCTTCGTATCGAGATGCGGCAGGCCGCCGGCCAGCGATCGCAGGAAGGCATTGTCGAAGCGGCGCACGTCGGCCGTGCCGTGGCCCGTCACCACCGTGCCCTTGCCGCCCGGTCCCGGCGCCACCGACAGCACGCTATCCACATCGACGATGCCGAGGCCGGGGATCAGATAGCGTTTGAGCCCGCCCGTGAGCGCGACATCATAGGCGCCGCTGACGAGATCGATCCGCAGGCCGAGCTTGCCGTTGAGCTTGTCCGACGAGAGGGCGAGGCCGGTGCCCGTGATCGCCTTGCCGTCCACCGACAGCGTGCCCACCACCTTCAGATTGGCGAGGATGCCGCCCGCGACATCGCCGATGCCGGTGACCCGCGCGGCGGACAGCGTGATCGGCAGCGCGACGGGGATCTTGCCGAAGCGGCCCGCGCCGGTGGCGGAGACGCGATCGAAGCCGGTATTGTCGAAGGCGATGTGCGGGCTCGTCAGCGCATAACGGAATGCGGGCTCCTTGAAGTCGCCGTCCAGCATCATGTGGAGCCGCACCTGCTGGCCCGTCATGTTCGGGAAGAGGGCGGAGGGATCGCGTAGATCCACGTCCAGCGCGAAGTCGCGGAACGCGCTGTTGGCCAGATCGAGTCGGCCTTTCGTGCCCAGCCGCAGCGCCTGGCTCGCCACCGCGAGGCTTCCCGTCAGCTGGCGATCGGCGAGCTTTGCATGCCCCGCCACGGAGATGATGTTCGCCGTCAGCCGCTGCAATTTGCCGGTGAGGAAGGGGGAGGGGGCGAGGCGGCCGTTCAGGCCATAATCGCCATCCTTCACGGTCAGCGCCAGATCGGCGATCGCCTTGTCGTCCAGCCGGGCGTGGGCGTGGCCCTGCCAGCGATGCCAGGTGCCGCGCCCGTCGACGGCGGCGAGGATCGGCCGCTTCGTGCCGAACAGGCCGCCGATCACGCCGCCGGCTGGCCCCTCGGCCCGCGCGATCAGGCGGAAGACGTCGCCATCGGGCTCCGCATCCAGATCCACCGCGAGCCGGTCGCGCTTGTTGCTCGCCGTCTGCAGCCAGATCATCGCGCGGCGGCCGTGGACATCGGCGCGCGCCGCGAGCTTCGCCTCCGCCGCCGTGCCCGCCACGGCCTTGCCCAGCCGGAAGTGGCGCACCTCCAGCTTGCCGATGCGGATGTCGAAGCCGGGCAGGATCGGGCCCTTCTTCGTGCTGCGGAGCTTGGGCAGCCGATCCAGCGTCACCAGATCGGACGAGAGGCTGCGTATATCCAGCCGATTGGAGAGCCAGCCGAGCGGGCGCCAGTCGAGCCGGATGGCGGGCGCCTCGAAGAACTGGCCCTTCAGGTCATAGAGCCGCACGTCGCGCAGCACCGCCCGGTTCCAGATCGACCCCTCGATCCGGCCGATGCGGATGCGCAGGCCCGTCTTGATCTTCAGCTCCGCGATGCGATCGACGATCAGCCGATGGCCGGGGCCGGTATCCACGGCCAGGATCGCCAGCCCGAACGCCATGAACAGGCTCAGCAGCGCGACGCCCAGGCCGCGCAGCAGGCGGTTGCGCTTCGCCGGCGGCGGGGGCGCCTCTGCGGGGATCTCTTCGGGCGGCAGCGCGTCCATCAGAAGGCCTGCCCGAGCGACACATAGACGGCGACGCGGGATTCGCCCGGCCGCCGTGCGATCGGCGTGCCCACGTCGATGCGGATCGGGCCGAAGCTGGTATAATAACGCGCGCCGAGCCCCGCGCCGTAGCGCATGTGGCTGACCTTCGGGATATTGCTGTCGGTGAGGCTGCCGCCGTCGAAGAAGGGCACCACGCCGAACGATCCGAAGCGGAAGCGCACCTCGCTGCCGAACTCGGTCAGCCCGCGCCCGCCCACGGGATCGCGATCCACGTCGACCGGGCCGATGCCCTGATAGCTGTAGCCGCGCACCGATCCGCCGCCGCCCGAATAGAGCCGGCGCGACGGCGCGATGATCGACGTGCTGGCGCCCGTGATCGAGGCGACGCGGATGCGCCCCGCCAGCACGATCGAGGATGTCGCCGGCCAATAGGCGCTCGCATCGAACTGCATCTTCACATAGCCGTCGAACGTCTTGTGGAGCGAGGCTTCGGGCGAGATGCGGCCCGTGATGCGATAGCCCTTGCTGGGGTTCAGCAGGTCGTCCGTGCCGTCATAGGAGAGCGTGGCGGGCACGGCCGCGACGAGGAAGTTGCGGCGGCGCGCCTGGCCCGTCGCCTGGATCGTGTCGCGTTCGTCCGACGCGAGCAGCTCGCCACCGAGCGACCAGGTCCATTTCTTCTGCCAGATGATGTTGGTCTGCCGCTCCAGATTGGCCGAAACCGAGAAGGTGCGCGCGTCATAGGCGTTGAGATTGCTGTGGGAGGCGGCGATCTGCGCGTTCAGCACGCGATCGCGCGCCCGATAATTGGAGCGGCGCAGCGTGGCGCTCAGCAATTGCTCGCGCGTGCCGGCGATGCCCCGGAAGGTGACGGCGCCCTCGGGCGGCAGCAGATTGCGATGCTGCCACGAAATTTCGGCGCGCGCGCCTTCGCCCGTGCCGTAGCCCAGCTCGCCCGCGATCGTGCGCGGCGGCGCGGGCTCGGTCAGCACCCGGATATCGACCAGCGCCGGGTCCTCCGCCGGCACCGGCGTGATCGTCGCGACCGAGACGAGGCTGGTCTGGATCAGCGCGCGGCGCAGATCATCGAGCAGGGGCGCGTCGAATTCGTCGCCCTCGTGGAAGCGGGCGATCTCGCCCAAGTGGCGCGAGGAGAAGACCGGCTTGTTGCCCGTGGCGACGATCTTGCCGAAGCGCGCGGGCGCGCCGGGATCGACGTCCAGCTTCAGCGTCGCCTCGCCGCTGGCGTGATCCACCGTCACCTGCGGCTCGCCGACCTTCGCGAAGGGGAAGCCTTCGTGGCCCAGCCGCGCGCGATAGGCGATCACCTCGTTGGTGACGCGATCGGCATCCACCGCGTCGCCGGGCTTGACCGCGAAGGCGGATCCCAGCGCCGCCGCTTTCGCCCCGGCCTTGTCGACGCCGACGAGATCGACGGTGGCGAAGCGATAGCTGCGCCCCGGCGTCACGGCCAGCGTCACCGCGATCGGCATGGCAGCGGTGTCGACGCGGCTCAGCACCTCGCCGTCATAGCGGCCGATCGAGCGCAGCAGCTGCTTCATCAGCGCCTCGTCCTCGTTGACGCGGCGGTTGATCTGGGCGGCGTTGGCGGGCTTGTCGTCGCCCGCATCCAGCGCGGAGAGTGCGTTGAATCGCAGGCGGAAATCGGCGCCCAGTTCCTCGATGCCGGTGATCGTGACGCGATAGGGGCGGGCCAGCTCGGCCTCGACGGCGGCGGAGTCGGAGCGTCGGGCCTTGCCCGTGCCGGATGCCGATGCCGCGCCGGTGGCAGGGGCTGATGCGTCCGGGGCCGGGGCGGGGGCCGCGTCCGGGGCGGAGAGATCGGGCCAGTCGACGCCCAGATCGGGCATCGGCGCCAGCGGCAGATCGGCGGAGATCAGGCCCTGATCCGGCGCGGGCGGTGCCAGGACGGGCAGGGGGGCGGCCGACGGGGCCTGCTGGCCAGGTGCGGCAGGCGCGACTGTCTGGGCCCCGGCGGACAGCGAATTCAGGCAGAGTGTCGCAGCCGCGGCGGCATATTTCGCCGCCCGCATCCGTACCGCAGGCATGCCTCTCCCTAGGGCAGGCGCGCGCGCGCCGCCAGCGCTTGCGACACGTTAACGCCACGGGCTGGCCACGCCCGCGCGACAGTGGCAGGGAGGGCACAATGAGCGAGGAACGATGAGCGACCGAAACGAACCGGCTCCCGCCGCGGCGGGCGTGCTGCTGGCGATCGCCATCCTGGCGGGCACCACGATCGGCATGTTTTGGGGCGAGCCCTCGGCCGGCGTGGTCGGCGGTGTCGCCGTGGGTGCGGTGGCGGCGCTGCTGTTCTGGCTGCGCGACCGGAAGCGCACGGGGCGCTAGGAGGCGGGCGGGCTAGGGTTGCTCGACATTCAGCGATTGGAAACGGCTGCTTTCGAGAAAGCGTCACCCTGAACTCGTTTGGCGCATGTCCCGTTCGGACATGGAGCTTCGTCATGCCGGACCCTTCGGCAGGCTCAGGACAGGCTTGTTCCGGCATCCACCCGTCTGCGCGCGCCTTGGTCCGCTGTACGTGTCGCCCGGTGGACCCCGGAACAAGTCCGGGGTGACGGGCACGTGTTCGAACGGGATACCCATCAACTCGTTTCAGGGCCCATGACCCGACCGTCGAACCAGGCCGATCCGTCAGGTCATGGATGCTGAAACGAGTTCAGCATGACAGTCTGGAATGATGCCCAGCCCAGTCTTTCACATTATCCGACTGTCGATCCGTCCTAGACGGCGGGCGGCCTAGCCGTTCCTCACGTCCGGCGCGACGGACGCGTCAGCGGGGACATCCCCCTGCTTGCTTACATGCGGCATCGATTGCGGGAAACGATCCCGCGGCCCGTGGGCTTGGAGCCGACAATCTCGCACGCTTTCTGGCGAATATAGGCCGCATGCGCCGGGGTCAGCGTGCCATTGTCCTGCTCCAGCAAGGCGGTGGCCTCGGCCCGCAGCGCGACGGCGCGCTCATATTTCGCCTGCTTCATGGACGGCGTCTCGTCGAGGCCGGTCGTCATGGCGGGCAGCGGAGAATAAGGCTCGGCATGCGCCGCGACGCCGGTGAGCGCGATCAGGCAGATGGCGACAATTTTCATGGCGCAGGCTCCGATAGGGTGGGTGCGGTCCAGCAAATCCCGTTGTTATTTCTATGCTTCCCCGCATCGGGATCAAGGCGGGCCCGCGTCATAAGCATCCGTTTCCGTCGTTCCTCGCAAACGACTATGCTTCATCGCCTCCTTATCGTCCCTACCGCACCCGTCCTCCCGCCCAGAGCACGCGGCCCACGATGCGGATGCGGCTGCGGTCGGCGTCGGGCCAGCTCTGGTGGGCGGGATTGTCGCTGAGGATGGCGAGGCCGCCGTCGGGGCGCAGCACCAGCCGCTTCACCATCAACGCCTCCTCGTTGCGGAGGACATAGACGCCGTCGCGCAGCCGCTCGGCTCCGTCGTGCGTGTCGACGAGGATGTCGTCGCCGTCGGCCAGCAGGGGCAGCATGGAATCGCCTGCCACCCGGATCACCGAGAGGCCGGAGGGATCGCCCACGCCCAGCTCGCGCAACTGCCCCGGCGCGAAATGGATCGCGCGGGCCGAGCCTGCGCCGTCCTCCTCCAGCGATCCGGGCCCGGCCGAGGCGCCCAGCGCGTGGCGCGGCACCGCCACGATCGCCGCGTCGCGCACCTGCTCGCGCGGGGCATCGGCGGGGATGGCGCGCGGGCGCTCGGCCGGGCCGCCCAGCGCCTCTTCGGCCACGCGGAAATAGCGGGCGAGCGCGCGCCGATCCTCCTCGGCCAGCCGGCGCGGCGTGCCGCGCTTCACATATTGCTGGATATAGGCGGGGTTGCGCCCCAGCATCCGCGACAGGCCCGCATAATCCTCGCGCCGTTCCTCGATCAAAGCCGCCAGCGCCGCGCGCGCATCGATCGCCGCATCTCCCGTCATGGCCATCCTCGCGCCTGATCCGATCGGATCGTCCAAAATCGATAGGAAAAATCCTAGACATGTAGGATTTGACCTGCAAGCAGAACATAGCAGGAACAAACGAGGAGGGCGAATCATGTATCTGCTGCGTCTGATCAATCGGCATCTGGAGCGGACCCGCATGCCGGAAACCCTGTTCGGCCGGACGGTGGTGAACGATCCGCGCTTCGTGAGCGACCTGCGCAACGGGCGCGAGCCGGGGCCGCGCGTCACCGCGAAGGTCTGCACCTACATCGCCGACGCGCAGGAACGGGGCCGATGAGCGGCCGCAGCCGGGAGAGGCGCATGCGCGGCAATGCCCGCGACGCGCTGGTGGAGGCGCTGGCGGCGCGCGGCGGGGACGGGGCCGTCGTCCGCGCCCGGCCCAGCCATGACTGGGCGAGCGCGACCTTCGCGGGCGCGCGCCACCGGCTGGAGATCCGCCTGCCGGCCGAGGCGGCGGACGCGTTCGCGCGGGGGCTGGGCGAGGCCGAGTTCAGCCTGCGCGGCCATTTGCTGGCCGACATCGCCATCGTCGATCGTGGAGCGGCTGATGGCGAGGTGCTGCTGGAGGTGGAGGCGCTGACGATCGAGGAGAGTTGAGATGCGGTCGGGAGGGGGCGACCTCCCAAGACCCTTGGGCATCGACGGGCCTGCCGAAGTCTCTGAGGCGGCTCCGCAATCCGGCCGGTGGAACCGCGCGGCGCTCCCTCCCGTTTCGCCGCCATGTCAGATGCGGAACGACCGACGATCCTGTGCTATGTCGACGATGCGCTGCCGGGGATCACGCGCCGGAAGGCCGGACGCGGCTGGGCCTATGCCGATCCCAAGGGCAAGCGCATCACCCAACGCGACGAGATCGATCGGCTGAACGCCATCGCCTTGCCGCCGGCCTATGTCGATGCGTGGTTCTGCCCCAGCCCGCACGGCCATATCCAGGCGACCGGCATCGACGATCGCGGCCGCAAGCAATATCGCTATCACGCCGCCTTCCGCGCCCAGCAGGACGCGCAGAAATATGAGCGCTGCGCCGATTTCGGCCGCGCGCTGCCCTTGCTCCGGGCGCGGGTGGCGGAGGATCTGGCGTCGCGGAAGCTGGACCGGGCGACGGTGGTGGCCGCCGTGGTGCTCCTGCTGGATCTCGGCCACATCCGCGTCGGCAACGAGGCTTATGCCAAGGAGAATAAGAGCTTCGGCGCCACCACGCTGCGCAATCGGCATGCGAAGGTGAGCGGCGCGAAGCTGCGGCTGGAATATAAGGGCAAATCCGGCAAGGTGCAGCGGCTGTCGATCGAGGATCGCCGCCTCGCCGCGATCGTGCGGCGGACGCAGGATCTGCCGGGCCAGCATCTGTTCGCCTATGTGGGCGAGGATGGCGTGCCCCATCCGGTCGGCTCGTCCGAGGTGAACGACTATATCCGCGAGGCGATGGGCGGCGATTTCACCGCCAAGCATTTCCGCACCTGGAGCGCCAGCCTGCTCGCGTTCGAGCATATTCTGACGGCGGCCAGATCGGGCAAGCTGTCGCTCAAGCCGATGCTGGAGGAGGTGGCGGCGGCGCTGGGCAACACGCCCGCGATCAGCCGCAAATCCTATGTCCATCCCGCGCTTATCGAACTGTGCCGCGAGGGAAAGTGCGAGGATTGCTGCGCGCTGCGATTGCCGCGCGCGACCAAATATATGACGGGCGCCGAACGCGCGCTTATCTGCTTCCTCGACGAGGTGGCGGCCAGCGCGAACCGTCAGGCGGAGGCCGCCTGACGGCAGTTCCGGTCGAGGTTGAGGCGGGCCGCTCCTCTCAAGGATCATGGCCCGACCGTCGCGCTGGAAAGCTCCGGTCGGGTCATGGATGCTGAAACAAGTTCAGCATGACGGTTTAAACGATCGAGCCTCAGGCCTTCTTGGCGCGGGCGTCGGCGTCGAGGATGAACTTCTCCACCACCGGCGCGATTTCGGTGCGCCAGCGGCGGCCGTTGAAGATGCCGTAATGGCCGACCTTCGGCGCCATATAATAAGTCTTGTAGGCGTCGGGCAGATTGGTCGCGAGCGTCAGCGCCGCCTTGGTCTGGCCAAGGCCGGAAATATCGTCCCGCTCGCCTTCCACCGCGAGCAAAGCGATGTCCTTGATCGCGCCCGGATCGACGCGGTCGTCCCGGTGCATCATCTCGCCCTTGGGCAGCAGATGGCTCTGGAAGACGGTGTCGATCGTCTGGAGATAGAATTCGGCGGTCATGTCGCAGACCGAGCGATATTCCTCGTAGAAGGCCTTGGTGGACTCGGCATGTTCGTCGTCGCCGTCGACCAGATGCTTGAACATCTGCCAGTGGCTGACGAGGTGGTTGCCGAAGTTCATCGCCATGAAGCCGGTGAGCTGGAGGAAGCCCGGATAGACCTTGCGCCCGCCGCCGGGGTGGAACCACGGCACCGTCTGGATCACATTCTGCTCGAACCAGCTGAACGGGCGCTGAGTGGCGACGGTGTTCACCGCCGTCGGCGCCTCCCGCGTGTCGATCGGTCCGCCCATCATCGTGATCGAGCGCGGGCGGGCATGATGCTTTTCGGCGGCCATCAGGGCCGCGGCCGCATAGACGGGCACGGCGGGCTGGCACACGGCCAGCACATGCGTGCCGGGGCCGATATGGTCGAGGAAATCGACCACGTAATCGATATAATCGTCGAGATCGAAGGAGCCGAAGGCGAGCGGCACCTGCCGCGCATCGGCCCAGTCGGTGATCCAGACGTCATGGCCGGGCAGCATCCGCTCGACCGTGCCGCGCAGGAGCGTGGCATAGTGGCCGGACATCGGCGCCACGATCAGCAGCTTGGGCTGATCCTTGGGGGCGCGGGTGCGCGTGAAATGGATGAGCTGGCCGAACGGCTTCACCGCCTCGATCTTCTCGGTGACCTTCACGGTCTTGCCGTCGATCTCGGTCGTGGCCAGCCCGAAGGCGGGCTTGCCGTAGGTCGCCGATGCATGGGCGAACACATCGAGCCCGGAGGCGACGATGGGCGTGAAGGGGGACTGCGAGAACGGATTGGACGGATTCGTCATCCAGTCCGAGCTCGCGCCTGCCAGCGCGCTCGCGCTTGCAAGAAAGCTCCGCTGAAGTTCGTAGGCCTCGTACAACACGCGTTTCGTCTCCTGAATCCGCGGAAATGTGGGATCGTCCTTGCTGCAATGCAATATATAACGACCTCACATGTATCCCGGCATAACAGCACACAGATATTAACGACCTGGCATGGCCATCGATTGAGCGGCCTTCGCGGCGCTGCTACTAGCGCGTGATGGCACGATCGACCGACATCCCAGCGAATGAGAAACGCCGCTTGGGCGAACTCGGGCTCATTTGGGGAATAGCCGCCAAATATCCCGGCCGGATCGCCTCTGCGCTGGCGGCGCTCGTCATCTCCTCGGCGGCGACGCTGGGCATCCCCTACGGCTTCCAGCGCGTGATCGATCGCGGCTTCGTGGCGAGCGGCGGATCGGCCCAGCATGTGGCGACCAGCTTCCACTATCTGCTGATGATCGTGGCGGTGCTGGCGATCGCGACGGCTTTGCGCTTCTACTTCGTCTCCTGGCTGGGCGAGCGCGTGATCGCGGACGTGCGGCGCGCGGTGCAGGCCAATCTGCTGACGCTGAGCCCGCGTTATTTCGAGGAAAACCGCCCCTCCGAAATCGCCTCGCGCATGACCTCCGACACGGCCCTGATCGAGCAGATCGTGGGCTCCAGCGTCTCGATCGCGCTGCGCAACCTGTTCATCGGCGCGGGCGGCATCGTCTATATGTTCATCCTCTCGCCCAAGCTGGCGGGGATGCTGCTGCTGGTGATCCCGGTGGCGGTGGTGCCGATCGTGGTGTTCGGGCGGCAGGTGCGGACGCGATCGCGCGCCTCGCAGGACCGGATCGCCGATATCGGCTCCACCATTTCGGAGACGCTGGGCGCGATGAAGATCGTGCAGGGCTTCAACCAGGAATCGCGCGAGCGCCGCCGCTTCGCCGACGTGGTGGAGCGCGCCTTCGCCGCTTCCCGCACGCGCATCATCATCCGCGCGATCATGACGGCGGTGGTGATCGGCCTGATCTTCGGATCGATCACTCTGGTCCTCCAGCAGGGTGCGGTGGACGTGGCCTCGGGCCGGATGTCCGGCGGCGCGATCTTCGCTTTCGTGGTGACGGCGGGCCTCGTCGCGGGTGCGCTGGGCGCGCTGACCGAGGTGTATGGCGATCTACTGCGCGGTGCGGGTGCGGCCAGCCGGCTGCACGAGCTGCTGTCCGAAAGGGCCGAGATCGCGGCGCCCGCCAAGCCGCAGGCGCTGCCGCTGCCGCCGCGCGGCGGTCTGTCGTTCGATCATGTCGAGTTCCGCTATCCGACGCGGCCCGAGCCGGCTGCGCTCCACGATTTCAGCCTGACGATCGAGCCGGGCGAGACGGTCGCGATCGTCGGCCCCTCGGGCGCGGGCAAGTCGACCTTGTTCCAGCTCGCCCAGCGTTTCTACGATCCCACCTCCGGTACGGTGCGGATGGACGGCGTGGCGCTGACGCAGGCCAACCCGGCCGACATCCGCGCGCGCATCGCCACCGTGCCGCAGGATACGGTGATCTTCGGCGCCTCGGCCCGCGACAATCTGCGCTACGGTCGCTGGGATGCGGACGACGCGGCGATCTGGGCGGCGGCCGAGAGCGCCAATGCGGCGGGCTTCCTCAGCGAGCTGCCGGACGGGCTCGACACCTTCATGGGCGAGGGCGGCGCGCGGCTTTCGGGCGGCCAGCGCCAGCGCGTGGCGATCGCGCGGGCGCTGCTGCGCGATGCGCCGATCCTGTTGCTGGACGAGGCGACCTCCGCGCTGGATGCCGAGAGCGAGCAGCTGGTGCAGCGCGCGCTGGAGCGGCTGATGACGGGGCGCACCACGATCGTGATCGCGCACCGCCTCGCCACCGTCCGCATGGCCGACCGGATCGTCGTGATGGACAAGGGCCGGATCGTCGAGGAAGGGCGCCACGACGCGCTCGTCGCGCGCGGCGGGCTCTATGCGCGCCTCGCCAAGCTGCAGTTCGACAGCGAGGCGGCATGAGCGCGGCGGACGGGGCCTCTCCGTCCGCACTGATCGACGCGCGTATCGCGGAACTGGGCGACTGGCGTGGCGAGACGCTCGCCCGTATCCGCGCGCTGATCCACGAGGCGCTGCCCGATGTGACCGAGGCGTGGAAATGGCGCGGCGTGCCCACCTGGGAGCGCGGCGGCATCCTCTGCACGGGCGAGACCTACAAGGCGGTGGTGAAGATGACCTTCGCCAAGGGGGCTTCGCTGGCGGACCCGGCGCGGCTGTTCAATGCGAGCCTCGACGGCAATGCGCGGCGCGCGATCGACTGGCGCGAGGGCGATGTGATCGACGCGGTGGCACTGAAGGCGCTGATCCGCGCGGCGGCGGCGCTGAACGAGACGAAGGCCCGCTGAGGGGCGGGTGGGGCGACTGGGTGTTTCGTCATTGCGAGGGCAGAGGAGCAATCTGGCGGTGCGACTGGATCGCCATGGCGCTGCGCGCCTCGCGATGACGAGCGGTGGGTTCGGGCGGGCATCCGAACCCCGAAAGTCACACGAAAGTCTCGCCTCTAAACGCGCGCGACGCGCTCGCGTGGGCGCACGCGCGCACGTGAGGGATGATCTGCGCGAGTAGCGCGCAGGGACCGAGTGGGCAGCATTTGGGGCATGGCGTCCGACTCCATCGACCGGGGTGGACAGACCAAGTCTCACACGAAATCTTACATTGCAAAGGGGGATTTTAGGGAGCGGGGTGCGCCGCCGGGGGCCTTCCGCGCCTTCCGTCACCCCGGACTTGATCCGGGTTCCCACTGCCTTTGTCGTTGGCGGAAGAAAAGGAAGAAGCGGGATCCCGGATCAAGTCCGGGATGACGGGAGAGGGAACGGCAGCTATCGCCCCCTTGCGGACATTCAGTTTTCCATGAACCATGCCTTTCGGCAGGGGGAGGTGGATGCAGCGGCAAGGAACGACGCGAGGTATTGCGCTGGCGGTTTTAGTTGCGGCTGCTGTCGCAGGCTCCCTTGTTGTTCTTGGAGTGCGACCGGACAGCATCGCAAGCCATTATCGCGACACGCTAAGTTCAGCTGGCTTCGTCGTTTGGTTATCCGGATTAATGGTAGCCACGCTGTGCCCGCCTCTCGTAGCGATAGCCTGCCGGTTCGGCTCAAAAAAGATGCGCCACGGCTGGCTTCTTCATATCCTTCTCTTGCCCGTCACCTATGCAGTAGTGATAGGGTCGGTTAAGGTCATGCTACTGGCCGCAAATGAACCGGATCGCGATAGTTTAACTGGATGGGCTACTGATCCCGCAGCGATGCTGATGCTGCTTTGTCCGTTAGTGTATTTCGTCGCGCTTGGTTTCACGAAGCTGCGTAACCGAACCGGGTCAGCGAACGTCCGCTAACCACCAAAAGCCGACACATCGCTACAAGCCCTAACCCGGCATCGCCTCGCGCCCCGTGCGCCTCAGCGCGACCATGAAGGCTTCCTGCAGCTTCGTCGGAAACCAGTCGCGCCGCGTGATCGCGCCGATCGTGCGCATCGTATCGGGGACGGCGGATTCGATGCGGACGAGCGTGCCGGCCTCGATCTCGGATCGCACCTGATCGGTGGAGAGCAACGTCAGGAAATCGGTGCGGAGCAGAAGCCCGCGGATCAGCGCGACCGAGCCGCACTGGATCGGCGCCTCGGGGCGTGGCTTGCCCGTGCGATCGAACATCTGCTGCCAGCGATCGAGCAGGCCCGAGGCGCGGCGCGCGACGATCCACGAATAGTCCGCCAGCTGTTCGAAATCGGCGAAGTGGCCCGCCAGCGGATGTTCGGCGCGGCCGATGATCGTGAGGCGATCGGTGAAGAGCGGCTCCTGCGTCAGGTCGCGGCCCGGCGCGTCGCGCAGCGCGCCGATCAGGATGTCGATCTTGCCCGCCCGCAGCAATTCGACCAGTTCGAGGAACGATCCCTCGACCACGTCGACGCGGATGTGCGGGCGCTCCAGCAGCAATTCGGCGAGCGTGGCGGGCAGGAGCTGCGAGCGGGACAGCGCCATCGCGCCGATCGAGAGGCGGCCGCCGCCGTCGGTCGTCTCCTCGATCGCGGCGCCCAGTTCGGTGACGGCGATGGTGAAGCCGCGCGCCAGCTTCAGCCCCGCGCGCGTGAGGCCCACGCCGCGCCCGCGCCGCTCGACCAGGACGGTGCCCGACAATTTCTCCAGATCGCGCACGGCGCGGTGGAGCGAGGGAACGGAGACGCCCGCCTCGTCCGCCGCGCGCAGGAAGCTGCCCGCCTCGGCCAGCGCCATCAGGCCGCGAACGTGCGCCATCGTCAGGTAGTTTTCGAACTGGCTGACGGGCGCGGTGCGCGCGAAACGGCGGCAGGCGAGCGCGAAGCTTTTCAGCGCGCGATCCACACGCTGCAGCACCCGCCGGCCGCTCGTGGTGGGGACGACGCCCGCCGTGGTGCGATCGAACAGGGCCGTGCCGAATGCGCTCTCCAGCTTGGCGAGCGCCTGCGTGAGTGCGGGCTGGGAGATGGAGGCGGCCTTGGCGGCGGCGCTCAGGCTGCCGTTTTCCGCGATAATCGCCAGCATCCGCAGGTGCCGCAGATTGAGGTCATATGTGTCGGCCATGCATCACGTTTAGCCCAGGCTTATAGCTTTCCGATAAACATATTTGTGGGCGATGCACGGGCGGAATAGCTCAATGCCAGAATCGGATCCTGGAGAGGGAGACAACGATATGCTTATGCAGCCGGCTGACGAGCGGAAAAGCGCCGTCGACGGAGCCCCCACGGCGCACCGCGCGCTGCTGGATTGGGTGGAGGACATCGCCGCACAGGTGCAGCCGGATGCGGTGCGTTGGTGTGACGGTTCCGAGGCGGAATGGAACGAATTAACCGCTCAGCTGGTGGATGCCGGTACTTTGGTGCGGCTGGACCCCGCCAAGCGCCCGAATTCTTTCTATGCCCGCTCCGATCCGCGCGATGTCGCGCGCGTCGAAAGCCGGACCTTTATTTGCTCCGATTCGGAAAATGACGCTGGTCCGACCAATAATTGGGCCGAGCCGGGCGAGATGCGCGCGCGGCTGGACGGCCTGTTCGACGGCACGATGAAGGGCCGCACGATGTATGTCGTGCCGTTCTGCATGGGCCCGCTGGGATCGGACAAGAGCATCATCGGCGTGGAAATCACCGACAGCCCCTATGTCGTCCTTTCCATGAGGATTATGACCCGCATGGGCGCGCCCGTGCTGGCCGAACTGGGCGACGACGGCTTCTTCATCCGCTGCGTCCACTCGGTGGGCATGCCGCTTGTGGACGGCGTGCAGGATGTCGCCTGGCCGTCCAACGACGAGAAGTGGATCGTCCATTATCCGGAGACGCGCGAAATCTGGTCCTACGGATCGGGCTATGGCGGCAATGCCCTGCTCGGCAAGAAATGCGTCGCGCTCCGCATCGCGAGTGCGATGGCGCGCGACGACGGCTGGCTCGCCGAACACATGCTGATCCTGAAGCTGACCAGCCCGGAAGGCCTCAGCCACTATATTGCAGCTGCGTTCCCCAGCGCCTGTGGCAAGACCAATCTGGCCATGCTGGAGCCCACCATCCCCGGCTGGAAGGCCGAGACGGTGGGCGACGATATCGCTTGGATGCGCTTCGGCAAGGATGGTCGCCTCTATGCGATCAACCCGGAAGCGGGCTTCTTCGGCGTGGCGCCGGGCACCGGCCCGTCCACGAACAAGAATGCGATCGATACGCTCCACGGCAATTGCATCTTCACGAACACCGCGCTGACGGCGGATGGCGACGTGTGGTGGGAAGGCCTCACCAAGACGCCGCCCGAAGGCCTGACCGACTGGACCGGCCAGCCTTATGATCCGGCCAGCGGCAAGCCGGCGGCGCATCCCAATGCGCGCTTCGCCGTGCCTGCCGCGCAATGCCCGGCCATTGCCAGCGAGTGGGATTCGCCCGAAGGCGTGCCGATCTCGGCGATCCTGTTCGGTGGGCGTCGCGCGAGCGCGGTGCCGCTGGTGACGGAAGCGCTCGATTGGGATCATGGCGTGTACATGGCCGCGAACATCGCCTCTGAAGGCACGGCGGCGGCCGAGAACAAGGTGGGAGAACTGCGCCGCGATCCCTTCGCGATGCTGCCTTTCTGCGGCTATCACATGGCCGATTATTTCAGCCATTGGGTGCGGATCGGCGCCTCGGCCGCGTCCGATCCGGGCGCGCTGCCCAAGCTGTTCCTCGTGAACTGGTTCCGCAAGGACAAGGACGGCAAGTTCGTGTGGCCGGGCTTCGGCGACAATGCGCGCGTGCTGAAATGGATCGCCGAGCGGATCGAGGGCAAGGCGGATGCCGAGGCCACGCCGATCGGCCTGCTGCCCACCGAAGGCTCGCTGGATCTGTCGGGTCTGTCGCTCACGGACGATCAGCTGGCGACCCTGCTGTCGGTGGATACCGAGATCTGGGCGGACGAGGCCGCGCGCAACCGCGCCTATTTCGACAGCTTCGGCGATCGGCTGCCGCCTGCGCTGCGACGCCAGCAGGCGGCGCTGGAGGAGCGGATCGCGGAAGCCGCCGATGCGGGCAAGGTGGCGGAGCCGGCCTGAGAGCGAAGCGGTGGAGCCGGTCTGAGAATCGGGACCGGCCCCGACCCGTCCGTGCTGAATCTGTCGAAGCGTTGGCGAGCGGTGTCGTATTCGCGACACGTCCTTCGACAGGCTCGGAGCGAACGGAAAATGGGAGGCACCTGGGGCCCCTTAGGTCAGCCTTTCAGCTGAAGAGGTCCCCCGGGTGGTATTCCGGCTCGAACGGAGAAGGGCTCGGCGCCGATGGTGCCGGGCCCTTTCGCGCGGGGGCGTGGCGAGGCGCAGGGCAGGCCGTTCGTCAGGGCCGCATGCGGAACGCGCGCTGGGGGAGGCGGGCGACGAGGCCCGCGATCCGCGCGTCAGCCCAGTGCCAGCGTGATCGCTTCGTGCAAGGCGGCGGCGCTCAGGCCACCGGCGCGCAGCTCTTCGCCCAGATCGTGGACGCGGCGATCGTCACGGCGCATCATCGCAGCGAACAGGCGGAGCTTTTCCAGCCGGTCGTCCGCCAGCGGCATCACCCCTCTGATGCCCACGAAGCCGGCCAGCGCGGCCATCAGCCTGCGCCCGGCGCGCCCGCCCACCAGGCCCGCGTCCCAGCCGAAGCGGAAAGCGTCGTCGCGGCCGATCTCGACCGCCTGACGCTCGGCCGTCGTCAGCCCGGCTTCGTGCGCGACCAATCGCAGATGCGCGCGCGTCGTCCCTGCGGACTGCGGATCATTGGCGGGAAGACGCGACGGGACGGGAGCTGGAACGGCCATGATGTCATTGCTCGTTGCGCCGATTCCGGCATGGAATCAACGGGGCGCCTCTACAGTTCGCCGCATCGCAGCGCGCGTCATGCTCTGCCAACGTGCCGTCTCCTGCGACGAACATGTCGCGCGCGACCAACGATGCGCATCCGGGGACGAGCCCGTGCCGCTCGGGTTCGCCGCTCGGGAGGCCGCGCTTGCAGCATGATGCGCGCGCTGCGCCGCCGCCCGGGCGATCACCGCCGGGCAATGCCGGGGTGGGGCCGTGGCAGGCGGTGAAGGAGGTGGAATGGACCCGACGAGACGTGCCGGCGGCAGGAAGCGGATGCAGAACTGGAGCCGGAACCAGCAGGCGATCACGCCGGAGCGGCGGACGATGATCGCGACGATGATGTTCGCGGCGCCGCTTGCGGGCCTGCTGGCGGCGGTGGCCGCGCTCTATGCGGACAGCGGCCTGCTCGGCATCCTCGTCGCCGCGCTCAGCTTCGTGCTGCTCTCGGTCGTGATGGTGCCGCCACCGGGGGGAGCGGCAGGCTGACCGTGGCGACATAGCCGTCCGGACCGCGCTCCGTGGTGAGCGAGGCGGCATCGCCATAGCGCGCGGCAAGGCGCTGGCCGATATTCTCCGCGCCGATGCCGAAACCGGGCGGGGTGGCGGCCAGCGGATCCGCGCGCGCATCGTCGCACACGCATATGCACAGCCGATCCTCCACCGCCTCCGCGATCACGCGCACCATGACCGGCCGGATCGATCGCGCCACGCCATATTTGACCGCATTCTCCACCAGCGGCTGAAGGATGTAATTGGGCACGGCGATGCGCGCGAGCGGGGCCGGGCAATGCAGATCGACGGCCATGCGATCGCCGAAGCGCACCGCCTCGATATCCAGGTAGGTTTCGGCGGTGGCGAATTCCTCTTCCAGCGGAACGAGGCCGCTGGGATCGGCTTCCAGCGACTGGCGCAGGAATTCGGCGAGCCGCTCGATCATCTCCTCCGCATCGTCATAGCGGCGCGTGACGATCAGGCTCGAGATGGAATTGAGCGTGTTGAACACGAAATGGGGATTGAGCTGGAGGCGCAGCGCCACCGTCCTCGCCTCCGCCATCGCCGCCTCCGCACGGGCGAGATCGAGCCTCTGTTCGGACGAGCGGCGCGCCTCCACCACGAACACCAGCAGTGCCGCATTCGCCATGCTGAGATAGACGTGGTTGAGGAAATTGGAGGCGAAGCGCGTCCGCATCAGATCGACATAAGCGAGATCGAGCGCGGGGATCACGCCCAGCATCCGGTTCTCGACGAGGTTGATCAGCGACTGGACGAAGGCGACCACCAGCACGCAGGCGGCCAGAACGGCCGAGCGCCGCACGACCGGCCAGCCCGCCGTGGCCAGCGCCAGCGGATAGAGCGTCTGCGCGACGAGCGCGATCAGCAGGATGGCGAGCAGGTCGAGGGGAAGATCGTCGATGAAGCCGGTGCGGCCGGCGATCAGCTCCGACACGCAATAGCTGCCGTAGACGAACAGGAACCAGATGGCGAAGGTCAGCACCAGCGCCTGCCGGAAACCCGTCCCTGTCATTGGCCCCTCCTTCCCCAAGACCTCATTGACCAGCCCGGGGATGCAGGCAAGCGGGGTGTGCGGTTTGGGAGGTTCCGGGATCGATCGAGAGCGGATTCTCATCCTCCCCCGCTAGGGGAGGTGGCGCCGAAGGCGACGGAGGGGGAGGTCAGCGGACGGCCCGCTTCCGCCCCCTCCGTCAGGCTAAAGCCTGACACCTCCCCCTGGCGGGGGAGGATGAGAGGGGTCGTCAGACGAAGCTATTCCGCACGAGCGCGCAGGAAAGGCCGGGCTGGTTTGTGCGCAGCCAGTCGCGCGCCTTGGCCATGAAGGCGGGGGTGGCGGTTTCGGGGATGCGGTCGAGCCACAGGACCGCGCCTGCGATATCGCCCCGATCGAGCAGCATGCGGGCATGGTTGAACATGCCGCGGAAATCGCCGGCCTCGGCCGAGCGGACATAGTGATCGGCGGCCAGGCCCATGTCGCGATCGACCACCCAGCCGTCCTCGTAATAATTGCCGATGATGTTGATCGATTTGGCGTGGCCCATCGCCGCCGCCTTGCGGAACAGATCGAGCGCTCCGGCACGATCCTCCGGCACGCCATTGCCCAGCGCCATCAGGCTGGCGAGATTGTACAGGCCCCAGTCCAGCCCGCGATCGGCGGCCGCCTTGTACCAGAGCGCGGCCGCCGCCTTGTCGATCGCGACGCCCTTGCCATGCTCGCAGCAGCGGCCGATCATGTTCATGGCCATGGCATCGCCGCCTTGCGCGGCCTTGTGGAACCACTCCAGCGCCTCGCGCGGATCGGCGGCCATGCCCTTGCCGTCCAGCGCGGCCTCGCCCAGCATCAGTTGCGCCTCGACCGATCCGGCCTCTGCGGCCACGCGCAGCACCGCCACCAGTCGTTCGGGCGAACCGGACACGGCCTGGCGCAGCGCGTCCGGATCCATCGCGTTGAGTTCGTCGAGCGTCATCATGTCTTCCCGTGCCGGGCCACCCCGAAAGGACGGCCCGGTTCCGGATCAGTAGCGCAGGTTGACCGTGCCGAGCACGGTGCGGCCCGCCGCCTGATTGGCGTAATGGGCGGCATAGGCCTTGTCGTAATAGCGCTTGTCGGTGAGGTTGTTCACGTTCAGCTGCAGGCCGATCCGGTCGGTCAGCTGATAGCTGGCGTTGGCATCGAAGCGCCAATAGGCCTGCACCATGCGGGCGAGCGGCTTGGTGATCGACAGCACGCCGGTATTCGACAGGACGCGCGTGTCCGAATAGCCGCCATAGACCTTCGCCATATAGATCGCACCGCCGCCCAGCGTGAACTTGGGCGTGATCTTGTAGTTGGTGAAGGTCGTGAAGCTGTGCTTCGGGGTGTTCGGGAACTGCTTGCCGGTGTTCACCGAGGGCGCGAAGGCGACGGCGCCGGTGGTGGTGTTCGTGGTGGTGGTGATGCCGCCATCCGCGATCTTCGAGTCCATGTAGGTGTAGCCGCCGAAGATGTTCCACTCGGGCGTGATGTTGCCGTTGAAGCCGATCTCGACGCCCTTGATCTTGCGCTTGCCGATATAGGCGACGAGGCCGTTCTCGACGGTGGTGCGGGCGTTGCTGGTGTCGGTCTTGAACAGGGCGCCGGTCAGCGAGAGATTGCCGTCGAACAGATTGGCCTTGGCGCCGACCTCATAGGACTTGGTCTTCTCCACCTTCAGCGCATCGGTCGCGGCCTGCGTGGTGGTGGCGATCGCGTTGCCGTCCTGGCCCTGCGCGAGGAACGAACCCGGCGGCGTGGCGGAGCTGGAGGTCGAGACATAGACGCTCGTATCGGGCGTCGGCTTTACGATCAGGCCGGCCTGATAGGTCCACAGATCGTCCTCGCGGCCGAACGTGGTGCGTGCCGTGCTGGGCGCTGCCGTCACCGCGATGCCGGGGCTCACGCTCGTCTTGTAGTGATCGTAGCGGCCGCCGATGTTCAGCAGCAGCCAATCGGTGAAGGTCACCGTGTCGAAGAAGGACGCGGCCTTCGTGCTGGTGTCGGTGATCGTCCAGGTTTGCGGCAGGCTGCGCTGGATCGAGGCGAGGCCGGTGGTCGTGTCCGTGGCGTAGCTGACCCACGGATCGGACGGATTGGGCGTATCGATCGTGGTGCAATTGTAGCGCGCGATCATCGCCGGGGTGCAGCGCGGGGTGCTCGTGGAGCCGCTGGCGATCACGGCGCCGGTGCCGGCGTCCGCCACATAGGTGCCGTTCTGCGCCTTTTCGTAGCTGATCTCGGCCGATGCGGTGAAGCTGTGCTTGATGCCGGCCGTCTCGAACGTGCCATAGACGTCGCTCTGGTTGATCAGGCCTTCGGCCTCGCTCCAGCGCGTGTTCGTGCGGCGCCACACATAGCCGCCCGCCGTCGCCGGCGATGCCGCATTGGTGCCATAGACGTTGCCCTGCTGGTCGTCCGGCTGGGTCCAGACATAGCCCTGCGTGCTGCGGCCGTAGCGCGAGGTGTTGCGGATCTTGATGTTGTTGCCGAAGTCATGCTCGAACCGCAGCGTCGCGTTGTTCACGTTGGTCTTGCGGAAATCGCGATCCTTCAGGCCGTAAAAGGCGCCCTGCGGCACGCTCACCTGGCGGCCGCCGATCGTGGTGAAGTTCCGTGCCGGGCTCGTTTCGGTGATCCCGTTCGGAACGTTGGCGGCGGTGAAGAGATAGGGGATGCCGGAGTCCGGCAGTTCGTTCGTCTCGAGATGATAGAAAGAGAGGGTCGCGCTGGTCGGCCCGTTCAGGCCCAGCTTCACCGAAGGCTCGACGCCCCAGCGCTTCTGCCAGATGGCGTCGCGGCCGGCGACGTCCTGATCATGCCACATGCCCGCGATGCGGACGCCGACGAAATCGTTGAGCGGCTGGTTCACGTCGACCGTGATGCGCTTGTAATTGGCATTGCCGCCGGTGAGCGAGGCGCTCGCGGAGCGCGTCGCGGTCGGCATCTTGCTGACGAGGTTCAGCGAGCCGCCGGCGCTGCCGCGCCCGCCGACCACGCTGTCCGCGCCCTTCACCACCTCGATCTGCTCGACCGCGAACACTTCGCGGGTCTGCGCGCCGATGTCGCGCACGCCATCCAGATAGGTGCTGGCCTGGCTGTCAAAGCCACGGATGAACGGGCGGTCACCCAGCGGATTGCCGCCTTCGCCCGCGCCCATCGTGATGCCGGGCACGGTGCGGAGCGCTTCCTGCAGCGTGGCCGAGGCGGTGTCATGGATCACCTGCGCGGGGATCACGGTGACGGTGCGCGGCGTGTTGATCAGCGGCGCGGTATATTTGGGGTTGCTGGCGCTCTCCGTCTTGTAGCTGCCCTCGGTGATCGCCGTATCGGTGACGGTCACGCCCTCCAGTTCCGTGCCCTTCTCCGGCGTCGCGGGGGGCGCCGCCTGCGCCAGCAAAGGCGCCGCGAGGCCGATGCTGCCCACGCAGGAGAGGGCGAGGAAGCCCTGCGTCTGGCGCGATGCGCTGGAGCGGCGGCGGTCGGAGATGGTCATTCGCAAACCCCTTTATGTGATTTGGCGGCGCTAATGCGAATGACTCGCATGAATGGCAAGGGGTAATGCGACGCGCTCGCAAAAAAGATGGGAGTCCGCAGTGGAGATGAGGCTTGTCGGCCACAGAAATTACGGGATCGAATTATATTGCAATGTTGCAACTGTTGGTGGGCGATGAAGCCCGCTAAGCCAGCATGGGCAGCGCCCATGACTCTCTCGTCATGCGCTGTTATCGCGTGATGATCGCGCTATTCGGCAAATATATCGCAAGAGTGCGATGCGCCCATCCAGTAACCGTGACAGATGTGTGGCAGTTGTCGTGCGATTTCTGCCCGTTCATTTCGAAATGGTGGCTGACCCTTATCTGCAGGGTTTCGGCCAGGGCGATGTTCAGCCGGTGGTCGCCTCGTAAAGATCCACGCGCGCACGGCAGCCGGGGGCCAGATCCTCACGCGTGAGCGAGCCGCCTTTCTGCTGGGCGAGCATGCGGACGAGCCGCGATCCGAGGCCGGGGGAGGAATCGGGCGGACAACCGATCCCGTCATCCTCGACATCGATGACGAGTCGCTGGCCGGCCTCCGCCGTGATCGAGACGCGTACCGTGCCGGCCGCCCCGCCGGGAAAGGCATATTTGAGGGAATTGGTGACGAGTTCGTTGACGATCAGGCCGACGGTGATCGCGGTGGAACTGGCGACCATCATCGTCGCGCACTCCACCTCCACCTCGATCAGCCGCACGCCGCGCAGCAACTCGCCCAGGCCCGCGCACAGCTGTTCGACATAGCCGGCCAGCTCCAGCCGCACGCCGTCGGCGAAATTGCCCCGCAGCCGATCCTGCGCCGACGCCACCAGCATCACGCGCGCATGCGCCTGATCCAGCGCCTCCTTCACGGCATTTTCGGAGGCGGCGTTCCGCTGCAGCACGATCGCCGCGCCGATGATCGCCAGATCGTTCTTCGTGCGATGCGCCAGTTCCTCAAGCAGCAGGCTCTTGGCGCGTTCGGCCTGATCGAGGCGGCGCACGGTGCGGCGCAGCGCCTCCGTCACGGCGGACATGGTGATGCCGATGATCAGGAAGATCAGCACGGGGAGCCATGGCACCCCGCCGCCGAGGATCGAGCGGCCCGGCACCATGAAGAAATTCCAGGCGATCAGCGCGCTGGCGATCGTGGCGACATAGCCCGCGCCGCGATCGAACAGCAGCGCGCAGACGAACACCGCCGGCACGAACAGCAGCACCGGATAGCCGACGAGCGCTGCGCCCAGCAGATAGCGGATGAGGGCTGCCGCGGCGACGATCACGGCCACGCCCGCATAACTGGCAATGATCGGCAGGCGGCGACGGGGAAGCACGCGAAGCACGATCGCTTCGGTCAGGTTTCCCGGCATCAAGTTCCTTTCACCCCGCGCGTCGGCGGATCATCGCCTCATTCGATACGGGGGCGCAACCCATCCGGGGTATGGCCGCGACGGCCCGGTCCAAATTCGCCTCCAATATGGGGGCTGGTGGAGGACCGGCGTCCGATCGCCGCGTCGGGCGATCGGGGCGAATGTGTTCAGCGGCGGCCGCCCGGTTCGCTATAGGACGGCGGATCGCTGGCGGGGAAACTTTCGTCGAGCGCTTCGTCCAGAGCCTCGTCCAGCCGGTTGCGCGCGACGCTTTCTTCCATGCGTGCGAGTTGCTCCGGGGTCGCCTCGGTCTGATGCCGCGCCTTCCACTCGGCCTGCGGCATGCCGTAAACCGCCTCGCGTGCATCGTCCTTGGCCACGGCACCGCCGCTCGCCTCGGTGATCCAGTCGGCCAGGCAATTGCGGCAGAAGCCGCCCGTTCCCATCAGATCGACATTCTGAACGTCGGTCCGCTGGCGAAGGTGGCGCACCAGCCTGCGAAAGGCGGTGGCGGCGACCTCATCGGAAATATCTTCGATCCGCATGGCAATCTCCCGATCCCCGATGTGGCGATGGCGTGCGGCCAAGTCCAGTCGGGTTGGTGGGGAAGGAGCGTGGGATGCGCCGCGATAGTCCGCTCCGTCGCGCCTGACCCGTTCGTTCTGAGCTTGTCGAAGCACGGGCTTCAGACTCCACGCTTGCAGCACGTTCTTCGACAAGCTCAGAACGAACGGGAGTTGGGGGTCTCAAAACTGTCCCGTCGGGATCTCCGGATCGGCGGATGTCCCGCGCCCGGCGCGGGCCTCAGCGCGGGAGCGCCGCCACCGCCTCGGCCGGGAATTCGCTGAACAGGCCGTCGACGCCGAGATCGTAGAACATCTTATATTCGGCGGCCGCATCGCCATGATCGGCGGGGGACGCGCCCTTGCGCAGTTCGAGCGGCAGGAAGTAATTTTCGGAGCGGAAGGTCCAGGCATGGACGATCAGCCCGGCCGCATGGGCATCGGCGATCAGCGTCGTCGGCGGCAGCGAGCGGCCCTCGGCATCGCGCGGCACGATCAGCGGCTTTTCGGCGCCGACCGCCTGCGCATAGGTGGCGATCGTCTTGAGCCCGGCGGGCGTCACCATCTGGGCGTAAGTGAGGCCGGGCACATCGGGCGGGCCTTCCGCGCTGGCGACGAGCTGGACGAGCTTCAGCTTCGTCATCCCATGCAGCGCCTTCAGATTGTTCACCTCGAAGGACTGGATGATGATCGGATCGGTGCGCTTGGTGTAGCCCGCCTTGGCGAGCGCGGCGATCAGCGGGCGCTCCATCGCCAGGTGCAGCGACTGGAAATAGGTGCCGTGCTTGATCTCGGGATAGATGCCGACGCGGCGGCCCGTCGCCTTGTCCTGCGCGGCCACGAAGGCGAGGATCTCGTCCAGCGTGGGGATTTCGAACTTGCCGTCATAGGCGGCGGCATTGGCCGGGCGCAGCTGCGGCATCCGCGCGCGCGCGCGCAGCGTCTTGATCTCGGCCAGCGTGAAATCCTCGGTGAACCAGCCAGTGATCGGGTGGCCGTCGATCGTCTTGGTCGTCTTGCGCGCGGCGAATTCGAGGTGCGAGGCGACGTCGGTGGTGCCCGAAATCTCATTTTCGTGGCGGGCGACCATATGGCCGTCCTTCGTCATCACCAGATCGGGTTCGATAAAGTCGGCGCCCTCGGAAATGGCGACGCGATAGGCCTCCAACGTATGCTCGGGCCGCTCGCCTGATGCGCCGCGGTGCGCGATCACCACCGGGCGCTCATGCGTCAGGGTCGGGGCCGGGGTCGCGGCCAGCAGCAGGGCGAGGGTGATCACATCGGGTCTCCGTTACTTCTTTGTCACAACCGCCCGGCCGGACGGCCCATCGGCTAGAGTGTGTCCGCGACGCTTCAGTGACAGCGAATTAGAACGAATTCGGCCATTTCATGAAACTGTAACAAATGAGTCGCCGAAGCTCCATCAGCCCGATCCTATCCGCCCCGAGCAACGTCCGCTGCGGACATAAAAGGGGTAGGCCATGTCGATCGTTCGAACTTCGCTTTTCGCGTTGATGGTAGGGTGCGCCGCGGGCGCCCATGCGGCAACCCCGGCGGATGCGCCTGCGGCCGATGTGGCGGCTCCGGCCGCCGAAGAAGGCGATGCGGGCGCGATCCTCGTCACCGCCAAGGCGACCCGCTCCGCGACCGCGATCCCGTCGGCCGAGATCCAGAAGATCCTGCCCGGCATCTCGCCGCTGAAAGCGATCCAGACGCTGCCGGGCGTGCTCTACATCACGGCCGATCCGTGGGGCTATAACGAGCAGAACGCGCAGATCTTCATCCATGGTTTCGCCGCCAACCAGCTCGGCTACACGATGGACGGCATTCCGCTGGGCGACCAGAGCTACGGCAATTATAACGGCCTCTCGCCGCAGCGCGCCGTGATCTCGGAAAATGTCGGCCGCGTCGTGGTGGCGACGGGCGCGGGCGATCTGGCGACCGCCTCGAACAGCAATCTGGGTGGTACGGTCGAAACCTTCTCGTCCAACCCGCAGGACGAATTCGGCGTGCAGGCCGCGCAGACGCTGGGCAGCTACAGCACGTCCCGCACCTATGCCCGCATCGACAGCGGCAATTTCGGCGGCGGCAACAAGGCCTATATCTCGGCCTCGCGCCAGCATGCCCGTGCGTGGGACTTCAACGGCAAGCAGGGCGGCTATCAGGCCAACGCAAAGTTCGTCCACGACGACAGCTGGGGCAAGCTGACGGCCTATTTCGACTATAACGACATGACCCAGCCGAACGAGGACGCGACCGTCTTCTTCAAGCCTTCGGCCGGCGGCACGGCGACGGCGGTTCAGCTCTACACGCCCTACAGCAAGCCCTTCTTCTACCCGAATTTCGCAGCCTATCAGTCGCCTTATCTGAGCGCGGCGGGCAATTCGCCCGCAGCGGAAGGCAGCAATTACCGCAACTATTATTCGGACGCGCAGCGCACCGATTATCTCGGTTACGTCCGCCTCGACACCAAGCTGGCCGACAATATCAGCTGGTCCACCACCGGCTACTATCACCACAATGATGGCGCCGGCGTCGTCGCGGGGCCGCTCGGCCAGTCGATCACGACCGCCCAGCCCTATCTCGATCCGGCCTATGCGACGCTGCCGAGCAATTGCCGCTTCGCGGCCAATGCGAACGGCGTGCGCCCGGCCGCCTGCACCGCGCTCACGGCGGCCCAGGCGACGGCGGCGGGCGCCGCGCTGGTCGCTGCGACCGGCGGATCGGGCCTGATCACGCGCACCACCGAATATCGCATCGATCGCGAGGGCGTGATCTCCGCGATGAATGTCGATCTGGGGCGGCACAAGATCGAGTTCGGCGGCTGGTTCGAGCATAACAGCACGACCCAGTGGCGCCGTTGGTATGCCGTGCCCGTCAACAATCTGAGCCTGAGCACGCCCTACGTCCGCCCGCGCGACGTGATGACGCCGCTGTTCACGCAATATCAGGGCGATGCCAGCATCAACCAGCTGCAGCTCCACCTGCAGGACAGCTGGCAGGTGTTCGACAAGCTGCTGTTCCAAGCGGGCTTCAAGACCAGCGCGCAGTGGGCGGACGGCAAATATCCGGTCCAGCCCGTGGTCGGCTCGCTCGGCGGCACGACCGCGCTGCCGCAGGGCAAGATCAACACGCTGAAGTGGTTCCTGCCCGCCGTCGGCGCGAGCTACGACTTCAACGGGCATGAGCAGCTCTATTTCAACGTCCAGAAGAATCTGCGCCAGTACTCGGCCTATCTGGCGGGTGGTGGCGGCCCCTGGTTCACGGGCAGCCAGGCGGCGTTCGATGCGTTTGCCGATCAGGGCAAGCCGGAGAGCAGCTGGACCTATGAAGTGGGCGTCCGCACCAACCGCACGTTCGACAACGGCATCTCGCTGAACGCGCAGGTCAATTACTATCATGTCGACTTCAGCAACCGCCTGCTCGCCATTCCGACCAATCCGGGCGGCATTGCCGGCAGCGGCATCACCGGCGGCACTTCGACGCTGGTGAACGTGGGCGACGTGAAGACGGACGGCGTGGATGCGGCCTTCACGGTGCGCGTCGGCAGCCACTTCTCGCTGTACAATGCGGTCTCGTACAATCTCTCCAAATATCAGAGCGATTATACGTCGACGGCGAGCGGCATCGGCGCGGCCAGCGACACCTGCATCGGCGGCTTCCTCGTCACGGGCGGCATCGTGCCGACCTGCGGCAAGCAGCTTCCGGGCACGCCGAAGTGGATGAACAAGACGGTCGCGACCGTCTCGGCCGGCATCTTCGAGCTGCAAGGCATCGGCGATTTCGTGGGCCGCCGCTTCAGCACCTATTCGAACGATGCGAGCGTGCCGTCCTACTTCATGATCTCGGGCCGGATCGGCGCGCGCCTGCCGGAGGGCACGCTGCCGCTGAAGAAGATGGAGCTGTCGCTCAACGTGACGAACCTGACGAAGAAGAAGGGCTGGTCGACCGTGTCGGTCGGTTCGGCCACGAACAGCTGGTCGGCCTATCCGATCGCACCGCGCCAGTGGTTCGTGACGCTCTCGGCTGCCTACTGAGATCGTCGAGTTGCAGCGCGGTGCCCCGGGGGCGCCGCGCCGCAGCGAACGAAAAAGCCGGGGGATGGAGCGATCCGTCCCTCGGCTTTTTCGTTCAGTCCCGTTTGCTTTTACTTCCTTCGTTCGCACTGAGCTTGTCGAAGTGCCGTTCTGCCTTTGCTTCGCGTCCGAAGAAAGCAGGACGGTGCTTCGACAAGCTCAGCACGAACGGGTTTGAGGGAGCGAGTTCAGATCGCGATGGCGCCGCTGGCCATCGTGACGGTGTTGCCGCCGATCCAGACCTGTCCGTCCGCATCCCGCGAGGCATGGATGCGCGCGCTGCGGCCGAGGCGGGTGCCTTGTGCCGCGATGTAAGCGCCCGATGCCCGGCCGCTGGTGAACAGCCATTGGGCGAGGGAGGCGTTGAGGCTCCCCGTCGCGGGATCCTCGATCAGCCCGCCCTGCGCATCGCTGAAGAGGGCGCGCACCTCGAACGCCGCATCCCGGCCGGGCGCGTGCGGGCCCACGAGCCCGATCGCGACGGGTTTGTCGCTGTGGCGCACCGGCTCCACCGCCAGCACCTCCTCCGCCGAGCCGAGCAGGAGGGCGATCCAGCCGGGTCCGTTATCGACCCAGTTGGCATCGACCACCGCATCGCGCGCGATCCCCATCTGCGCGCAGGCGGCGTCCAGGTCCTCCGTCGTGGGCGTCCCGCTCCGGCGGAGCGGCGGTGCCGCGAAAGCGAGCCTGTCGCCCGCGCGCGCGATCCGCACCAGCCCCGCGCCGCACTCCTGCACCACGGCATCCGCCGCTCGCGGCTGTCCGCCGGCCTCCAGCCACGCATGGCAACTGCCCAGCGTAGGATGGCCGGCGAAGGGCAGTTCATGCGCGAGCGTGAAGATCCGCACGCGATAGTCGGCCTCCGCCGCGATCGGCGGGAGCAGGAAGGCCGTCTCGGAGAGATTCAGCCAGCGGGTGATGCGCTGCATCTCCTCGGTCGAGAGGTCGGCGGCGGCGGTGATCACCGCGAGCGGATTGCCGCTCCACGGCCCACTGCCGAAGACGTCGACCAGCCGGAACTTACAGCGCATGCTTCGCATCCCCCGCCGCTCTTTCGGCATAGACCTGATGCAGCAGCGGGCTGTCCACCTGCGACACGGCATCGGCCATCGTCTCGCGCCAGCAGGCGGAATCGCGGGTCGCCTGCTTCACTTCGCGCAGGCTGAAGCCCGATGCGCCGCACGCCTCCGTCACCGCGCGATCGATGCGCGAGAGCGTCCGCCGCGCGGCGGCGGGGGTGGCGGGGTGACGGTCGATATGATCGAGCCGGATCGCCACGCGATCCGCGCCCGTGACGGGCGTCTGGGTCGCGGCGGGGGCGGCGAGCAGCGTCAGCAGCGAGGTGGCGATCAGCGTCCGGTGAGTCATGGTCTTTCTCCTTGCGACGGGGCCCATGCGCCGAAGGGGCTGGTGCGAACAGGGACGGAGCAGTACGATTGGAAAGAACTGTACTGGCGGATGAACAGGTACAATGGCGACGATCGAGGGCGCGGACACGCGGACGGGCAGGGTGATGGAGGCGATCCGCGACCGAATCGAGCGGCGCTCGCTCACGCCCGGCGCGCGCCTGCCCTCGGTGCGGGCGATGGCCGATTCGAGCGGTTTCTCGAAATCGACCGTGGTGGAGGCCTATGCCCGGCTGGCGGCCGAAGGCGTGATCCGGCCGCGCTCGGGATCGGGCTTCTATGTGGCGGCGCCGCTCGCGCCGCTCGCGCTCGACCGGCTGGGGGCGGAGGTGGATCGCGAGGTCGATCCGCTGTGGATGTTGCGCCAGTCGCTGGCGACACGGCCGGGCGCGATCATGGCCGGATGCGGCTGGCTGCCGGACGACTGGCTGCCGGGCGAGGCGCTGCGCCGGGCGATGCGCGCCGCCGCCCGCGCGGACGAGCCGATCACCGCTTACGCCTCGGCCAAGGGGCCGGAGCCGCTGCGCGCCCTGCTTGCGCGGCGGCTGGCGGATCAGGGCGTGGAAGCCTCGCCCGACCAGATCCTGCTCACCGACAGCGGATCGCATGCGGTGGACCTTGTCTGTCGTTTCCTGCTCTCACCGGGCGATACGGTGCTGGTCGACGATCCCTGCTATTTCAACTTCCTCGCGTTGCTGCGCGCGCACCGGGCCAAGGTGATCGGCGTGCCGATGACGCCACACGGGCCCGACATGGCGGCCTTCGCGGCGGCGGTGGCCGAGCACGGCCCGCGCCTCTACCTCACCAATTCGGCCGTCCATAACCCGACCGGCGCGATCCTCTCCGCGCCGACCGCGCACCGCCTGCTGAAACTGGCCGAGGCGAACGACCTCGTCATCATCGAGGACGATATCTTCGCGGATTTCGAACATGAGACGGCCCCGCGCCTCGCCGCCTTCGACGGACTGGAGCGCGTGATCCGCGTGGGCAGCTTCTCCAAATCGGTGTCGGCGGCGGTGCGCTGCGGGCATATCGCGGCCAGGCCCGAATGGATCGAGGGGCTGGCGGATCTGCGCATCGCCACCTCCATGTCGGGCAATCCGCTCTCGGCCAATCTGCTGCACGCGGTGCTGACCGACAGTAGCCACCGCCGCCACATGGAAAGCGTGCGCGCGCGCCTCGCCCGCGTGACCGCGCAGACGCTGACGCAGTTACGCCGGGTAGGGATCGAGCCGTGGCACGATCCGGCGGCGGGTCTGTTCGTCTGGGCGCGCCTGCCCGAGGGGATGGATGCCACCGCGCTCGCGCGAAAGGCGCTGGCCGAGAATATCGTGCTGGCCCCCGGCAACGTCTTTTCAGCGGAAGGACGCTGGGGCGATCATCTGCGCTTCAACGTGGCGATGAGCGAGGATCCGCGCATCTTCGATTTCCTGGCGCGGGCCTGCCGCTGATCGTGCGGCGGCGGGAGGCCGCGGTGGCCGGCGAAAGGCAAGGATCCCGCCTGGGCGAAATCGGCCGGGCGGGTGACTGACGGAAGCGTCAGCTCTCCGGGAAGGTATGAATCAGGGCATCGCCCTGCGCGCTGCATTTCCGGGCATGGAGCAACGTGTCGCGATAGGCCATGCGCTCGCCGGCGTGGGAGCCGGGGCGGAAGCGGCCATACAGTTCGTAGAAGGAGCGGGCGCTCCGGATGCGGGCCTGATCGTCCGGCAGGCGTTCGGGGCAGACGATCGCGGCGGCAAGCTCCCGCTTCTGCGCCGGGGCGAGGCCTGTTCCGGGCGCGGCGGCCGCAACCAGCGCGGCGGATATGACGAAGGCGATCATGGTCTTCTCCGCAAGGCAGCGACGATTATGGAAGAAGGAGGCTGCGGGCCGAAGTCCGCAGCCTCCCTTGTTGTCAGGCGAACCGAACCTTCGTGCGAACCTTGGCATCGCGGCGGCGCAGGCCGGCGCCGACGAAGCCGAAGCCGACGATCATCATCGCCCAGGTCGACGATTCCGGAACCGCGCTCTGCGCGTTCAGGTAATTGGTCAGGATCTGCGAGGTCGTCATCTTGTAGTCGAGATTCTGCAGGATATCGAGATTGAGGTTCCAGCCCATCGCATCCATGATCGCGAGATCCTGCGCGGTGACGATGCCTTCCTGGCAGATGCCGCCGGTCGGATCGAGAATGCCGACCTGCGGCTCGGTCAGGATCGTGCAGCTCACGCCGTCATGGATACGGCCGCCCTCGCGCCAGTGCGAGGTCTGGAAGCCGTCCGGGCCGGCCGAGAAACCGGCATTGCCCATGAATTCGGTCGCACCGCCGTCGATCGAGAAATAGGGATCGCCGCCCCAGGTGGTGTCCCACACGCCGTTCTTGTAGCGGAACATGTCCGTATTGCTCGGGGTCGAATTGTTGGTCGTATTCTGGCCGACCGCGCTGGTGAAGCCGAGCGCATGGCCCATTTCATGCACCGCGACACTGATGAAGTCCGACGACGCCGTCTGGAAACCATCGCGCGTATCGAAGTCGAACGCGCGGGCGCTGTTGAACGTGATCGTCGCGTCATTGGCGGTGGCCGACCCGGTGTAGAGGCCCAGCGCCTTTTGCAGCGAGGTGTTCAACCGGACATTGGCGGTCGTGATGTTCGGAAGATTGGCGACCACCGATGCATCGAGCGCCGTGGTGGCATCGTTGGTCAGAGCCGTCTTCCACGAAGAGGTCGACTTGGTGCCGGAGGAGCTGGACGCCTGGCCGAGCGTGGTCGGCGCAAATCCAACGGAGGTAAATCCGACACGGAAATTCAGGGTCACATCATCGGTCAGGACCGATTCCCAGTAATCGGCGGCCGCCCGGAAGCCGATATAAGCCGCGGTGCCTTGTTCGACGCCGCCAGTATTGACGAGATTGATCGTCAATGCATCCGCGTTGGTCGCAACAGCCGTACTCACCAGCGCAGCCGACATCATGCCGAGAAAACGGCTCATCTTCTTCATGGTTGGACCTTCCCTGTTCGAGCCGAGCGGCTCCCCCGACTCGAAGGGGTAATGGTTACAATTTTATTCATCAAGTATTAACTTATCTGACGAATTGCCGGCCATCCCGCCTGGAAACATTCCAGACATGGGGCATGCGTGATTCCGGCGCAGGCGCGAGGAGATTTGCGGATATCTGCCGATTCATCGCCCTGTCGGGCGGATTGTCGCGCCGCTATTGGGCGGAATTGGCTGGGTCAGCGTTGCAAAAAAATGACAAAACCGGGGAGCCGGGAGCGCGTCATTCAGGAAGTGGGCGGAACCGCAGGCCCCGCCGGACCTCAATCGGCCCAGTAAAGACGCATGGGATTGTCGACGAGCAGCTTGCGCTGCAATTCGTCCGTCACGGCGATGCGCGGGATGATGTCGACGAGGCCGCCATCGTCGGGAATGCGCGTCTCCATATTGGGGTGCGGCCAGTCCGTGCCCCACAGGATCCGATCGGGATAGGTTTCCACCAGCGGGCGCACGGCGGCGACGAAATCGTCATAGGGCTCGCCCGCCGGATCGAGCCGGTCGGGGCAGGTGACCTTCACCCAGATATCGTCGCGGCTGTCGAGCAGCGCGCGGAACGCCGTCATGTCCGCGCCGTCGGGGCCCTGCGTCACGTCCGGCCGGCCCATATGATCGATCACGACGGGCACCGGGATGGCGGCGATGAAGGGCTTCATCTCTTCGAGGATGTCCGCCTCGAAATAGATGACGACGTGCCAGTCGAGCCGCTGGATGCGCTGCGCGACGGCGAGGAACTTGTCCTTGGGCGCGTCGTCGACGAGGCGCTTCAGGAAATTGAAGCGGATGCCGCGAATGCCGCCGGCGTGGAGCGCGTCCAGATCCTCGTCCGAGATGGCGGGATCGACCACGGCGACGCCGCGCGCGAGGCCGCCCGATTTCGCGATCCCGTTCAGCGTCGCCGCATTGTCCGTGCCGTGGCAGCTGGCCTGCACGATCACGTTGCGCGAAAAACCCAGCCGATCGCGCAGCGCGAACAGCATGTCGGGCGTCGCATCCTGCGGCTGATATTTGGCCTTGGGGCTGAACGGGAAATCGGCGGCGGGGCCGAAGACGTGGCAATGCGCGTCCACCGCGCCGGCGGGCGGCACGTAAGCGGGCTTCGAGGGCGTGAGCGTCCAGCTGCGGACGCGGCCTGCGGAATCCACGACGTCGTCGGTGTTCATGCGAAGATCACTCCGTCCATCAGTTTGCGCGCGGTGCGGAGGAGGGCGGCGGTCGCCACCTGCCCCTGATCGTCCAGCGTGAGGACGCAACTCATCTCGCCGGTGGGATGCTCGACCGACAAGGTATTGGTGGTGCCTTCGGGGATCGCGGCGACCTCGGCGGCGGGCGAGCCCTCGACCAGGCAGGCGGTGGCGACGCTGACCGCGCCCAGCACGCCGATCGTGGCGTGGGCACGGTGCGGGATGAAGCTGCGCACCGTCACCGCGCCACCGTTTGCGGGCGGGGCGACCAGCATCATCTTGGGCACGGACTTGTCCTTCACGTCGCCCAGATTCATCATCGGGCCGGCCTTCAGCCGGATCGCCTCGATCCGCGTCTTCAGCGCGGTCCAGCTGTCCAGCGTGTCGCGATCCTCATAGCCGGTCGCGCCGACCGCCTCGGCCTTGAACACGACGCACGGCATGCCGTTGTCGATCAGGGTGCAGGCGACGCCCTCGATCATGTCCACCGCATTGCCGGTGGGGAGCAGGGCGCCGCAGGAAGAACCGGCGGTGTCGCGAAATTCGAGCGGGATGGGCGCGTGCGTGCCGGGCACGCCGTCGATCGCGGCCGTGCCCTCATAGGTGGGGATGCCGCCCGGCGTCCGGCAGGTGGCGACGGCGACCTGGCCGGTATTGACCATGAAGATCGCCACCCTGGTTTCGTCACCCGTCGCGGGAACCAGCCCGCGCTCAATCGCGAAAGGGCCGACGCCCGCCAGCATGTTCCCGCAATTCTGCGCATCGGTGACGATCGCCTGATCGACGAACACCTGCAGGAACAGATACTCGACATCGACGCCGTCGCGATCGGACTGGGAGACGACCGCGACCTTGGAGGTCAGCGGATCGGCGCCGCCCATCCCGTCGATCTGGCGCGGATCGGGCGAGCCCATCGCGGCAAGCAGGAAGGCGTCACGCGCGGCGATGTCGGCGGGGAGGTCGGAGGCGAGGAAGAAGCCGCCCTTCGAGGTGCCGCCCCGCATCCACATGCAGGGAATGCCGGTCATCGAAATTCCTCCCCATCGTAGATGGGGAGGGGGGGCGCTCGCAGAGCGGTGGAGGGGCAATGCGCGATGGTCGGGATTTTCCCCTCCACCATGCTGCGCATGGTCCCCCTCCCCATGCTGTGCATGGGGAGGAAAGGCTTATTCATAGACCAGCCCCATCTCTTCCAGCTTCGGGCGCATATTGTAGATATCGAGGCCCAGTTCGCCCGCCGCGAGGCGCACGCGCTTGGCCTCTTCCAGCGCCTCGCGCGCCTGCGCCTTCTTCAGCACCTCGGCCGCGTCGGCGCGCTTCACCACGCACACGCCGTCATCGTCGGCCACGATCACGTCGCCCGCCTCGATCGCGGCATTGGCGCACACGATCGGCACGTTGACCGAGCCCAGCACCGCCTTGACCGTGCCCTGCGCGTAGACCGCGCGCGACCAGACCGGGAAGTTCATCTGCGTGAGATCGCGCACGTCGCGCACGCCCGCATCGATGATGAGGCCGCGACAGCCGCGCGCCTGTGCCGAGGTGGCGAGCAGATCGCCGAAATAGCCGTCGAAGCAGGGCGAGGTAGGGGCGAGGACGAGGATGTCGGACGGCTTCAGCTGCTCGATCGCGACATGCACCATCCAATTGTCGCCGGGGGGCGCCGAGATGGTGACGGCGGACCCCGCGATGCGCGCGCCGGGATAGATGGGGCGCATATAGGGAGCGAGCAGGCCGATGCGCCCCTGCGCCTCGTGGACGGTGGCGACGCCGGCATGGGCGAGGCCGTCGATCACGTCGGCGTCGGCGCGCTGGATGTTCTGGACGACACGTCCCGCCATTCTCACTCTCCTCGAGATGCGGCTTTCAAGCTTTGGCGTGGGGCTTGGCGCGCGAGGCTCGCAGGCTCCAATCACAATTGGACCAGCCTCATAAGATTTTGCTAAGTCAGGATCGTGTCGCTCGCGCCCTTCGATCTCAATCTGCGCCATCTGCGCGCGCTGGCGGCGATCGTCGCGCAGGGCAGCATGAGCGCGGCGGCGCAGGCGGTGAGCCTGTCGCAACCGGCGCTGACGCAGGGGCTCGCCAAGATCGAGCGGCAATTGGGCACGCCCCTGTTCGATCGCCGGGCCGATGGCGTGCGGCCGACCGAGGCGGGGCTGCTGATGGCGGAGCGGGCGAGCGCGGCACTCGATCATCTGGCGGAGGCGACGCGGAGCGGCCTGCGCGGGGGCGGGCGGGGTTTCGCGCGGCCGGACCTGCTGATGACGGCGACGCAGCTTCACGCCTTTCTCAGCCTGGTGGAGGCGGGCAGCTTCGCGGGCGCGGCGGTGCGCACCGGCATCACCCAGCCCGCTTTGCACCGGGCGGTGCGCGATCTGGAGCAATTGGGCGGCGTGCCTCTGGCCGAGCGGTCGGGGCGGGGACTGGTGGTGACGGCGGCGGGGCGCAAGCTGGCGCGCGGCGTGCGCCTCGCGGCCACCGAGATCGCGGCGGCGATCGGCGAGATTTCGCCCGATCCGGGGGTCGGCAGCCGGATCACGATCGGCGCGATGCCGCTCTCGCGCGCCCTGCTGCTGCCGCGCGTGATCGCGGCCTTGGTGCGCGTGGAGCCGCGCGCGGCGATCGACATACGCGAAGGATCGTGGCGCGAACTGGTCGATCCGCTGCGCGACGGCGCGATCGATCTGATGGTGGGCGCGCTCCGCGATCCGCCGCCGGCCGGGTTGGATCAGGAGGCCCTGTTCGAGGATCGGCTGGTCGTGGTCGGGCGCGCGGGGCATCCACTGGGGGAAATGCGGCAGCCCACTCTGGCCGATTATGCGCGCTATGGCTGGATCATCGGCCATGCCGAAACGCCGCTGCGCCAGCATTGGCATGATCTGTTCGCGGGCCATCCCGCGCCACCCGCGCCGATCGAGTGCGGATCGGTGATGGTGATCCGGGGCGTACTGCGCGAGAGCGATCTGCTCACCTTGCTGTCGCCCGAGCAGGTGGCGATGGAGGTGGAGAGCGGCGTGCTGGCCCAGATCGGCCCGCCTCTGCCGCGCGGACAGCGCGCGATCGGCATCACGACGCGCACGGGGTGGCGGCCCACCCTCGTCCAGCAGCGCTTTCTCGCTCTGCTGCGGGAGGCTGGCGACGTGACCAGACTTCAGGAAAGCGAATAGCTCGACCGCTTTCCGATTGGCGGCGCGCGCGGCCTGTGCCTAGCCCTTGGCCTCATGGAGAGAGCAGACCTGCATTTCGTCGGGTTCGGCGAGGCGGCGCAGGCGTTCGCGCAGACTATGCCCGTCACGTTCGGCGCCTATGATCGCAAGACCGACGGCCCGGCAACGCGCACGGCCAAGCGCGCCGATTATGCGCGGCTCGGCGCGATCCCGCGTGACACCAATGCCGATGCGGTTGGCGCGACGCCCTTGATCCTCTCGCTGGTGACGGCCGATCAGGCGCTGCCCGCCGCGCGGGAAAGCGCGGACTGGATCGCGCCGGGCACGCTCTATTGCGACATGAATTCGGTCGCGCCCGATACCAAGCGCGCCGCCGCCGCGCTGATCGAGGCGGCGGGCGGGCGCTATGTGGATGTCGCGGTGATGGCGCCGGTTTACCCGGCGCAGCGCGCCGTGCCCCTGCTGGTGAGCGGCCCCCATGCGGAGGCGGGCGATGCGGCGCTGCGCGCGGCCGGCTTCACGAAGACGCGCATCCTGCCCGGCGGGATCGGCGCCGCCTCCGCCACCAAGATGATCCGATCGGTGATGGTGAAGGGGCTGGAGGCGCTCACCGCCGAATGCGTGCTGGCCGCGCACCGCGCCGACCTGACGGACGAGGTGTTCGCCGCGCTCAATGCGAGCTGGCCCGGCACGGACTGGCTGGAGAAGGCCGATTACAATCTCGAACGGATGATGGTCCACGGCATCCGCCGCGCCGAGGAGATGGAGGAGGTCGTCAAGACGCTCGACGGCCTCGGCACCGGCTCCGCGATGACGCGCGGCACGGTGGAGCGCCAGCGCGCGATCGGCGCGATGGGTTTGACGGGAGAGGGATCGCTCGACGCGAAGATCGCGGCGATCCTGCAGGAAAAACAGGAAAAAGCCGCATGACTCTGATCATCGACTGCCACGGCCATTACACCGTCCTGCCCAAGGGGCACGATGCCTGGCGCGAGGAGCAGAAGGCGGCGTTCAAGGCCGGCACCACCCCGCCGCCTTATCCGGATATTTCGGACGACGAGATCCGCCAGACGATCGAGGCCAACCAGCTGCGCCTGATCCAGGAGCGCGGCGCCGATCTGACGATCTTCTCGCCCCGCGCCTCGGCCATGGCGCCGCATGTGGGCGACGAGGCGGTCGCCAAGGAATGGGCGATCCGCTGCAACGATCTGATCGCGCGCGTGGTGGGGCTTTTCCCGGAAACGTTCGTGGGCGTCTGCATGCTGCCGCAGAGCCCCAAGGCGGACATGACCCATTCGATCGCGGAGCTGGAGCGCTGCGTGACCGAGCTCGGCTTCATCGGCTGCAATCTCAATCCCGATCCGGGCGGCGGCCATTTCACCCATCCGCCGCTGACGGACCGTTACTGGTATCCCTTCTACGAGAAGATGGTCGAGCTGGACGTGCCGGCGATGATCCACGTCTCGGGCAGCTGCAATCCCGCGATGCACGCCACGGGCGGTTATTATATCGCCGCCGACACGATCGCCTTCATGCAATTGCTGGAGGGCGATCTGTTCAAGGATTTCCCGACTTTGCGCTTCATCATCCCGCATGGCGGCGGCGCCGTGCCCTATCATTGGGGCCGCTATCGCGGGCTGGCGGACATGCTGAAGAAGCCGGATCTGGCCACGCACCTGATGAACAACGTGTTCTTCGATACCTGCGTCTATCATCAGCCGGGGATCGATCTGCTGGCCGACGTGATCGAAAACAAGAATATCCTGTTCGGATCGGAGATGGTGGGCGCGGTGCGCGGCATCGATCCCACCACCGGCTTCTATTTCGACGACACCAAGCGGTACGTCGATGCGCTGGATGTGAGCGCCGAGGAGAAGCACGCCATCTTCGAGGGCAATGCGCGGCGCGTCTTCCCCCGCCTCGACGCGAAGCTGAAGGCACGGGGTCTTTAAAGCGCCGGCGAGTGAGGAGAAAAAACACCATGTCGAGTTGGATGACCAACCGCTGGTATGTCGCGGCCTGGGATGCCGAGGTGGATCGCACGCCGCTCGCGCGCACGATCTGCGGCGTGCCGATCGTGCTGTATCGCACGCTGGACCGCCGCGTGATCGCGATGCGCGATGCTTGCCCGCACCGGCTGCTGCCGCTCTCGATGGGGATCCGCGAAGGCGACAGCCTGCGCTGCCGTTATCACGGCCTGAAGCTGGGGCCGGACGGCGTGGCGGATGAGATGCCGCTCAAGACTGAAAAGCTCAACAAGGCGATCTGCGTGGAGACCTATGCGGTCGCCGAGAAGCATCGCTTCGTATGGCTGTGGGTGGGCGAGAAAACCAACGCCGATCCGGCCTTGATCCCCGATTTCTGGCCCTGCTCCACCGAAGGCTGGACCTTCGACGGCGGCTATGACCGCGTCGGCTGCGACTATCGCCTGCTGATCGACAATCTGATGGACCTGACGCACGAAACGCACGTCCATTCGGGCTCGATCGGCCAGCCCGAACTGATGCACGCCCCGATCGAGACGGCCAGCGACGGCGAGGCGGTGACGGTCAGTCGCTGGATGCCGGGCGTCGATGCGCCACCCTTCTGGCGCGGGGCGCTGAAGAAGGACGGGCCGGTCGATCGCTGGCAGGTGTGTCATTTCGTGGCGCCTTCATCGGTGATCATCGATGTCGGCGTGGCGCCGGTCGGCGCGGGCGCGACGCTCGCGGATCATGACGTGCAGGGCGTGCGCGGCTTCGTGATCGACAGCATGACGCCGGAGAGCGAGACGAGCTGCCACTATTTCTGGGGCATGGCCCGCAATTTCGATGTGGCCGACATGGGCTTCACCGCGCGCTTCAAGCGCCAGCAATCGGGCGTGTTCAACGAGGATATCGAGATCCTCGAAGCGCAGCAGCGCTCGATCCTCGCCAATCCCGATCTGAAGCTGCGTGCTTATGCGATCGACAGTGGCGGCGTGCGTGCGCGCCGCGTGATCGAGAAGGATATCAGGGGCGGCCCCGGCGCGCCCTCCAGGGAGAGCATCGCCGCATGACACAGGATTGTAAGCCACCGGAGATCGACATCCACGCCTATCTGGCGGAGTTTGACGACATACCGGGCACGCGCGTCTTCACGGCGAAGCGCGCGCGGGCGGGCTATCATCTCAACCAGTTCGCGATGAGCCTGATGAAGGCCGAAAATCGCGAGCGCTGGAAGGCGGACGAGCGCGCCTATCTCGACGAATGGAAGCTTACACCCGAGCAGAAGCAGGCCGTGCTGGACCGCGATTATACGCGGCTGCTGGATCTGGGCGGGAACATCTATTTCCTGTCCAAGATCTTCTCGACCGACGGCAAGAGCTTTCTGCAGGCCGTCAGCACGATGAGCGGCATGAGCCTGGAAGATTATGCGGCGATGATGATCGCCGGTGGCCGCTCGCCCGAGGGCGTGCGCTCGATCAAGGGGAAATATTGATCATGGCCCGCATCACCGCAGGGGTCGCCTCCAGCCATATTCCCGCGCTGGGGGTCGCCTCCGATCTCGACAAGACCGCCGAGGACTATTGGCGCCCCGCCTTCGCCGGATACGAATGGACGAAGGAATGGGAGAAGCAGGCCAGGCCCGACGTGATCGTGCTGGTCTATAACGACCATGCCTCCGCCTTCGACATGAAGATCATCCCGACCTTCGCGATCGGCTGCGCGGAGGAATTCCAGCCTGCCGACGAAGGCTGGGGGCCGCGCGCCGTGCCGGTGGTGAAGGGGCATCCCGATCTCGCCTGGCATATCGCGCAGAGCTGCATCCTCGACGAATTCGACATGACGATCATCAACGAGATGGACGTGGATCACGGGCTGACCGTGCCGCTCTCCATGATGTTCGGGAAGCCTGCGGAATGGCCGTGCCGGGTGATCCCGCTCGCCGTGAACGTCGTCACCTATCCGCCGCCGTCGGGCAATCGCTGCTGGGCGCTGGGCGAGGCGATCGCGCGCGCGGTGGCGAGCTATGACGAGGATCTGAACGTGCAGATCTGGGGCACGGGCGGCATGAGCCACCAGCTTCAGGGCGAGCGCGCGGGGCTGATCAACAAGGAGTGGGACAATCGCTTTCTCGACGGCATGGTCGGGTCGAGCGATGCGCTCCGCCGCATCCCGCACATCGAATATCTGCGCGAGACCGGATCCGAGGGGATCGAGATGGTCATGTGGCTCATCATGCGCGGCGCATTGGGCAAGGAGACCCGGATGCTCCACCGCCATTATCATGTGCCCGCCAGCAATACGGCGGTGGGCCATATCGTGCTGGAGCCGGTGGACGGCAGCGTGCCGCCGAGCGACGCGATCGAGGCCAATAGCGCGGCGGCGCAACAGCTGATCGCGTGACGTATTTCTCCCCTCCCGCATGCGGGAGGGGGCGGGGGTGGGCAGTCCACCTCCACTGCAAGACTGTCGGCCGGGGCGCTCGCCTCGCCCGGCACAGGCCCACCCGCAGCCCCTCCCGCACGCGGGAGGGGAGGAGAACATGACGATGAAAATTGCCCTCGCCGGTGCCGGCGCTTTTGGTGAAAAGCATCTCGATGCGCTGAAGCTGATCGACGATGTCGAGGTGATCTCGGTCGTCGGTCGCGAGATCGAGCCGACCAAAGCGGTCGCCGCCAAATATGGCATCGGCCATGCCTGCACCGATCTGGCCGAGGCGCTGGCGCAGCCCGGTCTCGACGCCGTGATCCTCGCGACCCCCACGCAGATGCACGCCGCCCAGGCGATCCAGTGCATGGAAGCGGGCAAGCATGTCGAGGTCGAGATCCCGCTCTGCGACAATCTGGCGGATGGCGAGCGCGTGCTGGAGCTGCAGAAGCGGACCGGCCTCGTCTGCATGGTCGGCCATACGCGCCGCTTCAATCCCAGCCACCAATATATCCACAACAAGATCGTGGCGGGCGACATCGCCGTCCAGCAGATGGACGTGCAGACCTATTTCTTTCGCCGGAAGAACATCAACGCCAAGGGCGAGGCGCGCAGCTGGACCGATCATCTGCTGTGGCATCACGCCGCGCACACGGTCGATCTGTTCGCCTATCAGGCGGGCCCGATCGTGGAGGCGCATGCGCTGCAGGGTCCGATCCATCCCGAACTCGGCATCGCGATGGACATGTCGATCCAGCTCAAGGCCGAAAGCGGCGCGATCTGCACGCTCTCGCTGTCGTTCAACAACGATGGCCCGCTGGGCACCTTCTTCCGTTACATCTGCGACAACGGCACCTGGATCGCGCGCTACGACGATCTGGTGACGGGCAAGGAAGAGCCGGTCGACCTGACCGGCGTGACCGTCTCCAACAACGGCATCGAATTGCAGGACCGCGAATTCATTGCAGCGATCCGCGAAGGGCGCGAGCCGAACAGCAGCGTCGCCAAGGTGATGCCTTGCTATCGCGTGCTGGCCGATCTGGAAAAGCAGCTGACGAAATAAGGGGTTCGGCCCGCCAGCGGGCGTGAGAAAAGGCCCATCGCCTCAGCCGGGGCGATGGGCTTTTTCATGCGGGCTCCATTGCAGGGCAGTCGGATTATGTTATGAAGAATAACATAATAGAGGAGAGAATGGTGACCCGTCAGGTTGCGATCATCGGGGCCGGTCCGTCCGGCCTGCTGCTCGGTCATTTGCTCAAGGCGGCCGGGATCGACGTCGTCATCATCGAGCGTCAGGCGCAGGCTTATGTCGAGGCGCGCATCCGCGCGGGCGTGCTGGAGACCGTGACCACCGATCTGATGCGCCGGCTCGGCATCGATGCGCGCATGAACGCCGATGGCCTGATCGAGGACGGCTTCAACCTCGCCAGCGGCGACCAGCTGATCCGCATCGACATCAAGCGGCTGACCGGCCGCCACGTGACCGTTTACGGCCAGACCGAGCTGACGCGCGACCTGTTCGCCGCCGCGCAGGAGCGCGGGCTGGAAGCGATCTGCGAGGCCAGCGATCTGGCGATCCACGATGCCGAGGGTGCGCCCTTCGTGACCTTCGTGCGGGGCGGCGCGATCCAGCGGATCGACGCGCAGTTCGTGATCGGCTGCGATGGCTTCCACGGTCCCTCGCGCCGCCTGATCGCGGACGCCGGCGGGGCGAAATCGTTCGAGCGGGAATATCCGTTCGGCTGGCTCGGCATCCTCGCCGATGTGCCGCCCTGCCACCCGGAGCTGATCTACGCGAACACGGACGACGGCTTCGCGCTCGCCTCGATGCGCTCGCCCACGCGCAGCCGCTATTATGTGCAGGTGCCCCTCACCGAGACATTGGAGAACTGGCCCGAGGACCGGCTGTGGGATGAGCTGGCGAGGCGCTTCGATCCGATCTGCGATTTCGGCGTGACGCGCGGGCCCGCGCTGGAAATGTCGATCGCGCCGCTGCGTTCGTTCGTGTTCGAGACGATGCGACACGGGCGGCTGTTTCTGGCGGGTGACGCGGCGCATATCGTGCCGCCGACGGGCGCCAAGGGGCTGAACCTTGCCGCGTCCGATGTCGCCTATCTCTCCGATGCCTTGGTCGATTATTTCCGCTCGGGCAGCGAGGAAGGGCTGATCGGCTATGAGAGAAAGGCGCTTTCGCGCATCTGGAAGGCGGAGCGCTTCAGCTGGTATCTCACCAAGCTGATGCACCGGTTCCCCGAGGATGGCCCGTTCGAGCATCGCATGCAGGCGGCCGAACTGGATTATGTCGCCCAGTCCGAAACGATGCAGACCGTGATCGCGGAGAATTATGTCGGCCTGCCGCTTTAGGCTGGCCGCCCATCTGAATCCGTTTGCTTCGAGCGAAGGTTCGAGCCTGTCGAGAACCGACGTCGAGAAGGGTTCTCGACAAGCTCGAACCAAACGGGGTGATTTCGTGTCGCCCTTACCTGCTCTAAAGGCCACGGCATGACTCTCCCCTCCCGCAACATCGGCCCGTTCGAGGTCTCCGCCGTCAGCCTCGGCTGCATGAATCTCAGCCACGCTTATGGCGGCTATCCGACCGAGGAGGAGGCGGTGCGCCTGCTCAATCGCGCGCTCGATCTGGGCGTGACGATGCTGGATACCGCCGCGCTCTATGGCGATGGCGAGAATGAGAAGCTCGTCGGCCGGGCGGTGATGCACCGCCGCTCCGAATTCACGCTCGCCAGCAAATGCGTGCTGGGCATGTTCGATGGCAAGCGCGGGCTGGACGGCCGGCCCGAGGCGATCGCGGCCACGCTGGAGGGCGCGCTCCAGCGGCTCGGCACCGATCATATCGATCTCTATTATCTCCACCGTCTCGACGCGAACGTGCCGATCGAGGAGTCGGTCGGCGCGCTGGTTCGCGCGAAGGACGCGGGCAAGATCGGCGCGATCGGCATCAGCGAGATGTCGGCGGCCACCTTGCGCCGCGCGCATGCGGTGCATCCGATCGCGGCGATCCAGAATGAATATTCGCCCGCCGTCCGCAACGTGGAGATGGGGGTGCTGGCGGCGTGCCGCGAACTGGGCACGGCGATGGTCGCCTTCTCGCCCGTCGTGCGCGGGCTGCTGGCCGGCGCGGTCCGATCGGCCGATTACGGGCCGGGCGATATACGGCGCGCGATGCCGCGCTTCGTGGAGCCGCAGCTGTCCGAAAATCTGAAGCTGGTCGATGCGTTCGATCGGATCGCGGCCGAGGCGGGGCTGACTCCGGCGCAACTCGCGATCGGCTGGGTGATCGCGCAGGACCCGACTGTGATCGCGCTGCCGGGCACGAAGAATATCGCGCATCTGGAAGAGGATGTGGCGACGCTGACGAAGCCGATCCCGCAGGATGCGATCGAGGTGGTGACGGCTCTGTTCCCGTACAATGCGATGAAGGGGCCGCGTTATGCGGCGCTGATGCAGTCGCAGGTGGATACGGAAACGTTGCCGGACGAAGAGCTGGCCTGAGCTTTTCTCAATCCCCACCCGTCATGCTGAACTTGGTTCAGCATCCATGACCCGACGATAGCGACCGGCCGTTGGCCGAGAGGGCGGGCGATGGACCCTGAAACGAGTTCAGGGTGACGGGTAGTGGGAGTGAGGCGGGGGCTTCACTCCGCCAAAATCAGCGCATCCAGCGCAACCGCGCCCTGGCCCTTGGGATAGACCACCACCGGGTTGAGATCGATCTCGCGGATGCCGGGCGTGCCCTCCAGCAGGCGGCCGAGATTGGCGATCAGATCGGCCACGGCGTCCACATCCAGCGCTGGGGAACCGCGCCAGCCGTCGAGCAGCGCGCCGCTCTTCAGCGCGCGCAGCTCCGCCACGATCTCGTCGTGCGAGAGACCGGGTGGCAGCAGGCGCACGTCCTGCAGGATCTCCGCCTGCACGCCGCCGAAGCCGACGAGGATCACAGGCCCCCAATCGGGATCGTTGCGCGCACCCACGATCAGTTCCAGCCCACGCGCGCCCATCGCCTCGATCAGCCCGCCGTCGAGCAGGATGGCCGCATCATAGGCCTTCACATTGGCGAACAGGCGTTCCCACGCCGCCTCCAGCGCATCATCGTCGGCGATGTTGAGGATCACGCCGCCCGCGTCGCTCTTGTGGCTCAATGCCTGCGCCTGCGCCTTGAGCACGACGGGATAGCCGAGCCCGGCCGCCACGCGCCTGGCCTCCGCCACGTCGGCCGCGAAACCACCGCGCGGGAAGGGGATGCCGATCGGGGCGAGCAGGTCCTTCGCGCGATATTCGGGGATCACGCCGCCGTGGGGCAGCGTGGCTGCGATCGGCGCGGCGGTCGCGGCATCCGAAGCCGCCTTCGCCGACGACAATTTCGCGATCGCGCGGAAGGCACGGTCGGGCGAGGGAAAGTAAGCGACATCCATCTCGCGCAGCGCCGCCAGATAAGCGGGCGGCACGGGTGCGCCATCGTCCAGCCCGGCGAAGATGATCGGCTTGTCCGCATCCAGCGCGCGCAGCGTTTCGATGATCGGCTCGAACTTCAGGCGGGCCGTCATCTCGTCGGTCTGGATAATGGCCAGCACCACGCTGCCATAAGCGGGATCGGCCAGCAGCGGAATCAAGGTCCGGCGATAGAGATCGGGATCGACCAGAGACTGCGCGGTCAGGTCCATCGGATTGCTGATGCCGATGAAGTCGGGCACCGCCGCGCGCAGCGCCGCCGCCGTTTCGTCAGCAGGGGCGGGGAGGGGCAGAGCGAGGTTCTCGCACAGATCCAGCGTCAGCGCCTTGAACGCGCCGGATTCGGCCAGCACGGCGGTACCGGACGCCATCCGCCCCGCGCGGATCGCGAGATCCAGCACGTCGCCCAGTTCCTCGATACTGTCGACCAGCACGACGCCCGCGCGCGTCACCAAAGTCTTCATCACCTGCCAGTCGCCGGCCATCGCGCCGGTATGCGTGGCGGCGGATTCGCGCGCGGCGCTGGATTTTCCGGGATGGAGCAGCACGATCTGTTTGCCCGCCGCGCCCGCCCGCTCGGCCAGCGCGAGGAAGCGTTTCGGGCTGCGGAACTGCTCGACGATCATGCCGATCGCCCGCGTCTGCGGCTCGTCCAGCAGATAAGCGAGATAATCCTCGACCCCGCTCGCCGCCTCGTTGCCGGTGGAAACGGAGATGGAGATGCCCAGATCCTTGGCCATCAGCACCGTGCCCAGCACCACCGCCATCGCGCCCGATTGGGAGACGATGCCGACGCCGGGGCCGGCGAGCCTTTGCGCGGGCGTCTCGACGAAGGTGAGCGGCACACCGTCGAGATAATTGACGAGGCCCAGGCAGTTCGGCCCCAGCACGACCATGCCATGCGCGGCGGCGATGCGGGCCACTTCGGCCTGCGCCGCCATGCCTTCCTCGCCACCCTCGGCGAAACCGGCCGAGAAGATCACGGCCGCGCCCACGCCGCGCGCCGCCAGCTCCCGGATCGCGCCGAGGACGGCCGCGCCGGGGATGGCCAGCACGGCCGCGTCCACGCCTTCGGGCAGTTCCGCGATCGCGCCCAGCGCCTGCCGGCTGCCGATCACCGGCCGCTTGGGATTGATCAGGTGGATGTCCCCGGCGAAGCCGTGCCGCTCCAGATTGCGCAGCACGCTGTTGCCGAGCGCGCCCGGCTTTTCGGACGCCCCGACGATGACGACGGAGCGGGCCTTCAGCAGGCGATCGAGCGAGCGCGCCTGCGGCGGCGCGAGAGTGTCGGCGGCGGCCATGATCGCGTCCTCAGGCCTTCTGCTTGGAGAGATCATAGGCGCCAAGACCCGGCTTGTAGGTCTTGTCGTCGATGAACTGCTTGATGCCTTCCTTGCGGCCCTCATTGTCGTAGCTGTTGGCCGCTTCCTGCGCGCGGATCAGATAATCCTCGGCATTGTCGTAGCTCATCTCGCGGACGCGCCGGATGGCGTCCTTGGTGGCCTTCAGCGCGACCGGATTCTTGGTGAGCAGCTTCTGCGCGACCGCGCTCACGCGATCCTTCAGCTCCGCCAGCGGCACGGCTTCGTTGACGAAGCCCCATTCCACCGCCGTCTTGCCGTCGATATTCTCGCCCATCAGCGAATGATACATGGCGCGGCGGAACGAGGTGAGTTCGGTCGCCACCTTGGCGGCGCCGCCGCCGGGCAGGATGCCCCAGTTGATTTCGGACAGGCCGAACTGGGCATCCTCCGCCGCGAAGGCGAGGTCGCAGGCGAAGAGCGGGCCATAGCCGCCGCCGAAGCACCAGCCATTGACCATCGCGATCGTCGGCTTCTGATACCAGCGCAGGCGCCGCCACCAGCCATAGCTTTCGCGCTGGGCGCCGCGCGTCCCGCCCAGCCCCTTGGCCTCGGTCTCGCGGAAATATTCCTTCAGATCCATCCCCGCCGTCCAGGCCGAGCCTTCGCCGGTGAGGACGAGGACGCCGACGTCGTCGCGAAACTCCAGCTCGTCCAGCACCTGCATCATGCGGCGGTTGAGGCGCGGGCTCATCGCGTTGCGCTTGTCGGGACGGTTGAGCTTCACCCACGCCACGCGATCGATGACCTCGAAGGCGACGGTATCGAGTTCGGTCTGGTCGGTCATGCGGGACTCCTTCGGAAGTAGGTCAGTCGACGGAGAAGACGTCGATCTGGACGGTGTCGGGATTGCGGATGCCGCGCGCGACGAACACGGTGCGGCGCAGCCAGTCATGGGGTCCGTCCGCCACGCTCATGCGTGGGGTGGTGCGGAAATAATAAGCGTCGGGGCCGACCGGCTCGCCGCGCGCCAGCTTCGCGGACACGTCGGGCGAGGCGACGCGGACGCCGGGATTGAGGATGTCGATCACGGTGCCGTCGCGGGCCTTCAGCGTGTAGCGCGTGTCGATGATCGTGAGGCCGTCGGCGCCGATCGTCTGCCAGTCGCCGCCGCCGGGCAGAACGATGCCTTCCAGCTTCGGTCCGCTGACAGTGCCGCCCGTGATCGGCACGAAACGCTTGCGGCGTCCGTCGACGATTCCCTGCTCGATCGGGTCCGCCAGCGTCACTGCGATCGTGAACGCATAATGGAGGCCGGGCGCGGGGGGCGCAGGCAAAGCCGTGGCGCCCGCGGCGACAGCCGCGGTGATTATGGCCAGTGTCAGCATGGGCTGATCCTTGGGTTGTGGTCAGATCGGGTAGTGGCCCGGCTGCGTCTCGATCGTGATCCAGCGCAGTTCGGTGAAGCTCTCGATCCCGGCCTTGCCGCCGAAGCGGCCATAGCCGGAGGCCTTCACGCCGCCGAAGGGCATCTGCGCCTCGTCATGCACGGTCGGGCCATTGACGTGGCAGATGCCGGACTTGATCTGGCGGGCCACACGGAGGCCGCGCGCCGTATCCCTCGTGAAGACGGCGGCGGAGAGGCCATAGTCTGTGTCGTTGGCGAGCGTGATCGCCTCGGCCTCGTCCTTCGCGCGGATGATGCCGACGACCGGGCCGAAGCTCTCGTCGCGAAACAGCTTCATCGCGGGCGTGACCCGGTCCACCACATGCGCGGGCATCAGCACGCCCTTCGCCTCACCCCCCACCAGCAGGGAAGCGCCAGCGGCGAGCGCATCGTCGATCAGGCCCTTCACATGATCGACCGTCTTCTGATCGACCACGGCGCCCAGCGGCGTCTTGCCCTCGCGCGGATCGCCGACGGGCATGGAGGCGACCTTCGCCTTGAACTTCTCAGCAAAGGCATCGGCCACGGCATCGACGACGATGATCCGCTCGGTCGACATGCAGATCTGGCCACTGTTCATGAAGGCCCCGAAGGCGGCGGCCTTCACCGCCTCATCGAGATCGGCATCGTCCAGCACGATCAGGGGAGCCTTGCCGCCCAGTTCCAGCAGCACCGGCTTCAGATGCTCGGCCGCGCGCTTGGCGATGATCTTGCCCACATGGGTCGAGCCGGTGAAGTTGATGCGGCGCACTTCGGGGTGATCGATCAGCGCGCCGACAATCTCGGCCGCATCGACCGGGGCGTTGGTGACGATGTTGACCGTGCCTTCGGGGAAGCCCGCCTCCGCGAATGCCTCGATGATCAGGCTGTGCGTGCGCGGGCATTGCTCGGAGGCCTTGAGCACTACCGTATTGCCACAGGCGAGCGGCACGGCGATCGCGCGCACGCCGAGGATGATCGGCGCGTTCCACGGCGCGATGCCGAGAATCACGCCGACGGGCTCACGCAGCGCCATCGCGATGCAGCCGGGCTTGTCGGAGGGGATCACTTCGCCGCTGATCTGGGTGGTGAGGGCGGCGGCCTCGCGCACCATGCCGACGGCCAGCATCAGGTTGAAGCGGACCCAGCCCTCGGTCGCGCCGATCTCGCCCATCATGGCATCGACGAAGGCATCGGCCTTGGCGGCGAGCGCGTCGGCGGCCTTGGTCAGGATCGCGCGGCGGGCATTGGGGCCGAGTGCGGACCAGGTGGGGAAGGCGGCGGCTGCGGCATCGGCGGCGGCATGGGCGTCCGCCACGGTGGCGGAGGTGACGGTGGTCGCGACTTCGCCGGTAACGGGATTCAATCGCTGGAACAGGGCTGGGCCATCCGCTTTCCGGGGCGCTGCCTCGCTGATCGTCGCCACGCTGCTCTCCTTCGTCTTATTGTTATGAGGGATAACCAATGTCCGGGAGTCGTGCAAGCCCTTTCGATCAGTCGGTGGGCGCCTGTTCGCGCGCCTCGATCCGGCGGATCAGATCGATCAGGGTGCGGCGTTCCGCGCCGGAGAAATCGGCCAGCAGCTCATTCTCATGCGCGATCAGGCGCGCGGTGGCCTCCTCCAGCGTGGCCTGTCCCTTCGTCGTCAGCGCGAGTGCGATCGCGCGGCGATCATCCTCGGCCGGGGTGCGTTCGACGAGACCGCCTTCCGCCAGTTCGTTGATCAGCACGACCATGTTGGCACGCTTGATGCCCAGCGCTTCCCCGGCCGCGCCCTGGCGGATGCCGGGATTGGCCGCGATCACGGAGAGGATCGCGAACGGCACCTGCCGCAGCCCCTCGCCGCCGACGGTGCGCGTGAAATCGCTGCCGAAGACGGCGGAGGCGCGGCGCAGATGATAGCCGACCAGGCTGTCCAGCACGCCCAGCGCCTCATTCTGTCCAGCATCCGATACCGCGCCGCTCATGAAGTCTCCGATCTCATGGGCGGAAACATCAGCCCGCCCGCGCCTGATCTAGCGTTTCGCCACGCGCGAGCAACAGGATGGCGCAGGCCGCCACCAGCGAGCCCAGCGCCATCAGCACCGCCACGGAGGGCAGCGCATAGCCCGCGGCGAACAACAGGCCCGCCAGCGCGGGCGCCAGCGCCGATCCGCCCCGGCCCACGCCGATGATGAACCCGGTCGCGCTCGCCCGCACGCCGACCGGGAAGGCGCGCGCCACCAGCGCGTAGATCGCGACCACGCCGGCATTGGTGCAGAAACCCGCGACGGCGGCGATGGCGGACAGTTCGCCGATGCCGTCCGTCATCCGGCCGAACAGCGTGACCATCACCACGGAGGCCAGCATCGCCGCGATCGCCAGCCGGCTGAGGCGCACGCGCGCCGTCATCAGCCCCAGCAGGATCGATCCGCTGGCCCCGCCCACATTGGCCCAGACCAGCACGCCCGCCGCCGCCGAGGGCGCGAAGCCGAGGTCGACCACGATCTTCGGGATCCATTTCAGCGTGAAGTAGAAGGTCATGATGTGCGCGAGATAAGCGATCGTGAGCAGGATGGTCGGCCGGGCGAGCGTGCCCTGGAACAGCTCGGTCAGCGGAACGCTTGCGCGCGCCGGGGGAGGCGGGGGAAGCGCGTCGACCGTTCCATGCCCCATTCGCCGCAGCGTGGCGTTCACGCGGTGCAGCGCGCGTGCGTCCGGCCGCTGGATCAGGAAGGCGATCGATTCGGGCGCGCGCCACAGGACGAGCGGGATGAAGCAGAGCGTGGCGACCGCGCCGAACTGGAACACCACCGGCCAGTCATGCCGCGCGAGCAGGGCGGCGGAGATCGAGCCGCCGACGATCGCGCCGACCGGATAGCCGCCCGCCATCAGCACGACGGCGAGGTTGCGATGCTTCGCGTTCGAGGCCTCGGCGACGGCCGCGTTGGTCGCGGCGAGCATCCCGCCAATGCCGAAGCCCGTCACCACACGCCACACGGACAGGATGACGATCCCGCCCGAGGAGGAAGCACCGAACATCCCGATCGCCATCACGACGAGGCAGCCGAGGATCGTGCGGCGGCGGCCGATCATGTCGGCCAGGCTTCCCAGCAGGAAGGAGCCCGCCGCCATGCCGATCAATTCCATCGAGAGGACGAAGCCGAGCGCGGCGCGATCGACGCCCCAGGCTTTCGAGATGCCGGGCGAGGCGAAGCTGATCGAGAGCACGTCGAACCCGTCGAGCGCGTTCAGCCCGATCATGATCGCGACCACGATCCACTGGAAACGCGACATCGGCTCCCGATCGATGATCGCACGCGGATCCTGCATCCTGCACCCCTCTCTTCCGTCTTTTATCGGGAGTGGGTCTAGCAATCGCTATGTTTCAGAACAATCGATTTGAGGGGGGCTTTCGTCCTCCCCGCCAGGGGGAGGTGGCGCCGAAGGCGACGGAGGGGGCGGTCAGCGAGCGGCTCGCTTCCTCCCCCTCCGTCAGGCTGACGCCTGACACCTCCCCCTGGCGGGGGAGGATGAGAAGGTGAACCGCGCTACAACCCAGCCAGCGCAGGCCCTGTGCGCCCACGCCGTCGCGCCATCGGCACGATCGGCGCGCGATCCGGCTCGGCCAGCCGGACGAAGCTCAGCACCAGCGACGCGCGGGTGCCTTTTTCCGCCAGCATGGATCGGGCGTGGCGCAGCGCGCCGAGCGGCGTCGCGCGCCAGCGGGCGACGACCAGAGCCTCGTCCGCAACGCTCGCAATATCCCGCGCCTCGACCAAGGCGAGGAGCGGGGGCGTGTCGATCACGACCAGATCGAAGGCGCGCGACAGGGCGCCGGTCACGGCCAGCAGGCCCGCCATGCTGTCCTTGGCCCAGAAGCTGCGGATCGCCGCATCCTGGCTGTGCGGCAGGATCCGCAGGCTGGTGCGCGTGTCCGCGACGAGCGCATCGTCCAGCGTGACCGCGCCGTCCATCACCTGCACGAGGCCGGGGCGGCCGACGACGTCCAGCGCGATGCTGGCCGCGCGCACGCGCCCGTCGCCATCGACCAGCGCCACGCGCCGCCCCGCCAGCGCCGCCGTGCGCGCGAGCGAGATGGCGAAGGTGGACTTGCCCTCGCCCGCCAGCGCCGAGCAGACCGCGATCACGCGCCCGCCGGGTTGCCCCGAGGCGAGCAGGCGGCGGAAGGCGCGCGCATAATCGGATTGCTGCGCGGTCACCGGCATGTCCGTGAGCGTCGCCCGATCGCCGGGGGCGAGGCCCGTGACGGCGGGGATCATCGCGATCACGGGCAGGCCCAGCGCGGCTTCGGCCGAGCGGGCCGAGCGCGGCCCTTCCTGCCGCCGCTCGCGCACGATCAGCGTGATCGAGGCCGCCAGCGCGGCGCTCAGCAGCGCCGCCGCGATCGGCAGGATCAGCATGCCATCCGGCGCGACCGGATCGGTGGCGGGGCTGATGATGCGGACGTGCACGTTCGACCGGGGCGAATCCGCGCGGACAAACGTATCCGCCAGGGCATTGGCGACTGGTGCCACCTTCCGCCGCGCGCCGCCCGACGTGCGGAGCAGGAAGACGTTGGTGAGATCGCTCTGCTCGATTTCGATCCCCTGCCACAGCCGGGCCATCGCCCGCAGCCGCGCCGCATCCCCCTCGGTCGGCTGCGCGAGGGCGAGCCGGTCGACCGTGGCGCCCAGCCGGGCGGGGGTGGAGAGATAGGCTTCGAGCCGCTCGACCGGGATCGTGCGCCCGCCGGCATCGAAGGCGATCTGGACGGTTGCCGAAAAGCGCGTGGCGACGGCGAGATACAGGCCCATGACGAGCAGCGCCGCCGCCAGCGCCATGCCGATCATCCAGGGCAGGTGAACGCGCACGGGCGAAACCAGCGCGGGCATGCGCAGAGGTATGCCGGGGCCGGCGCGGTGGCGTCCGCCATCTCCGTGGGTCGTCGTCGTCATCGAAAGCCTCTGGCCCGATCGGTGGCGGAAAGAGCGTGCGGATCACGCCGCTTTCCGGCGCGGCTCAGGCGTCGAAATAGGTCCAGTCGGGCCCGATCCTAACATATCGTAAGCTGGATGCCACGGCGGTTGGTCGCACGCCTGCGGCGGCCGCTCTCGCCGAACCGCGCTTATGCGGGCGGGTGCGGGCTCCGGATCGCGACCGCGTCGCTGAACGGCACGACGGCGACGATCGCCCCGTCATCCGCCACGATCTCGATCCGGCCGCACAGATCGATCGCGCCGGTCAGGGCTTCCTCGCTCAGCATCGATCGGATCCCGGCAATGGCCTGTTCGTGCGCGGCCGCCTGATCGGGAAAGTCACGCCCCTCGGCATCGGGCGTGTCGCCGTGGCCGTTGTAAATGTTCAGATGGTAATGGGGCATGGGGCCATAATGCCCGACGGCTCCGGGAGTTGCCCGGCGCATCGAATATCGATCAATAGGTCTTCTTGTAGCGCAGGCTCACGTTCGATCCGCCGAAGGATCCGGTCTGGCTGAGGACGCTCAGCGCGCGCGAGAGCGACACTTCCAGCTGCGTGGCGGTGAAGCCGCGCGCATCGGTGACGATCTCCACATAGATGTTGTTGCTGATATATTTGCCCGCCGCCAGCGCGGTGCCGCGCCCGGCGCTTTCGTCGGCGCCCAGCACGCGCAGGCGATCGATCCCGGCCACGCCGCGCAATTTGCCGAGCGGATTGAGCCCGCCGCCCGAGCCCCGCAGCGAATTGAGCGCCGCCGCCAGCTGGATCGCCTGCGTCGGCGAGAGCGAGGTGACCGAACTGCCGAACAGCAGGCGCGACAGCACCTCGTCCTGCGGCAGGGTGGGCGTGGAGGTGAAGGTGATCTGCGGCGCCTGCGCATAGCCGCCGATCGCGATCGTGGCGCTCACGCTGTCGACGGTGGTGCTGGCGGCGATGTCGAGCGCCGGGTTCAGCATCCCGCCCTGGAAGGTGATGATGCCGTGATCGATGTCGAAGCGGCGCCCGGCGAAGCTGTACGTGCCGCGCACCACTTCCAGCTTGCCCTCGATGTTCGGATTGGTGGCATTGCCGGTGACGTGCATGTTCGTGCGCCACTCGGCCTCCAGCCCCATGCCGCCGACGAAGATCTGGTTGTCCGCGCGGATGCGGATGTCGAGCTTCCAGTTGCTGGGCAGGGCCGAGGCCTGCTGCGCCTCGGCGGGCGGGGCGCCCTTGCGGCGCAGGCCGGTCAGCTCGGGCACGGTCGAGGCGTCCTGCCGCACGATCTGGTAGCGCGCCTCGGGAATATTGATCACGCCCTTGATCAGGCCGCCCGCCTCCTTGCTGTTCGTGATCTGGAGCGTGCCGGAGGCGCGCGCGTCGATCGCGTCTCCGCGCGCGAGATGGGCATTGTCGAGCTTGGCGGTGATGTCGATCGGGAAGCCGCTCGCCGCATCCAGCCCCACCCGGCCGCTCGCCTGCACGCTGCCTTCGCCGGCCTTCGCCGTCAGAGTGTTGAGCAGGAACTGGGATTGGGTGAAGCGGCCGTCGATCGCCATGTTCGACAGCACCGTGCCGTAGGTCTCGTTCTCGTAGCGCAGCGCATTGGCGCGGATCAGGCCGGTGATGGTCGGCTGGTCCAGCCGGCCGCCGAGATCGGCGCCGATCGCGATATTGCCCGTCACCGCCTGATGCGCGACGCCGGTGAGCGTCCAGAGCAATTCGGCCGGGCCGTTATAGCGGATGCCGCCCGAAAGCGGGGCCGCGAACAGGCGCTCGCTGAGGGTTGCGCCCGCGCCCAGCGGGGCGAGCCGCGCCTGCATCCGGCCGACCACAGCCCCGCCGCGCTTGATCAGCGCGCGCGCATCGCCGCCGGTCTCGTCCAGCGTGCCGAGGAAGGCGATGTCGGCCGCCTGCGAGACGACCAGCGAGGCTGTACGCGTGAAGCGGAGGATGTCGATCCGCGCGCGCAGATGCGGCACGGTGCCCTCGGCGGCGTAATCGATCGTGCCGCTCGCCTTTCCGCCCAGGCCGAGGTCCGGGGTGAAGGCGTTGACGATCGAGAGGTCCATCGCGCGCAATTTCGCCTGGAAGGCGGTGCGCGTGCCATAGGTGCCGCTGAGATCGACCTGCCCCTGCGGCAGCACGAGCGTGGCCGGGGCGAGCGTCCAGCCGTTCGGTCCCTTGGTGAGGACGGCGGGATGGGAGAAGCTGACGGCGATCCCGTTCAGCGTGCCGCGCAGATTGGCGAGGACGCGATCGGGCGAGAGCGTCGCCTGCGCGGCGATGTCGAACGGCGCGCCGGACTGCCCGCCCTTGGCGATCAGCGCGACCCTGCCCTGATTGTTGCGATAATCGACCTTGCCCTGCGCGCGGGCGATCAGAAGCTGGCCGTTGCGGATATCGGCGAAGGCGAAATTGCCGGTCACGCTGGGGGAGCCGGGCGTCATCAGCGCGGTGGCGTGGAGCGTGCCGTTGCCGATCGTGATCGGGGCAGGGCCGGGAATGCGGGCGTTGAAGGCGCGCGCGTCGATGTCGGCGCGTTGCACCGATCCTTCGGCGGCGAGGCGGACATGGCCGTTGAGGCCCGCGCCGTTCATCGTCAGCATGCCCGCGAACGGCCCGGCGGCGGTCTGCGCGACATGGCCGGCGAAGCGGATGCTCGCGAATTCGGCGACGGTGATGTCGACGCTCATCGGCCCACGGCCCATGTTCAGCATCACGTCGGCCGAGAAGGGGCCGTAATCGGACTGGCCGCCCGCGCGGATGCGATAGCCGCGCCCGGTGCCGGTGAGTGTCGCTTCCAGATCGGTGATGTTCGCGCCGAGGCCGGGGCGGGGCGCGCGCAGCCGCGCGACGGGCTTGGCGACGGTGCCCGACACCTCGACCGTGGCGGGACCATAAGCCTGCGACAGCGCCGCGCCCTTGAAGCCGATCCGCCCGTCGAGCCGATAAAAGCCGTCGCCGCGCGTGATGTTCAGCTTGGGCGCGGTCATCCGCAGGTTGCGGATCGTGGCGCCGCCGGCGAGATCATAGCCCACGTCAGCCGTGATCAGCGCATTGCCGCCCAGCTGATCGCGCAGGCTGGCGTTGGTCAGGCTGCGCGTCTGGATCCGCACCTTGCCCTTGATCGCGAAGCCGCCCTTCAGGCCGGGCACCAGCTTCGCATCGGTGACGAGGTTGATCCGGCCGAGGCCGTCCACGTTATAATCGTTGACGCGGCCCTTGAGCGCGCCGGTGTAGGTGCCCTTGGCGAGATCGGCGAGGAGGATCGCGGTCGCGTCGATCCGGTCCGATCGGACGCGCAGATTGTCGGTCGCGACCTTGCCGTCCTGATAGGCGATGTCGCCGTCGAGGCGCAGATTCCGGAGCAGGCCGCCCGCCGCCGCGTTCAGCCCGGTGACGGCGCGCGCGGTCGCGTGGACGGGGGCGAGGATCCGCTCGGTGCTGATCACTGCCTTGCCGCTGGCGTTCAGGCCCTGCACCATCGTCGTGCCGAAGCCGATCGCGGTGGCGGTGACGCGATAGTCGATCGTGGGCGTGGCGAAGGGGCCGTCCAGCGTGGCGGCGAGGCGCAGGTCGCGCGCGGCGACGTTGGGCGCCACCGCGCCGGGCTGGAGCAGGGTGGCGTTGAGGCGGAGATTGCCGAGCCGGTTTTCGCCCAGATCGATCAGGCCCGCCGCATCCGCCGCCAGCGCGGCCGAGCGCGCGGCGAGGCGTACGTCCACCTTGCGCTTGGCGATGGCGGTGGTGAGGTCGAGATCGATCGCGGGATCGGTGAGGCGCGCGGCCGGGCCGGTGAGGATCAGGCCGGGGCGGAGCTTGCCTGTGGTGTGGAACGTGCCGTTGCGACCGGTGACGTCGAGCGCGGCGAGCGGCTGGCCATCCAGCGCGCCCGTCAGGCGGCCCTTCCAGTCGGCCCAGTCGCCCTGTCCGTCCGCCTTCAGCATCAGCGGCTTGCCGAGTTTGGCATAGCTGTCGACGAGGCCGCCCTTGGGCGCCATCAGCTGCGCGTCCAGCCCGAAGCGATTGGCGTCGGGCCGCGCGTCGAGCGCGAGATGGAGCCGGTCGCCGCCGGCAATGCCTGCCGCCTTCAGCGCACCCGCATCCACGTTCAGCTGCGCGCGCCCGTCCGCGATCTCGGCGGATCCGGCGAGCTTCACGACATGGCGCTGGCCCGTCACGGGCGGCTGGATGATGAGGCGGCCGATGCGGAGCTTGCGGAGCGACAGATCGATATCCGGCAGGATCGGCGCGTTGGGATCGCTCGGCACCGCCTTCAGCGCGGGATTGCGCGCGAGGATCATCAGCGGCGCATCGAATTCGCGCACGTCGATCTTGGAATGGGCATAAGCGAAGGGCCGCCATTCGACCGTCAGCTCGGGCACGGTCAGGAAGGCGCCCTTCGTGTCGCGCACCTCGACACCGCGCAGCACCATCCGGCTGTAGATCGATCCCGTGATGCGGGCGACGCGGAAGTTGAGGCCCGACGCGGTCTCGAAGCCGGCCAGCTGGTTGGCGATCAGGCGCTTGCCCGGCCCGGTATCCAGCCCGAGCAGCAGGAGCCCGACCAGCACGACGATTCCGCCGAGCCCGAGCGCCACCCATTTCGCGATCTTGCGCGCCATCAGAAGGCCTGCCCGATCGAGATGTAGACGCCGATCTTGGACTCGCCCTTCTGGCGGTTGAGCGGGGTGGCGACGTCGATGCGGAACGGCCCGAAATTCGTATAGTAACGCGCGCCGATGCCGACGCCGTAGCGCATGCCGCTGATCGAGGGCGTGGATTTCTCGCCCACGCGGCCGCCGTCGAAGAAGGGCACGATCCCGTAATTGCCGAAGCGGTAGCGCGCCTCGACCGCGAATTCGGTGAGCGAGCGGCCGCCGATCGGATCGCCATTCACGTCCTTGGGGCCGAGCTGCTGATAGCCGAATCCGCGCACCGATCCGCCGCCGCCCGAATAAAGGCGGCGGGAGGGCGCGATCGAATCGCGCGACGCACCGACGATCGATCCCACGCGCACGCGCCCGGCCAGCACCAGCGCGCGGGTCAACCGCCGGTAGGTGCTCGTCTCGGCCAGCATGCGCAGATAGGTGTCGAAGCCGCCGCCGCTCGTGGTCGTCTTCTGCGCCTCGGGGCTCAGCTTCAGGTTCACGCGCAGCCCGCGCGTGGGATCGAGCAGGCTGTTCGACGTGTCATAGCCGCCCTGAAGCGGCAGGGCCGCGATCAGATAGGTGTCCTTCGGGCGCGTCGCGAGCAAAGCGTCGAACGGCGTTTCGCGCGTGGCGGTCAGCTCGGTCCCGATCGAATAGGTCCAGCGCTTCTGCCAGATCGGGGTGGACTGGCGGGCGATGCTGGCGCCCAGCGTCACCGATTGCGCGTCATAGGCGTCGAAGCGCTGGCGGCTGACGGTGAGGCCGCCTTCGAACGTCCGGTCGCGCTGGCCCGCATCCGAGCGGCGGAAGGTGGTGGACAAGGATTGCTGCTGCGTGCCCGCCAGCGCCGTCACGATCAGCGCGCCTTCGGGTGGGAAGAAGTTGCGATGTTCCCAGCTGCCGGTGAGCTTGACGCCCTCGCCCGTACCGTAGCCGCCCGTGGCCGACAGCGTGCGCGCGGGGCCGCGCTTCTGCCGCACCAGCAGATCGACCAGTTCGGTGCCGTCCGGCTGGACCTCGCCCGTCGCGATCGGCTCGACCGAGACGGTGGAGAGCAGGCTGGTGCCGATCAGCGCCTGCCGCAGATCGTCCACCTTGCGGGAATCGTAGATCTCGCCCGGATCGAAACGCGGGAAGACGTTGAGGTGGCGCAGCGTGAAGACCGGATCGCCTTCGGTGCGGAGCTTGCCGTAGCGCGCCTTGCGGCCGGATTCGATCGGCAGCGTATAGTCGCCGGTGGCGGTCGCCCCGTCGATCAGGATGTCGCGCTGGCCCACCTTGGCGAAGGGATAACCCTGCTCGGGCAGGCGCAGCGCCACGCGCGCCTCCGAATCCTCGATCGCGGCGGCGGCGATGGGGTCGCCCGTCTTCAGGCGCAGCGCACGGCGGGCGAACCGGGTCGGTTCGGGCTCGGCGCCCGTCACCGTGATCGCACCCAGCTTGTAGCGTGTGCCCGGCGTCGCGGTGATCGTCACCGGCACCGTGGCGACCGGATCGGTCGCGGCGGGAATGGTGACGATGGCGGTGCCGTCGAGATAGCCTTCGGAGCGCATCAGCCGCTCGGCCAGGCCCTTATCCTCCTGCGCGCGCGCGCCGATCTGGGTGGCGTTGGCGGCCTTCTTGCCGTCATGCAGCAGCGCCGAGAGCGTTTTGAAATCGTCGTCCAGCTCCAGCGGCTTCAGCCCCTCGACCTTCACCGTATAGGGGATCTGGCGCGCCGCATCGCCCTGCTCGGCACCGATCGTGGGCGCGGGCGTGGACTCGAACGTGGCGAGCGGGGGCAAAGGCTGCTGCAGCTCCGGCGCGACGAGGGGCGGAGGCGGCTCCGTCGTCGGCGCGGGCGTCGCGGGCGCGGTCTGCTCCAGCGGCGGCAGGGCCTTGTCGAACTCGGCATCGTCGAGAGCGGGTGTCGGCGGTGCGGGCGTCTGGGCGGCGGGATCGGGCGTGGCGGGCTGCTGCGCGTCGAGCGCGCCCGTCCACAGGCCGCCCGCAAGCAAAAGCGCGCTCAAACCCCGCCCGCGGCTCCGCCGCTCCCGTATCGCCCCTGTAATCACCATCCCTTGCGGGGGAGAAACCCCGACTCCGCAATCGGTTCCTGCCGGTCCGATGTTTTGTTCCGAAATCAACGCAGGGCCGAAATGATGCCATAGGCGCTGGTGAGCGTCAGCACCGTGCCGACGAGAATCATCAGCGGGCGCGCGGGCACGCGCTTGGCGATCAGCGCGCCGAAGGGCGATGCGGCGAGGCCACCGATCAGCAGACCGATCGTGGCATGGGTGAAGGCCGAAAAGCCGAGCGCCGCGATGAAGGTGGCGGACACCGTCACCGTCAGGAAGAATTCGGACGTGTTGACCGTGCCGATCACCTTGCGGGGGCTGCCGCCCTGCACCAGCAGGTTGCTCGTGACGACGGGGCCATAGCCTCCGCCGCCCGCCGCATCGAGGAAGCCGCCCACCAGCCCCAGCGGCTCGATGATCCTCGGCGTGCGCTCACGCGGGGGCGAGACCCAGCCGCGCCAGATCAGATAGGTGCCGATGCAGAGCAGATAGGCCAGGATCAGCGGCCGTGCGGTGGCGGCGCTGACCGAACTCAGCACATAGGCGCCCAGCGCGCCGCCGATCACGGCCGGGATCGCCAGACGGACGAACATCCGCCAATCGACATTGCGATGCGCGACATGGCTGATGCTGGACGCCGCCGTCGTGAACGTCTCCACGACATGGACGCTGGCGGAGGCGGCCGCCGGCGGCAGGCCGAGGCTCATCAGCAGGGTGCTGGAAATCACCCCGAACGCCATGCCCAGCGCGCCATCCACGAGCTGAGCGGCAAATCCGACGGCGATGAAGGGCAGGACCTGGGAAAGTTCGAGAGAAGAAAGAAATTCCTGCACTTTTTGCCCTGTCCTTGGCCCCACCTGTCCTTCGCCAACGCGCGGATCGGGCTGGGGATGCGCTGACATCCGGGGGCAATCTTATCCCCGTTCGTACTGAGCCTGTCGAAGCACCGTTCTTCTTATCCCGGCGCAGGAAAGGAAGGGCAGCACTTCGACAAGCTCAGTGCAAACGGGTTGGAGATTAACGGGTCGGCGGCCGTCGCTTGAGGCGCACGAGCGCCTCATCCAGCGCGGAGAGGAAGCGCGAGCGATCCGTCTTGGAGAAAGGCGCGGGGCCGCCGAGCTGCTCGCCGCCCGCGCGCAGATCGGCCATGATCGCGCGCACCGCGATCGCATTGCCGATCGAGGCGGCGGTGAAAGGCTTGCCCGTCGGCGCGATCACGGTGGCGCCCGCCTTGATGCTGCGATCGGCGAGCAGGATGTCGGCCGTCACCACGATCGTATCCGGCCCGGCCGCCTCCGCGATCCAGTCGTCGGCGGCATCGAACGCGTCGCTCACGATCTGGCGGTGGAGCAAGGGATGCGCGGGCACGCGCAGGTGGCTGTTGCTCACGATCGTCACCGGCGCCTCGTGGCGGAAGGCGGTCTTGTAGATCTCCTCCTTCACCGGGCAGGCATCGGCATCGACGAGAATGGAGACGGGCGCTGGCATGAGGCCGCCTTACCGGCCCGATGGCACGCTTGGAATGGCCTGTGGCCGATGTGCAACGCGAGGGCCGGTCCATTCGTAGCTAAACTTGCGGAAACGCTCGGCTTGTCGCAGCGTTATGGAATGGGACGGGGCCGGAGCGATGTATGAGCCAACCCCGTAGCGCGGGCATCCTGCTGTATCGCCACGGAGCCCGCGGCATCGATGTGCTGCTGATCCTGCCCGGCGGCCCCTATTGGCGTCGCCGCAACGAAGGCGCGTGGCAGATCCCCAAAGGCGCGATCGAGCCCGGCGAGGAGCCGATCCAGGCCGCCGTGCGCGAACTGCAGGAGGAACTGGGCGTGGTACTGGAGGGCAAGGCGCCGCGCCGGCTCTGCACGGTGCGCCAGGCGGGCGGCAAGCGCGTCGAGGCCTTCGCGACCGAGCGCGACTGGGATGTCGCGGACCTCGTCAGCGCCGAGATCAGCATCGAATGGCCGCCACGGTCGGGCCGGATCGTGACCGTGCCCGAGGTGGGCGAGGCGCGCTGGTTTCCGCTGGACGAGGCCGATGCCGCGATGCTTGCCAGTCAGCGCCCGATTCTGGATGCGCTGCGCGCGATGCTGCTGGATAACAAGCGGCGCAAGGCCGGCAGCGCATCGTAAAGCGCGGCCGTTACGCTGGACCTTCGCGGAAAACCGCTTCATCCTGTTGCCCATGCGCCGTCCTGGCGCGGGGGCAAGAGATGATCCGACCGAGCCGTTTTTCCGTTTCCGCGCTGATGCTGGCGACGCTGATGGCGGTCTCGCCCGGTCAGGCGCTCACCCCCGCCGACGAGAAAGCGATCACCGCCGCCGCGCAGGCCACTCTGCCCGAGCTGGTCGATGCGGTGATGATCCCGAACGTGATGCGCGCCTCCACCGCCGACATGCGCCGCAACGCCGATTGGGTGGAGGCCGCGTTCAAGCGCCACGGTTTCGCCGCCCGGCAGCTGGCCGATGGCGAGACGCCGATGGTCTATGTCGAGGCGCCCGCCGCCGCGAAGGGCGCGAAGACGGTGTTGTTCTACGCGCATATGGACGGGCAGGCGGTGAACCCGGCCGAATGGAACCAGCCGGGCCCGTTCGTGCCGACACTGAAGAAAAAGAAGCCGGACGGCACGTGGGAGGTGCTGCCGATCGACGCGTTGGCCAAGGGCGCGCCCGATCCGGAGTGGCGCCTGTTCGGTCGATCGGCGGCGGACGACAAGGCGCCGATCCTGATGCTGATGGCGGCGATGGATGCGCTGAAGGCGGCCGGGAAAACGCCCGCCATCCGCATCAAGATCCTGATCGACAGCCACGAGGAAGGCGGCCCGCCGACGCTGGAAAATGTGGTCGAGCAGAATGCCGCTCTGCTGAAGGCCGATGCGGTGGTGATGCTCGACGGGCCGATGCACGAGAGCAACAAGCCCACTTTGGTGTTCGGTCATCGCGGCGGCGGCGGCTTCTCGCTCACCGTGTGGGGCGCGCGGACCGAGTTGCACAGCGGACATTACGGGAATTACGCATCCAATCCCGCCTTCGCGCTCGCGCAGTTGCTGGCGACGATGAAGGATGCGGACGGGCGCGTGCTGATCCCCGGTTTCTACGAGGGCGTGGCGCTGGATCCCGCCGCCAAGGCCGCGCGCGCCGCCGTGCCCGATGACGAGGTGGCGCTGCGCAAGCGGCTCGGCATCAAGGCGAACGAGAAAGTGGGGACGAGCTATCAGGAAGCGCTCGCTTATCCCTCGCTCAACATCACCTCGATGAAGGCGGGCTCGCCCGAGGCCTCGCGCACGATCATCCCGGCCTTCGCCATCGCCACCTTCGATGCGCGCACCGTGCCGGGCACGCCCGCGCCGCGCCAGGTCGCGCTCGTCCGCGCGTGGGTGGAAAAGCAGGGCTATCATCTGGTGCAGGGCCCGCCGACCGATGAGGAGCGCGCCACCTATGCGAAGCTCGCGACCATCGCCGGCGGCGAGGGGCAGGGGCAGGCGCTGCAGACTCCGCTGGACGCGGCGGTGGGCGGCTGGGCGCACAAGGCGTTCGTCGGCGCGTGGAAGGCGGAGCCGGTCCGTATCCCGATCATGGGCGGCAGCGTGCCGACGCGCCCGCTGGTGGATGGCGTGAGGGCGCCGATCCTGCTCGTGCCGCTCGTCAACAACGACAATAACCAGCATGCCGCGAACGAAAATCTGCGCATCGGCAATTACGTCATGGGCGTGAAGAGCCTCTATGCCTTGTTCAGCCAGCCGCTCTGACATCGGGGCGGCGACGAATGCATTTGGGGCGGGCGCGGCGGCGGGCTAGCACAGTGCGATGACTCGCCTCGCTTTGTTCGCCGCCGGCCTGCTCGCGCTGGCGGCCCCGCTCGCTCCCGCGCTTGCGCAATCGGCGGAGACGCGCGTGGGGTGGAACCGGCCGTTCGAGCCGTTCCGCATCCGGGGCAATCTCTATTATGTCGGCACGGCGGGGCTCTCTTCCTATCTGCTGACGGGCAAGGCGGGCCATGTGCTGATCGACGGCGCGCTGCCCGAAAGCGCGCCGCAGATCGCGGCCAACATCCAGAAGCTCGGCTTCCGCCTGCGCGATGTGCGCATCATCCTGATCAACCACAGCCATGTCGATCATGCCGGGGGCCTCGCGAAGCTCAAGGCGCTGACGGGCGCGAAGCTCTATGCCAGCGCGGGCGACATGCCCGATCTGGAGGCGGGGCGGACGCTGGGCCGCACCGATCTGTCCGATTTCCCGCCAGTGCATGTCGATCGCCTCGTCCGCGATGGTCAGGTCGTGGCACTCGGCCCGATCCGGCTGACCGCCCTGCTGACCCCGGGCCATACGAAGGGCGCGACGAGCTGGCTCACCACTCTGGCCGGCAAGCGCGTGATCTTCGCCTCCAGCATTTCGGTGGCGGGACAGAAGCTGGTCGGCAATGAGGAGTATCCGAGCGCGGCCGCCGATTTCGAAGCGACCTTCCGCAAGCTGAAGAGCGTGAAGGCGGATATCTTCCTCAACTATCACGCCGAGGGTTTCGGGCTGAACGAGAAGCGCGCGGTGCTGAATGCCGGCAAGGCGGACGCGTTCGTCGATCCGGGCGAACTGGGCCGCGTGGTCGCGGCGTCCGAGAAGAGCTTCACGAAGGAACTGGCCAGCCAGAAAGCGGGCAACCCGCCGAGCTAGGCGGCTGGAAGTGGGGGCCGCTTCGCCCGGAGCGACCTAATGGGGGCGATGCTCGTCAATATAGCGTAATTCATGCTGAGCGATTTCATTTTTGGGCTCGTATTTAAGGCTGTTGCGATATGCCTTTGTGGCGTCGTCCCAGCGTTCTAGATCCGTGTATGAATATCCTTGCCCACGAAGTGCGACTGCCCGCCAGTGCGCGATGCTTGCCCGATCCGGAAGTTTCGATGAGGCGGTTTCCGCTCTCTTATAGACGGAGAGCGCACGTTCGGGATCGCCGTTCACCCGAACCGCATATGCATATTCGGTCAAATATTGAGCATTATTGGGGGCGTGGCCGACGAGAATTTCGAGTGTCTGCGCCGCCTCTGTCGGTCGCTTTAGCTCGTTAAGCGCATAACCCTTGAGGAGCAGGGCATCACACCAGTCATTCTCGATGGAAATCTTGAATCCGCCTTTCATGAAACCCTGCAGAACGGCAACGGCTTCACTTGGGCAAATTGCCGCTGGATCCTTTGCTTCCTCGCTCATTGCCCGGCTGATGATCGGATCGATCAATGCCAGCGACTGATCCGCATGCCCCTCTCTCAGCAATTGCTTCGCTTGTTCGAGATCGCTTTGGTGAGCTTGGCCACAAACAGGTGAGCTCATAAAGACCAAGCTGGCGAACAAGATAGGGTAACTGTTCCGGACGTGCATTCGGCCTCTCTGCGAGCGTAGATCAGGTTTGTAGGTGAGCCCTGTTCTGTCCGCCAGCTGCATTAGCGGAACCTAATGCCGTTCTTTCCCCGATACAAAAAACGCCCCCGCCCGCGAGGGGCAGGGGCGCCTTTTCGCCGCGAGGGCGCCGGGGCTCAGGCCGCCTGGCGCGCGTCGTTCACGGCCTCGATCGTGGGCGACTGCCCGTCGATCGCGATCGTGCGCGGCTTCTTGTGCTCGGGCACTTCACGGACCAGCTCGATATTGAGCAGGCCGTCCGTATAGGACGCGCCGGTCACGCGGATCGTGTCGGCCAGCTGGAAGCGGCGCTCGAACGCGCGCTTGCCGATGCCGCGATGGAGGAATTCGCGCTTGTCACCATCGGTCGGCTCTGTGGCGCGGCCGGTGATGGTCAGCACATTGTCCTGCGCGGTGATGTCCAGCTCGTCGCGGGTGAAGCCGGCGGTCGCCATCGAGATGCGGTACGTGTCCTCGGACACCTTCTCGATATTGTAGGGCGGATAGGCATCACCCTCGCCGCGGGTGGCGAGATCGACGAGGCGGTTCAGATTCTCGAAGCCGATCGAGCTGCGGAGCAGGGGGGCGAAATCAAAGGTACGCATCGGTTCAATCCTTCACAAGCGATTGAAAGATAAGGCCATGGCGACGCCACTGGCCCGCCGCGACCGCCCCGTGAGGCGACGGTCCCGACGCGCAACGAGATATGGTGGGGGTGTTTGATTTCAAGCGGTGAGCGGGGGGCACCGCGCGCCTCTTTCCCCTTCGTGCTGAGCCTGTCGAAGCACCGTCCTTCTTTTCCTGAAGCGGAAGAAAGAAGGGCAGCACCCTTCGACTGCCTGCCAAGGCAGGCGCTCAGGACAGGCTTCGACAGGCTCAGTGCGAACGGGACGGGAAGAGAGGCCGAATTACCCCTTGCGCGAGGCGATCCATTCGTCGACGCGGCGCTCCAGGATCGGCAGCGGGAGCGAGCCCGATCCGATGATCAGATCGTGGAAGGCGCGGATGTCGAACTTCGCACCCAATTCCTTCTCCGCCTTGTGGCGGACTTCCATGATCTTGAGCATGCCGATCTTGTAGCCCGTGGCCTGACCCGGCAGCGTGATGTAGCGCCGCACTTCGGACTGGGCCTGCGCGGGCGAGGCGCGGCCGGTTTCGACCATGTATTTGATCGCCTGATCCTCGGTCCAGCCCTGGGCGTGGATACCCGTGTCGGTCACGAGGCGCGCCGCGCGGAACAGCTCCGCCTCCAGCCGCATGAAATCGTTGGCGATATCGGGGAAGGCGCCCATTTCCTTGCACAGCGCCTCCGAATAGAGGCCCCAGCCCTCGCTGAACGCCACGTAGCGCGCGGTCTGGCGGAACTTGGGCCCGCCGCTCTGGCGCACCTGGATGTCGCCCTGCATCACGTGGCCGGGCACGCCTTCGTGGCACATCAGATCGATCATCGCGTCGGGCGCGGGATCGTCGGTCGTGCCGAGCAGGTGGACATAGACATGGCCGGGGCGGACGCCGTCGCGGCTGGGACCGGAGGCATGGGCGGCGCCACCCGCCACTTCGCTGAACGAAGGCTCGCGCACCACCTCCATCTGGAATTCGGGCAGCATGCCGAAATATTTGGGCAGCAAAGTGCGGTTGCGTGCCAGCGTGGCGTTCGCATCCTTCAGATATTGCGCGCGCAATTCGTCCGTCCACGGCACCGGCGGGTGCTTCTTCTCGCGATCGGCATAATAAGCGATCCGATCCTTGAAGCCGGCCTTGCGGGCAAGCGCATCCTGCTCGCCTTCGATGCGGGCGACTTCGCTGAGGCCAATCTTGTGGATCTGGTCGGCAGTGAGATCGGTGGTGGTGTTCAGCTTCAGCGCGGCGGCGTAATATTCGGCGCCGCCCGGCAGCGAGATCGCGCCGACGCGGCCGCTGGGCGCATTTGGCAGATCGGCCTGAGCCCAGGCGATCACGCGCTCATAAGCAGGCTTGATCGCGAGCAAAGCCGTCTTCGTCTCGGCCAGCAGCGCGTCTGCCTCGGCATCCGTCACCTTGCCCGCCGCCTTGAGCTTGGCGACCTTCGCCTGCGCGTCGGCCCAGAGCGGGGAGGGCGCCCCATTGTCGAACGGCGCGCCGGTGATGATCGCCTTGCTGCCGGTGATCACGCGTTCGATCTGGAAGCGCGGCGCGCGAATGCCCGCCGCATCGGACTCGCGGCTCTGCTTGATGCCTTCGTCCAGCACGGTGGGGAAACCGCGCAGGCGGCTCGCATAGGCATGCATGTCCGACGCGTCCTGCACGGTGTGGTTGCTGATCATGAAGTTGGGGAGCTGCGAATGGGCGGAATAGAGGAAGGAATAGAAAGGCGGCGCGTATTTGTTGAAGCGATAGGCGAGTTCGGCGCGGTCCAGCTCGAACGCCCAGATGTCGTAATTGGCCTGCGCTTCCTGCGAGAGATGGGCGCGATCGAACTGCGCCTTCATCTTCGCGACGCTCGCGCGGCGCCATTCCAGCCGCTTGAGATCGGCGGCGTCGCTGGTGTCGTCCAGCTTGTCCTTGCCGTCCTTCAGACCGATCTGCGTCGCCAGCTGCGGCTGGCTGGCCAGCTGCTCGGTGAACTGCTGATCGAGGAACGCGTACAACCGCTGATCCTCGCTCGCGGCCGACGCGACAGGCGCCTGTGCGATGGCGGGGGAGAGGACGGGAGCAGCCAGCGCGAGCAGCGAGACGGCGATCAGGCGCGAAGCCCGGCGGTTGTTCATGGTCATCATATCCGTTGGTTAGCGGGAGAGATCAGGCGTGAGAAGACCGGCGGGCGATGCGTGCCGCCCACGAGGCGATCAGGGTCAGCACCGCCAGCAACGCGAAGGCCCAGCCCGACGTGCGCGGCTCCTCATAGACGAACGCCGCGAACAGAGCGGTGTTGACGAGCATCGAGAAGAGGGCGGGCAGCGGGAAGAGCGGCATCCGCCACGGCCGCTCCAGATCGGGCTCGCGCACGCGCATCACGATCGCGGCCACGTTCATGCCGATGCTCATCGCCGTGATCAGCGAGAGGCTGAACGACAGCAGCAGATCGTAGATGCCGACGGTGGCGAGCAGCGCCCCCAGCCCGGCCGTCAGCAGCACGGCCGCCTTCGGCGATCCGTTGGCGGCGACGGTGGAGAGGAGCGGGACCTTCGCATCGGCCGTGATCGCGTAGAGCACGCGCGGGAATTGCATCACCATCACGTTGCCGAGCGTGGCGACGGAAATGAGCGAGACGGCGGTGACGAGCAGGCTGGCCGTGCCCGAGGCGGAGCCGAAGATGCGCGCGGCCGCCTCCGCCGCCACCAGATTGCTGCCCGCCATTTCGGCCGGCGTCAGCGTGCGGAGGATCGCGATGTTCATCAGCACATAGACGGCGAGGATCGCGGCGATGCCGGAGAAGGTGGCACGCACGATCGCACGGCGCGGATCCTTCATCTCCTCGGTGAAATAGACCGCGCTGTTCCACCCGGCATAGGCACCGACGACCGCGCGGACCGCGCCGATCGTGCCGGCCAGCGTCAGGGCGACGGGGTGGTGATCGGTCATCACCGGCGCGCCGTGCGGGGCGAGCAGCAGCGCCAGGATCAAGGCGGCATAGACCGCGGCTTTCACCGCGCTGCCAATCTCCTGCGAGGCGCCGCCCACGCGCGTGCCGAACAGATGGATGATGCAGGTGGCGAGCGGCAGCGTCATCGCCAGCAGGCCGGTGGGCACGCCCGTCGCCAGCCCCAGCCGGTGCAGATATTCGGCGAAGACCACGCCGATATAGGCGATCGCGGCGACATTCCCGAGCCAGTCGGTCAGCCCCACCGCCAGCCCGATCGAGGGGCCGAAGGCGCGTGCGGCGAACACATAGGGGCCGCCGCTCCGCCGGATCGAGGCGGCCAGCTCCACCGAGGACATGGCATCGATCAGCGCGATGATTCCGCCCGCGATCCACAGCAGCACCATGATCGTGGCATCGGGCACGCCCTGCGCGACGAGGCCCGGCGTCCGCATGATGCCCTGACCGATCGTGCCGCCCACCACCACCGCGACGCCGAAGGCCGTGCTGAGGACGCGCAGCAGGTGCGTGGAATGCGCGTCCGTCATGTGTCGATCCCCCGCCCCACCGGGCGCTTGTGGGCGAAGCGGCATGGCGGGTGCAAGACGTTTCGATCCGGGGCTCGCAATGACGAATGTTTCCGTCAGAGGCGATCTGATCCCATCCGTCATCCCGGCTCAAGGCCGGGCTGACGGAAGACCTCTATCCCTCGACCTGCCGGATCCGGTCCAGCGCCTGTCGCTCGATCAGGCGCAGTTCGGCGAGCGTCTGCACGATCGCGCTCTGCTGCACCTCCAGCTCCGCGATCCGGTCGGAGACGCGCGTGGCCAGCAAATGCGTCTGCTCGATATGCGCGGGATCGTGATCGTAGAGGTCGAGAAAGTCGCCGATGTCGCGCAGCGAGAAGCCCAGGCTCTTGCCGCGCAGGATCAGCTGCATCCGCGCGAATTCGCGCCGCGTATAGACGCGCGTCGTGCCCGCGCGCTGCGGCTCGATCAGGCCCTTATCCTCGTAGAAGCGGATCGTGCGCTGGGTGATGCCCAGTTCCTCCGCCATCTGCTGGATACCGCGCAGATCGGTGGAGTCGAGCGTCGTCATGCGGACGCGGTCTTGGCCGCCTCTTCCGCGACCAGCTCCTTGCGGGACAATTTCCCGATGAGCGTTTTGGGAAGACTCGTGCGGATCTCGATCTCTCTCGGCATCTCGATCTTGTTGATGCGCTGCCGGAGGAAATCGCACAACTCCTCATTCGTGGCGGACATCTCGTCGCGGAAGACGAGGAAGAGCTTCGGCGCCTGCCCGCGATAGCGATCCGGCACGCCGATCGCGATCGCCTCCTTCACGGCGGGATGCTGGTAGATCGCATCCTCGATCACGCGCGGATAGACGTTGTAGCCGCCGCACAGGATCACGTCCTTGATGCGATCGACGAGGAACAGATAGCCCTCCTCGTCGACATAGCCGACATCGCCGGTGCGCAGCGCGCCATCGACGAAGACGGCGTCGGTCGCGTCCGGATTCTGCCAATAGCCTTTCATCACCTGCGGCCCGCGCGCGCAGACCTCGCCCTTTTCGCCCAGGCCCAGCACGCGGTGCGGATCGTCCAGATCGCGGATTTCCAGCACGGTGGAGGCGAAGGCCGGGCCGGTGCTGTTGTCCTTGATCGGCCCGTCGAGCGGATTGCAGGCGAGGATGGGTGAGGCCTCGGACAGGCCATAGCCTTCCACCACCATCACGCCGGTGCGCCGCTCAAACTGTTCGCGCACGTCCAGCGGCAGCGGCGCCCCGCCCGAGATGCAGCAGCGGATCGACTTGAAGCCGGCGAGATCGGCCTCGGGCGCGGCGTTGATCGCGACATAGATGGTCGGCACGCCGAAAAACTGGGTGGGATGCGTGCGCGCGATCGTCTGCAGCATCTGCTTCAGATCGAAGCGGGGCAGCAGGATCATCTCCGCGCCCGTATCCACCGAATAATTGAGCACGGTCGTCAGCGCGAAGACGTGGAACATGGGCAGCACGCCGAGCGTGCGCTCCTGCACGTCGGGATGGTCGCCGACGTGGATCGCCATCTGCGCGCTGTTCGCGGCGAGATTGGCGTGGGTCAGCATCGCGCCCTTGGGCACGCCGGTGGTGCCGCCCGTATATTGGAGGACGGCGATATCGTCCGGATGGCGCTCGACCGGATCATGCGGCCGGTGCGACGCGATCAGCGCCGACCACAGAACATGGCGCGCGTCATGCGGCACGCGCGCATGATCCTTGCGTTTCAGGAAGCGGAAGCCAAGCCCCATCGCCATCGGCAGGATGCCCGTCATCGGGCAGACGATGATGCGGTCGAGCTGAGTGGCGTCGGCGACGTTCAGCACCTTGCCGTGGATCGCGGCGAGATCGGGCACGGCCATCATCCGCGTGCCGCTGTCGCGGATCTGATGCTCCAGCTCGCGCTCCACATAGAGCGGGTTGAAGTTCACCACGATGCCGCCGATCCGCAGCACCGCGAAATAGAGGATCACGAAATAAGGCGAGTTGGGCAGGCAGAGGCCGAAGCGGTCGCCCGGCCTCAGCCCCTGATCCTGCAGGCCGCGTGCGGCGCGCTCCACGAGCGCGCCGATCTCGCCATAGGTCCATGTGCGACCCAGGAAGTCGATCGCCGTCCAGTCCGGATGCCGCGCGACCGTGGCATCCAGCAGATCGGTGAGCAGCCGGGGCCGGAGAAGCTGAGCCTCTCCGGCTGCACCGCCGACCGGGCCGACCATCGGGGTGGAAGCGACCGACGCCTGCATCAGAAGCGCAGCCGACCACCGAGCGCGAAGACGAGCACGCTCGCCTTGCGCAGCTCGCCATTCACCAGGATCGGCGTCTGCACGGCGGTGCCGGCATAAGCTGCGGTGGTGCGGTCGATGCTGGCATTCTTCACCGTCAGATAATTGGCGGCGGCGTCGATCGTGAAGCCGGGCGTCAGATTATAGCTGGTGCCCGCCGCGAAGTTCCAGCGATTGCCGTCGGGCACGCGCGCGTCGCGATTGCCGTCGCGCGTCGGCGTCTGATCATATTGGATGCCGCTGCGGAGGGTCCATTTCTCGTTGACGGCATAATCGAGGCCGCCCGCGAAGCTCCACGTATTCTTGTAATTCTCCGGCAGCGCGGCGTTGATCGGCGCGCCGAGGCGGATCGCGTCGAACTTGTTCCAGCCGAAGCGCACGATCTGGCCGTTCAGCGTCAGCTTGTCGGTCGCCTTGAAGCGCGCGCCGAAGGTGGCCTGCCAGGGCGTGCGGAACGTCGCCGTGGTGCTGATCGTGCCGTTCTGCGCGGCGAGCGGGCCGAGCAGGCCGGCGGTGATCACGTCGCCGTTCAGCACATGCTTCACGCTGGACTTGTAGCTGCCGCCGATCGTGATCGGGCCGGAGCGGAATTGCGCGCCGGCGGTCCAGCCGAAGTCCCAGCCATTGCCCTTCAGCGTCTGGTGCCCGTCCGGCTGCAGCGCGGAGAGGTTGGGCAGGAAGTTGGAGAGGCTCGCCTTCGAATGCTCGGCATTCAGCGCGACGCCCAGGCTGATATTCTCGGTCGGCGCGAACGCGATCGAGGGCTGGATGTCGAAGGTGCGGAGCATGGTCTTGTCCGCCGTGTAGCGCACCCAGCTCGTGGAATCGTAATTGGTGGTGAAGCTGTAGGGCGAGGAGATGGCCAGGCCGAGTGCGATCTTCGGCGTGATGCCGTAGGCGATCGAGCCCGAGGGCAGATAGCCGTTGTTGATCGGATCCTTCGAGACCTGATCGCCGCCCACCGCGACGGGCGCCGCATTGGTCGGACGCCGGATCAGCGTGTTGGTGTTGGTCACCTTGCCCTTGGGCAGGATCGCGCTGATGCCGAAGGAACTGTCGCCGCCGGTCATCCCGCCGATCGCGGCCGGATTCCACCAGAGCGAGGCCGCGCCGGTATCGGCGACTTCGCCGGAAAAGGCGCGGCCCGCGGCGCGCACCGATTGTTCCTGCAGGTAGAAGGCGCCCGCATGCGCGGCGCTGGCCGCCATCAAGGCCGTCGGTGCGACTGCCAGCATCGCTCCCCGAAACACGATGGTCTTCATTGTCATTCTCTCCTGATCCGTTGTTTTTATTAGCGAATACGCGTCCACGTCTGCGTCTTGCAGAGCGGCCAGACGATGCAGCCCTTCAGTCGCAGATGATCGTTGTCGGGAAGGGTGAGGGTGGCCTTGTAGGTGCCGCCATCCTCGGGATTGTAGACGGTGCCGCCGGTCCAGCTGCCGTCGCTCCAGGTGAAGGGGCCGCCGATCATCTCAAGGCCCATCACGTGGCGCGCGCGCTGCTTGGGATCCTTGTTCTTGGTGTCCAGCATGCCGGGGTTGGCGCGAAGCCCGTCCGATCCGGTGAGCTTGCCGCAGATCGAGCTGCCGCAGCGCGTGATCTCGATAACGGCATTCTTGCTCTCGGCGTGCCACTTGCCGAGCACCGAGTCGGCGCCTCCACCGGCCAAGGCGGCCGCAGCCATCAGGATGATCATCCGCTCTCCATTTCTGCCGGTCCGTTGATCGGGCCGTGCGTCCTGTCCGGGATGCCGGAGCGGCACCCTCGAATCACGTTCTGCCTCAAAAATCAGTTGACGTATAGGGAAATCAACGCACCTATAGGGAGAACGCCGCACCCCGTGTCGGGGCGGCAACGGAGAGGCCGATTCGATGCGTGACGTTGTTATCGCGGGCTATGCCCGTTCTCCCTTCCATCTGGCGGGCAAGGGCGCGCTGGCGCGGGTCCGCCCCGATGATCTGGCGGCGCAGGTGGTGCGCGGCCTGATCGCCAAGACCGGCGTCGACGCCTCCGATATCGAGGACATCATCGTCGGCTGCGCCTTCCCGGAAGGAGAGCAGGGACTCAACGTCGCACGGCTGATCGGGTTGCTTGCGGACCTTCCGCTTTCGGTCGCGGGCATGACGGTGAACCGCTTCTGCGGCTCTTCGATGAGTGCGGTCCACATCGCGATGGGCCAGATCCAGATCGGCGCGGGCGAGGTGTTCGTCGCCGCCGGTGTCGAATCGATGAGCCGCGTGCCGATGTCGGGCTTCAATCCGCTGCCCAATCCCGCGCTCGCCGCGAAGAGCCCGGCCTATATCGGCATGGGCGACACGGCCGAGAATGTGGCGACCAAGTATCAGATCACGCGTGGCGAGCAGGAGGCGTTCGCCGTCTCCAGCCAGCAGAAGGCCGCCGCCGCGCGCGAGGCGGGCAAGCTGAAGGACGAGATCGTCCCGATCACGACCAAGGCGGGCGAGGTGGATACGGACGGCACGCTCCGCCCCGACACCACCGCCGAGGGTCTGGCGGGCCTGAAGCCCGCTTTCGACCAGCAGGGTTCGGTGACGGCGGGCACCTCCTCTCCGCTGACGGACGGCGCGAGTGCGGTTCTCGTCTGCTCGGAGGACTATGCCCGCGCGCACAATCTGCCGATCATGGCGCGGATCAAGGCGGTCGCGGTGGCGGGCTGCGCGCCGGAGATCATGGGCATCGGCCCGGTGGAGGCGAGCCGCAAGGCGCTGTCCCGCGCCGGGATCGAGGGCGGCCAGCTCGACGTGATCGAACTGAACGAGGCGTTCGCCAGCCAGGCGCTGGCCTGCGTCAAGGATCTGGGGCTCGACCCCGCCAAGGTGAATATCGATGGCGGCGCGATCGCGATCGGCCATCCGCTGGGCGCCACCGGCGCGCGCATCGTCGGCAAGGCGGCGTCGCTGTTGAAGCGCGAGGGCGGCAAATATGCGCTCGCCACCCAGTGCATCGGCGGCGGCCAGGGCATCGCAACCCTGCTGGAGGCAGCGGAATGAGCGAGGTCGCCCCTATCAAGAAAGTCTGCGTGATCGGCGCGGGCGTCATGGGTGCGGGCATTGCGGCGCAGGTCGCCAATGCCGGCGTGCCGGTGCTGCTCTTGGATATCGTGCGCGATCCCAATGATCGCGATGCGGTCGCCAAGGGCGCGGTCGCCAAGATGCTGAAGACCGATCCCGCGCCCTTCATGTCCAATGCGGCGGCCAAGCTGGTCGAGACCGGCAATATCGAGGATCATCTGGGCCGGATCACCGAGTGCGACTGGGTGGTCGAGGCGATCATCGAGCGGCTGGATCTGAAGCAGGATCTCTATGCCAGGATCGAGGCGGTGCGCCGCCCCGGCACGGCGGTGTCCTCCAACACCTCGACCATCCCGCTCGACAAGTTGACCGAAGGCCGCTCGGCCGAGTTCACGCGCGATTTCCTCATCACGCATTTCTTCAATCCGCCGCGCTACATGCGCCTGATCGAGATCGTGACCGGGCCGAAGAGCGATCCCGCTCTGGTCGGCAAGGTCGAGGCGTTCGTCGATCGCGCGATGGGCAAGACGATCGTGCGCGCCAAGGACACGCCCGGTTTCATCGCCAATCGCATCGGCACCTTCTGGATCCAGTCGGGCCTGAACGCGGCGTTCGACCTGGGCGTGACCGTGGAAGAGGCCGACGCGATCGCGGGCAAGCCGATGGGCGTGCCCAAGACGGGCATCTTCGGCCTCGTCGATCTGGTCGGCATCGATCTGATGCCGAACCTGCAGAAGAGCCTGACCTCCACGCTCGCCAAGGACGATCCCTATCAGGCGATCGCCAAGACCAGCCCGCTGATCGAGACAATGATCGCGGACGGCTATACCGGGCGCAAGGGCAAGGGCGGCTTCTATCGCCTGAACCGCGACGGCGGCGGCAAGCGCAAGGAAACGATCGACCTCGCCACCGGCGCCTATCGCGAGACGGCCAAGGCCTCCGCTCCCCGCGCCGATCTCGGCACGCTCGTCGCCACCAACGCTTATGCCTGGGCGGTGCTGGGGCCGACGCTGGCCTATGCCGCCAGCCTCGTGCCCGAGGCGGCCGACGACATCGTCGCGATCGATGATGCGATGAAGCTCGGCTACAATTGGAAATGGGGTCCGTTCGAGCTGATCGACAAGATCGGCGCGGCGAAGCTGGCCGCGTTGCTGACCGAGAAGGGCATTGCGGTGCCGCCGCTGCTGGCGACGGCGGGCGAGCGCGGTTTCTACCGGATCGAGGGCACGCGGAAGCAGTATCTCGGCCTCGACGGTGCCTATCATGACGTGGTCGTGCCCGAGGGCGTGATCCGCTTCGAGGATCTGAAGCGCGGGCGCGAGCCCGTGCTGAAAAGCGCCTCCGCCGCCCTCTGGGATATTGGCGACGGCGTCGCCGCGCTGGAATTCACCGGCAAGATGAACGCGCTCGACGGCGAGGTGATGAAGCTGATCGGCAAGGCGATCCCGCTCATCCAGAAAAGCTACAAGGCGCTGGTCATCTATAATGACGGTTCGCATTTCTCGGCCGGCGCCAATCTCGGCCTCGCGCTCTTCGCGCTGAACATCGCCGCGTGGAGCGAGGTGGAGAAGCTCGTCGCGGGCGGGCAGCAGGCCTACAAGGCGCTCAAATATGCGCCCTTCCCGGTGGTCGCGGCGCCGTTCGGCATGGCGCTGGGCGGCGGCTGCGAAATCCTGCTCCACGCCGATGCGATTCAGGCGCATGCCGAGACCTATACCGGCCTCGTCGAATGCGGCGTCGGGCTCATCCCCGGCTGGGGCGGCTGCGGCGAGATGATCGATCGCTGGGCGCACAATCCGGCGATGCCGAAGGGCCCGATGCCGGCGGCCGCCAAGGTGTTCGAGATCGTTTCGACCGCCACCGTCTCGCGTTCGGCCGCGCAGGCGAAGGAATATGGTTTCCTGCGCCCCGGCGACGGCATCACGATGAACCGCGATCGCCTGCTGGCCGATGCGAAGGCGAAGGCGCTCTCGCTGGTCGACGGCTATCAGCCGCCCAAGCCGCCCGAATTCCGCCTGCCGGGCGAAAGCGGCCGCACCGGCATGGGCATGGCGGCGGCGAGCTTCCACAAGCGCGGCCTCGCCACCGATTATGATCTCGTCGTCTCGGATGCGCTGGCCGGCGTGCTGACCGGCGGGCCCGCCGATCTGGTCGACGTGGTGAGCGAGCAGGACCTGCTGAAGCTGGAGCGCCAGGCCTTCATGCTCCGCGTCCGCGACCCGCGCACGATCGCGCGGATCGAGACGATGCTGGAAACGGGCAAGCCGCTGCGGAACTGATGCACACCGTCATCCCGGCCTTGAGCCGGGATCCCGCGTCTTCTGTTTGACCCGGAAGAAAGCGGGACCCCGGATCAAGTCCGGGGTGACGAAGAAAAAAGTGGAGAAGAGAGATGCAAGTATATCAGGCCCCGCTCCGCGACATGCGCTTCGCGCTGCGCGAACTGCATGGCGATGACGGCTTCGGCGATGTCGCCGCGCTGACCGAATTCGATGACGAGACGGTGGATGCCGTGCTGGAGGAGGCCGCGCGCCTCAACAGCGAGATCCTCCTGCCGCTCAACCGCAGCGGTGACGAGGAAGGCTGCCGGATCGAGAATGGCGTCGTCCGCACGCCCGAAGGCTTCAAGGCGGCCTACGATCAGTTCCGCGAAGGTGGCTGGTGCGCGCTCGCGTCCGATCCGCAATGGGGCGGGCAGGGCCTGCCGGAGCAGGTCAACAAACTGATCGAGGAGATGATCTGCGCGGCGAACGTCTCGTTCAGCCTCTATCCCGGCCTCACCCACGGCGCCACGACGGCGCTGGAAGGCCATGGCTCGGAAGACCTGAAGCAGGCCTATATGCCCAAGCTCGTCTCGGGCGAATGGTCGGGCACGATGTGCCTGACGGAGGCGCATTGCGGCACCGATCTCGGCCTGCTCCGCACCAAGGCGGTGCCGGAACCGGACGGCAGTTACCGGATCAGCGGCTCGAAGATCTTCATCTCGGCCGGCGAGCATGATCTGACCGACAACATCATCCACCTCGTCCTCGCGCGCCTGCCCGATGCGCCGAAGGGGGTGAAGGGGATCAGCCTGTTCCTCGTGCCCAAATATGTGCCCAATGCGGATGGCTCGCTCGGCAATCTGAACGGCGTCACCTGCGCGAATATCGAGCACAAGATGGGCATGAAGGCCTCGGCCACCTGCCAGCTCAATTTCGACGGTTCGGTCGGCTGGCTCGTCGGCACGCCCCACAAGGGCATGGAGGCCATGTTCACGATGATGAACACCGAGCGCGTTTCGGTCGGCATCCAGGGGCTCGGCGTGGGCGAGGCGGCCTATCAGTCGGCCGTCTATTACGCGAAGGATCGCGTGCAGGGCCGCTCGCTCTCGGGCGTGAAGGCGCCGGACAAGCCCGCCGATCCGATCATCGTCCACCCGGACGTGCGCCGCATGCTGATGACGATGCGCGCCTATCTGGAGGGCTGCCGCGCCGTGGGCGTGTGGGTCAGCCGCGCGCTGGATGCGGAGAAGCACAGCACGGATCCGGAGGCGAAGAAGCGCGCGGGCGATTTCGTCGCGTTGATGACGCCGGTGGTGAAGGCACTGTTCACGGACCTCGGCTATGACGCCGCCAATCTCGCGGTGCAGGTCTATGGCGGCCACGGCTACATTCGCGAGAGCGGCGTCGAGCAATATGTCCGCGATGCGCGGATCGCGATGATCTACGAGGGCACGAACGGCATCCAGGCGCTGGATCTGGTCGGCCGCAAGCTGCCGGCCGGGATGGGGCGCAATCTGCGCGCCTTCTTCCACCCCGTCTCGCAGTTCATCGAGGATCATGGCGCAGAGACGGGCGCGCTCGCGCCGATGATCCCGGCGCTGGCGCAGGCCTTCGGCGCGCTTCAGCTGGCGACCGGCCATATCGCGCAGAAGGGGCTGGCCGATCCGGAGGAAGCGGGCGCCGCCGCGACCGACTATCTCCGCCTGCTCGGCCTCGTCGCCATGGCCTATTGCTTCGCCAAGGCGGTGAGGGTGGCGGAGGCGCGGCTGGCCGAGGGCACCGGCGAGGCGGCCTTCTACAAGGCGAAGATCGCGACGGCGGCCTTCTTCTTCGATCGCATCCTGCCCGACGCCAGCGCGCGCTTCCTCGCGATCAAGGCCGGCAAGAAGAGCATGATGGCGCTCGACGAAGCGGCGTTCTGATCTCCCATTCCTCCCTGCGCGAAGCGCGGGGAGGGGGACCGCCGGCGCAGCCGGTGGTGGAGGGGCATGACCCCCAACGTCGCGCATTGCCCCTCCACCATGCTCCGCATGGTCCCCCTCCCCATCGTTGATGGGGAGGAACGGAGGGTCATTCACGCCCTCGATCACCGCCATCGCCCTATCCCATTTGCGCCGCGCGGCCGGGCTCCCTAGATGCGCCTCGCAACTGGAGTTCCCCCGCAATGGCTGATTATGACTTCGACCTGTTCGTCATCGGGGCGGGATCGGGGGGCGTGCGGGCATCGCGCGTGGCGGCGGCGCATGGCGCGCGGGTCGCGGTGGCGGAGGAATATCGGGTCGGCGGCACCTGCGTGATCCGCGGCTGCGTGCCCAAGAAATTGCTCGTCTACGGTGCCCACTTCGCCGAGGATCTGGCGGACGCCCGCCGCTTCGGCTGGAAGGTGCCGACCTGCGATTTCGACTGGACGACGCTGCGCGACAATGTGCTGGCCGAGGTGAAGCGCATCGAGGGCGCCTATGGCACCACGCTGGCGAGCAACAATGTCGAGACGATCCTCGGCCGCGCGATCGTCACCGGGCCGAACAGCGTGCGCGTGGGCGAGACGGATTATACCGCCGCCAAGATCCTGATCGCCACCGGCGCCACGCCGGACGTGCCCGCCATTCCCGGCGCGGAACTGGGCATCACCTCGAACGAGGTGTTCGATCTGCCGAGCCTGCCCAAGCGCATCCTGATCGCGGGCGCGGGCTATATCGCCAACGAATTCGCCGGCATCTTCCAGCAATTCGGCGCCCATGTGACGCTGGTGAACCGCACCGACGTGATCCTGCGCCAGTATGAGCGCCAGATCGTCGAGCGCCTGCTGGCGATCAGCATGGCCAAGGGCATCGAATTCAAGTTCAACACCACCATGGAGAAGATCGAGCGGCTGGAAAGCGGCGCGCTGAAGGTGGTCTTCGCGGGCGGCGCCGAGCCGGTCGAGACGGACATGGTGCTGTTCGCCACCGGCCGCCGCCCCAACACGAAGGGGCTGGGGCTGGAGGCGGCGGGCATCCAGCTCGACGATCATGGCGCGATCCCGGTGGATGCCGACAGCAAGACCGTGGCCGACAGCGTCTATGCCGTGGGCGACGTCACCAATCGCGTGCAGCTCACCCCCGTCGCGATCCGCGAGGGCCATGCGTTTGCGGACAGCGTGTTCGGCAACAAGCCGTGGCGCGTCGATTATGGCTGCATCCCCAGCGCCGTCTTCAGCCATCCTCCGCTGGCGGGCGTGGGCCTCACCGAGGAGCAGGCGCGCCTGTCGCTCGGCAGCTGCAAGACCTACACCGCCGATTTCCGCGCGATGAAGAATGTGCTGGCCGGCCGCAACGAGCGCGCGCTCTACAAGATGGTCGTCCATCCGGAGACGGACGTGGTGCTGGGCATCCACATGATCGGCCCGGATTCGCCCGAAATCCTGCAGGCCGCCGCCGTGGCGGTGAAGGCGAAGCTCACCAAGCAGCAGTTCGACGAAACCGTCGCGCTTCATCCCAGCATGGCAGAAGAACTGGTTCTCATGCGTTAGAGGGCGCGAACGGGCGGTTTCCTCCGCCTGCCAAGCGTCTATATGGCCCCGAAACGATCAGGAGCGTTCCCATGAAATTCTTTGCCGACACCGCCGAAGTCGCGGACATCAAGGAGCTGCAGGACGCCGGCCTGCTCGACGGGGTCACCACCAATCCCTCGCTGATCAGCAAGTCGGGCCGCGACTTCAAGGAAGTCGTGAAGGAAATCTGCGGCATCACCTCGGGCCCGGTTTCGGCCGAGGTCGTCTCGATGGAGCATGAGCAGATGATGAAGGAGGCCGAGGTCCTCCGGAAGATCGCCGACAATGTCTGCATCAAGGTGCCGCTCACGATCGACGGCCTGAAGACCTGCCGCAAGCTGCGCGCGGACGGCACGATGGTGAACGTCACGCTCTGCTTCTCGGCCAATCAGGCCCTGCTGGCGGCCAAGGCCGGCGCGAGCTTCATCTCGCCCTTCGTCGGCCGTCTCGACGATATCGGCCATTCGGGCATGGAGCTGATCGCCGATATCCGCCTGATCTACGACAATTATGATTTCGCGACCGAGATCCTCGTCGCCAGCGTGCGCTCGCCCATGCACGTGCTGGACGCCGCCAAGATCGGCGCGGACGTGATGACCTCGCCACCGTCCGTCATCAAGCAGCTCGCCAAGCACACGCTGACCGACAAGGGCCTCGAGAGCTTCGCGGCCGACTGGGCCAAGACGGGCCAGTCGATCCTGTAATCTGACGCTCCCCTCCCTGGAAGGGAGGGGCTGGGGGTGGGTGGAACCTCGCGCAGCGGCTCGCAAGCAGCGACCCACCCCCGACCCCTCCCTTACAGGGAGGGGAGAAGGTTCACAGACGCGGCAGCGTCACGCCCTGCTGGCCCATATATTTGCCGGCCCGGTCCGCATAGGTCACCTCGCACGGCTCGTTCCCCTTCAGGAACAGGAACTGGCAGGCGCCCTCATTGGCGTAGATCTTGGCAGGCAGCGGCGTGGTGTTGGAAAATTCCAGTGTCACGTGGCCTTCCCATCCCGGCTCCAGCGGGGTCACGTTCACGATGATGCCGCAGCGCGCATAGGTGGATTTGCCGAGGCAGATCACCAGCACGTCCTTGGGCACGCGGAAATATTCCACCGTGCGGGCGAGCGCGAAGCTGTTGGGCGGGATGATGCACACGTCCGTCTTGCGATCGACGAAGCTGTTCTGCGCGAAATCCTTGGGGTCGACCACGGCGCTGTCGACATTCGTGAAGATCTTGAACTCGTCCGCCACGCGCGCGTCATAGCCGTAGCTGGAAAGCCCGTAGGAAATGCAGCCGTCGCGGCGCTGGGCCTCCACGAACGGTTCGATCATGCCCTGCGTCTGGGCCTGTTCGCGGATCCAGCGATCGGATTGAATGGACATCGGCGCTCGCGCTTGGGGAGGAATGTGCGCCCGTTTCGCCGGAAAGCCGGCGAAGGGCAAGGGGAGCGGCCGAGCAGGCGAGGTCGCGCAATGCGGCGGGCGCCAGCGCGAGCCCGATCGGCAGCAGAGGCGCGAGCAGGAAGCCCCAATAGCCATTGTCCGGCCGCCCCACGAACAGGAACGCGCTCAGCCACACCGAGAGCATCAGCGTGACGCGCAGCGCATAGCCGCTCCGCCACCCGGCCCAGCCGAGCATCGCCAGCGGCAGAGCGACGGCGGCGCCGCGCGGGGGCAGGAAGACGAGCAGGGCGGATTGCCGCGCCAGCGTCAAATCGAACCGCCACCCGCCCAGCACCAGCCAGCCCGGGGAAACGCCGTCGTCCGGCTGCACGACCGACGCCACCAAAGCGGCATGCCATGCCAGCGCCCCGATCGCACAGACGGCCGCCGCCACCCAGGCCACCGCCTCGGTCCGGCGTCGATCGTGCCACGCCATGAGCGCCATGATCGGCAGAACGGGAAAGGCCAGTTCGCGGATCAGCGCCGCGATCAGCCCGAGCACCACCGCCGGCCACCAGAGCCGCTCGCTCCGCACGGCCAGCGCCAGCGCGATCAGCAGCCCGGCCCATGCCTCATGCCACACCCACATGCCCGGCTGGAGCAGCAGCCCGCTCGCAGTCGCCGCCAGCAGGATCGCCACCTCGCGGACAGGGCTTCGCAAACCAGCGCCCAGCCGCATCACCCCCGCCACGGAGGCGGCCACGCCCAGCAGGCAGAGAGCGAGGTCCGCGCCCTTCGGGCCCAGCGTCGCGCCGATCTCGGCCAGCAAAGGCTGTCGCATCGCGCTGAACGGGTGCAGCGGATAGCCGCCGCCGCGCTGTTCTTCGGCTGCCGCCTGATGATAAGGCTGGCCGTGCGCCACGCGCTCCGCCACCAGCCGATAGAGCGCCGCATCGCCGCCACCGGGTTGCCCCGTGGGATCGCGCAGAGGCGGATGCGCCAGCCCCCAGACGATCGACAGTGCCAGCGCCGCCAGCAGCAGCCGCGCCGGCCACACGGGCCAGCCCGCAAAGCGCGTGGGCGAAGGAGAAAGCCGGCGGGGCATCGCCCGCCGCCATGCCCCGGCTCCCGTTAAGGGCGCGTTTCGATCCCCAGATCGGCCGGACCGAACGCGTGGGGCAGCAATTCGGACAGGCGATGCACGCGCAGTTCGCGTCCGTCTCCGCTCGCGCAATAGACGGCGATGTCGCGCCCGCCCATCTGCGCCGCCTCGTTCAAGATCTGGCGGCAGCGGCCGCACGGATAGATGGGCTCGTCGCCCGCCATTCCGCCGCCCGGCTTCATCATCCCGCCGACGATGCCCACCGCCACCACGTCGCGCAGCCGCCCGGCCACGTTCGCCGCCGCGATCGCCACCGTCTCCGCACACAGCGACAGGCCGTAGCTCGCATTCTCGAAATTGGTGCCGGGCACGATCGATCCGTCGGTGAGCAGCAAGGCCGCGCCGACCGCGAATTTCGAGTAGGGCGCATGCGCGTTGCGCGCGGCCTCCTGCGCCGCCTCGATCAGCACGCCGGCGGCGGCATGTTCCATCGTCACTTCGGCCATCTTGTCCTCATTGCCGGATATGCAGCACGCAGATCAGCGTGAAGAGCCTGCGCGCCGTATCGAAATCGACGCGGATCTTGCCCTCCAGCCGCTCGATCAGTAGATCGGCCGCCTCGTTGTGGATGCCGCGCCGCGCCATGTCGACCGTTTCGATCTGCTGCGGCGTCGCCTTGGCCACGGCCTGATAATAGCTGTCGCAGATCGCGAAATAATCCTTGATCGGTCGCCGGAAGCGGCCGAGCCCGAGGATGATCGTCTCCAGCAATTGCCCGTCTGCGGCCGAAATCGCCAGCGCGAGGCGCCCTTCCTCCACCGACAGGGTCAGCTTGTAGGGCCCCGCATAGCCGTGCGGATATTCGCGCTGCGGCTCGAACACATTCTCCTCGAGCAGATCGAAGATCGCGATGCGGCGCTCCTGCTCGATATCGGCATTGCGCCACAGGATCGTCTGCTCGTCGAGCAGGATGTCGATGAGGCGCGGATCGGCCATGCCGTCGCTTAATGGAGTCCCGCGATCTTGGGAATGGCCGCCTTGGGCCGAAACGGGGTGGCGGCGAAGTTACCCACAGAAGCATGAACCGATCTTTTTGAGCCCGGCCTTGAGGCGGAGGCCCCGCGCGCGCAAATGGTCGGATGGCAGAGCCCCTCCGATTCCCTCTCGAAGCAGATCCCAGCGGCGCGCCCGTATTGCCCCACAATGTCGAGGCCGAGGCCGCCCTGCTCGGCGCGCTGATGATCGACAACCGGCTGGTCGAGGACGTGCAACTGAAGCTGCGCCCCGATCATTTTCATGAGCCCGCGCACGGCCGCATCTACGAATCGATCCTGAAGCTCGCCGAGCGCAACATGATCGCCAATCCGGTCACGCTGCGCCCGATGTTCGAGGGCGATCAGGCGCTGAAGGATCTCGGCGGCCCGGCCTATCTCGCCCAGCTCACCGGCTCGGGCGCCGCGCTGATCGGCGCGCGCGATTTCGCTGCCCAGATCTACGATCTCGCTTTGCTGCGCGCGCTGATCGGCGTGGGGCGCGAGATGGTGGAGAAAGCGGTCGACACCTCCGAGTCGGTCGATCCCAAGGGCCAGATCGAGGCGGCGGAAGTCGCGCTCTACAGGGTGGCCGAAGAGGGCGGCGAGCAGGGCTCGGTCAAGTCGTTCGGCCAGGCCACGCGCATGGCGGTCGAGGCGGCGGAGAAGGCGCTGAACTCGGGTGGCCACGTCTCGGGCGTCACCACCGGGCTCGACAGCGTGAACGCCAAGATGGGCGGCCTCCACAATTCGGATCTTCTGATCCTCGCCGGCCGCCCCGGCATGGGCAAGACATCGCTCGCCACCAACATGGCCTACAATGCCGCCCGCCGCCTGGTCCGCGATCAGGAGGACGGCATTCCGCCGGAAAAGTCGATCGGCGCCGCCGTCGCCTTCTTCAGCCTCGAAATGTCGGCGGATCAGCTCGCCACGCGTATTCTGGCCGAGCAGTCGGGCATCAGCTCCGAAAATCTCCGCATGGGCAAGATCAGCCAGGCGGATTTCCGCAACCTCGCCCGCGCGGCGCAGGATCTGGAACACCTCCCGCTCTACATCGATGATACGCCCGGTCTCACGATCGCGGCGCTGCGCACGCGCGCGCGCCGCCTGAAGCGCCAGCGCGGCATCGGCCTGATCATCGTCGACTATCTCCAGCTGCTGACCGGCTCGGCCAAGGCGGCGGGCGAGAATCGCGTGCAGGAAATTTCGGAGATCAGCCGCGGCCTGAAGACGCTGGCGAAGGAGCTGGCGGTGCCGGTGATGGCGCTCTCCCAGCTCAGCCGTCAGGTGGAAAGCCGCGAGGACAAGCGCCCCCAGCTTTCGGATTTGCGCGAATCCGGCTCGATCGAGCAGGACGCCGATATCGTGCTGTTCGTGTTCCGTGAGGAATATTATGTCGCCGCGCGCGAGCCGAAGAAGCCGGTCGACGGCGACGACGCGAAGGTGTGGGAGCAGCACGATCAATGGTCGCGCGACATGGAGCGCGTGTTCGGCACCTGCGAACTGCTCGTGGCCAAGCAGCGCCACGGCGCCACCGGCCGCGTGCGCCTGAAGTTCGAAGCCAAGATCACCAAGTTCAGCGATCTGGCGGAAGATAATTATTCCAGCATTCCGGGCGTGGACGACTGAGGCCGATCGACGATCAGCGCCGTCTGCAGTTTCGGACTATCGTCACCCTGAACTTGTTTCAGGGCCCATGACCCGCCCGTGAAGCTAGGCCAATCCGTCAGGTCATGGATGCTGAAACGAGTTCAGCATGACAGTCTGGAATGATGCCCAGCGCACTCTTTCAGGCCATCCGAACGTCGATCCGTTCGATCCCCTCAGATTGAGGGGATCGGCATCGTCATCTTCACCTTGTTGAGCTTCCAGCGGAAGCGGATGCCGTCCGCGTCCGCCGTCGGGCTGTCGGTTCGGGGAAGCAGGTAGCGCGATCGGCGATGGGGCACGCTCTCCGCGGCGATCTGGCCCGCCACGACGCTGGGTGACAGGCGAAGCTTCGTGGCGGTCGCGCGCACTGGCGTCGCCGTCATCGTCGCCTGTGCCGCCGTCACCAGAAGAAGAGCCGCGATCACCATCCCGTTGTCCCACTGCCGGAGTGCCGATGCGAGATAGAAAGCGGGGCACGACATCGGGTTCCGTCCGTTCCGGACCCGAATTGTTTGGGCTGGGATTGTGCCAACTCCGTTCGTGCTGAGCGAAGTCGAAGCACGTGCTGCAAGTGATGCGCTCGAAGCCCGTGCTTCGACTTCGCTCAGCCCGAACGGGAATAGATGGTCGACCGGATTTCGGCCGCCTCAGAAAACCGGATCGTCCGCCTGCGGCGTGGTGGGAATGGGCGAGTGGATGCCGCATTCCACCTTGTCCCACCCGCGCCAGCGGCCCGAGCGGGGATCCTCGCCCGGCAGCACCTTGCTGGTGCAGGGCGAGCAGCCGATCGAGAGATAGCCTTCCGCCTCCAGCGGATGGCGCGGCAGATCGTTCGCCTCGAAATAGGCGTTGAGCGCGTCCTTGTCCCAGCCGGCCAGCGGATTGATCTTCAGCTTGGGGCCGGACACCGCCGCATCCGCCTCGTCCAGTTCGAACAAGGGCAGCGCGGTGCGCGTGCCCGCCTGAAAGCCCTTGCGACCCGAAATCCAGGCGTCGAAGCTCTTCAGCGCGCGCTTCAGCGGCTCCACCTTGCGGATCTCGCAGCAGCCGTCCGGATCATAGGACCAGCGCAGGCCGGTGCGGTCCTTCTCCGCCAGAATCTTCGGATCGGGGCGATAGACGCGCAGATCGGTGAAGCCCAGCCGCTCCGAAAGCTCGTCGCGATAGGCCAAAGTCTCGCCGAACATCTTCTGCGTGTTCGTGAAGATCAGCGGAATATCCGTGTCGATCTGGCTGACGAGATGCAGCAGCACCGCGCTCTCGGTGCCGAAGGAGGAGACGAGCGCGGTGCGCCCCGCCAGCTCGCCCGTCAGCAGTTCGCGCAGCATCTGCGCGGTCGGCACGCCGGTATAGCGCGCGTTGAGCGCGTCCACGTCCGCCTGCGTGAACGCCGGGCGCACGTCGATCAGATCGACATCGTGCCCGATCTGGTTGGCGAGGGCGGTCTTAGCCATGACGCAGCGCCCACACCGGCGGTTTGGAGTCCGCCGCTTTCTGATAGACTGCCGGGAAGCGGGCCAAGGCCTCGTCCACCTTGGCGCGGTCCAGCATATGGTCGCTCGCCAGTACGTCGAAGCCGCAGCGGCGCAGGATCACCACCTGATCCAGCAGCACGTCGCCCGCCGCGCGCAGTTCGCCGGTAAAGCCCGCCTCGCGCAGGATGCGCGCGGAGGAATAACCCCGCCCGTCGCGGAATTTGGGGAAGGCGATCTCGATCAACTGGAGGCGATCGAGGAACGGCAGCAGCTTGCGCGCATCCTCGCCCGGCTCGATGCGAACGGCGGTCGCGTTCGACTGGCCGAGGAACGCGTCGAGCGTGACGGCGGGCTCTTCATGCGCCTCGTCGGTGCGGAAGCGGATCAGGGTCACGAGGCGAACACTCCAAAAACACCGTTCGTGCTGAGCGCAGTCGAAGCACGGGCTGCACGCGATCCGCCCGGAACACGTCCTTCGACTTCGCTCAGGACGAACGGAGGGCGGAGAGCGGGGGTGGTATGAAACTCACCCATAGATCGCGGCCTTGAAGGGCTCGGCCCCCACGCGCCGATAGGTGTCGAGGAAGCGCTCGCCCTCCTCGCGAATATCGCGATACGTCTCCAGCGCCTTCTCCACCGCATCGACCACGCCGTCCTCGGAGAAACCGGGGCCGATGATCTTGCCGACGCTGGCATCTTCCGCGCCCGAACCGCCGAAGGAGAGCTGGTAATTCTCCTCGCCTTTCCGATCGACGCCGAGAATGCCGATATGCCCGGCATGGTGGTGGCCGCAGGCGTTGATGCAGCCGGAAATCTTCAGCTTCACCTCGCCCAGATCGCGCTGGCGATCGAGATTGGCGAAGCGCTCCGAAATCTTCTGCGCCAGCGGGATCGAGCGCGCATTGGCGAGCGCGCAATAATCCAGGCCGGGGCAGGCGATGATGTCGCTGACCAGATCCAGGTTCGGCGTCGCGAGGCCGATCTCCTCCAGCCGCGTCCACACGGCATACAGATCGGCCTTGCGGACGTGCGGCAACACCACATTCTGCGAATGGGTGATGCGCAACTCGTCATGGCTGAACACCTGCGCGAGCTTGGCCATCGCGTCGATCTGGTCGGCGGACGCGTCGCCGGGAATGCCGCCGGTGGGCTTTAGGCTGATCGTGACGATCGCATGGCCGGGCACCTTGTGATCCACCACCTGCTGGTCGAGCCACAAGGCGAAATCGGGATCGCTGCGATCGACCTCGGCGGGCGCATCCGGGTCGAGCGGCGGCAAAGCGAACATCGCCGCGATCCGCTCCAGCTCGGCCGCCGGCGGATCGATGCCCAGCGTCTTCACATGGGCATATTCTTCCTCGACCTCGCGGCGATACGCGTCCGCCCCGATCTCGTGGACGAGGATCTTGATCCGCGCTTTGTACAGATTGTCGCGGCGGCCATAGCGATTGTAGACGCGCAGGCAGGCTTCCAGATAGCCGACCAGCTCGCTCGCCGGCAGGAATTCGCGGATCAGGGGCGCCACCATCGGCGTGCGGCCCTGACCGCCGCCGACATAGACCTCGAAGCCGATCGTGCCGGCCGCGTCCTTCACCAGCTTCAGGCCGATATCGTGCAGCTTCATCGCCGCGCGATCCTCGTCCGCGCCGATCACCGCGATCTTGAACTTGCGCGGCAGCAGCAGAAATTCGGGGTGGAAGGTGCTCCACTGGCGCAGCAGCTCGGCATAGGGGCGGGGATCCGCCAGCTCGTCCGCCGCGGCGCCCGCATATTGATCGGACGAGATGTTGCGGATGCAATTCCCGCTCGTCTGGATCGCATGCATCTCGACGGTGGCGAGTTCGGCGAGGATGTCCGCCGCATCGTCCAGCTTGATCCAGTTGTACTGGAGGTTCTGGCGCGTCGTGAAATGGCCGTAGCCTCGATCATATTTGCGCGCGATGTGCGCCAGCATGTGCATCTGCCGACTGTCGAGCGTGCCATAGGGGATGGCGACGCGCAGCATGTAAGCGTGCAGCTGCAGATAGAGACCGTTCATCAGCCGCAAGGGCTTGAACTGGTCCTCGGTCATCTCGCCCGAAAGGCGGCGATTGCACTGGTCGCGAAATTCCTCGACCCGCGCATCGACGATCGCCTGATCATATTCGTCATATTTGTACATTCAGGCGACACCCTGCTTTTCTGCCTGCACACCCAGATCCAGCCGCACACTGGGGCCGGCCGCGCGGATGCGCTCCTTCGCATTGCCGACGATGGGGCCGTCCGGGCCTTCCTTCGCCTCGATCAGATAGGGGCCGTTCACGCGGCGCGCGGCTTCCTCGCGCGCGGCAATCGCCTCGCCCTCCTCGCCCGCATCCACCGCGTCGGCGATATGGCGCGACCAGCCGCTGCCGGCCCACCAGATGACGTCGCCCGAGACGAGATCATTTCCTGTCACGAGTTTCACGACGTCATCACCTGTGCCTGTTGTGCGAAACGCTGCATCCGGTCCTCGGCGTCCGAAAGCAACACCACTTCCCCGACGACGATGATCGCCGGGCTGATCACCTTCTCGCGGTCGAGCATGCCGCCGAGATCGGCCAGCACCGTCCGCATCGCGCGGCTGCCGGGGAGCGTGCCCCGCTCCAGCACCGCGACGGGCAGGTCGGGCGCGAGCCCGTCCATCATCAATTTGTCGGCGATGCAGCTGCCCGAGGCCACGCCCATGTAGATGACGAGCGTGCGGCCCTTGCCGGCGAGGCCGGACCAGTCCTGCTCGCTCAGCCCCTTGCACTGGCCCGCCACGAAGCTGACCGCGCTGGACCAGTCGCGATGCGTGAGCGGCAGCATCGCCTCCGCCGCGCAGCCGAGTGCCGCCGAAACGCCGGGGATCACCTCCACCGCAAGGCCGGCGGCGCGCACCGCCTCCACTTCCTCGCCACCGCGCCCGAACACGAAGGGGTCGCCGCCCTTCAGGCGCACGACGATCGATCCGGCGCGGACATGCGCCACGATCAGGGCGTTGATCGCCTCCTGCGGCAAGGTGTGGCGCGCGCGGCTCTTGGCGACGGAGATGCGTTGGGCGTCGGCGGGTGCGTAATCCAGCACACGCGCATCGATCAGCCCGTCATGCACGACCACGTCGGCCTGGCGCAGCGCGTCGACGGCGCGCACCGTCAGCAGGCCCGGGTCGCCCGGACCGGCACCGACGAGAATCACGCGACCGCGCGCATCAGGATCGAGCAGGGATGTCATCACGCTGCCAGATGCGATTCCCCGGCCGCGCGCGCAATGCAAGCTATCTTGGCGCGGCCGAAGCAGAAGTTTTTCCCGTCCGCGCGGGCAGTTGGGGAGGGTGTGCCGGTCGACCCGTCCCGCAAAGAAGCCGCCGGCGCTTGGTCAAAATTAATCCGTTCGTGCTGAGCGAAGTCGAAGCACGGGCTTCACGCGCCACGCTTGCAGCACGTTCTTCGACTGCGCTCAGAACGAACGGTGGATTGGAGTAACGCGTGGGCGTGCCGACCGGGCTCGCCGCTCAGGCCGCCGCGTCCCGCAACGACGCTCGATAGGATCGTGCCTTCTCGTCCATCCGCTCGGGGTGGCCGAACAGGAAGCCCTGTGCCTGCGCGCAGCCCTCCTCGGTGATCATCCGGCGCTGGGCCGGCGTCTCCACGCCTTCGGCCACCACCGGCAACGACAGGCTGCGGCCGATGCCGACGATCGCGCGGATGATCGATCGCGCGGCATTGTCGTCCTCCATCGCCGCGACGAAGCTCTTGTCGATCTTGATCTTGTCGAACGGGAAGCTCTGGAGATTGCTGAGCGAGCTGTAGCCGGTGCCGAAATCGTCCATCACGATCCGCAGCCCCAGCGCCTTCAGGCGCGTGAGCAGGGCGAGGGCCGCATTGCGGTCCTTCATCAGCACGTTCTCGGTGATCTCCAGCTCCAGCCGCTCGGCGGGAAAGCCGGTTTCGGCCAGCACGGTGGCGATCGTATCCGGCAGCGTGCTGAGCTGGATCTGGATGGGCGAGACGTTGATCGCCAGCGTCAGATGCGGTTCCCACGTCGCGGCGGTCGCGCAGGCCTCGCGCAGGATCCATTCGCCCAGCTGGACGATCGATCCGCTTTCCTCGGCGATCGGGATGAAATCCTCGGGCGAGATCGATCCGCGCTGCGGATGCGACCAGCGCAGCAGCGCCTCGTATCCCGAAATGCAACCGTCGGCGGTGGAGATCAGCGGCTGATAGGCGACATGGAGCTGGCGGCGCAGCACGGCGTGGCGCAGATCATGCTCCAGCGCGCGGCGCTCGCGCACGGCCCGGTCCATGTCCTGATCGAAGAAGCAGGCGACGCCGCGCCCGGTCTCCTTGGCGCGATACAGCGCGATGTCCGCGCCGTGGCGCAGATTTTCGGGCGAGACCGCGTCGTCGGGGTAGACGGCCACGCCGATGCTGACGCCCACGGCGGTCGGATCCCGCGCCATGTCCATCTGGTCCGAAAAGGCGGCCAGGATACGTTCGCTGAGCGCGCGGGCGCCCTCGGGCTGGCGCGCGCCGACCTGCAGGATCGTGAATTCGTCGCCGCCGATGCGGGCGATCGTGTCGGTCGCGCGCACCGAGTCGCGCAGGATGGCGGCGACGCGGCACAGCACCTGATCGCCCGCGGCATGGCCGAAAATGTCGTTCACGGCCTTGAAGCGGTCCAGGTCCAGCGCCAGCAAGGCCAGCGGCTGCTTCTCCCGGTTGGCCAGCGCGATCGCATGCTGCAGCCGCTCGTCCAGCAGGGCGCGGTTCGGCAGATCGGTGAGCGGATCGTGGCGCGCCATATGCTCGATCTGGCGTTGCGCGGCGCGCTCCTCGGTCAGGTCGCGCAGCGCCAGCACCAGGCAGTCGCGTCCGCGATATTCGATATGATGGGTCATCGCCTCGAAGATGCGCTGGTCGCCCGCCACGGTTTCGCGGCTCGGCATGAGCGCGACTTCCACCGGCATGGCGCGCTGGGTCAGCAGGGGCATGCCATCGGCCGCGACGAGATAGGCGTCGGGCGACATGCCGAGAAGCTGGCGCTGCTCCACGCCGGTCAGCGTCACGAAGCGCGCATTCGCCTCGATGATGGTGGTGCCGTGGATGATGGCCAGCCCTTCGAGCGTGGCATCCGCCAGACCCTTGAGATCGGAGAGATAGCGATCGATCATGAAGGCGGTGCCGGTGGCGGCGAGGACGCCGGCCACGGCGACGACGATCGCGGTGACCAGCCACAGCCGGTCGCCTTCGCCATGCACGTCATGGCCGGGAATCATCGTCATGGTGGTGGCGGCCATGGCCGAGAAATGCACCGCGCACACCGCGACGATCGCGAGCAATGCCGGTATCGCCACCTGCTTCCAGCCGCGAAGGCGGCCGAATGCGACGAAGGCGCCGATGAAGGCGAGGCTGGACACGATCGTCGCGCCCACGATCGGGCCGGGCCGATACGTCAAGGACACGTCGGTCACGGCGGCCATGCCGATGAAGTGCATCAGCCCGACGCCGGCGGTCGAGATCAGGCCCGCCTGCACCGCCGTCAGCGTGTCGCGGCGCTCGCCGAGCGGACGCAGCGCGATCCAGAACAGGGCGATGATGATCGCGACCGAAATGGCGGTCAGGCCGATGTCGTAATGCATCGGCATGCCGTCGCGGTGGCCGAGCATGGCCACGAAATGCGTGGCCCATACGCCGATGCCGCCGGTGCACGCGCTGATCGCCGACCATTGGTGGCGGCGATGCTTCGTGAATTCCAGCGAGCGTTGCAGGATCAGGAAGAGGCAGAGGCTCCCGACGGTCCAGATCGCGGCGGCAAGCAGCAGCAACATGTGATCATGCTGTTGCCAGGTGTAACGCAAGATACTCAACATCGGTTTTGGCCCCGGCGGACAATCGAAAGCGATGATCGCGCTGGTTAATTCTGCGCTCGACTCCCTTAAAAAACTGTTTGAAATCAGATTATTGTCGCGGATTTGAGATTTACCGGACTTTGTTCCGATCCTTGGCGGATTACCGGGAATTTTCTGCTTGGAATGATGGCGGGGCGGCCTGGAAACTTGTTCGGAAATCGATCGATCCACCGATTTTATTGTGACGGATGCGAAAGGCTTGCGAGATTCGCGGCGCATGCCAAGCAGGCCGGCGAAGGCTGGTTCGGTGAGGTTCGGGTGCGATGGCGAATGGTTATGATGGCGGCGGCGCGATCGGCGGCAAATGGGGCTGCGCGCTCTCGGCCGCGCTGGGCGTGCCGCTGATTGCGGGCGCGGTCGTGCTGAGCGCCTATGGCGAGTGTGCCGAGGGCGTCGCCTGCCATCAGGGGCTCAACTGGCGGTTGCTGGCCGGCGGGGCGCTGGCGGCGATCGGTCTCGGCTTCGGCACGCTCCTCCTCGTCAACGTCACCTTCCGCCGCCTGCGCATGCTGGCCGCACAGGAGAAGCGGGACGGAGAAAACTAAAACCGCTCGTGCCGAGCCTGTCGAAGCACAGTCCTTACTTTCGTCAAAGAGAAGAACCGCACTTCGACGGGCTCAGTGCAAACGGGAAAGGGACTTCAGCCCCGCAGACGCGCCAGCGCTTCGCCCATCCGCCGGATCGCCGCCACCTTGGCGTTGAGCTGACCCCAATCGTCGTCGCGATCGATGTGCGACCAGATCTCCTCCACCTCCTCGATATGCATCGAGCACGGATTGGCGTCGGTCCAATGGGGATGGTCCAGCGGGCCGGACGGCGTGCGGCCTTCCAGCAGGCCGGCCAGTTCCACGAACGCCGGCGCATCATAGGCCGCATCCGCCGGGGAGGCGCCGCGCCGCCGTCCGCCCGCCCAGTCGAAAAAGAAGCGATCGATCGTCACTTCGCCGGGGGTGAGCGCCGCCTCGATCGCCTGCACCAGCGCGAGATCGGCCTGCTCGTCCGCTGTCGTCACGCCCAGCCGCGCGAGCATCGCGTCGCTGATCGCGCGCTCATAGAGAGCGGGGAAGGTGTCGAGGATCGGCGCCAGCGCCTCCACCGGCTGCACCTTCGACAAGGCGATGGCCAGCTGCACCACGTTCCAGTGGATCGCATGCGCCTGCCGCCCGAAGGCGTAGAGCCCCTGATGATCGAAGTAGGCGGCGGTGAAGCCCATGTCCCAGTGGGGCGTGAAGCGCCACGGGCCATAGTCGAAGCTCTCGGCGGTGACGTTGATATTGTCCGTGTTCAGCACGCCGTGCACGAAGCCCGCCGCCATGTAGCTGGCCGCCAGCCGCGCGGTGCCCGCCACCACAAGTTCCAGCAGGCGCAACTCGGGCGTGTCGCCCGGCTTTTCCCCGAACAGATGGCGCAGCGCATAGCGCGCGAGCCGTGTGATCTCGTCGGTCAGGCCCAGGGTCGCCAGCCGCTGGACGCTGCCGATGCGGACATGGCTGTGGCTCATCCGCACGAGGACGGAGGAGCGGGTGGGGGAGGGTTCGTCGCCCCGGTGCAGCGCCTCGCCCGTCTCGATCAGCGAGAAGGTGCGCGAGGTCCGTACGCCCAGAGCCTCCAGCATCTCGGTCGCGAGTATCTCGCGCATGCCGCCCTTCAGCGTCAGCCGCCCGTCGCCGAAGCGGCTATAGGGCGTCTGGCCCGATCCCTTGGTGCCGAGATCGAGCAGGCGATCCCGATCGTCGATCATCTGCGCGAACAGGAAACCGCGCCCGTCGCCGATATCGGGATTGTACGCGCGGAACTGGTGGCCGTGATAGCGCAGCGCCAGCGGCCGGTGCAGGCTGCCCTCCAGCGGGAGGAAGCGCCCGAAATGCGCTGTCCACGCCGCGTCCGTCAGGTCCGCCAGCCCCACCTGCGTCGCCGCTCTGTCGTTGCGGAAGCGCAGGATCGTGCGCGGGAAATCGGCCGCCTCCACCGGATCGGCGAGGAAATCCGCCACTTCGTCGATGGCGGTGGAGGGGCGGAACGGGGTGGGTTGCGGATCGCCGGTCATCCCGACGATATGGTGCTGCCCTGCCGTCGGGCGCAACCGTGCCGTCAGGCGCAACCGGAGTGTCGCGTGTCTATGTCGTTCGAGGATCGCACCTGGCTCTCGCCCGACGGGCTGGCGCTCCATTATCGCGATTATCCCGGTAGCGCCGCCGCCACGCCCGTTCTCTGCATTCCCGGCCTCACCCGCAATGCGCGCGATTTCGAGGGCGTGGCGGAGCGGCTTTCGGGCGCGCGCCGCGTGATCGTGGTGGAACTGCGCGGGCGCGGGCAGAGCCACTATGCGCCCGATCCGATGACCTATGTGCCGCCCGTCTATGTGGGCGACATCCTCGCCCTGATCCAGCAGGCGGGGCTCGGCCCGGTCGCATTGTTCGGCACGTCGCTGGGCGGGATCGTCGCGATGCTGCTCTCCGCGATGCAGCCCGATGCGCTGGCGGGCGTCCTGCTCAACGATGTCGGCCCGGTGATCGATCCGGCCGGCCTCGCGCGCATCGCCGCTTATACCGGCAGGGATGTGGGCTGGCCCGATTGGGACACCGCCGCCGCCGCGCAGGCCGCCACGCACGCGCATGCCTTCCCCGATTACGGGCCGGCCGAATGGCTGGCGATGGCGCATCGCGTCGCGCGGGACCGCGATGGCCTGATCGTCACCGATTATGATCCGGCGATCGCGGTGCCTTTCTCGGCGCCGCCGCCCGATCCGGCGCCCGATCCCTGGCCGTTCCTGAACGGGCTGGTCGGCAAACCGGCGCTGCTGGTGCGCGGTGCGCTCTCCGATATCCTGAGCGCGGAGACGGCCGCGCGCATGATCGATCGCCTGCCGCAGATGGAACTGCTCACGCTGCCGCGCATCGGTCACGCGCCCATGCTGGACGAGCCCGAATGCGTGGCGGCGATCGATCGTCTGCTTGCGCGGATCGATGCCGCGCGGGAGTGACGGGGCCCTCGCGAACGCCGCGTGCGCGGGCATGGAATGCGCCCGTCCGCGCATTGCCGAACGCGCACCGGGCGGAAACAACTTTCACCGCGCAATCGCCGGGCCTTTCCCTTATAGGCCAGCACTTCGAAACACCGGAGAGACATTTTGTTCAAGGGTCTGCGTCCTATCCTGTATGGCGGTCGAGAAGTCTGGCCGATCATCGAGGGCGGAAAGGGCGTCGCTGTCTCGAACCATGCCAGTGCGGGCGCGTGGGCAGCCGCCGGTGGCATCGGTACGATCTCGGCGGTCAATGCCGACAGCTATGATGCGGATGGCAAGATCATCCCGCAAATCTATCGCGCGCTCACGCGCCGCGACCGGCACGAAGAGCTGATCCAATATGCGATCGACGGCGCCGTCGAGCAGGTGAAGCGCGCGTTCGAGATCGCTGGCGGCAAGGGCGCGATCAACATCAACGTGCTGTGGGAAATGGGCGGCGCGCAGCGCGTGCTGCACGGCGTGCTGGAGCGGACGCGCGGCATGGTCGCGGGTGTCACCTGCGGCGCCGGCATGCCCTACAAGCTGTCCGAGATCGCCGCCTCCTACGGCGTGAACTATCTGCCGATCGTCAGCTCCGGCCGCGCGTTCAACGCGCTGTGGAAGCGCGCTTATTCCAAGGCGTCGGAATGGCTGGCGGGCGTGGTCTATGAGGATCCGTGGCTCGCGGGCGGGCATAACGGCTTGTCCAATGCGGAAGATCCGCGCGCGCCGCAGGATCCCTATCCGCGCGTGAAGGCGCTGCGCGAGACGATGCGCGCCGGCGGCGTGTCCGAAGACGTGCCGATCATCATGGCGGGCGGCGTCTGGTTCCTGCGCGACTGGAACGACTGGATCGACAATCCCGAGCTGGGCAGCATCGCCTTCCAGTTCGGCACGCGGCCTCTGCTGACGCAGGAGAGCCCGATCAGCCAGGAGTGGAAGGATCGGCTGACGACGCTCGACGAGGGCGACATCCTGCTCCACCGCTTCAGCCCCACCGGCTTCTATTCCTCGGCCGTCCGCAACGATTTCCTGCGCAATCTGGAAGCGCGGTCGGAGCGCCAGATCGCGTTCTCGATGGAAGCGGCGGGCGACCACCAGTTCCAGCTGGACGTGGGCGTGAAGGGCAAGAGCTTCTGGGTCACGCTCGGCGATCTGCACCGTGCGCGCGAATGGGACGGGCGCGGCTTCACCACCGCGCTGAAGACGCCGGACAATACGCTCGTCTTCGTCACGCCGGAGGAGATGAAGATCATCCGCAAGGATCAGGCGGATTGCATGGGCTGCCTCAGCCAGTGCAGCTTCTCCGCCTGGGCCGATACGGAAGGCAATTCCACCGGGCGCCTCGCCGATCCGCGCAGCTTCTGCATCCAGAAGACGCTGCAGGAGATCGGCCATGGCGGGCCGGTGGATCAAAACCTGATGTTCGCGGGCCACGCGGCCTACAAGTTCAAGCAGGATCCCTTCTATTCGAACGGCTTCGTGCCGTCGGTGAAGCAGCTCGTCGATCGCATCCTGACCGGCGATTGATCGCGGGTAACGTCATGCCGGCGCAGGCCGGCATCGCGTGACGCGGGGGATCGCTCCTTCATCGGGCGATCCCGGCCTGCTCCGGGATGACGCGGAAGGATGAGCGGGCGTGCGCCGCTCTCCCTTTCCCCCGCCCAAGATAAATTCGTGACACTTTCGCGATCGCGCCTCTAAGCTCGTTCGTCCATGAAGCGCGCGTTGATCATCCGTCATGTCCCGCACGAAGGCGTCGCGGGTTATCGCCTGCCGATCGAGCGGGCCGGCTACGACCTCTCCCGCGTCGATGTCGGCGATCCCGCTTTCTCCTCGGTCGATCTGGTCGAGCCCGATCTGGTCATCATGATGGGCGGCCCGATGGGCGTGTACGAGCGCGAGCAATATCCCTGGATCGGCTGCCAGCTGCGCCGGCTCGCGAGGCGGCTGGAAGCGGACCGGCCGACGCTCGGCGTCTGCTTCGGCAGCCAGATGATGGCGGCGGCACTCGGCGCGCCCGTCTTCGCCGGGCCGGTGAAGGAAGTGGGTTTCGCGCCGATCGCGCTAACGGACGTGGGCGCTGCCTCGCCGCTGCGCCATCTCGAGGGCACGTCGGTGCTGCACTGGCATGGCGACACGTTCGATCTGCCGGACAATGTCGAGCGGCTCGCCGAGACGCCGGCTTATGCCAATCAGGCGTTCCGGCGCGGCCCGCGCCTGCTCGCGCTGCAATTCCATGCCGAGATGGGCGAGGATCCGCGCATCGACGCCTGGCTGCAGGATACGCCCTATATCGCCTCCGCCGGCACCGATCCCGCCACCGTCCGCGCCGATCATGACGCGCTCGGTCCGCAGGCCGTGTCCGCCGGCCGCGCGATGATCGCGGAGTGGCTGGCAGGGCTGTAAGCTTCATCTCGTCATGGCTTGGCTGCGCTCGCCATGACGAAGGCAAAAAAAGAGCCCCGGCATCGCTGCCGGGGCCCATCTTTCTCGATCGGGGGATGACGAGAAAAGCTTATCTGCAAATGCGATGGCCGTTCCGGGTCACGGCGAACGGCCGTTCCTTGAATTCGCGGCAACCGAACGGTGCAGAGGGGGAACGGTTCCGCCTCGTCCGGCATCGATCAGGCCCGTGCGGCAACGCCGATCGACGACCCCTCTTTCGGGCAGCGAACCGGAATCGCATCTGAACGCCTTGTTGTCGGCCGTTCAGGTGAAAAGCCCCCGTCATTCCCGCGAAGGCGGAAATCCATGGAAGCGATGCCGATGTGGAGTGTGCCCGCCTCTCTTGGGGGAGGCCATGGATTCCCGCCTTCGCGGGAATGACGTATGATTTGTCCGGGTGATTACGTGGTGCCTTAAGAAAGGCCCCCTCACACCCAGCCTTCCAGCACCTGATCGGGCGGGCGGTGGCCGTCGGCCCAGGTCTTGATGTTGGCGATCACCTTGGCGCCCTGCGCCGCGCGCGCCTCGTGCGTGGCGGAGGCGATGTGCGGCAGCAGCAGCACATTCTCCATCGCGATCAGGCGCGGATCGATCACCGGCGCATGATCGAACACGTCGAGCCCCGCGCCCGCGATCACCTTGTCCTCCAGCGCGCGGATCACGGCCTCGCCGTCCACGATCTCGCCCCGCGCGATATTCACCAGATAGCCGTCGGCGCCCAGCAGCCCCAGCCGCCGCGCATCGATCATCCCGTGCGTCTGCGCGGTGAGCGGACAGTGGATCGAGACGATATCGGCCGCCTCCATCAGCGCGTCGGCGCTCGGCAGATAGGTCGCGCCCAGCTCCGCCTCGATCGCCTCGGGCAGGCGGCGGCGATTGTGATAGACGATCTCCACGCCGAAGCCCTTCGCGCGCGCCGCCACCGCGCGGCCGATCCGCCCCATGCCGAGGATGCCGAGCGTGCGCCCGCCGATCCGATGCCCCAGCATCGCGGTCGGGCTCCAGCCCGCCCAGGTTCCCGATCGCGCTACGCGCTCGCCCTCCACGATCCGGCGTGGCAGCGCGAGGATCAGCGACATGGCGAGGTCGGCCGTATCCTCGGTCAGCGCGCCCGGCGTGTTGGTCACGACGATCCGGCGCGCGCGCGCCGCCTTCAGATCGATATGATCCACGCCGTTGCCGAAATTGGCGATCAGCGTCAGGCGCGGCCCCGCCGCCGCGATCAGGTCCGCATCGATCCGGTCGGTGATCGTCGGCACCAGCACGTCGATGTCGCGCACCGCCTCGGCCAGCGCGGCCGCGTCCAGCGGCGCGTCATCAGCGCGCAGCACCACGTCGAACAATTCGCCCATCCTTCGCTCCACGGCCTCCGGCAGCCGGCGCGTGACGAACACGCGCGGTCGCGATGGCCGGGCCGATGAGAAGGGCGCTTCGGACATGCTCCGTCGCTAGGCGCGCCGGGCGCGGATGGTCAAGCCATGGCTCGGGCGCGGGCGCGGGAAAGCGCGCGCGCCGCCAGCAGGAAATGGATCGCCGCCCACACATAGACGATCAGGTCGATCCGCAGCGCTTGCGTCAGCGCCGCGCCGGACGAGGCGCCCGCAGCCACGAAATGGTCGCTCAGCACGCCCACCGCGAGGGGCCCGAGGCCCAGCCCGATCGCGTTCATCGCCATCAGCAGGATCGCCACCGCCGTCGCCCTCTCGCGCGGTCCCACGCTGTTGGCGGTCACGCCATAGGTCGGCCCGAAATAGAGATGCGCGCCCAGCAGCGGGATCAGCCCCGTCGCCGCCAGCGCGAGCGGATCGGGCTGGGACAAGGCGAGCTGGAACAGGATCGCCGCCGCGATCGCGCCCGCCGCCGCGACCAGACCGGGCGCGCCGGGGCGGAGCCGCGCGAGCCGATCGGACAGCCAGCCGCCGCCGCCGATGCCCAGGCCGATGCCCACGCCCGCGATCAGCCCGAAGCCTGACGCCGCCACGCCCAGCGGCAGATCGAACCGGCGCAGCACCAGCGGGACCGCGAAGCTCGTCACGCCATAGCCCGCGAACGAGGCCAGGCTGGCGCCCGCCGCCATGTGCAGGAAGGCCGGGCGCTTCAGCAGGGTGGCGGCCACCGCCATCAATGGCGGCGCGTCGGCGGCCGGGCTCGTCCGTACCGGCTCGCGCAGCACCAGCGCCACGATCCCCGCCAGCGCCACGCCCGGCAGCCCCAGCGCGAGGAAGGCCGAGCGCCAGCCGAGCGATTGCGCGAGCCACCCGCCCGCCACCGCGCCGATCAGCATCCCCGCCGGAATGCCGAGCGACAGAACGGAGAGCGCGGTCGCGCGCCGCTCGGGCGGAAAGAGATCGGCGACAAGGCTTTGCGAGGGCGGAGCGCACCCCGCCTCGCCCACGCCCACGCCGATCCGCGCGGTCAGCAAAGCGGCAAAGCTGCCCGCCATCCCGCACAGCGCCGTCATCGCCGACCAGAGCGCGAGGCTGATCGCGATGATCGTCACGCGTGATCCCCGATCCGCCGCGCGCGCGATCGGCAGGCCCAGCACGGTGTAGAACAGGGCGAAGGCCACGCCCCCGAGCAGGCCGAGCTGGGTGTCGCTCAGCCCCAGCTCCAGCTTCATCGGCTGGCCGACGATGCCGATCAGCTGCCGGTCGATGAAATTGACCACATAGATCAGGGTCAGCAGCGCCAGCGTCAGGCGGGGGCGGGCGGGGGAGGCGGCGGTCATGCGCGGCCCCTTGGCGGGAGGAGAGGGTGGGGGCAAGAGGCTGTGATCCTGCTCACCTCACTCCGTTTGGTTCGAGCTTGTCGAGAACTCCCAGGGATCGAGCGTAGTCGAGAGCCCGTGCTCCGCCTCCCGGCTTCTCGACTTCGCTCGAAGCCTGACCCGGTTCTCGACAAGCTCGAACCAAACGGAAGGGAAGGGTTCGGCAAAACCCCCTCCGTCCGCCTCACCTATCCCTCCACCAAGCAATTCTTGGCCGCCCATATGCCATTGCGAGTTGCGATCCGCTCGCAGCCTGCCGTAGAGGCAACAGCTTCCCAATCTCTTCCAAGGCCTTTGAATGTCCGCCCACGCCATGCTCCAGCCCCTCGAGCCCACCGCCAGCCTCACCGTCGAGAAGGTGTTGTCGGTGCGCCATTGGAACGAGCATCTGTTCAGCTTCACGATCACGCGTCCGGCCAGCTTCCGCTTCCGCTCGGGCGAGTTCGTGATGATCGGGCTGATGGGCGATAACGGCAAGCCGCTGCTGCGCGCCTATTCGGTCGCCTCGCCGTCCTGGGCGGAGGAGCTGGAATTCCTCTCGATCAAGGTGGAGGATGGGCCGCTCACCTCGAAGCTGCAGCAGGTGAAGGAAGGCGACGACATCTATCTCGGCCGCAAGCCCACCGGCACGCTCGTCGCCGATGCTTTGCTGCCGGGCCGCCGCCTGTTCCTGTTCGGCACCGGCACGGGCCTCGCCCCGTGGATGTCGATCATCCGCGATCCGGACATCTATGATCGCTACGAGCAGGTCGTGGTCGTCCATTCCGTCCGCAAGGTGAGCGATCTCGCGTACCGCGACGATCTGGACAACAAGCTGGCGGGTGATCCGCTGGTCGAGGATTTCGCCCGCACCCAGCTGCATTACATCCCCACCGTCACGCGGGAGCCGTTCCACACGTCGGGCCGCATCGACAAGCTCATCGCGGACGGCACGATCTTCGCCGGCGATCCGTCGCGCCCGCAGGCGTTCGATCCCGATCATGATCGCGTGATGCTGTGCGGCTCGATGGCGATGATCAAGGAAACCGCCGAGCTGCTCGACGCGGCGGGCTTCACCGAGGGCTCGAACGCCAAGCCCGGCGAATATGTGATCGAACGCGCCTTCGTCGGCTGACGCGGCGCCGCCGTCCGCGTCCTCCCTTTTTTGTCATTCCCGCGAAAGCGGGAACCCAGCTTTTTCCTTAATCCGGGAAACCGGGTTCCCGCGTTCGCGGGAATGACGACAGGACGGCGGGCGATGCAATCCATCGCCCCGCCGACTCCATCCACAGCTTTCCGCCGCATCCTGCCTTGCCAAGCGGCCGCGCGCGCGGCAGTCGGATGCGGTGTCGCCCGTGCGCTTGCTTCTCGATCGAACCGCCGTCCTGTTCCTTGGCGTCGCCGCCGGGGCGGCGATCGGCTATGCGTTCGGTACGGGCAATGAAAGTCATCAGGCGGTGGAGTTGGCGCCCGATGCCGCGCCCGCACCGCCGCCGCCCTCCACGGTAGCGCCGCCTCCGCCCACCGGGCCCGAGCAGGCGCCTCCCGCGACCGACGAGCCCAAGCCCGAAAAGCCCACGCCGGCGCTCCCCGAGGCGCCCGTCGCGCTGACCGACGATCAGCCCCAGCCCGGCCTGGAAGATAGCGTGCGGCAGGGCCGCTCCGTCCGCATCGGCGTGTTCGGCGACAGTTTCGGCGACGGCGTCTGGTCGGGCCTCTACAAATTGCTGCCGGCGGGGCAGGGCTATCGCGTCGAGAAATACAGCCAGCAGTCGACCGGCTTCACCCGCTACAAGCGTCTGAATCTCGAGCAGCATGACGATGGCCGCATCGGCGATCAGCCGATGGACATCGCCGTCATCTCCTTCGGCGCGAACGACGCGCAGGGCGTGTGCGGCGACGACGGCAAGTGCGGCGCGCTGATGAGCAGTCGCTGGCAATCGATCATCGGCGCGCGCGTCGAATCCTATGTCGGAATGCTCCGCCGGCATGGCGCGTCGATCTACTGGGTCGGCCTGCCGGTGATGCGCGATCGCGGCTTCGATGCCGACGCGACCGCGATGAACGCTTTCTACCGCTCGCTGATGGGGCGGCTGGGCGTGCCCTTCGTCGATGTCCGCCCGCTCACCGTCGATGCCCAGGGCCAGTATGAAGCTTATTATCCCGACGATACGGGCGCGCCGAAGCTGCTGCGCGCGAATGACGGCGTCCACATGTCGATGAACGGCTATCTGCGGATCACGCGCCCGCTCGCCGCCCGCATCCGTGAGGCGAGCGACAGTGCGCGGCGCCAGCAAGGCGGGCAGCGCAGCGCGGCCCAGCAGGGCGACAGCCCGCCGGTCGCGGTGGCGCCGGCCGCCCCGCCGCTCACCCTGTCGCCGGATCGGCCGCAGCTGTGATCGGGATGTTGATGGCGGCCGCCGCCGCGCTGGGCGCGGGCGAGGGGCTGAGCAACGGGCAGGTGCTCAATCCCTTCTTCGCGAAGCTCGCGCGCTCGGGCTCGGCGACGCCCAACAAGGTCCGCCCGCTCCATATCCTCCAGATCGGCGACAGCCATACGGCCGGCGACATGATCTCGGGCGCCTGGCGCGAGGCGCTGCAGGCGCGCTACGGCAGCGGCGGACGCGGCGTGATGGCGCCCGGCCGCCCCTATGACGGCTATCTCACGCGCGGCATCACCGCCGCGATGTCGCCCGAGTGGAGCATCGCCGCCGATTTCGGCAAGGGCTGGAGCGAGGGACATCCGCCGCTCGGTATCTCCGCTTACACGCTCACCAGCCGCGCCGCGGGCGCGACGATGGCGCTGGATGCGGAGCCGACCGAGCGCTTCGATCGCCTCGTCCTGTGCGGCATGACCGGGCCGGGCGCGGGCGCCGTCACCGTCCGCATGGGCGACGTGAGCGATCGGCTGAGCTTTTCCTCCGCCTCGGCGCGCCCCGAATGCCGCACCGTCACCGCGCCCGCCGCGCAGACGCATGTCGATATCACCACCGATGGCGGCCCCGTCACCCTGACGAGCTGGGCCACCTTCTACGATCATGGCGGCGTGGTCGTCTCCAATCTCGGCGTGGTCGGCTCGCAGCTCGTCCATTTCAGCCGCACGGACGACAGCGTCGTCGCCGAAGAGCTGCAGACCTATGATCCCGATCTGATCGTGATCGCCTTCGGCACCAACGAGGGGTTCGCGCCGCGCGTCTCGTCGTTCGAATATGAGGCGATCCTGCGCAGCCAGATCGGCCGCATCCGCCGCATCGCGGGCAACGTGCCGATCCTGCTGCTCGGCGCGCCCGATGCGCTGACGCGGCGGAGCGAGCTGCTGGCCAACGGCCCCGGCGGGGACAGCAGCGCCTGCCGCGAAGAAAACGCGCCCTCCATTTCGCCGCCACCTCCGCCACCCACGCCGATCGGCGGCGGCAATCTCGCCGCCGCGATGGCGCGGCTCGGCACCTTCCTCGGCGTCATGCCGGGGGCGGATCCGTCGCTGCCCGCGCAGGCGGGCACCGCCCAGCCCGCCCAGCCTGCGGCGGCTCCGCAGCCACAGGCGCTCTATCCGCCCGGTGCGGTCGTCCAGAAGCTGCCCGCACGCGCGCCCGAGGGAGCGCGCACCCCGCTCTTCCCGCCGTCCGGCCTGTCGGTGGTGCGCGATGTCCAGCGGCGCGTCGCCGCCTCGCTCCATGTCGCCTTCTGGGATTGGGAGGGGCGCATGGGCGGCCGCTGCACCGCGCTGCGCTGGACCCGCGCCAATCCCCCGCTGATGCGGAGCGATTACGTCCACTACACGAAGGCCGGCGGCAAGGAGATCGCCGACCGGCTGGAAGCCGATCTGGATCGCCTGACCGGGGCGGGGCGGTGATGCCTCTTTTCCCCCGTTTGGTTCGAGCAGATTCGAGCGAAGCCGAGAAGCGACCGTCGAGAACCCTTCTCGACTGCGATCTCGACACGCTCGATCTTCGCTCGAAGCCAACGGATGGAGATCAGCCGGCGGGACAGCGTTAGCCAATGCTGTTCCCGACGCTCACCTTCGGGCTGTTCTTCCTCCTCGTCTTCTCGGTCACGTGGAGCGCCTCCGCCTCGAACGAGTGGCGCAAGATCCTGCTGCTGCTCGCCAGCTGGGTCTTCTATGGCGCGTGGGACTGGCGCTTCGTCGCTTTGCTGATCGCGTCCGCCTTCCTCAACTGGGGCATGGCGCGGCTGATCGAGCGGACCGATCCGGATACGGAAGAGCAGCCGAGCCGTACCGCCAAGACTTTGCTCCTGCTGGGCGTCGCCGCCAATCTCTCGATCCTCGGCGTCTTCAAATATTACGATTTCTTCCTGGAGCAGCTCGGCGCGATCCTCGCCGGGTTCGGCTTCGCGCGCGATATGCCGCTGATGCAGATCGTGCTGCCGGTGGGGGTGAGCTTCTTCACCTTCCAGGGCATGTCGTATCTGATCGACGTCTATAAGCGCCGGATCGCGGCCGAGAGCCTGCTGGACATCACCCTGCTGATGTCCTTCTTCCCGCATCTGGTGGCGGGGCCGATCGTGCGCGGTTCGGACCTGCTGCCCCAGTTCCGGCGGACGCCCGTGCTGACGCGCGACATGGCGGCGATGGGCCTCGTCCTGATCGTGTGGGGCCTGTTCAAGAAAGCGGTGGTCGCCTCGGAGATTTCGACCGGCCTCGTCGATCCGGTCTTCTTCGATCCCGCCTCGCATGGCAGCCTCGATCTGGTGGCGGCGGCCTATGGCTATGCGGTCCAGATCTACTGCGATTTCTCCGCCTATAGCGATATGGCGATCGGCATCGCGGCGTTGCTCGGCTACCGCTTCCCGCTCAATTTCGATCAGCCCTATCGCGCCGCCTCGCTCCAGGAATTCTGGCGCCGCTGGCATATCAGCCTGTCGAGCTGGCTGCGCGACTATCTCTATATCGATGCGCTGGGCGGCAACCGGAAGGGCTTCGCGCGCCAGTGCGTGAACCTGCTGGCGACGATGCTGCTCGGCGGGCTCTGGCACGGCGCGAAATGGACGTTCGTGATCTGGGGCGGGCTGCATGGCGGCGTGCTGGCGCTGGAGCGGATCTGGGATCGGTATCGGTATCGGCCGGAAGGCTTTCCGCGCCTGCCGCGCCTGCTGGGCATCCTGATCACCTTCCACATCGTCGTGCTCGGCTGGATCTTCTTCCGCGCCGAGAGCTTCGCGCAGGCGATCGCCTTCCTGGGCGGGCTTGTCGGCGGCGGCATGGCGGGGGCGGAGCTGGTGGTGACGCCGCTCGCGGTCGCGCTGATCCTGCTCGGCATGAGCTTCCATTTCGCGCCCGGCGATCTCGGCCAGCGCCTCGCCTTGCGCCTGCGCTGGCTGCCCGTGCCCGCGCTGGGCGCGCTGACGGCGCTGGCGATCATGATCATCGATGCGATGCGCTTCGAAGGCGTCGCCCCCTTCATCTATTACCAATTCTGATGATGGCTCGTCTCTCGTCCCACCCGTTGGCTTCGAGCGAAGGTTCGAGCCTGTCGAGAACCGAAGTCGAGAAGAGTTCTCGACGGTCGCTTCTCGGCTTCGCTCGAAGCTGCTCGAACCAAACGGTAAGGAGCTGACATGCCCCGCGAAACGCCGTCTCCAATCGATCTTCCCGACGATCCCGTCGAAGCCCCCGGCCTCGGCTGGACGGCGGGCGTGATCGCGATCGCCAGCCTGCTGCTGCTCGCGATCAATGCGGTTGCCCTGCGCGACTGGGCCAACGATCTCACGCCCAGTCCCGTGCAGGCGCAGCTGGCGGACGCGACGCAAGGCTGGCTGGATGTCACCGAGGCGGTCGGCATCGGCAAGCCCCGCGCCTGGCTCCACGATCAATGGAAGAAGGCCGAAAATGCGCGCTTCGGCGGCGCCGCGCCGGACGAGGGCGCCCCGCCCGCGCCCTGAGGCTAGCGGCTCGCCGCCAGATGCGCGCCGAGCCCGAGCAGCAGGGTTCCGCACAGGCCGTCGATCGCCCGGCGCAGGCGGAGATAGCGGCGCTGCACCGCGTCCGTCGCGAAGAAGTAGGCCAGCATCACATACCAGCCGCCCGAAATGCAGACGACCATCCCCAGCGTCACCGGCCCGAACCAGGACGGCGCGTGGGCGGGGTACATCGAACTGAACACGCTGGTCCAGAAGGCGCCGGCCTTGGGATTGGTGAGATTGGTGACGAGCCCCGCGCGATAGGCGCGCAGAGGCGTCGCCGGGATCGCCACCTGCCGCGCCACGCCGTCGCTTTTGCTCCGCGCGCTCCACAGCAATTTCAGGCCGAACCAGATCAGATAGGCGGCCCCGCAGAGCCGGATCAGGTCATACAGATGGCCCGCCCGCGCCAGCAGCGCCGCGACACCCGCCATCGCCAGCATCGCCCAGACGAGCGAACCGCTCGCGATGCCCGCCGCCACCGTCAGGCCCAGCCGGGTCCGTCCGGTCAGCGCCAGCTGGCTGATCAGCAGGAAATTCGGCCCCGGACTCGCGACCGCGATGAAATAGACGCCCGCGATCGCGGCGAGGGTGGGAAGGTGGGACATCCCCGCTGCTTACATGCCCCACCTGTCATGCTGAACCTGTTTCGGCGTCCATCGCCCATCCTTGCTGTCGCGCCCAGCGGAGAGGCCCGGCCATGGATCCTGAAACAAGTTCAGGATGACGGCGGCGCTGCGTGGCGTTTCCCACCAAGAATCTTCGACAAATGCCCGCGCCGCTCCTATCTGGCGCGGCGAGGAGATTGCCCGTGAACGCGCCCGTGACGAACCTTGCCGGCCTGGACCTTCGCGCCGAGATCGATCGGCTCCGCAAGGAGCGCAACGCCGTGATCCTCGCCCATTATTATCAGGTGCCGGAGATCCAGGATCTCGCCGATTTCGTGGGCGACAGCCTCGATCTGTCGAAGAAGGCAGCCGAGACGGATGCGGAGGTGATCGCCTTCTGCGGCGTGCGCTTCATGGCCGAGGTCGCCAAGATCCTCTCGCCGCAGAAGACGGTGGTGCTGCCGGACATGGCCGCCGGCTGCTCGCTGGAAGACAGCTGCCCGCCCGAGCAGTTCGCCGCGTTCCGCGCCGCGCACCTGGATCATCTTGCGCTCACCTACATCAATTGCTCGGCCGCGGTGAAGGCGCACAGCGACATCATCGTCACCTCGTCGTCGGTCGAGAAGATCCTGGCCCAGATCCCGCAGGACCAGAAGATCCTGTTCGCGCCGGACAAGAATATGGGCGCCTATTTCAACCGGAAGACCGGGCGGGACATGCTGCTGTGGCAGGGCGCCTGCATCGTCCACGAGGCCTTCTCGGAAACCGAGCTGCTGAAGCTCAAGATGCAATATCCCGATGCGCCGATCGCCGCGCATCCGGAATGCCCGGCCTATATCCTCGATTATGCCGATCAGGTGGGTTCGACGCGCGCCATCCTCGAATTCGCGCTGACGTCGCCCGCCGACACGATCATCGTCGCGACCGAGCCGCACATCATCCACCAGATGCAGAAGGCCGCACCCCACAAGACCTTCATCGGCGCGCCGGGCGCGGACGGGAACTGCAACTGCAACATGTGCCCGTATATGGCGATGAACAGCCTCGAAAAGCTGTACCTCGCGCTGCGCGATCTCAATCCGCGCATCGAGATGGACGAGGAAACCCGCCTCGCCGCCAAGCGCCCGCTCGACAAGATGCTGGAAATGGCGGCCGCCACGGTCGGGCAGGGGGATGTCGGCCGCCCGGCGATGGCGAAGGCGGACTGATCGGGCGATGATCCTGCTGATGCCGGCACCGGCGGCGCAGACCGCCGAGGCCGCGCCGCTGCCCTCGCTGAACGGCGAGTGGGACGGTGCGCTGCGGATCGCCGCCGGCATGGATCTCCAGCTCATCCTGCATCTGGCGGAGGCGGGGTCGACGCTCGAAAGCCCGGAGCAGTCGTCCCGCCGCATGCCGCTCACGGTCACGCGGGACGGGCCGAAGGTCGTCATCGATGTGCCGTCCATCGGCAGCCGGCTGGACGCGATGCTGTCCGCCGACGGACGTACGCTTGCCGGCGCCTTCACCCAGCGCGGCGTATCGAGCCCCGCGACCTTCACGCGCCGCGCACCCGGTGCGGCCGCGCCCGTCGCCGCGCGCCCGCAGGAGCCGAAGCCGCCTTTCCCCTATCGGGTCGAGGAGGTGAGCGTACCGGGCACGGGCGGCCTCATGCTGGGCTGCACGCTGACGAGTCCGCAAGGGCCGGGGCCGCATCCGGCCGTTCTGTTGATCGCGGGCTCCGGCCCGCAGACGCGCGACGAAACCGTCCTCGGCCATAAACCTTTCCTGCTGCTCGCCGATCGGCTCACGCGCGCGGGTGTCGCCGTGCTCCGCTGCGACAAAAGGGGCGTGGGCCAGTCGCAGGGCAGCTTTCCGAACGCTTCGATCGACGATTTCGCGGCCGATGCTGCCGCCGCCTTCGCGTGGCTGCGCGGCCAGCCGGGTATCGATCCCGCGCACACGGGACTGCTCGGGCATAGCGAGGGCGGCGAGGTCGCGCCGATGGTCGCCGCCACCGCGCATTCCTCCTTCCTTGTCCTGATCGCGCCGCCGGGGATCACCGGGGCCGAGACGCTGCTCGCACAGAAGCGCGTGATCGAGCTGGCGGACGGCGTGCCCCCCGCCACCGTGGATCAAAGCATCGCCCGTCAGCGCGGGCTGTTCGCGCTCGCCCTCTCGCAGGACGACGGCGCCACCGTCCGCACGAAGGCGCTCGCGCAAATGGCCGCGCGCGGCGCGACGGGCGCGCAGGCGCAGATGCTGGCCGATGGGCTGGCGCTCCCGTCCTTCCGCCGTTTCCTGTCCTATGATCCGATCCCGGCGCTCAGGGCGCTCCGCCAGCCGGTGCTGGTGGTGCAGGGGCTGCGCGATCTTCAGGTGACACCGGCCGATAATCTGCCGCCGATCAGGGCGGCGCTCGCCGGCAACGCAGGCGCCACCTTCGCCGAGCTGCCGGGCCTCAACCACATGCTCCAGCCCGCCACCACCGGCGCGCCCTCCGAATATCGCGGCATCGCCACCACGATCGACGAAGGCGCGCTGAAACTGATCGTGGACTGGGTAGGGCGGCAGACCAAACGGAGTGACGGGTGATCGAGAATTTTGATGTGGGTGCGTTCGTTCGCGCCACCCTGGCCGAGGATATGGGCCCCTCCGGGGATATCACCGCCGCCGCCGTGATCCCGGCCGGAGCGCGCTTTTCGGGCGTGATGGCCAGCCGTGAGGCGATTGCCGTGGCGGGTCTGCCGCTGGCCGAGGCGTTCTTCCGCGCGCTCGATCCCGATGTCGTGATCGACACGCCGATCCCGGAGGGCGATCGCGTCGCGGCAGGCACGGTGCTGATGCGGATCGAGGGCAAGGCGCGCGCGCTGCTCACGGCCGAACGCTCGGCGCTGAACACCGTCCAGCATCTCTCGGGCGTCGCCACGCTCACCGCCACCTATGTCGATGCGATCGCGGGTACGGGTGCCACCCTGCTCGATACGCGCAAGACGATCCCCGGCCTGCGCCTGATCGAGAAATATGCGGTCCGCATGGGCGGCGGGCGCAATCACCGCATGGGCCTGTGGGATGCGGCGATGATCAAGGACAATCATGTCGCGGTGGCGGGCGATATCGGCGCGGCGACCGCGCGGGCGCGCGACGCGGGCATCGCCAGCATCATCGTCGAGTGCGACCGGATCGACCAGATCGATCCCGCCATCGCCAACGGCGCCACCCATCTGCTGCTCGACAATATGGCGCCGCCGACGTTGCGGGAGGCGGTCGTGCTGGTGGCGGGACGCGTGCCGACAGAGGCCTCCGGCGGCGTGCGGCTGGATACGATCCGCGCGATCGCGGAAACGGGCGTCACCTATATCTCGGTCGGCCGGCTCACCCAGTCCGCGCCGGCGGTCGATATCGGGCTCGATTTCGAGGCCATCTGAGGGGGCGACCTCAGGTACCACTTCAAATCCGTTCGTGCTGAGCCTGTCGAAGCACCGTCCTTCTTTTTCGGCCGCCAAAGAAGAACGGCCCTTCGACAGGCTCAGGGCGAACGAGGTTTTGCCCGATCTTACTTCTCAAAATCGCTCCCTAGGGCAGCCTCCAAGGTTTTCCCGCGCGGCCGGCGGCGCTATCGTCGGCGCTTCGGGGGATTATGTCGCGGCCGGTTTCCATCGTGTTGTTCGAGCGTCTGTGGATCGCCGCGCTGATTCTCGGCGCGGTCAACATGGTCGTCGCGTGGCCGATGACGCTCGCTTTCTATCGGCAGACCGGCCTGTTCGCGGACCTCGGCGTGGCCCCGCGCTTCGGCTTGGCCTTGATCGACGCGATCAGCCTGCTGATCCCGCTCGCGGTGCTGGTCCTCGTATCGCGCGCCGCCAGCCGGATCGCGCGCTGGGTGGCGCTGCTGCTGGCGGCGTGGGCTCTGGTGGTGATCGGGCGGATGCTGGGTGAGCGCGATGTCGTGCCCGGATCGCGCGGAATGCTGGCGGTGATCTGCGTGTTTCTGCAGGTGGCGGGCGGGGCGATGCTGCTGCGCCCCGATGCCCGCGCGTGGATGAAGGGCAAGCGGGGATGAAGGGGAAACGGGAATGAAGATGCTCACCGCAGCGGCGCTCGCCGCCGCTATTCTGCCGCTGGCCCCGGCCGTCGCGGCGCCGATGTGCAACCTGCCGCAGCGTCTGTCCGCGCCCGAGGAGGAAGGCCCCAGCGCGCGCGAGCCACAGCGCGTGATGCCGATCGGCGGCTACACGCTTGCGATGATCTGGCTCGCGGAGAATTGCCGCAAGGGCGGTAGCAGCGGGGCGGGCTCGCTCGATTGCCGGGCGGGCGCGGGCAAGGGCGGCTTCGTCCTTCACGGCCTTTGGCCGGACGGCGTGGGCAAGGATTGGCCGCAATGGTGCGCGCCCGCCAGGCCGCTCGCTCCCGCCACCTTGCGCGCCCATTATTGCACCACGCCCTCCACTCAACTCGCCCAGCATGAATGGACCAAGCACGGCACCTGCATGCCCGGTTATGATGCGGAGCGTTATTTCGCCGAGGCGCGCAGCCTGTTCGCGGGCGTGCGCATGCCGAATCTGCGCGCGCTTTCCTATCGCGCGCCCAGCCGGCAGGACGTGCAGACCGCCTTCGCCGCCGCCAATCGCGGGATGACGGCCGACATGGTCCGCCTCAACGTGAACAAGCAGGGCTGGCTCGAGGAAATCTGGGTCTGCCTCGATCGCAATCGCCGCTGGACGGCCTGCCACATGCCCGCCCCGAAGCCGGACGAGCGCGTGAAGATCTGGCGCGGACGCGCCTGATCCTGCGGCCTGAGGGGGGAGGGCAGGGGGCCTGCCTTCGCGCCCGATTTGCGCTAAGAGTCTCGCCCGCATGACCCAGCCGATGGACCTTGCGGCGAGCGCCGACCACGCGATCGTTCCGGTCGCGCTCATCCAGCCCGGTATCATCTGGAGCTGCTGGAACGAGGGCGATGCGCTTGTCTTCGATCATGTCGAGCCGCCACAGGACGCGCCCTTCCGCTGGATCCACCTCGATCTGTGCGATCGGCGCAGCCAGCGTTGGGTGACGCACGAGGCGGGCCTGCCGGCGGAGGTCTCGGCGCCGTTCATCGACATCGATATTCGCGCGCAGGGCCATTGGCATCGCAATGCCCTGGTCCTGATCCTGCCCGATCTGGAGCGCGACTTCGATGAGGTGGAGACGGGACGCGTCGGCGCTCTGCGTGTCGCCTATCGCGATGGCCTGCTGCTGACGGGGCGTCACCGCCCGCTCAAGACGCCAGACACGCTGCGCGGCCGGCTCGCCGGGGCCGGGCCGATGGACGGGGTGAAGGCGCTGGAGCTGGTGTTCGCCGCGCTCGGCGATCTGGTGAGCGAGCGGACCCAGACGATCCTCAGCGAACTGCTCTCGCTGGAGGACCAGATCCTCGCCGACGAGGCGGCGCCCGACACGCGCCTGCTGGTGGCGATGCGGCGCCTGTCCGCGCGCCTTCACCGGATGACGGTGGGGATGCGATCGGCGCTGCACCGGCTGGAGGACGATCCCGGCCTGCCCGCCGATCTCGCCACCTTGGTATCGCGACAGGGCTCGCGGCTGAGCGCGCTGGATCGCGAGATCATCGCCGCGCAGGGGCAATTGCGCCTGCTGCGCGACGAGCTGGATCTGCAGGCGAACCAGCGCACGAACGAAAATGTCTATCTGCTCTCGGTGGTCACGGCGCTGTTCGTGCCCGCCACCCTCGTCACCGGCTTCTTCGGGATGAATACGGGCGGCCTGCCCGGCGAGCATGTCGCCGGCGGCACGACGATCGCCGCGATCGCCTGCGCGGCCTGCTCGGGCGCGACGTGGCTGGCACTCAGGCGGATGGGGCTGATCCGGCGGTGAGGGAGGGGGCTTCCCGGCCCGCGCTTTCTTATTCCCGTTCGTCCCGAGCGAAGTCGGGGGATCACAGCATCGAGCGTAGTCGAGATGCGTCGAACCAGGCGCCCCGATCCCGCATCTCGGCTCCGCTCGATGCTGACGGTGTCTCGACTGCGCTCGACACAAACGGGGTGGGAGCGGGCTAAGCCCTCAGACCGAATCGGCGCTCGGCACCAGCACGCACACCACGCCGCCGTCGCGCGACGGCAGCACGATCGGCTCGCCCGGCGGCAGCGCGTCGATCTCGGCCTTTTCCTTGGGCGGGAGCGGGATGTTCAGCGTGCCGCGGCCGCGATCGAACACATAGCCCTTTTTGGTCAGGATCGTCGCGACCTTGTTCAGATCGTGGACCGGCTCCAGCTCCTTCATCGTCGCGGGGTCCAGCGTCCCGCGATAGGAGATGGCGTCGCAATTGAGGTTGACCGGTTCGGGCCGGCTCTCCTCTGCGGCTTTGGGGGCGGCCTGCAACGCGCCGGCCGAAGCCAGCATCATCACCGTTGCGATCAAGAGGCCGCCTGCCCGCATCATTCGCCCCGCTTCTTGCGATGCTCCGCCATGTCCAGCACCGTATTCTCGCCTTCCGGCATGAGACCGAGGCGGCGCGCAATCTCCTGATACGCCTCCACTTCGCCGCCCAGATCCTGGCGGAACCGGTCCTTGTCCAGCTTCTCGCCCGTGGTCATGTCCCACAGGCGGCAGCCGTCCGGGCTGATCTCGTCGGCCAGGATGATCCGGCTGAAATCATTCTCCCAGATCCGGCCGAATTCCAGCTTGAAGTCGACCAGACGGATGCCGACGCCCGCGAACAGGCCGGTCATGAAATCGTTCACGCGGATCGCCATGTCGGCGATGTCGTGCATCTCGTCCTGGCTGGCCCAGCCGAAGCAGGCGATATGCTCTTCGGAGACGAGCGGATCGCCCAGCGCGTCGTCCTTGTAATAATATTCGATGATCGTGCGGGGGAGCTGATAGCCCTCCTCCAGCCCGAGGCGCTTCGAGAGCGAGCCGGCGGCCACGTTGCGGATCACCACCTCGATCGGCACGATCTCGCACTGGCGGATCAGCTGCTCGCGCATATTCAGGCGGCGGATGAAGTGCGTCGGAACGCCGATATTGCCGAGCAGGGTGAACACATGCTCGGAAATCCGGTTGTTCAGCACGCCCTTGCCGCTGATCGTGCCCTTCTTCTGGGCGTTGAACGCGGTCGCATCATCCTTGAAATACTGGATCAGCGTGCCGGGCTCGGGACCCTCATAGAGGATCTTGGCCTTGCCTTCGTAAATCTGCCGGCGGCGGGACATTCATTTCCCCAAGGTGCGTCGAAACGAAACGCCCCGCTCGCGACGTACAACGGCGCGTGCGGGGCGAGAGGCCACCATATAGTCGAGCCCGCCGATCATCGCAACGAAAGGCTGGCATGGCCGCACGGCTCGGCGCATGACGATCGCGAAACGGAGATCATGAATGCGGCGAATGGCGATCGGAACGGCTTTGGCGGGCATGATGGCGACGATGACGGCCATCGGGGCCGCCACGGCGTCAGGTGCGCAAGGCCCGCAGGTGAGCGCCGCGCGCATGACGGCGATCGTCCGCGAGATCACCACCTCGCCCTATCAGGGCCGCGCGCCGGGCACGCCGGGCGAGGAGCGCACGATCGGCTATCTCGCCCGCGAATATCGCGCGGCCGGGCTGCAGCCGGTGGGTGCGGACGGCGGCTTCACCCAGAACGTCCCCCTGATCCGTACGAAGCTGGCGCCGACCACGCAGGTCACGATCGAGACCGCCGCCGGCCCGGTCGCGCTCACCGAGGGGCAGGGCATCTATGTCAGCACGGTGCGCGATACGGATCGCGTCGCGATCGACAAGGCGCCGCTGGTGTTCGTCGGCTACGGCGTCACCGCGCCCGAACGCGGCTGGGATGATTTCAAGGGCGTCGATCTGAAGGGCAAGATCGCCGTCTTCCTCGTCAACGATCCCGATTTCCACGCGGCGGAGGGCGAGGCGGTCGCGGGCAAGTTCGGCGGCCAGCGCATGACCTATTATGGCCGCTGGACCTACAAGTTCGACGAAGCCTCCCGCCATGGGGCGATCGGCGCGCTGATCGTGCACGAGACGCCGGGCGCGGGCTATGGCTGGGAGACGGTGAAGGCCCCCGGCGGCGAGAATTACGATATCGTCCGCTCGGACTATCGCGTGGCGATGCAGGGCTGGCTGGAGGGCGCCGCCGCCACCGATCTGTTCCGCCGCTCCGGTCTCGATCTGGCGGCTTTGTCCGTCGCCGCCCGGCGCGCCGATTTCCGCCCCGTGCCGCTTACCGGCGCCACGCTCAGCATGGATGCGCCGGTCGAGATCGCGCATGTCGAGAGCCACAATGTGATCGGCATGATCAAGGGCAAGACGCATCCCGAGGAAACGATCGTCTATGGCGCGCACTGGGACGCTTATGGCGTCGGTGCGCCGGATGCGCAGGGCAAGACGATCCGGCAGGGCGCCGCCGATGACGGCACGGGCGTGGCCGGCGTGCTGGAGCTGGCGCGCCTATTCAAGGCGGCGCCCCAGCCCGATCGCACGATCGTCTTCGCTTTGTGGACGGGCGAGGAGCGGGGCCTGCTCGGCTCCGAATATTATGCGGCCCACCCGCTCTTCCCGATCGCGCAGACCGTCGCGACGCTGACGATGGACGTGCTGCAGACGGCGGGCCCTGCGAAGGACGTGGTTCTCGTCGGGGACGGCCAGAGCGAACTGGAGGACATGCTCGCCTCGGCCGCCGCCGTGCAGAAGCGCACGATCACGCCCGAGGCCCTGCCCGAGCGCGGGCTCTTCTTCCGCGCCGACCATTTTTCGCTCGCCCGGCGCGGCGTGCCCGCTCTGCTGCTGATGGGGATGAGCGGCGGCCACGATCTGGTGAAGGGCGGCCGCAAGGCGGGCGACAAGTGGCTGGCCGATTACATGAAATGCTATCACCAGCCCTGCGACGAGGTGACGCCCGGCTGGAACCTCGCCGGCGCCGCGCAGGACGTGCAGCTCTTCTACGACATCGGCGCGAGCCTCGCGAACAGCCGGACGTGGCCGGATTGGCGCGCGGGCAGCGAGTTCAAGGCGCTGAGGGCTCAGACGGCGGAAGCGCGGAAGTGAGTTCACTCCTCCCCCTGCAAAGGGGGAGGTGGCATCGCGTAGCGATGACGGAGGGGGTGGCGTGGCGCGTCCATCCCCTCCACCATGCTTTGCATGGTTCCCCTCCGCCCTGCAGGGGGAGGATCTGAGGTTACTTCCCGTGCAGTTCCGCCAACAGCCTCGGCGCCGGGTAGATCTTCGTCAGGGCCTCCTCCACCGCCACGGTCGAGACCGAGACGCTGCGGTTCAGCGCGCCGTCGAAGCCGAAATTGCCGCCCAGCGAGTGGATGTTGCCGTCGAACACCGCGCCGATCACGGCGCCCTTCGCGTCCAGGATCGGCGAGCCCGAATTGCCACCGATAATGTCGTTGTCGCTCACGAAATCGACCACCTTGGTCTTGTCGATCTTCGGCTCGGCGGCCAGCACCTTGGGCGGCAGCTTGAACGGATCGGCCCCCGTCGCGCGCTCATACATGCCGGCGAACATCGTCGTCGGCGTCACCGTCACGCCCTGATAGGTCCAGCCTTTCACCGCGCCGTAGGACAGCCGCAGCGTGAAGGTCGCGTCCGGATAGAGATCGGTGCCGTAGACCGCGAAGCGGGCCTGCGCGAGCTTCGACTGGGCGGCGATGGTCGGCGCCTCCACCTCGAAGCGGTAGCGATCCTTGATCGCGCGTGCGTCTGCGTCATGCGCCAGCACGTACTTGATCAGCGGATCGTCCGAGGCCTGCACCGCGGCCAGACCGCCCGCGAACAAGGCCGCGCGCACCTTGGGATCGGCCAGCTTCGTGCCCGTCACCAGCCGCTGCGCCACCTGCTCGGGGCTTTCCTTGCCCAGCAGCGCCTTCACCGGCGGCGCATCGGTCGTCAGCGCCTCGCGCGCCTTGGAGAGCCAATAGGCGATGCCGATCTCCTCCAGCCACGGATAGACGGGCTTGTCGTCGGTCAGCTGCTTTTCCAGCAGGGGGAGCTTGCTGTCCTGATAGTCGGGGAGCCGCTCGGCATTGGGCTTGGCGCGCTCCTGCGCGGCGCGGACGATCGTGCGCGCATCGGCATAGAGATCGGAGAAGCCCCCCGCGCGCAGCTCCAGCCAGTTATAGGGCTTGTAGATGTCGCGATAGACGGCCTGCACCTTGGCGACATCGCCCCATGGATCGCCCACCTTCCGCGCGATCGCGGGATCGGCCGCCACCTTCGCGCGCAGTTCCGCCTCGTTCCGCGCCAGCTTGCCCGCGAAATCGGGATCCAGCAGCGCCTGCCACTGGCCGTAACGCGCCTTGTAGCTGTTCTCGATGCCGAACAGCAGATCCTGCCCGGTGCGCGTCTTCTCGGGGTCGCCCGCCGTCGCGGCGATCAGCCGGCCGCGTATCTCGGCCAGATACAGTTCCAGCGCGGGCAATGAGACGTCCCGCTGAAATGCCATCTGCGATTGCGTCAGCAGGCGCTGCGTCGAGCCCGGATTGCCCGAGATGAAGACGACCTCGCCTTCCTTGGGCGGCCGCGCGGCCCAGGTCAGGTGCTGCGGCGTCGCGACCGGCTTGTCGTTCTCGTAAATGCGGAGGAAGGCCGCATCGAGATCGTAGCGCGGGAAGTTGAAATTGTCGGGATCGCCGCCGAAGAAGGCCGCATCCGCCTCTGGCGCATAGACCAGCCGCACGTCCGAATATTTGCGGTAACGATAGAGCTTGTACTGGCCGCCGCCGAACAAAGTGACGACCTGGCAGCGCTCGGTCGCGGGATCCTTGCAGCCTTCCTTTTCGATCGCGGCGACCTCGCCGTCGCGCGCCTTGGCCAGCGCCGCTCCGGTCAGGGTGCCGATCGCTTTCTGCACGCGCGCGGTCATGTCGGTGATGGCGGTGACGATCTCGGCCTGCTGCCCCGCGCATTTGCGCTCGTCGGACAGCGTCGCGGCGAGAAAGCCGCCCGCGACATAGTCGACCTTGTCGGTCGAGATCTGCTGCGCGCAATCGCGCACGCAATGATGATTGGTGAGGACCAGTCCCTGTCCCGACACGAGGCTGGACGAGCATCCGCCGGTGAGGCGGAGCGAGGACATCCGCACGCGATCGAGCCAGGCCTGATCGGGTTCGAAGCCGTAGGCGGCCTTCACCTTCGCGGAGGGGAAGGCATCGAAGGTCCACATGCCTTCGTCGGCGGAGGCGGCGGTGAGAGGAAGGGCAGCGGCGGCCAGCAAGGCGGCGGCCGAATGGGCAAGCTTCATGAGATGGCGTCCCCTGATCGTAATGGCGCCGAAGCTAGCCAGCGATCAGAGGACTGCCAAGCAGGCGCTCAGCGCTTGCGCGTGAGCTGGACGGGTTCGTTGGCAGGCCAGGCCTGATGCGCGCCCCACCAGCGCACGAAGGCGCGGGCGGCGCCGATCGGGGACGACAGGAGCGGCACGGGCGCGATGCTGCGATGCGCGGCCAGTCCGTCGAGATCCTTCATGTGATACATAAGCTAATTCTCCTTTCCGCGCCGCGTTCGATCCGGGTTGGGCGATCCGCTGGCGCGAGTCTGGAATGCGCCTGTTCGATAAGGAGCGCCAATCAATCGTTGCAGGAGTGGCATAAGTAGGGCTTATGCATCTTTGCGATCCGTTGGCTTCGAGCAGCCATCGAGCCTGCCGAGATGGCGTGTCGAGAAGAGGACCGTCGGGATGTCTCGATACGGGTTCTCGGCAAGCTCGAACCCTACTCGACCCCAACGGATTGGGAGGAAGTATCAGAATGCGCCAGATCCCGCCGCTCGCCGCCGTCCGCGTGTTCGAGGCGGCCGCGCGCCATCTCAATTTCACCGCCGCCGCCCACGAACTGGGCATGACGCAGGCGGCCGTCAGCTATCAGATCCGCCTGCTGGAGGAGCGGCTGGGCACCGCGCTGTTCACGCGTGGGGGGCGGCGCGTGGTGTTGACGGAGGCGGGGCGGCAGGCGGCGCCGCTCGTGTCGGAGGCGTTCGATACGCTGGATCATGCCTTCGGCTTCGCGCGGGCCGAAACGGATCAGGTCCTGTCGCTCACCGCGATGGTGTCCTTCGCCAGCGCGTGGCTCGCACCGCGCCTTGGCCGCTTCCAGCTCGCGCATCCCGATGTCGCGTTGCGGCTGGAAACGAGCAATTTCGTGCAGGATTTCGCCAAATCGGGCTTCGACATCGGCATTCGTACCGGGCGCGATCCGGCGGCGTGGCCCGGCATGGTCGCCCACTTCCTCCACCGCGTCCATTTCACGCCCATGTGCAGTCCGGATTTCGCGCGGCGCCTGGGCGGCCTCACCGATCCCGCCCAATTGCTCACCGCGCCGCGCTTGGCCTCGGACGCGGACTGGTGGGATCTGTGGTTCAAGGCGGCGGGCGTGCCCACCGTCGTCTCGATGGCCCCCGCCACCCGCTTCGACGCGCAGAATCTGGAGGCGCAGCTGGTGATGGCGGGGCAGGGCGTCACCTTGCTCACCCCCACCTTCTGGACCGCCGAGCTGGCCGACGGCCGCCTGATCCGCCCGTTCGAGACGGTCGCGTTCGACGGCGTCTGCATGTGGCTCGTCTATCCGGAGCCCAAGCGCCGCCTCCGCAAGATCCGCCTGTTCCGCGACTGGCTGATGGAAGAATATGCGATCCACGCGCGCACCGACACGACGGGGGCGTTCGTGGCGCCGGGTAGCTAGTCCTGAGCGCCCAGCCAGCGTCGCACGAACCGGATCCCGAATATCAATATGATCGCCGCCGCCAACCACGGAAGCAAGGTGATCGCGAGCATCACGATCACCGCGCTGCCGCTTACGATATTGGCCCAGCCATCCTTGATCGCGCCGAGAATGGGCCCGTCACTATAGCCGAGATCGATGACGCCAGAAGCGTAGTGCAGCGTCATCGGCGTGCTGCCCAGCAACAGCGCGGCATCCGCCCGGCTGGATGCCGCGGCGCGGCGCGTATCGCGAAGCTGCATCAGTCGCTGTTGAAGCGTGGTGCGCTCGGCTGAAGGCAGGCCGGGTTGGGTCAGTTGGGCAGTGATCTTGGTTTCTTCGTCGGAGGCGCTTTCGGCCGCGCGATCAGCGGCGGCCACCACGCTGCCCGCATCGGTGCTGTCGATCTCGCTGTCCGTCAGCATCCCGCCATTGGCGACGGTGGCGGCGATGCTCTGCTTGCCGAACTGCCGGGCGATCTCCGGCGCGAGCTTCACGTTGAGCGTGGCGGAGATCGTGCGGTTGCGGCCGGCATGATATTCCATGCCCGTGATCCGGCATCGTGGCGCGAGCTTCTCGCACTCGGAGGCGTGCTGCTCTTGCGTCTTGGCGACGGCCGCCACCGGCAGGCGGAAATAATAGGAATAGGTGAGCGCGACGCCGGGCACGGCGGTTACGCTGACATTCGGCCCCGCCATCTCCTGTGCGGCGGTGGGCGCGGCAGGCGTGTCCTGCTGCTCTCCGGGTTGCTCCGCCTTGCTGCAGGCCGTCAGCGCGGCCAGCACCATCACTACAACGGATTTCCGCATGAATCTCCCCCCGACGCCAGCTTAGCGGTCCGTTCGATCCCAGCAAGCGCCTAGCCGTCCAGCCCGAACCTCTTCGCCCGTTCGCCCAGCTTCGGATCGATCGCCAGCGCGGCATCGCGGTCGGCCTTGGCGCCGGCCGCGTCGCCCATCTTCGCCTTCACCAGCCCACGCGCGTAGAGCGACCAGCCCGCCTTCGGATTGGCCTTGATCGCCGCGTCATAATCCGAAAGCGCCGCGTCCCAATTGCCCTGCCGCAGTCGGATCATGGCCCGGCTGTCCAGATAAGCGGGGCTGCCCGGTCGCATCCGCAGCGCCGCGTTGCAATCGTCCAGTGCCCCGTCCAGCTCCCGATCGAGCCGCCCGCGCAGCCAGCAGCGGCCGTTCAGCGCGCCGGGCCGCGCCGCATCCTCCTTGTGGCTGTCGAGCCAGGCGCCGTAATTCGCCAGCGCCAGATCGGGCAGATCCGCCGCGTCGGCCATCTGGGCCAGCCGCAGCCGGCGTGCGGCGCCGGGCGGCAGGAGCGCGTCGATCGCCTTGATATCCTCACCCGCACCCGCCGGATCGTGCGCGCCCAGCCGCAATGCGGCGCGGATGCCGTGCGCTTCGGTGTCCTTGGGGTCGAGCTGGATCGCCATGTCGAGATCGGCGGAGGCCAGCAGCGGCTGCCCCTTGGTCAGCCGCGTGGTGGCGCGCAGGCGATAATAGCGGGCTTCCTCGGGCGCCAGGCGGATCGCTTCGTTATAATCCGCGATCGCATCGTCCGGCTTCTGGTTGGAAAGCGAAACAGAGCCACGCCGGGCGAAGCCCTCCGCATCGGTGGGCGCGGCGGACGTGTCCTTCAGGTCCACCGTGGCGCCGTCCGTCGTCACCACACCTTTCGGGTTGAGCCCGAACAGGGGGCCGCCCTCATAGGTGAGGATCATGCGGTGCAGCCTGTTCGACACGTAGATGCGGTGGGTGAGGAAGAAATCCGCGCCGATCAGCATGTCGGCGGCGCCCAGCGTGACGGCGCTGAAGCGGATCTGCGGATCGCGGATCTGCTCGCCGCCAATATCCAGCAGGCCGAACGTCGCGCGCCACGCCCGCGTGACGCCGGTGCCGAGGCCGGAGGAGGTGCCCGCGTCGCTCACGCCCGGGCTGGTGGCGGTGATCCCGGCCCGTTTCGCGCCCGCCAGCGTCAGGATCGAGGAGGGCGCCCCCGTATCGAACACGGCGCGCAGCTTCACGCCGTTCAGCGTGACGGTGCCCATCGTGTGCCGCTGGGTGGGCGTCATCAGCTCCAGATTGACGATCGAGACCGGCCGCCCCTCCGCCCAGTACGGCAATTGCTCGATCGCGCAGTCGCTCGCCTTGAACAGCCGCACCGCGCCGTGCGGCAGATCATATTCGACGTCGCCGATGCCGAGGATATTCTGGCCGAGCAGCCCCGATTGCCCCATGTCGGTGCCGCCGACGATGAAGGACACGCGCGGCAGCTTCACCCCCGCCAGCCCGAAATCGTCGACATAGGCCATCGAGGCATGGGCGGTGCCGTTCACGCCGCCCAATCGGAACGTGGGAGGCAGCGCCTGCAGCTTCAGCCCGAACTGATCGGCCGCCGCGCGCGGGATCGTGCTGTAGAAGGCTCCGCTGTCGAGGATGAACTGCGCATCCTTGCCGTTGATCTGCGTCGCGACGAGCGGCCGCGCCCCCCACATCGATACCGGCAGCTCGATATACCGGGCGAGCTGGCAGGCGGCGTCCGCCGGCGCGGCGACGGCGAGGGCTGCGAACACGGTCGCGAGAGCGAGGCGCTGCGAGGGTCGGGGGCTCATCATCGCTCCGCAATCGTGATGCCGCAGGTGTGACAGCGGCGTGAGTCCGTTTCAATACGATGGCGGCCGGCGTTCATCTTCTCGTCGATTATCGACTAACATGCATCATCAACGGGATCTGGAGGATCGATCGATGCGCGCTTCACTCGCTCTGCTGATCGCGTTCTTGCCGGGGGCGGCCATGGCCCAGACACCGCCGGAGCTTTCCGATCTGGTCGGGGCGCGGGGCGCGGGCGGCGAAACCCAGCTGGAGGCGCGCGGCTATCGCAACATCCTCACCAATGCGGTGCGGGATACCAAATACAGCTTCTGGTGGAACGAGCGCCGTCGCCAGTGCATCTCGGTGGCCACCACCGAGGGGCGCTATGCCGCGATCCAGATCGTGCCGCCGGGCAATTGCGATGCCGTCGGTGATGAGGGCGCGCCGCCGCCACCTCCACCAGGTCACGCGGATCGCATCGATCTGGTCTGCATCGGATCGGGCAGCGGGCCGGCCGCACGGAGCGACTCCGGCTATCGCTACAACAGCAAGACCCGCAATCGGAATACGGCACCACGCTCGGCCGCGAGGGCTTCTCGTCCGATCTGGAGATACGGATAGACGGCGGCCTCGGCCGCGTCCGCCCGAGCGGCAAGCTCGTCTCACCGATCCATTCGGGCGGCACCGAAGGCTGGTGGCCGATCGAGAGGCTGATGGTGACGCCCGACCGGATCACCGGTTCCTATCGGATGAACGGCCTGAACACGCCGCGCCTCGATTATGACCGCCGCACGCGCATCGTCCGCATCCGCGCCGCCACCGAATTTACCGGGCGGTGCGAAGAACAATAGCTGGGCGATTGGCAATCCGTCCCGCCCACCCTATCGGCAGGGCATGACGACGCGCAGGCTGTTCGCGACGCTCTTTTCGGAGAGCGCGCTCGATGATCCCGTCTTGCTGGACGAATTGGAGCATAGCTGCCGCACGCTGGCGGAGGATGACGGCGCGGGCCGCGCCTGGTCGAAGGCGCACGGCTATCGCGGCTACACCTCCTATGCCTCGCTGAACGATCTGCCCCAGCGCGATCCCGTCTTCGGGGATCTGGTCAAGAAGCTGAACCGCCATGTCTCCGCCTTCGCCCGGGAATGCGCGTTCGCGCTCGCCCGGCCACCCAAGCTCGACAGCCTCTGGGTCAACGTGATGAAGCGCGGCGCGGTCCATTCGGGCCATATCCACCCGCACAGCATCATTTCGGGCACGATCTACGTCGCCGTTCCGCCGGGGTCGGGCGCGCTGAAACTCGAGGATCCGCGCCTCGCGATGCTGATGGCCGCGCCTACGCGCCTGCCTGATGGCGCGCCCGATCTGCAGCCCTTCGTCTATGCCGAGCCGACGCCCGGCGCGATCTTCCTGTGGGAAAGCTGGCTGCGGCACGAAGTGATGCCGAGCGAGGCGAAGGACGAGCGCATCTCGATCAGTTTCAACTATCGCTGATCGGCCGTGGCGAGGTCCTCCTTCCTGCCGCGCCTCGGCCTGCTGCCCGCAACGCGCCTGTCCTTCACCACGTCGGGCTATGCGATCTCGGCCTGGGCGCCGCTGATCCCGCATGTGAAGGAGCAGATCGGGCTTTCGGCGGGTGAGCTTGGCCTTACCCTGCTGGCGTTCGGCGCGGGATCGATGGTGATGATGCCGCTGGCGGGCGGGCTGATCGGACGCTTCGGCTGCCGCCGCCTGATCGAGATCGGTGGCGTCGGGATCGCCGTGATCCTGCCCTGCCTGGGCCTGATGCGCTCGGCGGTTCTGCTGGGGGCGGCCCTGTTCTGTTTCGGGCTGGCGATGGGGCTGCTCAGCTCCGCGCGCAACATCCACGGCATCGCTACCGAGCGCGCGCTGGGCCGCCGCCTGATGTCGGGCTTTCACGGCTTCTACAGCGTCGGCTGCGTGCTGGGCGCGGGCACGATGAGCATCCTGATGGGCCTCGGCGTGCCGCCGCCCGCTGCGGCCGCCGTGGTGGGCGCGATCATCATTCTCGCCATCATCCTGTCGGCGCCGCAGATCACGGACGAGCGCACCGCCTCCGGCCCGGCTTATGCGCCGCCGCGCGGGGTGGTGCTGGTGATCGGCCTGCTCTGCTTCGTCGTGTTCATGGCCGAGGGATCGGTGCTGGACTGGAGTGCCCTGCTGCTGACGGGACACTTCAGGCTGGACGGCGCGCGCGCGGGCCTCGGCTATGTCGCGTTCGCCACGATGATGACGATCGGCCGCCTCACCGGCGACCGTCTCGTCCGCCGGCTGGGCGACAGGATGATGCTGACGTGGAGCCCTGCGCTGGCGGCGGTGGGCTTCGTCGTCGCGACCTTGCCGGTTCACTGGACGCTGGCGGTGGCGGGCTTCGCGATGGTGGGCGCGGGCGCGGCCAATATCGTGCCCTTGCTCTACAGCGCGGTCGGCCGCCAGACCGTGATGCCCGCCAATCTCGCGCTCACCGCCGCCGGATCGATCGGCTTTGCCGGCATCCTGATCGGCCCCGCCGCGATCGGCTTCATCGCGCAGGCGACCAGCCTCGCGGCGGCTTTTCTCGTGCTGGCGGCGATGGTGGCGGTCGTCTCGCGCATCGCGCCGACGGTGCTGAAAAGCGCGGGCTGAGGTCGCGCTTGCCAGGCGAGTGAGCGAATGACTGACGGGGTAGAGAGTGGGCGATATATCCGATCGTCATCCCGGCCTTGATCCGGGATCCCGCTTTTCTTCTTCGGGGCGATCGAAGAAGCGGGACCCCGGATCAAGTCCGGGGTGACGAGCTTCAGTGTATCTTGGCAACCGAAGTGGAAGCCGTCGCCTTATCCGGCCGTCATCAGCAACTCCGGAGCCATCGTGCATCGCGCGCGATCCACGCCTCGCTTCCCCCCGAATCGCCTGCTAGACTCGCCGGATGCAGCCCAAGGATGACCCCCTCGATCAGATCGTCGATGCGCCGTTCGATAGCGCTCTCAGCGAGCGGTATCTCGTCTATGCGCTTTCCACGATCACGGCGCGGTCGCTGCCGGATGTGCGCGACGGGCTGAAGCCGGTCCATCGCCGCCTGCTCTGGGGCATGCGCCTGCTGCGGCTCGATCCCGCTTCCGGCTACAAGAAGTGCGCGCGCGTCGTGGGCGACGTGATGGGTAAGTATCACCCGCACGGCGATGCCTCGATCTACGATGCGATGGTCCGCCTCGCCCAGCCGTTCGCGCTGCGCTATCCGCTCGTCGACGGGCAGGGCAATTTCGGCAATATCGACGGCGATAACGCCGCCGCCATGCGCTATACCGAAGCGCGGCTGACGGCCGCCGCCATCCGCCTGATGGAGGGCCTCGACGAGCAGACCGTCGATTTCCGCCCGACCTACAATGGCGAGGAGGAGGAACCGGAGGTTCTTCCCGGCCTGTTCCCCAATCTGCTCGCCAATGGCGCGGCCGGCATCGCCGTCGGCATGGCCACCTCGATCCCCCCGCACAATGCGGCCGAGCTGCTGGACGCGGCCATCTTCCTGATCGATCGCCCCGAAAGCGATCCGCACGAGCTGATGCAGTTCGTGAAGGGGCCGGATCTGCCGACCGGGGGCATCATCGCGGACAGCCCGACGGCGATCGCCGAGGCCTATGCCACCGGGCGCGGCGGCTTCCGCGTCCGTGCACGCTTCTCCACCGGGCGCGACAAGGATGGCGCGTGGGAAGGCACGGGCATCGAGAAATTGTCGGGCGGCACCTGGCAGCTCGTCATCTCCGAAATCCCTTACGGCGTGGCGAAATCGAAGCTGATCGAGCAGATCGCCCAGCTGATCGCGGACAAGAAGCTGCCGATCCTCGCCGACGTGCGCGACGAGAGCGACGAGCAGATCCGCATCGTGATCGAGCCGCGCGCGCGCACCGTCGATCCGCAGGTGCTGATCGACAGCCTTTATCGGCTGACCGAGCTGGAGACGCGCGTCTCGCTCAACCTCAACGTGCTGGACAAGGATCGCACGCCGCGCGTGATGTCCCTCAAGCAGGCGCTCGCCGCGTGGGTGGATCACCAGTTCGAGGTGCTGGTCCGCCGCTCCCAGCACCGTCTCGCCAAGATCGCCGACCGGATCGAGCTGCTCGACGGCTATCTGATCACCTATCTCAATCTCGATCGCGTGATCGCCATCATCCGTGAGGAGGACGAGCCCAAGCCCGTGCTGATGGCCGAATTCGAGCTTTCGGACCGCCAGGCCGAGGCGATCCTCAACATGCGGCTGCGTTCGTTGCGCAAGCTGGAGGAGATGGAGCTGCGCAAGGAGCGCGATGCGCTCGACCGCGAGGCGAAGGGGCTGGAGCAACTCGTCGAAAGCCCGGCGCGGCAGCGTACGCGGCTGAAGCAGGATTTCGCCAAGCTGCGCGAGGCCTATGGCCCGGAGACCGCGATCGGTCGTCGCCGCACGACGATCGAGGAACAGGGGCCCGCGCGCGAAATCCCGCTGGAGGCGATGATCGAGCGCGAGCCGATCACGGTGATCCTGTCCCAGCGCGGCTGGATCCGCGCCATGTCCGGCCACCGCGATCTCGCCGCCGCCGATACGCTGAAGTTCAAGGAAGGCGATGGCCCGGCTTATGCGTTCCACGCGCAGACGACCGACAAATTGCTGCTCTTCGCGGACAATGGCCGCGTCTACACGCTAGGGGCGGACAAGCTGCCCGGCGGGCGCGGCTTCGGCGAGCCGGTGCGTCTGATGATCGATCTGGAGGGCGACGTCGGCACCACCGCGCTGCTCGTCGCGCGGCCGGCCGACAAGCTCCTGCTCGCCGCCAGCGACGGCAAGGGCTTCGTCGCGCAGATGGCGGAGATCGTGGCGGAAACGCGCAAGGGCCGTCAGGTCGTCAATGTGCGCGACGGCGCGAAGCTGAAGGTCGTTCATCCGATTGCCGCGACCGACGATTATGTCGCCTCCATCGGCGAGAATCGGAAGCTGGTGGTCTTTCCGCTGGCCGAACTGCCGGAGATGACGCGCGGGCAGGGCGCCAGCCTCCAGCGCTACCGCGACGGGGGGCTTTCGGATGCGATCAGTTTCCGATTCGCGGACGGGCTCAGCTGGTCGATGGGAGGCGAGACGGGACGGACGCGCACGGAGGCCGATCTGGGCCCCTGGCGGGCCGCTCGCGGGGCGGCCGGACGGATGCCGCCGACCGGATTTCCGCGAAATAATCGTTTCGGACGCATCATTCCGGATGCACACTGAGATATTGTTAATGTCTCGATCGTATCGCGATATGGATGGAAATGCGGAAGATCAGTAGCGAGATCGCCGGCGCGCTGTCCGTGGACAGCGTGACTGCCGAACTGATGGCGCCTTACGCGTCCGCATCCGTGTCCGCATTGCAGCATTATCTCGATGCCCTGCCGATCGCCGCCGGGGTGGCGGTGATGGGAGAGGCGGGGCCGCGCCTGCTGGCCAGCAACGACCATATCGTCCGGATGCGCAATCGCCTGCCGGAAGAGAATCGGGTGAACTTTGGCGAGCGTGTTTCGCGTCATCTGCTGAACGATACCGATCCCGAAACCTATTATTGGGAGGAGCCCGGCGTCGGCGGCCGGCACTTTCAGGTCCACCTGACCCCGCTGGAGCCGCATCCCGTCCTCGGGCGTCGCCTGATGATCAGCCTGATCGATTGCACGGCGGCGGTGGAGACGGAGCGCTCGCTCCGCTTCGGCATGCTGCATGACAGCCTCACCGGCCTGCCGAATCGCCTCGCTTTCTCCGAAGCGATCGAGGCGATGCTGGAGAAAGACGATGACGAGGTGGGCGGTTTCGCCGTCCTCGTGCTGGATCTCACCCGCTTCAGCCGCATCAACGAGGGTATCGGCTCGCTCGCCGGCGACGAACTGATCCTCAGCGTCGCCAGCCGTCTGCGCTCGGTCCTGCGTCCGCAGGATCTGATGGCACGGATGGCGGCGGACGAATTCGCGATCCTGGTGCCGCTCAACGAAGGGCCGGGGGACGCATTGCATGTCGCGCGCCGCCTGCAGGAATCGCTCGCTTATCCGCTCCGTCTGTCGGAGCTGGAAATCAAGATCGATTGCGCGATCGGCTGTGCGCTCTGGCATGAAAATGCGCTGGGCGCGGCCGACGTGATCCGCAACGGCCAGTTCGCCCTGAAGCGGGCCAAGCGCTCGGGCCGGATCGAAATCTATCAGCCGGGCGAGGCGGGGCGCGCGCGTCGCCGCTTCAGCCTGGAAACCGAACTGCGCCGCGCGATCGAGGCGGACAAGCTGGATCTCGCCTTTCAGCCGCTCGTCGATCTGGAAACGCGCACCGTTTCCGGCTTCGAGACGCTGGCGCGCTGGAACCATCCCGAGCGCGGCGCCATCCCGCCATCGGAATTCATCACCGTCGCGGAGGAATCGGGGCTCATCATCCCGCTCGGCCGCTGGGTGATCGATCGCGCCATCGCCACGCTGGCGGACTGGGATCGGCAGGCGGGCTATGAACTGCCCATCTATTTCAGCCTGAACGTCTCGGCGGTTCAGCTGGCGCGCGACTCGGTCGCCTCCGTCGTCGCCGATGCGCTGCACCGGCACGGGATGAAGGGCAGCCGCATCACGCTGGAGCTGACCGAAAGCTCGATCGTGGCCGATCCGGATCGTGCGGCCGATATGCTGGATGCGCTGAAGGCGCTGGCGTGCCGCGTGGCGATGGACGATTTCGGCACGGGCTATTCCAGCCTCGCTTATCTCCAGCGCCTGCCGATCGACGTGCTGAAGATCGATCGCCAGTTCGTCTCGGCCATGTTCGACGATCGGGACAGCACGGCGATCATCCGCGCCATCCTGAGCCTTGCCAACGCGCTCGGCATGACGACGATCGCGGAGGGCATCGAAACCGCGACCGCCGCGCACCTGCTGGCGGCGCTGGGCGCCTCGACCGGGCAGGGTTATTATTTCGCACGGCCCATGCCCGCCGCCGATGCCTTCGATCACCTGATCGGCAAGCGGGCGGCCTGACCTCCCCGTGCTCCTGCGAAGGCAGGAGCCCGGGGTTGCAAGCGCTACGGTGAAGCTCTGGACTCCTGCTTTGCAGGAGAGCGTCAGGGCGTCCCTCAGCCGAGCAGGCGCGCCACTTCTTCATCCGCCAGCGCCTGCGCGCGCTCCCGATCGGGGAAGCCTTCCTCGATCCAGCGCCGCTCCACCGCCGCCAGCGCCGCCGCCACCTGCGGCCCGGCCAACAGCCCCATCGCCACCAGCGCGCCGCCGCCGATCGGCAGGCGCGGGGCGTCCCAGCCCTCGATCTCCGCGAGGCCGGCCGCATCTCCGGCCAGCAGCAGCCGATCGCGCGCGCTGACCGCCCCGATTCGGTAGAGCAGGGCGCGCGCATCGCCCGCCGCCGGCCCGGTCGCCGCGATCAGGCGCTTGCGCTGCGCATTGGAGAGCTTCAGCCGCGCGCCCACCTTGTCCGCCACGGCGGCGTCCATCGGCAGCAGCGCCGCCAGCCGCCGGATCGGATCGCCCGCGCCCGCTTCCCGTGAGACGAGAGCCGCAAGCCGCGCGACTCCCTGATCCCCGATCTCGGGCAGGATGGGGGTGAAGATGCCGCGCGCGCGCATGATCGCCACCGTCGGCGCGGGATCGGCCAGAGCGAGCAGCTTGATCAATTCCTGTGCGATCCGCTCGCGCGAGAGCGCCATCAGATCGTTCGCCCGCGCGGCGCAGGCGTCGAGATCGGGCGCGGACGGGGCGCCCTGCCCGAATCGGGCGTGGAAGCGGAAGAAGCGGAGAATCCGCAGATGATCCTCCGCGATCCGGCAGAGGGCGTCGCCGATGAAACGCACCCGGCCCGCCAGAAGATCGGTCTCCCCGCCGAAATAATCGTGCACCTGCCCGTCGCGCGGATCGGCGGAGAGCGCGTTGATCGTGAAGTCGCGCCGGGCGGCATCCGCCTGCCAGTCGTCCGTGAAGGCAACCACGGCGTGGCGCCCGTCCGTCTCCACGTCGCGGCGCAGCGTCGTCACCTCCACCGGACCGGACGGCAGCACCGCCGTGACGGTGCCGTGCGCCATGCCGGTGGGCACCACCTTGAAGCCCGCCGCGCGGATCCGCTCGGCCGCGTCTTCCGGGCGGTGCGTGGTGGCGAGATCGATGTCGCTGGGATGCAAGTCCAGCAACGTATCGCGCACATAGCCGCCGATCGGGCGCACCTCGCCCGCCTCCGCGCCCAGCGCCGCCAGCAGCGCGGCCATTCCTTCCCGCGCGCGCAATTCATCCAGCGGCATCTTCATTCGAAGGTGCCCAGCCGCCTCGCGAGATTGACGATCATCCCCGCCGTTGCTCCCCAGATACGCCATTCGCCCCACATGATCTCATAATAACGATAGTGTCGTCCCTCGAACTCGCCCGTCCGCACGGCATGATTCGCGCCCTCGAGCAGGAAGGCCAGGGGCACTTCGAACAGGGCTGCGACTTCCGCTTCGTGGGGCACGAGGGGCAGGTCCGGCGGAACGACGCCGATGATGGGCACGACGTCGAAGCCGGTGCCCGTCCGATAGCGATCGGAAACCCCCACCAGTTCCACCTGTGCCGGATCGAGGCCGATTTCCTCGTCCGCCTCGCGCAGGGCGGCGGCGACCGCATCGGCATCCTCGGGATCGATTCGACCGCCGGGGAACGCCACCTGCCCGGCATGCTTGCGGAGATTGGCGTGGCGCAGCGTGAGCAGCACGCCCGGCTCCGGACGGTCCGTGACGGCCACCAGCACGGCGGCGTTGGTGAGCGTGGCATTCGGCCGGTAGCGCCCGTCCGTGCCGGGCGATCCGGCATTCGCCTCCAGTGCCGTGCGCAGCCGGTCGGCCAGCCTCATGCGGCGCCCAGCGGCAGGAAGGCGCCGTCGCTCCACAGGCCCGGCGGATCGGCCGCCTCGGCGATCGCCAGTTCGGCCAGTTCATAATAAACCGGCCGCGCGATCAGCGCCTCCAGCCCGCCACGCACATGGAGATAGGGATGGGGCCCGTCCGCAGCCTCGATCACGCGCACTCCATGCGCCTCTCCGGCCACGATCACCTCGCCGGTGTTGAGTCGAAAGGCGAGGCGGCGCGCGCGCGCCTCACCTTCGCTCTTCAGCTCCACCGCGACGAAGGGCGCATCCTCCACGTCGATCGTCAGCTTCTCGACCGGGGTGACCAGCACGAAGCTGCCGTCGGGCTCGCGGCGCAGGATCGTGGCGAACAGGCGGACCATCTCCGGCCGACGAATGGGCGATCCCTGGTGAAACCAGGTGCCGTCGCGCGCGATTCGCATCTCGCTATGCCCGCAATGCGCGGGATTCCATCGATCGATCGGGGGCAGGCGCTTCGCCTCGGCCAAAGCGGCGATCTCGGCGAGCGACAGGCTCGCCAGATCTTCGGGCGGGGGCAGGGTTTCCGGCATCGTCCGCTCAGGTAAGCGCGAGAGACGGGGCAGGGAAGGGGCGTCGGGCGGATGCCTTTAGCGACGCGGCCCCAGATGGCCCTCGGCTGGAAGCGTTTGTCCCTTCGGCACGCGCGCGAGCAGGCGCCGGCGCTCGACCGGGCCGGGTACGGTCCACTCGCGCGTCCAGTGCGCCTCGAAGCCGAAGAAGCGGCCATAATATTCGGGATCGCCGATCAGCACGAGCGGATCGCTGCCGATATAGTCGGCGGCGGCGATCATCCGCTCCATCATCGTGCGGCCGACGCCCTCGCGCTGATATTCGGGCTGCACCGCGACCGGGCCGACCAGCACCAGCGGTACCGTGCCGTCCAGCGCCGCGGGCCAGCATTGCAGCGATCCGATCAGCCGGCCCTGCCGGTCGAGCGCCGCGAAGGAGAGATCGTCGAGCGCCGTCATCCCGTCGCGGATGCGATAGGCGGTACGGCGCCGCCGATCCGCGCCGAACACGCGGTCCAGCAAGGCATCCACGTCGGCCGGCTTCGCGGCGCGCAAGGGCCCGATCGAAAGGGCGTCGAGGGTGGGGGCGTGATCCAAGGCGCGTGCGCTTAATTGAAAGCGCGCGAAACGCAACGACAGGGCGATGACAGCGGGCGGGGTGGACCGCGGACCAGGCGCCGGCCGTCCGCTCCGCTTGCCGCGCGGAGGGCGCATCGCTACCGGCGCGAGCCATGACACCCGAGTTCGGCAGTCCGCGCACAGCGATCGTCACCGGGGGCGCCCGCCGGATCGGCGCGGCCTTCGTGCGAGCGCTGGCGGCGGACGGCTGGGCTTTGCTGATCCACTGTCACGAATCGCTGGAGGAGGGCGAGGCGCTGGCGGCTGCGCTGCCGTCCGCGCGCGCCGTGCAGGCCGATCTGGCGGCGCCCGATTGCGCCGAGACGATCCTGGGCGCGCTCGATGGAATGCCGCCGCCGGGGCTGCTGGTGAACAACGCCTCGCGCTTCGATCTCGATCAGTTCAACGATTTCACGATCGAGGGCTGGGATCGCCATTTCCTGCCCAATTTGCGCGGGCCGGCCCTGCTGACGCGCGCCTTCGCGGCGCGCGTGCCGGACGGACACGGCGCCCTGATCGTGAACATGCTGGATGCCAAGCTCGCCCAGCCGAATCCCGATTTCTTCACCTATACGCTCTCGAAATATGGGCTCGCCGCGCTCACCGAGCTTTCGGCGCGCGCGCTGGCCCCCCAACGGATTCGCGTCTGCGCGATCGCGCCTGCTGTCACCCTCGTCTCCGGTCCGCAGACCCGCGACAATTTCGATGCGGTCCATACGCTCAACGCGCTGGGACGGGGTGTGACGATTGACGATCTCGTCGCGGCGCTCCGCTTCCTGGTCGCCAGCCCCAACATCACGGGGGAAACCGTACGGGTCGATGCCGGCCAGCGCTTCCTCGGGCTGCCCCGTGACGTCCAGTTTCTGAACGAAAGATCATGATGACGAACGAATCCGTCGCAGCATCGGCGCTTCCCGCGCATCTCGCCCCGAATCGCTTCCGAATCTATCTCGAAGATCTCGACATGCCGGTCGACATCGGGTTCCACGATTTCGAGGTCGGAACGCCGCAGCGCCTGCGCGTCACCGTGGAAATATGGGTCGAGGAACGTTTTTTTCCGTCGAACGATCGCGTGGCCGAGGCATGGAATTATGATCTGCTGCGCTCGGCCATTCTGAATCTCGCCGAAGGTCGTCGCTACAATCTGCAGGAGACGTTCGCGCGAGAAGTCTATGCGCTCGTCGCCGCGCGCCCGGGCGTCACGGCGATCCGCGTCACGACCTCGAAGCCGGATATCTACCCCGATTGTCAGGGCGTCGGCGTCGAGATTGCCTCCTTCTGACCACCCCGACAAGGGCCCAAGCCCTTGAGAACGGTCTGATAATCCTCCGCCGCGATCGTGGCGTCGTTCGGCTGCAGGCCGTCCACGGAGCTCTGGGGCAGAGCACGCGGCAGGCCGCAGGCGAGGCGATACCAAAGCAACGTCTCCGGCGCCGGCGGCTCGGCGCTGGCGTCCGTCAGTTCGGAGAGGGCGACCGCCCAGCGCGGCGTCTCGCCCGGGCGGCGCAGGATCGAGAGCGAGATCGGGCGATTGTCCGGCGTTTTCAGGAAGATCTGCGTCTCGCCTTCGCCGGGAAGCGAGCCCGCCACGTGGAAAGCGTGGCCGATTCCGGTGACGGCGGGCGGTGCGTCGGGCGCGATCGCCGCCTTGAGAATCGCCCGCAGGCGCGTCTCGTCGGCGGTGGTGCGCGCGATCTGCGCCTTGGGGCCGATCAGGCGAATTTCTCCCGGACGCGCGCCCGGCGCGGCGAGCAGAAGCACCTGCTGGCCCTTGAGCTTCGGTGTCTTCTTCGATGTCGGCAGATCGGCCAGATAGCGAATGATTTCCGGTAGTTCGGCACGCCCGGCGATCAGCGCGTCGGCATGCGCCTCGATGAAATAGCGTGTGCGGCCTGCAGGAACGCCTTGCGCGGCATCCCCTTTCAGGGCTGTGGCTTTCTCGATCGTCGCGGCGACCGTGAAGGGGGCGACAAGGGCCATGTCGGCCATGTCAGCATAGGCCAGATTTGTCTCAAATCCGTCATAAGGGCGTATTGACGCCGCGTTAAGCGCGGGCGCGCTCAGGCCTGCCATCAGAAGGGGGGACAAAAGGGGCAGGAAGCGGTGCTTCATCACTCTCTCTTTCCGAAGGGTTTGTGCGTCAGGATGGCGTGCTGTTTTGGATATCGTCGTTCCGGCGTTGGAGTGTGCCGGATTCAAGAGGGTTGGAGCAACCAAGTGTATGATGCCCATAAAGGGCTTGCGCGATGGCGAAACACCGCGATAGGAAGTCTTGCCGCCGCTTCAAGAGCAATTGGCAAGCGCGACGGTGGCATTCCTGGTGGCTGCATCTGCGCGCTGCGTCACATATCGAATTCAGATTGAGGAGTCTTGTTCCTTAATGGCCTACGCTGATCAAACGATGAGCACACGCAAGGCCGTCTCGATCGGTCTTGTCGTCGCGCTCCATGCGGCGCTCGGCTACGCCTTCATCACCGGCCTTGCCTATAATGTTATCAAAAAGGCCGCGCAGGATCTGAAGGTCGTGGACATCCAAGAGGCGCCTCCTCCCCCGGAGCAGAAGCCGCCGCCCCCGCCGCCCGAACAGAAGTTCGAGCCGCCGCCCATCGTCGCTCCGCCGCCGGTGGTGCAGACGCCGACGATCGCTCCGCCGATCGTGTCTGTGCCGACTCCGCCGCCGGTCGTCATTACGCCGGCTGCCCCGCCTGCTCCCCCGCCTCCGCCGGCTCCGGTCGTGTCCAAGGCTGCGGGCGCAAAGGGTGATCCGGCGCAGTGGGTTACCTCGGACGACTATCCCCCGTCGGCTCTTCGTGAAGAGCGCGAGGGCGTCACCAAGGTCACCTGGCAGATCAATGAGCAGGGCCGAATCGAGAATTGCTCGGTGGTCAGCTCCAGTGGTTCGCCCGATCTCGACGAGACGGCATGCCGCGTCCTGACGCGCCGTGGCCGTTACTCGCCTGCCCTGGACCAGAGCGGCAAGCCGATGCGGACGACCCAGAGCCGCACGATCCGCTGGCAGATTCCCAAGAACTAGGTGACAGCGGCCGGCATCCAGGCCGGCCGCCGATCCTTCCGAACCCCAGACTCAAGGATGTCACCTGTCATGGAAAAGAATTCTAACCCTTATGGCCTGATGGCCGCGCTCGAGCAGGGCGGACTCATCGCGCAGACCGTGTTCGGTATCCTCGTGATCATGTCGGCCGCTTCGTGGTACATCATGTTCACCAAGCTGCTCGAGCAGCAGAAGATCCTGAACCAGGCGAAGCGCGTCCGCACCAGCTTCTGGGGCACGCCGACGCTGAAGGACGCCGCCTCGAAGCTCGACAAGGATTCGGCCTATCGCCAGATCGTCGACGACGGCCTGCTCGCCCAGGACCAGCACACCAAACTGATCGACCCGGTCGACCAGCATGAGTGGCTCGGCAGCTCGCTCTCGCGCAGCGTCGCCGCGATCAACTCGAAGCTGGGCAACGGTCTGGCCGTTCTCGCGACGGTCGGTTCGACCTCGCCGTTCATCGGTCTGTTCGGTACGGTTATCGGTATCTACCGCGCGCTCATCAAGATCGGCGCTGCCGGTCAGGCCTCGATCGACGCCGTCGCCGGCCCGGTCGGTGAAGCTCTGATCATGACCGCGCTGGGTCTGGCCGTGGCCGTTCCCGCCGTGCTCGGCTACAACTGGCTGATCCGCCGCAACAAGGTCGTCGCCGAGCAGATCGGTGCGTTCTCGGTCGATCTGCATGGCTACATGGTCTCGAACGGCGCCGTCCGTCCGGCGATCGCTGGCGCCAAGGTCGCTCCGGCTCCGGCCGCGAAGACCGCGATCCCGCCGAAGGCCTAACATCCGGGTTTGGCGGAGCCTCCGGGCTCCGCCAGCTCAAAAGGAGCGAGGCCCGCGCCAGTGCGGGCCCGTCGGAAGCTAGAACAGGACACTTCGCCCCATGGCCATGAGTGCCGGCCCCGCCGAAGCCGATGCCCCGATGTCGGACATCAACACGACGCCGCTCGTGGACGTCATGTTGGTGCTGCTCATCATCTTCCTCATCACGGTTCCGGTCGTGATCCAGACCGTTCCCGTCAAGCTGCCGAAGGTCGTGTACGAACCGACGACCAGCAAGCCGGAAAACGTCGTTCTTTCCATTCGGGGTGGCCCGGGCGGGTCCTGCGAGGTTTACTGGGGCCAGACCCGGATCAAGCCGCAGGAACTGGTCGACAAGTCCGTCGCCAAGCTGAAGGCCGAGATCGACAAGCAGGGTGGCCCCTCGGCACCCGGCCTCGAGCTTCCCGAAGTTCATATCCGTGCCGACGTCGACACGCCCTGGCGTTGCGTTGGTGGCGCGATGACGAACGTGGCGCGCGCGGGCTTCGCCCGGGTCGGCTTCATCTCGCAGCCGGAACCCGGCGCCTATCACGCCGAGCGCTGATCCAGCCTGCCTTCGAAGGAGTAATTTCTCATGGCCATGAGCTCAGGCGGCACCGCTGAAGGCGAGCCGATGATGGACATCAACACGACGCCGCTGATCGACGTCATGCTGGTGCTCCTGATCATGTTCATCATCACCATCCCGGTGCAGACCCACGCGGTGAAGCTGGATCTTCCGCAGAACCAGCCGAACACGCCGCCGCCGCCGATCCTCCCGGTCAAGAATCGGGTGACGATCGATCCGACCGGCAAGGTCTTCTGGAACGGTTCGCCGATCGATCTGACGGTGCTGCGCCAGTATCTGGATCAGACCCAGCAGATGAATCCGATCCCGGAACTTCATCTCGAGCCGGATCCTCAGGCCCGCTATGAAGTCGTCGACGAGGTGCTCGCCGTTACTAAGCGCGCGAACGTCACGAAGATGGGCTTCGTGGGCAACGAACGTTACGCCGGATACGAGTGATCTGGGGTCACTTTCCGGAGTAATGATGGGGGCGGTCCAATGGACCGCCCCTTTTCTTTTTGGGGCGCCGGCGAATCATCGGGCGTGGCCGAACGACGCGATCGCGCCATTTCGCTCGCCGTTGGGTCATCGTGGTCGACGACGGTGCCAGCCCTCGAATCGAGCGGAGCCGTGAAGCATATCATGCGGATTCGAAACGCCGAGCCGGCGGATGCCGACGCGATCCTCGCCATCATCCTGCCGTTGATCCGGGCGGGAGAGACCTATGCGATCGATCCGGACATGAGCGAGCCCGACGTACGGGGGTATTGGCTCGGGGCGGACAAGGAGACGTTCGTCGCGGAGGAGGCGGGCGAGATCGTCGGCACTTATTATCTCCGGCCGAATCAGGCGGGCGGCGGGCGCCATGTCTGCAATTGCGGCTATATGACGAGCATCGCTTCGGCCGGCCGGGGCATTGCCGCCGCCATGTGCCGCCATTCGCTCGATCAAGCACGCTCGCGCGGCTATCGCGCGATGCAGTTCAATTTCGTCGTCAGCACCAATGATCGCGCCGTCCGCCTCTGGCAGCGCATGGGCTTCGAAATTGTGGGCCGATTGCCTGGCGCTTTCCATCATCCCTCCGCGGGCTTCGTTGACGCGCTGGTGATGTTTCAGACGCTTTGAGGCCAAGGCGAGAGGCCCCAGATTGGCGGCTTAGCCCAGCGGCATATGCTCGGGCGGACATCGTCGATTCCCAACGCCTCTCTCGGCGACAGGCAGCAGGCTCGATGAGCAAGGCATCGTATGAAAAACGTCCTCTTCGTCTGCAGCCAAAATCGCCTCCGCAGCCCCACCGCTGAGCAAATCTTCTCGTCCCGGCACGATCTTGAGGTCGCCTCGGCGGGGACGAACAATGATGCCGAAACCCCCCTTACGCCCGATCTGGTGACATGGGCGGATATCATTGTGGTGATGGAAAGGGCTCACCGCGCGAAGGTCCAGAAACGGTTTCGCTCGTCTCTGAACGGGAAGCGATTGATTTGTCTGGATATACCGGACGAATATGAATTCATGGATCCAGCCTTGGTCCAGCTGCTGCGAACCAGGCTCGCACGCTATCTACCGTCGGTCTGAAACCAGCGGAGCGCGATGGCCGCGTGTCGGCCAAAGCCGTCATCCTGGCGCACCCGACGCCACAATAATTCCCTCGTCCATTGCGTGAAGGAATGGCCTCACCGCGTTCGAAACGAAGGTCTTCCGGAATGTCAGCGAGGGGTCACGCTGCCTTCGGTCCAGCCGAAGGCGCGTTCCAGGCCGCGCAGCGAAGCCGCTTGTTCGCGCTCATACAGCGCGAACTCGTCTCGCACTGAATCGCCCAGGGCCTGCTCGAAGGCGGCGCGAGAGCCGGTGGCTGCATAACCTGCCCGCGTTTCGTCGCCGAGATTGGAGCGGAAGATGCCCGCGGCGCTGACGGGCAGGAAATCCTCGTAGGTGATGGGCGTCGCCACCAATGCGCCGTCCATGATCAGCGCCTCCAGCGAGGCCGTCGCGCCGGGGACATAGCGTGCGTCGGCCGCGCGATAGCGGAAGAATGCCAGCTCCTCGCGCCGCAGCGCATCGGGATCGTCCGGCAAGCCGGCTGCGCCCGCCGCATCGCCGCCCGCCAGCATCCGATCATAGCGCGCGCGGCCCTCCCGCGTCAGTGCGGCGCCGCGCTGCTCGATCTCCCCGAACCGCGCGGTATGGCTGCCCGTGCCGCCGCCCGGAAAGCGCACCGGCTCGCTCAGCGCCTTGAAGCTCGTCTGGCGCAGCAGGATCGGGATGTCTCTGCGGGGCGGACCCTCGATCTCCACCTTGGGGCCGAAGCCAAGCTCGGCCATTCGCCGGTGGGCGGCGTCGATGTCCAGCGTGCGCGGCGTGAGATGATTGATGTGGGGCCCGGGAAAGCTGACCACGTCCGCCACCAGCCGGTGGCTGGCCAGCAGGCGATCATAGATCTCCTCTCCGATCGTGGCGCGCTGATGCCAGCGGAAGGTTTCCAGCAACGCGGGCAGGAAGCGGGCCACCTCCTGCTCGTCCAGTCCGTTCGCGGCTTCGCCCTCGGCCAGCAGCGAGAGCGCCTCCTCGGTCATGATCTGACGCCGCCCGAGAATCTCGGCGGCTTCGGTGCGCAGGTCCGGATCGTCGATCAGATCCAGCCGGAGCAGAGAGGTGAAGACGCGAAACGGGCTCGCCGCCAGTTCGTCCGTCTCCACTGGCCGGAACGCGGTCGAGTGGACCGGCACGCCGGCCGTGGCGAGATCGTAATAGCCGACCGGCTCCATCCCCATCAATCGGAAGGCGCGGGCGATCGAGCGCAATTCGTCGGCCGTGCCGACGCGGATCGCGCCGTGCCGCTCGCCGGCGATCCGGCCGAGTTCGCCGCTGGCGGCCAGGCTTCGCTCCAGCTTGGGATCGGCCGCCAGCGTGGCGCGGTTCACGTCGTTCACCAGCGTCAGCAGCGCGCCATATTGGGGCACCTCGGCCTGATACATGTCGGAGAGCGCGGCGGCGAAACGCGCACGCAGCTCGGCGGGGGAGACGAGGCCGCTCATCCCGCGATGGTAGAGCGTGCGCGCGGGAGGGGGAAGCGCCGTGGTCGCGCCTTGCCGCGATCATCCTGCGTGGTCATTAACCAACCGGACATATCACGGTGCGTAGCCTTTTGCTCCGCAGACGAGCATTGCCGCCCGATCCCGTCTTTCTGCTCGGGATAAAGCGTGCGAATTCCGCCTGCGCTTGGCGGCCCCCGCCCGGCACGATATGGCATTGCACGACATTGAAGTGTGTTGTATCGCTAAAACACCTAGAGGACATCAGACGTGGGCCAGCATAATTTCACGGAACTGAGAAAAGCGATGGTGGCGAGCCAGCTTCGCACCACGGCCGTCAACGATCCCCGCGTGGTCGAGGCGATGGCCGCCGTGCCGCGCGAGCGGTTCGTGGCGGCGGATCGCGCCGGCCTCGCCTATCTCGATATTTCGCAGCCGATCGGCCAGGGGCGCGCCATGCCCGCGCCGATGGTGCTGGGGCGCCTGCTGACCGAGGCGCGCGTGCGCGCCAGCGATCGCGCGCTCGTGATCGGATCGGGCACCGGCTATGCGGCCGCCGTGCTGGCGTTGCTGGCGGGGCGCGTGGTCGCGCTGGAAGAGGATGCGTCGCTTCCCGCCATCGGCGGGGCGGCAGTGCCGGCGGGCGTGCAGCAGGTGACGGGGCCGCTCGCGGCCGGCTGGGCCGCTGCCGGGCCTTATGACGTGATCCTGGTCGACGGCGCGATCGAGAGCGTGCCGCAGGGCATCGTCGATCAGCTGGCGGAGGGCGGTCGGATCGCCACGGCTCTGGTGGAAAATGGCGTCACGCGGCTGGCGATCGGCACGAACGTGGGCGGCAGTTTCGGCGTTTCGACCTTCGTCGAGGCGGAGGCGCCGATCCTTCCGGGCTTCGCCGCGCCGGAAGCATTCCGCTTCTGATCATTTTAGGGGGCAGGGGGGAGTCTTGATCGCGCGCAAATGGTTAGGGAGCGCCGTGGGGGCGGCGCTCTGCGCGGCGCCCGCCGCAGCGGAAACGCTTCAGGACGCGCTGGTGCAGGCTTATGGCACCAGCCCGGTGCTGGCCAGCGCCCGCGCGCAGCTGCGCGGCATCGACGAGGGCGTGCCGATCGCCAAGTCGAACGCACGCCTGCAGGTCAGCGGCACGCTCGGCGTCACGCAGAGCACCGATGGCCTCACCACCTTCCAGAATGGTGGCCGCGCGCTGACGGGCGGGGTCAACCTCTCCTATCCCCTGTTTCAGGGTGGCCGGGTCAAGAATGCGATCAACGCGGCCGAGGCGCGGGTGATCGCGGGCCGCGCCGATCTCCGCACGTCGGAGGGCAATCTCTTCACGCAGGCGGTGAGCGCCTACATGAACGTGATCCGCGATCAGTCGGTGGTCGCGCTCAACGCGTCCAACGTCCGCGTGCTGGAAACGAATCTGCGTGCCAGCCGCGATCGCTTCCAGGTGGGCGATCTGACGCGCACGGACGTCGCCCAGTCGGAGGCGCGCCTGGCGATCGCGCGCAGCCAGCTGGCGACCGCGCAGGGCAATCTCACCAGCAGCCGTGAAACCTATCGGCAGGTGGTGGGCCTATGGCCCGAAAAACTGGAGCAGCCGCCCGAACTGCCGAAATTGCCGGCCACGGCGGACGATGCGGTGAACATCGCGCTCTCCAACGCGCCCACCATCGCCTCCGCCACCGCCGCCACGCAGGCGGCGGGCTATGATGTCCGCTCGGCGGGCGCGGCGCGGTTGCCGATCTTCTCGGTGACGGGGGGCAGCAGCTACAGCGATTATCTGAACACGCGCGCCCAGTCGGCCGGCCAGCCGAAAGACCAGAATTATCTGTACGATCAGACGGTCGGCCAGAATCGCATCGGTCTGCAGATGACGGTGCCGCTCTATCAGGGCGGCGGTGTGTCCGCGCGGGTGCGGCAGGCGAAGGCGCTGGAAAGCTCGGCGCTGGAGCAGGGCATCGATGTCGAGCGGCGCGTGATCGCCAATACGCGTGCGGCCTATGCCAATTTCTCCGCGGCGGGTGAAGCGATCCGGGCGTACCAGCAGGCGGTGTCCGCCAACCGCCTCGCGCTGGAGGGCGCGCGCGCCGAGAATACGGCGGGCACCCGGACCGTCATCGAAGTGCTGAACGCTGAGCAGGAATATCTGAACTCGCAGGTTTCGCTCGTTTCGGCGCAGCGCGATCAATATGTCGCGGGTTTCGCGCTGCTGAACGCGATGGGGCAGGCGCAGGCCGATCATCTTAATCTGGACGGCGGCGCGCTCTACGATCCGGTTTCCAATTATGGGCAGGTCCGCAACCGCTATGGTGACTGGAGTGACGGCCGCAAGTATCAGTCGACCTCCACCCACACGACGGGCGAGACGCCAAAGGATGCGGACGTGCAGCCGCTCGCGCCCGATCCGCTGCTGGGCCCGGATACGTCGACCGCGACCATGCCCCCCGCGCCCGGATCAATGGTTCCCAATCCGGGGAACGTGACACGGCCGCCGCAGTAGGCGATACTCGGCCGATGGCCGAAACCGCGAACAGCAACACTCCGCCGATGGATGAGATCCTCGCCTCGATCCGGCGCATCATCACCGATGAGCCGCCTCCGGGCTCCCTGAATGCGTCGTCCGAGGCTGTCGCCGCGTCTGCCGAGGATGAGGACGAGGATGTGCTGGAACTGGGCGAGGCGCCCGAGTCCGAAGCGGCGGTGGTGACGGCGCCCCCCGCGCCGGCTTCGCCCGTCACGGCCCACAAGGCCTTGCTGTCGGAGCAGTCGCAGGCGGCCAGCCAGCGCGCGATGGCGGCTTTGTCAGGCCTTTCGATCGATCCGAATGCGGATGCGAATACGATGGACGGTCTGGTCCGCGAGATGCTGCGCCCGATGCTCAAGGACTGGCTCGACACCCATCTGCCGGAGATGGTGGAGCGACTCGTCGCGCGCGAAGTGGCGCGGATTTCCGGGCGATAATCATCCCGCTTACGTAATGGTCACCGGGGTCTCGTTTACGCTCCGTTGATCCTCGCGCGTTAGCACTCTGATTGGGATGGCCGATTTCGGCCGATAATCGGGGTTGCTCAGGTGCTTCGGCGCATCAAACCGGAACAGGTGCGGATCGGGATGTATATCCAGGGCTTCGAGGGCTCGTGGATCCATCATCCGTTCTGGCGCTCCCGCTTTCTGATCGCCACCGAGGCCGATGTGGCGAAGGTCCACGCGGCCGACATCCCCGCCGTCATCATCGACGATGACAAGGGCCTCGCGCCGGTGGACCCCGAATCTTCGGCGGTTGCCACGCGCGGTACTGTCCCCCAGATGGCGGAGCCCCAGCCCCGCCGTCCGGTTCGCACGCCGGCCCGGCCCATCCCCCCCGCACCTGGCGGCCCGATCGACGAACGGGCGCTCGCCAACCAGGTCATGAATCGATCGAAGAAGGTGATGAAGACGATATTCGATGGCGCGCGCCTGGGGCGTGCCTTCCATTCGGAAGAGGTGAGGGCGGTCGTCGAGGACATTTCCGCCTCCGTCTTTCGCAATGCGCATGCGCTGATCGGCGTCACGCGGCTCAAGTCGAAGGATGAATATACCTATCTTCATTCGGTCGCGGTCTGTGCGCTGATGATCAATTTCGCGCGCGAACTGGGGCTGGAGGAAAATGTGGTCCGCGATCTCGGCATGGCGGGCCTGCTGCACGATATCGGCAAGATGGGCGTGCCGGAGGACGTGCTGAACAAGCCCGGCCCGCTGGACGAGGCGGAACTCGCGCTCGTGCACACGCATCCCATTGAGGGCTATCGCATTTTGGCGGAAGGCGGCGAGGCGCCGGAACTGGCGCTGGAGGTGTGCCTCCACCATCACGAGAAGATGGACGGCACGGGCTATCCGCATGGCCTGTCCGGCGATCAGATCAGTCTCGCCGCGCGCATGGGGGCGATCTGCGACGTTTACGACGCGCTCACCTCGCACCGCCCCTACAAGCGGGCGTGGACGCCGGTCGCGGCGATCGCCGCCATGGCCAGTTGGCACGGCCATTTCGATCAGGCTCTGCTGTTCCGCTTCATGCAGAGCATCCTCGTCTTTCCGGTCGGCATGCTGGTGCGGCTGCGCTCGAACCGGCTGGCGGTGGTGCTGGATCCCGGCCGCCGCGCTACCGCGCCGCGCGTACGCGCTTTCTATTCGACCACCGAGCGGGCGATGCTGAAGCCGCAGGAGGTGACGATTTCGAACAGCTTCGCGGACGATCAGATCGTCTCGGAAGAGAGGCCGGACGCGTGGGGGCTGCTCGGTTGGGAAGGCCAGCGCGATCAGCTTCTCGGAGGGAGTCGGGCGGCGGCGTAATCCCTTCATCGCCATCCCGGATCACGTGCGGGGTGACGTCGTAAAAGGTCTTCTCACCCCACCGTCACGAAGCTGTCGAGGACGCGCTTGCGCCCGGCATGTTCGAAATCGATCTCCAGCTTGTTGCCTTCGATCACCGCGACCGAGCCATAGCCGAACTTGGTGTGGAATACGCGCGCGCCGATCGAAATGTCGCTGCGGCCCTTGGCGGCGAAGCTCGCCGCGCTGGCCTTCACCTCGGCCAGCTTGACCGGGCTCATGTCGAGCGGGCGGGAGGAGGCACGCTGCCAGCCCGGCCCGCGCGTCGCGGCATGCGCCGGTCGCTCGCGCGCGACATGGGCGAAGGGATCGCCCTGCTCGCTCCACTGGGCGCGCCACAGCGATTCGCCGCCCGACATGGTCGTCTCGCTCTCGATATGCTCGGCCGGCAGTTCGTTCACGAAGCGCGAGGGGATCGATGAGGTCCACTGGCCGTAGATGCGGCGATTGGCGGCGTGGAGGATCGTCGCCCGCCGCCGCGCGCGTGTGATCGCCACATAGGCCAGGCGGCGTTCCTCCTCGAGGCTCGCCGTGCCGCCTTCGTCCAGCGCGCGCTGCGAGGGGAACACGCCTTCCTCCCAGCCGGCGAGGAACACATTCTGGAATTCCAGACCCTTGGCGGCGTGGATCGTCATGATCGTCACCTTCGCCTCGTCGGCATTGGCGTCATTGTCCATGACGAGGCTGACATGTTCGAGGAAGGCGCCGAGCGTCTCATATTCCTCCATCGCGCGCGCGAGTTCGGTGAGATTCTCCAGCCGGCCGGAGGCCTCGGTCGATCGCTCGGCCTGCAGCATCGCGGTATAGCCGCTCTCGTCCAGCATCAGGCGCGTGACCTCGGCATGCGGCAATTCGCCCAGTTTCGATCGCCAGCGGGCGATGTCGCCGATCAGGTTGCCGAGCGAGCGACGCGCGGCGGGCGTCAGTTCGTCCGTGTCGAGGATGCGCGCCGCCGCGTGCGTCAGCGGCAAGGTCTCGGCGCGCGCCAACTGGTGGAGCTTGGCCACCGCCTTGTCGCCGATGCCGCGCTTGGGCACGTTCACGATGCGCTCGAACGCGAGATCGTCGGCAGGCTGCGCGATCACGCGCAGATAGGCGAGCGCATCGCGGATCTCGGCGCGCTCGTAGAAGCGGAAGCCGCCGACGATGCGATAGGGCAGGCCGATCGCGATGAAGCGGTCCTCGAACTCGCGCGTCTGGAACTGGGCGCGCACGAGGATCGCATTCTGGTCGAGCGTCTCGCCCCGGCGCTGGCCGGATTCGATCTCCTCGCCCACGCGGCGGGCTTCCTCGGGGCCGTCCCACACGCCGATCACGCGGACCTTCTCGCCCGCGTCCGTCTCGGTCCAGAGCGTCTTGCCGAGGCGTCCGCCATTGTTGGCGATCACGCCCGATGCGGCGCCGAGAATATGGGGCGTGGAGCGGTAATTCTGCTCCAGCCGGATCACCTTCGCGCCGGGAAAATCCCGTTCGAAGCGCAGGATATTCGCCACTTCGGCGCCGCGCCAGGAATAGATGCTCTGATCGTCATCGCCGACGCAGCAGATGTTCTTCCGCTCCTGCGCCAGCAGCCGCAGCCACAGATATTGGCTGGCATTGGTGTCCTGATATTCGTCCACCATGATGTAGCGGAAGCGGTCCTGATACTGCTTCAGCACGTCGCGGTGCGTCTTCAGGATCACCAGCATGTGCAGCAGCAGATCGCCGAAATCGCAGGCATTCACCGCGATCAGTCGCGCCTGATAGGCGGCGTACAATTCCTGGCCCCGCCCGTTGGCGAAGGCCTCGCTCTCGGCCGCGTCGATTTCCTTGGGCGTCCAGCCGCGATTCTTCCAGCGATCGATCAGCCCGGCGAGCGCGCGCGCCGTCCAGCGCTTCTCATCGATCTCGGCGGCCACGATCAATTGCTTGAGCAGGCGTAGCTGATCGTCCGTATCGAGGATCGTGAAATTGCTCTGCAGGCCGACCAGTTCGGCATGGCGACGCAGCATCCGCGCCGCCACCGAATGGAAGGTGCCGAGCCACGGCATGCCCTCCACCGCATCGCCCATCATCCGGCCGACGCGCTCGCGCATCTCGCGCGCAGCCTTGTTGGTGAAGGTGACGGCCAGGATTTCGGACGGCCATGCGCGCCGCGTGGCGATCAGGTGGGCAAGGCGAGCGGTCAGTGCCGCCGTCTTGCCCGTGCCCGCGCCCGCCAGCACCAGCACGGGGCCCTCGGCGGTCAGCACGGCCTCGCGCTGGGGTTCGTTCAGGCCGCGCAGATAGGCCGGTTCAGAGGTGAGGGGGGCAGGCTCCATCGTCGAACAGGTAGGGAACGCGGCCGCTCGGGGCAACCGATCGTCGCTCGCTTTGGCGCGTCGATACGCAACCGTAAGGCCCGATCCGCGTTCGGAACGGCCGGGAGCGGGTGGACCACTGATCTCCTGAGGAGAGCGACCGTGAAGAATTCTCTGATCATTCTCGCCGCCACTTTGTCGTTTGGCAGCGCCGCCGCGATCGCCCAGACGGCGCCTGCGGACCCCGCGGCTCCGGCGGCGCCCGCTGATGCGACCATGCCCGCAGCACCTGCGGATGCCACGGCCCCCGCCGCACCGGCGGCGACGGATCCGGGCATGAGCAGCCCCGCGCCCTCCGCCATGTCGGCGACGACGGCCACGCCGCCCGATACGTCCTCCTATCCCACCTGCTCGCGCTCCGTGACGGACAAGTGCGTGCAGAAGGCCGGCGGTGGCGCGAAGAAGTGGAAGAAGAAAAAGTAATCCGTCCGCATCGGATGGAATGATGACGGGCGGCGGCCGGATGCGGCCGCCGCCCTTCGTTCATCGGGCTCGCTCGCTCATCGCGGGACCAGCAGGACCGCCAGCCCCATCAAGGAGACGACGCTCAGGATGGTGGACAGCAGGATCACGCGCGAGGCCAGTGCCGCATCGCGCCCGTAAAGTTCGGCCAGCATGAACGGGCCGGTGCCCGTCGGCAGCGCGCCCAGCAGCACCGCCGCGATACCCCATTGCGGGGGCAAGACCACGCCCAGGGCCGGCAGCAGCCAGAAGAAGCCCGCCGCCATCGCCACCGGCTGGGCGACGAGCTTCAGCAGCAGAGTGGGCACCAGCAGCGGCGTCGGCTCTCCGCCGCCTGTCTGGCGCGGCAGCATCAGGAAGGCGCCGATCGTGACGAGCGCGCACGGGCTCGCGGCGGCGGCCAGCAGATCGACGAAGCGCGCGATCATCTCCGGCAGGGGCTGGCCCGTCGCGGCCCAGAGGCCTCCGGCGATCGGGCTCACCACCAAGGGATTGCGGGAGAGCGCGCGGATCACCTTGCCGGCCGATTCACGCAGGCTGCCACCCCGTGCCAGCCCGATTTCCACCAGCAGGAGCGAAAGGGCGAACTGCACCGACACGGTCAGGATCGAGCCGATCACGGCGGCCGCGAGCCCGATCGGCCCCAGCAGGCCCTGCGCCAAGGGAATGCCGATGAAGCCCGCATTGGGGTAGCTGGCGGTGAGCGCGACCAGCGATCGATCGACCAAAGGCGTCTCCGCGCCCTTCGGCGGCGGCAGCAACAGCCCGGCGACGAAGATGATCGCGAGGCCGGCGGAGAAGACCAGCACGAAGGACGGGCGGTTCAGCTCCGCCCAGTCGCCTTCGGCCAGGACGCGAAACAGCAAGGCGGGCAGCGCCAGCCACACCGTGAAATCGTTCAGCATCGCGATGCCGGCGGGCCCCACGCGGCGCCAGCGGCCGAACAGGCAACCCGCGCCGATCAGCGCGAAAATAGGCAGGATCGCAGTCAGGATAATCAGCATGACCGGGCGGCCTTCGATGATGCGGACGCGACACGCAAGCACGTCGACCGAACGAGGCATCGCCGCGTCGGCTTGAGAAGCCTCGGCGCCTCCACTAAGTCGGCCCCATGACATCCACGAACGACATTCGCCGCTCCTTCCTCGATTATTTCGGAGGCGAAGGGCATCGCATCGTTCCGTCGGCGCCGCTGGTGCCGCAGAACGATCCGACGCTCATGTTCGTGAATGCGGGCATGGTGCCGTTCAAGAACGTGTTCACCGGGCTGGAAACGCGGCCCTACATCACCGCCACCTCGTCCCAGAAGTGCGTCCGCGCGGGCGGCAAGCACAATGATCTGGACAATGTGGGCTATACGGCGCGGCACCACACCTTCTTCGAAATGCTCGGCAATTTCTCGTTCGGCGACTATTTTAAGGAGCGGGCGATCGGGCTCGCCTGGAATCTCGTCACGCGCGAATGGGGCATTCCGGCCGAGAAGCTGACCGTCACCGTCTATCATACGGACGACGAGGCGTTCGATCTGTGGAAGAAGATCGCGGGCCTGCCCGAGAGCCGCATCATCCGCATCCCCACGAAGGACAATTTCTGGGCGATGGGCGATAGCGGCCCGTGCGGCCCCTGCTCCGAAATCTTCTACGATCATGGCGACCACATTTACGGTGGCCCGCCCGGCTCGCCCGAAGAGGATGGCGATCGCTTCACCGAGATCTGGAATCTCGTGTTCATGCAATATCAGCAGGAAGCCAATGAGATCATTGGCGAACTGCCGAAGAAGTCGATCGACACCGGCATGGGGCTGGAGCGGATCGCGGCCGTGCTGCAGGGCGTCCACGACAATTACGACACGGATACGTTCAAGGCGCTGATCGCGGCCTCGTGCGATCTGACCAAGACGAAGGCGGAGGGCGATCGCAAGGCATCGCATCGCGTGATCGCGGACCATCTGCGTGCGTCGGGCTTCCTCGTTTCGGACGGCGTGCTGCCCGCCAATGAAGGGCGCGGCTATGTGCTGCGCCGGATCATGCGCCGCGCGATGCGCCACGCCCATCTGCTGGGCGCGGCCGAACCCCTGATGCACCGGCTGGTGCCGTCGCTGATCGCCGAGATGGGCGCCGCCTATCCCGAACTGGTCCGCGCACAGCCGCTGATCGAGGAGACGCTGAAGCTGGAGGAAACCCGCTTCCGCCAGACGCTCGCCAACGGCCTGCGCCTGCTGGACGAGGCGACCGGATCGATGGCGGCGGGCGATACGTTGCCCGGCGGCGTCGCGTTCAAGCTCTACGACACGTTCGGCTTCCCCTACGATCTCACCGAGGATGCACTGCGCGCGCAGGGCTTCGGCGTGGATCGCGCGGGCTTCGATGCGGCGATGGCCGAGCAGAAGGCCGCCGCGCGCGCCGCCTGGAAGGGCTCCGGCGACAAGGGATCGGACGATGTCTGGTTCGATATCGCCGAGGAACTGGGGGGTACCGAGTTCATCGGCTATGCCAGCCACGAGGGCGACGCGCAGGTGGTGGCGCTCGTGAAGGACGGCCAGCGCGTCGATCAGGCGGCCGAGGGGGATGAGGTGACGATCCTCACCAACCAGACGCCTTTCTATGGCGAAAGCGGCGGCCAGATGGGCGATGCCGGCACGGCGACTAATGATACCGGCTTCGCGGCTGAGATCGTGGATACGTCCAAGCCGCTCGGTCGTCTGCACGCGCATAAGGCGAAGATTTCGACCGGCGCGATCCGCGTGGGCGATACGATCCATCTTGCGGTCGATGCCGTCCGCCGCTCGAAGCTGCGCGCCAATCACAGCGCGACGCACCTGCTGCACGCGGCTTTGCGCCACCGCTTGGGCGGCCATGTGACGCAGAAGGGCAGCCTCGTCGCGGCCGAGCGGCTGCGCTTCGATTTCTCGCATCCCAAGCCGCTGTCGCCCGAGGACGTCGCCGCGATCGAGGCCGAGGTGAACCGCCACATCCGCGAGAACGACATCGTCTCCACCCGCCTGATGACGCCCGATGCGGCGATCGAGGCGGGTGCGATGGCGCTGTTCGGCGAGAAATATGGCGACGAGGTCCGCGTCCTTTCCATGGGCAAGGGCGATGAGCAGAGCTGGTCGGTCGAACTGTGCGGCGGCACGCATGTGAATGCATTGGGCGATATCGGTCTGTTCAAGATCGTGTCCGAAAGCGCCGTTTCCTCGGGCGTGCGCCGGATCGAGGCGCTGACGGGCGAGGCCGCGCGCCTCTGGCTGATCCAGCGCGACGAACGGCTGCGCGAGGCGGCAAGCCTGCTCAAGGCGACGCCGGACGAGGTGCCCGCGCGTCTCGCCGCTCTGGTCGAGGATCGCCGCCGGCTGGAACGCGAACTGGCCGAGGCGAAGAAGGCGCTGGCGCTGGGCGGCGGTACCGCCAAGGCGGAGGCCGATGCGCCCGAGACGCTCGCGGGGGGCATCGCCTTCGTCGGCAAGGTGATCGAAGGCCTCGATCCCAAGAGCCTGCGCGGCCTGATCGACGATCAGAAGAAGGCGCTGGGCTCTGGCATCTTCGCGATCGTCGGCGTCAATGAAGGCCGCGCGGCGGTCGCCGTGGGCGTGACCGACGATCTGGTCGCGGGCCACAGCGCGGTCGATCTGGTCAAGCTGGCGGTCGCCACGCTCGGCGGGCAGGGCGGCGGCGGTCGTGCCGATATGGCGCAGGGCGGCGGCCCGGACGGCACCAAGGGCGCCGAGTCCATCGCCGCGATCCGTGCGGCGCTGTCGGAGCCGGTCGCGGCGTAAGGTCGATACCGTTCGCTTCGGGCGAAGATCGAGCCCTTCGGCTATGCTCAGGGCAGGCCTGTCGAAATAGCAGTCGGGACGTCTGTTCCGGAGTTCTCGACTGGCGCTTCTCGACTTCGCTCGAAGCTGCTCGAACCAAACGGATCGCGTCTATCGAAACGCGTAAGGCACCACCGTGCGCCGATCGGGATCCACCTCGATCGTGCGGCCGGCGGGCGGGAAGGCGCGTTGCTCGCAATCGCCCCGCGGGCAGATGCGGCAGGACGTGCCGATCGGCGTCGCGCTGTGCGTGCCCGTCAGATCCAGTTGATCGGCATAGATATAATCCCCGGCATGGGCGACCTCGCAGCCCAGCACCACCGCATAGCGCCGCGCCGGACGGTGATAGCTGCCGGTCGGCTTCACCAGCCCCTTGGCCATCAGCACATAGCGGATTCCGTCCGGAGCCTCGGCCAGCTGGATCAGGATGCGATCGGGGATGGCGGCGGCCTCGTGCACGTTCCAGAGCGGACAGGCGCCGCCGAAGCGCGCGAATTGCAGCCGCGTGGCCGAATGGCGCTTGGTGATGTTGCCCGCCATATCGACGCGCGCGAAGAAGAAGGGCACGCCGCCCGATCCCGCCCGCTGCAGCGTGGAGAGGCGATGGCAGGCCTGTTCGAAGCTCACGCCGAACTGCTGCCGGATCTGATCGATATCGTGGCGCAGCGCGCGGGCGGACTGGCGGAAGCGCGCATAGGGCATCAGCAGCGCGCCCGCCGCATAATTGGCGAGGCCGACGGACAGCAATTTCTGCGCCGCATCCGATTTCAGCGGGGCGGCACCGGCGATGTCCGCGATCGTGTCCGCCATTTCCAGCCGCATCAGCTGATGCGCGAGCAGGAAGCGCACGCTTTCGGGGGGCAGCGCGCGATCGATCGTCAGGGTGTGATCGGCGGCATCATAAGCGCGCAGCGGCGCGCCGCTGGTGGCCTCGGCCTGCGTGCGGATCGTCACGCCATGATCGTGCGCCAGCCGTTCGGCGATCGGATCGCCCGCCGCGCCGGCACCGCCGATCTCGCCCGCGATCCGCTCCGCGTCGCGATCGATCGCGTCGACATAATTGCCCTCGGCCTGAAACCAGTCGCGCACCTCCTCCCAGGGAAGCGCGCCGCCCGCCGCCGATCCGGTCTCGATCCGGTCGTCCAGCACGCGCAACTGGTCCTGCGCGCGCAGATAGGCCGTGTGGAGCGCGACCATCCGGCGTGCGAGCAAGGGCTGCTGGCGTACGCCGCGGCGCAGTGCTTCCTCGTCCAGGCCGGCCTGCGGCACGGTCGGATCGGCGGCGGCGTCCATCGCCTCGATCAGCAGCGTCTCTTCGTCGCTCGCGTCCAGATCGCCCCATTGTTGCGGGAAGACGCGCGCGAGCGAGAGCAGGACCGGACCCGTCAGCGGCCGATCGTCATTCTCGATCTGCGAGAGATAGGAGATGGAGAGATTGAGCCGCTGGGCCATCGCCGCCTGGCTGAGCGAGAGGCGGCGGCGCAGATCACGTACCTGATGCCCGGCGAAGATGCGTCGGCGGGTCGGCAGAACCGGGGCGCTGGGCGGCGTGGCCATGATGCATGGCCTATTCTGCAAACCCGCTATCGGCAAGTTCGCAAGGCCGGATCGAAGCGCGCGTCGCCGCGCGCTTCGCCGAAATCAGGCCTGACGGCTATTCTCTTCTTCCTCGCGGAAGGCGCGCAACACCTCGGCCGCGAGGCGCAACTGCTCCTCGCCCTGCCAGGTCACGCCGTGGCGGCTGAGCAGCTCGGCCACGTCCGAAAGGCGCCGGCCGCCGGGGAAGGAGACCGGAGGCCGCTCTTCCTGGTCGACATGGCGCCATGTCCGCCGTTCGATGATGCTCAAGATGCTGGGTGCGCTCACGCCGAAGCGCGCGCCCAGATTACGCAGCGAAGGCTTAGAACCGCACACCGGGCACTGCTCTTCCGCCAGCCGCCGGATTTCCCGGACCTGGCCTTCGGAAAGCTTGGTGACCGGACCGCGTCGGTCCGTCGCCTTCTTCGCAACGATTTTACCGTCTTCCATTCCCACCCCAATTGTTTCGCACGAACGTTCACGCAAGTACATCCCGGCAAATTTGTTCCGGGATGTCCGCTGTGGGCCGGAAGATTCTTCCGCCCATTGCGCTCCGCCGATGCGGGAAATCGCCCGAAACTCCGAAAAGCATCCGGGCAATTGATCGAATCACCTGAGTGATGGCTCTCCCAAGCCGACTCCCAATTTGCAGCCAATCGATTAACAGGCGATTAGAAATCTGCATTTTCGGGGAATCTTGGGAAATAGTCGCTCCCGCGCCTCTGGCACGGCGCGAAATCGTCCGAGTCTCTGTCATATTGGTCGGCGAGCAGCAAGGGCGCGGCCTGGCATCCTGCCGCAAGCGGGCGAGATCAGGCAGGCTTCCTGACCTTGTGCGGGCTGATCGAGGGCTCTTGTCTCGGGACTTGGAAACTCTCGCGATATCGCAGCGGGCTGAGCCCCAGCCGGCGCTGGAAAACCGCCCGCATCTGCTCCGGACCGGCGAAGCCGCAGTCGAATGCCACCGCCTTGAGCGGCCGGTCGGTCGCCTCCAGCAGATTGCGCGCATGATCCAGCCGTACGCTCTGGACGAAGTCGTGCGGCGTCTGCCCCAATTCCTGCACGAACAGCCGCGCGAGCGTGCGCGTGCTGATGCCGGCGATGTCGGCGAGTCGCTCGACGGGGAAACGCTCGGTCAGATGGGCCATCACGTGCGCCTGAACCCGGCCGATCGGGCTTTCGGCGTCGCCGTGCGGCAGCAGCAGCGCGCTGAACTGGGATTGTCCGCCCTGCCGCTGCGTGACGACCACCAGGCGCCGCGCACAGGACAAAGCCAGCGCCTCGCCATGATCCTCGCTCACCAGCGCCAGCGCGAGATCGATTCCGGCGGTGACGCCGGCGGATGTCACCAGCGCGCCGTCGCGGGCGTGGATGCGATCCTGCTCGATATGCGCGGCGGGGAAGTCGGCCGCCAGCTGCGCCGCATTCTGCCAGTGCGTCGTGGCGGTGCGGCCATCGAGCAGCCCGGCATGGCCGAGCGTGAAGGCACCCGTGCAGACCGATCCATAGCGATCCGCCTGCGCCGCCCATCGCTGGAGCCAGTAGGACGTCGCCGCACAGGCCGGCGCGTCCGGCAGAGCCGGCCCGCCCGCGACGAGGACGGTATGAAAGCGCCGCTCGGCCTCGGCGAAGGTCAGGTGCGGCGCGATCGGCATCCCGTTCGAGGCGTGCATCGGCCGCCGGTCCAGCGCGACCAGGAGGCAATCATAGCCGTGATCCGGCGGCAGGAAGCCGTTCGCCTCCGCGAAGACGTCCAGGGGACCGGCTACGTCGAGCGCCTGCACGCCATCATGAATGAGGAGCGCAACCTCTCTTCGTCCCGCCACCTGGGCCCGTTCCTCCGGCGCTGAGGCATCGCGTCGATCACTGTGAACGATGCCGGATGCCGCACGGCAGCATATCGCACATGGTTGGCAGATTATCCACGCCCGTAACGATTGCGGCCAAAATCCGGGGATGGGATACGGGCGGTGCCGAACGCGGGACCCGCTACCCGGAAAGGGACGGGCTTCCCGGCGGTCACGACCGATCACGCGCCTTTCGCTTTTCGCCTTTCTGCGGCTGGGCAGCCGGATGTGCCGGTGCACGGGCGCGTGACCGCCGAACTTGGAGGATCGACATGGCTGACGACACGCTCTTCACCACGGCCCAGGGCGCCCCGGTCGCGGACAATACCAACATCCTCACCGCCGGCCCGCGCGGCCCCGCGCTGCTGCAGGATGTGTGGCTGATCGAGAAGCTCGCCCATTTCGATCGCGAGGTGATCCCCGAGCGGCGGATGCACGCCAAGGGCTGGGGCGCGTACGGCACCTTCACCGTCACCCACGATATCAGTCGTTATACGCGGGCGAAGATCTTCTCCGAGATCGGCAAGCGGACCGATCTGTTCATGCGCTTCTCGTCGGTTGCGGGCGAGCGCGGCGCGGCAGATGCCGAGCGGGACATCCGCGGCTTCGCGATCAAATTCTATACGGAAGAAGGCAATTGGGATCTGGTCGGCAACAACACGCCAGTCTTCTTCTTCCGCGATCCGCTGCGCTTTCCGGACCTGAACCACGCGATCAAGCGCGATCCGCGCACGGGCCTGCGCTCGGCCGACAACAATTGGGATTTCTGGACGATGCTGCCCGAGGCGCTGCATCAGGTGACGATCGTCATGTCCGAGCGCGGCATCCCGAAGAGCTTCCGCCACATGCACGGCTTCGGCAGCCACACCTTCTCGCTGATCAATGCGGCGATGGAGCGCGTGTGGGTGAAGTTCCATTTCCGCTCGAAGCAGGGGATCGAGAATCTCACGGATGCGGAGGCCGCCGCGATCGTCGCGGGTGACCGCGAAAGCCATGGTCGCGATCTCTTCACCGCGATCGAGACGGGCGATTTCCCGAAATGGACCCTGTTCATCCAGGTGATGACCGAGGCGCAGGCCAAGACCCACAAGCACAATCCGTTCGATCTGACGAAGGTGTGGCCGAAGGGCGATTATCCGCTGATCGAGGTGGGCGAGCTGGAGCTGAACCGGAACCAGCAGAATTATTTCGCCGAGGTCGAGCAGTCCGCCTTCTCGCCGGCCCATGTGGTGCCGGGCATCGGCTTCTCGCCGGACAAGATGCTGCAGGCGCGGCTCTTCTCCTATGGCGATGCCGCCCGCTATCGGCTCGGCGTCAACCATCACAATATACCGGTCAACGCGCCGCGCTGCCCGCATATGAGCTATCACCGCGATGGTGCGATGCGGACGGACGGCAATCTCGGCGGGACCGCGCCTTATCATCCGAACAGCAGCGGCCTGTGGTCCAACCAGCCCGATTTCGCCGAGCCGCCGATGCCGGTGGATGGCGACGGCGCGCACTGGGACCACCGCGTGGACGACGATCACTGGGAGCAGCCCGGCAATCTCTTCCGCATGATGTCGCCGGAACAGAAGCAGGCTTTGTTCGCCAATACGGCGGCGCAGATCGGCGGTGCGGCCGGGCACATCCAGCGGCGGCACATCGAAAATTGCACGCGGGCCGATCCCGATTACGGGCGCGGCGTCGCGGAGGCGCTCGGCCTGGCCTGACCCGGCCGGAGCGCCTGAACGATCTCCCGAACAGGACAATCGCCATGATCATTGCTGAAAATCCCACTGTCGGGGGTGTCACCATCCCCGACAGCAAGCTGACGCGCGCCATCACGGAATTCATCCGCGATACGGAAAGCGAACTGCTCTTCAATCACAGCAGCCGCGTCTATTTCTTCGGCGCACTGGCCGGGCGGCAGCGCGGGCTGAGCTTCAATCCCGAGCTGCTCTACGCCGCGACGATGTTTCACGACATCGGCCTGATGCCCTCGCACGCCAGCGATCATCTCCGCTTCGAGGTGGACGGCGCCAATGCCGCGCGTGATTTCCTGCAAGGGCACGGCCTCGATCCGTCGGATATCGAGCGGGTGTGGACCGGCATCGCGCTCCACACGACACCGGGTGTGCCGGAGTTCATGCATCCCGTGATCGCGCTGACCACCGCCGGAGTGGAGATGGACGTGCTGGGCCTCACCTATGGCGAATATGAGGACGATGTCCGCGAGGCCGTGGTCGCGGCCTTCCCGCGCACGCCGCGCTTCAAGGAGGATATCATCCAGGCCTTCTACGACGGCATCCGCCACAAGCCCGACACGACCTTCGGCAACGTGAAGGCCGACGTGATCGCGGACAAGGAGCCGCATTTCCATCGCGGCAATTTCTGTTCGGTGATCCGCGGCTCGCGCTGGAGCCATTAGGGTTTGATCCGCTCACGCGGATGGCGGCACCTTTTCAGCTTTGCTGAACCGAACTCCAAACCCTCGCCGGCGGTGGGTTCGTCAGAAGACGAGCTTGCCGCCGACGATCGCGAGCGTGCCGGCGAGGATCGGACGCAGCACATGATCGGGCACGCGGTTCGCGATCAGGCTGCCGACGATGATGCCGGGCACCGAGCCGAGCAGCAGCGCGCCCAGCAGCGAGAAATCGATCGAGCCGAGCAGCCAGTGGCCCGCGCCCGCGATCAGCGTCAGCGGCACGGCGTGCGCGATGTCGGAGCCGACGAGGCGGTTGGTGGGAAGCTGCGGGTAGAGAACCAGCAGCACCGTCATGCCCAGCGCGCCCGCGCCGACCGACGAGAGCGAGACGAGCACGCCGAGGCCGATGCCCAGCAGCACCGTCAGCACGGCCACCTGCCGATCGGGGCGGGGGGCCGTATTGCGCGCGAAGAAGCGCAGGATCTGGGTCCGGAAGAGGATCGCCACCGCGGTCGCCAGCAGCGCGCAGCCGAGCGTGAGGCTGATCACATGGCCTGTGGAGTTCAGGTTCGCGCCGACATGCGCCAGCACCAGCAATGTGATGACCGTCGCCGGAATGCTGCCTGTCGCAAGGCGGCGGACCACCTTCCAGTCGATCGAGCGGCCCGCGCCATGCACGCCGGTGCCCACCGTCTTCGTCGCCGCCGCATAGAGCAGGTCGGTGCCGACGGCGGTGGAGGGGTGGAAGCCGAACGCCAGCACCAGCAGTGGCGTCATCAGCGATCCGCCGCCCACGCCCGTCATGCCGACGAGAAGGCCCACGAACAGCCCGGCGATCGAATAGAGCGGCTGGAAATGCGTCACGTCAGCGGGCTTCCATATCTGTATGGGCGCGCGCGCCGATTGCGGTCTGGCCGGAGGTGGCGGGGTGACGCCGGAACGGGGTGCCACGGAATCCCCCGAAGATGGCAAGCACAGAGATATTCATGCTCGCGTCTCCATCACCGGCCGAAACTTTCCTAGCAATGCCGTAGGGAATGGCCGCAGCCAAAAAGTTGTCGGCGTCAAAGCCAAACTTTGTGCCGGCCCGGACGGGGCGGAGCGGAAAAGGCGCGATCCTGTCGGCACGGCTGCGAAATGGTTCTGCCCCATCGGAGGTTCAGGCAATGTCCCGCGCGGCTGCCTGTGGCGCGCGTGCGACGGACCGCGCCGCCACCAGCCGTCGGGCGGCTTCGTCCAGCGTCGCGTCGCTTTTGGCGAAACAGAGGCGGACGAAGGTGTCGGGCGCATCCTCGGCGTAGAAAGCCGAGAGCGGGATCGCGGCGACACCATGATCGCGCACGATCCGCGCGCAGAAATCCCGGTCGCTCTCGTCGAGGCCGGAGGCGGACAGATTGATCGTGAGAAAGTAGGTGCCGCCGCTCGGCAGCACGGCATAGCCGCCCGCCGCGAGCGCCGCCGCGAGCCGGTCGCGCGAGCGCTGATAGCCGTCGCGCATCGCCGCGAACGCGGGCTCGGGGCTCGCCAGCCCGGCCGCCACCGCGATCTGCAGCGTGGGCGGCGTGGTGAACGTCAGGAACTGGTGGGCGCGGGTGATCGGGGTGAGCAAGGCCGGGCAGGCGAGAACGAAGCCGACCTTCCAGCCCGTCAGCGAGAAGATCTTGCCCGCCGATCCGATCTTCACCGTCCGCTCGGCCATGCCGGGCAGGCCGATCAGAGGGATGTGGCGGCGGCCGTCGAACACCACATGCTCCCACACCTCGTCGCAGATCGCGACCAGATCGTGCGCGACGCACAGCTCCGCGAGGAAGGCCAGTTCGTCCGCGTCGAGCGCCTTGCCCAGCGGATTCACCGGATTGTTGAGCAGCAGCAGGCGCGTGCGCGGGCCGATCGCGGCGCGCAACGCCTCGCGCGGCAGCGCCCAGTCGGGCGGCGCCATCGTCACGAGCTTCGCGATCCCGCCCGCGCGCCGTACCAGCGGCAGATAGGCGTCGTAAAGCGGCTGGATCAGCAGCACCTCGTCGCCCGGCGCGATCAGCGCGAGCAACGCGGCGGCGAGCGCCTCGGTCGCGCCCGACGTCACCAGCACGTCCGATGCGCGCGCCGGGAGGTTCTGATGCGCGGCATAATGGGCCGCCACCGCCGCGCGCAGTTCGGGCAGGCCCATCATCGGCGGATATTGATTGGAGCGCGCGATCAGCGCCTCGGCCGCCGCCTGTCGCACGGCGGGGAAGCCATCCTCCTCGGGGAAACCCTGGCCGAGATTGATCGCGCCCGTCTCCCGCGCGCGGGCGGAAATCTCCTCAAAGATCGTCGTGCCCATCGCGGCATAGATCGGGTTCATCGTCGGTCTGCGCTCATATCGTTTCGTCGGGCACGATAGGCGCCGGCGATCCCTTCGGCGATGGACGCCCTTCCATTGCCGACGGCCACACACAAAAGCGGCCCAGCGCGATGCCGGGCCGCAGTTTACGCCTCGGGAGTTTGGAACCTAAGGCGATAGGATGAGATCAGAGCCCGTTGGCCGCATTCTCCGTGGCGGCATTGTCGCTCAATTCGCCGATCGCCTCGTTCGCGCCGATATCGGATTCGTTGCTCGCATTCTCTGCGGTCACATTCTGCTCCGCCGACTTGGAGCAGGCCGAAAGCGCCGCGACGGCCAGCATGAGCGATGCGATCGAAACAGCCTTCTTCATCAGGATAACCCCCATATCATGTGATCCGGCCGGATCGCCGATCTGCCGCCCGATCTTCCAGCAGGCCGTCGGCTTCGCAACGATAGATTTCCTACTTATCGAATAGGAAATCTATCGGGCCCGGCTGGTGAGCGTCGGCTGATGGGGGCGCTATCGATATCCGGAGGCCGACGACGCGCCTCAGCGGCTGAGGACCGCATAAGCCTTTGGGCCTGCACGTGCCGGCGAACCGGCGAGCGGTGCGCCGGTCAGTCGATCCCCGGCAGCGGGGCTGCGGGATGGACGAGCCCGGCGTCGCGGAGCGCGCGCCAGAAGGCGACAGGCACCTGTTCGTCCAGCGCGGCCCGGTCCTCGGCGATCCGGCCCGGCCGGCTGGCGCCCGGGATCACGGCGACCACCGCCGGATTGGCGAGCGAGAATTGCAGGCCCGCCGCCTTCATGCTCACCCCGTGCCGATCGGCGATCGCCTTGATCGCCGCGACCTTGGCGAGGATCTCCGGGCTGGCGGGTGCATATTCGAAGTTCGGGCCGCCGACGAGCGCCCCGGAGCTGTAGGGACCGCCCACCACGATCCCCAGGCCTCTGGCGGCGACCATGGGCATCAGCCGTTCCAGCGCCCGCGCATGATCGAGCAACGTGTATCGGCCGGCCAGCAGGGAGCCATCGGGTCGGGGCGCGTCGAGATCGAGCAGCAGCTCGACCGCCTCGACGCGGTTGACGCCGAGCCCCCACGCCTTGATCACGCCTTCGTCGCGAAGCCGGTCGAGCACCGGAAAGGCACCGGTGCGGGCCTGCTCGAACATGGCGAGCCACTCGTCGCCGTAGAAATCCTGCGCGATATCGTGGACCCAGACGATGTCGATGCGATCGGTCTGGAGGCGCTTGAGACTGCCCTCGATCGACCGGAGCGTCGCATCCGCCGAATAATCGTTGATTACCGTGTTGCGGCGGCCATGTGCGAAGACGTCGCCTTTCTCGCCATTGTCGCGCGGACCGTCATCGATCGTGTCGAGCACGATGCGCCCGATCTTGGTGCTGATCACATACTCGTCACGTGGCTTGTCCTTCAGAGCCTGGCCCATCCGGATCTCGGCCAGGCCCGCGCCGTAGAAAGGCGCGTTGTCGAAATAGCGGATGCCGTCGTCCCACGCGGCCTCGACGGTGGCGAGCGCTTCGTCCTCGGGGATCGCCCGGAACATGTTGCCGAGTGGCGCCGCGCCGAAACCGAGCCTGTCGGAGAGAATGTCCGTGAGTGCCATCCTATCGTCCTTTCCGTCAGGAAACCGTGACCGCATCGAGGGTAAACGCCATGCGCTCCGCCAGATCGCCGATGTGCGAGAGATAATGCTGGAAGTGCGGACTGGCGCGATGCGCGGCCACCGCCGCATCGTCAACGTACAATTCGTCCAGAACGAATCGCCCGCTCTCGGTCTGATCGACCCAGAGATCGTAGCGCCTGTTGCCCGGCTCGGACCGGCTGGGGGCGATCATCCCGCCGAGCAGCGCGTGCAGCGCTTCGGTCTTGCCCGGCCGCGCGGTCAGCACGGCCACCGTCTTAACGCCCTTCGTCATCGGCTTCGCTCCCGTTCGCCTGGTGTCGCGTGGAGTCGCATCGATCCACGATGCGGGGAGATACGTCGGCCGGCGACGCCGGCGCGGTCAAACGGCGTGAAATCCCGTCAGCGCCGGTGAAGGGCGATGTCGATCGTTACATTTGCCGATTTCGGGATGAGGCCGTGCGTCGGGCCGCAGCGCGGCGGTTGAAATAGAGGAGGTAGCCGGTGATGGGAAAGAGCGGCATCAGCGCCGCCGCGAGCATGAACAGGATCGCGAAGGGCAGGCCGAAGAAGGTGCCGCGATGGACGGCGAGGCGCGCGGACGCCATCCGTTCCCCGAGGCTGTTGCGGGCGAACAGGTCGCGGTCGCGGATTTCGCCGGTTTCCCCGTCGATCGAGAGTTCGTTGAACGCCCGCTCGTTGCCGGCCGTTGGCAGAAGGTAGCGCACGCGAACCGGCGCCTTCGCCGACTTGGGCAGCGTGATGATGATCGTCGTGGGGCCACCATTTTCGCGCAGCGTCGCCCGCCAGGCGGTGTCGAGCCTGGCGGCGGGGTGGCCGGGGGCGGCCTTGCCGGATGCACGATCCTTCGATTTGGCCGGCGCGGGCTCTGCCTCGTCCGCCACGGTGGACTTGCCCGTCAGCACGAAATCGAAGCCCGCTTTGTACCAGGGGTACGAATAGGTCAGCCCGGTCAGCGCCGCGACGAGATAGACCGGCAGCACCCAGGTCCCGATCACCTGATGCAGCGTGAGATAAAGGCCGCGCCCCCGCGCATTGAGGTGGGGTTTGAGCCAGAGGCGCCAGTTCAGCGGCCGGCGCGGCCAGCGCAGATAGAGGCCGGACAGGAGGAAGCCGAGCAGGCTGATGGCCGCGATCCCGGTGATCTGGCGGCCGGCGCCTTTCGCGCCGCCGGGCAGAAGCAGGAAGCGATGAAGCCGGCGCACCGTCGCGAAGAATTGCTCCCCACGCGCATGCCCGAGAATCCGGCCCGAATAGGGATCGAGATAGAGCTTCTGCGCCGAGGGCTTCGTCGCGCCCGCCGCGACCGGAGGCGCGAAGGTCACCTGCGGCGAGGCACCGGGCCGGGTGCGCAGCGTGAGGGAGGTGGGCTTTGCTCCCGGAATCTGGGCGGCGAAGGCGTCCAGCAGGTGATCGGGGCTCAGCACCGGTGCCGGCTTCGGCTCGACATTCACGATGCCGAAGCTGGAGGCTTCCATGATCTGGTCCTCGAACGCCATGATCGATCCCGTGACGCCCATGACGGCGAGCACCAGGCCGATGCTGATCCCGAAGGCCCAATGAAGCTGGAACATCGCCCAGTGGAACGGCGTGCGTCCGCCGATCCGACGTCGCTTGACGCGGGCAGGCTGGCTGTCCGGCGCGGCGGCGTTCATCGCCCTCCTCCCACCGTCCAGTCGATCGCCGCGTCGAACAGCTTGAGGCCCGCCGGCGACAGATTGGCGAAGCTGTCATTGTTGAGGAACATCATGACGCGGCGTGCGGGCGCGATCGCCTCGTAATCCATCGTCGCGCCTTTCTCGTAGCCGAAGATCGCCGCCTTCTCCGGCTGTCCGTAGATCGTGGCGATCGTGGTGGCGCCGAGGCCGGGGCGGCCCCAGCTCATCGCGGCCTGCTTGCCATAGACGTTGACGACGCCGGCGGGCAGGCCGGCCGCCATCGGCTGCGGCGCGTTGACGATCCAGAGATAGCGCTCCTTTTCCGCCTCGCCGAAATCCGCATCGTGGCGCTTGCCCGTCATGGCCAGGTCGTCGAGAATGTCATTCTCCCAGGTGAGGAGCGGCACGGGGAGGGTGCGCCAGCCGGGCTTCACATCCTTCGACGATATGGTGGAGGAGATGATCACGAGATCGACGTCCTTCGCCGTCGCCGGCTCCGCATCCTGATCGGCGATGCGCACCGTGAAGCCGCGCTCCGCCAGATGATCGCGCACCTTCATGTCGATATCGCGCGACGGCCCCTTCTCCTGGATCACGAGCAAGGCGGTGCGCGGCGACCGGGCGGGGGCCGCGCCGGCCAGCATCAATGTCAGTACGATGGCGAGGAGGCGCGTCACAGCTTGAAGCTCATCGTGCCGATCACGCGGCGCGGATCGGCGATGGCGACGGCGAGCACGTTGACCGACGAGGGGTAATAGGTCTTGTCGAAGATGTTCTTGATGTTGAGCTGGAACGTCACCTCCTTGCCGGCCACGACCGTATCGTAGGTCATGAAGGCATCGGCGACCGTGTAGGAGGGCAGCCAGAAGCTGTTCGCATTGTCCCCCGGACGGCGTGCGGCGTAACGCGCGCCCCCGCCCAGCCGGAACCGGTCGTCCTTGGTGGCGATGCGGCCGAAATCATAGACCGCCGAAAGCGCCGCCGTATGCGGCGCGACCTGGCTGAGCTCCTTGCCGGCGAAGACCGGATCCTCGCGGGTGCGTGCATAGGTGTAGGCGTAGCTGCCGATCATGCTCAGCCGTTCGGTCAGCTTGCCGGACATGTCGAGTTCGACCCCGCGCGAGATGGCGCGGCCGGCGGTGCGATAATCGGTGACGCCGGTGGTGGCGTTGAACTGGTTGACCAGCACGTTGTGCTTGTTGATGTCGTAGAGCGCGAGCGTGGCGGTGACACGATCGGGAATGTCGAGCTTCGCGCCGACTTCGAAGGAGCGGCCGCGCTCGGGCTGGAAGGCGGAGGTGATGACGACGCCGCTTCCCAGCGGCGCGATCGTCGAGGTGGGCTTCAGCGACTGCGCGTAGCTGGCATAGAGCGAGAAGACGCGTGCCGCCTTCCAGACCAGCCCGACCTGCGGCGTGAATTTCCACCCGTCGAGATCGGTGTTGGCGGTGAACGGACGACCGCGACCGGCGCGCTGGTCGAAGCCGACCAATCGGCCGCCCGCGACGAGGATCCAGCGATCGCCGATATGGATCGAATCCTGCCCGAAGACGGAATAGTTCCAGAGCCGGTCGGTCTGATCGCTGTCGCCGAGGGATACGCTGGTCGGGAAGGGTTCCAGGCCGTAGACCGGGTTGAGGTAGCTGAAGGTGGTCCGCGTCGCCTGACGGATCAGATCGCGGCGCAGATAGCGGCGATATTCGCCCTCCACGCCGAAGATCAGCTTGTGCTCCATGCCGGCGAGGCGGAAGCCGCCGTCGACATAGGCCTGCAGATAGGCATCGGTGCTGAGCGAGCCCACCGTCGCATCGTTGCTGCGCGTGAGCGTGCCGCGCGCCAGATTGACGGCCGAAACCCGCAACTGGCCGGCATCGTAGGTCTCGCTGTTGAAGCTGCTCGCCAGATGCGCCGCCCAGCCGCCGCCCAGCGCATGATCGACCGCCAGCTGCACCAGATGGCTGTTGCCGAACATCTTGTTGTTGAGCTCGTCGAGCCGCTCGCGCCGGGGCACGGCCAGGGGCGTCAGCGTGGTGGGATTGAGCACGGTTCCGCGATCGAACGGATAGTTGAACGCGCGATATTCGTACCACAGCACCGCCTGCGTGCTGCCGCCGTACCAGCCGAGCGACGGGGCGACGATCGTGTCGCGGCGCTCGCCGAAATTGCGCCAGTAATCCTCCTGCTGCGTATCGACGACCAGACGACCCGCCAGATTGCCGGAGATAGGCCCGGTCAGATCCGCCATCGCCTCCAGCCCGAGCCGGCCCGCCGCATAGCCCGATCCGGTGAACGAGACGCGCAACTGCGGATCCAGCAGAGGCTTTTTGCTGACGATGTTGATCACGCCGCCCGGATCCATGATCCCGTAGAGCAGGGTGGCGGGGCCTTTCAGCACCTCGACGCTCTGGGACGCGGGCGTGAAGCCACGCCCCTGCACCAGCGGCATGCCATTATGCATCACGGATCCGTCGCGATTGCCGCCGAAGCCGCGCTTCAACACCGTATCCTGCGTGCCCGCGAGCGTATTGCCCTGCGTGATGCCGCTGATGTTGGCCAGAGCGTCGTCCAGATAGCGCGGCCGCTGATCGCGGATGACCTGCGCCGACACGACATTCACCGCCTGCGGCGTGTCGAGCGGCTTGGCGGAGGAGCGCAGCGTCGAGGCGTCCGGCGTCGGCTTGTAGCGATCGTCGGCTTCTTCGGGCGCGGGCGATGCGCGGCCAGTCACGACGATGTCGGTCTCGACAGGCGCGGCCTCGGCTGCGGGGAGATCCGCAGCGAGCGCGGGCGAAGCGAGAGAAATTCCAAGCGCGAAACACAGGCGCGCAGAATGATCAGAGATGAGCGTCACTCCGTCTGGAAAAGGATGCCGATGATCACTTATTTTCGTGCGGGCAGGGGCCGGCCGGCCCCCTCCTCTCCACGCCGGCTGATATCGCTAATCAGAATCGTTCGCAATTTGCAATTTCGCAACCTTTGCGGCCGGAGCGGTGCGCATGGCAGGTCGGTTTCCGGGCCTTTGGCGGGCGCGGTCCTTGCCTGGCCCCGCAGCACCCAGCAGGTCCAGCGTGACACCCCTCCGTCAGCGCCTCCCGCTTGCCACCTCCTCCTTGCAGGGGAGGATCGATGCACGGAATGTCGACCGGCCCTAGCGGCGGCAGATATCGTCCGGATAACCGAGCGCCGGATTGGCGAGGAAGGCATCATCGGTCAGCGCCGCCAGAAAGGCGATCAGCGCAGGCGTGTCCGCCGGGTCTGCATCGGGATGTGCCATCAGCGCCTGATCGAGCGTCGCGGCGGATCCGTCATGCAGCCAGGGCCCCGTGACCCCGACGTTGCGGAGCGACGGCGTGCGAAACGCCCCGTCGTCGCCCACGCGGCCCGTCACCTCGCCCAGCCCCCTGTCCGCAGGGGCGCTCGGCCGGAGCCGGTGGAAGCGATCGTCCGTAAAGTCATGTCCGGCGTGGCAGGTGGCACATTTGGCCGCGAATATCGCCGCGCCCGCCGCCGGCGCCTCGCCCCGGTCGATCGGGGCGTCGAAGGACACGAACGTCCGCTGAAAGGCGGCCAGCGCTTTCGCGACCGCCGCCTGATCGATCCGGCCGCGCGTCTCGGGAAAGGCGGCGCGGAACATCGTTCGATAGCAGGCGTCGCGCCTCAGCCGGCGGCGCAGTTCCACCTCCTTTCCGGCCATGCCCATTTCCACGGGAGACTGGCCGGTCAGGGGAATGGGCACCTGCGCTTCCAGCGTGGTCACGCGCGGATCGCCCCACGTGAGCGAGCGCCGCCATGCCACATTGGCGAGCCCCGGCACGTTGCGCCGCCCCGGATCGCCATGAACGCCGGCATGCGTGGCATTGCCATCCGCGAAGCCGCGACGCTGCTCATGGCAGGTCGCGCAGGCCATCGTCCCGTCGACGGACAGGTCCGCGTCATAGAAAAGCCGCCGCCCCAGCGCGATCCTGGCGTCGCTGATGGGGTTGTCGGCGGGGATTGCGGGTGGCGCCACGCCTTCGGGGAGGCGCCGGTGAAACGGATCGGGTGTCGCCGCCGCAACCAGGATGAAGGCGACGGCGATCGCCGCGATCCGCTTCACGGCAGGCGTGCGACCATCAAGGGCAGCGTCGCACCGGCATTGCCGGCGATCTGGAGCAGATAACGGCCCGGCTGGAGATCGAAATCCACCATCTTGCGGATGCCGGTACAGTCCGGCCCGTGCCCGTGGGCGACCGATACCGCCGGCGCGGTGCCGTTCAGCACATCGATCCACGCGCCGGACCCCAGCGCGACGCGGTAGCGCCCGGCCGAAGGCACGACGAACGCGAACATCCCGCCGCTGCTCACCGATCCGCCCGGCTTTTCCGGTCGCACCGCATAAGCGACCTTGGGCGTCGGGAGCAAAGTCGCCGTCACGCCCGAACCGATCTGGAGGAGTGTCGCCTTGGCCTCGCTGGCTCCGCCCTTGATGGGGTGTGCCGTGGACCAGCCCTCCAAACCGGCCGGTGGCGGAGCAAGCGTGGCGGAGCAAGTGGCCGCCGCCGGATGGTCGGCGGTCATGCCAGCCTGAAACAGGGTGAGCAGGAGCGCGGCATGGATCGTCATCGGGATTTGTCCTCGGGCGGAGCTCTGTATATGGCCAGATACAATATCTGTTCGGATATCGAGGCAATAGAGGCCAGCAGGCCCACTCGAAACAAGGGGAAAATTCGATGCGCGTTCTTGCCTGCACTGCGAGCATGCTTGCTCTGGCGAGCCCGGCTTTCGCCCAGGAGCGGACCGAGGCCGGCGATGTCGGTGCGCAGACGCAGAATGACGGCCGCTTCGGCCTTGGCGAGATCATCGTGACGGGGCGGCGTGCCGAGGGCGTCGCGATCGGCGCGGACACGGTCGGTCAGGAGGCGATGTATACGTTCGACCGCCGCACGCTGGACGATGCCGCCAACCTGATCCCCGGTGTCACGGCGGGCAATAGCGGCGGATCGCGCAACGAGCGCCTGCTGTTCGTGCGCGGCTTCGATCGGTTTCAGGTGCCGCTGTCGATCGACGGCATCCGTGTCTATCTGCCGGCCGACAACCGGCTGGACTATGGGCGCTTCCTGACGCCCGACATCGCCGAGATCCAGGTCGCCAAGGGCTATGCCTCCGTGCTGGACGGGCCGGGTGCGATGGGCGGCGCGGTGAACCTCGTCACGCGCAAGCCGACCCAATCGCTGGAGATGGAGGTGCGCGGCCAGCTCAATCTGGATTCCGACGTCAGCTATGCCGGCTACACCACCTTCGGTCTGGTCGGGACGAAGCAGGACAAATGGTATGCGCAGGCCAGCTATACCATGAACTTCACCGATCACTGGGACCTGCCGGGCGGCTTCACGCCCACCGTGAACGAGAATGGCGGCGCGCGCGATTTCTCGCGCAGCAAGGATTGGCGGGTGAATGCCAAGGTCGGCTTCACGCCCAACGCCACCGACGAATATGTGCTGAGCTACACACGGCAGGAAGGCGACAAGAACGCGCCGCTGCACATCACCGACACCAGCAACGTTTCCCTGCGCAACTGGAAGTGGCCCGAGTGGAACGTCGAGAGCGTCTATTTCCTCTCGACCACCGCGCTGGGCGATCGGGCGACGCTGAAGACGCGGGCTTATTACAACAAGCTCTACAACATGCTGCAATCGTTCGACGATCGCACGCAGACCAGCCAGTCGCTGCCGCGCGCCTTCAACAGCCCTTATGACGACAATGCCTATGGCGGATCGGCGGAGCTTTCGCTGCGTGCGACCGAGGCGGATACGTTCGCGCTGGCCTTCCATTATCGCCGGGACGAGCATAACGAATCCCAGACCAGCCGGCCGACCTCGCCCCTGGTGACGGTCGAGCCCAATCAGCAAAGCGTCGAGCGCACGTTCAGCATCGCGGCCGAGAACCGGCTGACGCTGTCGCCGGCGATCACCTTCACGGTCGGCGCCAGCTATGACTGGCGCAATCTCGACAAGGCGCAGGAATATGGCGTCCCGCCCGGCGCCACGGGGGCGAGCCGCCTGTTCAGCTATCCCCTACGCGGGGCGGAAGCGTGGAACGCGCAAGGGCGGCTCGACTGGCACGGGCCGGACGGGATCGAGGCGCATGCGAGCCTGTCCTCGCGCGCGCGCTTCCCGACCCTGTTCGAGCGTTTCTCCAGCCAGTTCGGGACCGCCGAGGCCAATCCGGACCTGAAGCCCGAGCGCGCGACCAATGCCGAGATCGGCGCCTCGCGCCGCTTCGGCGCCGTCACCCTGTCGGGCGCGGCTTATTACAGCTGGCTCACCGACGCGCTGGTTTCGGTGCGCACGCCCGCCAATCTCAACCGGCGCGAGAATCTGGGTTCGGCCGATTATTATGGCGCCGAGCTTTCGATCGACGTGCATCTGGGCGCCACGCTCGATGCCGGCGTGAACTACAGCTACATCCACCGCAGCTTCGATGTCGGCACGCCGCAGACGGGCGGCCTGATCCGGCCGTTCGAGCTGACGGACGTGCCCGATCACAAGGGCTTCGCTTATGTTTCGTGGAAGCCGGTCGCGCCGATCACGATCACGCCCAGCCTGGAATTCGCGTCGGATCGCACCACCGTGACGCCCGCATCCGCCAACGGGCTGGCGCCGGTCTATTATGACACGGGCAGCTATGTGACGGCGGCGCTTCGCATCGATTATGCCGTGACGGAGCGGATCACCGTGGGCGTGGGCGCGCGCAACCTCTTCGACCGGAACTATATGCTGACCGATGGCTTCCCGGAGCCCGGCCGCAGCTTCTTTGCCGGGATCCGCGCGCGCTATTGATCGCGTGGCTGGCAGGGGGATCCACGGCCGGGCGGACGTCCAGGCTTTGGCTTGCCGCGGCAAGCTGAGCCGGACGAACGGCCGGTCGGGATGCACCTCGTTGTCGTAAGGCCAAGGCCTTACGACGATGGCGGGAGGCTCAGACCTGTCTGCCAGGCGCCTTGAGCGGACGCGTTCCCGAGTCTCCGCCGGCATCGCCAATGTTCGAATCCTGTTTGGCTCTACCAACGAGGGATTCTAAAAGATGTTAAGAATTGCGTGGCTTGCATCAGGTGCAAGCGGTGAAACTCAGGGCGTCGCGCGCTGAGATCGGGTCTGGGCCGAAAAATCCCGCTTTGGAAAGGATGGCTCCCATTTCAGGATACGTCTAAAACAATTTTGAGCTTTGCGTCCGATGGTGCGAGGCAAACAATATCACGGTACCGAGCCATAGCCCGATCGTCCTTAATCCTTCCAACGGGTGACGCCAACTCATTTGCCTCGGATGCCCCCCTGGGCCCTACACCCAAACCGACCTTTGAAGTGCGGAAGAGAGATCGCGACAGAACTAAACGCATTCGGCTTGAGGGTGGCCCAAAGCCGTCTTTGAGAGAGCGGGCTGTGGCTTTCGTCCAAGCACGCAATGAGGTTCGCACCAAGGACTTAACCGACATCGGCATTCATCGCTGTTACCTCTCCAGAATGTGCGAAGAAGGAATGCTCGTCAGGGTTGGATACGGGCGCTATCGCGCGCCAGCATCGGTGCCAAAAACGTTAAAGGACCCGTAACAAGATCAACGACGGGCTCTGATTGTCGAAGGTAAAGTGGAACAGGGGAGCGTATCGCTGCTACCAGTCCTGTGGAGTAACCGGACACAATCATGTTGCGAATAGAAAGTTTTCGCGTTGGGCGGTCGTCGACCATATCGGCCGACAGCGTATTGCTATCGTGCGCAACTCCTGCATGTCGCCTGTCATCGCTCGTAAGATCGGGGAAGGGTCACCGCTATTAGCGATCCGGACGCAACATGCTGACCGTTAACGAGCAAAGCCGCACAGAGGCAGAAAGCGGATAGTGCGTGCAAGGACGGACATGGCAATAACCCCCGGTTTCAATCTTAAGCCATCTGAGAGTCGGAGACCGACTCATTTCCGGCTTGAGATGTCGAGTTCGTTCTGAATCAGATCTGCCGTACAGACCGGATAGCGATCATCTTCACGTCGCCAGCGATCGCTTAGCCCTGCGAGTTTTTCCCCGCGTCTCACGCAATTCACTTATGCTTCACGAGGTGGCGGCAACGAGGGCTGTCGGCCGGACCATCGTGTGTCAGCTTTTGTGCCGACGAAAGGCGTTGATTGGAAATCATAGCCCTCATCATCCTGCTTCTCGCCGTTGTCGTCAGTGGTGTGATTTCGCGCGCATTACCCCTGGCCGTCCCACGGCCTCTGGTTCAGATCGCCCTGGGTGCCCTGCTCGAATCCATCGCCGATTGGCGCGTAACACTCGCCCCCGGGATCTTTTTTTGCTGCTCTTCCTGCCGCCGCTGCTCTTTCTCGATGGCTGGCGCATCCCCCGCGAGGAATTGTTCAAGGATGTAAAAACGATTCTCGAGCTTGCTCTCGGGCTGGTTCTTTTGACGGTGCTGGGGATGGGACTGCTCATCCACTGGATGATCCCAAGTATGCCTCTCGCCATCGCGTTCGCGCTGGCCGCCGTCGTGTCGCCCACCGATCCCATCGCAGTCTCGGCGATTGCCCAGCGTGTGCAGATCCCGAAACGCATGATGCACATCCTTGAATGCGAATCGCTTCTCAACGACGCCTCCGGCTTGGTATGCTTGCGCTTCGCGGTGGCCGCGGCGCTCACAGGCGCTTTCTCAGCAGGATCGGCTGCTCTCAACTTCGTTTGGGTCGCCGGCGGCGCCATCCTCGTGGGGGCGGGCGTCACCTTCGGAGTGGTCCAGGCCAAAGGATGGATCGGTGCGCGGTTTGGCGAGGAGAGCGGATCGCAAATCCTGATCAGTCTCCTCATTCCCATCGCGGCCTATCTGTCGCGGAACATCTCCATCGCTCTGGTATCCTTGCTGCGGTCGCGGCCGGGCTGGCGATGGGCTTCGCCGAGAATACCGCTCAGGCTCTCGCGGCGACCCGAATTCGCCGTAACACCGTTTGGAATACGATCCAGTTCACGGCGAACGGGGTCATCTTCGTGCTGCTGGGCGAACAGCTTCCCCTCATCGTGGCCAGTGCCAGGCAAACAGTGCAGCTGACGGGGCATGATGGGCTTTGGTGGCTTGGGGTCTACGTGATCGCCATCAATGCTGTGCTGGCCGGCCTGCGATTCCTTTGGGTTTGGCTCTCTTTCCGTCTCACTCTGTTCCGGACGAGCGCGACGGGCCCGACACCGAGCTGGCGGATTGTCGCCGCCATGTCCTTCGCGGGCGTTCGCGGGGCGATCACGCTGGCCGGTGTGCTCACCTTGCCTCTAGTCATGACCGGCGGGTCCCCTTTTCCAGCTCGCGATCTTGCAATCTTTCTCGCCATCGGAGTCATCATCGTCTCGCTGATCGTCGCGAGCGTCGGGCTGCCTTGGCTGCTCAACGGGCTTCAGATGCCGGCCGAACCTTCTGATCAGGCGGAGATCGAGGCAGCCCGCATTGCTGCGGCACGCGCCGCCATCGCCGAGGTCGAACGCGTCGAGCACGCTCTTGCCCAAGCCGAAGGCGACGCCGATCTGCATGTCGAGGTCGCGGCGCGGATTATGGATGTCTATCGGCGCCGGATCGAAGGCCGGGAGCTGATGTCCGAAGACGCCGCAATCGCAAAGAGGGTCGATCGGCTAGAGCGAAACTTACGCCTCGCGGGACTGCGCGCTGAACGCACCGAAATCTTCCGGCGGGCTCGTAAGCGCGAACTCAATAGCCAGAGCGCTCGCAAGCTCATCCGCGAACTGGACTTGATGGAGGCGCGCTACGCTGCTTGACGCAATCGCCAAGCAGCTCGCAATGCGCCTCGTGCTGCGTTGCGCTGTCCGATTTCCTCAAGGCGACGGAAGAAAAGCAGGAACGTATGGCCAAATTGGTCGCGCGTGACGGCGTGGAAGTAAGAATCCTGAGCGATGATCCAACAGTGTTGCTCAACAACGCACCAATTCAGGCGCGATATGCGGATCTTATCCTGTTTGGTCCGGCGGACGCCTACACCAACCTACGCCCGCGTCGGCGCTTGCTAGAAAATGTAGCCCTGTCCTCCGGTCGACCGGTTTTCGTGTTGTCGGATGGTTGGCAGCCGGAGGTTTTCGAGCATCTCGTTATCGGATGGGACGCCACGGCTGAGGCGACGCGGGCGGTGGCCAAGGCGCGCTTATTGGCCGCGCCGGGCGCGAGGATTGAAGTGGTGACCGGAGACGTCGATGCGTCGACGAAGGGTCATGGATCCGATCCTGGCGCCGATAATGCCCGCAACCTCAGCCGGCGTGGTTATGCGGTGACTGTGCATACGCTGGCGGCCGAAGGGCGCACGCAGGCGGCGATGTTGGCCGATATTGGCCGCAATCAGCGGGCCGATCTGCTGGTTCTCCGTGCTATGGCGCACTCCCGCCTTCGCGAGCTTTTCCTCGGTGGTATAACCCCTGATCTCCTCGAAGGAACCTCGTTACCAATCCTCCTCGCTCATTCACGCATTCGGCGCTCGAAGGGGTTGGCTCGATCTTCAAGAGACCGCGCAATCATCAGATTACGCATCGAGTGTCATGAACATTCTTCACGGTTTGAGCTTTGCCACGAGACTGGCTATGATCAGTACCCCGTGTATGTCGAACGAGCTCGACTGTCGGGTCATAAAATTGGCAGCTGGATCTGGGTGACTCAGCCGCCAGACCAGACAAGTTAACTGCTTCCTCGGACAGCGCGGTCGATGTGGCTTTCATTGCGCGCCCGCGCGCGTGATGCGGTAGTAACGAAGATAAAGAACGCGGACGCGCAGTAAAGGGCTGTGCTCACCCAGAGCGCTGGGCCGACATTGTCGTCGAGCACCACGAAAGAAGCCACTGCGGGACCGGCTGAGAGGCCCAGAAGCTGCGCCGTAATCATCTGCATGCCCGCACGTCGGCTTGGATCCACCTCGATGAGATATGGCATGTGGTAGGCAGGAGCGAACATCCAGAAAAAGACGATGATAATCAAACCGGCGACGAAGGCTGAAGTGCCTTGCCCAAAGACAACCAGCGCCAGGCCACAAAGGCTCGCCGCCAAACTCCCGTAAAGAGCCGTCCTTGCATGCAAACGGTGAACGAGGCTGGCACACACGGCACCAACGATCTGGGCTACTAGGGATGCGGAGACTGCGAACGCGACAAAGTTGGTCGACAGGCCCCGTTCTCGTCCGAGCGGCAGGACGTAAACCCAGAATGCCATAATCGCGGCCATTTGACATAGCACAGCCAACAGGCCAATCCATCCACGCCCACTCGGCAGGAGCAGGCCCTTGCTCCCGCTACCCGCATGAGCCCGGTATTCGGAAGGGCCGCCGAACGTGAGTAGACCAGCCAGACCCGTCGCTACAGCCAGGCATATATAACCGCCCGAAGCGCCGACCCGCGGCATCAGATAGGCTGAGAACAGCCATGATACGAGCAGTGCACCGGATGTCTGCAAAGCTAGAAAGATCGCCATCAGCCGGGCAGGCATTGCTACTCGCGTGACGAGGCCCGTCCACACCCAAAGCAGAATGCCAACGCTCAAGCCATTGACGAAGCGTGCAGCAAGGATGATCTCATGCTGCGTCAGGGTAGTGACTATATTGGCACCAACAGAGAGCAGGATAGCTGAAAAACTGATAGTACGCAGATGTCGCGGCGGGAGGAAGGCGCCTCCGATTGCGATAGCGGCCGCCATCCCAAACGCCTCTAGCATAGCGGTTTGACCCATTTCGCGTAGGGAGAGTCTCCCTTCAGCCGCCAGAGGGCCGAGCAACAATGGTTGGAGAACGACGATAAGACTGCTCATCACCCCGACGAGAAGAACCGAGGCGATCTGCATTCTCGTGAAATTCTGAAACCCGTGATCTGGCTCCTGCGCGTTGCCACCGATATCTCCGGCGGCGATCTGCGTCTGTCCTTGCTTGGGCATCCCGCTTCTCCTGCTCTTTATCTTGGGTCTGCATGATCATCATCTCCAGACCCGCGCATGCCGATCGTTTATACTGTGGGCTTGGCCAACAGCGCGACAGACCGGCCGTCGTTATGGGGAACGGCCTGCCAAGACAGGTTCCCGAGTCGTCAGTAGTTCACCGTGAACCGGATGCCGTACGTTCTCGGCCGCGCAGGGACCTGGCTTGCGCCGAAGGGGGCGGTGGTGAAACGCTGGCTGTAATAGAGCTTGTCAGTTAGGTTATCGATGTAGAAGCCGATCTCATAGGGCCCGTCACTTGGCTTGATCGAACCGCTGATGCGGGCCACCACGTAGGATGGTTGCCTGTCGGCCCGAAGCGGACCGCCGCCGCCCGGGAAAAAGTAGAACGAGTCGGTGTAGTTCGCGAGCGCAGTCAGTTGTCCCTCCCATCCCGACCACAGATCGTGGCTAAGCGTCGCGCCCAGAAAGCCAGAGAACTTTGGTGCGTGCGGAAGCGGAGTGCCTGAAAGATCCTCTGTCCCGGTAGTCAGGCCGGTGGGGATGCCCCCTGGACCGTAGGTCGGAATTTGGACACCAGCATCTTGGTAATTTCGATACTGGGTGTGTAGATAGATTGCGCCGCCGAAGAAACGGACCGTGCTATTTGGCTCCCAGGAGAAATCGGCGTCTACGCCGTGCACTCGCGCATCGGGATTCTGCGTTATACCGACGTTAGTGCTATCCTGGTCGATCGCGACCGTCTGAACCTGCTTGTAGTTGTAATAGAAAGCGGAAAGATTGGCGCGGACGCGACGATCTCCCGACACGAACTTGAGGCCACCCTCATAGCCGTGCAATGTCTCAGGAAGAAACGCTTGCATTGGGATCGCTGGAGTGGAGAATCCTCCCGCCTTGCTGCCTTTGTTGTACGACAGGTATGCATTCACATTGCCGAAGTCGTACGCGATAACAAAGCGCGGCTGGAAGTTGTTTTCGCTGTAGCGCTGGTCTGGCTCTCCTGAACGGCGGCCGTCTCGCGTGTCTTTGGTGTACCGACCGCCGGCGGTAAGCGTCAGATGTTCGACAGGCTTGAGATTGATCTCGGCATACGGAGAGACGCTTTCGGTCTTCACATAGGCGAGATTGGCGGCCGGAAACGGTGCGACCAAGAGCGGAGCGACGTTGTATAATGCGTAGGTCGAACGATCATGAAGATAGTCGATGCCAGCCTGTGCTTCGAAGATGCCCCCAAAGTCGGTAGTCGCATTGAAGCTTTGTGTGAATGTCCTGTTCGAAGACGGAATGCGAAAGTGTAAGCTGTCTGCGGTATTGACGTTAGTATTATCTGCGTCGAAAAACTCGAGATCGTCGAAATCATCATACGCTGTTACGCTGTTCAACGTAATGGCGCCGAGATTGTACCGAAGCTTCAGGTTGTAATATCGGTCCTTATTGTCGGCTTGCGGGCCACCGTTGAGGACATTGATTGCGGTAGTATAGGGATCCGCGTAGGGATGTGTATAGCCTGATTGGCTGCAGAGGCTGCAGAATGCATCTGGAAGAAACTGCGACGATGCAATTGTTGCGGACGTCTGCGTGGTGTACTGAAACTGCGCTACTGCGGTGAAATCGCTGCTCGGTTCCCAAAGGACCTTCGCGCGGATCTGCTTGTTGGTGCTCCAGCCGAACATGTAATTGTCGGGCAGATTGCGGATATAGCCATCATCATGACGGTAGCGACCGGCAACGCGAACCGCGATCGTGTCCGACAGAGGGATGTTAACCATGCCCTCGATCGATCTACGCCCGAGACTGCCGATCTCCCCGACGAGGCGTGCGCCGAACTTGTGCTCGGGATCCGCAGTGTTGACGAGGATGGCACCGCCGGTCGCATTGCGGCCCCACAGGGTGCCTTGTGGCCCCTTCAGCACCTGCAGAGATGCGATATCCACGATATCCAGATTGCCGCCTTTAGCGCGCTCGAGATAAGCTCCATCAATGTAGACCGCCACCGGGTTCTCGACGCCGGGATTTGAAAAGTTGGCGCCGATGCCGCGAATGAAGGTTTGTGCGTAGTTGAAATCGCTCGAGATCGAGAGGCCGGGTGTTATGATCTGGATCGCCGTTAGATCCTTGATCCCAAGCGTCTGCATGGCTTGTGGCGTGATCGCGGTGACGGAGATCGGAACCTTTTGGACGCTCTCAGAGCGACGCTGGGCGGTCACCACGATATCCTGCATGCCCTGTTCGGCTTGAGACTGCTCGGGCTGCACGGCGGCAGGCTGCTCTGTGGGCGCCACTGCGTCCTGCGCGAAGGCGGGTGCTACGACTGCGGTGTTCACCAGCGCAAACGCACAAACTGAAGTATGTAGTCCCGTCATGCACATCCTCCCAATGGCCCGATTTCCGAGCTCCGAGTCGCCGTTAGTGCGACATTGTGGGATTTTATGATGGAGACTCGAGTTGTGGTCAATAGCATCGAGACAAAATCCTACTTTGCGGGATAATGTGTCAGAGTTGACCGTGTCGGAACGCCGCGCGCGCCGTCAACTCTGCATCTGGGAAACTGCAGGAGATGCGGGCTGGCTTCCCATAGCATGGGGATTTTGACCGGTGATCATCGGTAACGACGGTAAGGTGCAGTACTGCGGCCATAAATTCGAGATGCATAAAGTCTCACAGTCTGGCATACTGCTTCGTCCCGGATACCTTTTATGCCTCGATGTCCGATAGCCGAGGTCTGGGATAGGGTTACTCCCTTATTAGACGATTGGCGCGACGAGACGTTGAGCTTATGGCTAAACGAGATGACCCCTCCGCAATGGAGGCGGCAACGGTATCAAAGGTGGAGTTTCTGAACTGCCACCGCAAAGTGGGTAATTAATCGATGGCTACAGCGGAAATTGAGGTGCTGGATGATGAGGGGCCGTTGCGCAACGTCAACGAGGGTCGGGATTCTTCAAACAGCCTTACTAAGATGCTGGGCATTCTCGATCTGTTTGTCCCGGACAGACCCATCTGGTCTACCAACGACATCATTCAGGCGTTGGAGACGTCACGATCGACAGGCTATCGCTACATCAAGGCATTGAATAGTGCGGGCCTCCTCAGCGCGGTTGGCAACGGCTATTATGTCCTGGGCCCGCGCATCATTGAACTGGATCTTCAAATCCGCGGCAGCGATCCATTGCTGCAAGCGGGAAGGGGGGTTCTCGAGCAGCTGGTGGACTTGACCGGGCATTCCGCCCTTTTGTGCATGCTGTATCGCAATTCAGTCCTGTGCATTCGGGAGCAGCTCGCGCCACTGAGCCCTGATCATCTTTTCAGCCGCGGACAGCGCCGATCGCTCTTTCGTGGGGCGATTTCCAAGGTCATCCTGGCTTACCTCCCGAACCATCGCCTGCGGAGCATCTTCAAGCGTAATGAGGAGGATGTAGCTGCGGCAAATCTCGGGAAAAGCTGGAGTGAATTTCGGGAAGCACTCGCACAAATCCGAAAAGACGGCCATGCCATCACCTATGGCGAGTTCAATCCCGGGGTGGTGGGCATCGCCGCGCCGGTCTACAACAGCGAAAATGTCATCCTAGGCAGCGTCGGTATTGCACTTGCCCGTGAAGAATTGAGCGACGTTGACGTCAACCGGTTAGTCATAGCGGTCAAAAGAGCTGCCCGAGAGATAACGACCCGCACGACCAATGCGATACCTGGAATGGATCTTTTGCCGCGCGCCGTCGGATAGTTGCCTGCAACCCGCATGTGAACGGGATCGGCGGGAATGCGGCAAGGCCCGGGGGTTTTCGGTCCCGGGCCTTGCCGCATGTTAGGATCAGGCGTCGCGCAGAGACGCGAAGTCAAGGTGAGAGGTCGGCAGGTCGCGCGGTGAGGTGAGATCAATCAGTGCCTGTGATCGATCGAACAGGATCCGCGCATCGGCCTCGTCGTGGGTCCGCTTGGTGCAGTCGCGGAACTTCTCCCACAACTCCTCCGTCGGAAGTGGGTCGAATGCGTGACCGCGCACTGTTTCAATGTCGCCGGTGTCAAGGGTCGTGCCATCCGTCAACGTCACAATCACGCGCTCCGATGGAGAGTGGGCGGGATCTCGGCTGTCATATTCGTCCACGCCGATCAACTCGACCTTTGGAAAGAACGCCTGGATGTCGGGCCGCTGCACTACGCTGTCACTAAGTTCGTCGATCCCCATGCGGCGAAGGATTACCGCGGCCGCCATCGCGAAATGCTCGCTGAACTTGGCCTCGAGCCCGGTCTGGGGGCGCTCGTTGACCAGGACCGCCGTCTGCCCGCGACCCATTGTCACGGAAACGCCCTCAACATTGTCGGCCTTGACGTCATGCGCTTCGAGCAGCTTCAAGGTTGCATCGAAGGATCGGTGCATGAAATAGCAGGTCGGATAGCGCTTAACGCAAAGCCGATGGCTCAGAAGGTGCCAATCTTTGCCGAGGTCGGAAGGTGAATCCCAGTCGGCGTCATTCTCGGCCGAAAAGGCAGTTAGGAAGCCACGATGATGCTCGAGGGCAACCCTCGAGGCCGTCATCCCGCGACTCGCGAGGCGCGCCGAGAGGAGGCCATTTCGTGCCGCCATGCCGGCATGATAAGGCTTCGTCATCGTCCCAAAATTAACGGCGAGACCGCCGGCATGGCTGGCGGCGAGAGCGAGGGCGGCAGATGCACGCTCAGCGGGGAGCTTGCGTAGCGCGGCAACCGCAGCGGCAGCACTGACGGATCCGAAGACCGAAGTCGGATGCCAACCCTTGGCATGATAGTTACGCGCGCGGCGTACCAATTCGGCCCAGACTTCATAACCCGCAACATAGGCGGTGATGAGATCCTTGCCTGACGATCCGAGATGCTCGCCTTCGGCCAACAGGGCCGGGACGAGGATGGTGCTCGGGTGCCCTGTCAGTGCTTGGTCGTCATAATCGAGCGCATGGCCGGCTGTTCCGGAAAGAAGGGCGGCATCCGGGGCCGATGTCACAAACTGCGACAGGCACGCCCGCGCCTCCTTCGGATGCGCGCCTTCGGACAGTTCGTCATGAAGGATTTTGACCACAGGCTCGCCGATGCCGGCCATAATCACACCGATCGTGTCGGTGTAGGCGTCACGTGCGAGCGCTTGCGCTTCAGGTGGAAGGATTTCGAAGCGGACGTTCTCGAGGAATGTCCCAAGATCAGCGGTCAGCGGCATGCAGGGGTTCCAGATATTCGACTGTGATGCCCGATCGGGCTATGCACAAAGGGTAGAGGCGAACAATATCCCGCCATTTAGGATATTAGTCAATAAGGCGTGATGTGAGGCTGCTGTAACGGGCGCGCACATTTGTGCGCCTGCAGCGAGACCAGGCGCCAATGCCAACCAAAATCCGGGAGCCCGCTTTCGGAAGCAGTGATAATCTAGATTAAAATCAACTTGTTGTGGCGAGTTGGTCGCCTACGCTCCCTAGCGCTCATGCCGCAGGTTTTGTCCAATGCACTCTGGCGCCAATACCGAGGGGTGATGGGGAAACCGGGCGATACCTGGGAAAGGGGACGGCTGTTACGGGTTCCAAAGCGGAACGAGGGGGGCAAGGAAAATTAAACTTGCACTATTTGGGATTCGTTGCAATCCTCCGAGCGGCGGTGCTCCACCTTGCGCGCCGTACATCTCGTTCGGAGAGGTTACCCCACCGACGGGGCGAAAGGTCAAGAATGTCACGAGAGGGAATCGGTTTCATCGGGCTGGGAAGCATGGGTGCGCCCATCGCCAAGCGTTTCCTCGACAGTGAGTTAGCGCTGACAGTCTACGACATCGATCCAGCCAACCTCGCGCCTTTTGCCGCAGGCGGGGCAACGATTGCGACTTCGCCGAAGGATGTCGCCGACAAGGCGGACATCGTGTTTTCCTGCCTTCCTTCCACGGCAATCTGTCTCGATGTCGCACTTGGCGAGAATGGCGTCGTCCATGGCAGCAAGATACAGACCTATGTCGACACCTCGACAATCGGGCTGCAGGTTGCTCGGACGATCGCCGAGGGCCTTGGCCCCCGAATTGGCTTCCTCGATGCACCCGTGAGCGGGGGGCCACCGGGGGCTCGCGCGGGAACGCTCGTCACCATGGTTTCCGGGCCACAGGCTGCCTATGATCGCGCTCTGCCAGCCTTCGAGATCATCGCAAAAAGCATCTTCTACATTGGGCAAAGCGCGGGCCAGGCCCAAATTGCCAAGCTGGTGAATAACCATCTCTCGGCTGCCGGCCGTATCGCCACTTTCGAAGGTCTGGTTCTCGCGCTCAAGGCAGGTCTCGACCCCAAGGTTCTCATCGATCTCATCAATGTGAGTTCAGGTCGCAACTACACGACCACCGACAAGGTACCCGACGCAATTCTCTCGGGTACTTTTAAGTTCAATGGCCGCCTTGCGATCAGCATCAAGGATCAGACCTTGCTCAAGGAGGAGGCGGAAGCGCTCGGCGTTCCGCTTTGGGTCGCGCCCCGCTTGCTCGAGACTCTTAAGGAAGCCGCAGACGACGGATATCTAGACCAGGATAGCATGCTGCTGATCCAATATATGGGCGAGCAGGCCGGCATCGATGTGCGGGCAATCATGACCGCCCGGCAGGACGGTGCGCAAGCCACTTAATAGTCCGGGTCCTTCATCCGTGCGAGCATGTCACGCCGCAGGGATCAGGCGTACTCCGACAAGTCTGAAGAACGAAGGATGAGCTCCGTCATGGAAGCCTACGATTATATCATCATCGGTGGTGGATCCGCCGGTTGCGCCCTGGCCCGGGGGCTCACCGATGATCCCCAAAACAAAGTCCTGATGCTCGAAGCAGGCCCGCATGCGAACAAATTCTGGGTGCGCACGCCCGCCGGCATGGCCAAGCTTTATTTCAATAAATTGCGCAACTGGAATTTCTACACCGAGCCCATGACGATGCTCAAGGATCGGCGCATGTACTGGCCGCGCGGTAAAACGCTAGGGGGCTCCAGTTCAATCAACGGGATGATCTTCATACGCGGCCATCCGGGCGATTTTGATGGCTGGCGCGATCGTGGTTGCCCCGGTTGGGGCTATGAAGAGGTGCTCCCATATTTCAAGCAGATGGAGCATTTTGAACGTGGTGGTGATCCGGCCTATCGCGGAACTGGAGGGCCACTCTGGATAAGCGATCCCGTCATCAAAATGAAGAGCAGCGAGGATTTCATTGAAGCGGCGACGCGGCTGCAGATCCCGCTGACCGAAGACATGAACGGCGAGGTTCATGACGGCGTCGGGTTCATGCAGCATACCATTCGCCATGGAAGGCGGCACTCCGCTTACAACGCATTTGTTGAGCCGGTGCTTGGACGGGCCAATCTTACCGTCCAGACGGACAGCTCCGTGGAACGTATTTTGTTCGAGGGCCGCGAAGCTGTCGGCGTCGAAATCCTTTACAAGGGACAGCGCAGGATCATTCAAGCAGCGCGCGAGGTGATTCTGTCGGCTGGCTCGCTCAAATCCCCGCAACTCCTGATGGTCTCGGGCGTGGGCCCGGAAGAAGAGCTGCGCAAGCATGGGATCGAGGTCCGACACGAGCTGCCCGGAGTGGGGAAAAATTTGCAAGACCACTTCTACGTACATACTGGTTGGCGCGCTACGCCTGACAGTTCTTACAACATCAATATCACGGGCCTTCGCAAATATTGGGAAGGTTTCAAATATCTCATGACGCATAAGGGGTTTCTTGCGCTGGGATCCTCGCAGGTTGCTGCCTTTATCAAGGCAAAGCCGGAGGAGAGCTATGCAGATCTGCAGATCAGCTTCCGACCAATGACCTTCAACTACTTCCCTAACGGTGAGGTTCGGGTTGAAAGCTTTCCTGGCCTGGGGGTTTCCGTTTTCCAGCTCCGGCCAACTGCGACCGGAGCTGTCACGCTCGCCTCGGCCAAGGCTTCTGACAGGCCGCTCATGACGCCGAACTTCCTGACGACCTCTTATGATGCCGAGACGATGATCGCGGGGATCCACAAGATCCGGCAGATCATGTCGACAGAGCCGATCAGGTCACGGGTGGTTTCTGAGGAAGTGCCCGGGCCGCATGTAAAGACCGAGGATGATATCTACCGCTACATGGAAGTTACCGGCAATTCAGCCCAGCATCATACGAGCACATGCAAGATGGGCCGCGACGAACTCGCCGTGGTCGATGAGCGTCTCCGTGTCCATGGTCTGGGACGCCTACGTGTTGTCGACGCCTCGATCATGCCGTTCGTGACCTCCGGTAACACCAACGCTCCCACTATCATGATCGGCGTGAAGGCAGCCGATATGATCCGGCAGGATGCGACTCCAAGGCGACCTCTCCCGCCTAGCTGAGCCACGAGCCGGACCTTCCCGGGGCCAATCTCAACGGCCTCGGGAAGGTTCTTTTTGCGACCATTCCCCTTACTGGAATGAAATTTATTGGCTTGAGAGCGTCGATGGGCACGATCCAAGCATGTGCGCAATGCCAACGATGAGGTCGCCTTCCGCCCGCATTGGGACGCTCGTCGTGGGAAGTGCCTCGAATCCATGGGCTGCGTCAGGATAGAGGTGAAGTTCCGTCGGCACGCCGGCGGCTACCAGTTTGCGCGCGAATTCGAGATTTTCATCGACGAAGAGATCAAGGCTTCCCACAAGCATCAGCGTCTTGGGAAACCCGGAGAATTCTTGTAACAGCGAAGGGCTAAACCAGGCAGCGCGATCATCGTCGATCCGATAGCTGCCTTTCAGCTTCTCCCAGGCGAACAGGTTGTTTGAAGCGGTCCAGACAAACTCGCCCGCCGTCGAATTCCCGGGCGGCACGTCAGGCCCGCCGGTGCGATGGTCAAGCATCGGATAATAGAGCGCCTGGCCCACGATGGCGAACTCTGCGCAATCACGCGCCATGATCGACAGCGCCGCCGCCAATCCGCCCCCAGCGCTGTCTCCCAGCACAATGATCCTGCCGGGGTCGATGCCGAGTTCCTCTGCATGGACGACAGCCCAGGCCAGGGCATTGTAGCAATCCTTCTCAGGCTCGGGGAACGGATGTTCGGGCGCCAGAGGATATTCGACGGCAATCCCTACCGCGTCCAACGCCTCACACAGCGTGGGTAAGGATCTGCCGGCAGTCTGGCGGAACCGCAGGTCGTGCTGCCACCATGCATGTGCAGCAGCAGAGGATGATCGGACATGGGGGGCGGCTATTGATAGATGCGGTTCCGGGGTCTTGCAGGAGCCTGTTAAATCCGCATGCAACACGAGCGGCGCTTGCGGGCTGGTGAGTGCCGGCTCGGACCGGGCCATCTGGCGGCGAACATCGGGCAACAGTCTATCGAACAGCATAAGTTCCGGCATGTCGCTTACGATCAGTCTGAAATCTGGATGCAGCAGGTGGTGCGAACGCATCGCCTTATCCAATTTCTGCTAGTCCAAGCCTTCCATCCGACCCTCAAGCTCTTTTATATGGAGATAGAGAGCTTGGCTGTGCCGATATCGTGATGACTGAGGATTTATAAGGTCGCGATCCTACCAAGCCGGATCTGAAGCTGATCTTCAATTCCCTCGTCCACAAAGCAGCTGCGAGAAGGTCGTGCGATGATCCGCTTGACCAGGATCCATATAGTGTGTCCATGTCCACGCAAGACGCGATATGAATATAGCCGTCCCTGCCAAAGCACGTTCCCGATCCAACCAGTGGCTCTCATTGGGACGCGTAGAGCGGCCGATGACGGGGGCGTGTATGAACCGCTTCCATCTGAAGACCACTGCTGCGGGATAAACCCGATCGCTTTGATTGGCACGCACCCGATCATCTCGTCATTCCTCGGTGAAGAAGCGATTGCCGGCATCGAACTTGTTGGGCTTGAGGAAGATCGAAAGGATGACGGCACCGTTCGGGGCGTGGGCGATATGCCGGTTCCCGCCGGGCCGCCATACATAATTGCCGGCGGTGCAGGCCCCATCCTCGTCTTCGAGCGAGCCCTCCAGAACGTAAGTTTGCTCCAGAGCAGTATGCTCATGGAGGGGCACCACCGCGCCAGGCGCGAGCTTGAACAGGATCGTCGAGCGACCCCGATCGTCGCTGTAGAGAAGTTTCATCTCGATCCCGTCGAACGAGGTCGGCTGCCAGTCCATCACTGAGGCCTGGACGATGTGCGAGACAAGCTCAGGCGGGTTCATCTCTTTGGTCGACATGGTCATTTATCCTCTCCTCAAACCATTTCTGCGACGGGCGATATGACCGCAAACTCTGGGTTGGTAGCAAGGCTGGGAATGCGCGCACGGGCCTTATGGCTCGCTTCGACGTCAATGGCGGCTGCGCAGAAGCTTCCGCCTTCTTCTCCGCATTCGGCGATGACGGTGCCCCAGGGGTCGATGATCCGGGTATGCCCATAAGTGTGCCAATCGCCAGGATGCACGCCGGTGGTCGCTGGGGCAAAAACATAGCATCCCGTCTCAATCGCCCGGGACCGAAGCAGGGCATCCCAGTGCGCTGCACCCGTTTCAGCGGTAAAGGCTGAGGGAACGACCAGAATATCCGCTCCGGCCCGTGCAAGTGCGCGATAGAGATGGGGAAAACGTACATCGTAGCAGATCGACATGCCGATCCGCCCGAATGGCGTCTCTACAACGACAGCCTCGCTGCCGCCCTTATAGTGGCGGGATTCGCCCACCACTCGGCCGTCTGCAAGCCGGGCATCGAACAGGTGAATTTTGTTATAGACACCCGCGATCGTTCCGTCTGGACCGATCAGGAAACTTCGATTGGCTAGGCGCGCCTGTGGATCACCATCCCAGAGAATCACGAGGCTGCCGATCAGCAGCCATATGCGGTGCGCAGCGGCCTGATGGCGGAGCTCAGCCAGCACTGCGCTGTCGGCTTCACGCGTTGCGGAACTCCGCATCGATCGGCTGTCGCGATCGAGATAGGTCGCAAACTCTGGTAGCGCCACGAACTGAGCCCCATCGGCGACCGCTGCTTCGATCAACCGCGCGATCTCCTTGAGATTCTCCTTTAGGATATTGCCCGGCGTCAGTTGAAGGCACGCCGCTTTGAAGACCACGGTCGTCACGGCTTTGTCAGTCCAAGCATTTCGCGGGCCTGGGCGGGGGAAGCGACATCGCCGCCCAGAACACGTACGATGCCAACCGCCTTCTCGACCAACTGGCCGTTAGACGTCGCCTGAACCCCCTTCTCGATATAGAGATTGTCCTCAAGTCCAACACGGACATGGCCACCCAGAAGGAAGGATTGTGCGACCATCGGGAATTCTGTGCGGCCGACGCCGAATGCGGCCCAGACGGCATCATGTGGCACCGCGGACTTGAAGTAAGAGACCATTTCGGGCGTGGCAGGCGCCCCCCACGGAATGCCGAGCGCGAACTGGAAAATGGAATCCGGACGGACCGTACCGTCCTTGATCATCTTCAAAGCAAGAGCGAGATGGCCGGGCTCGAAAATCTCGAGTTCAGGAAGCACGCCTGCCTCGCGGATGCCTGCAGCGATTACTTCGATTTGGGCCGGTACATTGATGAGAGCCCCCTTGCCAAAGTTGAGCGAGCCCATGTCGAGGCTGCAGATTTCAGGCTTGAGTGCCACGATATGCTGAACGCGCTCTGCTGGGGTCCGCAGGTTCGATCCCTCGCCAACAGTGTTGTCCTTCTCGACGCTGGGGATAAAGCGCGCTCCCGGACCCGTGGTAAGGTTCAGGATCACATCGACAGAAGAGGCACGAACAAGCTCTACCACTTCGGTATAATAGGCCAGTTCCAGGCTGGGCTTGCCGGTTTCCGGGTTCCGCACATGAACATGGGCGATCGCCGCACCGGCGTTTGCTGATTCGATGATCGCATCGGCGATCTGGCGAGGCGTGACCGGGACCTGAGGGAATTTGGATGCGGTGTCGTCACCGCCGGTGACCGCGCAGGTCAGGATAGTTGCAGTGCTCACGCCAGTTTCCTTCGCAAAATGCGCCGCGGGCCCTGGCAGTCCATCCGGCGAAGCCAAATTATAAAGCCCCTCCGAGGGTCCCGGCGCTACCGGTGTTACTATCATTCAATTCCCGAATGGCGGGATTTTGTCAACATCGGCGGGTCAGGTATCGGAAGAAGGACTTACTGACAATGTGCAGGTGGTGGGGCGCTCGATCGCTAAGCGAATGGCAGAAGAGGCGGTAACATATTGATAAAGGCAACTTTTCATTCATTCTCCGGTGTATGTTGAGCGGCATTGGCATGACGATAAGGGTTGACGACAAATCCCATACTGTGCAATTTCAGTCAATATGATGCCCCTCGTTGGGCAACAATAAGGAATCAGCGACGCTCAGGTTTGGTGCGGACGCGTCTTGGAAAGGAGCTGAGAAGGTGGCGGACTCGTTCTCCGACGCAGGACTTACGAGTCGGATCGTCGCTATCGTCGATGCTTTGGATTATGGGTCGTTGCCCCCGTCCGCTCAACGGGAGTTGGTCAGGGCATTGGTGAATGCGATAGGTTGCACGATCGGCGGCGCAGACCATCCTCTTGTCGACGTCGCGTACGAAGCTCTTTTCGAATTTTTCGGTCCGCCAACGTCCGTCTTGCTAGGGCGAGGCGTACGCGCCGATGGGTTGAGTGCTGCGCTGCTCAATGCCCTGTCGGGTGCAGCTTACTCGTTTGATGACACCTACTCTAACGCTATGTTGCATCCCGCAGGCCCGATTGCGAGCGCGCTTATTGTCATTGCGCAAAGACAGCAGATTGACGGGGCAACCTTCCTTTCTGCTTTTGCTGCAGGTCTTGAGTTCGCGTGCCGCCTCACGAAAGCGATCGCGCTAGAGCCCGCCGAAGGCGAAATGGGCTGGTCGCAAACGGGGGTGGTGTGCGCCATGGCCGCAGCGCTGGCCTCAGGCAGGCTGCTCAAGCTTGATCAACGCGCTCTGGCGAGCGCGCTCGGGATCGCGGCGTCGCAAGCCTCCGGAACGCGTTCCACGCACGGTAGTATGGCGGCTTCGCTGATTTTCGGCAATGCCGCGCAAAACGGTCTGCGCGCCGCGCTGCTGGCAGCGAGAGGCTTCACTGGTCCCGACACCGCACTGGAGGATCGCTTCGGCATCCTCGCTCTCTTTTCGCGGAAAGCCTGTCAGGAGAGCATGATTGTCGGTTTCGGAGTAGATTTTGAGCTGCTGCATCTCACCTATAAGCCGTTCCCATGCGGCATGGTCATTCATCCCGTGCTGGATGCCGTACTGCAACTGCGCAAAGCCTATGACATAACCGGTCCGAACGTCGAACGCGTTCTGGCGCATGTGAGCAGTCAGGCCATCAAATTCGGCTGGCATCCGGCGCCTCGCAATAGCCTCGAGGCAAAAGTCAGTCTCCATCACTGGATTGCGGTTGGGTTGCAGACCGGGCGGGCGGGGCTCGCCGAAGGCAGAATGGAAATGGTCGAAGATGCCGAAGTGCTTGCGCTTCGCGAGCGTATCGAGCTCGCCGAAGACGAAGCTTTGGCGACGGATGCTGCGCGCGTTGCCGTCATCACGGTAGATGGCGCTCGTCATGAACTTGCGGTCGACCATTGCGTCGGGAGCGCAGAGCAGCCGATGTCGGACGAGCAAATTTCTCGCAAGTTCATGCAGCAAGTGGGACCCATTATCAGCGAAACACGTGCGGCGCTGTTGCTCGAGCAATGCTGGGCGCTGTCTCAAAGTGCCGATGTCGGGGCCATCATTGCAACGGGAATGTGAAGGTCGCCGAGCGCGCGACGAAACGGAGTAAACAATGGATCTGGGTCTCAAGGGAAAGCGCGCGTTGGTGACTGGCGCATCCAAGGGCATCGGCGCGGCCGTCGCGCGTTCGCTCGCGAAAGAAGGGTGTAACCTTTACCTGGTCGCACGCGACATCGAACGTCTCGAGGCGCTCAAGGTCGAACTTGGCGCGATGGGTCCTCAACTGTCTGTCGAGGTGCTTGAGATGGACATGCGCGCGCCCGATGCCTCCCAGACCGTGGCTCGGGCCGCCGGCGCGATCGATATCCTCATCAACAATGCCGGTGACGTTCCGGGTGGCACGGTGCTGGAGATCGATGAGGCCCGCTGGCGCCAGGCGTGGGACCTCAAGGTGTTCGGCTATATCAATCTCGCCCGTGAGCTGTACCGGGAGATGACGGCCAGCCGTCATGGCGTGATCGTCAACATTGTCGGCACGGCGGGCGAGCGCCCGCGCGGCAATCATATCGCCGTCGCCAGCGGCAACGCGGCGCTTTTGGCCTTCACCCGTGCGCTAGGCCTCGAAAGCGTTGAGTCCAATGTGCGTGTGGTCGCGATCAATCCCGGGGCTTCCGAGACCGACCGGCAGATCGTCCGCTGGAAGGCGCGCGCCAAGGACCAGCTAGGCGACGAGGAACGTTGGCGCGAACTGGTTGCCGACTTCCCGTTCGGAAGGCTCGCCAAACCAGAAGAGATCGCTGACGTCGTGACGTTCGTCGCTTCGGACCGCGCGTCCTACATGTCTGGCACAGCCGTGACCGTGGACGGCGGGGGTCATCACTGAAACGCGCCCGAGGTTGCGCCAATTTGTCGATACCGGAGGACAAGGGTGAGTAAGAAAGTCGGAATCATTGGCCTAGGCGCCATGGGTAGTGGGGCGGCCAGGCGCCTCGTCGAAAAGGGTTTCGACGTCGCAGTGTTCGACGTTCGGGCTGAACAGATCGAGGCGCTCAGCGCGTGTGCGCCCGCAAGCTCGCCGGCCGATCTTGCCGCAAAGAGCGACATCATTCTCGCTTTCCTGCCCTATAGCCATCAGGTCGAGAAGGTGGCGCTGGGCGCAAATGGCGTGATCGAGGGCGCGCGACCCGGCTCCATCTTCGTCAACATGAGCACGAGCGCGCCGTCGACGACACAGAGGATCGCTGAGGTTCTGGGCGAGAAGCAGATTGCCGTCGTGGGTGCGCCCATGAACGGCGGTCCCCATCTGGCCTTATCGGGCGAACTGGCGCTCGTCGTCGGCGGCGAGGACGATGCCGTCGAGACATGCCGGCCGGTACTGAGCTGCCTCGGCGAGATCCGCCATGTTGGCGGTGTGGGGGCGGGCGAGGTCGTCAAGATCATCAACAATCTCCTGCTGGCGATCTGCACGACCGCCAATGCTGAGGCGTTGGTACTGGGCGTCAAAGCCGGCATCGACCCTGACAAGCTTGTCGATGCGATCGTTCACGGCGTCGGCTCCAATCACGCCATGCGTAAGCAATATCAACAGCATGTGCTCAAGGGCGACTTCGGCGAGAATGACCTCTTCTCGGTCGACTTCATGCGCAAGGATCTGGCGCTGGCGCTCGACCTCGGCAAGGAACTCAAGGTGCCGTTGATGTACGGCGCGATGGCGGACCAGATGTACCAGGCCACCCAGGCGAAGGGACGCTCCGCCAACTATCACCCGGTCGTGGTGACGCTGCTGGAGGAACTGGTGGGTGTCGAGGTGCGCAGCAAGAACAAATGACGGCAACAGAGCGCGTGCCGCGCGCTCCGGGAGAATGAGAGTGACAGCTTTAGATATCGATGGCCTGTTGCCGCCTATGCTCGGACGGCGAATGCAGATCGCTTTTGCCGTGAAGGACCTCGATGAGACGTTGCGGTTCTGGACAGAGGTCATGAAGGTTGGACCCTTCGTGGTGATCGACAACTCGGTCGCGGGGCGGCGGGTGGTCTATCGCGGCGAGGAAACCGGCATGGATTCCTCGCTCGCCTTCTCTTATGTCGGGGATGTCCAGATCGAGATCGTCCATCAGACGAACGATGAGCCCTCGCCATTCAAAGATTTTCTCGACAGCGGTCGTGAAGGCCTACAGCATATCGCGTTCTGGCCCGCAGATTTCGAGGGCGCGTGCAGCCAGCTCGAACAGCTTGGGTTCCGCGAGATCCTTTCCATGTATACCGACGACGGCGCGCGCAACGTCGTATATTACGAAGCGCCGCCGCATGTCGGTGTGATGGTCGAGATCGTGCCGTGGACGGCATCGCGTCAGGCCTATTTCAGCCGGATTCAAAACCTGACCCGAAACTGGGACGGGACGCGTCCTGTGCGCCGTTTCGCCAGCCGGGAAGAATTCCTCGCTACCGGCGAAGGCACCGAGTGATCCAAGCTGTTCCGTCATCCGGCGCCGATGCGCAGCGACTATCCCATGAAAGTAGACCCTATGGATGACCTTGCCAGCCTGGCTACCCAGTTTCCCGCTTCCGATCGTGCCGAAATCGTAAGGGAGAAAGGCGAGGCCTTTTTTCAGGCCGTTGATGGCTTCTGGGGGGCTGTCTATCGGTCCCCACATTTGACGCTGCGGATGAAGGAGCTCGTAATGGTGGCGCTCCACGCTTCTTCCAGCTCCCTCAACGCCGATGCGATCAAGCGGCACACGCAGCGTGCGATCGCTGCCGGGGCGAGCGAAACCGACGTGATCGATGTGCTCGTGACCATCATTCCGCTCGCCAATCATCCCCTGTATATCGGAATCCCGATCCTAATGGAGGAGCTCGAAAAGGCGGGGCAGGGAGATCAGACCCAGATGCCAGAGATGCTACCCCACATCCTCGCGATCAAGGAGAATTTCGTTCGGTCACGCGGCTACTGGACGGCGATGCGTGACACGATCGGCAGCTGGATGCCCGAGTATTTTGCGTCCTTCATCAACGCCTGCATGGAACCTTGGCGGAGCGGTTCTCTCACCCCCGCTGAACGCGAGCTCATGTATATCGCGATCGACTGCTCGATCACCCATACCTACGAGCCCGGCATGCGCATGCACATCCAGAATGCGCTGCGCTACGGCGCAACCCGCGACCAGATAATGGAGGTTTTCCAGCTCGCCGCCTTGCTCGGAACCGAGGGCTATGTGCTCGGCCTCACCGCCATGACCGATCCGGTCTGAAATTTCGTGTCCGATGCCGACGTTGCCTAACGTCGTTGCCGGGCACGCCATCCACCCCAAACAGGGGGCGCAACGACGCCGCCCCAGTCGAGGAGAATGCCTGATGAGCCAGAATATAACGCTCGCCGACAATGGTGAGGTCGCCTGCGTGGCGATTACTGTCGCAAAGCCTGGGTTTGAGGCCCGGGTCCGCAAGGCACTGGAGGATTTGATAGATCCGGTGCGCGCCGAGCAAGGCTGCCTCCAATATGATCTCCATGTCGATCTCGATAACGACGGCCGGTTCGCGTTCGTTGAACGATGGACCAATCTGGAAGACTTCAACGCTCATTGCGTGGCGCCGCACATCAACGATTATCTCGAACTCACCAATGGCTGGCTCGCGGATGCCCAGCACTTCCCGATGAGGCGGATCGGCTGATCTCCTTCGGTGGGAGTTGCGTCACAGGTAGTGGCGCAGCTCCCACCTGTCTGCGTCGAAAGCAGGGGGCACGGTGCAAAAGACACAGATCGTCATCGTCGGGGGCGGTGCGGCGGGTTTGGAACTTGCGCGTCGCCTTGGGGCTAGGTTCGGGCGCAAACGTCACGACATCATTCTGGTGGATCGGAACCGGACGCATATCTGGAAACCGCTATTGCACGAAGTGGCGACAGGCTCGCTTGATGCCAACATGGATGAGGTCGGGTACCGCAGCCACTGCCATCGGTGGGGATATCGATACTTTCACGGAACATTGGCTGGTATTGATCGCAAGCGCAAAAGGGTGCGGTTAGCAGCTGTTGTCGATCCGGCAGGCAAGGAGATCATCGGCGCCCAAGAATTGCGTTACGATTACCTCGTGCTGGCGTTTGGTTCCGTGACCAACACCTTTGGCACCCCCGGGGTGCCAGAAAACTGCACCTTCCTCGATACTCACGCGCAGGCAGATGTCTTCCGGGACCGATTGCTCGACCACTGCCTTGGCGTGTCTCGCGCGATGATGGCCGATCCACGCTCAGATGCCCGGGTTCGCGTGGCGATCGTCGGCGGCGGGGCGACAGGCGTAGAACGGGCAGCAGAGCTTGTGAACGCGGCCGACGCGCTGAACTAGCACGGCCTCGAAGTATTCGACCGGAACCGCATGGACATCATTCTCATCGAAGCGAGCCCCCGGATTTTACCCGCCCTGCCGGAATGGCTCTCAGACGGAGCGAACTCGTCACTCGAAGCACTGGGCATCAAGGTTCTGACGGCGACCGCAATCACCAAATCCTCAGCTTCGGGATGACCACGGCAGGCGGCGAGGTGATTCAGGCAGACCTCCAGATCTGGGCCGCGGGCGTCAAGGGTGCGCCAATCGCGCAGGGGGTCGATGGATTGGAGCTATCCCGGAGCGATCAACTGGCTGTGCGTCCCACTTTACAGACGACTCGCGATGACGAAGTCTTCGCAATGGGGGACTGTGCTTTCTGTATCCTCCCAGACTCTGATCGACCGATACCGCCACGCGCGCAGGCGGCGCACCAGATGGCAGCATGCGTTTTCGACAATCTGAACAGGATGATGAAGGGAAAACCGCTCGTCCGTTTCACCTATCGGGATCACGGCTCGTTGGTGTCGCTGAGCCGCTATTCGGCTGTCGGCTCACTGATGGGAAACCTTGTCGGCGGCCGGATGGCCGTCGAAGGCAGGCTGGCCCGGCTCGTCTATGTGACGCTCTACCGCATGCACATGATCGCGATTCATGGTTGGCTAAAGGGCGTGGGGCTGATCATGCTGCGCCCGATCAATCGATTGACCCGGCCCCGGCTCAAACTTCACTGAGCGGACGAGAGTCGGAAAAATGTCAGATAGAGCGGCGTCAGGTGGACCAACCGTTAAGGTTGACCAAGATGTGGCTGGAGCGTGACGCTGTTCGAATTTTCGCAGGCAAGGAGTAGACGGACCCTTGCTTCGAGCCGAACGACGAGGGACGTCCGCAATGTCTCGCCCGCCATGATCTTCCTCCAGCTGTTATAGCTGATGCCGAAGCGATCATTGAGGCATTTGTCAGTCTTGGTCCCTACGAGCCGCTGCATCGCCTCGACAATCTCTTGGGACACATGATCGGTCGTCGGTCCGCGGTCCGTCATCCGGTTCGTCATCCTCCATCCGGAGTACGATCTTAGGTGTCCAATCCCTCGAAACTGGACTGTGTGCCGGTCCGGATCATCGAGCGCTGTCTCAATGATCCGGAAGCATTCACGTATTGCCTACATGCCGGCGGTTTGACCACCGTCCATGACGAGCGCGTGTCCGGTCATGAACGCAGTGTCGTCGGAGCAGAGCCATAGCACCGCGCCGGCAATCTCTTCCGGTCGGCCCATGCGGCCGACGGGCTCCTGGGCAATCATACGCTCGCGGCCTTCGTCGGTGTTGTGCGTGAAGCGGCCGATCATCGGGGTATCGATGATCCCAGGGCAGAGCGCGTTGATGCGGATATTCTGGCCCGCATATTCAATCGCCGCCGCCTTGCTCATTGAGGTTACGCCGAACTTGGATGCGCAATAGACTGCCTGACCCTGGATCGCCGTTACGCCGGCACCAGAAGAGGTGTTCACGATCGCTCCCTTGCCGTTCTTCAGCATGATCTCAAGCTGATACTTCATGCAGAGAAACACGCTGGTCAGGTTGACGCCGATGACGCGATGCCAGAGATCCTCCGGGACGTCGGCGAGAAGGCCCACAGGCTGCTCGATGCCGGCGTTGTTGAATGCTGCGTCGAGCCCGCCAAAGGTTTCGACGGTTTTGTTGAGCGCCGCCTGGACTTCGTCGCTCTTCGTCACGTCACACTTAATGCCCAGCGCTTTGCCGCCCGCCGCCTCGATCGCCGCGACGGTTTCGTCCAAGGCGCTTTTAGCGATGTCGATGACTGCCACGCTGGCACCTGCCTGCGCGAATGCAAGCGCGGTAGCCCGACCAATCCCGCTCCCCCCGCCGGTGACGAAAGCGACCTTGCCGCTGAACTTTTTGCTTTGCGCTTCCACGGTATCCTGCTCCTTTCAAAATTGCATTCTTGATATTGGCGGCCTCGGCAGCGACCTTCCGCCAACGAAACGCGGGCATTCCAGATGGCGAGAGATGGATAGGTTTGCCGATCGACCGCCCTTTATCCCAAGGCGCTCCCCGCGGCTTGTCCTGGACTGAATTTCCTCGCGCGCCTTGTTGCAAGCTACAGTCAAATCCGCAGCATTGGCATTCATGTTATCCCGCGATTTGAGATTGGGTCAACAGATTTTCTCGGCCGGGCCTGCGAACCTGTCGGCCATCGCAAACCTCGCTTCAACGAATGCGTTTTGATCGCATCGGTGGTCTGCAAGGTTCAGGAAATGAACGCGAATGGCGGCAATAACTCGGGCGTTGGGCAAATTTTGCCCAACGCCGGGAAACTGTGACTGAAGAGAGGTGGCAAGGAGGATGTCCTGCCCTGGCGAGGAAAAACGAGTTCTGCGATCTAAAACAAATCCCACTAATTGACATTATAGGACGCAGGCCCTACCGTTTTTTCGCGCGGTCAATTCCAGCTTGGCGCTTTCTCGAGACTCAGCCTCAGCGGCGTAATCCGAGTTGCAAATGCCCTGAGGCGGAGCTGCTGCGAACGGTGCGGCGCAAGAGCATGTTTAACGTTGATAATGGTGAGGATCACATGACTGAAGGCCCAGCTACCCATGCTCCGCAGGATTCCGGCGTCCCCGCCCAAGCGCGCGATTTTTCGGTTGTGGGCAGAGTGGTCGTCATCACCGGCGCGGGGCAGGGCATCGGTCGTGAACTTGCCCGCCAATTTGCCGCTGCCGGAGCGGTACCCGTGGTGGCTGACATCAATCTGGCGACGGCTCAGACAGTCGTTGAAGAGATTGAGTCGGCGGGCGGCAAAGCGCAGGCTGTTCGTGTCGATATCGCAGACAAGGCGTCGGTTGACGCCATGGTCGCAGCCATTCTCGACGCGCAGGGCAAGATCGATGCACTCGTGAACAATGCTTCCATCTTCGCAACGCTTGAGAAAAGGCCATTCTGGGAGATCCCATACCCTGAATGGGAACGGGTAATGTCCGTCAATATCACGGGCACCTATCTCAGTGTGTGCGGTGTCACGAAGACAATGCGCGAGGCCGGGTCCGGTCGGATCATCAACATCTCGTCAGATTCAGTGCCAAGGGGCACGATGAACTATCTCCATTATGTGACGTCCAAATCGGCGATCATCGGCATGACGAACTCGATGGCGCGAGAGCTTGGACCGGATGGCATCACCGTCAACTGCATCAGGCCCGGGAGCGTTGCGACGGAAGTCGATCGCGCTGTCAACCCAACCGCGGAGGTTCGCCAGCGCAACGCCGCGCTTCAGTGCATTCCTCGCGGCATGGTTCCGACCGACTTGGTCGGTCTCATCATGTTTCTTGTGACCCCGGCTGCATCTTTCATCACGGGCCAGACGATCGCATGCGACGGGGGTTACACGCACAGCAGCTAAGGCTGGCCAAGGCGACAGCGCAGGGTCGGGATATCGGCTTGAACACAATGGCATGCCCGCAGCGGGCAGGAGCAGGCTCAAATGAAACATTATGGACAATTCTACATCGGCGGCGAATGGGTCGATGCGTCGGGTGCCGACAGGATCGAACTGATCAATCCCGTCACCGAGCAGGTCTTCGCGACGGTGGCGCGGGGGACCGAAGCAGACGTGGATCGCGCCGTTAAAGCTGCGAGGCAGGCCCTGCCGGCCTTCAGCGCGACCCAGAAGGAAGAGCGAGTGGCCTTGCTCGAGCGGATCATCGCCGAGGTCCAGTCACGCGAAGCAGAACTGTCTGCCGCGGTCACGCAGGAAATGGGTTCGCCGGTCAGCAATAAGACCAACTTCAACGCAGGCATTGCCTCACTCAAGCAAGCGGTCAAGACGCTCAAGGCTTACGAGTTCGAAGAGGAACTCGACGGCAACATCATCCGGCGCGAGGCCATCGGCGTTTGCGGCCTGATCACGGCCTGGAATTGGCCGGTTCAGCTTCTCTGCACCAAGGTCTCCTCGGCGCTCGCTGCGGGCTGCACGGTTGTCCTCAAACCGAGCGAGTTCACGCCTACCTGCGCGCTCATCTTCGCCGAGGCGCTTCATGCTGCAGGCGTACCCAAGGGGGTGTTCAACCTGATCGTTGGGCAGGGCACGGTCGTCGGTACGGCTCTGTGTGCCCATCCCGACATCGACATGATCTCGATCACTGGCTCTACGCGGGCGGGTATCCAGGTCGCCAAGAATGCAGCCGATACGGTCAAGCGTGTCACGCAGGAACTTGGTGGTAAATCGGCCAACGTCGTCCTGCCTGATGCGGATTTGGCGGCTGCGGCCAAATGGAACGTTGCACGCGGCTTCGGCAATTCGGGCCAATCCTGCCATGCGCCTACCCGAATTCTCGTCCAGCGCGACCAGGTGGAGCCGTTTCTCGATCATCTGCGGGCGGAAGCTGCACAGGTCCGAGTCGGCGATCCTCTCGATCCCACGACCGACATCGGCCCGGTTATCAATCGGTCACAGTTTGAGGCAATCCGTAAGTATATCCGCATCGGGATTGAAGATGGCGCCCGCCTGGTCTGCGGCGGTCCCGACCTGCCCAACGGCATCGAGAAGGGTTTTTACATTCAGCCCACTGTGTTCGCCGGCGTAAATCCGCAGGATCGCATTGCGCAGGAAGAGATTTTCGGTCCCGTGCTCGCGGTCATCGCCTACGATACCGAAGACGAAGCCGCTGAAATCGCCAATTGCACGCCCTATGGACTTGGCGGGTTCGTATTTGCGGGCGATCCCAAACGTGGCCTTGCGATGGGCCGGCGGATCAGGGCCGGACGCGTTTCGCTGAACGGTGCCGCAGCCACGCCCGCCGCACCGATGGGAGGCTATGGTCAGTCCGGCAACGGCCGTGAAATGGGCGTTTTCGGATTGGAGGAATATCTCGAGGTGAAGGCTTTGATCGGGTTTCCCGAGCAAGCCTTTGATTAACGGCGATCGGGAGAGGATAAATGAAAGAGATAATTCCGACTAAGCTCGCCGATGACTTCATCTTTCTCGAGGCGCCCCGCTGGCACGGGGGCAAGCTTTGGGTGCCTGATGTCTTTGATCAGAAGCTTTATCATGTTCAGCCGACCGGTGAGAAATCGGTGGCGATGGATAATTTGCCACCTGTCCCGAACAGCCTTGGGTTTCTCGCTGACGGAACACCCGTCATCATCTCCTCCTTCGACCGCCGTATCATGAAGGTTGTCGATGGCCACCTGGAGGTGTTCGCTGATCTAAGCGCTGCCACCCCGCATCATCTCAATGATTTCTCGATCGATGATGAAGGTCGCATCTACGTCGGTAATTTTGGCTACGACATTCACGGTGGCGCGGATCAAGAGCCCACTGACCTACACATGGTCGATACCGAAGGCACTGTGCGAACCGTGGCGACGGGACTGGAATTTCCGAACGGATCGGCGATCATCAATGATGGACGGACCTTTGTCGTAGCCGAAACCTGGGTTGGCAGGCTAACGGCTTTCAATCGCGCGCAAGACGGTACACTTTCTAACCGGCGGCTTTATGCCGATCTGGACGGTCGGCAGCCGGACGGCATCTGCGCGGATGCAGAAGGCGCGATCTGGGCGTCCTGCTTCAATACCGGCGAAATTATTCGCGTTCTCGACGGCGGTGAGATCACGGATAGGATTCAATTCGAAGGCAGTGCGATCGCATGCTGCCTGGGCGGCGAGGATGGTCGCACCCTGTTTTGCAGCACCTATGTCGGCACTATCCCGGACCAAATCGCGAAGAAGCGGCACGGGGCGCTCTTTACTGCTCGGGTTGAGGTCGGACGTGCCTGACCCCAGCATTCATCTTAGCGGAACCGCCGATCTTGGCACGACGAGGCTTGCATGAAAAAAGTGTTCCCTGACGCTGGGACGGCGCTGGATGAACTGTTGTTTGACGGGATGACGATCGCTGCCGGCGGTTTTGGGCTGTGCGGTATTCCCGAGTTGCTCATTACCGCGATCAAGCAGGCGGGAACGAAGAATCTGACCTTCGCGTCGAACAATTGCGGCGTCGATGATTTCGGACTGGGCCTTTTGCTGCAGACCCGCCAGATTCGGAAAATGATCTCCTCCTACGTGGGCGAGAATGGCGAGTTCATGCGGCAGTATCTGTCCGGCGAGCTTGAACTGGAGTTCGCTCCCCAGGGAACCTTGGCCGAGCGCATGCGGGCAGGGGGAGCCGGGATTCCGGCTTTTTTCACGCCAACCGGTGTCGGTACGCTCGTTGCTGAGGGGAAGGAAGAGCGCACGATCAAGGACCGTCGCTACATACTGGAAGAAGGGATCGTTGCTGATCTTTCGATCGTCAAGGCTTGGAAAGCAGACGAAACCGGCAATCTGGTTTTCCGTAAAACCGCCCGTAACTTCAATGTACCGGCTGCTACCTGCGGACAAGTCTGCGTCGCCGAAGTCGAGGAGATTGTCCCTGTCGGCAGCCTTGATCCCGACCTCATCCATCTGCCTGGCGTGTATGTCCATCGCATCATAACCGGCCCGCATGAAAAGCGGATCGAGCAGCGAACCGTTCGCTCGCTTGAGGATGCGTCATGATCGGCTGGACAAGAAACGAGATGGCCGCACGCGCTGCGCTGGAACTGCAGGATGGCTGGTATGTCAATCTCGGCATCGGCATCCCCACGTTGGTCGCGAATTACATTCCTGAGAATGTTCACGTCACCCTGCAGTCGGAGAACGGCATGCTGGGCATGGGCCCTTTCCCCCTGGCGGGAACGGAAGACGCCGATCTCATTAATGCCGGCAAGCAGACGATCACCGAGGTTCCCCAGACGGCCTATTTCGACAGTGCGACCAGCTTCGGCATGATCCGGGGCGGCAAGATCGCAATGGCCATCCTGGGCGCGATGGAGGTTGCGCAGAATGGCGACCTGGCGAACTGGATGATCCCCGGCAAGCTCGTGAAGGGCATGGGCGGGGCGATGGATCTCGTGAGCGGGGTGAAGCGCGTGGTTGTCGTCATGGACCACACCAGCAAGGCCGGGGAATCAAAGATCCTGCAGGCCTGCACGTTACCGCTTACAGGGCAGGCTGTCGTGAACCGGATCATTACCAATTTCGGTGTCCTTGACGTCGTTCCAGGTGGCCTCGAGCTGATTGAGCTGGCTCCCGGCGTCGATGAAACGACGCTTCGGGCAGCCACCGACGCAACGATTGTGGCGTGATAATCCTACTTTGACCGCTTGGCGTCGTTCCGCCGAGCCAGATGAACATGAGGTCTAACATGATTGAGATTGCAGAGCGGCCCTCAGAGCAGTTCGAAGCCGAACTTTATCCCCGCATCGGGCTCTATATCGATGGCGAATGGATTTATGATCGCGAGCCTTGGGCGGATGTCCTTAACCCCAGCACGGAAAACGTGCTGGGCCCTGTGCCCAATGCCAGTTCCGCGGATCTCGAGCGGGCGCTCCAAGCAGCCGATCGGGGCTTCAAGGTGTGGCGCGACACACCGCCGCAAGAGCGTGTACGCATCATTCTTCGCGCCGTCGCCCTACTTCGCGAACGCACGCCGGAGATCGCTCGGATCCTGACGCTTGAACACGGCAAGCACCTCGCGGATGCCGAAGCCGAAATATCGCGCTGCGGAAATTTCTATGAGTGGGACGCGGCCCAGTCGCTGCGTATGTTCGGCTTGGTCGTGCCGGCCGAGCCTCAGATGCAGAAGATCATCTACCGGCAGCCGATCGGCCCGGTGGTGGCGATCACTCCCTGGAACGTGCCGATGAGCTCGGCTGCCCGCAAAACCAGTGCTGCCCTCGCAGCTGGCTGCTCCGTCATCCTCAAGGCTGCCAACGAGACGCCGGGGACCGCCGTCGCCTTGGTGAAATGCTTCGAAGATGCGGGCCTGCCTGCCGGCGTGTTGAATCTCGTATTCGGCAACCCGAGCCAGATCTCCTCGACCTTGATCGCTTCACCGATCACCCGCCTTGTAACCTTCACTGGCTCCACCGGCGTAGGCAAACATCTTACCGAACTTGCCGCACAAGCGATGAAGCCGGTGCTGATGGAGCTGGGCGGCAATGCCCCGGTCATCATCGGTGCGAACGTCAACGCTACGAAGATCGGTGAACTCGCCGCTGAGGCGAAGGGCCGTGCAGGCGGACAGATCTGCGCATCCGCCTCGCGCTTCATCGTTCATGAGAGCGTCTATGGAGAGTTCATTGCTTCGTTCGCGAAGCATTTTGGGGCTTATCGCATCGGTGACGGATTTGCGTCCGGGGTGCAGATGGGGCCGCTGGCGAATAATCGCCGACTTGCGGCAGCCCAGGCCATGGTGGCCGACGCTAAGATACATGGCGCGCGCATCGTAACCGGTGGAAACCGGATCGGCGAGCGTGGCTTCTACTTCGAGCCGACGATCCTTGCCGATGTGCCTCTGGACGCGGAAGCCATGCGCGAGGAACCGTTCAATCCGATTGCGGCCTGTGTCTCCGTGCCGGATCTCGACACTGCATTGAAGATCGCAAACAGCGTCTCGGTTGGCCTGGCCGCCTACGCCTTTACCAACTCGCTTCATGATGCCGAACGTATCAGCAGGGAGCTTGAATGCGGCGTTCTCTCGATCAATCATTTCGGTACGCCAGATGCAGACACGCCGTTTGGAGGAGTAAAGGATAGCGGTATCGGCCGGGAAGGGGGACCTACGAGCCTTGAGGCTTACCTCAGCACGAAAACGGTCCTCCAGAGCACAGCGCAGCTATGATCGGGCAGCCTTCAAGGCGGGCAGAGCAGAGAGCATGACTATATCGATCCATCTCGACTATATCCTCGGGACGCTCCCCTTGGCCGAACGCTTCGTGGCAGCCCGGAAACTGGGTTTCGACGCTGTCGAATTCCCCTTTCCCTACGCTGTCCCGGCGGAGGAATATGTAAGCTTGCTGGCCGACAACGGGCTTCGGCAGATATCGATCGGCGCGCCCGCCTGCAATTACAAGGCCGGTGAACCGGGCTTCTCCCTGACGCCGTCGCTCAAAGGTGAGTTCGACCGGTCGATCGATACCGTGATCGGCTACGCCAAGACGATCGATTGCCCTAACGTCCACCTTTTCGCGGGCCCAAAAGCCGACGACGTTTCCGAGGAACTCGCGTTCACGACCTACTGCGACAATCTGCGCGAAGGCGCCGCCCGCCTTCGCGTCGAGGGACTGCGGGTTGTGATCGAAGCCGTGAATTCGACGGATTTTCCTGGTTACTTTATGAACCGCCTCGATCGAGTCATTAAAGCGATCGAGCAGATCGGCGACGATGATACCGGCATCATATTGGACATCTATCATGCCAATGTGAATGCCGAGGACCCCATAGCGTTTCTCCGCGCCCACTCAGATCGGGTGGCGCACATCCAGCTAGCCGACTTTCCAGGGAGGCACGAGCCGGGCACCGGAGGGATCGATTTTGGGGCCTTCTTCGCAGCGCTGGACGAGATCCACTATGCGAGATCGATCGGCCTGGAATATGTTCCGACGCGGCCGGTCTTCGAGGGCGTCCCCCTAGCCGAGCACCTTTTCACCAGCATTCACTGAGCCCCATCGCGCCTTGGACAGGCGAGTTTGTGTACAGCCAGTACATTTAGGTATCGACCCGGGGAGGCCCTACGTGCCCGATAGAGATTTAGCGTTCGATGTAGCCGACTTCTTCTACGACACTGGCTATGCAGACCTCTCTCCCGAGGCGGTCGACGGCGCGAAGAAGAGCATACTAGACACATTCGGCGTTTGCCTTGCTGCCAGCGGTAAGGAACCGGCCGTGCATGCAATCGTCGATATGGTCCAGGAGACCGGCGGCAAGGGCGAAAGCAGCCTGATTGCATTCGGCGGGAAAGTTCCTGCCGTCATGGCTGCCTTCGCTAACGGCGCAATGGCGCATTGCCTCGATTATGACGATCAGACGCCATGGGGCCAGCATTCCGCCAGCTCGCTGCTGCCTGCCGTTTACGCGATCTCGGAACGGGTAGGCGGCGTTACGGGCGAGCAAATGATCAGTGCCGTGGCGGCTGGGCAGGATTTCTTCAATCGCTGCAGGCAGCACGTCGATTGGAAGAAGGACTGGATGTTCTCCACCGTGATGGGCGTATTCGGCGCCGCCGCGGCAGGAGCCAAATTGCTCGGGCTTTCGCGCGAGCAGATCGCCAATGCTATAGGGATCGCCAGCATGCAATGCAGCGGACTGGCTGAGGTGGTAAACTCGACCGGCGGTGATCTGCGTGCCCTATACGCCGGCTTTCCTGCCAAAGGGGCGGTTCTTTCCGCCATTCTTGCGGAGCGCGGTATTTCCGGTCTCCCGGCCGTGTTCGAAGGCCCGTTTGGTATCATGAACCAGTATTTTGGCGGGCGCTACGACCGTGACAAGATCCTAGAAGGTTTGGGCCAAGTCTATACGGGTGGGCTGACCCTCTACAAGCGCTGGCCCGCCGTCGGAACAGCTCATAGTCATATTCATGCGACGATCGGTCTGATGAGGGAGAATGATCTCCAGGTTGAGGATATTGCCGAAATCAGGGTTTACGTCGGCGATTATCATCAGCTCATGTGCGAGCCCATCGACACTCGTCGTGTGCCGCAGACTCTGGTCGATGCCAAATTCAGTCTCCCGTTCCTTGTCTCTACCGCCGCCGTACATCGGGAAATGCGTCTGGCGAACTTTACCGAAGAGGGAATTCATGACTCCCGCGTACTAGCGGCCGCGCAAAAGGTGCTCCCGATCGTCGATTCAAGCCTCGACTGGAAGCTGGAACTTCCACCGGGACGGGTGGAGATCGTGATGACAGACGGCCGCCGCTTTGAGCGTGTGGGTACCGGGATTCCCGGCAGCGTCGAGAACCCGATGACGTGGGGCGATATATTTGCCAAGTTCGATGATTGTGCTCGCGCGGCAATTCATCCGTGGTCGACGGAGACTATAGCCGGAGCGCAAGAGATGGCGCGCAACCTTGAGCAAGTCACAGATGCAACAGCACTCCTCCGATTAGCATGAAATCGTTACACGATGGCTGATCTGCAGAAATTCCTCTGGGGTAGGACCGGCGTGTTCCTGATGGCTACGTTGGCCTGTCTCCTTTGGGGTAGCGCGTTTCCAGCGGTGAAATATGGCTACGCTCTCCTTGATATCGAGGCGGGTGAGACGGCGAGCCAGATAGTCTATGCGGGTTGGCGCTTTGCCTTAGCGGGTGCACTACTCCTGTTTGTTGCCGCAGTGACAGGACAAAAGCCACTTTTGCCGCGGCGTTGGCAGCTTCCGCAGGTTTTTATTCTCGGTCTGTTCCAGACTGCGATTCAATATGCCCTTTTCTACATAGGGGTCGCCCATACGACAGGTGCCAGGTCGTCCATCATGAACTCTACGGGCGTTTTCTTCAGCGTAATTCTAGCGCATTTTATTTATAAGAGCGACCGGCTCGATGCAGGCCGTGTCCTTGGATGCATTGCAGGATTTATCGGTGTGGCTGTCGTCAATCTCGACGGCGGGTTGGATTCCCATTTCAGCTTAAGAGGTGAAGGCTTTATTGCACTTGCCGCGTTCATGCTCGCGGCCTCGTCCATCCTTGGTAAGCACCTCTCTCGCGCGATGAACGCAGCTGTCATGACTGGTTGGCAACTGCTCATTGGTGGCGTCATCCTGACGGTCGCTGGACATCTTCTTGGTGGGGAAGTGGGCTCATGGACCACTGAGGCTGCCTTGCTTCTCGCTTACCTCGTCATGATCTCGTCCGTTTCCTTTTCCGTGTGGGGTTTTCTTCTAAAGCACCATCCGGTCGGAATGATAGCTCCGTTCAAGTTCCTGATACCCGTGTTTGGCATCCTGATTTCGGCATTGCTTCTCAGTGAGGAGGTACTTCGCCCAACCTATTTCTTCGCGTTGTTGTTAGTTTGCGTCGGTGTCTGGCTTGTCACGCGTACCAGGGGGCGAATCATCAGTGAAACAGGATAAGGAGTTTGCGCCTTATCGGGTAGCTAACTCATCATGTGGCCGATGGTGAGCTTGTCGTTATTGAGAGACGGCTATCTGAGATGAATGTCAAACCGAAGCTTGCGACGTGAAATGCGGCAGGATCGGCCTAACTTCGCTTCAATGCATATTTTATTTTTATAATTTGAGTGGTTTTTTTAGCCAGCTGAGTCATCCAGGATCCACACGAGCGCGGTTTCTGGTTTAGGCTCGATGCCGGATTGAGGATGCCGGTGTGGTTGCCGCGAGTGCTGTCACAGGATCTTCGGGAGCGGATGGTCGCCGTTTTTGATGTCGGGATGTCATGCCGGGCTGCAGCGGCGCGGTATGGGGTAAGCGCCGCAAGCGCTGGCGTCAGTTGGTCGTTCAAAATGGTACGCCGGCAGCCTATCGTCAGGGCGGCTACCATCGTGCTGGCATCATCGATGCGCGCGCAGCCGCCATCCTCGGCGCGATCGAGGCGAACGACGACATCATACTGGTTGAGATGCAGGCGCTGCTAGCCGAGCGGAGCACGCCGGTCGCGATCAGCACGCTGTGGCGGTTCTTCGACCGTCACCGGTTCACGTGCGACAAAAAGACTGCGCACGCTACCCAGCAGGATCGCCCCGACGTCCTGAATTCCTAGCGCAGAGAGGACTGGTTTGACGGCCAGTTCGATCTCGATCCGGAGCGACTGCTTTTCAGCGACGAGACTTGCGTATCGACCAACATTGCACAAGTCCAAGGCCGTTGCCGGCGGCTGAACGGCTGTGCTCGGCGTACCGCACAGGCAATGGAATACCGCCACGCTTGTCGCCGACCTAAGGCGCTCCGGTATGGTCGCACCGATGGTGCTCGACGGCCCAATCGACGGTTTAGTCGCCTGCGTCCGTCAGGTGCCAGAGCTGTCACCCGGCAACATCGTCACCATCGACAATTTGTCGAGCGACAGGGTGCCTGATGCACCCGCGGCGATCGAGGCAGTGGGAGCGAAGCTGCTTTTCCTTCTGCCCATAGTTCTGAAATTAACTCGATCGAGCAAGCCTTCGCCGAGCTTAGGGCACCCCTGCGCAACGCCGCTAAAGGCACCATCGATGGGCTATGGAACGCCATCTGCCGGATCTTCGACCTCTGCGCGCTACGGCAATGCGCCAATTAATTAGCCAACCCCGGATACGATGCAAACTGAAGGAAGCTGGTGGAGCGGGAGTAAGTGGTCAGATTGAGCAATTTTGCGGCAGACAGACGTCTCATTGCTCGAAAGTTTGACCCGTGAAGTTAAATCTAGGCTGCCACCAGTTGCTTCAGCGGTACATCTGCGTCCTGCAGTCTTTCAACTGGGATCTCCAAACGACCGCTGACAAGCGCCCGTCCTTGGACGAAATCCTTAGTCGAATTTATGCAGTCGAGTGCGATGACTCTACCCTGCTTCAGATAGATAATCGAGAAGCTTCGCTGAAGGGGATCGCCCCTGACGACTTCCTGGTCGCTCCCAAACGACAAGCCAACGGTTTGAAGGCGCAAGTCATATTGGTTCGACCAAAACCAAGGCACGGTGTCGTAGGGTACGTGTTGGCCCACAATCGCCTTTGCTGCCGTCACTGCCATATCGTTAGCATTCTGCACCGATTCAAGCCGGATTTGCTCACCCCCTGCGAAATTGTTGGGGTGTAGGGCGCAATCGCCAATGGCATAGATATCGGGCAGCGAGGTTCGGCAGAACTCATCCACTGCGACTCCATTTCCGCCTTCTGCACCAGCCTCGAGCAGAGGGGCGACTGCCGGAACGATGCCAATCCCGACAATTGCCATTTCTGCTTGAACGACATTGCCATTGTGGAGGCGCACAGCTGAGATTTTGCCGGAGCCCTCAATGCAATCAACAGAGGTGCTCAGGCGGACATCCACTCCGTGGGCCCGATGCTCACCCTCGAAAAAGCGGGACAGGGCGACGCCTGCGACACGGGAAAGAACCCGATTTTGAGCCTCGAGAAGTGTGACGTTCTTGCCAAGCTTCGCAAACACGGCTGCGGCCTCTAATCCAATAAAGCCACCGCCGATAACTACGATCTCGCGAGTTAAGGGGAGCTCGTTAATGACAAGATCAACATCCGCCTTGGTTCGAATCGAGTGGACCCCGTCAACTTCGTGCCCACGGCATGTTAAGTGTCTTGCCTGCCCGCCGGTCGCCCAAACTAATATATCATACCCCACGATGCTTCCGTCAGCGAGACGGACAGTGCGATCGTGGGGCTTGATCGCGGTAACGCGTGTGGCGGTAAGAAGGGTTACTGCTTGATCCTTCCAAAATGATTGCGGTCGGATGAGCATTCGCTCGAAAGACCTGTTCCCGGTGAGGTAGTCTTTTGAAAGGGGCGGCCGCTCATACGGGATCTCCGGCTCTTCGCTAATAATGAGGATTGAACCCGCATACCTTTGTTGTCGAAGCGATACGGCTAATTGAGCGCCGGCGTGGCCGGCGCCCACGATCACGACATCAGCTCGTTTCATATCAGCAGCCTTTCTGCTATAGCTGGCCTTTATTTTTGCGTTGTACGGTTGTAGTGGACGCCAATATTGAAAGACGCCCCTAATATCACCCCTCGGGAGCAATCGTAAACCGGGCGCCGTCCAGTTCGTTAGTAACCATAATTTGGCATGATAACCGGGAGTTTGGACGACGACTGCTGGAGGCATTTAGAAGCTCCTCCTCGTCTTCGCTGGCTTGAGTAGCTATGTCATTGGATGCATCAACATAGACGTGACAAGTTGCGCACGAGCAACAGCCGCCGCAAATGGCAAGAATTTCATCGATTCCAGCGCCGCGAATGGTTTCCATCAGAGTGTCCCCTGGGATAGGAGACACGACGATTTCACTGCCCTGTCGTAAGATGATTGTGATTTCCACTTTATATGTCCATTCCTAAAATGACAAGCGAGCGACCGTCTGGCGGTCGTTTAACAGCACCGGTCGCTATGCACGTCGGAGCCGGCTAGCGTCGATCGCGAACATCGAAGACAGTCGCTGGAATTGTTGTCATCAGTGAAAATGTTCAAAAGGCGGCTTTCAAGATGTCCAATCCCTCTCTTAATCGCAGGCCATTTGTGTATTGAGTGCATCTCTAGATCCCTCGCTGTCGCCGATATGCTGATATTCGGTCTGTTCCTGTGGTGTCGCCAATTACCGACGAGCCAAAAATTCTGGTGGCATCCCACTTGTACGAGTAGGTATTGTAGGAGTTGGTCAGAACGGGTCGGGGTTCGGGTATGGTTGTTTTTTTGGCTGCCGGTGCTCTCGCCCGGTCCGCGAGACTGATTTTGAGCTGGCACAGGCGGCGTTCGATATATAAATTGAGCGCAAGAGGTTCGAGAGACGTGGCAACATGACTCTTCGTTCGCGTTGGTGACAGGCTTCCGTCGTGCCTTAACAAGTTTGGGCGACCCGGCCCCAAGGCCTATGGTCCCGAATGCATCAACCGGGGCTCGCGACGATTTAGTCTGCAGCACCGCGCCGGGTGACACGCCCCGACGCCTTGTAAACGCGTCGGCAAATGAAGGGGCGTGACTAAGCAGGCCAAAACGACCGTCCACTGAACCGGCTCTGCCCTCAGGTGAACCCCACGGCTTGCTATCTCTGCATTCACGCCGCCCTTTCCAAGCTGGTCTGTACCGTCAATGCGATCTCCTCGAAACGTTCCGATCCGACTCGCTGAGATTACCAATTAGACAAATGTGTGGACCATATGCAAGACGATCAATAGTTCTTCGTAGGCACGGGATGGCGTTCGGACCGCCTTCGCCCATGCTTGCCGCCTCGGTGAAGCTCATAAAAACGGCGCGCTGCGCACTTCGCTGAGGATAACGCCCGCAGATCTTGCGCTTATCGGGATGTCCCCGTGCTTCCAAGCTTACGCACGGGTTGCGCGCTCAACGCTACAGCCCGCAGCGCCTCATCCGGCGCCGGCAGATGACCGAAGGGGCAGGAGTATCGTCCTCGTTTGTTCCTACGCACGCAGAACGTTTCGTTAGCTATTTCTACCCTATCTGGAATGTCGATATTCGCTGGCTTCGCGGGTCGCCAGATCAAGGTTGGATGATGGCCTTCCTGCAAAAGCGCCAGAACCGGATTGATGCTGTATGCGGGTCGCGTGGTCGGAGGCGGCTACCACCGATCTCTGCTTCGACGCAGTAGGATAGCCGTTTATGTACGCTGCCGGGACCACGCTAAACAAAGGTTGTACCGGTGTTAGGGAAGCGAGCAAACTCCGCCACAATGAAGCGATGGAGCCCGATTGCATCACGTACTCGGCTTGAGCGCGATACGGCGGCGGGGGGCATCATCCGCGATGAGCGCTTGTCTAACACAATGCTCGGCAGCTTGATCCTTGCGCCGACTACAGCGGTGGAGAGATCATCTTTTGAGGGGAGGAGTTTCCACAATGTTCCTTCCGACCCGCCGGTATCTGCGGAAATTTACAGAAATGAGCGTGTCGGGAAGTACCTGATAACCAAACTCCGTTCAGCTATTTGATTGTGGTCCAGCGATGGGCCGCCCGGTGAACGTCTCGGCGAAAATCAGCACCTGACTCTATCATGATATCCCCCTGCAAATGCTCTATTATTGAAGGTTGAACATTGCGAGGTCTTATTGATAATATACTCATGTAGCCGCGAGCATGGAATGTGTGCTTCTGCATTCGACGTAATTACAGGCGAAACCGCTCGCGGAGCCATTCCGAGGCAATCTCGCCAAATGCGTCACCGATCTCCGCGGGCGCCATGTGGCCACCGGCAGGAAGGATATGCAAATCCGAGCGGGCGATACGCGCGGCCATTTCAACGTGTAGTGCAGGTGGAAACAGAATGTCCTCCTCCCCGACCATCAGCAATGTGGGACACGAGATTTGCGGCAGCAGATCAGTGCGATCCGGGCGATTCAAAAGCGCCTGCTGCTGAAGAGCAAATGCCGCCGGATCACACCGCCCCAACATTGCGGTAATGCCGGATGTCATCAGTTCATTAGTCCGATTGCAAACCGCCAGCATTGGCGGCAGCCAAGCGCGCGAAACTGCCGCCATTCCTTCACTTTGTGCCAGACGGACGAGCGCACGGCGTCCCTCATCTTCCCCAGGTATCAAGCCATGCGCGCCCGTGCCAAAGAGACCGAGGCCGACGATGCGGTCGGGGGCCAGGGCCGTCGCTTCCAGCGCGACGCGACCGCCCATCGAGTGACCAAACAGACACAACTGCCCGGGAAAGTCGTCAAGAAGGCGTCGGGCCATTTCTTCGAGCGAGCCGCACCCATCGGTTTTCGCGATGGAGACTGGCCCGGTACGGGATAGCGGGCCGATCATGTCACGCCAGACCCAACCGTCGTTCATCAGGCCTGGTACTAGCGCGATGTGCATCCGTGTGGGGCTCCTATAGAAAAGGCATTCGCTTAACGCGTTCACACGGCGAAACACAGACAATTAGGGCGATATCCATATTGCCGTTACGCGAATGGTGCTGGTGAAGACGATGAGGCCATGACCTGTGCGACCTGCCGAAAATGATCGCGGACCCAACGGTGCCCTGGGTCGCGCTGGGATCGTTCGTGCCATATGATTGAGACCTCTAGCGGCACAAAGTCTAGCGGTGCTTCGAGGCATTGCAGGGGCAGTTGTGTCGCGTAATCCTGCGCAAGCCGTTTCGGCAACAGTCCGATCAGATCTGTCTGCGCGACGATGCGCGCCAGTGTGTAGGCGCTCGGTGCTCGGCACGAGACCGTCCGGGTTTTGCCGAGCGCGTGTAGTTGCCTATCACACATAACGTCGGCGGTAGAGAAGGAGTTCGACTGGTTAGCCATAAGGACGTGCCCCGCCGAAACAAAGCTATCGAGCGTCAGTTTTTTCTGAATGGTTGGATGTGACCTGCTGACGAGGCATGCAACGCCGTCAGCGAAACACGGGCGGATACGCAAGCTGGGATCGGGGCGGTCAAAGGCCCCAACTGCAAAGTCGCACGCGCCCTCCTCAAGATAGCTTTGGATCCGATCATGCCCGATCTGGTGCAGGCTGACCTGAACCCCAGGTGCCAGTCGCCGGACTCGCTGCAAAAACTGAGGGAACAACAGTACGGCCACATAGTCGGACATCATGGCGATATATGATCGACGACTAGTTGCTGGATCGAAGTTTCGGCGATTGGATACGGCGCCGGCAATCTCCTCAAGCCCGGCGCGAACTCTTTCAGCAATCTCCTGCGCCGCAGACGTGGCCACCATATGCTGGCCAGACCTGACCAGTAGGGGATCATCGAAAAGTTCCCTTAATCGGCTCAATGAGTTACTCATCCTAGGCTGGCTTAGGTCCATTCGGATCGCAGCCCGCGTAACGCTTGCCTCTTCGACAAGCGCAACGAGGCAGTGAAGTAGCTTCAGCTCAACCTTATCCATGTCCATCTTACGAGAATATATTCCTCTAACGATATAAGCAATATCGCCTAACCAGTCTTGCGGGATGCACGCAATCACCAGATACCACCGTCTCGATGGACAGAGATTGGGTGAAGACCGCGAAAGTCGGCCGCCCCAAATCGCACTAAATCCATGTTGCGATTTACGAAGGAGAGAGAAATTGGCGACTGTAAATCGGGAGATGGAGCTCGCATCGGGACGCGGCAGCGTTGTTCCATCAGCAGCACTCAGCCGCCTTGTGGCTGGGACACTTGTAACAACCGATTTAATCCGCGCACGCCATTTCTATACAGAGTTCTTTGGTATGGAATGTGTGCAATATGCTCCGGGGAGAATGCTGGCGCGAGATCGCCGCAGCAAATATCTGATGACGCGCACTGCGCATGACTTTTTCGTTCTTGACGTACTACAGGTGCCTTCCATTGAACGCCCGCAGGCGATGGTCAATCATTGGGGCTTCTCGGTCGGTAGCGAGGTCGAAGTGGACCGAGTGCGCGCCGCAGCGCTTGCGAGGGGCGAAGAACTCGGTATAAAGACCATCCATCCGACGACGAAAATGCATGGATCTTATGGCTTCTACTTCATTGACGCTGACGACAATTGGTGGGAAGTCGAATTTCGCCGCGGGATGACGCATGATCTGCTTTTCAGCCATGGCGATTTTGATGCCGAGAACAGGGAGAGTTTTCCGATAATCAATCCGCCGCTGGAGATCGCCGAGACCAAGCGCGCGATCATTGGCGACGAAGCATTCTTCACGCACGGCACCACGGCCGTCGCCGATTGCACCGACTGCCGTCCCTTTTATGAGCAAGTCCTGGGCCTGCGTACTGTCCGCCACTCGCGGCAGGCGAACCTCTTTGCGGGCGGAAGCGATTTCGGTGTCGTCGGGGTCGGGGCAGGCCTGCGCATCCAGGATCAGCTTCCGGACAATCGTTTCATCGTGTTAGTCGAGGGAGACGAGGCGCTTCGCGCTCTACAGGAGCGTGTGCAGGAGACTGCCGATACCTTCGGCGTGCAACAGATCACCGAGATCGAGCCTGGCGAATTTGGCGGCAATTTTTTCCGGCTGCGAACTCGCGACCAGATTTGGTTCGAGATTTCGACACGCACGCCCGAAAGCTACGTCGCCGTCTTCGACAATATCTGAAGCAGGCCGAAGGGACCGGCAAATCACCACCAAATCACAATAGGTCGGCCCGAGATCGACCATGATCGATACGTACCCTGGGAGGGGAACCCAATGAAATATCATTTGAAGCTCGCGCTGCTGGTCTCAGCTGCGTATGGAGTGCCAGCTAATGCCCAGGAGGTGCCGGCCTCCCCGGAAGCCCCGGTTCGCGCAGCCGCCGCCCCGGACGACGCCGCAAGCGACATCATCGTCACCGCGCAGAAGCGGGCGACCTCGCTACAGCAAACGCCGCTCGCCGTTTCCGCCGTTGGCGGACAGGAGCTGCGCACGCGGCAGATTCGCGACATTGAGGATCTCGCCCCATCGCTGCCCAATGTCAATTTCGGCAAGAATGTCGGCATTGCCCGGATTGCTATCCGAGGCCTCGGTTTCGATTCCACGCTCGCGGGCCAGGAAGGCCGCGTGGCCTACCATCTCGATGGCGTCTATGTGAGCCGGCCAGCGGCAACGCTAGGTACTTTCTTCGACATCGATCGCGTCGAGGTGGTGCGCGGACCGCAGGGCACGCTCTATGGCCGCAACGCAACTGCCGGCGCCGTCAACGTCGTCACCGCCGATCCGGAAAGCCAGTTCGGCGGCTATGCGCGGTTCACCATCGGGAACTATTCCACCTTTATCGAAGAAGGCGCTCTGACCGGCCCTGTTAACGATGCCATCAGCGCACGCGTGGCGGTCATCAAAACTGATCGCGGCGGTTTTGGTAAGAATGTGGTCACCGGCCAGGAAGTCGACAATGAACACAGTCTCGCTCTTCGCGCGAAGCTCAAGATCGAGCCCAATGCGTCAACGAAGCTGACGCTGGAAGCCGATTACTATGATCGCGACGACGGGGCTTTCGTCTACCACTTCCTTGGCGCGGGCAATCCGCTGGTCGCGCCGATGGCGACTGTGCTCGGCGCGACCAAGCCGGCAAATCCCCGTGACACCAACGCTAATGTCCCGCAAGGCGACGTGCGCTCGTTTGCGGGGCTGACCGGCACGGCCGAGTTCGACCTCGGCTTTGCGAAGCTGACCTCGATCACCGCTTATCGCGATGGCTTCTACCGTGTCACGATCGACGGCGACGACACGAACTCTGCGGTCGGTCAAACCCTGTCGGCCGAACGCGGGCACCAGATCAGCGAGGAGCTGCGTCTTGCTGGATCGCTAGGCTACCTCAACTGGATAGTCGGTGGCTATTACTTCTACGAGCGGATTTTTGGCGAGACCCGGCTGTCGCCTGTTCGCTCACCGGTGCCGGCGCTTCGTGGCGCGCAGGTCTTCGGGCTGAACTTCGACGGCCACATGCGGACCGACGCGTATGCCACATTCGGGCAGCTCGACTATGAGATCCTGCCCCACCTGACACTTTCGGCCGGCGTGCGCTATAGCCATGAAAAGAAGGGGATCGATCAGCGAACCGCCACCGAATTCGTACGTGTCTACGATCCCGGGCAGCAACCTAACTACACGGGCTTTCAGGACGAGGCGACGACGTTCAGCGACACGACGCCACGCTTCGGAATCGAGTATAAGCCCAACAATAACCTGCTTTTCTACGCCACCTACGCAAAGGGATTCAAGAGCGGGACATATAATCTCACCAGTGTAGCGCCACCCGTGCAGCCGGAGCAACTGACCGACTACGAAGCCGGTATCAAGATGCAGTTGCTTGACCGTCACCTTACAGTCAATCTGGCCGCGTTTAAATATGATTATACTAATCTCCAGGTGACTGTAATCCGGGGTACCGTCGCAGTTCTGGAGAATGCGGCGACTGCACGCCTGAAGGGCCTAGAGGGAGAGATCGTCGCCAAGCCCTTCGATAATTTCGAGATTTCCGGTAGCGGTGCCTATCTTTCGTCGCGCTTCACGCGCTATGCTACGATCGACGGTGGTCGACCCGAACTGGGCGTGCTCAACCTCACGGGTAACCAGCTCCCGCAGGCCCCGCGATGGACCGGTAACGCGGCCATCCAGTATCGGATCCCCATTGGCTCCGACAGGCTGACACTGCGCGGCGAGCTGACGTACAGCGGCCGAGTGTACTTCTCGGCGGTTAATCGCCCGGAGATCTCGCAGCGCGCTAACAGCAAGACCAACGCGATCATCCGCTACGAGCTGGCCAATGGCCTGAATGCTTCCGCCTTCATTCGGAACATCGGCAATCGGCGGACGGTGTCCTCATCGCAGGTCTCGTCCAGCTTCGCCGGTTATCCGATCATGGGCACCTATGATCCGCCGCGAACCTACGGCCTGACGCTCGGTTACAATTTCTGAGGGCGGAGCGGCCGTACGGTCGCTTCACCGCACCCCATAGGAGTCTTCATGAAGTTAGTGAGCCTCGCGGGAAATCGCGCCGCGGTCGTGCTGGAAGAGCAAGTGCTCTGCATCGCGGATGCGCGTCATCTGGTCGAAGCGCTGGGCGGCGCGCCCGACACCGTTTTAGGCATCGTCCAGGCACAGGCTGACGTGGTAGCTGGGCTTAACGTCGTAATTGCGGACGTACAGTCGAATCCCGATTTGCGGGCTTCACTGGCGTCGGTCGGAGCCCTGTTGCCCGTGGCGTCCGCGGAACTGATGCCGCCGCTGCCGGATCCGAAGACGATCATCGGGTTCGGCATGAATTACACCGATCATATTTCCGAGATGAAAATCGATCGGCCCGAAGATCCACCTTACCTCAACAAGTCAGTGACGTCGCTCGTCGCGCCAGGTGGGTGCATCATTCTTCCACCTGATCACTCCACTATGGTCGACTGGGAGGCGGAGCTGGCCGTTATCATTGGCCGGACCTGCTACCGCGTATCGCCTGCCGACGCCCTTGGTCATGTTTTCGGATATACGGCGGCCAATGACGTTAGCGCGCGTGACTGGGTGGACGTGAGCTATGCCGCACAGGGACTGATGGACACGATCACCAAATGGGGACTGAACCTGCTCGGCAAACAGTTTCCCACCTTTTGTCCGCTCGGACCTGTTATCGTCACCGCCGATGAACTGGGCGATCCCAACGTACTCGAGATCGCGTGCCACGTTAATGGCGAGCTCATGCAGCAGAGCAATACCGAGAACATGGTGTTCTCGACCGCTGAGCTTATCAGCTACATCTCGAAATTCCAGATCCTGCAGCCAGGCGATATCATCCTGACGGGCACGATGAGCGGAATTGGCTTTGCAAGAAAGCCGCGCATCTTCCTTCAACCCGGCGACAGGGTCGATGTCGAAATCGAGAAGATCGGCGTCTTGTCGAACGTGGTCGCGTGAACGTCCGGTTGCGCGGCATGCGCTGAAGCCAGGGGGGAAGCATGTTTCTCACGAATGATGTCAGTACCTCCGTATCGCGGCTGATCGATAAGCGGCCAATGGCGCCGGTCCAAATTCTCGTCGTGGTACTTTGCGGGCTAATCGCAATTATCGACGGTTTCGACGTTCAAGCTGCGGCCTTCGCTGCGCCAGCTATGTCGAAGGTGTGGCATCTCGGCCGCGAGCAACTCGGCGCCGTCTTCTCGTCGGGGCTGGCCGGCATGCTGCTCGGCATGGCTCTCCAAGGGACGATTTCGGACCGGGTCGGGCGACGGCCGATCATCATCGCCTCAGTCATTGCCTTTGGCCTGTTCTCTCTTCTGACCGGCATGACACAGACCGTAGACCAATTGATCGCTTGCCGGGCGCTAGCCGGCGTCGGAATGGGCGCCGCTATCCCGAACATCCTGACACTCACGTCCGAATATTCTCCAGCGCGTGTGCGGACGCGGATGATGGTGCTGATGAATATTGGCTTTCCGATCGGAGGTCTCGTTGGTGGGCTCATCAGTATCAGCCTTGTCAACCATGGCGGGTGGCGGGCGATTTTCTTTGTTGGCGGCGCCCTGCCGTTGCTGTTGGGCGCGCTGCTGATCTTCGTCCTCCCGGAATCGGTGATGTTCTGCGCCGACCAAGCCGCGCGGAGCGGATCGCAGGTGTGGAAGGCGCGCGCCCGCCGTCTGCTTGCGCGGATGATGCCCGATGAGGAGGCCGACGCGCTAACCTCCGGTGGCTCTGCCGCGACGCCGGTGCTCAAAGAGGAGGTGCCACGCGCCGGTCTGCTCTCGCGCGAGCATCGCGCGCTGACCCTGTTCTGGTGGGTGGCCTATTTCTCCAGCCAGATCCTGTTCTATTCGATGGTGAGCTGGCTGCCCGTTCTTCTGTCGAACACCGGCATGGCCATCCGACAGACGCTCCTGTCAACGACGATGTTGAACCTGGGCTCGATCATCGGCGGCCTTTCGCTCGCTTGGGGCACGGATCGCTTTCCACGAGTGCCGTTTGGCACCCTTGTCTTCCTGGGCGGGGCAGTACTGTCGCTGCTAATCGCGGCGAGCTTGGCCGCACACGGGGCTGGGATCCTGCAACTCGCCTTTCTTGCCGGTGGTTGTTTTGGGGGCGGACAGCTGTTGCTTAACGCCTATTGCACGGCCTCCTACCCGACACGGATGCGTGCTTCCGGTATTGGAGTTGCTACCTTTTTCGGCCGTCTTGGTTCGGTCGTCGGTCCGGCTGCTGTCAGTCTCGCGCTAGGCGTGGGGTGGGGCGGCTCTATGGTATTCGCCGCGCTCGCGGTTCCCGCGAGCGCCGCCTCCATCGCTACGACTTTCGCAGTCCGCCGCAGTCGGGGTACGTCAGCCTGACACCTGGCGGGGGGCAACTGTATACGCTTCAAATACGCATGCCTCCGGCCCATGGACCATTTCGGGGGCGGGAAAGCTTGCGTCGAACTTGTACGAAGGGCCTTCGGCACGGTGGTCGGCGTAAGGGAAGGAGAGGCCGGACACCCTTTGGTGTCCGGCCCTTATTTGGAGATTATTGGAAACGATAGGTGAGGGAGCCGCCATACCAGCGCGGCCGCACATAGACATTCTCGACTGCTGTAACGAACGAGTTGTCAAGGCCAAAGGTGCGATATGTCACGTTGCTGACGTTGTTGATGAAGAAGGTGGCCTCGATCGGCACGTTGTCCGGCTTGATCGATACGGCGACATCGCCGATTGTGTAAGCGGGCTCATGATCCACCGGAGCATTGAACGTCGACAAATACTGGCTGCTATTATGCTTCCAATTGGTCGAGATCGTCATCGAACCGACATTGCCCAGGTTGAAGTCGGTGGCCACCGAGCCACCATAGCTCCAGGCGGGGGCATTGGGCAGGTCGCGATCGGTTATGCGTCCACCCGGCAACTGCAGGTTGAGAATAGTCGCGTCGAAAAGGTGGGTGGCGAAGGCCGTCACGCGCAGCCATGGCAGCGGACGGGCGGTGAGCTCTGCCTCCAGGCCCGTCACCCGCGCCGGCAGATTAACGATAAATTGGTTGCCACCGGTGCTTTGGAAGGCCTGATAGCCCTTATAGCGATAGTGGAACACCGCAGTGTTGAAGGTGGCGCGATTGTCAAACAGGGTCAGCTTCGCGCCACCTTCATAGCTGGTCAGCACTTCGTTGCCGAATGGTATCCGATTGTCGAACGCAGCCAGTGTTGCCGGCAGCGCTCCAGGTGCGACCGTTGCTGCGCTGGGCACTGCAAACGGCGCATTATATCCGCCCGACTTTGTCCCACGGTTGACTCCGGCGTAGAGCAGGACGCTGCGACTGGGCTGAGCATTGAGCTGCAGCTTGCCTGACCAAGTCTCGAAGCGGCGACTGGCGAGATCAGGCCGTCTCTGGGCAAAGTCATAGCTGGTCGCGCCAAATGAGGTGTGAATGTAACTGAAACGCTTCCAGTCCGAATTGTAACGCAGGCCGCCGATCAGGCTGAACACCGGATCGAAGCGATACTCGAGCTGGCTGAACGCCGCGACCGAACGGGTGCGCTGACGCGCGTGATAGGCGCCGCTGCTGGCGAATGTGCCGACCGGCACGCCCGCATAAAATTCGGCGAGCAGCGGATCGAGGTCGATCAGTGGCACCGGCGCATTCGCCTTGATCTGCATGCCATAGCCTCCGACAAGCCATGTCAGCTTGTCTACCGTACCGGACAGACGGAGTTCCTGCGAGATCTGCCGCCATCTGACGTTGACCTGCGTGGCGAGGAGCTGGCGCGGACTAGCGTCGTAATCCTGGGAGAATTTCTTGTCGATGTCCTGGTAGTCGGTGATCGAAACGAGCTTGCTCCAGCCGAAATCATGCTCGTAGCGAGCCATACCGTTCCAGAAGGTTCGGCTGAACCGCCCGGCGAAATTGGAGCTGTTCGTATAAGGATTGCCCGACCATCGGAAGCCGGCCGCGTTGCAGCCGGCACAGGTGCCGAACGGGTTTTCGTTGGGGCCGATCGGCACGCCAATACCGTCCGCGTTCTGCGTTGCGGGAGAAGCATTCTGGCCATTGGTGCGCTCGTCGTCGTTGCGCATATATTCCAGCTTCAGGCGCAACAAGTCGCTACTGCCGATATCGAAATCCAGTTGTCCGCGAGCGGCGTAAAAGCGGCTTGTAGGGCCGTCGAGGTCCCGATCAATGAGATTATGATAATAGCCGTTCGAGTGGTCGGTCGTGCCAGACACACGGAAACGCACCCGCTCGCCGATCGGCCCGCCAATTGCTGCCTCGGTAGTTATTTGATCGTAGCTGCCGACCGTGACCTTGCCGAAACCTTCGAACTTGGCCGTCGGTTTGCGGGTCACAGCTTGGACGAGCCCACCCGTGGCATTGCGGCCGAACAAGGTACCCTGCGGCCCGCGCAGCACCTCGACCCTTTCGAGGTCGAACGTCTGTCCGCTGATCGCGCCGAGAAATGCGATATACACCTCGTCATTGTAGAAAGCGATCGGGCCTTCCTGGATGTCGGCGAAGTCATTCTGGGAAACGCCGCGGATATTGAACACGGTGCGACTTGGATTCTGTTGGGTGACCTGGAGCGAGGGAACGACGCGAGCGAGCGCGGTCGCGTCCGAGGTCACCTGCACGGCGTTGAGCTGGCTCTGCAAGACGGCACTGACAGCGATGCCGACATCCTGTAAGCTCTGGCGGCGCTTTTGCGCGGTAACAACGATTTCATCCAGTTGTGAGCCGCTCGCCGCCGAGCCTTTTTCCGGCGCTGGAATGGCCGGTGGGCTCTGGGCGAGAGCGCTGGTGGCGAGGATAGTGGAAGCCAGAGCGAAATTGACAATGCAGGACTTGCCTTTGTAATGTACGTGCGTCATGAAGACCCCCCTTAGGTTCGTAGTTCCTTGTGCAGTTCCTCCGGTGTAATCAGGCTTCTTCCGAGCCGCTGTTACTTATCCGCGAATGAATTTAATGTCCCGCAGGCATCTTCTGACTTAGGCAGCTGCCCAAGCCGATGAAGCTAGTCACGTGCAAGCTCGTCGATGAGCAATTCCCTAAGACTTTCGGGTTCGTCGATCATGATATCATGCCCGGATTCTATCGTCGTCGTCCTCCACCCGGCTGCGACCTTGTACAAATCGTAGAATTGCTGGTAGACCGATCCAGGGAAACGGGTGGACATGACGAAGGTCCGCCGCGTCACCATGTCGAGTTTGTCGCCGAGCCGAATGCCTTCGATATAGCAGTCCAGCGGATGATCCGTGCTGTTGCGCTCGACCAAGGCGTGATGCTCGGGTGCCGTGCCGAAAAATTCCGGTGGGAACGTCGGTGAACGGCCTTGATTGTCGCGCGCTGCTGCGATCATCGGTTCACGGTAAGCTGCGGGTAGCAGGTCGAATAGCGACTGGCCGGCGGCGGGCACGAATGCATCAAGGTAGAAGAGAGAGCGAATACGATCGCCCATCTGCCCGGCAACACCGGTCACCACCATGCCGCCGTAGGAATGACCGCATAGCACCACGTCATCAAGGTCCTCCCAGTGGAGCACGTTGGCGATGTCGGTGACGTGGGTCGACAAGTTGATGTTCAGCCCCATAAGATGAGACCGCTCTCCCAAGCCTGTCAGTGTCGGAGTAAAGACATCATGGCCGGCGTCGCGTAGTAGTCGGGCGACGCGCGAATAGCACCAGCCGCCGCGCCAGCCCCCGTGAACGAGTACGAACGTGCCCATCTGCTTTCCTCATGGTTTGCGGCGGGCGGCGATCGCCTGGATCTCGACTTTGAGCTCTGGCAGCGCCAATGCAGAGATGCCGATCACTGCGCTCGTGGGTAGATCGATGCCGTCGAAATATGTCTTCCGGACCTCGATGAAGCCCGAAAAATCGCTCCGCAAATCGGTGAGGAACACGGTCATCGTGACAATGTCGGAAAGATCGAGGCCGGCTACCGCCAGTACCTCGATGATATTATCAAATGTCTTGTTCGCCTGGCTCTGGACATCTGTGCCAACTGGTCGGTAATTCTCGTCGACGCCAACCTGGCCGGCGACGAATACGAAATCGTTTGCGAGAATACCCTGGACATAGCCGTAAGGCGTAGAATCTCCAAGGTTGGGAACGGAAAGAGCTTCTTTCAATGGATATCTCCTTTGATGCGACGATCTGCTTCGATCCAGGGATTTTCGTCGAAATACTGATCGACTGGCCCAAGATTGCGAGGCGCGAACTTGAGGCGAAGCTGCAGCGCTGTCTCCATGCCGGCCCGATCCAGGCGCGCCATCGGGAAAAAGCCCTCGTCCGTTCCCGAGAGGCGATCAGCGGTCTCGATGAGAATGGCCTCAGGCAAGGCGGGAAGATTATCGCGCAGGACTTCCAGCGCCTCGGTCCGATTAGCGCGATCAAGCATCCAATCAAGCGCGCGGCGGAAGGCGGCTATGAAGCGTACGACCGTGTCGCGATTGTCTGCGAGCCATGCGCGGGTCGCTGCGGCGACGACGCCCTGATAGGCGCCCAACTGATTGAGTGCTCGCTCGAATATTTTAAGCCCGTGTGTCTGGGCCATGAGATCGAATGGCGTGACGAGCAGCGAGGCTTCCTGGCTTCCCGCGATGAGCGCCTCGAAGCGCTGCGCGACACCGCCTATACTTTCCAGCTGCACGTCCGAGGTAGACAAACCAGCCGCTTCCAAGAGAGCGAACAGCACAAACGCATATCCTGTTGACAGCGCGTCGACGGCTATCCTCTGTCCTCGAAGCTCCGAAACTTCGCCGAACCTCGACTGGCCGACAAGGTAAAGAAGGCCATTGTCGATACCCATAAGGGCGACAGGATCCAACGGCGCGCGTTCGCCGGCGTCCGACGCATACGCCAGCACATTATCAAAGCCGGTGAAGGCGATTTGATAGTCACCAGATTGTAAGCCCGACATCTGCGATCGGGAGTCGCGGGTCGCATGCACGACGACGTTGAGGCCTTCCGTTTCGAAGCAGCCAATTTTCTGTCCGACCCAGAGCGGCCAGTTAAAACCGCCGGGAAATGCGATAACATTTAGATCGGTCATCTGCATTGAGGTTCATCCTGCTAGGCTGGAGCGGAGCCCGCGTCGCGGAGCCTACGTCGTGCCAATGATGAGCATCCGGTTGCAGCGCCGCATGGGCAAACGCGCCCTGCATCCGTCTTGATTTGGCAAAAGGTCGATGTTCACCACGCCGTCGCTCTCATCAATGTTGCCAGAACTTGCCGCCGACCTCCGTGCGACAAGCTCCAGCCATGATCCAAAAGGGTCAAGCGGCCTCTCTATTGGCTAATATACATGGCATTGGAGCAGAAGCAACGGGTTTCGTGCATTTTAGGGATTGGTCACGAGCCGATTGAGGCGCCAAAGCGGCTTCGACCTCACGTTCTGCCTGATAGCTTGGACAAGCGCGCCGGACGGTCTATCCAGATTGCCGAAGCGCGTTTCTGGAAGCCGAACCCGGGCGTCCGCGGTGAAGATGGAGAGTCGATGGCATGTTTTCGGACTCGTATGAACGAAACGAACTCCGCCGTCGGAGCATTGGATCGGTCGAAACAGGGATTCTGGTCCTGCAGGCCATCGTCGATCTCAGACGAGCCGCGTCGCTGAAGGAGATCGCTGCGAACGCAAAGCTTGAGGCAAGCCAGACCCATCGTTATCTGAGTGCGCTCGTCAACTCGGGCATGGTGAAGCAGACCGAGGCGGGATTATATGATCTTGGCTATACGTCGATACGAACCGGCCTTGCAGCGCTGTCCCGGTTGCCAATGCTTTCGATAGCCGATGAGATTGCAAGGACGCTTACAACCGAGACGGGGGCAACCACGCACGTCACCGTGTGGGGGATGCACGGACCAACAATCATCCGGTGGAATCAGGGATCTCCTCCCGTCTACACCGCGCTTTCACTCGGATCGTCGCTGCCAGTGACGCGATCGTCCACAGGTCGGACATTCATGGCCTATATGCATGACGATGCGCTGGCGCCCTTCCTCAAGGCGGAGGGCCTTGGCATACCGATCGAGGAGGATCCGAAGTTGCAGGCGGCACGCGACGAGATAAGGCGAACGCGCATTTCGTCCTTCGAAGAGGCTCTGGTTGTCGGTTTTCCTGCTTATGCGTCTCCGATTCTGGCCCCACGCGCAGCAATCACCGCAGTCGTGACTGCGGTGATGCCAGAAGTCTTGGCGCGCGAGAGGAGTGCCGAAATTAAGGCCAAGCTGGTCAAACTGTGCAAGGCGGCTTGCGTCGACTTCGAGTAAAGCTCGCTTCCGCTTCAATAACCTCGCGGAATGAATCGGAGAAATATTGCCCCCAGTTGGCATGAGCGATTAGACAACTGGCGGTACCGGCTTTGGCGCTATGCGCATCGGTGCTCAGCTTCAATCAGGAATGCGTTCGAAAATGCCGCTGCGCTGCGACCCAGGCTGCGTTCTGCTCCTCCCGGCTGCTCGCCGCACAATCGAAGTCGGTAATCTTGCTTTTGCGTAACGTCGTGGAAAGACACCGCTATGAAGGATGTCATTATCGTCAAAATCTTCGCTTATCAGGCACGCGCCTCTGTTGCGCGGCTCGCACGCGCCAGGCCGACGGGCATATTCGTCTCGCGGGCTTCACTCCGCAAAGATACTTTGATTGGCAACACCCTATTCGCTGTGGAGTTCGCCCCGTCTGTATGGGCGCCTTCGCAGGAGCGAGTAGCGAAACAGCGCGCACTGAGTCTGTTGCTCGCCCATAAAAATCCCTGGAAAAGCGTTAAGGGCTACTTGCTCATCCAGCGGACCTTCGAGTTTTTCCATGGCCAAAAGCGGAGCCGAAACGCAAATGCCCCGCCGCGGGTCGCTTTGCAGCAGAATGCTACGGCCGTAACTTCACCGATCCGCGGGAATTACGCTGTTAAAAACGATGCGGTCATTGCGCTCAGCCAGGGAGCCTGAGATGGGCCACGAAGGGCTGCCTGTGCCTCGCTTGTGGTTTGCCTCGGCGGCCATGTGGATCGCCATCGCATTGATGGCTATCGACACGACGATCGCGAATGTCGCCTTGCCGGTGATTGCACGCGAGTTAGGCACCACGGCGAGCGCCTCGGTCTGGATCGTGAACGCCTATCAGATCGCGATCACCATGGCACTGTTCCCCTGCGCAGCATTGGGCGAGCGAATGGGATATCGCCTTGTTTATCAGGTGGGCTTGATCGTCTTTCTCGTCGGTTCGCTCGGTTGCGCGCTGTCCGGTGGATTGTGGTCGCTTACCGTCGCGCGGTGCGTCCAAGGGATTGGGGCGGGGGGTGTGATGGCCGTCAATGGAGCGATCGTGCGCTTCACCTTTTCCAAGGCGTCGATGGGCCGCGGGATCGGCCACAATGCGCTCGTGATCGCGGTCGCAACAGCCGCCGGCCCTGCACTCGCGGCCGGAATACTGGAGATCGCTGCCTGGCCTTGGCTGTTCGCGATCAACCTCCCGGTCGGTCTTCTCTCACTAGTGATCGGCTGGCGCACTCTGCCAGAGCAACGCGGTACAGTAACGCCATTCGACTGGCGTCAGGCTCTGCTTTCGGCGGCTGCGATCGGTGTGCTGGCGCTGGGCTTCGCGCGGCTCAGCCATCTCGAACTCGGACCTGCGACCTTCCTGCAAATTGCAAGCGGTACGGCTGCCTTCGCGGTCATGCTGCGGTCGGCGCGCGCGCAACGGCATCCAATCCTGCCTGTCGACTTGCTTGGCTTTCGAGAGCTCCGGCTTGCTTACCTGGTTTCTGCGTTGACGTTTGCGGCGCAGATGATGGCGATGATCGCGCTGCCATTCTTCCTCCACGCGCAATATGGCTTCGACACGGCGACAGTAGGATTGGTCATCACGCCTTGGGCGATCGCCGTCGGGATTACCGCGTTCGCGTCAGGACGGTTGCTCGAAAATTTCCCGCTGGAGAAACTTGTCTTCGTTGGCCTGGTTGTGTTTGCAATAGGGCTGATGGGAATTGCCCTGATGCCCGATTCAGCATCACTCGCTGCATTGGCAGCCTGTTCGGCGCTGAGTGGCGCTGGTTTTGGCCTGTTCCAGACGCCTAACAATCGAACCATGCTTGCCGCGAGCCCATACGAGCGCAGCGGAGCGGCCGGGGGAATGCAGGCGGCCGCACGGCTGGTCGGTCAGACGGCAGGAGCTGCGTTTGCCGCCTTGGCACTTCATCTGGCCGGTCCTGCGGCGCGCTCCAACATCCTCGTCGCCGTCGCGATTTCGTCGGTGGCAGCGCTCACGGCGCTTTTCAAGGCGCGAAAGCGAGAAGAAAGCCGCGAAAGCAGGTAGAGGACGACAGCTTTGCAGGGAATGATTATCTGAACAGGCGGCGCGCTGCGCGAGGACTCGGTGCTGGCTGACAACAAACTCCTTAGGCGCACCGTCGCCTGGCGCTCCACAACCGTAACCGCGCACCGAGCTTCTAATTACATAGTTTGACAGCGTGGGGTTCCCAACCCCGCGATTACCTTCTGTAATTTGCATCCGCATCACCTGCCCCGACTTCGCCGATCGATTCGCCGCCCAGCAACACATAGCGCACCGATTCCTCGGCCGTTTCGACGAAGAGATGGTCGCCGTCGGTTAAGATGGCGAAGTCATGCTGGCGAAGCAGTCTGCGCTCGTCACCAATGTGCGCTTCTCCCGAAAGAATCTGGACTATGGCCGTCCAGCCACGAGGCAGCCGATGTCGGGCACTTGAGCCGGGTTCGTGGCTGATGTCCAGATACAGGCTCTGGACCTCGGTTCTGACCGCGGCTTCCAGTCCAGCAACATGACGGACCGTCACGCCATCTGTGCATGTGACGGGAACCTCTCCAGCCTCGCGTCGCGGCGGCAGTTGAGCCACATCAGGCAGTAGCGCGATCCAGCGCTGTACGCCGTGGGAAGGTTGATCACCCAACGGAGACTCGCTGTGCACCATTCCGGATCCCGCGAACAAGTGCATCGCGCGGCCGGCAGGCAGTTCGAGCCGGGTTCCGTCTGGCTCACGATGCTCCATCGTGCCGTCCAGCTGGTACGTCACCATCTCGACGCCCCGGTGGGGATGATACCCGAACCCGGCTGAGCCGGATGGGATGATATACTCGCCAAGGGCCATGAACGGGTTGGCATGCGGCAGGTTTCCTCCCGGAAGCGCGCGGTTGACCGTCGCCGGTCCCTCCCGACGGGGTGTCGCGGCGCGCGCGATCAAGACGCCCCAACCAGTGGGCGAGTTTACATCGGACATTTCTCTATCCCTCGACCGCCTATGAACAACGTAGGCCGCTGCCGCGACGCTACTTGTGAGCCGTTCGCCATATGGCGAACGGCAATCCGGCTAGCTGACCGGCCGATCAAAATCGCGGGCGAGATGGCCCCGGCCGGTCAGGTCTCCGCGTTCGAACATCCAGCCGTACCCGCCTTTCGGGTTGCTCAGTATCTCCCAGTAATTCTCGTCGGCGTCGCGGAAATAGAAGCTGTAGCTGCCATGCTGCACGATCGGCTCGGAAATATCGTGGAGTTGCATTTGTCGGCGTCGCGCAGGACGGTTCGGTAGGCTTCGTCAACCTTCGCATCCGTCTCCACGTCGATGCCGTTGTGATTAAGAAAGGGCATCACCGCCTCCTCACCGGGGGGTGATTTCACCACGACGTATACATGGTCCGCCAAAGCGGGCCCAAAGGGAGATTTTACTGGTGCGGACAGTCTCGAAGCCGGGGAATTTCTCGTAAAACGTCGCAAGAAGTCGATGTTGCGCGACTCCAGAGTGCCGTGAGAGATGAATTTGAGCTTGAGCGCCGGCTCGACGACTGCCTGAGAAGGTGCAGTGTCGGACGTAATGCTGACATCGGACATGGTTTTTTTCCTGGACCGATAGATCAATAACCTGCGCCGATCGTAATCTCGATGTCGCCTAGTCCTTCGACACCCCCTTCGATACGGTCTCCCGTAACGATGGCGGCCACGCCTGCTGGTGTGCCTGTATAGACAAGGTCACCCGGCTTGAGCGCTATCCCGTGGCTGAGCGTCGAGAGCAATTCAGGCACAGACCAGATGAGGTCGGCCGTCCGGGCGTCCTGCTTCGTCTCGCCGTTCACCTTCAACCATATACGAGCATCCTCGATGACGCCTGTCTGGGATATGGGGTGGATCGGCGCGCACGGGGCCGACTCGTCAAAGGCCTTCCCGAAATCCCAGGGCAGTCCGGCCTTGAGCGCAGCCATCTGGATGTCACGACGCGTAAGATCGATGCCCACGGCATAGCCGTAGATGTGGTTGTTCGCCTCCTCTGGCGAAATCTGGAAGGCTGGCTTCCCGATCGCGACGACCAGCTCGATCTCGTAATGGAACTCCTTGGTGAGTGTCGGGTAGCGCACGGTCGCCCCGCTTGGAACGATGGCGTCTGCCGGCTTGGAGAAGAAAAATGGCGGGTTTCGCTCCGGATCGCCACCCATTTCCTTGACGTGATCGCTGTAATTGCGCCCGACGCAGAAGATGCGGCGGACCGGAAACAGGTCGGTCGAGCTGGCGACCGGAACGGTAACGGTTTCAAGCGGTGGTACTACAAAGGTCATCATTCTCTCGCTAGAACTGAGTTGTCTAAAATTCGACGAGCAGGTCGGAAGCGATCTTGCCGAGGGGGCGGGTGGGGTCGGTCAACAGCCTAGAATCACCGCGCCAACCGCTCGCGATCAGCCTGCTCGATGGGCGAATGTCCCGCCCATTGTTCACGGTCGAGACACCACGAAGCACGCCGTTGCGAAAGTGGAATGCGGTTCCGGAGATCGACGTGCCGCGCCAGACCGTCTGGTCGCAATCAGCTGCCAAGCCGGCGACCTGAATGTTGGTCTCCAACTGGTCGGTCCAAAACCAAGGGACTTCCGCATAGGCATCGTCGATCCCCAGCATCGATCTGGCGACGTGCGCCCCATGCCGTCCCGCATGCTGCCATGCCTCCACTCTCAGGGAATGGCCGTAGGTCGGATGGTGAAAACTGGCGACGTCGCCAGCGGCGTAGATGCGCTCGAGGCTCGTGCGTCCACAGCCATCGACAACGACGCCGTTGTCGACCGCGCAGCCTGCTGCGCGGGCCAGGTCATCGTTTGGTATCACCCCGATCCCGGCGACGCACACATCCGCTGAATGCGTAGCTTCGCCAACCCGAACCAGGGCACCGCCGCGTCCATCCGCTTCCACTGCAATAGGGCCGCTTTCCAGGACGAGCGTCACGCCGGCCGCGCGGTGAAGATCAGCAAGCAGTGCGGAGATCTCGGGCGCGACGGCGCGGTGCATGAGCCTCGGCGCGGGATCGATCACGGTGACATCCAGGCCGAGCTCAACGGCGGTCGATGCAACCTCCAGGCCGATCACGCCCCCGCCCAGGACCACCACCGAGCGTGCCGCGCGAAGCGCGCTGCGTAGCCTGGCGGCGTCCTCCCGCGTACGGAGGTAGTGAACACCCGCCGGATCGCCTTGAAGCCTGCGCGCGCGCGCGCCGGTGGCCAGCAGGAGCGCGTCGTAGGAGACCACCTGGCCAGAGTCGCCGAGCCGCGCGCGGCGGGCTGCGGGGTCGATCTCAGAAATGCAAGTGTTCGGGATCAGTTCGATCCGCTCTGCCGCGAACCACTCGGCCGGACGAATCAGCCGTTCCGGCTCGTCATCAGATTTCAGCTGCTGCTTCGATAATGGGGGGCGTTCGTAGGGAATGCCTGCCTCGTCGGTTGCCAGCATCACGTGGCCGCCAAATCCACCCTCACGCAGCGCCGCGGCCGCAGCGACGCCGGCTTCGCCCGCGCCGACGATCAGGACTGTGCCGGTGGCCGGAAGCGACCAACGATTTTCCCGCTGCTCCTCGCCCAAAGGACCTGACACTAAACACTCCTTGCTTATTGCGGTATCATTAGCACAATGTGCAAATCACGCAACGGTGACGGTGCGCGTTTTCCTATGTGCAAATAGTTGTACTATGTGGCATAGAGTCAAGCAGGGAGAGCCTGGAGTTGTCGGTGAGCAAGAATCACACATGGCCTGAAGATGGGCGGGGGCGAGTGCCGTTCTGGGTCTATACCGATCCACAGGTGTATCGGGAGGAGATCGACAAGATCTGGTACGGCCCGCACTGGCTGTACGTCGGCCTCGAATGCGAGATTCCGAACGTCGGAGACTTCAAGACCACGACGCTTGGCGAACGCCCTGTCATCATGGTCAGGAGCGGGGTCGACGAGATTACGGTTGTCGAGAATCGATGCGCGCACCGGGGGCTGAAGTTCTGCCAGGAGCGGTTCGGCAACCGGCAGGATCTCCTTTGCCCTTACCACCAGTGGGCCTACTCGCTGAGGGGCGATTTGATCGGCGTGCCTTTCCGCCGCGGCGTGAAGAAGCAGGGCGGAATGCCGGCCGACTTTGATCCGTCCGCCAACGGTCTCCATCGCTTGCGCGTGGAGGAAGCCAATGGCGTCGTATGGGCGACATTCTCTGACGAGACGCCGTCCTTCCGCGAATATCTCGGCGAGCGCTTCTGGAAGCATTACACGCGCGTCTACGACGGTCGGAAGCTCGAGGTGCTGGGCTATAATCGGCAGCGCATCCCGGGAAACTGGAAGCTGATGCAGGAGAACATCAAGGACCCTTACCATGCAGGACTCCTACACGTGTTCTTCGTGACATTTGGCCTGTTCCGGGCGGACCAGAAATCAGCCGTCGACATCGATGACCTGGGCCGACACGGGATTTTGATCAGCCGCAAGGGCGAAAAGGAGCAGAATGAGGTCACCGCGGACATGCGGCAGTTCAAGAGCGACCTCGTCCTCAACGATCCTCGCATCCTCGACGTGGTGCAGGAATTCACGGGCGAGGAGACCGTCGGCATGATCACGATCTTCCCGAGCGTGATTCTACAGCAGCAGGTCAACTCTCTTACCACCAGGCAGATCGTACCATCTGGACCCGGGGCTTTCGACTTCCACTGGACCCATTGGACCTACGCCGACGACAGTTCCGAGATGAAGCAGCGCCGCACACGACAGGCGAACCTGTTCGGTCCGGCCGGGTTCGTTTCGGCCGACGACGGCGAGGTCATCGAGTTCAGTCAGCAGGGCTTCTCTCCCTCGGAGGACGAGGCAGCCCTGGTCACGATGGGCGGCCGCGAAATCGAATGCACCGACCACATGGTCACCGAAACGGCGATCCGCGGCATGTACGACTATTGGCGCAAGGTGATGGGCTATGCATGAAGCGATGGAATGCCAGGGTGCGGCCGGCGCTGGCCTCCTCAACTCGCGTGAAGCGATCCGCGATCTCTTCGATGACTATTACGCCACGCTGGATGCGGTGGATCTTGAGGCGTGGCCCAACTTCTTCACCGAAGACTGCGTATACCGAGTCATCTCGCGGGAGAATTACGAGCGAGGTTTCAGTCTAGCCACCATCGGGGCGGAAAGCCGCGGCATGCTCATGGACCGTGTCACTGGCCTGCGCACCACGCAAGTCTATGCGCCGCGCTATTACCGTCGCTTCGCCGGTCCGCTGAAGATCGGCCGGGGAGCCGATGGCGCGGTGCCGGTCGAACACAATTTGCTGTTAGTCCAGACCCTCATCGACAAGCAGTCCGAGATCATTCTTTCCGCGCGCTGCTACGATAGCGTCGTCGAAGTTGACGGTCGACTGGCGCTTGAGCGCCGGGACGTCGTCTTCGATTCGGAGATGATTCCTAACAGCCTCATCTACCCTGCATAGGATTTCCCCAAAATGCCTTGGATCAAGACGATTCCGACATCGGAGCTCGGCGAGGAGGGCCTTGCCAGCGCGCAGGCCGGCAACGTCTGGGTAGCACTGTATCGTGTCGACGAAGAATATTACGCCACTTCGGTAGTGTGCACGCATGGTCAGGCAAGCCTCGCGGACGGCTATCTCGAAGGCCACAATATCGAATGTCCGCTGCACCAGGGGACGTTCGACGTGCGCACGGGCAAACCGACCGGTGCCCCGTGCACCGTACCTGTTCGCACCTTCCGGGTGAGGGTCGAGGACGACGTGATTCTGGTCGAAGTCGGCCAGGGGGAGGTATGACATGTCGACGCTAGTCAACGACCAGCGCCAGCAGCTGGAGGGGCTGTACGATGAGATGCGCCCGAAGGGTCTGTACCCCTTGTGGGAGCATCTCGCCGCCCTTGTCACCCCGGAGCCTCGGGGCCAGACCAAGGCGGTCAAGTGGAACTTTTCCGAGATCAGAGACTATCTGATGCGTGCCGGCGATCTCATCAGCGCGCATGACGCAGAACGCCGTGTGCTCATCCTGGAGAATCCTGGCCTTCCCGGCACCTCCGGCATCACGTCAAGCCTTTATGCCGGGCTTCAACTTATCCTGCCCGGAGAAGTCGCACCTTGCCACCGCCACTCGCAGTGCGCCCTGCGCTTCGTGCTGGACGGCGACGGCGCTTTTACCGCGGTGGATGGCGAGAAAGCTGTCATGCGGCCCTTCGACCTCATACTCACCCCCAACTGGCAGTGGCACGATCACGGAAACGTATCTGGCAAACCGATGATCTGGCTTGACGGCCTCGACATCCCCACGGTCCACCACTTCGACGCGAGCTTCGCGGAGAAACTGGGTCAGGAGGCCATGTCAGAGAGCGCGCCAGCTGACGACAGCATGCGGCGCTATGGGCGCAACCTTCGCCCTATGCGGGGTTCGACGGCAGACCGCCGTCCCACAGAACTGCCGCTGTTCCACTATCCCTATTCGGAATGGCGTCATAGCCTTACCTCGCTGGCGGAGGCCGATGCTCCCGATCCACATCTCGGCCATGCGCTCGAGTTCCTTAATCCTGCCAACGGGGGGGCGATCATGCCGACGATTTCCGCCCACGTCCGCCTGTTGCCTGCCGGCTTTGAGAGTAGGGGGCGAAAGTCAACCGACGCCACGGTCTTCACCGTCGTCGAGGGCAGCGGCCAGGCGCAGATCGGCGAGATCGAGCAAGGTCTCAAGCATGGCGACATCTTCGTCGTGCCCTCTTGGCACACGTTACGCATTCGGGCGACGGATGAACTTGTGCTGTTCGGCTATTCCGACCGTGCGGCCCAGGAGAAGCTCGGACTCTATCGAGAGGCAAAAGCATGACTCAACTATTCGAACTTCCGGCCGCGGTCACCGCACCAGTCGCCGGCGAGCAGCATGGTTTTCCGGTTCGGCGGATTTTCTGTGTGGGGCGGAATTACGCCGAGCACGCCCGGGAGATGGGCAAAGATCCAGAACGTGACCCGCCATTTTTCTTCACCAAGTGGGCAGAGACGGTGGTGTTCGACGGCACCACGGTCCCCTATCCCCAGAAAACCGGCAATTTTCATTACGAGGCCGAACTGGTCGTCGCGATCGGCCAATCTGGCCGCAACCTCTCGCGCGAAGAGGCGCTCGACCACGTCTACGGCTACGCGACCGGGCTCGACATGACGCGCCGCGACTTGCAGCTCGAAGCGCGCAGCAGCGGGCGTCCCTGGGACACGGGCAAGAATGTCGAAGCGAGTTCGCCCCTCGGTTTGATACATCCGGCAGCCGCCTCGGGGCATCCCGAGACGGGCGCTATCCGCATGCGGGTCAACGGTGAAGTCAGGCAAAGCGCCGACCTCGCCGACCTGATTTGGCCCGTTGCCGACATCCTCGTCTTTCTCTCCGGGCTTTATCGCATCGAGCCGGGTGACCTCGTCTACACGGGCACTCCGGCCGGTGTCGGGGCGGTTGTCGAAGGTGACGAACTCCGGGTGGAGATCGACGGCCTTACTGCTGTGAACGTGCGCGTCGGGCCGCCCGCCGCATGATCCTCCATGGATATTTTCGGTCGACGGCGAGCTGGCGTGTCCGGATCGCCCTTGCGCTCAAGGGCTTAACGGTGACGCACAGCTCTCATCACCTGCGAAAGGGCGAGCAGCGCGCGGCAAACTATCTCGCAGTCAACCCTCAAGCCCTCGTGCCGGCCCTGGAGCTCGACGACGAGGTGGTCCTGACCCAGTCGCTCGCTATCATCGAGTTCCTGGACGAGCTCCATCCGGACCCGCCGCTCTTGCCCGCCGACCCGGTCGACCGCGCGATCGCTCGGTCGATTGCACTGGCGATCGCGTGCGACATCCACCCGATTCAGAACCTCAAAATTCTGGACCGGGTTCGGCAAATTGGGGGGCAGGAGGCGGCAGACGACTGGGCGCGGACGACGATAATGGATGGCCTCGCAGCGACGGAACAGCTGATCCAGCGGCGGGGAGGCCGGTTCTGTGTGGGCGATCAGCCGACGCTCGCCGACATCTGCCTGGTGCCCCAGCTCGGGAATGCGCGACGGTTCGGAGTCGAGCTGGTATGGCCCCGCATTGCCGCTGTCGACGAGGCCTGTGCTGCAATGCCGGAGTTCGCTGGGGCCGTGCCCAACCGCCAGGCCGACGCCTATTGAACCAACGACTGCTTCTAACTCGATAAGGTTTGACTAAGCTGCCTCGGTTTGAGTTGGTGAAGGATCGGTCTCGCGGCAGCGCCAGACGCTTATCCTGCCTGAAAGGCAGGAGCCCAGTCGCGGTGCGAAGCAGCCTGCACCTTCGCTTTGTCATGTCCTTGATCGTAGCGCTGCCCTCGGTGAAATCGGGCACGCAACACCCATGCGCCGGGGATAGCTCAGGCTTCCGTAGGAGTTCGCGTCTTGCTTGGCTGAGCCTTCGATTTCGACCTCCGGGGGGGCTGGCGCGTCGGCCACGTCCCTCCCAGGCATTCCGTGAGATATTTGCACGCGCCTTGCAACTGGGTGATCGTCTCTTGATCGTCCCCGCTGCTGCCACGAGCCTCATTCGATAACGCAGAGGCGACAAGAACAAGCCGGCCCTGGAGATCGAAAACAGGAGCCGCGGCAGCACGCAAGCCCGGAATAAGATCCCCACGGACCACCGCCACCAGTTCAGCCGCAACCTGTTCGCGGATCGACTCGGCGTCCCGGACGAAATGCAACTCGTCCTCCATCGCACCGTGTTCAAGGCGGTCGACGTGCGCCCGGTCGCCGAAGGCGTAGAAGACCCGCCCGGTAGCGGAACGCAGCAGTGGCAGCACCGAACCGATTGCGAGTGAGGTGATTACCGGGGGCGAACCATCGAACCAGCGAACGATCGTCGGCCCTGCATCGCCCCAGATCGCCACAAGCAGGGTGCGACCGGTCGATTGCGCAAAGTCGCGGAACACTTCATCCGCCATTCGAAAGACATCGATCCGCGCGAGGGCCGCCAAGCCTATCCGAATCGCCCCGGAGTCCAGATCGTACGAACCCGACCTCTGCTCCTGCTTCACCATTCCTGCATCTATCAGGCTGCTTAGATAGCGATGAGTCTGACTTGCTGAGAGATCCGCGCTTTGTGCAATCGTGGTCAACGTCGCTGCTCCCCGTTGAGAGGCCAGCGCTGTCAGCACACGCAGGCCTATTCCCACGGACTGGATGCCCCGACGGGTGTCCGCAGATCGGGTGGCTTGGGTCGGTTTCAAGGTCATACCGAACCGTAGAGCAATTCGATTGGAAAAACGAGGACAGGGGGGGTGGGGTTGCCTCGTAGTCCGTCCGCCATCCTTCGATGATCCGTCTCGCCGCAGCGATGGGAACAGGTGCTCTTCGTCTAATCGCGTCGGATGCAAGGGTTCTCTGAGATGGCATTGACAGTAGCAAGGTCGTCGTCGCGGCCGGCATGTGCCGCCGCATGATGGGGTCTCGCGGGGCGACCCCTCCAAAGTTCAGGACGCAATCCGTTGCCATGGGGGCGGCGGATGCAACGAACGTCGCGGAGTGGATCGGCCTCCGTACCGCCAGGACGTCTCGCGGCGCCCTGCGACGCGGACGCGCTCGGGTGTCAAGCTTAGGCGAGCTCACCAGTCTTCACGCCACGCGTGACCTAGCAACCCTGAATATGCGCGTCGTCATGGCCGCGGCCGACGCCGAGGCTAGCCGATCGCTTGCTTTGTCGGCGATCAGCAGCTGCGACCGCGTAGGAACACACGGGGCAGCATTTGAACGCCGCTCCCGGTGGCGTATACGGTCAGGGTTCGACAATACCGACCACCGCGCGCTCACAGCCGCACAGACAGATGCGGACGCCGATGCACGTCACAAGATCGGCGCTTACGACGCGGTCGCTCGCATGCGGCGCGACCTGACCGTGGCACAGCGCGAAGCCGAGCAGAAATTCAGCAAGATCCCGGGTTCGATCGACGCGCCAGTGGCCGACTTGCGGTCGTCACTCGGGGCGGATCTGCGGCGGGCGAAATTCGAATGGCGCGGGAGTCTGGGCGCGAAAACCAGGCTGTGGGGCAATTGCCTGCATGAACGAGCCATTCTTTGGCAGGCGGCAGCCGCCTTCATCGTGATCCTGATCAACCCGTACGCCATCCGGCTGTTCTGCTATATCGTGCTAGCGCCGATCGCGATGCGGCGACCCGCTATCCGCATCCATGCGCCGGCCGGCAGCGCGATCGTGCCGCCGGCCGCGCGTTCACAGACCTCGGTCGGAATACGGCTGGCGGCGGGGCACGAACTGCTCGTGCGGCAGGATCATCTCTAGACCGCCTCGCCTGGCGGCGCCAAGGGAAAACAGTGGTTCCTGGACTGGCGTCACCCCGTCAGCAGCCTTGCAGCCAAGGCTCAACTTTCTAATGCGCATCCGCAGCGAAGGCGAGGCCACCACCATCTCGGCTGCCCGTGACCCCTTGCCGAGGTGATGGTGCTGCAAATTCCCGAATAGGCGGCATGCGTCCCTAAACCGCGCGCACTGGCCGCAATCGTCCAGCCGGTCGACCGGCCGCTTCGCGTTTCAACACACTGGCGGCTGACGTCGCTCAATGCGTGGCTGACCTTGCAGCTGCGCCACATCGCTTTTCATGGACCCCCGAGCTGGTTCTCAAGGGCGGACGGGGGGGGGGGCGCATCGGGGCGTCGGAGCGGGGCGTGTCTTCGGCCAAGCGCAGCTGATCGGCTTCTCTGCCGATCTTGCCTATTCGGTGACGAGAACGGTGACCTTCTCGTCTTACTTGCTGGGATGGGAGCAATTGCTCAAGGATCGCGTGGAAGGGGGCAGTGGCATCCTGATCCTCGAAGAGGCCCTTGGTGCCCGGTGGGGGCGAGGCCACGCCAAACACGGCATCGAGGGAATGATAGACGCCGCGCTGAAAGTCTTCGGCCTTTAGCCGCACAGGTTGCGACCCGTTCCCCGACGGCCCTTCGCTCCTTCTAAAATGCGCTGCCGCTGCCTCTCTTCGATCTCCGGACGGCACATCATGTCGGAATTGAGTAGAGCGGTGCATCCGCCTCCGTTGTCGCTGATCGCCGGCGCGCGGCAGGAAAGGTTCCCGTGAACAAGAAACTCAGGATGGCAGACCGCTCGATCGCCAGACAAAGCGCCCAACAGATCGCCATCGTCGCAATCAGGATAAGCGAAAAGTCGATGGCAGGCGAGATGGCGACTGGCTTGGCCAGAGTGAACAAGCCGATCAGGACCGGCATGTGAAAGAGGTACAGGACGAAGGATCCGGCAACCAGGCGATCGATCGTCCGGCTCGGACGGTCGAACCAGGTGCGAGCGCATGCGATCGTCACCTGAGAGGCGGTCAGCGCGGCGACGCCGCCGATAAAACTGGTCACCATGTCGTCGCCATGGGGCGACCAGCCGACGCCGTAGGCCACCGTCGCGGCGGCGACCGCCGCCACCGGCCAGGAGAATCTGCCGAATGCGTCGAGCAATCGATGGCTGCGCTGGAGGAGAAATCCGACAAGGAAGTAAGGCGCGAAAACGATCAGTTCGTTGAGACGCAGACTGTCCTGGAGCAGGTCGGTCGTCCAGCCGGCGCGGTGGAAACCTTCCATCGCCACTGCCTCATACGCTCCGATCAGTCCCGCAACGCCGACCAGCACGAACGGCATCGCCAGTGCCAACGCCGTGTCCAGTCTTTCGCTGAAACGCCATGCCGCCAGGGAAGGGCGCAGCGCCGTCAGCCCCGCGATCAGCGTCGACAGATAGACCAGCACGATCAGGAACCACAGGTGTCGGACCCAATAGCCGCCCGAAATCGCGGACTGGTGCTTCCACTCGCGTATCGCTGCTTGAAGTGGGCGCCCGCTCAGCTCCGCGAAGATATTCATCGCGGGAACGAGGAGGAGGATGCTGGACAGGAACGGCACGCCCAGACGCACGATCCGGGATCGCCACCATCTGCCCGGAGTACGTCGCTGGAGCAGCATCGCCGCGAAGTAACCGGCGACGATGAAGAAGGCCGGCATGCGGAACTGATGGATGACGGAGGCGAGCCACCCCAGGGCCGCCGACTGCTTGCCAACCGCCACAATCCAGCCGCCCGGCTGATAGAGCAGGGCGACATGATAGGGCAGGCCGAGCATCATCAGCGTCGCCCGCGCGACGTCCCAATAATGCTCGCGGGAAGGACCATGCGCGGTGGCGGTCGCGTGGCCTTCGTCCGGTCCGGGCTGGGTCACGCGTCTGCCTCAGGTCGCAGGGGACGGCGTGTCTTCGACAACCGCGCGATCGTCGCGCGGCTCGGCCACTTGTTCATCTGGATCATCATCGGCTCCGATCATCTCGACCTGTCCGCAGCGTGGCCGCGGACATCGGGATCAGGAGCGGAGCGGCGGCGCGCGCCCTCTTCGTGAGGCGCCAAGCAGAATTAGGTGCAGATCCCTTTGGGGTGACGAATAACCGGCAGTGTCGCCGACGCATGACGTCTTGGCCGCGATGTCGGTGCCGAAGAAAGGACGGAGCGACGGGGGTACCGGATCGCGGCGTCGCGTGACCCTGACCGTCGCCACCGCCTGCGCGCGCGCCCGGACCGCGACAGTGGCGGTCGTCGGATCGAAGGCCGATCCCCGGGCCTTCGATCCGGGCAGGCCGGCACTCGGGATCGTCGAGATGAGGGCGGTGCAGAGTGCCAGCCACAGCACGAGTATGAAGGAGCGAGAGCGCCGCAAGGCGGGCGCTCGCCAGGAGTGACCGGCGGTCCAGGTGGTCGGTATGCCGGCCACCGCCTCAGGCTCGCAGACGCGCTTCGAGAAGGTCGAATTCTCGAACCAGCCGTGACGCGGTTGCGTCGCCGATCGTCCGGGCACGGAGCAGATCGAAGATCATCTCTCGCTCGGCCTTGAGCGCTGCCACGCGGAGCTGCTGCTCGATCCGATCGGTTTCCCGGAACGTCCGGGCCGCCTCGCCAATCTGGCTGCGGCTTTCGATCCGCTCGCGGTAGAACTCCATGACGCGCGCGCCGGCGGTGGCGAACATGTCCGCGTCGCTGCGCCCCTCGGCGCGTTCGTGCTGGACGCGTTCCACCTCGCGGATCGCGGCTTCCGCCGCCGCGACGCGAGCCGCATCCTCTTCAGCCTGACGGGACGGCTCGGGCGGCAAGGCCAGCCCCTTGAGCAGGAGGGGAAGACCGAAGCTCGCCAAGACGAGCGACAGCAAGATCACGCCGGTGGCGAGGAAGATGGCCAGATCGCGACCCGGGAAGGGGCTGCCATCAGGAAGCGCCAGCGGAAGCGTCAGCACGCCGGCCAGCGTGATCGCGCCGCGCACGCCGGCGAACGACATGGCGCTGACGAGCTTGAGGGGAGGGTTCCGAAACGGCGAGCTTCCACGGCGTCGGAACAGAGTAAACCGCAGCGATGTCCAGACCCAGGCGAAGCGCAGCGCCGCCAGGGTCATGGTGAGGCCCACGACATAGAGCACGAGCCACCAGGGGCTGTGATGGCCGACGGCTTCCACCGTGCGGCGGGCACCGACGAAGATGGCAGGCAGCTGCTCGCCGAGCAGGACGAAGATGATGCCGTTCGCGGTGAACTGGATCGTGTCCCAAACCGAATTGCGGCGCATCCGGGTGGCCGGAAGCGCCTGACGCGACATCTCTGCGAACGTCATCGTGATGCCAGCCGCCACAGCGGCAAGAATGCCCGAGCAGTGCAGATGCTCGGCCAGCAGATAGGAGCCGAAGGGGATGAGCAGGCTGATCAACACCTGGGATCCGGCATCCTCGCCGAACCGGGCCGAGATCAGCGCCTTTGCCCGGATGGTCACGAGCGTCACGCCGACGCCGATCACGAGACCGCCGAGCGCCAGCCATGCGAAGGTGAGCGTCGCTTCCGCGATGGAGAATGTGCCGGTCATCATCGCCGCCACGGCGAAACGGAGGCAGACGAGGCCTGACGCGTCGTTCAGCAGCGACTCGCCCTCCAGGATGTGCATCATCCGCTTCGGGATCGGCACGCGCGCGGCGATCGCAGAGACAGCTACGGGATCGGTCGGCGAGACGACGGCGGCCAGCGCGAAGGCTACCGGCAGCGGCAGACCAGGGATAAGCCAGTGCATCAGGAGGCCCGCGCCGATGATCGTGAACAGCACGAGGCCGAGCGCCAGCTCGACCACCGCGGGCAGATCCTTGAACAGTTCGTCCTTGGGGATGCGCCAGCCGTCGAGAAACAGGAGCGGGGGCAGGAAGACCAGCAGGAAGAGTTCGGGTTCCAGTTCGACGCGGAGGCCGGCGATGAGGCCGATGACGGCGCCCAGCCCGATCTGCACCAGCGGCGTCGGCAACGAGACCGGCAGGGCGCGGGAGACGAAGCTGCTCAGCACGACCGCCAGCAGCAGAACCAGAACGATCGAAACGACTTCCAACCATCTTCCTTTCAATATCCGACCGCATGGCCTCGCACGGTCATCGACGCGAAAAGCGCGCAAACCCACATACGCATTTGCGACCGTCGATATTCCCGCTTATCTGCCGATCATCATGCACGCAGTGCTTTCCGCCTTCGCCTGCGGGCTGACATCGCCCTGGAGACGAACCAACTCGCGATGGCGAACCCGATCCCGATCCCGAAGCCGACGAGGATCAGCGACCCTTCGTTCATGCCGCCACGGGCCACCAGATGCCGGGCCGAGAGATAGCCGGGAGCGAAGAGCAGCGGCACCCACAAGATGGCGGAGATCAGATTGGCCATCTGAAAGGTATGGACCGGCATCCTGGTAACGCCGGCGACCAGCGGCACGACAGCGCGCAGCGGTCCCAGAAAGCGCCCGCCGAAGACCGTGGCGAAGCCGAACCGTCGGAAGAACAGGCGCGCCTGGGCGACCGCGGTGCGATGCTCGCGAAGCGGCCAGTGTCGATAGGCAGCGGGCCCGAGCGCGTCACCGATCAGATAGGACACCCAGTCGCCCAGCGCTGCGCCGACCACCGCTGCCGCCAGAACAGGAAGCGCTTCCAGTCGACCGGTAGCGAGCAGGCTCCCCGTCGCGATCATCAGCGATGTCGCCGGGATGAACAGGCCTATCAGCACGAGTGACTCGCCGAAGCAGAGCAGTCCGATGACCAGCGGCGCCCATCCCGCGTGGGCGGTGATTAGCCTTGTCGCCCACGCTGCCAATTCTTCCACACAAACCTCCGTCAGGCTCCTTCCCCGAATCCGACCGGCCACCGCCATCGGGCATCAGGAGAAGAGGCGATTCATCCTCGGCGGAGGTCCACGCCACAGGTCCGGGACGAACCGGACCGGCGCATACAGGTTCCACCAAGAGGAGACATACGAAGCTCGCACGCCGATCATCCCCGGGCGTCAGGGGCTACCGCAGATCGGCAGGGCCGAAGGCAGCGAGCGAAGTGAGCCTTTCCAAGACAGTTCGTAGGTCACCATGAAGCCATCATGGTCGGACAGCTTGGGACTGTCCGGACTTCCATCGAACAAGGCCTCGACGCGGACCGGGCGGACACCGATCGTCTCACCGCTGTCGAAGAACTGGAGGTCCTGCGTGTCCATCCATGGCGCGTCACCGTCCCATGACATGTGAACCTCGCACCCGCTTCTTGGTTCGGCGCAGACCCTGTGAACGAGCGTCAGCGTCTGATAGCGCGTGAAATTCTCCCACCGCTGTCCCGACTGGCGCATGTTGAAATCGCCGCCGAAGATGGCGGGAGCGGCGTCGTCATGGGTGCGCTCGATGAATTCCGAGGCTTCCAGGGATTGCCGCTCATGCGCCGCGATATGCCTCTCAACAGGCGCGCGCGAGGCGGTTCGCGAGTTCATGTGCGTGTTGTAGATGTCGATCGGCATCGGCAGGCCGGGAATGGCGAGCCGCGCCAGCATGATGCCCTTGTTGGCCAGGCAATCCCGACCCGCACAGGAGCGGCGGCCATAGGCATTGCGGTCTTCCGCTACGATCGGAAAGCGCGACGCGATCGCCAGGCCGCTGCCGACGACGTGAGGACCCCATTCGGCGAGGCTTCTCCGGCCGGGGAGCGGCGGCAGTGTCGATGGCGCTGGTTTGGCGGTCCTGCGGGGACCGGGAGCAATTGCGGGGTACCCGCTCGCTGCGACGGCGCGCTTGGCGGCTCCGCTGAACATCTCCTGGAAGAGGATCACGTCGGGTCCGTGGCCTGATCGGCGGAGTGCATCCAGACGTTCACCGATCTGCTGCAGCTGAAGCGCCCGATTGGTGCGGGCAGGCCAGCCGAGCCCCTCGATATTGTGGGTGAGGACCGACAGGTGGATCACGTTCGCCTGGCCGTCGTCCGCGCGCGCAGAAGCTGTGGCAGGCGCGCAGGTTGCGGATCGAACGGGCGGTCTGGTTCCGCAACTGCCGAGCAAAGCGAAGCCGGTACACCATGCGGCGGCGCTGAGGAGCTTCGCTGGCCAGATCATCAGATTATCTTCATCCCGTTGAAGCCATGCGGGCGGCCGGCACCTAGGCAGGATCTGCATCGGCGACAAGCACGGTGAAAGGGCCGGTTTGCAGGGAATATCCGGACGCCGGGATGCGTCCATGCACGGAGGTCGATCCTCGGCCTGTGCCTCTACCTGGTCCGGAGTCCCTTTTGCCTGCCCGTCTTCGCGCTCCCATGCTCGCCGTCACGCTGAACCTCGCAACGGCTGCTTCTGCAGCAAAGTATCCGGTCATTCCCGAACCGATGGTGTTCGACATGATGCGGCCGCTCGGCGCGAAGCGCGGGGAGTTGGAGGTCAACACGCTCGGAACCGCAGCGCTGTCTGGTCGTGAGCGGCCGGTCGATTGGGCACCTGAACTGGAATATGCGTTCGCGGACGGTCTTGCGATCGAGTTTGAATTCCCGTTCGAGGATCGCAGCTTCGTGGCCTACAAGCTCGGCCTGCAGGCGGCGTTTGGAACGTTCAACAACGGGCGCTCTGCGCATGGCGTTCAATATCTCGGCATTTACGACCGGCACGGCAAAACCTATCGCAACAGCCTGATCTACATGCTGGGGCATCGGTTCGATAGGCGCTGGAGCACGATGAGCATGATCGGCGTCGGCGAGATCAGCCGTCAGCGGGCGGCGGGGCGTAACGGGCTGATCCTCAATCATTCCACTTTTTACGATCTTCCTGGCGGCTCGATCCTCGGGCTCGAACTCAACTATCTCGGTGGCCGCGATGGTCACTTCCTGGCGATGCCCCAGGTCCATCATCGTCTCTCCCATCGGGTCAATGTGCAGTTCGCCATCGGTGGCGACAGGATTCGCGGCGACGTGGTGAGACCCAAAGCGGGCCTGCGGATCGTTCAAGAATTCTGATCACCCAGGCGGGAATAAGATGCGGCCGGCGCTCGTAAACCCGCGATGCCGTCATCCAGCCAGCTTTTCCTGCAGCCAAGTTCTCGGACCAGCGAACCCCGGTCCGCGCCGCCGATCTATCGTTCCTGGCGTGGCACCCGCCTGCGCGTAGCGCTTTTCTCGGGCAATTATGACGGCGTACGAGATGGTGCCAATCAGGCACTGAACCGGCTTGTCGGCCATCTGCTTGAGGAAGCCGATGCAGACGTCCGCATCTATGCGCCGCGCTATCGCAAACCGGCTTTCCCGGCGATCGGTGATCTGCATCCCGTCGCGTCGGTGCCGCTTCCGATCGGTGGGCGCTCCGAATATCGCATAGCCCTCGGCCTGCCGGCAGCCGCGCGACGGGATCTGGAGGCGTTCAGACCCAACCTGATCCATGTGTCGGCGCCCGACCTGCTGGGCAGGCAAGCGCAGCTATTTGCGCGGGCGCGGGGCATTCCCCTGGTCGCCAGCTTCCATACGAGGTTCGCGACCTATCTCGAACATTACCGGTTGTCGTTCCTGCGGCCCGCAATCGAGCGCTATCTCGATCGTTTCTACGATGCCAACGACCATATCCTCGTCCCCAATCTCGCCATCGCAAACGAACTCGCGGCCCGTCTTGGACCGCGCAAGGCTGCGATATGGTCGCGCGGCGTTGATCGTGAGCGCTTTCACCCTCGGTTGCGCAGCCCTGCTTTCCGGCAGAGCATGGGTTATGCAGCGGACGAGATCGTTCCACTTTTCTTCGGGAGGCTCGTTCTTGAAAAGGGTCTCGGCATGTTCGTCGAGACGATCGCGGCACTTCGGCGACAGTGTGTGTCGGTACGGCCGCTGATCGTCGGCGACGGACCGGCGCGGCGCTGGATGGCCAAGCGGCTGCCAAACGCCACCTTCCTCGGCCATCTCGATGATGTGAGACTAGGGATGGCTGTGGCCAGTGCGGACATCCTTATCAATCCAAGCCGGACGGAGGCATTCGGCAACGTGAACCTGGAGGCGATGGCTTCGGGCGTGGCGGTCGTTTCCGCCGATGTCGCGAGCGCCTCGGCGCTAATCGACCATGGGCGGACGGGCTGGCTGGTGGCCGATCAAACCCCTGCGAGTTATGCCAGAACGGCTTTGCATCTGGCAGGAAACACCCCGCTTCGTCGGGCCGTCGGATCTGCCGCATCGGCCGCTGCGGATGCGTTCTCATGGGAGAAATGCCTCTCGGGTGTGGTGGATGTCTATCGCGCTCTCGTGAGCCGCGTCGCCGTGGAGGGGGCCGGGTGACACCCGCGCCACCCCCCGAAGATCTTGCGGCGATGCGTCGTTATGCGCGAGCGCTGACCCGCGATCCGCATGACAGCGACGATGTTGTCCAGCAGGCGTTGTTGAACGCGATCGAGCGCAAGGAGACATTTGAGCCGTCGCGCTCGCGCCGTCGCTGGCTGCTGGCAATCGTCCACAATGTTTTCGTTTCGCAGAAGCGGCGGCAGGCCGCCGAAGCGCGCCGGGATCAGCGTTTCTCGGAGACACTGGTTGAGGAACTTGATCCTGAGCAGGAATATATCGTCCGTCTGCACGAGATCGCCCGGGCCTTTGCGACCCTTCCGGATCATCAGCGCGCTGCGATGCATCTCGTTGCGGTAGAGGGCCTTGACTATCAGGAAGCAGCCGCCGTCCTGAACGTGCCGGTGGGCACGATTATGTCACGGCTAAGCCGGGCGCGCGCCGCTCTTCGTCAGCGCCACTTCGGATCGCATCTACGGCTTGTGAAAGGCGAAGAAAATGGATGAGGCACTGCAAGCGGTCGAGCTTGAGGCCTATATCGATGGCTGTCTGGATCTTGATCGACGTTTCGTCGTCGAGACGCATTTGTCTCGCAATCCGGCGCTTGCGGCGCAGGTCATGGCAGATCTGAGCACTACGAGCGCGCTTCGCTTTTTAGCGGAGCGATCCGACAAGCCTGATGGTTGTCAAAGCGCTGGTGCGACGGGAACACAGCTGCTCGCCCGGCTGCGCCGCAACTGGACGATTGCGATGAGAGTGTCGGCACTCGCCACTGTTGCTGTAGCGGCCATCTTCTTGATCATGGGTTCAGGCCCGCCAGACTATGTTGAGTATGCGTTGAGTTCTCACCGGATCGCCATTTTGCGGGCGCACATGGCATCGCAGATCGAATCCCCACGATACGATGCCCGTGAAATTGCCTCATCGACACAGATACCGATGCCTCGGTTGCCGGGCGACTGGTCTGTGACCGACGTTCAGGTTTTTCCAACGGATAAAGGGCCGGCACTGGTGATTGCTTTGCGAACACGCGACGGAGATCCCCTTTCTCTTTTCGCCGTTCGTGAGCGCACTGAGGCGCCTGAAAAGCCCGACGCGATTCGGGAAGGGGCACAATCGGTCGCCTACTGGCGGCGAGGCAATATGTCGTATGCGCTCACGGGTAACGCCGAGCCGGAAGCGATCGACGCTACCGCACAAGCGTTGGCTGGAAGTTGGTCCTGACTGAAACGGTTGGAAGATGGCCTCTCCGCCTTGGAGCGGAGCAGTCATGCAATACGGGGAGAAAACGAATGCGCATCAGTCTGGTCGGGTCATCGATGGTGGCGACGGCGCTTTTCCTCGCCGCTTGTAATCAGTCGCCCAACCAGCAGTCGCAACCGGGCCGCCGCGCAAATCTCGAGCAGGCGCAATGGTCTGCCTCTACCGCAGCCCAGTTGCGCGACGCGATCGAGAAACGCGCGACTCACGGTCTAGATAAGATCAACTTTCAGGTGACTGCTGACGCGCAAGACTCCGGCAAGCTGACGACTGCAGCGCTCGCCTACGCGGTGCTCTGGCCCACGGTGCCAGCGATCCGGCCAAGCTGTTTGAGATCTATTCGGTTGCAAAGCCGAAGACAGACCTTCGTACCGGCCTCGCGCAAGCGCTGAAGAATGGGAAGGTGGGCGCCTGGCTTGAGAGCCTGGCACCGCAAGATGCGAATTATCGCAAACTGTCGGAGACTTACATCGAACTGCGCCTACAGGGCGATGCCGCACCATCTCCAGCCATCCCTGATATCGCCAAGCCATTGCAGCCCGGCACGACGGACGCGCGCATCCCGCGATCGCGCGGCAATTGGTCGCCTTCGACTATCTCGATCAGGCTGCGGCGCAGGGCGACCGCTACACGCCGGCGATCGCAAAGGCGGTGCAGCGGATGCAGGCTGACTACGGCATCAAGCCGGACGGCGTGATCGGCGCTGATGCCCTCGAAATCCTGAATTTGTCAGATTCCGATCGGGCTCGCGCCCTCGCCGTTGCAATGGAGCGGATGCGCTGGCTCGAGCGCGAGCCGCCGGCAACTCGGATCGACGTCAACGTGGCGGCCGCGCGCCTCACCTATTGGCGCGATGGCAAGATTGTCGACACCCGCAAGGTGGTCGTCGGCGAGCCTGATACCGAAACGCCGCAGCTGGGATCACCGATTAGGAACCTTGTCGCCAACCCGACCTGGACGGTGCCGAAGTCGATTGCGAGCAAGGAAATCGCGAGCAAGGGCACTGGCTATATGAAGCGCAACAACATGGCATGGAAGGACGGCAAGATCGTCCAGCAACCGGGACCGAAGAACTCCCTTGGGATCGTCAAGTTCGACATGGACAACCAGCATTCGATCTATCTGCACGACACGCCGGTGACCCAGCTGTTTAACGAGGTGCAGCGCCAGCGTAGCCATGGCTGCGTGCGGGTCGATGACGCACTCGGCTTTGCAGAAATGCTCGCGCGTGACGAGGGCGTCCTCGATCAGTGGCACCAGGCCCGCGCGGCGGGCAAGGAGACGTTCGTCGCTTTGCCTCGCCAGATTCCGGTCAGGCTGCTCTATGAGACCGTCTTGTTCGACGACGAAGGAAGCCCGGTGGTCCGCTCCGACCCCTACGGCTGGAACGACCGCGTCGCCAAGGCGCTGGGGTTCGACGTCGGCGCCGGCCAGCGCTTGCGCAGCGGCGGCGACGACGTCGGTCCTTGACTCTTAGCCGCGTAGGCTGTCGGGCACGATACCACCATTCTCCGCGAGCTTGGCGATGACGGCCTTGTGAAGCGCGATATTCTGTTCGGCCGTGCCGGGCTCGCCGGCATGGACGCCGAGCTCGTCGGCGAGCTCCTTGCGCGCCTCGAGACTGGAATCGAGATCGAGCAGCCTGAGCAGATCGACGATCGAGACCTGATAGTTGCCGCCACCGCCCTTGGCGTTTGCCATCTCAGACAGGACGGCCCCGACGTCGACCCGCTGGGCGGCGGGGGCCGGCACCGGTGCCGTGGTCGGTACAGGAGCTGGCGCTGGCGCGGCCGACGGCGCAGGGGCGGCGGGTGCGCTCGGCGCAGCATTCGCTTGCGCATGGCCGCTGCCGAAGATCTTTCCCATAATATTACCGAAGATGCTCATCCGTTGGTCCTTTGCCGTTCTGAGCACACGCGCTCACCCGGCGAAAACGGCTCACGGATCGGTTAGCTCCTGCCCAAGCTGACCTGGGAACGGTCACGACCAGCGACTCGTTGTGGATTAATTGAATAACAGGATGAGGGAGCTGGCCATGAACCGCGTGTCGATCGTTTTTTTGGGGGCCACCGCGTTGAGCCTTGGTGCCTGCGGTAGCAAGACGGACACGACAGCGCCCTCGCCGAGCACGACAACAAATGTCGCTGCGGCCGAAGCGCCTACGCCGATGCTCGCACCCGGGCAGGACTTCGCCAACAAAGCGGCGTCCAGTGACGCGTTCGAGATCGAAAGCTCGAAGCTCGCGCTCGACAAATCAACGTCGGCGAAAGTCAAAAAGTTCGCGCAGGCGATGATCACCGCGCACACCGACTCGACTGGCAAACTCAAGACGGCGGCGGCGTCGGTCAGCCCGGCGCTCACCCTAGATCCCACCCTCACGACCGAGCAGCAGGCCGAGCTTGATAGCCTGAAATCGGCTAGCGGTACCGCGTTTGACCGCACTTATATCGATGCGCAACGCGGCGGGCACGAGAGGACGCTGGCGGCATTGCGACACTATTCGGCGAACGGCGATGTTCCAGCGTTCAGGACGTTTGCGACCGGCTTGGTGCCCACTGTCACCGCGCATCTCAATATGGCGAAAGGCCTGAAACCTTAAGCGTGGTGTCCGGCCGCATCATATCTTCTTAGGACTATATTTTTGGAGCGAACAGATGACCGAGAAGAATGGTCACGGAAGCGACACTGCCAAGCAAACAAGCGCCACCGGCGCCCAAGGTAAGAACAACCCGGGAAAGTTACCCGCTCGCGCCCATCGGTCGCGTCACGCTGAGGCGAAAAGTAGCCGAGCGCTCCATCGTCGTCGCACACGAGCGTTATGATGATCCACTTCCAGAACGGCAAGCCATCCCTACCGTAGTTGAGCAGATCCACCGACACCGTCGTGCGATTGCCGACCGCGTTGCGAGGCTATGCTACCTCGCTGCCGTCGGCCATCGGCTCTTCGAGGAACCGGCGATTCCGGCCGAGCACCTCGTCGTGTGCTTAGCGGATGAATGTATAGACCGCCGTATCGACGTAGACGACGGAATTATCGGGAAGGCTAGTGTCGCTGATCGCCACCAGCAGAATGGCGTCGCGGCTACCGGTGAGGTGGCCCCTTAAATGACCTGACAGGATCTCGCTCTTGGGTAAGAGTGAGGCATATGACGGACGGTACGACCAAGCGTTATAACGAAGGTGAAGTCCTCTCTGGTGTTCAGCGCCGGAGGCCATGGACACCGGAGGAGAAAATGCGAATCGTCGAGGAGACGTATCAGCCCGGGATGGGCGTATCGCTCGTGGCCCGTCGGCACGACATCAGCAGTAGTCAGGTATTCACTTCGAGCAGGCTGATGAACTAGGGGGCGCTGACCGCTGCAGCCGGTGAGGAAGTACTTCCGTGTACTTGACACGCAGGTGCGCAAGCTACACGGGCTGCTCGGCAAGAAGGCATGGGAAACGATTTGCTTCGCGAGGCTGTCTCCCGGAGCGCGGGCCGAAAAAACTGCTGTTGCGCTCCACCTCCGTGCCCGGGGATGGCCTGTGAGTGTGGTGGGAGAGGCGCTTAATATCGCTCGCTCGTATCTATCCGCGATGCGTAACCGACCATCGCCGCGGCCGCGAGCCAGACCGCACTGCCAGATGCCGAACTGCTCGCAGAGATCCGCCTGCTCGGTGCCGACCTACGGCTATCGCCGTATTCACACCTTGGTCCGCCGGCCAAGCCGAGAAAGCCGGGCGCGCAGCGCCCAGTCCAAAGCGTGTCTACCGCGTGATGAAGGTGCACGGGCTGCTGCTCCGACGGGACGATGAACGTCACGAGGAACGACGCTACGACGGCGAGGTCGCCGTTGATCAGCGCACCACCCGCTGTTGCTCCGATGGACTGGCGATCGCTTGCGACAACGGCGGGACGATCCGCGTCGCGTCGCGCTCGACTGCTGCGATCGCGCGGTGATGGGGCATGTGGCGACGACAGGCGGCATCACCGCCAAAGACGTCCAGGACGTGATGGTTGCCACCGTCGAGCATAGCTACGGCCAGATGAACCGTCTGCCGCAGCCGATCGAATGGCTCACCGACAACGGAAGCTGCTACACCGCACGCGATATCCGGGCGTTCGCCCGCGGCATCGGCCTCAGGCCGCGCACGACCCCTGTTAGCAGTGCACAACCAAACGACATGACAGAAGCGTTTCCCGCACACTCAAACGCGATTACGTCCGCGTGAACTCAAAGCCGGATGCACAAGCGGTCATCGCCCAGCTGCCCGGATAGCTCGCTAATTATAACGAGGTGCATCCGCACCGGGCTTTAGGCTATCGATCACCCCGCGATTTTTTACGCGACTTGACCTGAGCCCTTCGGATTGGTCCGTACTTTGTGAGGAAATCCCGGTTAGGTTTGGCAGGTGCCGGACCAGGGAATCCGTCAATGAAGAAGTCGAGGTTCAGCGAGCAGCAGATAGCGTTCATCCTCAAGCAGGCCGAGGATGGAGCGACCGTCGAGGAGGTTTGCCGGAAGGCCGGCATATCGATCCAGACCTATTATCGATGGCGTAGCAAATACGGAGGGCTGATGCCGTCGGAGATGAAGCGCCTGAAGGTGCTGGAAGAGGAGAACGTCCGGCTGAAGCGGCTGGTGGCGAACCTCAGCCTAAACAAGGAGATGTTGCAGGACGTCATCCGCCGAAAAATGTAGGGCCTGATCGAGCCCGGGAGATCGTCGGCTATTTGCAGGCGAGCTACCAGGTCAGCGAACGGCGAGCCTGCGGCGCGTTTCCGATCAATCGATCGACCCAGCGTTATCGGTCCCGCCGCCTCGATCAGGCCGGCCTTAAGATGAGGATCAAGGAGTTGGCTGCGACCCGTGTTCGCTACGGGTATCGACGCATCCACGTGCTGCTCCGGCGGGAGGGCTGGGAGATCAATCACAAGCGCATCCATCGCCTGTATCGCGAACTAGGGCTGCAACTGCGCAACAAGACGCCCAAACGCGAAGTGAAGGCGAAGCTGCGCGATGACCGGACACCGGCGACGGCCCGAACGAGTGCTGGTCGATGGATTTCCTGTCGGACCAGCTATTCGACGGGCGCAAGATCCGCGTGCTGTCGATCGTCGACAACTTCACGCCGGTGTCGCCAGCGCTCGACGTACGGACGAGCTACCGCGGCTCTGACGTGGTCGAGACGCTCGAACGCATTGCCGCTGTACACGGTCGTCCGAAACGCATTCGCCTGGACAATGGCCCGGAATTCATCTCGAAGGATCTCGACCTATGGGCCTATCAGCATGATGTGGTGCTGGACTTCAGTAGGCCCGGAAAGCCGACCGACAATGCGTTCGCGGAGGCGTACAACGGCTGGGTGCGGGCCGAATGCCTCAACGCATACTGGTTCTTGAGCTTGGACGACGCACGGGTAAAATGTGAGGCGTGGCGGCGCGAACAACGAGCACCGTCCGCATAGCTCCCTCGGCAATCAGACCCCGGTGGAGCGTGCTTTTTCGTCAGGGCAGGCATGCCTGCCCTGACGAAAAGAGAGCCGGTTTTCTCATAAAGGCCGGACCAAAGACGGGGTGAGGCTCAGCCGCATCCTCATTGAGGGGCGCCACCGAGGTTCGTGCTCTGTTCCAACCTCTGATTCGTTATTCGGGCATGCGCAAGAGATCAAGCGGGATGCGGGTTTCACGTTTAAATCCGGTGAACGGTGGACTGCTTTCGCTATCTTCGAGGGCCGGTCGTTGACGACGACAGAATGACCACCGGGGGCGTCGAGCAGGCTTCTGGTGGGCACTTAACTGCCATAGACCCGTTGACGCAGCCGGAACGACGTTTCGTTAAACCTTGGTCCCCGAACCGCTGCGAGCCTGCAGTTTCGCCGGCGGGGCAAATGTGATTGTAGGGAATTACCGATGTCTGATCTGCCTCCTGAAGCATCTGGCGGTCCATCTATTGGCGGCCAAACGACACAAGAAGACCTTCGCGCACTGGCTTCAAGGCTTATAGAAGAGGGTAAAGATTGGGCCGCTGCCGAGATTAATGTTGTTACGGCAACCTTTGATACATGGAGCAAGCCTGTCAAAATCGCCGTGCCGTTGGCCGTCGTTGCAATATTGCTCGTGCTGGCAGCGGTGACTGTGTTTGTCGCGGCGTTTGGAATGGCCTTGGCTTACTGGCTGGGTGTCGCAGCCGGTCTTGCTGCCGCAGCATTTATAACCCTATTGGCCGCAGCTGCGCTTATGCTGATAGCAGTCGAGAAATTGAAAAGGCTTGATCGATGAATGAGATCGCTGCAGCCCGCACGGAGGCAAAGCTGAAACGCCAACGTCTCCTCTCGAGCTTGCATGAACTGCAAGATCGGCTGAAGCCAGCAAACATCGCCGGCGATCTGGTGGAGAGCACTAAAGCCCTTGTTCAAGAGACGAGCAGGGTAGCGATCGACAATGCACGAAAACGGCCCGGTGCGTTATGGCTTGGAGGAACCGCGGCGATCGCGCTGGTTGGCCTCGGTGTTTTTCGTCGTCTCCGTTCAAACAGAAATCGCGATTGATAGGAGCGACTTTGTCAAGAGACGTATGCCCCCGTGTCGTGTTGTGCTTTCGTTCAAAACGAAGCATACGTCAGGAAGTTCTTATCAATAAATCTAAAAAGGAACGGGGCGAACACTTAAGCGTGCTCCGCTTATAACATCACGCGTTATCGTAACGCTGCTTGGCTTTAAAAGTTTTGATGCTTTATCCATTAGAGCTGACGAAAGTTTTCTTTGCCGTTGCGTGGACAGTCCTCCTGTTGACCGCCGTTACGCTCAAAACATAATTCGGCTGTTTCGTTTTATGCTTTGTAGTATGTGTTTTCATTGTCGTCGTGGTGGCGACCCCGTTGGAGACGGCGGTATCAGTGTTCACCTTCGTCTGACGCGTGGCCTGCGCATACGACGGAGCGGCCGCCAAGAGGGCGGCGCTTGCAGAGAGGATGAATGTGGAACACGTTTAGCAATAGCCGGAGTGTGAATTGGACGACAAACAGCGAGGCGATGATACGTCTCGCTGCAGCCAGGAAGTTCAGGCAGCGAGATGCCGCTCGAAGAAGCTGGTCAGCTTTTCGAATGGGATGACGTCTACCTTGTCATAGAGGTCCGTGTGGTTCGCCCCCGGGATGATGACCAACTCCTTGGGTTCCGCTGCCGCCGCGAAAGCGGTTTCACTGAAGTAGCGCGAGTGGGCCTTCTCGCCGTGAATGAACAGGACCGGCCGCGGCGAGATTTCAGCGATATAGGTCAGGATCGGCATGTTCATGAACGGCAGCGGGGTGGTCTGCGTCCAGGCATTGCCCGAGTTGACCGCACGCTTATGATAGCCGCTAGGCGTCATGTAATAATCGTGATATTCGACCAGAAACTGCGCTTCGCCGCCCTTCAGCACATTGTACGGTGGTTGATACGCTGGCGTCCCGGCTTCCGCGTCCGCCCAGCGCTGGCGGCTGAGTTGCTCCAGCGTCTGCGTGCGCTGTTCCAGCGTTACGCTGTCATTGTAGCCCTTCGACATGACACGGGTCATGTCATACATGGTGCTGGCGACCACCGCCTTGACGCGCTTGTCGACGGCGACGGCGCTCAATGCCATACCGCCCCAGCCGCAGACGCCGATCACGCCAATGCGCTCTCGATCGACTTCAGGGCGCAAGCCGATATAGTCCACCGCCGCGCTGAAATCCTCGGTGTTGATGTCAGGCGACGCGACGTTGCGGGGCTCGCCGCCGCTTTCGCCGGTGAAAGACGGATCGAACGCCAGGGTGGCAAATCCGCGTTGGGCCATGGTCTGCGCGTAAAGGCCCGACGACTGCTCCTTCACGGCGCCGAAGGGGCCGCTGACCACGATTGCCGCCAGTTTTCCAGCCGCGTTTGTTGGCAGATACAGATCGGCGACTAGCGTGATGCCATAACGGTTCTTGAACGAGACCTTCTCGTGATTGACCTTCTGGCTGCGCGGGAAGACCTTATCCCAATCGTTTGACATGTTCAGAGCCTTTGCATTGGAGGTGGTGACGATCGAAGCTGCACCGTACGCGGCTGCGCCCGCGCCGGCCAGTTTCAGAAGCGCGCGTCTGTCGACGCTCTGTGGTGGCGCATTTGGATCCAGGTCGGTCATAAATATTCCGATCTCCTAATGTGTTTGAGTGGGATAAGTGCATTACATGGGTTGGCTCATCGCTAGGGAAGCACGGGCTTCAGCAACCGATGGCCGGTGCCGATCAGCGCAACCGCAAGACCGGCGAGGGCGACACTGCCGGCAAAGGTCGCGGCGACCGTCAAACTATCCAGCAGAAGGCCGCCTGCCATGGCGCCCATCAGGATCGAGGCCTGGATCGCTGCGACCATCAGGCTGCCCGCAGCCTCGGAAACATCGGCCGCGTTCTGCGACATCCATGTCATCCAGATCACCGACATGGCGGTGTTCATCGCGCCCCAAAGGGCCAGAAAGACGCCGGCTGCGATGACCGAATTGCCAAGGAGCAGAAGGCCCAGCGTGCAACCGCCCATGAACAGTACCGGCACGCGCAGCAGCGCGGCGACGTTGCCGCTCACATAGCGGCCCGCCGCCCATGTACCGGCAAATCCAGCGCAACCTAGTACGAGCAGCAGGATGGAGAGCGTCGTCACATCCACCTTTGTCACCTGCTCGAGGAACGGCCGGAGATAGGTGAACATCGTGAAGGCGGAGCCCCATGACAGCATTGCCGCAACGAGGCCGCGCAGGAAGTAGGGGCGCTTGAGCAGAGCAAACATCATCCGGAAATTCTGGCGCTGACCGGCTGGCAGCGACGGCAGCGCGACCATGTGCCAGAGCAGATTGCCGGCGACGAGCGGGATCAGCGCCCAGAAGACCGCGCGCCAGCCGAATATGCCCCCCAGATAGCTGCCGATCGGCGCGGCAAAGGCCGTGGCGATGGCGTGGCCGCCATACATGAGGGCGAGCGCGCGCGGGACGTCGCCTTCGGGAACCAACCGCATGATCACAGCGGTAGCGAGCGCCCAGGAGCCGCCGATGCAGATCCCGAGCAGCGCGCGGCCGATCATCAGCACGGCAAAGTTCGGGGCGGCCGCAACCGGGACCAGGGAAAGCAGCATCAAGGCAGTCGTCGCGATCAGGACCGATTTTCGGTTTAACTTACCCGCGGCGGTGGTCATGAGCATGCTGGCCGTTACCGCGAACAACCGGCTGATCGAGATCGCCTGACCGGTCTGTCCGGTTGAAGCGTGAAGCCCTTGTGCCATCGGCGTCAGCAGGCTGACCGGCATGAACTCGGACGCGATGAGCAGCGCGACGCAAAGCGCCATGGACAGCACGGCGCCCCGGGCGGCGACCGGCTCGCTACGGATATCGGACGTGGTCGCGGCGGCCATCGACAGAATTCCAGTTTGAACTTCCAAGGCCTATCTAACCCTTGAGCGATCATTCTATTAGACGTAGAAATGCGCATGAACTTATCGATATTCGCAAATAATAGGCAGGCGAGCGTGGACGAAGGTCCAGATGGCCAAGCCTGACCTTAATCAGCTGGGCTGGTTCCAGATCGTCGCGGAGGAGCGCAGTTTCACCAAGGCGGCGGCGAAGCTTGGCATTTCGCAATCCACGCTCAGCCAGGCGATCAAGTTGCTCGAAGAGCGTATGGGCATCAGGCTGCTGACGCGCACGACGCGCAACGTAGCGACGACCGTAGCCGGCGAACGGCTTCTCCAGACGATCACACCGCGGCTCGGCGAGATCGAGACCGAGATCGCGGCCCTGATGGCGTTTCGCGAAAAGCCGTCGGGTTCGATTCGTCTGACATTGTCCGACCATGCTCTGAAAAGTGTCGTATGGCCGAAGCTCAAGCCGGTCCTGCGCGCCTATCCGGAAATCAGCGTCGAGTTGATCCTGGACAGCAGCTTCCGCAACATCGTCGAGGAGGGCTTTGATGCGGGTGTTCGTCTCGGAGAGGCCGTCGAGAAAGACATGATCGCGGTCCGCATCGGTCCGGACTGGCGCTTGGTTGCGGTCGCTTCACCTGCATATCTTGATGCGCATGGCGCGCCCGGGCAACCGCGGGATCTGGTCGGGCATGTTTGCATCAACATGCGACACGAGACCGCTGGCGGCCTTTACGCGTGGGAGTTCGAGATGGACGGTCAGGCGCTGCGCGTCCGCGTGAGCGGACAACTGACCTTCAACAATTCCTACGCGATGATCGATGCTGCAGTGAGCGGCTACGGCATCGCTTATGTCCCTGAGGACATTGTGGCGCAGCAGATCGGTTCAGGCCAGCTTGTGCAGATTCTGGACGAATGGTCGCCGGCTTTCGATGGTTATTTTCTCTACTATCCAAGCAGGCGCCAGAATCTGCCCGCGTTCAAGATTATCGTGGATGCGCTGCGAATGGGGGGCGGTGAGAGGATAAGTCAAAGTCGTACGCTAAGCCCGCAGTCGTCCTGATTGGGAAGGTCGCTAACCGCTCAAGGTCTGATCGGGAGGTGTGCGCGGGAACACCGCCGGGTCGAAAGCCGCTATGTCCAATAGATATGCGCGATCCTTCGCGTCCGTCCAGCCCTCCGGCCAGTTTCCCAAAAGCCAGACGGCTTGATCGAGCCATGCCAGTTCCAGGATCGACGACCACGCAGTCAGCTCCGCGTCGGTGAAGGCGACATGCCCAGCGTAGGCCCGCAGGAAGGTCGCCCATTCGGCCGGCATCCATAATCGACCGGGAGCGGTGGAGAGGTCGCAGTGGAACAGGAGCAGTGCGACGGCGAGGTCATAGAGCCTCGGCATCCGTGCCGCATGGTCCGGATCGACCAGCGTAGGTTTCGGGCTGAAAACGAGGTTCGACGCCTTGAAGTCGAAGCTGCACCCGGCGAGCGGCAAACCCATGACGGGTTTGGCCGTGGCAAGGCGTGCCAGCGTCGTCTCCCGGAATGCGTGTCGATCCGCACCGGCGGTTTCGATGGCATCTTCAGCTGAAACAAGGTGCGGCTCGATCCATTCGGCATCTCGCAGCGTCAACACGTCACGCTGACCATCGAACTAGCGATTGAGTGCGGCGGGGAAAAGGGCATGTGGGCGCACGGCTTCGAATAGCGTGAGTGACGATCGTAGCTTTGTCGCATCTATGTCACCAAACACTGCAACCGGGCCGCTGATCGTCAAGTCCTGCATCGGCATAGCGCGGGCCACGGGTGGTGTGTTCGACAAAGGCGCCTTACTCTTCGAGGGAGCGGATCGTGAAAATGCCGCGCCGTCGTGCTCTGTCCCAGCCCGGCGATCTGCGGAAAGATGAACCACATCCAGTGCGTGCGCTTGGCCCCGCGACGAAGCTCGGCCGGCGCCGTGGGGTAGGCGAGCGTCTGCGCTTCGATGAAGCGATCGAGTGAATTGATGTCGGGCATCAGGCCAGGGGTCCTCGCGCTTCCTCCGATGAAAAATACCTACGCGAATTGGTCGCGGCACTCGATACCGGCGACGACTCAAGGCAACTTCGCCTCTTGAACCTGCTTAAATCGCTTCCCAATTCCACCACGGCCGATCGTTTCGGCCGAAGCATTGCAGCGACTGGTAGCGAAAGGAGGCACAGTCATGTCGCAGCCTGTTTCCCGTTATTTTCATCCGTTCGACATCGCCGGCCATCCGACCCTCGAACCCGAGGTCAAGCGTGCGATCCTCGCGTCCTGGGCGTCGGATCGCGTCGCGGTCGAAGGAGAGCCGGCCCTCCGCAAGCCACCCGAGCTGCGAAAGTCCATCCCGGTCGATGACATCCTGGCTGCGTTGAAATCGCTTGACGGCCAAAGTCAGCAATCAACCCTGCAATGAGCCGCGGACCGCTCAAGCGCTGGCGCGAACGCGGTGGCCGCAGCGTGCGCGTCTCGCTGCCGTTCGCCGACATCATGGAGGTCGCGCTGGCGCTGCTGGCGCTGTCTCCCGAGGAACTGGTGGCGTTGGGTTGGACCTTCGCCGACCGCAAGCGACTGCTCGACCACTTCCTAGCTTCAGGAAAGGAAGCACAGAAGGCCGATCGCGCCAGCCTTGACCAGACCCTACTCACGCTGCGTCTGCCGGTCCGCGATATTCAGCGTCTACAGCGCTTCGCGCGACGCGAGCTGCCGAAGGCAGCGACGCACGCCGGCATCATCGAGCGGCTTAGCCGGGTGCTGGCCGCCGCCATCGCGCCGCCCGGCTAGTGCATGAAGGGTGCGCGCTCCAGTCCGTCGAAGATGAACTGGACGGCGAGGCCGGCGAGTAGCACGCCCGAGAGGCGCCGGACCACATCCGCGCCGGTCTCGCCGAGCACCAGCACCAACCGATCCGAAGCCCGCATCGCTCCGTAGGTGAGCGTGAGGCAGATCATGATCATTGCGATCACACCCGCCGCTTCGATCCAGCTGGCGGTTCGGCCCATCAGCAGCACGACTGCTGACAGGCTTCCCGGTCCGGCAATCAAAGGAAAGGCCAGCGGAAAGACGGCGATGTCGCCGGGGCGCTCGGCGTCCTGACGCTCCCCCTCGCTGATCGAGGACAAGCCCGGGCTCGAGAAGGTCAAGGTCAACGCTTGGAGAAAGAGCAGCAAGCCGCCCGCCACGCGGAAGGCGGGCACCGAGATGTGCAGGAGCGCGAGCGTAACGTTACCGCCCAGCGCGAACATCAGCAGCACCAGTCCGGCTACGCCAGTCGAGCGGACCGCGAGGCTGCGTCTTTCCTCTCTATGATTGCGGGCGGTCAGGCCGGCGAAGACGATGGCCGTCTCGACCGGGCCGATCGTGACGAGCAGCGTGACGAAGCTGGACAGGATGCTTGGGGGTACATGCATGGTGACAGCGGACGGCCCGTCCGCATTACGGTCGGGCGCTTTGGCAAGGGTGAGATAGTGCTATGGCAAGAAGGGCGGCCGGCGGTTCGCGCCAGCGGCCACATGCCTACCAGCGATAAGGCCGATACCAATAGCGGTGGACCGGCCGATAGACCCACGCCGCTCCGTTCCAGGCCCAGGGCCCATACCAACCCGGCGCGGCAGAGACGAGGCCGGGATAGACGGGGGCCGGATACCAGACCGGCGGTGGCGGCGGCGCATAGTAAACCGGCGCGATCGGGCGCACGACATAGCCCGGCGGACATCCGGGCGGCGTTGCCGCGTTGCCGATCGCCCCGCCGGCTACCGCACCGGTCGCCCCGCCGAGGAAGGCGCCAGCGGCGCGATCATGACGCCCGGCGAGACCCGTGCCCGCCGCAGCGCCCAGCAGGCCGCCGATCACGGCGCCGGCGGTGGTGTTGGAGCGCTTCTCGGCGACGCAGTTGGCGGCCGCCCACTGCCGGGAGCCATCGGAGTAAGGCTGATTCTGCGGCGAAGCAGCCGTTGGGCCAGCGCTGCCGGATGTCGTCGACGTGGACGGGGTCGCGCCGAGTACGGGCTGTTGAACGCCCGCAACAAGCGCGGCGCCGGCCAGCAGCGCTTTGGTCAAGTTCTTGCGACGAAACATGGTTCACCTCCTCAAAGTGGATGATGATTCCGCGCCCTGCACCGTGAACCGGAGCCGTTCCCGGCGGCAGTAACGCTCCGCCGACGCGCGGTCGGGGAAATGAAGTTCGATCTGGATCAGCGGGTCGCATCCGCCGGTCCAGCCGGTCAGCGGATCGACGAACGGCGGCACGCGTGGCGCGAAACGCACTCGCCACTGCCCACGCCGAGCTCGGCCACCCTGGTTGGTTGCGACCGGCATCGGCTCGACGATGGCGCGGGCGTCGGGCGGCAGCGCGCTCGACCAGCCGGCCAAGCCATTGTCATTCGCTGCCGTCGCCGGACGGACGCCGCGGCAGATTGGCCCGGGACGAAGATCCCGGGCCAGATCCTCAAGCGGCCGCGCCATGGATCGGGATGCGGCGAACATTCTCGTTCGCCGCCTCCGACCTTGGCAGGGTGATAGTGAGCACGCCATTCTTGAAGGTCGCGCTCGCCTTGTCGCGCTCGATGCCGCGCGGCAGGCCGATGCGGCGCTCGAACCGGCCATAGCTGCGCTCCGAATAGCCGCGCTCCTTGTCCTCGACCTCGGCTTTCTTCTCGCCGCGGATCGTCAGCACGCCTTCCTCGACCTGGATGTCGACATCCTTCTCATCGAGGCCGGCTAGCTCGGCCGTGACACGGATCTCCGTGTCGGTCTCGGCAAGCTCGACCTGCGGCCAGCCGAGAGTGCGATCGAAGCCGGCGAACGACGGTACGCCGAAGCCGCGGAAGACATCGTCGAACAGGCGATTCACGTCGCGATGGAGCGACAGCAGCGGATGGGTGTCGCTGGCGCGCTCGCTGTTCACGGGCGCGGGGAGCCGGTTTTCCTGCCGGCTCCAGGGAATGAGATCACGAATAGCCATGATGGTCATCTCCTTGTTGGGCTGATTTTGGGCATGGCTCACCGGTCGTCGCCCCACAAAGGAGCGACGCCGGCGAGCCGGTTCTGGACGGTTTAGGCCGCCTGTGCCTGTGGCTTCGGGGCCGCGATGCGGTCGTTCGACGCATTGCCGCCGCCGATCTCGATCTTGCGCGGCTTCATCGCCTCGGGGACGACGCGCTTTAGCTCGATTGAAAGCAGACCGTTCTCGAAGCGGGCATTGCCTACCTCGATAAAGTCGGCGAGCTGGAAGCGACGCTCGAACGCACGCGTCGCGATGCCGCGGTGCAGATAGTCGCCCTTGTCGGCGTCGTCGGCGCGCTTGCCAGTGACGTTGAGCTGGTTCTGTTGCGCGACGATCTCGATCTCGTTCGGCGCGAAGCCGGCCACCGCGAGCGTGATGCGGTAACTGTCCTCGCCTTCCTTGACGATGTCGAAGGGCGGATAGCCGTCATCCTCGCGCTGCCCGGATTCGAGCAGGTTGAACAGCCGGTCGAAGCCGACCGTCGAGCGGCGATAGGGAGTCAAATCAAAAGCCGTTCTCATCTCCAAATCCTCCATTGAAGCGATCTGGGCATGAGTTGCGCCGGTACGGAAAGAGCCGACGCCCTCTATGTCCCACCGGACCCGAACACGGCGCCCGGCACGATTCAGATAATTTGCGCAAAAGCCTGTTCAAGACTTTGCGCGCGAGAAAATTCGCGATCTGGGCTCATCGCTGACAACGGTTTGAATCCGGCAATCCATTCTTATCTAAGTGTCTGAAAACGCCAGGGCGCGGAGGACAGGATGGCGAATGGCTGGGCGCCCGATGGCGCCGTGCAGGATCAGATCGACGACACCGTGAAGGACGCGGTTTTGCGGGCGCGCGGCATGATGCCGGCGGGCGAAGGCAGTGACGAATGCGACGATTGCGGCGACGATTTTCCGGCCGCCCGCCGCGCCGCGCTGCCTGGCACGCGGACCTGCGTTGCCTGCCAGGCCAAGCGCGACGCAACCATCGGCAGCGTCGGCATCAATCGGCGCGGCAGCAAGGACAGCCAGCTGCGCTAGGCGGTTGCGTAGCTGTTATTTCCACAAGTCTGTGACAGGGCCGGAAGAACCCTCGACCGGATCCGCATCGGGGACCGGCAAAGCGGCCATACGCTGCCGCGCCTTATCGCTTGGCGCCTCCCGGCAGATATCCCAGTCCTGCCCCTGCGGATAGGCGCCGACCACGAGAAAATCGTCGCTCGCCTCCACGTTGCAATGCCCCGTGCCAGTCGGAAGAACGAGGGCATCGCCCGCCTCAACCCGGATGTCTTCTCCGCCTGGACCGCCGATCGTCAGCGTCGCCGAGCCGGCCGCGACGCCGAGCGCTTCGTGCGCAGTCGAGTGATAGTGATGATAGTCGTACACGCCATCGCGCCATTGCGGCGGCCAGCCATTCTCGGCGAATGCGGCTTCGAACTCCCTGGCCGTCTCGTCGCATGATCCGACATGCACGGCGCCGCGATAGAGGAGCACCGGCAGCTTGGGATTGTTCGGCACCCAGTCATGCTCGGGCAGGAGGAAGCTTTCGATTTTCATAGCGGGGCTCCCGCCTGGCTTGACGCGGCCGGTTGCCGGCGGCGCTTCGATTTGTCGGCCAGCTCGATCCACACCGGCGCATGGTCGCTGGTTTTCTCCCAGCCGCGCACGTGGCGGTCGACCTGCGCATCGACGGGTCGATCGGCCAGTGCCGAGCTCAACAGAAGATGATCGATCCGCAAGTCCCGGTGCAGACAGTCCGACCGACCCAAGGGCGCAGGCACTTGCGGCACTAAACGCGGTCGCCAGATCATCACCATCGCCTATCCTTCACGAACATCACAACGGTCAGGCGCGCTGCTGTCGCTCGTCCCGATGAGTTCGCGGCGCTCGACGTTCTAATACAAAACGAAACGACCACTCGCAGTCGACCTGCGCTCCAACAATCTTCACAGCCACCTAAAGTGGAATGGGACCAAGCTCGTGAAAGGCGGCAGCGATTGCACCGCGATCAAGCGGTTTGCTAAAGATACGACCCGGCGGATCGCAGGGCGAACACTCGTCAGGCGTTCCGGTAATGAAGACGACCGGGATAGTACCGAGCCGTTGATGAATGGTGCTGACCGCGAGGGGGCCGGTGCCGTGCGTCAGCTTGACGTCCGACGTGATGAAAGCTGGACGCTCCGCCATCGCTGACGCAACCGCTGCCTCCTGCGAGTCTGCAATTGCGAAGGACGTCGCACCCTCGTCCTCGAGCAGGTCCTGAAGCAACTGTGCGATGATAGGTTCGTCTTCGATAATCAGGACGTGGCACATGGGAAGAGTCTCCTCCTTCGCCAACTCCTGGCGCCATGGGAAAGTTCAGCCCTTTCAATGATTCAGCCCAGGTTTCGACGTGAACAAGGCTGCCACCGCGCTGATGGCGACGGAACAGCTATGTCAGATTTGGCGAAACATTATGCCTTCGACCTCACTCGCTCGCGGGCTGCGCTCCATCCGCGCGGCGGAACGCGATCGTGACGCGCATTCCCTCGTCGGGGCGTGACTCAACGGCGAGGTCGGCGTGGGCGTTTTGGCGAAGCGACTGGACGATCATGGCGCCGAGTTTTCCGGGCTTGGGCCACTGCACGCCCTCGGAAAGGCCGACGCCGTCGTCGGCGACGATCACGCGACAGTCCTTCCCCTCGACCAAACTATGAAGCGTGATTGTGCCACCACGACCTCCGGGAAAGGCGTGCTTGAGCGCGTTGGTGAGAAGCTCGTTGACCACGAGGCCGGTCGGCATCGCGACGTTGACCGAAACAGGCCAGGTATCGACCTTGAGATCGAGTCGAATTCCCTCCACCGCATGCGCGCGCATTACGGCCGAGGCGATCTGGCTGAGATAGGTGCCGAGGTCGATCCCGTTTCCGACATGATCTGCCAACATGGTATCGTAGAGCAACGCGAGGGCCTGAACGCGACCGGCAAGCCGGTCGAACCGCCTGTCCTGTTGCTCGTCCTCGGGAAGGTTCCGCGCCTCGAGCCGGATCAGTGCGGTAATCATCTGAAGGTTGTTCTTTACGCGGTGCTGCAACTCACGCAGCAGAAAGTCCCGCTCCTCGACGCGGCGTTCAAGTGCTTCCCGATCGACGCTCTGCTGCGAGGCGTCAGCCAGCGCGATCAGCCGGAATATGGGCTCACCCTGATCATCCTCGATGACGTTGGACCAGACATGAGCGTCGCAGGCACCGTCGGCGCGGTCGAGCGAGAAGACGCCGACATATTGCTGATCGTCGACGATCGCGTCGCTAAGCAATCGGTCATCGTCGGGCACCGCCGCCCGTCCAGACAACTCATGCCAATGCCGCCCTTCCAGATCGGAGGCATTGCGGCCGGTCAGTCGCTCGCATTCTAGGTTCACGTAGACGATATGCTCACGCGGCTTGAGTTCGGCGACCGCGATGGCGATCGGCACCTGGTCGAGAAACTGCTTGAACCGATCGCTTTCAAGCGCGTCGGCCAGCTCCGGTGTGCCAAGCAGTCGGTCGACACGGGCTTCATCCTGATCTTTCATCAGTCTCTTGTAAGCCGAGACGTCGCGATTGACGAGATCGACATAATTATCACCGCCATTGAATGAACCCGAAAGTGGCCGCGACCGGCGCTGTTCGGCGAGCAGATCACCCTGTTCCTGCTGACAGCGAGCATCGATGAGGTCGCGTCGGCGAGGCGGCATCTAAGCCCCGAGCCGGCTGGGTTACCTGTAGGCCACATCAATTCGCGCGTCCGCCCAACAAGTCATTACGGAAGGACAACAAGATGCTGATATAACATGCTAATCTGTTTTTAAGGCCGGTATCTTAAGCTTCTGCCAACGATATCTCGGATCTCTCTTCTCATGGAATGTTGGGCTGCTAAAGACGATTCCACGCATGAAGCCGAGCGCCTCAAGGCGATCGCTGACTATGCGCTGGTAGGAACGCCACCGGAGCCCGAGTTCGATCATATCGTCGCTCTTGCCGCTTCGTTGTTCGACGTAGCGATCAGCCTGATCTCGATCGTCGAGAAGGAGCAACAGATCTTCGCGGCACGGGTTGGGCTCGAGGCCGCCTCGACTGCTCGAGATATTTCCTTTTGTGCGCACGCACTCGACCGTGAGACGGCGCTGGTGGTCGAGGATGCGCGGCTCGACCCTCGATTTGCCGACAATCCGCTGGTCGTCGGGCCGCCCTTTATCCGCTTCTACGCTGGGGCGCCGCTACGGGTGGCGTCGGGTCATGTGCTGGGAACATTGTGCATTATTTCGCCTGAACCTCGTGGGTTCGATCCGCTACGCGCCCAGCAACTCGAGGGCCTGGCCCAACTGCTCATCGACCGGCTGGAACTGCGGCGTAGCGAGCGCAAACGGCGGGCAAACGAAGCACGTCTGGCGCATCTGGCGCATTACGACCAGCTGACGGGACTTCCTAATCGAACCCAATTTCACGAAGCAGCCGACCATTTGCTCGCATCGCGGCCGGCGGCGGCTGTTCTGTTGTTCGATCTCGATGGATTCAAAGACGTCAATGACGTGCTCGGCCATGCTACCGGCGACCGTCTGCTGGCGGCAGTCGGAGAGCGTCTCCGGGGCGAAGTGAAGGATCGGTATCTGCTGGCCCGCCTTGGCGGAGACGAATTCGCGCTGCTGGTGCCAGGAGTCGGCGATCCACGCGACGCGCATCGTATCGCGATCCAGCTCCGCAATGCGTTTCGAAGGGGATTCCTGCTCGACGATGACGAATTGCAGCTCGACACCAGCATCGGCGTGGCCATCGCACCTCATCACGGACGCACGATCGAAGCGTTGCTGATGGCGGCTGACCTGGCATTGTACCGGGCGAAAGCCCAAGGTGGCGGCACCGTCGGTTTTTTCGAGCCGCACCTGCGGCACAGCGTAGAAGCGCGGCGCCGTTTACAGAAGCAGCTGCGCCACGCCTTTGAAGCGGGCGAGTTCGAGCTGCTCTATCAGCCACAGATCGATCTTGCCGATGATCGCATCGTCGGTGCCGAAGCCTTGCTGCGCTGGAACCATCCCGAGCATGGCCAGCTCTCTCCGGGCCAGTTCCTAGACGTTCTCGACCGGATGCCGCTCGCCGCGGCCGTCGGATCCTGGGTATTGCGGTCCGCGATCGCACAAGCCGCGCGGTGGAACGAGGCCGGAACCCCGCTCCGAATAGGGGTCAACCTCTTTGCCGCCCAGTTCCGATCTGGCAACCTGCCGGAGCGAGTCGCAATAAAGCTCGCCGACAACAAATTGCCAGCGCAGCTGCTCGAAATCGAACTGACCGAGACGGTTGCCGTCCGGAACGGCCATGCAGTCGGAAGCGCGCTTGCGGCCTTGCGCCAGATGGGCGTCGCCATCTCCCTCGACGACTTTGGTACGGGCTATGCTTCGCTGAGCCTGCTCAAGGAGCTTCCGGTTACGCGGCTGAAGATCGACAAGATCTTTGTCGCCGACATGGTAGCGGGCAACTGCGACGCCGTGGTCGTCGATGCCATCCTGCGAATGGCTGGGAGCTTTGGACTGGACGTGATCGCCGAGGGTGTCGAGACGGCGGAACAGCGGGACTGGCTCAGAAATGCTGGCTGCCGGGAAGCACAGGGCTATCTCTTCGGCAGGCCGATGCCCGCGTCCGAGCTGACCGATCGGCTGAGCCGTCCGCCCGCTTCTTTGGCTGCTGCCTAGCAGGCTATCTGTTCGCGGGCCGGCTGCTCGGGCGTTTTCACATACCTGGCACAGCGCGTAACAGCGCCGGAACCATGTCCGGCGTCCGTCGTTCGCGACCTCGTGTCGATGCGCACGAGGCAGCCCACATGACGGATTGCTCGCACACCGGCGCGACGCAGTGCCGTAAGAAAGTCGATGACCGGCTTCTGCCGGCCGAAACGAGATAGGGGGAGCGTGGCCGAGTCAGTGCATTTGTCGAGCGCGCACGACAGGTTCAAGTTGTTGGTGCAGAGCGTCACGGATTACGCGATCTACATGCTCGATCGCGAAGGGATCGTGACCAGCTGGAACCCCGGCGCGCGGCGCTTCAAGGGATATGAAGCCGACGAAATCATCGGACAGCATTTCTCGCGCTTCTACACGCCTGAGGACCTCGAGCGGAACATCCCCACATTAGCGCTCGAAACAGCCGAGCGCGTTGGCCGGTTCGAGGCGGAAGGCTGGCGGGTGCGTAAGGACGGCACCCGGTTCTGGGCGAATGTCGTGATCGATCCGATCCGTCAACCCGATGGCACCCTTGTCGGCTTTGCCAAGGTCACGCGGGACCTGAGCGAACGGCGCGCAGCGGAAGAGAAGTTGCGGGCAAGCGAAGAACGCTTTCGGCTGCTGGTTCAAAGTGTGTCAGACTACGCCATCTACATGCTTGATACCGATGGTCTGGTGAGCAGCTGGAATGCGGGCGCCGAACGGTTCATGGGTTACGCTGCCGGTGAGATCATCGGCCAGCATTTCTCACGCGTCTATACGCAGGAGGATCGCGGCGCCGGCGTGCCCGATGCCGCGCTCGCAGCAGCAAGAAACGAGGGCCGGTTTGAAGCCGAAGGGTGGCGGGTCCGTAAGGACGGGAGCCGTTTTTGGTCGAGTGTGATCATCGATCCGATCCGCAACGATGCAGGGGAGCTGGTAGGCTTCGCAAAGGTAACACGCGACCTTACGGAAAGGCGCGAGATCGAGGAACAGCTGCGCCAGGCGCAGAAGATGGAGGCGGTCGGACAGCTCACCGGCGGCCTCGCTCACGATTTCAACAATCTCCTGACCGGCATCAGTGGCAGCCTGGAGATGATGCAGGTCCGCTTGGCGCAGGGTCGCACCGCAGAAGTCGATCGCTATTTCATCGCGGCGCAGGGTGCGGTCAAGCGCGCGGCGGCACTGACCCACCGTCTTCTCGCCTTTTCCCGGCGGCAGACGCTCGATCCGCGTCCCGCCAACGTCAATCACCTGCTGGCCGGTCTGGACGAGCTCATCCGCCGCACGATGGGACCGGCGATCGACGTTGAAGTGGTCGGCGCAAGCGGTGTGTGGTCTATCCTCGTGGACGCCAATCAGCTGGAAAATGCGGTTCTCAATCTGTGCATCAATGCCCGTGATGCCATGCCCGACGGTGGCAAGCTCACCATCGAAGCGGCCAACAAATGGCTCGATGAGCGCGCGGCGCGCCAGCATGATTTGCCGGTCGGCCAATATGTCTCGCTCTGCGTGACCGACACCGGCACGGGCATGACGCCCGACGTGATCGCGAAGGCGTTCGATCCGTTCTTCACCACCAAGCCGTTGGGCGAGGGAACAGGCCTCGGCCTGTCGATGATCTATGGGTTCGCCCGGCAGTCGGGCGGACACGTCCGGATCTATTCCGAAGTCGGGCAAGGCACCACCATGTGCCTCTATCTGCCTCGTCACACAGAAGATGCCGCGAGCGATGAGGAGATAGAGCTCCAGGCGGATATTGTGCCGGCCGGTGATGGTGAGGTCGTGCTTGTGATCGATGACGAGCCGACGATCCGGATGCTTGTCGCAGAGATTCTCGGCGAGTCCGGCTATTCTGTCATCGAAGCGCCTGATGGACCTACAGGTCTTCGCGTCCTGGAGTCCAACACGCGTATCGACCTGTTGATCACCGATGTCGGTTTGCCGGGCGGGATGAACGGGCGTCAGGTCGCGGATGCGGCCCGCGCCACCCGTCCCAATCTCAGGATACTGTTCATCACAGGCTATGCGGAAAATGCTGTGATCGGCCGTGGACGCCTCGAGCAGGGCATGCATGTCCTCACCAAGCCGTTTCAGGTCGAGGCGCTGGCAGTGAAGGTGCGCGAAATCATCGAAACTGGTCAATGAGCTTGTCCAAGTCCGTTTCCCTGAGTATTCATCAAGGGCGGAGCCGGGGGCGTCTGCTAGGGTCAGGACTCGTTGATCACAGCCAGAAGATGACAGTGGCAGCGAGGGTGATGGCGGAGAAGAAGGCGGTGGGGCAGCGGTCGTAGCGGGTGGCGACCCGGCGCCAGTCCTTGAGGCGGCCGAACATGATCTCGATGCGGCTGCGACGCCGGTAGCGGCGCTTGTCGTACCGGACCGGCTCGTTGCGCGAGCTGCGGCCTGGGATGCAGGGCTGGATGCCTTTGGCCTGGAGGGCGTCCCTGAACCACTCGGCGTCGTAGCCGCGGTCGCCGAGCAGCCACTGTGCCTTTGGCATGTCATCGAGCAGCGCTGCCGCGCCGGTGTAGTCGCTGACCTAGCCCGCGGTCATGAAGAAGCTCAGGGGGCGCCCATTTGCATCGGCGACGGCGTGGAGCTTAGTGTTCATGCCGCCTTTGGTGCGGCCTATCAGGCGGCCGAGATCCTCTTTTTAACCCGCAGGCTTGATGCCGTGCGGTGCGCCTTCAGGTAGGTTGCGTCGATCATGACCGTCTGCGGCTCGGCCCCAGCTGCAGCCAGACCTTCCATCATTAGCGTGAACACACCGGCCTTGCCCCAACGCTTCCACCGATTGTACAGCGTCTTGTTCGGGCCGTACTCGCTGGGTGCATCTCGCCAGCGCAGCCCATTGCGGTTGACGAATACGATACCGCTCAGCACCCGCCGGTCGTCCACCCTCGGCTTGCCGTGGCTCTTGGGAAAGAACGGCCGCAGCCGCTCGATCTGCTCATCCGTCAGCCAAAACAGGACGCTCATTCCGGTCTCCTTGCGGAGCCTGAATCAGATCGCAACGCTCACATCAATGGGTCCTGACCCTAAAGACCTGCCGATCGATAAAGGTGCTTCCGCTTGCGACAGGAATGCTGCCACGGATAAAGTATCAGGCTTAGAAACGCCGCGTCGGCACCTGTGCTTCGACGGTTCCAATGCCCTATCCCGGTAAGGTCGAGGTTCTTTGCGGTCTTCCGCCGGATAGGAGCGAGCTTCCCATCCGAATCAGCCATTTACCCAACTTTTGCAGTCGAGCGCGTAATCTGACGATGGTTCGACCCCATAGGTGGTTATATGTCTGCGATTGCATCAAGAACAGCTGTACTGTCCCGACCGCGCGAAGCAGCTCTGCCCGAGATGGCAACTGCAGTCCTTATTCTGAACGAGGCGCGCGAGGTCGAATATGTCAATCGTAGCGCCGAGACGCTGTTCAATCCGGTCGATCCGATCGGCTGCACGTTTTCTGCGTTGCTGGCGAGTAGCGGCGAAGAGGCGGCAAGCGACGTCTTCGGGCCGGTGGACCATGGCGGAACGTGCACCGAGGTTCGAATCGCGCTCTCCGACGGCAGGCTGCTCGACTGCATGCTACGGGTCCTGTCAAGCGGCGGGTTCGTTCTCAGCCTGGACGATGTGACTGCGCTGGTCCGAAACGCCGAATTCGCACGCCGCGATACGCTCACAGGCTTGCCCAACCGCGCGGTGCTGAAGGAACAGCTTATCGAACGACTGGCGCAGGCCGAAACAGCGCAAGAAACTCTCGCCGTGCTCTATGTTGACCTAGACCGGTTCAAGGCGGTGAACGATTCGCTTGGCCATGCCATAGGCGATGCCTTGCTGCAGAAGGTCGCCGACCGGTTTCGCAGCGCGGTGCGAGAAGGCGACATCGTCGCGCGGCTGGGTGGAGACGAGTTCGCGGTAATCCAGTCGGGCGCGCCGCAGCCGCTGGCGGCCAAGTCCCTGGTCGGTCGGTTGGTCGATCTGATCAGCCGGCCTATGCCGTCAACGGCCACATCCTGCATATCGGAGCCAGCGTCGGCATCGCCGTCTACCCCGCTGACGGTGGCGAGGCTGCCGTTCTCCTCAAGAACGCCGACTTGGCGTTGTACCGCGCCAAGGCCGAGGGTCGCGGCACGTACCGATTCTACGAGCCCGGCATGGACGAACGCATGCAAGCGCGCCGCGCGATGGAGATCGACCTGCGCCGCGCGCTGGCGCTCAAGGAACTGCAGCTAGTCTATCAGCCCAAGCTGCGTCTCGACACCGGTACGATCATCGGTTTCGAGGCTCTGATCCGCTGGCATCATCCGGAGCGAGGCATTGTGTCGCCCGCCGATTGTATTCCGCTCGCCGAGGAGATCGGGATCATCGTGCCGATTGGCGACTGGGTGCTACGCGAAGCATGCAGATCGATGCTCTCCAATCAAAGATTATACCCCATAATGCCGGTCTTCGTCCCCGCTGCCTGGATATGGAGGTCAACAACCGCCTCATCGTCGCAAAAGGAGATCGTAGACAGTGCGGCTGGCCTCTCCACGCAAAGCTACTCGCGGTGACGAGGTGCGTCCACCAGCGTGACGAACGCAGGAGAGGATTGCCGCCGGCTGAGGTAATAGAGATGGTAGCCGTCCCAGTAGGGGCTCCAGTTTTCGAGAACACGCTTCAGGCGCCCTTTCGCAATGTGAGACAGCGCAATTTCCTCGGGCAGATATGCGGGGCCCAAACCCGCAAGCGCGCCATCGAGCATATTGAAAATTCCGGGCGATCCCCGGCGCGATGGGGCGGCGTGGCAATGTGACGCGACGTCGAATCAGGCGCTTGCACTCCCCGATCGCCTTCGAACACCCGGTGCGCAAACTTTTATGGCGCGGTGCAGCTATTGCCACGGCGCGGATGGCCGGGGTCAGAGTCAGTGGATTCCTTCCCTGGCCGGATCGGCCTCCTCCATGGCGAAAGAGAATGCCTCGTCGGTCAACGTGACCTGAACGGATCCGCCCAGGTGGTCGCGAAGGGCGTGCCCGACGCTATCGGATGCCGCCCTTCCGCGAGCACCTGCCGAATCAGGAGATCGCCGATGTGCTGTCGTTCATTCGGTCGTCTTGGCGCCACAGGTGAGGACCGGTTAAGCCGGACGAAGTAAAGAAGCTCCGCGCGCGAACAACGCCCGCGAGCAGCACCGTTAGCGTGCTTCAGATGCGGTGACGCCGTGATTTCGGTTGACAGCCGCTGCCGCGGCTGCCGTGCGCACGAGATCACAGGTTCGCCGCCTGGATCGCGGGCTCGATCCATCCACCGACATCGATTTTTCAGGAATCGCGGCGCCTGCATCGGTCCGGCGCTGCGGGCTTGCCGGCGATGCCATACCGAGCAGGGAGGTATGGCCGAGGCCCTATCACCGGATAGGCGATGGTCAGGACGAGACCATAACAGTGACCCAGCCACAGCATCAGCACGGCTCGTTTTGCCAAGGCCCGGAGGCTTGGTGGGATTTCCTATTGGTCCCATTGCCAATTTAGCGAAGAGGGCGAGACTTCGGCAGATTCAGTACTTGATGGGCGCCAGTCAACGCCGGCTTGAGGCAGATAGCTGCTCTTCATGAACTGCAAGTATGTTTGCCGAGAATCGGGATTATACTCAAAGTGGGCAAGCGCGCCGCGGTACCTAGCCATCTGGGTAGCGTTAATCGAAAGCGGAACCTTCGCATCTGACGGAAGAAGCGAAGACCATTTCGGGAACCCTGCCAACTGAGCGGCGAAGTCCCGCCTGATTCCCTTCAGCAGTGCCGGATCGGTAAGCAGATCGATGACTGTATCGGTCAGTGCCTTCGCGCCAACGGTCATGCCTTTGTGGGCGAGGGGTGTCGCGACACCGACGGCGGCCGCCCAGTGGTGGAGCGTGGTCGCACCGGGCGGTCGGGCAGGAAAGCGCATCCGGACCATCGGAACCTGCCAGGAGACATCGCCGGCATCGGTCGTGCCTGCTTCTTGTTTGCTCTGCGCGAGCGGAATGGTCTTGTTGGCAAGACCGACCACATCGACCTTCAAGGCGGTCTGCAGGTTCCGAGCGAAGGCGATGTCGTCGGTCGACCATTGCGGCATGCCGACGCGCTGGATATTGGCGTCGAGTACCTTGGCCAGTGCCTTGTTGCCGTAATAGGGCCAGGTCCCGGCGATGATCTGTTCGCTGACAGTCGTCCGCGTCGAGGCCGCCGCTCCTTTGGCGATATCCCGCACCCAATCAAGGATTTCGCTGACCAGCCGCGGAGACTTCGCCCGTATATAATACCAGTCAGTGGCGGCTTCCGGGATGATGTTGGGCTGCAGGCCGGCTTGCGTGACGACATTGTGTACGCGTGCATCGTCGGGATTGTAGCCGTGCTCGCGCATATAGTTCACGCCGAGATCAAGTAGCTCCACGCCGTCGAGCGCGCTGCGACCGGTCCAGGGCTGGGCGCCATGGCCGGACACCCCCTTATACTTCCATTGTACTGAGACACGGCTGAAGTTGGCGAGCCCGTAGGCCGTTCCGAACACCGTGTCGACGTGCACGTCAATCATAGCGTCCAGACCCTTGAAGAGGCCAGCATTGACCATATACCCGCGGCTCGCTCCGATCTCCTCAGCGGGGCCACCAAACAGAACCAGGGTACCGGGCAGGTGAAAGCGCTCCATCGCGACCTTGGCCGCAAGAGCAGCCGCGATGATCGTGGGCTGATGCGTGTTGTGCCCCTCGCCGTGGCCGGGCGCTCCCGCCACGATCGGCCGCTCGACAACGCTGGTCGTGTCCTGCGATGTGCCTGGCACGCCATCAAAATCAGCCATCAGGCCGATGACGGGGCCACCCTTGCCATATCGCGCGACGTATGCGGTGGGCATTCCAGCGACGCCGGTTTCGACCGTGAAGCCGTTGGCCCTCAGCTCCTTGGTCACCAGGGCGACCGTTTTGGTTTCCTGAAAGCCGATCTCGGCATAGGAATAGATGGCGTCGCCGAGCCGGCCCATTCGATCGGCGTAGCGATCGACCGCCGCTTCGGCCGCCCGCTTCTGCTGCGAAGACGCCGGCTGAGCGCCGGCGGGGCATGCCGCCATCGCTGCCGCGAGGATGCCGATCGTGCGCAGCCCGCTGCGAAGCTTCGAAATGCTCATATCGACATCAGCCTTCATGCTTGCCCCCCATTCCGTCCGACTGCTTGCCGACCGGCCCGGCCGGCTCGTCCGGCGGATACTTGATTCCCAGGCTCTCAAGGTACGTCTTGCTGGAGTTGGGATCATATTCGAACCTGCCGAGCGCCGGCCGATAGGTCTGCATCTGGTCTGTGTTCATGAAGGTTGGCGGCTTGGCGGTTGGCGGAATCAGGCTCTTCCAGGCCGGATATTCCCGGAGCTGGGCGGAAAAGCTGGCCTTCACGGCCGCAACCTTCTGCGGATCGGTCATCAGATCGAGCGCGGTCGCGACAAGAACTTTGGCGCCGGCGGCGATGCCCTTGTGCGCGACCGGCGTTGCCGGCGAGATCGCGGCCGACCAGTGATGATTGATCGAGCCGTCGATCTGCCCCGGTATCAGCATCCGGACGTAGGGCGCCTGCCATGTCACGTCGCCCGTGTCGGAGGAGCCGGTGATCTGAATGGCACGGTGGAGCGGTGCAACCTTCGTCGGCAGCCCCGTGATCGGCACGTCCATCGATTTCTGGAAGGCGCGGGCAAAGGCCTGGTCGTCGACCGACCATTTCGGCATGCCGACCAACTCCATATTCTGCTGGACATATTCGGCCAGCGTCTTGTTGCCGTTGAACGGCCATGAACCGGCGAGGATGTTCTCGGTGACAGTGGTCCCGGTCGCCTGCGCCGCTCCTTCCGCGGCAGCGCGGATCCGCGTAAACAGTTTCCAGAGCTGCGCCGCATCCTGGTGGCGCACATAATACCATGTCGTTGCTTCGGCCGGGACAACGTTTGGCTGCTTGCCGCCGTCCGGGATGGTGTAGTGGAAGCGGGCGAACGGCTCGACATGCTCACGCATGAATTCCGTGGAGGCGTTCATCACCTCGACCGCATCGAGCGCGCTGCGCGCCTTCCATGCCGAAGCGGCATGGCCGCCCTGGCCTTGGAAGGTCCACTGTACCGACATGATAGCCGAATTGTTGATGCCCCACGATGTCGCGAATTCGCGGCCGATGTGGATGTCGAGCATGGCATCGACGCCCTTGAAGACGCCGGCATTGACCATATAACCGCGGCTCGCTCCGAGTTCTTCGGCTGGGCCGCCATAGACGATGATGGTGCCGGGAAGTTTGTGCTCGTCTTTCAGCCGTTTGAGCGCGATGGCCGCCCCGATCAAGGTTGGCTGGTGGATGTTGTGGCCTTCGCCATGCCCTGGGGCGCCCTCGACCATCGGCCTGTGGGGAAGCACGGCGGGGTATTGCGACGCGCCGGGGACCCCGTCGAAATCACCCATCAGCCCGATCACCGGCCCACCACTGCCATAGGTCGCCATGTAGGCGGTCGGCATACCGGCAACGCCGGTCTTGATCTCGAAGCCCGCAGTGCGGAGTTCGCGGGTGACCAGCGCGATCGTTTTCACTTCCTGGAAGCCGATCTCTGCATAGGAGAAGATGGCGTCGCCAAGTCGGCCGAGATGGTCGGCCTCGCGGTCGACGATCGCGAACCCTTCCTGTTTCAACGCGTCCGTGCTTTCTGGTTGCGCGCCGGCCGGCGGAGCCAGGACAGCCGCGATCGCGCAGAACATCGTTATGGTTTTCGACCGCATGATCCATCCTTGCGAGAAGAAAGGGAGCCGGCGGTCCTGGGGAAGGAGCCGCCCTCGGCGCACGTTAGAGCCTGACGCGCGCACCGATCCGGAATTGCCGTCCGATCGTGTCGAAATACTGCTGCGCGACGCCGACCGTGGCACCTGGGGTGTTGGGCCGCGGCGAGATCGGCGGATCCTTGCCGAGCAGGTTCTGGATCACGCCGAACAATTCCAGCTTGCTATCGCTGACCTTGATCGTGCCCGAGAGATCGAAATACGTGGCGCCGGCGAAACTATTTTCTGCGATGGTCGCGGGGGTGAAGGAATTATCGTAGGTGCCGTGCCCTACGCCCCTGCCGATCAGCGTCAGCGAGCCCCTGTTGTTGGCGTAGGTCAGACTGCCGAAATAGCGCCACTTCGGCGGTCCTGACGACGACAGTCCCGATTGCGAAATCTCGTTGAGATTGTTGTCCCGAACGCCATTCGCGAGGGTATCGAATCGGTAAGTATACGACAGCATGGCCCGCAGCATGAGCCTGCCTGGCAAGGAAACCCCGTCGAGCCCGGTCGAGTAGCTACTCTCGAAGTCGAGGCCCGAGACGCGTTGCACGCTGGCGTTGAGCGGGATCAGGTTGATCTGGCTGATGAGTCCGTTCGTGCCGCGGATGATCTGGCTGCAGTAAATGCTCACGCCGGCGAAGCACTGATCGACCACCGTCTGTGCGGCGACGGTGAAGATGGAGTCGCTCAGCTTGATCCGATACCAGTCCGCGGAGATGGTGAAGTTACCCAGAAGCTTGGGCCGCAGGATGATCCCGGCCGTTGTCGTTTGCGCGATTTCGGGCGTGAGCGCGGGATTGCCCGATGTCACAAAGCGTGAGTTGAGACCGTTCGCAGGATTGAGCGGATCGATCACGTTTCCGGTGTTGGTCTGCCCGCCAAGAAACAGGTCGCTCAGGTTTGGCGCCCGGATGTCGCGCGCGCGGGTGCCACGCAGTCTAACCTGACTCGAGATGTCATAAGTCGCGCCGATTTTCCATGTCGCGACACCGCCACTGGTGCTGTAGTCTGTGTAGCGAACGGCACCATTCAGATCGAGCGACTTACCGAAGCGGGAGTCGCGCAGGAGCGGTACTACGACCTCGGCAAAGCCCTCGGCGACCCGGTAACTACCGTTGGTTGGCTTGTAGTTGCCCACATTGAAGGCGTTGGCGATTGAGAGATCGTCCGCGGTCGCAATAGCGCTCTCGTGCCGATACTCCACGCCGCCAGCGACCGAAATCGGTCCCGCCCAGATCGAGAAGGGCTCGCCCCGAACGCTCGCCGCCGCCACATGCTGCTGAAGCGTCGTGATGCCGGTCGCGGTACCAAGGACATAGGCTATCGCTGCGGCGGAGGGGGAGCCCAAGCCGAAGACATTGAACGGGGCGCAGCCGGCGACCCGGGAGCGGCAGACGATCGTACCGGTCCCTGGGTCGACAATCGCATCCACCGCATTGGTGAAGTTGGGCACGATCATATTGTTGGCCACGATATTGTAGACCCGGCTCCGGCCATATTGATAATAGGTGTTGGCTTTCCAGCTCCCTCCCAGGCTCACATCTGCCCCGACGACACCGCGCGCGAGTGACCGCTTGTTGATCGAGCGGCCGCGCCCGATATCGTCGTTGCGGCGTCCCATGACGAAGCTGGAGATACCTGCCTGCGCCATCCGTTGGCGAAGCTCGGAGGGCAGGAATGCGTTGTCGGATCGAATTGTAATATTGCCGGGACGGGTGTTGAAGCCGACGTCGAACTCGACCTTGGTGCGACCGTACGACCCCTCGGCGAACAACGTCACGTCGTCGGTCACTTCGTAGCTCGCGCGGCCGAAGGTGCTGACGAGCTTCATCGGCGTCGCCAGGACAAGGGTCCCCTGACTGTCGATATAGGTGCCGCCTAGTTGCGCCGCGCCAGAGACGAAACCGAAGTCGTAAGGCTGGAGTCTGCCACCCTCGCCGAATTGGATACCGCGGAGAGGCCCCGCGGTGATGAGGCCGCCGGGCGTCATATTGGAGACGCCGACCGGGCCCGCCACCGTCATCGTCGGCTGCCCGTTGCCGGGTGCGTAGGCCGGATTCTGAATGATCTGGTAGCCGCCGAACCAGCGCCGTGTATTTGCCTGCCCGACGCCATCGTCATCCAGGTACTGGCCGCTTAGAATGATGTGACCGCGTCCGTCGGCGAAAGGCAGGCCGACGGAAGCTTCGATCTTGCGCGATCCGCCATCGCCAAGTTGTGAGATGCCTGCCTGAGCCTCGGCCTTGAACCCTTTGAACTTGTCATCGAGGACGAGGTTGACGATGCCAGCAACGGCGTCCGACCCGTAGGCGGCCGAAGCGCCGCCCGTCACCACGTCGATCCGCTGGACCAGGGCGGAAGGCAGCAGGTTGATATCGACAGAGCCGGTGAGCGCGGAACCCACGACACGGCGGCCGTTCAGAAGGGTCAGGGTGCGGTTGGCTCCGAGCGCGCGGAGGTTAAGAAAGTTGGCGCCGGCGATGCCACCGCCGACGACGCCGTTGTTGACGGTCGGCGTGCTGGTGGGCGCGAGCTGCGGCAGATCGTTGATGACGTCGGCGATGCGGCTGGGCGCCTTGGCCTCGATTTGAGCCTGACCGAGCACGGTCGTAGGCGTCGGCGCCTCATAGCCGGGTCGGGCAACGCGTGTCGCCGTTACCGTGATGTCTTGGGGTTGCTCGACTGGAGGTGGATCGAGCGGCGTCGCGGGAGCGGGCTGGGGATCCGATGCCACCTGGAACGCTGCCTTGATGACACGGGGCTCCCCCAATCGGCGGATCGCCACGGTGTTCGCGCTAGTCCAGGTGACCGAAACCGGGGCGTTGCCGATAATGCGCCGCAAGGCGTCGCGGGCGGTGAGTTGTCCGATCGCAGACCCGCTACGGATGCCCCTGATTTCACCGGCCTGGATGATCAGCTGCACATGGCTCTGATCGGCATAAGCCATCAGACCAGCGGTTAGATCTTGGCTCTGTATTTGGAATCTGTAAAGTTGAAGAGCTTGTGCGTGCAACTCAGCGGCGCCAATAGGAAAGATTAACAGGGATGTTCCAATCATCAGGCGCGAGGAACATGAAAGCCCATTGGACCTACGCGAATTGATCGTCCGACTCATTTCACCCCCGGATTTCGATAGTCTGGTCCTCTCTGTCTTGTGTTTGTAATAATAACGATGAGCATCGCTAACTTGGGAATGCTCGAGTATTTTTTTTCTGCTGCCAGCGAGTACCTGCGTTCAGATGGACGTTATCATCGGTCGCGGGAACGATTCTGACCCCGGTGGCGCTTTCAAGTCCCGACAGCCAGTCTTCGATCGCATTGACCCGGACGCTGCCGGTGATTGGTAAGGCAGCGACATCCGGGCTATCGATTGTAATCGGTCGTGGTGAATAGCGGTTCAGTTCCATCACTATCGACCCAAGTGGTGCATCGACGAATTGCAGGACGCCCCGCTGCCATGCCACCGCCCGGCTCGTGTTGACCGCCCTGGGGATCCCGATCCGACCTTCGGTAGAATATGAGACCTGCATGTCCCGGCCAAGCGGAACGGGATCGCGTCCGCTGCCAGTCTCGATCTCGACCAGGCCTTTTACGACTGTGACGACAGTGGCGTTCAGCGTTCTATTGACATCGAAAGCGGTGCCAACCGCACGGGTCACACCCGCTCCGCTGTAGACGAGGAACGGTCGCCGGGCGTCATGGGCGACGAAGAACATGGCCTCGCCTTGCGCCAGTGAAATACGTCTCGAATCCGGTCCGTAGGCCACACTGACCATGCTTGCGCCGGCCAGCCTGATTTGCGAGCTGTCGGGGAGGCTGATGAGTCTCGTTTCACCCACGGCCGTGGTGAAGCGGAGCGCCGGCGGCTCCTGCGTGGCGGGCCATGGTCTGATCAGGGACAGCGCAAGAGCGCTGACGGCAGCGAAGCCGGCGAGCCAGACAGCCGCCATGCGATGGGCCGGGCCTTTAGATCCGGGCGCGACGCTCACCGTCTCGAAAGGGTGTAGCTGTGCGTTGCCGCATGCCTGCCAGAACCGTTCAACCTTGGCGAGCGCAGCCTGATGCTCAGGCGCACTTTCGATCCACGCCAGTGCCGCGGCGATTGCGTCTGCCGACGCCGCTTCGTCCTCAAGGACCAGGAAATACTCGGAAGCTTTTAGATTGATAATGTCGGTGGATGTCATCACTCCCACCCCTCGAGCTGGTGAAACCGCTCCGCACAATAGGACAGGGCACGCAGCACGTATTTTCGCACCATGCTTTCAGAAATGCCGTGCCGGATGGCGATCTCACCGTAGCTCCGGCCCTCGAATTTGTATTCCACGAATGCCCTTCGACATTTTTCGGGAAGCTCCAGGGCGATCTTGCGTACCAAAGCCAGGTCCTGTTGTGCAGCCAAGACTCTTTCGACGGAGGGAGCCTCGTCAGCGAGCGCCGCCGCGACAGTCTCGAGCGGGAAGGTTCCCGAGTGGCCGGCTCGCTGTTTCGCGCGAAGCAGATCTGTTGCCAGGTTCCGCGCCGTGACGAAGATCAGGGCCGTGAGGTTGCTGTCGCAACCATCTTCCGGCCGCTGCCATAGCCGGAGAAACGTCGATTGGGCGACGTCAGCAGCCTCCGTGTGTGAGCCTAGCCTCAGGGCGAGGAAGCGGAGCAATCGCCCCTCGCTCTCGCGATAGGTCCTTTCGAACTGTTCCCGGCGTGGATGATAGTCGTGCAACCGCACGACGACCGGAGTTACTGCGTTCTGTGACTCGGCATCGCTCATCTTGTCGATCACCCTCGCACTATAACGCTCGAGCTGAAGATTTTGAGAATGGCCATCGCATGATGGCGAGCATTCGCAGATAGCGCTGGAGGGCATCCGGCCGAAGCCAAGCGCCGCATGATGGCCCGCTTTGCCGACTGCGGGACGTGCTATCGCCCTCCGACAAATCTGCCTTGAAAGCAGACGCTGTCGCACGGCGGGTCTGATCACCGACAACCCATTTGAACGTCGGCAGCCGGGGCGAAGAATGACTATAGGCTTCGCTCATCGCGTGGGTATGATGGGACTGAGCCAAGTTACGAGCGACGATCGCTGCCTGCGGTCGTAGTGTGCGGGGGTGTCTGCAAAATCGCTCGAGGTGCGAGGCGGCCATGGCAGGCTGGTGATGTTCGAAGTCACCGACCCTGTGAGGAGCCGCTGCCATGACCAAGACCGAGGTTAGTCCTGCTGTTGCTGCCGTCCAAGAACTTCTGATCGGGCACCGGAGGGGCTGCGCAAGATCCGTTCGCAGCGTGATGCAAGAGATGCTGGAAGCGGAGATGGCCGACGCGGTTGGTGCCGGGAAGAGCGAGCGCATCGCAGCGCGGCTGGAGTATCGCTCTGGCTATTACAGCCGGACGCTGGTGGCGCGGGTAGGCAAGCTTGAGCTGCGCGTACCGCAGGACCGCGACGGGTGGTTCCCGACCGAGCTGTTCGGGCGCTATCAGCGTTCGGAGCAGGCGCTCGTCGCCACGCTGGCCGAGATGTCCGTGCAGGGTATATCGACCCGCAAGGTCAGGGCGATCACCGAAGAGCTGTGCGGGCACAGCTTCTCGGGGTCGGCGATCTCGGCGATCAACAAGCGGCTCGATGCGAGCCTGGCCGCGTTCGCCGGCCGTTGGCTGGCCGAGCCGTTCGCTTATCTGATCCTGGATGCACGCTACGAGAAGGTTCGCGAAGGCGGCATCGTCGCCAGCCAGGCGGTGCCGATCGCGGTCGGCATCGACTGGGACGGCCGGCGCCAGATCCTCGCCGTCGACATGGCCAACCGCGAGAGCCGCTCGTCGTGGAAGGACTTCCTGCTCGACCTGCGCAAGCGCGGGCTGCACGGCGTCGAGTTCGTCGTCGCCAACGATCATGCCGGCCTGCGCGCTGCGATCCGCGAGGTGCTGCCCGAAACCGCCTTCCAGCGCTGCTATGTCCACTTCCTCAGAAACGCGGTCGATCATCTGCCGCGCAAGGAATCACAGAAAACAGCGCATTTGAAGCGCAAAGTGCCCCTGTGCGCGAAGAATGTGTGTGCCTATCCGGCGCTGGTCGGCCGCCAGGTGTACTGCGGATTACGCCAGTCGACCCCCTCGAGCAAACAGGCCAATTGCGAGCTCGTCAGCGACACCGTTCCATCCTTTGCCGGTGGCCAGATGAAACGGCCTTTCTCGAGGCGCTTGGCCATCAGGCACAGTCCCGCCGTCCCACCATACCAGCTTGATCCGGTCACTGCGCTTGGCGCGGAACACATAGATCACCCCCGAATACGGGTCACCTCCGTACTCGACACCGACCAGCGCAGCCAGCGCATCCGGGCCTTTGCGGAAATCCACCGGACGCGTTGCTACCATCACCCTGGTACCCGGGCCGATCCCAAGCATCCCGCGGCAGTCTCTTGAAGAGCTTGAATGATGGCCACGACCAAGTCAGTCCGGGCTGCCTGTCCGATCCGGACCACTGCTCCACCGACTTCAACCTCAATGCCATCGTGAGAGCACGGCTGCGACGACCCGCCCACAACTGGAACAAACATGGGCTCGTCGCGCGGGGGCAGTTTGGCGGCTTCCATGGCGTAACGCAGCTCCCTGCGCCATGTGTAAAGCAGCGCTGTGCTGACCTCCCGCTCCCGAGCAAAGGCCGCGATATTATCGCAGCGCTCCATCTCCGAGACCAACGCGAGCTTCTGGTCCAGTGTCCAGACGCGGCGGCGACCTGCCATCCCCGCGAGAACCTCAATCCGCCGGACAGGCTTCAGAGGCACTCCAATGTCGGTGTCCAATGCGGTCGTAAGGCGGGTCTCGTCCATCCCCGCACTTCAGCTACAGACCCCGTGCATGGCAAGGTGGAGCCGGGACACCGCTTGCCCCTATCCGGGCGGCAATCGACCTTCATAGCGCCTCCACGCAAGGCGGCCTGAGCGCCACGGTTACAGGAGGTGGCGGGAAGCCGAGCAGCTATCTGGCTAGCTATGTGAGGGGCGGTGCGCATCGCTCTTCGCACCTCAACATTATAAACCAAGCGGGCGTAGCTCGCGTATGAGATCGATCAAAAGACGTAACCCGGTCGGCACTTGGCGTCGGCTGGAATAGTAGATCTGATAGCCAGGTCCAGTGGTCGCCCAATCCTCAAGGACCAGGCGAAGTTCGCCTCGAGAAATGTGCCCCTGGAATGTCGGTTCGGCACCATACATCAATCCAGTACCAGCTACCGCCAGCGCAAGCATTGCTCGTCCTTCATCAACTGTAATCTTGCTCGGCACGCTCAATGCGAACTCGCCCTCTGGGCCCAAAAACTCCCAACGGTAAATGCGATCATCGCCAAGTCGCACAGCCAGACAGTGATGATTGCAAAGGTCTTCGGGCGTTTTCGGTGTGCCGTATCGTTCCAAGTACGCCGGGGATGCGGCAACAACCCAGCGGAGATCAGCCGACAGGCGTTGCGTAATCATGTCTTCTGGTACGGTTCCTCCGTGACGGATGCCGGCATCGAAGCCGCCGTCCGTCACGTCAACCAGGCGATCCCTGGCTGCCACATCAATTTCAATCTCAGGATAGCGCTCGGCAAATACCGGCAAAACGGGTGCCAGGAGGAGAGCTGCAGCATCAACGACAACGTTCAGTCGAACACGGCCAGTCGGTGCGTCTCGGTAGCGATTCAGGTTCTCAATTGCCTGATCGATGACCTCGAAGGGGTCCGATATCTGGTCGCGCAACTCCTCGCCAGCCGCGGTCAACGTGACGCTGCGGTTGGTGCGGTTGAGCAGGCGAACCCCCATCCGAGCTTCCAATCCCTTGAGGGCGTGGCTGAGGGCGGAAGCACTGACGCCTAGCTCAAGGCCGGCGAGGCGAAAGCTGCGGTGACGCGCGATCGACACAAAGTAGGTCAGGTCGGCAAGATCGGATCGTTTGGATGGCATACGTCACCCTGCGCGTAACCACCGCTTCTCGCAAGAAAAGCGGTGGCCGAATTTATGTTCGGGGCAATGCGAACGCGACGATCTTGTTGGCGAGCGTAGTTTTCAGCGCCTTGTTGCCGCCAGCGGCGATGACGACAAATTGGCGTCCGCTACGCGGACTGATGTAGGTGATCGGCGTCGCGTTGGCGCCGCCCGGCAAGCGCGCCTGCCACAGCTCACGGCCGGTGCGGACGTCGAGCGCGCGCAGCGTGTTCTCGGCCGCAGCGCCGACGAAAACGAGACCGGATCGCGTCGTTATCGATCCGCCAGTGAGCGGCGTGCCGATAGTGATCGGCAGCATCGAAGGGATGCCGAGCGGGCCGGTATCTCGGGCGGACCCGAGCGGCTTCGACCAGATCAGCTTGCCGGTGGTAAGATCGACGGCACCGATAAAGCCCCACGGCGGCGTGGTGCAGGGTACGCCGAGCGGCGACAGGAACGGCGTGCCGTATGCGCCAAATGGCGTGTTGAGCATCGGTCGCTGCGCATCGCCGCCCGGCGTCTTGCCGTTATTGAGCTTAAAGTCGCGCTTGGTCGCCTCTTGGCGGGAGACTACGGTGACACGATCGGCGGTGCGCATCCAGGTCACGACCATGATGCCGTGGTCGACGTCAAGCGACACACCACCCCAATTGACCCCGCCCGATGAGCCGGGATCGAAGATGGTAGGCTTGTCGAGCATTGAGGGGGTCAGGTGGCCCTCGTAGCGCGAACGGCGGAACTGGATGCGGCAGAGCATCTGGTCGATCGGTGTCGCGCCCCACATGTCCTTTTCGCGGAACGCGCCGCCACGGAACGCTGGCAGCCCAGTCGAGAAGGGTTGGGTCGAAGTAAGCCGCTCGCCCGGTGTGACCCGGTTTTGCGGCACAGCCATTTCGACGACGGGGAAGATGGGCCGCCCGGTGGTGCGGTCGAGCACGAAGACCTCGCCCCGCTTGGTTGCCTGGATCAGCCCCTGACGGATGCCGTTCGGGGTCGGCAGGTCCGCCAATGTCGGCTGTGCGGGAACGTCATAATCCCAGATATCGTGGTGTGTGGTCTGGAAGCGCCAGCGCAGCCGACCGGTCTCGGCATCGAGCGCGATCACTGCGTCGCCCAGCGCCTCGTCGGAGGGTCGCCGCTGCGCGCCGTAATTGTCGGGTGTCGCGCCTCCCATCGGCAGATAGACGAGGCCGAGCGTCTCGTCGGCGCTGATCGGCGCCCAGCTGTTGGGGGAAGAGGGCGTATACGTCTGCCCGGCCGGCGGGGCGCCGATCCGGTCGGGATGGCCGGGATCATAAGCCCAGGCGAGCGTCCCCGTCACCGCGTCGTAGGCGCGTATGACGCCAGACGGCCCGTGCCAGAATTGGTTATCGGGGATGCCGCCACCCACGACGACCTTCCCGCGGACGATCTGCGGCGCCGAGCTGACGTAGAACTGGCCTTTGGGATAGCGGCTGATGTTGGCGTTGAGTTCGATGGCACCGGCGGTGCCGAAACCGGGGCAGGGCCGCCCGGTTCGGGCATCGACGGCGACGAGCGTCGGCACCTGGCTCGCACCGAAGATGCGTTCGGCGCAAAGGCCGGTAGCACCCGGCACACGGTAGTAGGAAACACCACGACAGGGCTTGCCGAGCGCTTCCCGGCCGGGCGCCATGTCATGCGTCCAACGAGTTTGGCCGGTCTCGGCATCGTAGGCGAGGATGCGATTGTATCCGCTGCATGCATAGAGCGTGTCGCCGATCATGATCGGCACCGTCTCGAGGCCGTTCTTGGGGCCGGGGCCGGCGGGGCCGGCATCCACCGTCCAGGCGACCTTGAGCTCGGCGACGTTGCCCGGCGCGATCTGAGTGAGCGGACTGAAGCGGGTGCCTCCCTGATCGTTGCCGAACGCCGACCAGTCGGAACGGTCGGCAACCGCGAGCGGCTTCGCGAGCCAGCCCGGCGCGGCTGTCTGCGTGCCACGACGAAGCCATGCAGGCACGGGATCCGCGTCGGTGGTGCGGTGAAGGAGGAAGCCGGCCGCGACCGACAAGGCGAACAGAGCGATCGTCGCGGAAACGCGACGTATTCTGTGGGCTGATGTCAGCGCGCTCGTGTCGAGCGGTATGACCAACAGCAAAAGGCCAAGACCAGCAGGGGCAAGAAGGCGCGGCACCAGCGGCCATCCGGCGAAGCCTACCTCCCACAGACTCCATATGAGCGTCACCGCGAACATAACCACGTAGAGGAGGCGAGCGCGGCGGTCGTCGCGCCAGAGAAGGAGCGCGGTCGTAATCAGTGCCAGGCCGGCGGCAAGATAGTAAAGCGATCCTCCATCGGCGACGAGTAGCGTCCCGCCCATGGCTAAGGTCAGACCGAGCAGACCAACAAGCGCGGCTGCGCCAAGGCGAGTCCATCGTCCCGCGGTCTGCGCGCTATTCATAGCCATTCACCAGTCTCAACATTGCAGCGATGGTAACGTCGTCCGACCGCACCATTCTCATGAGCGTCGTGCGATGAGGTGATGAAGGTTGCTCATCACCTTAGCCTGAAGGAGGCATCGTAAGCGACAATCTGTCGAAAACGTCACGCGCTTCCGGTGTGAATGTCGCGCCTACGAAGACATGGAATGCGCCGGGATATTCGCGATAATCGCACTCGACGCGCGCGGTCACACATCTCGCCGCGAACGTGCGGGCATCGATTACGAAGATATCCGCATCGCCCTGGAAGATCGCGATCGGCGGCAGTCCGGTCAGCTCAGCGTAAAGTGGGCTTAGCTGCGCGCATGCGGGGTTCGCGTCCCCGGCCCACCATGCTCCGGCCTGACGCAGTCCGTCGACGGCCAGAATAACGTCGCGAGCTTCCAATGCCCTGATGCGTGGATCCCGCAGTTCCAAATCGAGCCACGGCGAGAAGAGCAGCAGACGTTGGGGCAGAGACTGCCCCATGTCGCGACGACGTAGCGTGAAATTGAGAGCGAGGTTGCCGCCGGCGCTGTCGCCGGCGAGAGCGATACTCGCTCCAGGAGCCTGCTTCTGCACGGTATCATAGACGCTGTGCATCAGCGCTGTTGCACGCCTGTAGTCGTTCTCCGGCGCGAGCGCGTAGAGCGGCACGGTTACGCTCGCACCGGTGGCAGCGATGATCGCGCCGATGATGCCCCAGTGCGGACGCGCGAGCGGATGGATATAGGCACCCCCATGCAGGTATATGACATGCCACCCGCTGCCGTCCCTATGGGGCGTAAGGGTGATGACCTTCTGACCGTCAAGATGCCATTCATGCACCAAACATGTGCGGCTCAGCCTCCTCGGCAATGGCGCATCGGCCGGACAGGGTCGATGCTTCGTGCTGGCGCGTAGCCGAGCTACATCGCGAAACCCGTTCGGCAAAAGCCGCAAGGCGGATCGCGCCACGAGCATCGACGGACTTACTCCCTGCCGGCGAGCACGCACGGACAAGACGCCGCTACCAAGGGCGCCCGCGCTTACAATCCCGCTCAGGATCCAGGCAAAAATTCTTGCCCGGCGTCGCTCGTGCTTTATCGTCTGTCCGGTCCGCATCGATCAGTTATTGTCCGAGTGCTCATCGAACGCAAAACGCACGACATGGCTAGGGTAGCCATCCGAGAGCGGCGTTTTGTGACGGGGCATCGCCACATCAGGGGACATGAGCGCGAAAGATCATACCGGCATTTTCTTCCGCGCCGTCACTCGAGACAATCTCGATCTCACCGGTAGCAGGTTGGATAGCGAGACTGGTCAGGTGCAGGTTCTGCCCGGCGTCGCGATCCGGCAGCACGATTTGTGCGACGGGCAGGCCTGTCGGCGAGAAGATGAGGATTCGGCCCTGCCCGTAGAGGCAGACATACACGCGGCCCTGCGTGTCGACGCGCATCGAGTACGGCGCCGGCCCGGTGAAGTGGTAGGCGGTAACGGCGCCGAACGGCGCGGGGGTCGTCGCGTCCTTGAGATCGATGCGATATAGGCGGCCAAGCGCGAATTCGCCGATCCAGAGTCGCTTGCCATCGGGGCTGAGGGCAATGCCGTTGGCGACCGCCAGATGGCGTACCACGGGCACTGGGGCGCTCCCTGGCGCGACATACCAGACGCCGCCGGTCGCCTCGCCGATGCTGCCGCGAGCGTCGGTGAAGTAGAAGCCACCGCGCGCGACGAACACGATGTCGTTGGGTGTCAGCCCGGCGCTCTCGGCAACGATCATCGTCTGCTGCGTGCCGTCGATCGCCATGGCGACAATGGCCCCGCCACCTTTGTCGTTGGCCGCAGCCACGAAGACGCGGCCGTCTGGACCAAGAGCCATACCACCCGGCATCAGCCCAGGCAGCTTGACTACGGGAGTGACCCGGCCGCGGCGATCCAGGCGGAGCACTCGGCCGCCCTGCACGTCGGGAAACAACAGATCTCCGTTCGGCAGGAACACCGGACCTTCCAGGTCCATCGTCACGCCGGGCACAACGATAGGGCGATCAGCGATCGTCGTTGGCAATGCCTTTTCGGCCGGCGGTATCGGCACGATGCTGTAAGGCGGCTGGGTCGCCGCTCCGGCAGCGCACGCCAAGAGGAGGGCGGTCGCGAGGGCTCGCCGGGCCATCCTCACGCGACCGTCGGTAGCTGGGCGAGATGCTTGTCGAGCGTCATCGGATAGTCGCGCACGCGCACTCCCGCTGCGTTGTAGACCGCGTTGGCGATGGCAGAGGCAACGCCGGATAAACCAAGCTCGCCACGCCCTTGGCCTTGACAGGCGTTATCGTGGGATCGACCTCATCGATGAAATGGGACGTCGAGATGTGGCACGTCGGCGTGGACGGGTACCCCGTAGCCGACGAGGTCGTGGTTCACGAAGAAGCCGAAGCGCATGGCCACCGCCAGTTCCTCCGTCAGCGCCGCACCGATACCCATCGTCATGCCGCCGATCACCTGACTGCGCACGGTCAGCGGGTTGATAATGCGTCCCGCGGCGCACACCGCCAGCTTCCGCCGCACGCGCACCACGCCGGTATCGGCATCCACTCCCACTTTGAGATAGCCCCCTAATTGACCTGACAGGTCTCGCTTTGAGCATACGACTAGGCGTTACAGCGACAACGGCGAGAAGGTCCGCGACCTGATGATCGCTATTGTCGAGCATCGGTCTCGTCCCACGCACCACCCCGGTCAGCAGCCCGCAGTCTACAGCATGGCAGAGGTCTTCGTCCGTACGCTCAAGTGCGACCATGTCCGGTTGAACCACACGCCTGATGCCCGCGCCGTCACCGAGCAGCCGCCCGCCTGGCTGACTCCTTACAACCAGGTCCGCCCGCACAAGACGCTAGGCTACCGCTCGCCCCGCGAGTACATCATGCAAACCCTTGAGGCCCCGTCAGGCATTTTGGGGGCAACGTCACACTTCCCGCATCAGCGATACGAGCTTGTCGGCGCTGGCGACTATCGGTCTGGGACCATCGAGAGATGCGCTCCCGGCCAGTGCGAGGGCGGCACGGTAGAAGCTTCCGTGATCGGCAGCGGCTACCGCCAAACTTAGCTGTTTAAAAACTAAAAGGCACCGGTCCTATCCATGCGTCAATATCGTTTGGCGCTATTCCGCCAGCGGGATCACTGAGGATCGATCCATGTTGGAAATCTTTTCTTGCCGGAGGATCCTGCTGAGTTGCCAGACCGAGATCATGTACGAGACCGCCACCGCAGCCGCGACCGCGCCCATTCGATTGCCAGGAACAAGAAGCCACGCGGCGACTACTAGCGTGCAGCGGAGGCCAAGGTGAATCAGACCCAGAGGGTGGTCGATGGTCCACGAGAAGACCGCCCAATGGAGGCCGAACGCCACTCCTATTGTGAGGGGGAACAGCGTTGGGGCATATATCCAAACCGGAACATGGATTGCCCATGTGGCAAGGACCATCATGCGTGCGAGATTGGCCAGCCGGAACAGGGGATTGTCGGAACTCTCCCGCATCTGCTCTCCGCGCAGCCACCCGATCAGAGCCGCGACCGGCATGATCGCCCAGAAGCAGATCGCGAGAGCGAGGTTGGCGTGCTCGGGCGCTACAAAGAGGCTCGCGAGAGCGGCGATCGAGTAATTTATACAGCCCGTGATTGGCAATGACGGAACGCCTTTACGCCGACAAAGGAAGTCGGCTCGCATCTCGTCAAGCGTCATCGAGCGTCTCGCACCAGCTACGGCTTGATCGGTCATCGCCTCACCTCCGGCAGAGCAAAGGCAACGGGATCGAGCGAGACCTCCACTGGAAGATCCGCCGCGCTCCCGTTCCGTAGGAATTCGTAGACCTTGGCTGCAATGTCGGGTCTGCTGCGAAGAAGGGCGAACGTACCGTTATGTTGACCCCGGTGAAGTAAGATCGTGCGGCTATTCGGGAAGTAGGTCTGAATCGCGAGTGTATTTTCGACCGGCGTGGAAACGTCCCAGTCGCCTTGGACGAACAGTATCGGAGTAAGGTCCAGTACCGGACGGCGATATTCATCACCCGCATCCTTGGTCGCCCATTCGCCCTTGGTGGCCAGATAAGAGGCTGAGTCCCATCGGCCAACGAGCGGCAAGGCGGGGTCGTTCTCGAGCAGCGCCTTCCGATCCGACGTCATGTCGAGCCCGATGTTTATGAGGGGGTTGATGAGGGCGCGAGTTTCAGGAGCGCGCCAGTCGATTACCTCCTGCGCCCAGTTCTTATAGTTCTGTTGATATACCGAGAGCACGAAAGCCGGGAACGTCGCCGCATCTGCGGCGTGGGCGATCAACGCGTATTGATAGTCCTCGACGCCCATGACGACGCGTTTCGGCGATCCGCCATGCTTAACCACTGCGCTAACAGGGCGTGCCGCTAAGCGATTGCGGGTCGCTTGGATCGCCGCAACGAGGCCCCCGGGCGGAAGGTAGGGCTTCAAACGCGCATCAACGTCGGCTTCGCAAACGATGCGGCGGATTGCAGCGAAGACGTCCGACGGCATGTCGTAGCCGTAATTCAGTGGTTCGGCCGAGGAGATGACCGCACGTGTCACGAGGCCTGGATGCGACTTCATCACAGCGAAAGCCCACTGGGAACCGAAACTGGCAGCCACCAGACTGATACGATCATAACCGAGCGCCGATCGCAGGTCGTCGACATCGTCCGCCAGCGCCGAGATCGAATAACCCGACAGGTCGGCTTTTGGGTAGGCCGCTTGGGCACGGCGAGCCATGTCACGAACGGCCGCAATATCCTGGGCCGTCGTCATCGGCCGGTCCAGGGGGAGCGCCTTTATTTCGCTCACCATGAGATCGCCTCGGAGCGTATAACCGCGTTGCTCGATCACGATCAGGTCCGCGACGTTCGCATAGGCCTGCCACGCCTTTACGCGCCGCCTCGCGACATCATTTTTATCGAGCACGATGTCGAGCATCGTGACGCCGGGTCCGCCTACTAGAAGAAAGACGGGAGGCGCTCCAGTCGGGTGTGCAGCCCTGACCCGCGCAAATCCGACCCCTATCATGCGGCTACCGGAAACCGCCCGGTTTTCAGGCACAAAGACAGTCCCGATCTCGTAGGACATCGGCGAACCGTCGATTGCCGTGGCGACCCCAGCCTCGATGATCACTCTTCGTGAGGTCGCAGCCGAAACAGAGCTAGTCAGCAACATCTGGGAGAACAGAATTACCAAGGCGCTGAGTAAGGAAGTGTGTGGGAGTAAGGAACTGCGTGGTTTCACTCAGCGTCTCCGGCAAAGACTCGTCGGCATGATGAGAACACATTGTTTGGCAAGCGGCGTCGGCGACGTGCAGCCGTAACCCGGCAGCATCATCATGCAGTGTCTTATGAGATCTGGTCCACTTGCGGGGGAGCAATCGGTTAGCGGCGTCGCAGCGTCGGTGAGCGGTAAGACTTGATCGAAATTCGCATTATAAGACCACCCATGAGCCGGCTGGCACTGATCTTTCTCGCCCTTCTCTTCGCGCTACCCGGTCGGGCCGCCGCGATGCCGGAGGTGCGCGAGGTAGTCTCGTGCAGCAACATTTCGAATGTTCCCCCAGACTTCACAGGAGCCACATGCCGTCGCATCCCGGTGGGCTCGATCGATCCCCAGAGACGGCAGGTCTGGGTCAAGGCGATCATTGATTTACCTTCGGCTTCGGACGAGCCGCTCGCAGTGAGGGTGGCGGCGATGGCCGCCAGCGAAGTGTGGTGGAATGGCACGCGATTGGGCGCGAACGGCCGGCCGGGCGCGAGGGCCTCGACGGAGATTCCCGGCCGACTGGATGCCGTATGGCCTATCCCTCCGGCTCTGCTGCGACCTGGACAGAACATCCTCGTTTTGCGTCTGTCCTCTTGGCATCAGCCTTGGCGCGTGGACCGACCGATCCTGCAAATCGACACCGAGGATTATGCGGGCTCGCTAGCGCCTCTTCTGCTCTATTACCTTCCCGCGATACCAACCGCAGGAACATTCGTCATCGCCGCGATCTTCTTCGGCGCTGCTTGGCTGACGGATCGGCGCGACAAAGGGTCGCTTGCTCTAGCGGCGTTGTCCCTGTTCACGCTGTTGCAACTGACGGCTGAGATATCTCGCGGCATTTTACCGCTGCCCTATCCGTGGCAGGCGCCTCGTCTCGCCTTGATCATGCTTTGCGCTAGCGGGGTCGGGCTTTCAATGCTGGCCTACGCAGTGTGGCACTATCGCCGAAAAGCGATGCGCTGGTGGATGGTCGGCGGGACCGCTGTTCTGCTCGGCGTGTGCGCCCTTTCGATCCCTGCAGACCAGCGATCACAGTTAGTCCTCGCTCTTGGTGCGCTCGGTTCAATGCTGGCGACCGGCGCCACAATCCTGCGCCGTGGAGATGAAGGGCGAAGAGCCCGAATACTGCTGGCGGCATTGGCAATCTTTATCATCTTGCTCGCCATCCAGCCCGACTTTCTCGATGCAACGCTCTACCTGACACTCGCGGCGCTGTCCGCCATCCTGTTCGCCAATCAGATACTTCTCCTGCGGAGGATTCAGCGCGAAGCCACTGCAGAAGCGGCTCGAGCGGCAGGCCTGGAGATGGCTCTTCTCAGGCAGAGCATCGCGCCGCATTTCCTGCTCAACACGCTCAACAGCATGATCGAGTGGGTGGAAAGCAATCCGCGCGCCGGCGTGCGGATGATCGAGCTACTCGGCGATGAGTTTCGCACCCTGTCCAGGATCGCAGGGCAGCCGTTGATAGCTCTCCAGGAGGAAATCGACTTATGTCGGTCCCATCTTCAGTTGATGGCATTTCGAACCGACGCACGGCTCAGTTTCGCCGTCGAGGGCGAGGTTTCGGCTCTCCGTGTTCCGCCGGGCGTCATTCTTACACTCGTTGAAAACGCGTTGGTTCACGGCCGGTACGTCGATGGAGATTCCTTTTTGCTTAAGGTCGTTCGCTTTGACGACGTCCTCGTAACCCTTGAGCTAACCACACCGCCCAGCCTGCACGAAGGTGCCGGATCGCTGGGGACAGGCACCGGCCTAACCTATGTCGGCACGCAGATAGCCGCAGCGTTCGGCAACGCCGCAACAGTCAATGCGGAAGCAACAGCCGGCAACGGCTGGTGTACGACCATCGTCACAGGTGCTGTTTGATGCGGTTGCTGCTGGTGGAGGACGAGGCGTCCGCGATGCGCCGATTGATGCGGCTGGTTCGCGAGCATCTGGGCGGCGGCGCTCTGTTGACCTGTGTCAACGACGTCGCAACTGCCATAGAGCAACTAGGCACCACATCCTTTGACGGTGTGCTCCTCGACCTCAATTTGAGCGGCAACAACGGCTTCGACGTCATGCGCGCGGTTGGCGAAACGCCGTGCGTGGTCGTATCGGCGTATGCCGACCGGTCGCTTGAGGCCTTCGATCACGCGGTGCTGGATTTCGTGCCCAAGCCGATCGTGCCTGCGAGACTCGCGCAAGCGCTCGATCGGCTTGCAACGACACGTGACGGGCCGAGGCGCCCGTCTCTCATCGTGCGGAGCGCTGGTCGCGCGGAAATAGTCGATTGCGAACATGTAGTCCGCATCCAGGGCGCAGATGATTATGCCGAACTCGTAACCATCGACGATAGACATCTGCTTCATGATGGTAGCCTGACTTTCTTGGAGCAGCGGCTTCCGCCGCATTTCGTGCGAACGCATCGTTCGCACATCGTCAACGTGATCCACGCCTCGGCGATCGTTCGCGAGGAAGCTGGGGCGTCGATCAAGTTAGTGTCGGGTCACCTCGTACCGGTCAGCCGGCGTCGACTCCATGATGTCGAGCGCCGGCTGCTGATGGAGCGACGCATAAGTCAGTTCTAGAAGGTCCACCCGGACGGCGGTGATGCCGAGCCGACAGGAGAAGAATGAGGATGTGCATGCTCAACATAGTGGCAGCATTAGTCGCTGTGCCCGCATATGCCCAAGGTACCGATGCCGCATTCACCAAGCGTTTGCATCGACTAGCTGCCCAACTCGACCTGCCCGTGTTCGCGGCCATGCTTGTGCGCTCGGTCGTCTTACTTTCCGTACTTGCCGCTTCTCCCGCCTGGGCCCAACGCCCCGCGCCGGTGACGGTGGCGCCGAGCGCAGCACCGGCGGACTTGACGCCCGGTCAGCGGTCCGCTGCGATCGACGATATCATACAGAAGGTGTCCGCGCGTTACGTGTTTCCCGATCGCGTGCCGACGATAGTCGCGCGGCTGAACCAGGCTCGGGCCTCCGGCCGCTACGCGACCGGCAGCCCCGCTGACTTTGCCGCCCGCGTCAGCGAAGACCTGCGTGAGGCGAGCAACGACCGCCACATGTATCTGACCTATGCGCCCGAGCAGTTCGCAGCCGCAAGCGCCGGCAAGGGCGGCGGCGAGGACAGTCCACAGCTTCAGGCGTTCTGGGAGCGCGAGGCGCATCGCGACAATCACGGGCTGACGGAGATGAAGATCCTGTCAGGCAATGTGCGGTATCTGCGCGTCGCTGGCTTCGAATGGGTCGAGGATCAGACCGGTGCGGCCTATGACGCGGCGATGCGCTTCCTGCGCAGCGGCGACGCCGTGATCATTGATCTGCGCGGCAATGGCGGCGGATCACACGCCGCGGTGCGCTATCTGCTCAGCCATTTCATGGATGGTGACAAGCTCGACATCACCTTCCTCGAAGCAGGCAAGGACCCAATCCAGTCGCGTACGTTGGAATATCTTCCGGCCGGCCGGCTGAAGGGCAAGCCGCTATATGTGCTGATCAGTAACCGGGTCGGCTCTGGCGCCGAGGCCTTCGCCTATGACGTCCAGCAATTTCATCTCGGCACGCTGGTCGGTGCCACCACCTCGGGTGCTGCGAACAACAACGAACTGTCCCCGATCGCGCCGGGCTTCATGCTGAGCTGTTCCTATGGTCGGCCAGTGCATCCGGTGTCGCAATCGAACTGGGAGGGTTTCGGCGTAGCGCCCGACGTGGCCACAGAGCCAGAACAGGCGCTGGATGTCGCGCACTCGCTAGCGCTTGCCGAACTCCTCAAGCGGACGGACGCGAACCCCGCCGATCGTGCCGAATGGATATGGGCAAGCCCCGCAGTCGAGGCGCGGCTTCACCCGCCTGTGTTGTCGCAGTCCAGGATGCGGGCGTTGGCCGGCCAATATGGCGACCAGCGCGTGTTGTGGCGAGATGGCGCGCTACACTATGTCAGGCGCAACGGTCAGGCGGCCCGCCTCATTCCGCTCACCGACGACGCGCTGTTCACGGTCGAGGGTTTGGATGACCGGCTCCATATCCGTCTGAGCGCCGATGCAATGGAACTGCAGTGGAACGACGATCCCGCGCCTGCGCGTCTGCCAAAAACGAGGAATTGATCGAGGTGTCGCGCTGCCGGACAATTGCTGCCAGCGCCGATGTCGCGGCGAAAAAAGGAACAAGCATGCGGATGCCCAAAATAACGGTGGCATCAGCCGCTGCGCTCATCGCGGTGCCTGCTCATGCCCAAGGTGCCGATGCCGCATTCACCAAGCGTCTGCACCGAATAGCCGCCCAACTCGACCTGCCCGGGTTCAGTGTCGCCGTCATACGCGACGGCAAAATAATCTATCGTCACGAAGAAGGCGTCGCCGATCGCGCGACGGGAGCGCCGATCCGGTCCAACTCGCTGTTCGGCATCGCATCGGTCACCAAGTCGATGACCGGCATAATCCTTGCGCAGCTTGAGGCGGAGGGAAAGATTCGGCTGGACGATCCGCTGCTCGCCTATCCGCTCAACACCGGTTGGCATCCGCCCGAGGGCATCGGCGATCCCAATATCACGATCGGAGACGTGCTCAGCATGAGCGCCGGCGGGCTGCCCGGCGAGACTTATGTATATAATGGCGCGCGGTTCAATCTGCTCTCGGGACTGTTCGACAAGATCAGCGGGGTCACGTCGCCGCAAAGCTATGTCGTGCAAAATCGCCAGCGCCTCCTCGGCCCGCTCGGCATGATCGACACAATGACCGGATATCAGAAAGACAGCCCGCTCTCGGCCCGCGCGGTCAAACGATATGAGGCTCAACCGTCCGCGTCGGGCTGGAACTATGTCGAGCGGCACTATGATTGGGATGCTGCCTATCCAGCCTCGGGCCTGATCTCGACGATCGATGATATGGCAAAATATGCTGCCGCGCTCGACCGCAACGCGCTGATTGATGAAGCAGCCTATGATCGCCTGACCACGCCACGAAATGGTCATCCCTATGGTTTCGGCTGGTTCACTCAAATGGGCGCGGGCACGCGGCTTCATTGGGTCTTCGGCTATGGCCAAGCCGAATCCGCCCTTTTCCTGCGAGTGCCCGACAAGAAGCTTACCTTCATCTTTTTAGCCAATGCCGACACGCCTTCCGCGTTGGGACAGCTCGATTATGCGGACGTGTTGCGACAGCCGTTCGGTCTGGCATTCGTCGATAGTTGAGTGAGCGGCGGCAAGGCGATCGATTTCGATGCGCCAATCACCGGGATCTCCCGCGCCATCGGCGCGAAGCCAACACCGATGGCGATAGAGCAATTGTTGGATGAAGCGCTGCTCCAGGCATATCGCGCTCGCACGAGCGGAGCTGATCGCGACCGGGCAGTGGCACTGGCCGAGCTTCTGTTGGAGCGTGCACCGGAAAGGTTCGAGGGGCCTGATGTTTATATGTTGCGGCTATTATCCGACGTGACCTCGCCGCGATTAGCGCCGGCCGCGCGCCGCTTGCTCGCGACCTTCGATCTCGACCAGGATCGCCGGCCTGTCTCCGCTGTTTGGAGCGGTAATGTGCTGGAAAAGCTTGGGGATGTCGCCGCTGCGGTGAAGCTCTATGCGCTGTTGTGCGATCGGTCCGGTTTCGAGGACGAGGCGATGAAGGCGCAAGCCTGCGAGCGTGTGGGCGCTCAGGAAATCGCCAACGGACAGATCACGGCAGGTCGCCAACATCTTTGGCATTCGGCGCGCATCTCGCGCAATGCCAACGACCGTGGAGAATTCGAGCGCAAGGTCGCGCTGCTTGGCCAAGTAAGGTGAGCGAGATGCATGCAAACTTCTCCCTCTCCCGTCGTCGGCTGATCTCGTATCTTTCGGTTGTCGCCGTTGGCGGTCTGGCCCGACCCGTCGTCGCAGGCGAGCGTCAGACGGCGCTCGCGAATTTGGCGTCGGCTGCCATCTCGCCCGGTATCCCTTCTGCCATCGGCCTCATTCAAATCACAGGGGAAAGGATAGGCGAGCCGCTCGTTCTCGGCGTTAAAGCCGTTGGCAGCACTGAGCGCGCGCGCGTTGGCGATCGCTGGCATATCGGTTCCAACGCCAAATCGATAACGGCGACGATGATCGCGCGTCTGGTCGAGGGACAGCCAGCCTCACAGTGGCGCAAAGCTAGACGCAGTCGCAAGGTACATCAGTGCTTGTTTAGATTGGAATAGAAACTCTGGAGGGCGAGCCGGAATGGAGAGTCAGCCCCCGACCTCGCTCTTGGCTCGAATGACCACTTTCCCGAATGGCCCGCGTTCGAGGTGATCGAAGGCCGCCGGTGCATCTGCAAAGGTGTAAATTCTATCGATCACCGGCTTTATGGCATTCTCGTCGATGGCGCGGTTCAAGTCCTCAAAAGATCGTCTATGGCCGACCGACACACCCTGAATGATGGCCCTTTTGAGCATCATAGGAACTGCCGACAGCACGATCTCCGATCCCTTCATAAAGCCGATCTGGGCGATACGCCCGCCGCTCGTGAGGGCGGCTGCCGAATGGCTGATATTGTCGCCACCGATCAGTTCGAGCACATGATCGACGCCGTGCCCGTCGGTCAGGTCCAGTGCTGCGACGGACCAGTCCGGGTTCGCGCGAGTATCTATCACGCCAACGGCGCCGAGCGCCTTTGCGCGTTCAAGCTTCTCCGCGCTCCGCGAAGTGACGATCACGCGGGCTCCGAAAGCCTGGGCAATTTGAAGCCCGAACAGGGCGACGCCGCCGGTGCCCTGCACCAGAACCGTCTGGCCAGGTTTCAGGTGACCTGCTTCGATCAGCGCAAACCATGCCGTCAGCGCCGCAACCGGTAAGGTGGAGGCTTCCTCGTCCGTCAGCGATGCGGGCGCCATGACGGCCACGTCCTCGTGAAGCGTCACATATTCGGCCAGCGCACCAGGAAGCGGTCCGCCCAGCGACAGGCCATGCCGGGCCATCTCGCGTGGCGGCTCGCCGTCGATCCATTGCGTCCAGAAGTTTCCGAGTATCCGGTCGCCGACCCTGAAACGTGTCACGCCTTTGCCGGTCGCCACGACCTCGCCGCTCATGTCCGAAACCGGAACGAATGGCATGGTCGGCCTGTCGGGCAACAACGCGCCTTCGACCACCAGTTTGTCACGATAGTTGAGGGAAACCGCGGAAACCCGGATCAGCACCTCGTTGCTGGCCGGCGCGGGCACTGGCACCTCGGTCAGCTCCAGGTTCTTCAATCCGAATGCCGGCAACTGCCATCGTTTCATTGTCTCGCTCATGGTCGACGCTCTCCGATGTTGAGCGCCGATCCTATTGACAATCGCATGGACTATGTTGCGACGTATTTTGCGAACAGTTCCTCCACTTGGTATCCAATCAGTGAGTCTTAACCTTCATTCCCACCTCCAAGGCATTTCCGCCTTCGTTCATTCGGTAGAGACGGGAAGCTTCACGGCGGCGGCAGCACGCATGGGCGTGTCGAAATCCGCGACAGGCAAGAGCGTGGCGCGTCTCGAAGAGCGTCTCGGCATACGGCTGCTTGACCGCACGACCCGCAGCCTGAACCTGACGGCCGAAGGGCAGACCTATTATCAAAGCTGCCTGAAGGTCTTGGAAGAGCTGAATGCGGCGGAGGCGCTGCTGGCCTCGCGAAAGCGCGTCGTATCGGGAACCTTGCGCATCAACCTGCCGATCTCGTTTGGCAGGTTGTGCGTCATGCCGGTACTGGAGGAGGTCGCGGACCGGAACCCTGATCTGAACCTCGATGTCTCGTTCACGGACCGACAGGTCGATCTCGTCGAGGAAGGTATCGACCTTGTAGTGCGGCTTGGTGACCCTGGAGATCACGCGAGCCTGATCGGACGCCGCATTGGTACGCAGCGCTCAATCATCTGCGCTGCGCCATCCTATCTGGAGCGTCACGGGCGTCCGAGCGCCGTCGAAGAGCTCGCTCGACATGACTGCCTCGCTTTTGCCAAAGATGGCCGCCCGCTGCCATGGGCGGTTTGCGGCCCGGATGGGCTGGTCAGGTCGTTCGTCATCCAACCGCGCCATACGGTCAGCCACGGTGAGGCTCTGCGGGACGCGACCGTGAACGGACTGGGGCTCGCTTATCTTTCGACCTGGCTCGCAGCAGACGATCTCCACAGCGGGCGGCTCGAGGTGGTGCCGATTGCCACACCCACGGAAGACGGCCCCATCACCGCGCTTTGGCCGCGCTCGCGCGATATGGCCCCCAAGGTTCGTGTCGTGGTGGATGCGCTCGTCGAGGCGTTCATTCGAAGCTCGCCACCGGCTCGGGAGCAAGAGCAGCATGAGAGCGCTATGTAGGGGTAGGTGCAGCGCTCACTTCCATAACGCGTGGTCAACTCTACGTACAAGGTTGATCGCCGTTATCGAACTGATGAGGATCCGACACGTTTTAGTCCGCTAGAGCGCCGGACGGACGGCATCACAAAGAAGGCGCTCACGGATGCGCTCAGGACGCTTTAGCGCCAGGGCATCGTAACGCGGCGAGTCATCGCCCGATCGCTGGATGCCGTGGAAAACTTCGTGACGCCGCTTGGCCGGACAGTCAGCGGGCCGCTCACCGCGCTATATCGCTGGACGGTTGATCATCATCAGGACGTTGAGCGAGCTCGCGCATCATTCGACCTCCAGCGGGGCAGCGAGTAGGAACAAGCTATCGGATGCATGGGAGCGCAGATCAGCGGCGCCTGCTTATCCGGGCCGAGTTGAGGTGATATTGCTACCGATCCGAAGCAGGCGGCACGCAGCCGGTCAGATGATCCGATCGACCTCGTGGTCTCGTACGGATGCCGATCAAAAACGAGGTGAGCAGGATAGGAAAAAATTCGCGATAATCTGACTGGCGTCGAACTGGCGGCTCGCCAAACCGATCATCCTCGGCAGAGCGTATTGGGGGCCGCCAGGCCAAGCATGCCCACCACCAATGACGGTCAATAACGTGACGGAACCATGCGCGCGGCAATCCTCATGACGGGTACGGGCGACTTTGGTTCGATCAAACGGGGCGGTTTGAGCGAGCATCTCGGGCGGGCCACTCCGTTTGCAGCCGTTCGATCTTGACCACAGGCGGATGGTCTCCACGACCGACAGGACCTCTCCTCCTTCGCCCTTGCCGCCGAAGTCGGCTACAGCGCCGCCCCGGTACGGCATGATCGGGTCCGCTGTGCCGGCGATCTGCAGGACAGAGACAGGCCGGGCCGGCCGGCAGTGCGGCGCCAGATCGCTCGGCATCGTGCCGGCGACCGGCGCGATCGCCGAGATCCGCTGCGAGAGATCGCAACCAAGCCGCTCGGCGAACACCGCACCGTTCGAGAGTCCGGTGGCGAAGATGCGTCGATCGTTCGCGGGATATTTCCGCCCGATCTCGTCAAGCAAGATCGAGACGAAGCCTACGTCGTTCTGCGGATTGCGGATCGTCGAACGGCCGTCGTTCCAATGTTTATCGATGCCATCGGGGTAGACGACGATCAGCCCGCGCTGATCGGCAATCGTATCAAAATGCGTGAGCCGCCGCATGCCCGCCCCTTGCATGCCGCCGCCATGGAATACGAGCACGACGGGAAACCCGCCCGCAGGCGGTCGGCCATCTGGAACATGGACGGAGTAAGTGCGCGTGACACCGCCCACCCGAAGCTGTCCGGATTGATCGGCGGCGAATGCCGGAGAGGCGAGTATGCTGGCCAGGACCATGAGCGCGACGCCAAGTTGTGCCACGTAGGTCTTCATCGATGCCATATTTTAAAGTCCTTAAGTTTGAAGCAGAGGACACGAGTCTGGGCGAGCGGCTGGTCGTCATTGAGAACATCCGAAGGTGCGTCGGCTAGGACCCAGAGGCCAGCCGGCAAGGCTCACCAGCCGCCGACGACCGCTTGAACGATCATTCCTGTCGCCAAGGAAGCGAGCACGAAACTATTGCCGGCGTAGAACTAGCCGTAGCCGCCAGACGCCGGTCGCAGGCCATAGACGGTGGGTTCGATCACCACGTAGCTGCGCATCGGCATCGGCAGAACGACGCCCGCGACAAGCGCCCGATCCGCATAACCGTAGAGTACGGGGTAGTAGCCATAACCCGGGGCGAAGTAATATCCGGCCCTGACGCCGCGGTAGGCTCGGAATCATGGATCCGTCCGCCACCATCCTCCATGGCTGCGATCGATCACGATAATCCCTTGGTCATGGTAGGGTGACGGAGGATAGCCATGGCCGTGATGATCGCCGTCATAATGATGGTCACGGCCGCCTCGATGACCATGATCGCCCGAGTGGCCGTGCGAATGGCGCTGGGCGTGTGCAGCCGTGGCGCCCAGTCCGAAGCCCAACAGCACCGTCGCTGCCAGTGCTTTATTGTGTGCAGATAATCGTTTCATCTCGAACTCCTTGGAGTCCGATCATCACTTAACCTTGCAACAGGCGGTTGCGACCATTGTGACGCTATGTGTCGGCCGCCGCCGGGTCTGCATGACCGTACAGCCGCAGACGCGCGCGCAAACCGCCCTCTTGACGGTTCTGCAATTCC